>NZ_JBXAMR010000008.1:0-323186 GCF_058800845.1 Variovorax sp. GW822-FHT04E09
CTCGCAGCTGTTTGAGCGAAGCGAGTTCTGCGAGACCCCGCGAAACGCGAGCACCGCAGGTTGCCCGTAGCGAAGCGGAGGGTCGCAGACAGTGGGGTCGCCTTTCTTTGCTTACTTTCTTTGGCGAAGCAAAGAAAGTGAGTCGCCCGCCGGGGCGAGTCCCGGCCTCGGAAAGTAAACCCACGGCGAGGCCCAAAAAATGCTGAGCCCAGGCCATCCCCTCCCACTAGGCGCAACCCCATCAAATCAAGGCGTCAACTTCGCCCTCACAGCGCCATCCGCCAGCAAAGTAGAACTCTGCCTCTTCGACAGCACAGGCAAGAGCGAACAACAGCGCCTACCGCTCCCAGAGTGCACAGACGGCATCTGGCACGGCCTGCTTCCCAACGCAAGAACAGGCCTGATCTACGGCTACCGAGTCCACGGCCCTTGGTCCCCCCAAGAGGGCAAGCGCTTCAACCCCGCCAAGCTCCTCCTCGACCCTTACGCCCGAGAAATCCTCGGCCACTACAACGGCAGCGACCTCTTCCTGGGCCACGCCCCCACAGACCCGACCCAACGCGACCACCGAGACAACGCCCCCATCGCCCTCAAGGCCCGCGTCACAGCCCCCAGCAACGCACCCAAAACAACAGGCCAAGCCCACATCCCCCCCACCGACCGCGTCCTGTACGAACTCCACATCCGCAGCCTCACCCACCAGCACCCCGGCGTTCCCGAACCGCTAAGAGGCACCTACGCCGGCCTCGCAGAGCCTGCCGTCCTCGACCACCTGCAACGCCTGGGCATCACCACCCTCAGCCTCATGCCCGTGCAGCACCGCGCCGACGAACAGCGCCTGCTCGCCAAAGGCCTGACCAACCACTGGGGCTACAACACCATCGGCTGGTTCGCCCCCGAGGCGCGCTTCTGGAGCGGCCGCCCCGGCACCACGCCCGCCAGCGAGTTCCGCGCCATGGCCGATGCGGTGCATGCGCGCGGCATGGAGCTGGTGATCGACGTGGTCTACAACCACAGCGCCGAAAGCGACGAGCTCGGCCCCACGCTCTCGCTGCGCGGCATCGACAACGCCCTGTACTACCACCTGCGCCCCGACGACCGCGCCCTGTACGAGAACTGGGCCGGCACGGGCAACTGCCTGAACCTCGGCGAGCCGCGCGTGCTGCAGCTGGTGATGGACAGCCTGCGCTTCTGGGCCTGCGAGATGGGCGTCGACGGCTTCCGCTTCGACCTCGCGCCGGTGCTGGGCCGCGACGCGCAGCGCGGCTTCGATGCGCGTGCGCCCTTCTTCGCGGCCATCGCGCAAGACCCGGTGCTGTCGCGCACGCTGCGCATCGCCGAGCCCTGGGACCTCGGCCCCGGCGGCTACCGGCTCGGCGAGTTCCCGCCGGGCTGGCTCGAATGGAACGACCGCTTCCGCGACACGCAACGCGGCTTCTGGCTGCGCCAGGGGCGCGAGGGCGCCGCCGGCCTGGGCGACTTCGCGCACCGCTTCACGGCCTCCAGCGCGAGCTTCGCGCACGATGGCCGCGCACCGACCGCGAGCGTCAACTTCATCACCGCGCACGACGGCTTCACGCTGCGCGACCTCGTGAGCTACGCGTCGCGCCACAACCTCGCCAACGGCGAAGACAACCGCGACGGCCATGCGCACAACCTGAGCACCAACTGCGGCGTCGAAGGCCCGAGCGACGACCCCGCCGTGCGCACGATGCGCGCACGCCTGCAGCGCACGCTGCTCGCCACGCTGCTGCTGTCCCAGGGCACGCCGATGCTGCTGGCCGGCGACGAGCTCGGCCACAGCCAGGGCGGCAACAACAACGCCTACTGCCAGGACAACGAGACCACCTGGCTCGGCTGGATCGGGCTGTCCGACCCGGCCAGCGAACGCGCGCGCCTGGCGGCCTTCGTCGCGCGGCTCACCGCGCTGCGGCGCGAGGCGCCGGCGCTGCGCAGCGCGCGCTGGTGGCCGGCCGAACCGACGGCCGACGGCGCACCGCCGGGCATCCGCTGGCTGCGCCCCGACGGCCAACCGATGGCGCCGGCCGACTGGCACGCAGGCACGGCCCTTGCGATCCTGTTCGGAGATGCCGAAGACGCCTGGCTGGTGCTGGTGAATGCGGGGCCGAGCCCCGTCGCCTTCACGTTGCCGCAGGGCGACTGGCGCTGCTGCCTGGCCACCGATGCCGAAGACCCCGACGCCCTGCGCGCCGCGCCCCGCCCGCTGGGCCGCGCGGTGGAGGTGCCGGTTTCGAGCCTCTGGCTTGCAAGAACGTAGGAGCCAAGCCCACGGCGCAGTGCCAGACTCGGTGCGGACACTCTGAAGACGACGACGAATTCAACAAGCGAACGAACGAACGGAGACACAGATGGACAAGCTCAACACCCAGGGAACCCAGGCCCCGCAGCCCCCCCTGCAGGCCCATCAACTGGTCCGCCGCACCATCGCGCTGGTGCTGGCCGGCGGCCGGGGCTCCCGCCTCAAGCAGCTCACCGACCGGCGCGCCAAGCCGGCCGTGTACTTCGGCGGCAAGTTCCGGATCATCGACTTCGCGCTGTCCAACTGCCTGAACTCCGGCATCCGGCGCATGGCGGTGGTCACGCAGTACAAGTCGCACTCGCTCATGCGCCACCTGCAGCGCGGCTGGAGCTTCCTGCGCGCCGAGCTCAACGAGATGGTCGACGTGCTGCCCGCGCAGCAGCGCATGGGCGACGAGCACTGGTACCGCGGCACGGCCGACGCGGTGTACCAGAACCTGGACATCATCCAGACCCGCTCCACGCCGCACGACTACGTGGTGGTGCTGGCCGGCGACCACATCTACAAGATGGACTACTCCATCATGCTCAAGGACCACGCCGAGCGCGGCCTGGGTTGCACGGTCGGCTGCATCGAGGTGCCGCGCCACGAGGCCACGGCCTTCGGCGTGATGGCGGTGGACGACGGCCGCCAGATCACCAGCTTCCTCGAGAAGCCCGCCGACCCGCCCGCCATGCCCGGCCACCCCGACCTGGCGCTGGCCAGCATGGGCATCTACATCTTCGACTCGGCCTACCTGTACCGGCTGCTCGAGGAAGACAACGCCAACCCCGACTCGAGCCACGACTTCGGCAAGGACATCATCCCGCGCGCCGTGGCCGAGGGCCGCGCGCTGGCGCATCCGTTCAGCATGTCCTGCGTCACGCGCGCCTCGCGCGGACCCGACGCCAAGGCCTACTGGCGCGACGTGGGCACGATTGATGCATTCTGGGCAGCCAACCTCGACCTGGCCTCGATCACCCCGGAGCTCGACATCTATGACACGGACTGGCCCATCTGGACCTACCAGCGGCAGCTGCCGCCGGCCAAGTTCGTGCTCGACCGCGAGGGCCGCCACGGCATGACGGTCAACACCATCGTCTCGGGCGGCTGCATCGTCTCGGGCTCGAAGGTGAGCAGCTCGGTGCTGTTCTCGGGCGTGCGCATCCACTCCTTCTGCGAGATCAACGAGGCCGTGCTGCTGCCCGACGTGGAAGTGGGCCGCGGCTGCCGGCTCAACCGCGTGGTGATCGACCGCGCCTGCGTGATCCCCGACGACACGGTGATCGGCGAAGACGCCGAGGCCGACGCCGCGCGCTTCGAGCGCACGGAAACGGGCGTGGTGCTGGTCACGCGCGAAATGCTCAAGCGGCTCGCGCCGGACCCCGCGCCTTCGACCGCTGCCTGATCGACCGCACCACCATGCGCATCCTCCAGGTCAGCGCCGAGCTGTTTCCCCTCCTCAAGACCGGCGGCCTGGCGGACATCGCCGGCGCCCTGCCCCTGGCGCTCATGGCCGCGGGGCAGGAGGCGCGCGCGCTGCTGCCGGGCTTTCCCGCCATCGTGGCCGGCGTGCGCGACCTAGCGCCCGTGGCCGAGTTCACCGCGCCCTGGGGCGAGCGCTTCGGCCTGCGCGCCGGGCACGTCGCCATCGCCGGCGCGCCGCCGATTCCCACCTACGTGATCGACGCGCCCGCGCTCTACGACCGACCCGGCAACCCCTACGAAGACACCACGCGCCAGCCCTACGGCGACAACCACCGGCGCTTCGCGCTGCTGGGCTGGGCGGCGGCGCAGCTCGCGCAGGGGCTCGACCCCGGCTGGCGGCCCGACATCGTGCACGCGCACGACTGGCACGCGGCGCTCGCGCCGGCCTACCTGGCCTTCGCGCGGCGCGCGGGCGGCCCGCGCACGGGCAGCGTGTTCACGGTGCACAACCTCGCCTACCAGGGCGTGTTCGCGCCCTGGCACTTCGCCGAACTTGGCCTGCCGGCGCCGGCCTTCCACATGAACGGGCTGGAGTACCACGGCCAGATCTCCTTCATGAAGGGGGGCCTGTACTTCGCCGACCAGCTCACCACCGTGAGCCCGACCTACGCGCTCGAGATCCAGACCCCCGAGCAGGGCTGCGGCCTCGACGGCCTGCTGCGCCAGCGCGCCGGCGTGCTCAGCGGCATCCTCAACGCGGTGGACGACCAGGTCTGGAGCCCGTCCACCGACGCCGCGCTGGTGCAGGGCTACCAGGCGCCCGAGGGCCGCCACATGGCCGGCAAGGCGCGCTGCAAGTCGGTGCTGCAGCGCCAGCTGGGGCTGGCCGAGCGCCCCGACGCGCCGCTGTTCATCGTGGTGAGCCGGCTCACCGAGCAGAAGGGCCTGCACCTCGTGCTCGGCGGCCTCGACACGCTGCTGGCGCAGGGCGGCCAGCTCGCGCTGCTGGGCAGCGGCGAAGGCTGGCTCGAAGAGACCTTCCGCCAGCGTGCGGCGGCGGCGCCCGCCTCGGTGAGCGTCACCATCGGCTACGACGAGACGCTGGCGCACCAGCTCTTCGGCGCGGGCGACGTGACGCTCGTGCCCTCGCTGTTCGAGCCCTGCGGCCTCACGCAGATGTACGGCCTGAAGTACGGCAGCCTGCCGCTGGTGCGCCGCGTCGGCGGGCTGGCCGACACCGTCGTCGACTGCACGCTGGAAGACATGGCCAGCGGCGCCGCCACCGGCTTCGTGTTCGAGCGCTTCGAGGACGCCGACTACGACCGCGCCCTGCGCCGCGCCTTCGCGCTGTACGAGCGCGCCGCCGACTGGCGCCGCGTGCGCGGCAACGCCATGCGGCGCCCGGCCGACTGGGGCACGGCAGCCGCGCAGTACATCGATGTGTACCAACGGGCGCTGGCCTGAAGCCCCGCCCCACACACACCCCACCACCCACTCCGGGAACGCCTCCATGACGATCAAGGACTTCGCCTACGACCACCCCGACCGCGACGTTGCCGCCTTCAAGCGCGCGGTGGCCAACAAGCTGATCTACGCCGTCGGCAAGGACCCCGTGGCCGCCAGCCAAGACGACTGGCTGCACGCCACCGCGCTGGCCGTGCGCGACCAGCTCGTCGAGCGCTGGATGACGACCACGCGCGCCAACTACGCGCAGGACCTCAAGCGCGTGTATTACCTGTCGATGGAGTTCCTCATCGGGCGCACTTTCACCAACGCGCTGCTCGCCGTCGACCTGTACGGCACCGTGCGCGAGGCGCTGGCCGACTTCGGCGTCGACATGGCGGCGCTGGCCGAGCGCGAGCCCGATGCGGCGCTCGGCAACGGCGGCCTCGGGCGGCTCGCGGCCTGCTTTCTCGATTCGATGGCCACGCTCGGCGTGCCCGGCATGGGCTACGGCATCCGCTATGAATACGGCATGTTCCGCCAGCGCATCGTCGACGGCCAGCAGGTCGAGACACCCGACTACTGGCTCACGCGCGGCAACCCGTGGGAGTTCCAGCGGCCCGAGGTGAACTACCGCGTGCGCTTCGGCGGCCACGTGCAAAAGCGCGAAGGCAAGAACGCGCCCTACGGCGCGGCCGACTGGGTCGACACGCACGACGTGCTGGCCGTGGCCTACGACACCATCATTCCCGGCTACGGCACGCAGGCCACCAACACCTTGCGGCTGTGGTCGGCGCGCGCCACCGAGGAGATCGACCTGTCGGCCTTCAACCGCGGCAACTACATGGCGGCGGTGGAGAGCAAGAACCACTCCGAGAACGTCTCGCGCGTGCTCTACCCCGACGACTCCACGCCCTCGGGTCGCGAGCTGCGGCTGCACCAGGAATACTTCTTCTGCAGCGCCAGCGTGCAAGACCTGCTGCGCCGCTACCTGCGCAACCACACGAGCTTCGATCAACTGTCCGACAAGGTCAGCATCCACCTGAACGACACGCACCCGGTGCTGGCCGTGCCCGAGCTCATGCGCCTGCTGCTCGACGAGCACGGCCTGGCGTGGGACGTGGCCTGGGCGCACACGCAGAAGGTGTTCAGCTACACCAACCACACGCTGATGCACGAGGCACTGGAAACCTGGCCGGTCGAGATGCTGGGCCGCATCCTGCCGCGCCACCTGCAGATCCTGTACGACATCAACGCGAAGTTCCTGGCCGCCGTGACGCAGACGCACGGCCAGGACGTCGAGCTGGTGCGCCGCCTCTCGCTGATCGACGAGACCGGCGAGCGCCGCGTGCGCATGGCCTACGTGGCGGTGCTCGCGAGCCATTCGGTGAACGGCGTGTCGGGGCTGCACTCGGAGCTGATGAAGCAGTCGATCTTTGCCGACTTTGCGAAGATCTTTCCCGAACGCTTCAACAACAAGACCAACGGCGTCACGCCGCGCCGCTGGCTCGCACAGGCCAACCCGCCGCTGGCCGCGCTGCTCGACCAGCGCATCGGCAAGGGCTGGCGGCGCGACCTGTCGCAGCTCGAGGCATTGCGACCGATGGTCGCGCAGCCCGCCTTCGTGCGCGCCTTTCGCCATGCCAAGCGCGAGAACAAGCTGCGGCTGGCCAACTGGGTCGGCGAGCACCTGAAGCTCGACCTGGACACCGACGCGATGTTCGACGTGCAGGTCAAGCGCATCCACGAGTACAAGCGGCAGTTGCTCAACGTGCTGCACGTGATCGCGCGCTATCACCGCATCCTCGATGCGCAGGCCAGCGGCACGCCGCTCGACATCGTGCCGCGCGTGGTCGTGTTCGCGGGCAAGGCGGCCTCGGCCTATGCGATGGCCAAGCAGGTGATCCGGCTCATCAACGACGTGGCGGCCACCGTGAACGCCGACGCGCGCGTGGGCAAGCTGCTGAAGGTGGTGTTCCTGCCGAACTACAGCGTGAGCCTGGCCGAGATCATCATGCCGGCGGCCGACCTGTCGGAGCAGATTTCCACCGCGGGCACGGAAGCGTCAGGCACCGGCAACATGAAGTTCGCGCTCAACGGCGCGCTCACCATCGGCACGCTCGATGGCGCCAATGTCGAGATGCGCGAGAACGTCGGCCCCGAGAACATCTTCATCTTCGGCCACACCACGCCCGAGGTGGCCGACATTCGCGCCCGCGGCTACCAGCCGCGCGAGATCTACGAGGAGAACGCCGAACTCAAGCGCGTGCTCGATGCCATTCGCGACGGCGCGTTCTCGCCGGGCGAGCCGGCGCGCTACCAGGGCATCTACGATGCACTCGTGAACTGGGGCGACCACTACCTGCTGCTGGCCGACTACGCGAGCTATGTCGCCAAGCAGGCCGAGGTCGATGCGCTGTACCGCGATGCGGAGGCGTGGACGCGCATGGCGATCCTCAACGTGGCGGGCATGGGGGCGTTCTCGTCGGACCGGACGATCGCGGAGTACGCGCATGAGATCTGGCACACGAAGCCCGTGATGCTCGGCTGAGGCGAGCGGGCCGGGCCCGCAAGCTCAGCGCGGTTTGGCGGGGGCCGCCTCGGCCTCGGTCACGAAGCCGATCCGGCTCAGCCCGGCCTTGTTCGCGATGCCCATGAGCGCCACCACCTTGCCGTAGGGCACGGTCTGGTCGGCGCGCAACTGCACCTCGGTGTCCTTGCTGTCGGCGGCGGCCTTTTCGAGCTGGGCGGTCAGCTCGTCGTCGGTCACAGGCTTGTCGTTCAGGAAGACCTTGCCCGAGGCATCGACCGACAGGCTCACGAACTTCGGCGTGTCGTTGGGCTGGCCCGCGTCGGTCTGCGGCAGGTCGAGCTTGATCGAGCTGGCCATCAGCGGTGCGGTGATGATGAAGATCACCAGCAGCACCAGCATCACGTCGACCAGCGGCGTGACGTTGATGTCGGACAGCGGGCGCTGCCCACCCGCGCCCATGGCTCGCCCGCCGCCTGCGGCGCTGCTGCCCAGTGAGGTGCGTCCGAAGGCCATGGCGTGCGTTGCGCGTTAAACAGGCATCGGCCGCGCGGGCGGCGGTGCGGCGGGTGCCGGCGCTTCGCCGAAGCTGCCGAGCAGGTCGTGCGCGAAGCCTTCGAGCTCGGCCTCGACGCGGCCCACGACGCGGCCGAACACGTTGTAGGCCAGCACGGCCGGAATGGCGACGGCAAGGCCGAAGGCCGTCATGACGAGCGCCTCGCCGACCGGCCCGGCCACCTTGTCGATGGTGAAACCGCCGGTCTGGCCCGCGATGCCCGCGAGCGCGCCATAGATGCCCCAGACGGTGCCGAGCAGGCCGACGAAGGGCGCGGTGGCACCCACGGTGGCCAGCAGGATCTGCCCGGCCTGCAGGCGCCGCAGCGCGCCGTGCAGCGCACCGCGCAGCACGCGCGTGAGGCGCTGGTTGCGGTCGACCGTGGCGCCCAGCGTGCCGCCGGGGGCTTCGGTGGCGGCCTGGCGCAGCGCGGCCACGGCGGGGCGCACGAGTTCGGCGCGGTCGAAGGCCTGCAGCTTCTGTTCGGCCTCGACCAGGGTGGCCGACTGCCAGAACGCCGCGATGCTGCGCAGCACGTCGCGCGTGCCGCCGCGCAGCAGCCAAGCTTTCCAGAGGATCACGACCCAGCTGGCGATCGACATCGCGAGCAGCAGCGCGGCCACCGAACGGCTGACGCCGTCACCGTGGGTCAGCAGTTCGAGCACGCTCATTCGCGTCCTTGGTTGTGGTGCGCGTGCTTAGCGCAGACCCAGCACGTCGAACATGTCGAACAGGCCGTTGCGCTGGCCGCTCAGGAAGCGCACCGCACGCAGCGCGCCCTGCGCGTAGGTCACGCGGCTGGACGACTTGTGGGAGATTTCGATGCGCTCGCCGATGCCCGCGAACAGCACGGTGTGGTCGCCCACGATGTCGCCGCCGCGGATGGTGGCGAAACCGATGGTCGACGGGTCGCGCTCGCCCGTGATGCCTTCGCGGCCGTACACGGCGCAGTCCTTGAGGTCGCGGCCCAGCGCGTCGGCGATCACCTCGCCCATCTTGAGCGCGGTGCCCGAGGGCGCGTCGACCTTGAAGCGGTGGTGGGCCTCGACGATCTCGATGTCGTAGCCGGTGGCCATCGCACGGGCGGCCATGTCGAGCAGCTTGAGCGTGACGTTGACGCCCACGCTCATGTTGGGCGCCATCATGATGGCGACGTCTTTGGCGATCTCGCCGATCTCGGCCTTCTGCGCGTCGCTGAAGCCGGTGGTGCCGATCACGGCCTGCACGCCCAGTTCGCGGCACACGGCCAAGTGCGCCATCGTGCCTTCGGGGCGGGTGAAGTCGATCATCACCTGCGCGTCCTGCAGGCCGGTGCGCAGATCGGCCACGATGGGCACGCCGCTGGTGAAGCCCAGGAAGGCCGCGGCATCGGCGCCGAGGGCGGCGCTGCCGGCGATGTCGAGCGCGCCGGCCAGGCGGCAGTCGGGCGCATTGCGCACGGCTTCGATGAGCATGTGGCCCATGCGGCCCGAGGCGCCGGCGATCGCCACCCGGCGCAGCGCGGGAGCGGAGGAAGAAGAATCGGAGGTGGGGGTGGTGGTCGGTTCAGTCACGGGGATTCGGTCGTTGAAAAGTCCCTACGGGAGCCATGGACACCGACGAAAGCCACCCCACCGGTCCGGCGGGCACCGCCCGCAGGAGGGGTGGCCGCCGCCGGAGCCCTGCCGCGCACGCTCAGCGCGCGGCTTCGAGCGGGGGGTAGGCGGCCGGCAGCGCGGGCATGGGGGCTGCCGGGGTGCCGGTGGTGTCGGCTTTCTTGTCGGCCTTGGGCGCGAATTTTTTGAGCTCTTCTTCGGTGGCCTCGAGCTGCGGCACCTTGCCGCTCTTGCGGCGGGTGTCGAGCGTGGCGACGAATTCTTCTTCGCTGGGCATTTCATCGCCCTCGAAGCGGTCCATGAGTTCACCGTTGAAGAACACGGTCAGGCGGCGCTCCTGGGGATCGACGCCCTGGCGGCGGATCGTGAAGACGTAGTCCCAGCGGTTGGCGTGGAAGACGTCGTTCAGCAGCGAGGTGCCGAGGATCTCGCGCACCTGCTGGCGCGACATGCCGGGCTTGAGTGCCGCGACCTGTTCCTTCGACACGAAATTGCCCTGCACCACTTCGACTTTGTAGGGGGTGACGGCAGACAGCGCGCCACGCGTGCGTTCGCTGAAACCGCTGCAGGCACCGAGGGCGAGCGTCGCCGCAATGGCAGCAACCAGCAACCAGGGCCGGCGTTGGAGGATGGCAGGCATGGGAGAAGAGGGGGTAGCGATATGATCGAACATTGTAGCGGCCGAGCCTGAAGGCCCGGCCTCAGCCCAGGGCGCAGGAACCATCATGGCCAACATCGACGAACTCAAGAACACCGGCCTCAAGGCCACCTTGCCGCGACTGAAGATCCTCGAGATCTTCCAGACCGGCAGCCAGCGGCACATGACCGCGGAAGACGTCTTCCGCGTGCTGCTCAACGAACACTCCGACATCGGCCTGGCCACCGTGTACCGCGTGCTCACGCAGTTCGAGCAGGCCGGCATCCTGGAACGCAGCCACTTCGAAAGCGGCAAGGCGGTCTACGAACTGAACGAAGGCACGCACCACGACCACCTGGTCTGCACCTCGTGCGGCAAGGTCGAGGAGTTCTACGACGCCGAGATCGAACGGCGCCAGCAGATGATCGCCAAGGACAAGGGCTGGGTCCTGCAGGACCACGCCATGTCGCTGTACGGCCTGTGCGGCGACTGCGTCAAGAAGCGCTGACGCCGGCCCCCCGCGAAAGCAGAAAGCAGCCCTTCGTTTCGAAGGGCTTTTTTCTTGCCGGCCTCAGTCCGGATCGCGCCCGCTTTCCATCGCCTTGTGGTGGCGGGCCACGAAGTCGGCATAGGTGTCGATGCCGCGCAGCTGCAGGATCGAGTTGCGCACCGCCGCCTCCACCAGCACGGCGATGTTGCGCCCCGCCACCACCTGGATGATGACCTTGCGCACCGGGATGCCCAGCACGTCCTGCGTGAGCGGCGCCGAGGGCATGCGCTCGTAGTCGCGCTCGAAGCTGTCGCGCCGCACGAGGTGCACGATGAGCTTCAGGCGCATCTTCCGGCGCACCGCCGTCTCGCCGAAGATCGCGCGGATGTCCAAGAGGCCGATGCCGCGCACTTCCAGCAGGTTCAGCAGCAGGTCGGGGCAGCGCCCCTCGATGGTGTTCTGGTTGATGCGGTACAGGTCGACCGCGTCGTCGGCCACCAGGCCGTTGCCGCGCGAGATCAGCTCCAGGCCCAGCTCGCTCTTTCCGAGGCCCGACTCGCCCGTGATCATCACGCCCATGCCCAGGATGTCCATGAACACGCCGTGCATCGAGGTGCGCTCGGCGAAGTGCTTGGACAGGTAGGCGCGCAGCAGGTCGATCACGAAGGCCGACGACTCGCGCGTGGCAAACAGCGGCAGCTGGGCGCGTTCGCAGATCGACAGCAGCTCGTCGGGCGCGGCCTGGCCGTCGGCCAGCACCAGCATCGGCGGCTCCAGCGTGACGATGCGGCCGATGCGGCGCACGCAGTCTTCCTTGCTGCCGCGCGTGAGGTAGGCCACCTCGCGCGCGCCGAGGATCTGCACGCGGTACGGGTGGATGTAGTTCAGGTAGCCGACCAGGTCGGCGGCCGACTGCGCGCGGCTGATGACGTCGGGGTCGAACTGGCGCTCCGAGGCGCCCAGGCCCGCGAGCCATTCCCAGCGGAGCGACCCGCGGAACTCCTCGAACATGGCATCGGCGCTGATGACGGTCGGCTTCATGCGTGCGGCGGCCGGCGCGGGGCGCCGGCATTCTGGTCAGGATGGAGGGAGAGAAAAGCGTCGCCGCAGCTTATCAGCAGCGGCAGGCCCGGCACGGGCGCTCAGGCGACCTGGGTCGACTGCCAGCCGGCAATGAGGCCGTGCAGCGCGGCGGCGTCGGTGCTGGACTTGATCTGCTCGCGCAGGCCGGCGTCGCTCAGCAGCTCGGCAATTTCGGACAGGATTTCGAGGTGCTTCTGCGTGGCCGCTTCGGGTACCAGCAGGAAGATCAGCAGCGCCACGGGCTGCTCGTCGGGAGCGTCGAAGCCGATGGGGTTCGCCAGCTGGAACACCGCAGCCATCGGCGCCTTGAGGCCCTTGATGCGGCCATGCGGAATGGCGACTCCGTGGCCCAGACCGGTGGAGCCGAGGCGCTCGCGCGCAAACAGGCTGTCGGTGATGAGGGCACGGCCCAGACCGTGAAGGCTCTCGAACAGCAGGCCGGCTTCTTCGAAAGCACGTTTCTTGCTGGTGGCGTCAACGCTCACGAGCACTTGAGCGGGCGGCAGGATGGACGCGAGGCGATTCATGGTGGGGTCAGAGCGGGGGCGATTATGCACCTCCTCGGTAAAAACCCCCAGTCCCCCTAATTACTTTCGTCTACATGTGTTGCCGTGAGGCGTCGCTTCCTCTGGAGGCCCTTGCAAAGCCCCACCAATGTGGTCGGACAAACAAAAGGCCGCCCGAAGGCGGCCTGAGATGCGGGGCGCGGGGCCCGGCGTTTACATCACGCGCTTGGGCGCCACGTGATGGTGGTCCTGCAGGCGATCCTTGTGGCGGACCACCTGGCGGTCGAGCTTGTCGACCAGCTCATCAACCGCGGCGTACAGATCAGCGTGGCTCGATTCCGCGAACATGTCATTGCCCTTGACGTGAATGTTGCACTCCGCCCTTTGGCGGCGTTCCTTTTCCTTCTGCTTTTCCACCGTGAGGATCACCTTGACATCGACCACCTGGTCGAAATGTCGCGTGATCCGGTCCAGCTTGCTCGTGACGTAGGTGCGCAAGGCAGGTGTGACGTCGAGGTGATGACCGCTGATCGTCAAATTCATGAATGACCTCCTGAGAATTGACGGTTGGGGAAATGACCGCGCTCCGGGATGAAGCGTGGCCGGCGAAACAGGTGAGGTTGGGAGAGAGGGGGAAGAGGAAGGGAGATGAAGAAAGGGGGCGGTCGGATTCACTATGCCCAAGCTGTCACGGTATTGCAATACCGGGGCTTGCCCGAGTGACGGGCCGGTGTATTGCATGCCCTAATCCGCTATTGATTCCATAGCTGCCCCCGTGCAGTGGCATGCCGTTGCGGCACATTGGAAGCAAGTGTTTCCATGTGCAGCGCGCAGTGACCCTCACGCCCGAAGGGCCGGCCCGTTCAGCGCCAGGCGGCGCGCATGCGGTTGCGCAGGTCGATCACCGCCGCCGGCGGCGGCACCGCGGGCGGCAGCACCGGCGGCGGCGGCCAGGTCTGCAGCTCGAAGCCCGCCAGGTCGGACTCCGTGATGAAACGGGTGCGGTTGGCGTACAGGTGCCGGTCGCCGCGCGCCGCCTGCTGCGTGATGTGAAAGCGCTGCGGCATCACCAGATGCAGGTGGTCGCGGGCCCGCGTCATCGCCACGTAGAGCAGGCGCCGTTCTTCTTCCAGCTCGTGCGCGCCCTGCGCCACGTCGGCCGGCATGCAGCCGTCGACCACGTTGATGACGTGCACCGAGTTCCACTCCTGCCCCTTGGCCGAATGGATGGTCGACAGGATCAGGTAGTCCTCGTCGAGCGAAGGCGGGCCGGGCCGGTCGCTGGTGGCCTCGGGCGGGTCGAGCGTGAGTTCGGTGAGAAAGCGCTCGCGCGAGCCATAGACGGCCGCCAGCCGCGCCAGTTGCTCGACGTCGGCATGACGCACGCCCGAGGTGTCTTCGTACAGCCGCTCCAGGTGCGGCTGGTACCACTGCATGGCTACCTCCACGTCGGCCGGCCACTGCAGCGACGGCGCGCGCAGCGTCGCATAGGCCTGGGCAAAGTCGGCCCACTGTTCACGCGCGGCCGACGGCGGCACGAAGTCGCGCACGGCCGCGGCGGGGTCGGCCGCCTGGTCCATCGCGTCGAGCAGGCGCGTGCCGGTGGCCGGGCCCACGCCGGGAATGAGCTGCGTGACCCGGAAACCCGCCATGCGCCCACGCGGGTTCTGCGCGAAACGCAGCACGGCGAGCAGGTCCTTCACATGCGAGGCCTCGAGGAACTTGAGCCCGCCGAACTTCACGAACGGGATGTTGCGCCGCGCCAGCTCCAGCTCGAGCGCCGCGCTGTGCGACGAGGTGCGAAACAGCACCGCCTGCGACTTCAGCGCCAGCCCGCCTTCGCGGTGCGCCAGGATCTTGTCGGCCACCCAGCGCGCCTGCCCGGCCTCGTCGGGCACGAGCACCAGCACCGGCTTGCCGGCCGAGGGCTTGTCGGTCCACAGCGTCTTGGCGTGCCGCTCGGCGGCCTGCGCGATGACGCGGTTCGACACGTCGAGGATCGGTTGCGTCGAGCGGTAGTTGCGCTCCAGCGTGACGACGCGCGCCTCTTGTGAGAACTGCGAGGGAAAGTCGAGGATGTTCCGCACCGTGGCGCCGCGGAACGAGTAGATCGACTGCGCGTCGTCGCCCACCACCGTCACGCCGCGCCCATCGGGCTTCATCGCGCGCAGGATCTCGGCCTGCAGCAGGTTGGTGTCCTGGTACTCGTCGACCAGCACGTGGTCGAAGCGCGCGCCGACGTGCGCGGCCAGCGCGGGCTCGGCGACCATCTCGGCCCAGTAGAGCAGCAGGTCGTCGTAGTCGAGCACGTTCTGCTGCTGCTTGGCTTCGACGTAGGCGCCGAAGAGCGCCTTGAGCTGCGCCTCCCACTCGGCGCACCAGGGAAAGCTGTCTTTCAGCACGGCGGCCAGCGGCGCGCGCGTGTTCACGCAGCGCGAGTAGATCGACAGGCAGGTGCCCTTGCGCGGGAAGCGGTTGACCGTGGACGACAGGCCCAGCTCATGCCGCACCAGCCCCATCAGGTCTTCGGCGTCGCCGCGGTCGTGGATGGTGAAGTTCTCGTCCAGCCCGATCTGCGCGGCGTACTCGCGCAGCAGCCGTGCGCCGATGCCGTGGAAGGTGCCGGCCCAGGGCAGCGCGGGCGGGCGCTCCGACTTCAGGCCCAGCACGCGCGCCAGCACCTGGCCCGCGCGGCGCTCCATTTCCTGCGCGGCGCGGCGCGAGAAGGTGAGCAACAGCAGGCGCTGCGGATCGACCCCGTCCGCGATCAGGTGCGCCACGCGGTGCGCCAGCGTGCTGGTCTTGCCCGAGCCGGCACCGGCGATCACGAGCAGCGGCCGGTGGTCGGCGCCGACCGCCGCGCCCACGCCGTGCTCGACCGCCGCACGCTGGTCGTCGTTGAGCGCGGCGAGCGCCGCGGCCAGGCGCTCGGCTTGCGTCTTCGGGGGGGTGGAAAGAACAGGGGACGCAGGGGTCTGCATGGGCACGACTTTACTGTATGTCCGTCCAGTTCGAGTGCCTTGTCGCCCTGTGGCCGGTGACATAATCGCGCCTCGCTGCAACCGGAGACTCCCCTTGGAAACCGCCCCGTCTCGGCAGCTTTCAACTCCCTGGCGACGCTGCGCGTGATGTACTGACGCCGGGTCCGCGGGAATTGAAAGCGCCCCGCCCTCGCCCATCGTTCAGTCACCCCCGGGAGTGAGCCCATGCTCAACATCTTTACGCTCGCCAACGGCCGCCTCGTCCAGGAAGAGATCGAGTCGCTCGAAGAGCTCTCCAAGTTCCAGCCGATCTGGGTCGACCTCGAGTCGCCCACGCTCGAGGAAAAGCGCTGGATCAAGCAGTACTACGGCCTCTCGATTCCCGAAGACGCGATGGACGAGGACATCGAGGAATCGGCCCGCTTCTACGAGGAAGACAACGGCGAACTGCACATCCGCTCCGACTTCTTGATCGACGACGACGAAGACCCGCGCACGGTGCGCGTCGCCTTCATCCTCAACCAGCACAACACCGACCTGCGCAGCCGCGGCGTGCTGTTCTCGATCCACGACGAAGACGTGCCCGTGTTCCGCCTGCTGCGCATGCGCGCACGCCGCGCGCCGGGGCTGATCGAAGACGCGAAAGAAGTGATGCTCAAGCTCTTCGACGCCGACGCCGAGTACTCGGCCGACACGCTGGAGAACATCTACGACGAGCTCGAGGTGGCGGGCAAAAAGGTGCTGTCGGGCAACGTCAGCGACGAGCTGGCCGGCGAGGTGCTCGGCGCCATCGCGCGGCAGGAAGACTTGAACGGCCGCATCCGCCGCAACGTGATGGACACGCGCCGCGCCGTGAGCTTCATGATGCGCAGCAAGATGCTCAACGCCGAGCAGTTCGAGGAGGCGCGGCAGATCCTGCGCGACATCGAATCGCTGGACAACCACACGGCCTTCCTCTTCGACAAGATCAACTTCCTGATGGATGCGACCGTCGGTTTCATCAACATCAACCAGAACAAGACCATCAAGATCTTCTCGGTGGCCAGCGTCGCGCTGCTGCCGCCCACGCTGATCGCGAGCATCTACGGCATGAACTTCAAGTTCATGCCCGAGCTCGACTGGGCCATGGGCTACCCCTACGCCATCGCGCTGATGGCGGCCAGCGCGCTGGTGCCGATGTGGTACTTCCGTCGGCGCGGCTGGCTCAAGTAACGCCGCACATCGGGTGCTAGAGTGGCTGCCGACAGGCAGCTGACCTGGAGGGCCCCGTGCGCAGACTTCGTTTCCTCACCAACCGCCACCGCGCGCCGTCGACGAACACCGCGCTCGGACTGCTGCTGGCCTTCAACGCCGGCGCCATCAATGCAGGCGGCTTCCTCGTGCTGCACATGTACACCTCGCACATGACCGGCTTCGCCTCGCAGCTGGCGGACGGCATGGTGCTGGGCAACCTCACCCTGCTGCTGAACGCGCTGGGCGCGATCCTGGCGTTCGTGAGCGGCGCGGCGGTCTGCGCGGTGCTGGTGAACTGGGCGCGCCAGCACCGGCTGCATGGCGTGTACGCGCTGCCGCTGCTGCTGGAGGCCGCGCTGATGTTCCCGTTCGGGCTCGCCGGCGCCATCACGCTGACCTGGGCCACGCCGTTCGCGGTGCCGCTCACGGTGCTGCTGCTGTCGTTCATCATGGGCCTGCAGAACGCCGTGGCGTCGAAGACCTCGGGCGGCAGCACGCGCACCACCCACATGACCGGCAACATCACCGACGTGGGGATCGAGCTGGGCAAGATGCTCTACTGGAACCGGCGCGCGCCGTCCACGCCGCTGCCGGTGCGCCACGACCGCAGCAGGCTGCGCCGCTGCGGCGGCCTGGTCGCCATGTTCGTGCTCGGTGGCGCCGTGGGTGCGCTGGGCTTCAAGCACGTGGGCTTCATCTGCGTCGTGCCGCTGGCCGCGCTGCTGCTGGCGCTGTCGATCCCGCCGCTGCTGCGCGACCTGCCGCAGCTGCGCCGGCTCGCGCCGTAGGCGGGTTCTTCAGGCCGCGTCGCGCGGCAGGGAGGCGAGCCAGGCGTCGACGAGCGCGAGGCTGTAGCGGCTCGCCACCTCGGCCACGAAGCGCGTGAAGTCGCCGTGCGCGGTATCGTCGGCGCGGTCTGAAATGGTCCGCAGCGCCGCGAAGGGCACGCCGTAGTCGTGGCAGGCCTGCGCCATCGCCGCGCCCTCCATCTCGACGGCGAGCGCATCGGGCAGCGAGCGTTGCAGGACCCCACACTCCGCGGTGGTCGACACGAAGCGGTCACCGCTGATCAGCAGGCCGCGATGGACCTTCGGCGACCGCAG
Organism: Variovorax sp. GW822-FHT04E09; assembly: GCF_058800845.1. Taxonomy (NCBI): domain Bacteria; kingdom Pseudomonadati; phylum Pseudomonadota; class Betaproteobacteria; order Burkholderiales; family Comamonadaceae; genus Variovorax; species Variovorax sp. GW822-FHT04E09. The sequence goes on from NZ_JBXAMR010000008.1 coordinate 17,885, forward strand.
ATGGAACTCATCGACCGCCTTCTGCCCCACCAGACTCACCGGATCGCGCAAGGTGCTTTCGGCCACCGCCGCCAGCGCATCGCCGATGACCGCATCGGCCGCGAAGCGTGAGCGCCCCATCAGCGGCACCTCGTACTTCGGAAAGATCGGCGAAGCGTCCATGTCGTGCTGCAACAGCTCGGTCGCCACGACCACGTCGCCGACGTTCACGCCCGGCGCCAGCCCGCCCGCCACGCCCGTGAACACGATCGCCCGCACGCCGAAGCGCTCGAGCAGCACCGTGGCCGTGACCGCCGCCGCGACCTTGCCGATGCGCGACAGCACCGCGACCACGGGCTGGCCTTGCAGGTGGCCGACCCAGAAGTCGCGGCCGGCCACGCGCACGCGCTGCTCGTCGGGCATGCGCGCGAGGAGCGCACTCAGCTCCTCGTGCATGGCCGCGACGATGGCGATGGGCGCAGCGGCCACGGCTTACTTGATGTCCACGCCGTAGAACGTGTGGCGGCCGAACGGACTCAATTTGAAGTCGACCACCTCCTTGCGCACTGGCTTCAGCTGCACCGCGTGCGCGATGGTGAACCACGGCGCCTGCTCCTTGAAGATGACCTGCGCCTTCTTGTAGAGCGTGTCGCGCTCCGACTGCTTGGTCGCGCTCTTGGCCTTCACCACGAGGTCTTCGTAGGGCTGGTAGCAAAACTTCGAGATGTTGCTGCCGCTGGCCGACTTGGCCGAGGCGCAGCCCAGCAGCGTGTACATGAAGTTGTCCGGGTCGCCGTTGTCGCCGGTCCAGCCCAGCATGCCCATCTGGTGCTCGCCGGCCTGCAGGCGCTTGCGGTACTCGCCCCACTCGAAGCTCTTGATCTCGGCCTTGACGTTGATCTTGGCCAGGTCGGCCTGCATCAGTTCGGCGATGCGCTTGGCATTCGGGTTGTAGGGGCGCTGCACCGGCATGGCCCACAGGTCGGTACTGAAACCATCGGGGAAGCCGGCCTGCGCCAGCAGCTTCTTGGCGGCTTCGGGGTCGTACGGGTCGTCCTTCACGGCATCGTTGTAGGACCACAGCGTGGGCGGAATCGGGTTCTTCGCGGCCACGCCGGTCGTGAGGTACACGCCGTCGATGATGGCCTTCTTGTTGATCGCCATGTTGATGGCCTTGCGCACGCGCACGTCGTCGAAGGGCTTCTTCGTCGTGTTGTACGAGAGGTAGCCCACGTTCAGGCCCGGCTGCTCCAGCACCTGCACGTTCGGGTCCTTGCGGATCGCGTCGAGGTCGGCCGGGTTCGGGTACGGCATGACATGGCACTCGCCCTTTTGCAGCTTGGCCCAGCGCACCGACGCATCGGGCGTGATCGCGAACACGAGGTCGTCGATCTTGGCCTTGCCGCCCCAGTACTGCGGGAAGGCCTTGAAGCGGATGATCGCGTCCTTCTGGTACTGCACGAGGTAGAACGGCCCGGTGCCGACCGGGTCCTGGTCGACCTTCTCGGGCGTGCCGGCCTTCAGCATCGCGATGGCGTATTCCTTCGACTGGATGCCCGCGTACTGCATCGCCAGGTTGGCCAGGAACGGCGCCTCGGCCTGGTTGAGCGTGATCTTCACCGTGTGGTCGTCGATGCGGTCCACCGACTTCAGCAACTTGGGCATGCCCATGTCGTTGAAGTAGGAGTGGTTCTGGCTCGTGACCTTGAAGAAGGGGTCGCTCTCCTTCCACTGGCGCTCGAGCATGAAGATGAAGTCGTCGGCGTTGAAGTCGCGCGTGGGCTTGAAGCTCTTGCTCGTGGTGTGCCACTTCACGCCCTTGCGCAGGTGGAAGGTGTACACGGTGCCGTCGGCCGAGATGTCCCATTTTTCCGCGAGGCCCGGCATGACCTTGGTGCCGCCGCGCTCGAACTCGACGATGGTGTTGTAGACCTGCGTGGTCACGTCGAAGGACGTGCCGGTGGTGTTCATGCCCGGATAGAAGTTTTCCGGGCTTCCTTCGGAGCAGTACACCAACGTCTTGGCTGACACGGCGCCGCAGGCCAGGGTAAGGGCCGTGAGCGCTGCCGGTGCCAGGAGCGCCAGCTTTTGTGAGCGGCGCGAAACGGAGGACTGGGTCGTCATGGGGACTCCTCGAGACAGGGTTGAAAAAATCGCCACTCCACTCTTCTTCAGGACGCGGCGAGCACGGGACCATCGGCGCGCACGGCCGGCGCGCCATCGAGAAACTGCTCGGCGTAGTGGCAGGCCACCAGCCGGTCGTCGAGCGCGCGCAGCACGGGGCGCTCCTCGCGGCAGCGCGGCTGCACGTGCGGGCAGCGCGTGCTGAAGACGCAGCCCGAGGGCGGGTCCAGCGGCGACGGCAGTTCGCCCTTGAGCACGATGCGCTGGCTGCTCAGCCCCGGCGTCGAGGCCAGCAGCGCCTGCGTGTACGGATGCAGCGGCCGCGCGAAGATGCGCGACTTGGGGCCCTGCTCCACCGCATGGCCCAGGTACATCACGAGCACGTCGTGCGCGATGTGGCGCACCACGCCCAGGTCGTGCGAGATGAAGAGGTAGGCCAGGCCCAGCTCGGCCTGCAGGTCGGCCAGCAGGTTCAGCACCTGCGCCTGGATCGACACGTCGAGCGCCGACACCGGCTCGTCGGCCACCAGCAGGCGCGGCGACAGCATGAGCGCGCGCGCGATGGCGATGCGCTGGCGCTGGCCGCCCGAGAACATGTGCGGGTAGCGGTTGGCGTACTCGGGGCGCAGGCCGACGCGGGCCAGCATCTCGCGTGCTTTCTCGGCGCGCTCCGGCTTGCTCAACGAGGTGTTGATGGCCAGCGGGTCTTCGAGCACCGCCGAAATCTTCTTGCGCGGGTTGAGCGAGCCATACGGGTTCTGGAACACCAGCTGCACCGCCTGGCGCAGCTCGCGCCTGCGTTCATGCGGCGGGCTCACGGCATCGGCACCGATCAGCGTCAGTTGCCCGGCGGTGGGTTTCTCGATCAGCGCGACCATGCGCGCGAGCGTCGACTTGCCGCAGCCCGATTCGCCCACCACCGCGAGCGTGCGCCCGCGTTCGAGGCGAAACGAGATGTCGCCCACGGCGCGCAGCTGCGCCGGCGCGCGGAACAGCCCGCGCCGCACGGCGTAGGTGCGCTGCAGGTTGCGCGCCTCGACCACGATCTCCGGCGATGCGTCGCTCATGGCAGCACCTCCGCAATCGCGGTGCGCGGCGGGTCTTGCGCGATGGCATCTGCGCGCCCCGGCTCGCCGAGCGGAAAGTGGCAGCGCACCTCGGCGCCCTGCCACGCACGCAGCGCCGGGCGCACCTGGCAGGCGCGCTCGGTGACGTAGCCGCAGCGCGGCGCGAACAGGCAGCCCGCGGGCCGGTCGTGCACGCCGGGCACCACGCCGCTGATGGTGGCGAGCCGGCCCTCGGGCGCGGCGCGCTCGGGCAGCGCCGCGAGCAGCGCCTCGGTGTAGGGATGCTGCGGCGATGCGAAGAGGCGGTCGACGCGCTGGTGCTCCATCACCTGCCCCGCGTACATCACGGCGATGCGCTGCGCCATCTCGCTGACCACGCCCATGTTGTGCGTGATGAGCACGAGCGCCATGCCGCGCTCCTTCTGCAGATCGCGCAGCAGGTCGAGGATCTGCGCCTGGATGGTCACGTCGAGCGCGGTGGTCGGCTCGTCGGCGATCAACAGGCGCGGGTTGCAGGCGATGGCCATGGCGATCATCACGCGCTGGTTCATGCCGCCCGAGAGCTGGTGCGGGTAGCTGCCCAGGCGCGACGAGGCGGCGGGAATGCCGACCTGCTCGAGCAGTTCGGTGGCGCGCTTCCTCGCTTCGCGCTTGTCGAGCTTCAGGTGCAGGCGCAGCGTTTCCATCAGCTGGAAGCCGATGGTGAAGCAGGGGTTGAGGCTGGTGGTCGGCTCCTGGAAGATCATCGCGACCTCCTTGCCGACCAGCGTGCGGCGGGCCTTGTCGGAGATGCCGAGCAAGTCCTTGCCCGCAAAGCGCATGTGGTCCGCGCGCACGCGGCCCGGAAAGCCGACGAGGCCCATGAGCGCCATCATCGTGACGCTCTTGCCCGAGCCCGACTCGCCGACGATGCCGAGCACCTCGCCCTCTTCGAGCGTGAGGCTCACGCCGTCGACGGCGTGCAGCACGCCGCCTTGCGTGGGGAACTCGACGTGCAGATCTTTGATTTCAAGCAAAGGCATCTGTTCTTTCCTTTGCTTCAGCGCTTGAGCTTCGGGTCGAGCGCATCGCGCAGCCCGTCGCCCAGCAGGTTGAAGGCCAGCACGGCCGCAAGGATGGCGAGGCCCGGAAAGGTCACGACCCACCACGCGCGCAGCACGAACTCGCGCGCATCGGCCAGCATCGTTCCCCACTCGGGCGACGGCGGCTGTGCGCCCAGGCCGATGAAGCCGAGCGCCGCCGCATCGAGGATGGCGGTCGAGACGCCCAACGAGGCCTGCACGATCAGCGGCGCCGAACAGTTGGGTAGCACCTCGCGGAACATCAGGCGCAGCGTGCTGGCGCCGCTCACGCGCGCCGCAGTCACGTAGTCGCGCGAGACCTCCGCGATGACCGTGGCGCGCGTGATGCGCACGTAGTGCGGCAGCACCACGATGGCCACCGCGAGCATGGCGTTGACGAGCCCCGGCCCGAGGATCGCGACGATCACGATGGCCATCAGCAGGCTGGGCATCGTGAGGATGATGTCCATCATCCGCATGATCGTGATCTCGAGCACGCCGCGGAAGAAGCCGGCGACGAGGCCGAGCACCACACCCACCACCACCGACAGCGCCACCACCGCGACACCGATCGACAGCGACAGCCGCGCACCGTGCATGAGCCGCGACAGGATGTCGCGCCCGATGGCGTCGGTGCCGAGCAGATAGCTCCACGAACCACCCTCCTGCCACGCCGGCGGCTTGAGGAAGGCGGCGGCGTTGGTTTCGTTCGGTGCGTGCGGTGCAATCCACGGCGCGAACAGCGCCACCAGCAGCAGCACCACGATGGTGACGAGACCGATGACCGCGCCCCGGTTCGCCGAGAAGGCGGTCCAGAACTCGCGCCAGGGACCGGGAGGCGCCGAGGCCTGCGAGCCGGGGGGAACTGCGTGGGTGTTGCTCGTCATCGACTCAATGCCTGATCCGCGGGTTGATGACGCCGTAGGCGATGTCCACCAGCAGGTTGAGCAGCATCACGATGCCGCCCAGCAACAGCATGCCGCCCTGCAGCACCGGGTAGTCGCGCCGGCCGATGGCCTCGATGAGCCACTTGCCGACGCCGGGCCAGGAGAAGATGGTCTCGGTGAGGATCGCGCCGGTGAAGAGCACGCCGATCTGCAGGCCGATCACCGTGACGACCGGGATCAGCGCATTGCGCAGCGCATGCAGGCCCACCACGCGAAAGCGCGACAGGCCCTTGGCGCGCGCGGTGCGGATGTAGTCCTCGCCCAGCACCTCGAGCATGGCCGAGCGCGTCATGCGCGCGATGACGGCCAGCGGCACGGTGCCCAGCACGATGGCCGGAAGAATGAGGTGGTGCAGCGCCGACCAGAAGGCCTCGGTCTCGCCGGCGCGCAGCGCATCGATCAGCAAAAAGCCGGTCTGCGGTTCGACGAAGTACTGCACCGAGATGCGGCCCGACACCGGCGTCCAGCCCAGTTGCACCGAGAAGAACAGGATCAGCAGCAGGCCCCACCAGAAGATCGGCATCGAGTAGCCGGTGAGCGACGTGGCCATCACGCCGTGGTCGAAGATGGAGTTGCGCCGCACCGCCGCGAGGATGCCGGCCGGCAGCCCCAGCAGCAGCGCGAAGAGAATCGCGCAGACGCCGAGTTCGACGGTGGCCGGAAAGAGCGCGAGGAACTCGCTCATCACGGTGTCCTGCGTGATGAGCGACTTGCCCAAGTCACCCTGCAGCACGCGGCCGATGTAGATGCCGTATTGCACGAGCAGGGGCTTGTCCAGGCCCATGGCGGTGCGCAGCTCGGCGTGGCGCGCGGGGTCGATGCCGCGCTCGCCGGCCATCGTCTCGATGGGGTCACCCGGCACCAGCCGGATGAGAAAGAAGGCCAGCAGCGTCATGCCGATGAAGGTCGGCACGAGCAAGCCTAGGCGAACGTAAATGAATCTGAGCATCGACCCGCGAATATGCAAGATCGATGCCCCGGCCCCACCCGGGCGGAACCCTTACTACTTCTTGCTATCCCGCAGTTCGCGCCGCAGGATCTTGCCCACCGGGGTCTTGGGCATGTCGGTGCGGAACTCGATCACGCGCGGCTGCTTGTAGCCCGTGAGGTTGGCGCGGCAGTACTCGCGCACCTGCGCTTCGGTGAGCGACTCGTCCTTCTTGACGATGACGAGCTTCACGGCCTCGCCGGTCTTGTCGTCGGGCACGCCCACCGCGGCGCATTCGAGCACGCCAGGCAGCATCGCCACCACGTCCTCGATCTCGTTCGGGTACACGTTGAAGCCCGACACCAGGATCATGTCCTTCTTGCGGTCGACCACCTTGAAGTAGCCGCGCTCGTCGACCACGCCGATGTCGCCGCTCTTGAAGTAGCCATCGGGCGTCATGACCTTGGCGGTCTCGTCGGGGCGCTGCCAGTAGCCGGCCATGACCTGCGGGCCCTTGATGGCGATCTCGCCGCGCTCGCCGGTGGGCACTTCGTTGCCGTCGTCGTCCAGCAGCTTGAGCCAGGTGCTCGGCAGCGGCAGGCCGATGGTGCCGGTGTAGGCCGTGCTGTTGGTCGGGTTGCAGGTGGTCGAGGGCGAGGTTTCCGAGAGGCCGTAGCCTTCGCAGATGGGGCAGCCGGTTTTCTCGAGCCAGAGCTTGGCCACCGCGGCCTGCACCGCCATGCCGCCGCCGACCGAGACCTTCAGGTTCTTCCAGTTGACGGTGTTGAAGTCGGGGTGGTTCGCCAGCCCGTTGAACAGCGTGTTGACGGCCGGGAAGCTGTGGATGGTGTGCTTGGACAGTTCCTTGAGCACGCCGGGAATGTCGCGCGGGTTTGGGATCAGGATCAGCTTGCCGCCCGTGCGCATGCTCAGCATCATGCCGACCGTGAACGCGAAGATGTGATACAGCGGCAGCGCGCACACGCTGGTGGGCTGCTCGTTGGCCGGCACCTTGGCCATGACGGGCTCGTTCCAGGCCTCGGACTGCAACACGTTGGCGATCACGTTGCGATGCAGCAGCACCGCGCCCTTGGACACGCCGGTGGTGCCGCCGGTGTACTGCAGCACGGCCACGTCGTCGGGGCCGGTGGCCACGGGCTTGAGCGAACCGCCTGCGCCCTTGTCGAGCGCATCGTTGAAGCGCACGGCGCCCGGCAGGCTGAAGTGCGGCACCAGCTTCTTGACGTTGCGCACCACGTAGTTGACCAGCGCGCCCTTCAGGAAGCCGAGCCGGTCGCCCATGGAGGCCAGGACGATGTGCTTGATCGGCGTGCTCGCGATGCACTGCTGCAGCGTGGTGCCGAAGTTCTCCATGATGATGATCGCCTTGGCGCCCGAGTCCTTGAGCTGGTGCTCGAGTTCGCGCGGCGTGTACAGCGGGTTCACGTTCACCAGGATCAGGCCGGCGCGCAGGATGGCCGCCACCGCGATCGGGTACTGCGGGCAGTTGGGCATCATCGCGGCGACGCGGTCGCCCTTCACGAGGCCCAGGCCCTGCAGGTAGGCCGCGAAGGCCTTGCTGAGCTTGTCGGTCTCGCCGTAGCTCACGTCCTTGCCCATGAAGCTGTAGGCCGTGCGGTCGGCGTACTTGGTGAAGCTCTCCTCCATGAGCGCCACCAGCGACGGGTAGTGCGACGCGTCGATGTCGGCGGGCACGCCTTGCGGGTAGCTGCTGAGCCAGGGGCGTTCGGTCATGGATGTGTCTCCTCGGAGTCGGATGAGTTTTTAAAAACGAAAACGGCGCACGTGAGGCGCCGCGACGATCAGGCCCGCATCGCGGGCACGGACCTTCGGCCTATTCGATGGCCTTGCCCATATCTTCCACTACTTTTTTCGCATCGCCAAAGACCATCATGGTCTTGTCCATGTAGAAGAGCTCGTTGTCCAGGCCCGCGTAGCCAGCGGCCATGGAGCGCTTGTTCACGATGACGGTCTTGGCCTTGTAGGCTTCCAGGATCGGCATGCCGTAGATCGGCGTGCCCTTGGTGAGCGCGGCCGGGTTCACCACGTCGTTGGCACCCAGGATGATCGCCACGTCGGCCTGCGCGAACTCGCCATTGATGTCCTCCATCTCGAACACCTGGTCGTAGGGCACCTCGGCCTCGGCCAGCAGCACGTTCATGTGGCCCGGCATGCGGCCGGCCACGGGGTGGATGGCGTACTTCACGTTGACGCCCTTGTGCGTGAGCTTCTCGGCCAGTTCGTTCACGGCGTGCTGGGCGCGCGCCACGGCCAGGCCGTAGCCCGGCACGATGATCACCGTCTCGGCGTTGGACAGCATGTAGGCCGCGTCGTCGGCGCTGCCGCTCTTCACGGGGCGCTGTTCCTTCGCGCCGTCGGTGGCGGTGGTCGCCTCGCCGCCGAAGCCGCCCAGGATCACGTTGAAGAACGAGCGGTTCATGGCCTTGCACATGATGTAGCTCAGGATCGCGCCCGAAGAGCCCACCAGCGAACCGGCCACGATCAGCATCGCGTTGTTCAGGCTGAAGCCGATGCCGGCCGCCGCCCAGCCCGAGTAGCTGTTGAGCATCGACACCACCACCGGCATGTCGGCGCCGCCGATCGGGATGATGATGAGCACGCCCATCACGAAGGCCAGTGCCAGCATGGCGAAGAACGCCGGCCAGCTTTCGGTGGCCACGAACACCAGGCCCAGGGCGATGGTCGCCAGGCCCAGCACCAGGTTCAGCATGTGCTGGCCCGAGAACTGCACCGGCGCGCCCTGGAACAGGCGGAACTTGTACTTGCCCGAGAGCTTGCCGAAGGCGATGACCGAGCCGCTGAAGGTGATGGCGCCGATGGCCGCACCCAGGAACAGCTCGAGCCGGTTGCCGTAGGGAATGGCATGACGCACGAAGCCCTCGAAGAGGACCGCGCCGTCGGGCGTGCGCGCACCGACGACCGCCGCCACGGGCGCGGCCGTGATGCCGAAGGCCCAGGGCTCGGCCACCGCGGCCACGCCGATGAACACCGCGGCCAGGCCGATCATGCTGTGCATGAAGGCGACCAGCTCGGGCATCTTGGTCATCTCGACCTTGTTGGCCATGAAGGCGCCCAGGCCGCCACCGACCACGACGGCGGCCAGCACCCAGGCGATGCCGGTGGTGAAGTCGACGTTGAGGGCGCGCGCCTGTCCGTGGACCAGCGCGATGGTGGTCAGCACGGCGATCGCCATGCCGGTCATGCCGAAGATGTTGCCGCGGATCGAGGTGGTGGGATGGGACAGGCCCTTCAGGGCCTGGATGAAGCAGACGCTGGCAACGAGGTACAGCAGCGTGACGAGGTTCATGCTCACTTGGCCACTCCTTGTGCTGCCTCTGCGGCCTTCGGGGCGGCCTTCTTGTCTTTCTTCTTGAACATCTCGAGCATCCGGCGCGTGACCAGGAAGCCGCCGAAGACGTTCACCGCGGCCAGCGCCACGGCGAGCACGCCCATGGTCTTGCCCAGCGGCGTGGTGGTGAGCGCGGCAGCCAGCATGGCGCCCACGATCACGATGGCCGAGATGGCGTTGGTCACGGCCATGAGCGGCGTGTGCAGCGCGGGCGTGACGGTCCAGACCACGTGGTAGCCGACGTAGATGGCCAGCACGAAGATGGTCAGGTTGATGACGGTGTGCGAAACGATTTCCATGGTGTTGTGTTCTCCTCGTTCGATCTTGCGTGCCCTGTCAGAGCTTCTTGACTTCGTTGATGCGGTTGGCATCGCCAAGCAGCACCACCTTGGGCTTGTAGTCGGCGGCTTCGGCCTCGGTCATGGGGGCGTAAGTGCAGATGATGAGCAGGTCGCCCACATGCGCCTTGCGCGCCGCCGCGCCGTTGAGCGAGATGGCGCCCGAACCGCGCGCCGCCTTGATGATGTAGGTCGAGAAGCGCTCGCCGTTGTTGACGTTGTACAGCTCGATCTTTTCGTACTCGCGCATGTCGGCCGCGTCGAGCAGGTCCTCGTCGATGCCGCACGAGCCTTCGTAGTGCAGGTCGGCTTCGGTCACGGTGGCGCGATGCAGCTTCGCGCGGAGCATGGTGCGGTTCATGGAAGGCAGCCTGCTCTTACTTGCGCGTGACCTGGCCGTCTTGCGTGACCCGGCAGGCGGCGACGATGTCGTCCTCGAGGTCGATCTTGAGCGCGCCTTCCTTCGTGACGACGAGCTTGAGGAAGTCGAGCACGTTGCGCGCATACAGCGCCGACGCGTCGGCGGCCACCAGCGCCGCGAGGTTGGTTTCGCCGACGATGGTCACGCCATGCTTGACCACGGTCTTGTCGGCCTCCGACAGCGGGCAGTTGCCGCCGATGCCGTCGGCGCCCTTGCCGGCCGCGATGTCGACGATCACCGAGCCCGGCTTCATCGACTTGACCATGTCCTCGGTGACGAGGGTGGGCGCGGCGCGGCCCGGGATGAGCGCGGTGCTGATGACCACGTCGGCCAGCGCGACGCGCTTGGCGACCTCGGCCTGCTGGCGCGTGAGCCAGCTGGCGGGCATCGGACGGGCGTAGCCGCCGACGCCTTCGGCCGCGTCTTTCTCTTCCTGCGTCTCGTAGGGCACGTCGATGAACTTGCCGCCCAGCGACTCGATCTGTTCCTTGACGCTCGGACGCACGTCCGAGGCCTCGATCACGGCGCCCAGGCGCTTGGCCGTGGCAATGGCCTGCAGGCCGGCCACGCCCACGCCCAGGATGACGACGCGGGCGGCCTTCACGGTGCCGGCGGCGGTCATCAGCATGGGGAAGAAGCGCTGGTACCTGTCGGCCGCAATCATCACGGCCTTGTAGCCGGCGATGTTGGCCTGCGAGCTGAGCACGTCCATGCTCTGGGCGCGCGTGGTGCGCGGCGCGGCTTCGAGCGCGAAGCCCGTGACGCCTGCGGCGGCCAGGCGCTGAAGGCCGGCCGCGTCGAAAGGATTGAGCATGCCGATGACGACCGCGCCGGCCTTCAGCTGCGCCGCCTCGGCGTCGCTGGGCGTGCGCACCTTGAGCACCATGTCGGCGGAGAGCGCCCCGGCCGCATCGGTGATCTCGGCGCCTGCCGTCTGGTACGCCGCGTCGGTGACGCTGGCTGCAATGCCGGCACCGGCCTGCACACGCACGGTATGCCCGGAGGCCACCAGTTTCTTCACCGTTTCGGGTGTAACGGCCACTCGGGTTTCGCCAGCCGCTGTCTCGGCAGGCACGCCTATCAACATAGAGTTCTCCTCAGGGGGAAGGGGCAGCACGGATTGCGGGCAGAGCTTACAGCAAGATTACAAGCACACCTGTCGCCAGAATGCCGCGTTCTTTTTGCTGCTCAACGCCCGCAGGCACTGCACATGTAGCTATTTAATTGATAGCAAATTGGCGGCCGGTACGACCCCGGGGGAAACACGGGTGACCGCCGCAGAAGCGCTTGTGGCGCCTTCGCTCGCTCTGGTTCTAGATTGCAATCAACTAACACCAATTGGATTCAATTAGCAATTGAACCACATACATAAAATCAATTTGCGTGAATTAATAGCAATTCACAGCAATGATTTCAGACGCGGATAGATACACTTCGATTCATATTGCGGACACATAGAGGTCCACACAGGGCGGAACAAGGGAATGGAATGCGCATTGCAGTACTCGACACCGAGCCGGACCAACTCCGGTTGATCAACCAATCCATGGCGAGCCTCGGTCACGAGTGCCACACGTACGCCGCCGGCAAGGCGCTGCTGCACGCCATGCGCCGCGAGACCTTCGACCTGCTGGTCCTCGACTGGCGCCTGCCGGACATGAACGGCCCGGACGTCGTCAAGACGATCCGGCAGGACTACAAGAGCCGCATGCCGATCCTGTTCGTGACCGAGCACCACGACGACAGCGACATGGTCGAAGGCCTCAATGTCGGTGCCGACGACTTCATGGCCAAGCCGCTGCGCCCGATCGAGTTCGAAGCCCGCATCAACGCCCTGCTGCGCCGCGCCTACCCCTCGCGCAACGAGCCCGAAATGGTGTTCGGCCCGTACCACTTCTTTCCGCCCTCGCGCACCATCCGGGTCCACGGCGAGCTGGTCGAACTGAAGAACCGCGAGTACGAACTCGCGCTCTTCCTGTTCCAGAACCTGGGGCGCCTGCTCTCGCGCGAGCACCTGCACGAGGCGGTCTGGGGGCTGGGCGTCGAGGCGCTGTCGCGCTCGCTCGACACCCACGTGTCGCGCCTGCGCACCAAGCTCGAGCTGCGCCCCTCGAATGGCTTCCTGCTGCTGGCCGTGTACGGTCTGGGCTACCGGCTGGAAACCATCGAGGTCGACACACGGCCCGCCGCTGCAGCTTCCAACGCGCGCTGAGCGCACGCCCCGGCAGGCCGGGCGGGGAACCCCTCCTCCCCGTCGGCCTCCAACTTGTTCCGTCCGAACAAGTGCCCTTTCCCATGCCCCGGCTCCTCCTGGCCGCACTGCTCCTGCTGTGCAGCGGCCTGTTCCCCGCCCTCGCTGAAGACGTCGAGGCCAGCGACATGGTGCGCGGCGGACTGCAGGCGATCCAGATGATCGACCGGAACGAGGCCGGCGAGCTGTGGGACGGCGCCACGCCCGCCACCCGCAAGCGCATCACCCGCACCGACTTCGCCAGCAAGGTGGCCAAAAGCCGCGCCCCGCTCGGCGGGCCGCAGCAACGCACCTGGGTGGCCGTGCACCGGCAGGTCGTGAGCGACCCGGACGCCGATGCGGCCGGCCAGTACGTCAGCGTCGAGTACGAGACCCGCTTCGGCAACACGCCCGAGCGCACGCTGCGCGAACGGGTGAGCTTCCGGCTCGACGCCGACCGCATCTGGCGCTTCAGCGGCTATGTCGTGCGATAGCCGAGATGCCGATAGACTCGCGCCCACGATGCCCACACGCTGGAAACCCAATGTCACCGTGGCCGCGGTGATCGAGCAAGACGGCCGCTTCCTGCTCGTCGAAGAGCAGACCGACGACGGCCTGAAGCTCAACAACCCCGCCGGCCACCTCGACCCCGGCGAGTCGCCCGAGGACGGCTGCATCCGCGAAACGCTCGAGGAAACAGCCCACGCCTTCACGCCGACCGCGCTGCTGGGCGTGTACATGGCGCGCTCGGCCGAGCAGCCCGACGTGACCTACATGCGCTTTGCCTTCACCGGCGAACTGGGCGCGCGCGAGGAAGGCCGTGCGCTCGACGAAGGCATCGTGCGCACGCTGTGGATGACCGTGGACGAGATCCGCGCCAGCGTGGCGCGCCATCGCAGCCCGCTGCTGCTGCGCTGCGTCGAGGACTACCTCGCCGGCAAGCGGCATCCGCTCGCACTGATCCACACCGAAGACAGCGTGCGGCAGCCCCGCTGAAGCCGGCTCAGACGATGACGCCGCCCCCGAGGCAGCGCTCGCCGTCGTACAGCACGGCCGACTGCCCCGGCGTGACCGCCCATTGCGGCGCACCGAAGCGAAGGCTGAAGGCGCCGTTGGCGCCCTCGGACAGTTCGCAGGCCGCATCGGCCTGCCGGTAGCGCGCCTTCGAACCGTAGGCGCCCGCGGTGGGCGCCTCGCCGGCGACCCAGCTCGCGTCGTCGGCCTTCAGTTCGGACGACAGCAGCCACGGATGGTCGTGCCCCTGCACCACCCACAGCGTGTTCTTCTCGACGTCCTTGCGCGCGACGAACCAGGGCGAATGGTCGCCCGCGCCGCGCTGGGCGCCCTTTTCCTTCACGCCGCCGATGCCCAGCCCCTGGCGCTGGCCCAGCGTGTAGAAGCTCAGGCCCTGGTGCTCGCCGAGCTTGCGGCCGCGGTCGTCCTTGATCGGGCCCGGCTCCTTGGAGATGTAGCGGTTCAGGAAGTCGCGGAACGGCCGCTCGCCGATGAAGCAGATGCCGGTCGAGTCCTTCTTCTTCGCGTTGGGCAGGCCGATTTCTTCCGCGATGCGGCGCACCTCGGTCTTGTGCAGCTCGCCGACCGGGAACAGCGTCTTCGACAGCTGCGCCTGATTCAGGCGGTGCAGGAAGTAGCTCTGGTCCTTCGAGTTGTCGAGCCCCTTGAGCAGCTCGTGCCGGCCCGTGGCCTCGTTCAGGCGCACGCGGGCGTAGTGGCCGGTGGCGATCTTCTCGGCGCCCAGCCGCATGGCGTGGTCGAGAAAGGCCTTGAACTTGATCTCGGCGTTGCACAGCACGTCGGGGTTGGGCGTGCGGCCGGCCTTGTACTCGCGCAGGAACTCGGCGAACACGCGGTCCTTGTAGTCGGCGGCGAAGTTGACGTGCTCGATCTCGATCCCCAGCACGTCAGCCACGCTGGCGGCGTCGATGAAGTCGATGTTCGACGAGCAGTACTCGCTGTCGTCGTCGTCTTCCCAGTTCTTCATGAAGATGCCGACCACCTCGTGCCCCTGCTGCTTGAGCAGGTGCGCGGTGACCGCGGAGTCCACCCCGCCGCTCAGCCCGACCACGATCCGTTGTTTTGCCATAAGCCCGCCATTGTCCCAGCCCGGCGACAGGGGCATCCGGCGTGTGGGAAATCGGGAAAACCCGTGTCGCCGGCTTGTCAGCCGCCACTCCACGATGCGAAAGGCCGGCGCTACAGTGCCCCGAAACAAAGCGGAGACACACGCATGGCGACCCCTTCCCTCTCTGGCGACCCCACCCCCTGGACGCGCAACTACCCGCCCGGCATGCGCTGGGACGCCGACCTGCCCGTCAAGCCGGTGCAGCAGATGCTCGACGAAGCGGTCGCGCGCTGGCCCGACCATTCGGCCGTGGAGTTCATGGGCCAGGTCCTCACCTACGCCCAGCTCGGCGCGGCGGTCGACCGCGCCGCCAAGGGCCTGCAGGACCTGGGCGTGAAGCCGGGCGTGCATGTCGGCCTGTACCTGCCGAACACGCCGCATTACCCGATCGCCTTCTTCGCCGTGCTCAAGGCCGGCGGCACGGTGGTGAACTATTCGCCGCTCGACGCCGAGCGCGTGCTGGCCCACAAGATCGAGGACAGCCGCACCGACATCCTCGTCACGCTCGACCTCGTGAACCTGTACCCGCTGATGGCGCGCCTGCTCGACAGCTCGCGCCTGAAGACGCTGGTGGTCGGCAGCCTCGGCGACTACGGCGCGGCGGGCGACAAGGTGCAGGCGCAGCTGCAGGGTGCCGGCCAGATCGCACCGGTGCCCACCGATGACCGGCACGTGCGCTTCACCGATCTGCTCAAGAGCGAAGGCACGCACCAGACCTACCCGCTGGGCGACCTGGCCGAAGAGATCGTCGTGCTGCAGTACACCGGCGGCACCACCGGCCTGCCCAAGGGCGCGATGCTCACGCACGCCAACCTCACGTCGGCCTCGGCGCAGTACTACGAATCGACACGCGGCGAGCCGCCCATCCTCGACGAAGGCAAGGAGCGTTTCCTGGTCGTGCTGCCGCTGTTCCACATCTTCGCGCTCAGCGCCGCGATGCTGCTGGGCGTGCGTCTGGGCGCGGCGCTGGTGCTGCACACGCGCTTCGATGTCGACGCGGTGATGAACGAACTCGCGGCCAGCAAGATCAGCGTGTTCCCCGGCGTGCCGACCATGTACACCGCCATCCTTGCGCACCCCAAGGCCAAGGAGATGGACCTGCGCTCGCTGAAGTTCTGCGGCTCGGGCGGCGCGCCGCTGCCGGTGGAGGTGGAGCAGCGCTTCTTCGAACTCACCGGCTGCCACCTCAACGAAGGCTGGGGCATGACCGAGACCTCGCCCGTGGGCACCTTCACGCCCGCGCGCGGCGTGCGCAAGGCCGGCTCGTGCGGCATGCCGCTGCCGCGCGTGCGCATCAAGCTCGTGAGCCTGGACGACCCGACGAAGGACGTGACCGCGTTCGGCGAGCCCGGCGAGCTGTGCGTGCAGGGCCCGAACGTCATGAAGGGCTACTGGAACAACCCGAAGGCCACCGCCGAGTCGATGACCGCCGACGGCTACTTCCGCAGCGGCGACGTCGCGAAGATGGACGCCGACGGCTACCTCTACATCGTCGACCGCACCAAGGACATGCTGCTGTGCGGCGGCTACAACGTGTACCCGCGCGTGCTCGAGGAGGCGGTGTACGAGCACCCGTCGGTGGCCGAGGTCTGCGTGATCGGCGTGCCCGACGAGTACCGCGGCCAGTCGCCCAAGGCCTTCGTGAAACTGAAGGACGGCGCAGACGCGCTCACGCTCGACGCGCTCAAGGCCTTCCTGAAGAACCGCCTGGGCAAGCACGAGATGATCGGCGCGCTCGAGATCCGCGCCGAGCTGCCCAAGACCGCCGTGGGCAAGCTCTCGAAGAAAGACCTCGTGGACGAGGAAGCCCGCAAGCGGGCCTAGCCTCTACGACTTCTTCTGACCGAAGGCCTCGGCCAGCAGCTCGTACGAGCGCAGCCGGGCCGCGTGGTCGAACACCTGCGAGGTGATCATGAGTTCGTCGGCGCCGGTGCGCGCCACGAACGCTTCCACGCCCTGCTTCACGGTCTCGACCGAGCCCACCGCCGAGCACGACAGCACCGAGTCGAGCAACGCGTTCTCGGCCGGGCCGACCTTCTGGCGGTAGTTTTCCACCGGCGGCGGCAGGCGCCCCGGGCGGCCGCTGCGCAGGTTCACGAAGGCCTGCTGCCACGAGGTGGCGCGGAACTCGGCCTCGGCGTCGGTGTCGGCCGCGAACACGTTGAAGCCCAGCATCACGTACGGTTTCTGCAGCTGCGCCGAAGGCTTGAAGGTCTCGCGGTAGATCTGGATGGCCTGCATGATCTGCTGCGGCGCGAAGTGCGAGGCAAAGGCATACGGCAGCCCCAGGTGCGCCGCCAGCTGCGCGCCGAAGGTGCTCGAGCCCAGGATCCACACCGGCACCTCGAGCCCCGCGCCGGGCACGGCGCGCACGGCCTGCTGCGGGTTCTTCGACATGAAGTCCATGAGCTCCATCACGTCCTGCGGGAACTGGTCGGCGTCCGACTCCAGGTTGCGCCGCAGGGCGCGCGCGGTGCGCTGGTCGGAGCCGGGCGCGCGGCCCAGGCCGAGGTCGACGCGTCCCGGGTACAGCGACTCCAGCGTGCCGAACTGCTCGGCGATCACCAGCGGCGAGTGGTTGGGCAGCATCACGCCGCCGGCGCCGATGCGGATGGTGGAGGTGCCCGCGCCCACGTGCGACAGCAGCACGGCCGTGGCCGCGCTCGCGATGCCCGGCATGCCGTGGTGCTCGGCCAGCCAGTAGCGCGTGTAGCCCAGCTTCTCGCCGTGCTGCGCCAGCGACAGCGAGTTGCGGAACGACTGCGCGGCATCGCTGCCTTCGGTGATCGGGGAAAGGTCGAGGATCGAAAGCGGAATCATGGCGCGATCATGGCGCGAACCGCCCGATGCCGTCACGCGCGGGGCTATTCGGTTTGGTATAGCGTCGCGACGCTCGCGAAATCGCGCCCGTGCTGCGTCACGTGGACCTGGAAGGGCACGCTCTCGCCCGGCGCGATGGCCGGCAGGTTCTCGATCAGCTTGAAGCCGGTCAGCTGGTCGTTGCGGTCGCGCAGGCTCACCCACAGGCGCACCTTGGCCGCGATGGCCGTGCCGGGGTTCTTCACCGTGCCCGTGACCTCCACGCTCTTGTAGGTGAAGCGCTGGCTGAAGTTGAGCAGCACGCTCCCGGTGCCGGCCTGGGTGCCCGTCACCTGCACCTCCAGCGGCTTGCGCGGGCCGGGCAGTGCGGCGCGGCGCATCGGCTTCCACTCGACGCGGGTCTGCGTGATGCGGTCCACGGCCTTGGGCTCCAGCAGGACCGGAAAGCGCTCGCCCGGGTACAGATAGGCCAGCGCGTCGAGGCGCGTGGTGCCGTCGGCCGTGCTGCCGCCGAAGCGCGAGATCACGGCGCCGGGCGCAATGGCGATGGCGTCGGTGCTGCGGTTCACCAGCTCGGTCATGAACAGCGGCCGCTGGATCGTGCTGCGCCCCGCCACCAGCGGCAGCAGTTCGAGCTGCCGCGGGTCGAAGCGCTCGCTGTCGTCGGCCAGCAGGTCTTCGGTGCCCAGCCGCAGGTCGGGGTGGAAGGCCTCGGGCGCACCGGCCGTGCGGATCACGCGGTCGGCGCTCAGCACCGTGGTGCGCGCGCCCGAGGGCGTGACCGTGCGGTAGCCGATGCGGTAGTCCCACGCCGCGATGGCGGCGCCGCGGCCGAAGCGGCTGAGGTCGACATCGATCGCCGTGCGTGCGCCGGGCGCCAGCTCGGATCCCGGCGCATGGCCGCGACCGACGCCGATCACCTGGCCCGCGTCGTCGTACAGCGTGACCAGCGCCTCGATGCTGCCGAACGCCGGTGCGCCGGCGGCGCCCGCATGCACGAGGCGCCCGACCAGGCGCACGCGCTCGCCCTGCTGCACCAGCCGCACGCGCGAGAACGCCAGGCGCGGCCCCTCGGCGGCGCTGCGCGGTTCGGACAGCTTCTCGACCGTCACCTCCTGCCGCGTGACGTTCTGGCCCGAGGGCAGGTCGACCAGCACGGGCGCGGACTCGCCGGGCATCAGCACGTCGATCGGCAGAGATTCGCTGCGCTCGTTCAGCCGCGTGTCGCCGTCGTGGAACCCCACCTTCAGGCCGGGCCGTTCGAGCGGCCGGCCGGTCTCGTTGCGCGCCAGCACCAAGAGCTTCGGCCGCTCGCCGACCAGCACCTGGCGCGGCTCGGACAGCTTCAGGCCGTCGGTCGCGATGGTGCGCTCGACGATCGCGCGCGCCACCGAAGGCGTATCGCTGCGCTTGCCGGAGCCGAACAGCAGCATCGCGACCTGGACGGCCACCGCCACGCCGAGAAAGCCGATCACGACGAAGCCGATCGTGCGCACCATCTGCTTCTGGCGCAGCGCCTGTTCGGCGGCGATCTGCTGGCCGGCGTGGTGCTTGACCTGCTGCAGCACGCGCTCGAGGCGGTCGGACACGTCGTCTTCCACCAGCGACATCGAGCCGCAGTGCGCGCAGGTGTATTCGTTCAGGCCGGTGCGGCGCAGCGCGCTGCTGCCGCACTCGCCGCATTTGAGGGTCTGCAGGTCGATGCTCATGTGTCTTCTTTTCTTTTTCCCTTACCAGCCGAACACGTCGACGACGTTTTCGGCCGCCGCCGCACTGCCCAGCAGCGGCACGAGGCGCTCGACCAGGCGCGCGCGGTGCACCGGGTCGACCTCGCAGTCGTCCTCGTCGGTGAAGATGGCGTCGCCCGCTTCGTCCCACACCTGGCCGATGGTGCCCAGGCAGGCGGCCATCTCGAAGATGTCGGCGAAGAGCGGTTCGTCTTCCTCCCAGGCGCCCGTGCCGTGCATCGCGAACTGGATCGCGCCGGTGCGCAGGTCGAAGATGAACGGATCGGCGCCCTGGTCGGCCACCACCAGCCAATGGTCGGGCCAGTCGGCGATGCGCTCGCCGGTGATGCCGTGCCAGCGGTAGCCGGCCTGCAGCTGCCACAGGCGCGAGAGCGCGGGAATGCTGAACGGGTTGCCGGTGGTCGGCACCGTGAGGCCCGCGTAGCCCACGCGCTCGTTGACCCACTCGCCGAGCGGGCCGACCTGTTCGTAGAAGGTGACGAGGGCGGCGGGCAAGGCCAGCTCGCCATGCCAGTGCTCGGCGGCGGATTGCAGCGCCAGCGCGCCATGGGAAGCCAGGGCCGCGCGGGCCTGTTCGATCGATGCCACGAGGTTGTTCTCCGTTCAGGTCAGGCGGACGGCCTGCTGCAAGGCGGTGCGCAGTGCGTCGATGTCGCCGGGTGCGACCTCGTGCACGCCCGGCACACCGGCCAGGCCGCAGGCCGTCGATGCCACCACGGGCACGCCGGCCGCCACGGCGCGCAGCAGGGCGCGCGGTGCGTGCTCGACGTGCGCGGGCAGCACGACGACGCTTGCACCGGCCAGCACGTCGCCTTGCCAGTTCATGTGTTCAATGGATTCGATGCCCTGCCAGAGCTGCGCGTCGTCCGAGGGCGCGCCCAGCACGCGCAGGCGGCACGGCCAGCCTTGCAGCGCGGCAGCAAGTTCACGCGCGCCCTTGCGCGCCAGTGCGCTCGCGGCGAACACGACGAGCGGTGGTTCTTCGCGCTTGCCGTGCGTGGCCTTCGCCTGCGGCAGCGCCCAGTCGAGCCGCTGCAGCGCGGCCTGCGGTGCGTACTGCGCCATGGCCTGTGCCACTGCAGCATGCGGCGTGACAACGACCGCCGCGCGCGCGAGCGCCAGCGCCTCGTCGCGCACCAGCGATGCATCGGCGCGGAAGTCGCGCAAGGTGGCGTCGCCGGGCCAGCGCTGCGAGGCGGCATCGAGCTTCTTTTCAATGTCGGCCATCGGCAATGCGCTGGCCAGCACGGTGATGCGGCGCCCGTCGAGCGCGCCGAGGCGCTGCAGGTGCGGCAGCAGCGACTGCTCGACCACCAGGTGCGTGTGCGCAGGCGCCAGCCGCGCGGCGAAAGCCTGCGCGAGCCAGCGCTGGCCGTCGATCAGGCTGGCCTGGCGCCGACCCGCCTGCCGCGCCCAGAGCCGTTGCCAGACGGCGCGGCGCAGGCTCGCGGCCCACGCCGTGGTCACCGGTTCGTTCGTCACGGGCTCGCGATGCCACCCCGCAGCAGGCACGCGCCAGAACGCGAGCCGCAGCGGCACGGGCTGCATGCGCTGCGCCTGCGGATGCGCCTCGCGCAGGTGGCGTGCGAACTCCGGCGTCCAGCCATCGACGAGCACGGCGGTGCGCCCTTCGGCGCCGGCATTGACCGGCGGACGGTGGCGAAAGCACGCCGTTTGGTCGCAGCTCAGGCAGCCGCGCGCCAGCGGCAGCGCGGTGGGCGTGTCGTCGTTCGCGCGCCGCAGCGTGACGGGCTCGGCCGGCACCGCCCGCGGCGTGCGCGCGCGGATGCGCACCACGAGCTCGGTGTCGGTCAACGCCACTTCGAGCCGCCAGGCGTGCCGGGCGCGCAGCTTGACGTCGACGTAGTTCCAGAACACCGTCGCATCGACGGCATCGCTGTCCGGCGCATCCGCCTGCTCGATGCGCGCCGTGTGGCCGTGGCGCTCGACCAGCTCGAAGCCCGCGCGCACGGCCACGGTGGCCAGGGCGTTCGACAGCTGGCACAGCCCGCCGGCCAGCGTCGGCACCACGCAGCCGCCGCGCACCTCGCGCCCGACCACGAAGCCGCGCCCGGCGCCCGGTCGCCCCAGCTGGCGCCAGAAGCTCAGCACTTCGCCGGCCGGCACCTCGATGGCGTCGAAGGCCGGCCGCGCCACGCGCAGGTTGTGCACCTTGCCGGCGACCAGCGGGAATTCATCGGCCCGGCCGTCGGACCACAAGGGAGTTCGGTACTGCGCGAGCACCGGCGCGTCGGCCAGTGCGTGTTGGCCTGTGGGCCAGCGCCGGGCCGAGGGCCGCAGGGTTTCGCGCAGGGCGTGGGCCGTGGCGAGCAGCCGCGAGCGCAGCCAGAAGTCGATCGCGTCGATGCGGCGCGGCGGCTGCCAGGCGTGCGCACTCACGCGGCGGGGCCTCGCTTGCGCCATTGGCCGAGGTCGGCTTCGATGCGCTCGTTGATGTTGCCGCTCCATTGCGCGCCGAAGCCGGCGTCGCGCAGCAGCTCGACGATGCGGCGGCCGACCACGACGGTGTTGGTTTCGCGCTGCGCGATCTCGGGGATCATGCCGCCGCTGAAGGCGAGGTACAGGCGGCCGTTGCGCACGGCGCCGTCCAGGTCCTGTGCGTGATAGAAGCAGCAGCCGCGGATGCCGGACTCGAGCCGCCCGGCCGCACGCCACTGCTCGCGCACATCGTCGTGCCCGTCGGACAGCGTGTTGCCCGCGCGGTGCAGGGCGATGATCTTTTCGCTGCGCAGCTGCGCGAACACCGCCTCGAGCCGGTCGTACTCGGTCTGCGCGGGCCACTGCGCCTCGGCGGCGCGCTTGGCGGCGCAGGCGCGCGTGGTTTCGGCCTTGATCCAGGCGCGGTCCTCGGGCGTGAGCTCATCCGGATCGAGGTACTCGTCGGTGATCATCCAGCCGATGTCGGCATCGGCATGGAAGCCGCTCCACACCAGGTCGTGGATGCGTCCGCGCGTGTCTTCGGGGTCGAGAGTGAGGGCCATGCGTAGTGGGTCGTCGCTTGGTCGGCGACGGATGTGCTTTCATTTTTTCGCGGTCGGAACGACGCTCGATTCTCGCGTGTCCGCACCACGGCGATGCATTAATGCGAAAGCATGCGCTCTGGCGGCCATCCCTCCCGCGCCCAAATCATGAGGGATGCGCAAGGCCAAGGCAATGTGACTTTCGGCCAAGAATTCACGGTCATGGCCCATGAAAAAAGCCGACCCTGCGTTGGCAGGGCCGGCTTTCATGAAGACCTGGAACGTTCGCCGATCCCGTCGGCGAAGCATTCGGGCTGTTGCTTACAGCGGCAGTGCGTCGCCGTGGGCAGCAGCGCGGGCTGCGGCGCGAACCGCAGCGCGGTCGACGGTGCTGGCGACGATCGGGGCCACGCCCGACGAAGCGCCTTCGGCGTACGGGTCGGCGCTGTGTGCGGCGGCGACAGCGTCGGCACGCACGGCGGCGCGGCTGGCAGTCGACACGATCACTTGCGCAGGGCCTGCGTTGGCGCCGGTGGCGTAGGGGTTGGCGCTGTGTGCGGCCACGACGGCTTGGGCGGCGACATCGGCGCGGCTGGCGGCCGAGGTCAGTTGATGCACGCCTTCATAGCTTTCGGCATGGGCGGCGCCGGCAACGGCCATCAGGGCAACAGCAACGGCGGAGAGGATCTTCGAGGCGGTCATTTGGATTTCTTCCTTCTTCAATTCAGTTCAAGTTCTTGCTTCGGATGTCGAACCGGTCTTGGGTGGGTCACCGCCCCTCTGTTCTTTTTCGGAGGGCGGCCACCTCGCTCGGGGCCCTGTTCACCCAGATCAGCTTTGAGGGCTGGTCCGTGAGATGAATTGTGCGCCTCGATCTAGGTAAAAACCCGTAGCAAAACGAACCGCGGTGTTCACGGATTCGAAACAATTGAAGGGCAGTGGCGATGCTCAGGCGTTCGCGACCGCACTGCCAAAGAGCGCCAACGCCGGGGCGATCCGCTCGGCGGGCGTGTTGCCGAAGCCGAAGACGAAGCCCGTGCGGACCTGCTCGCTCAGGCAATAGGCAGAGATCGCGGGCACGTCGATGCGGTGCGCCAGCAGCGCCTGGGAGACCGCCGCATCGTCGATCGGCGTGCGCGAGATGGCCGACAGGTGCAGCCCCGAGCCGGTGGTCGACAGCTCGAAATCGCGCCCCACCAGCGTCCTGAAGCAGTGCTCCATGAGCTGCGCGCGTTCGCGATAGCGCACGCCCATGCGCCGGATGTGGGCCGCCAGCTGCCCGCTCGCCATGAAGTCGGCCACCACGCCCTGGGTCGGCATGGAGGCCTTGAACGAGAAGATCTGCGTGGCGCAGGCGAAAGCGTCCGCCAGGTCGGGCGGGACCACCAGGTAGGCCAGGTTGAGCGCGGGCGAGATGGAACGGTTGAAGTTCCCGATGTAGATGACCCGCCCCCCGTGGTCCAGCGCCGCCAGCGGAGGCAGCGGCCTGCCGCGGAAATGGAAGGCGTTGTTGAAGTCGTACTCGATCACCCAGGCATTGCGCTCGTGCGCCCACTGCAGGAGCGAGAGGCGCCGCTCCAGCGGCATCGTGCTGCCGAAGGGGAACTGGTTGGTGGGTGACGCCACGATCAGCCGCGCGTCGGGCGCATGGCTGTCGAACCGGCTGCTGTCCAGGCCTTGCAGGTCGATGGGCACGGGCACCAGGTCCGCGCCGAAGCCCATCAAGGCGGCAAGCCGCGTGATGTAGCCGGGGTCTTCCACGATGATGCGATCGCCGTGGTCGGTCAGCACCTGGCCTGCCAGCACGAAGCCCTGCGTCGTGCCGTCGACCACGAGCACCTGGTCCGGCAGGCAGGAAATGCCGTGTGCCTCGCCCACATAGTCCGCGATCTGCTGGCGCAGTTCGGGCAGCCCCATCGGCGAGCCGTAGCCCAGCTCCGCGGCCGGCGCCGAGCGCCAGTACTGCGACGAGACCTTGGCGAACTGCTCGAACGGCAGCTGGTCGAGCGCGGGCACGGTCGGGCTGAGGTCGAACGTGGCATTGCGCTCGGGCGGCAGCGCCAGTTCGGACATCGCCTGTGCACGCCGCGAGATGTGCCTGGGCGCCGGCGCGGTGACGGCTTCATTCAACGGCGTGCCGGCCGGCGCGCTGCGCTCCTCGGGCAGCACGGCGGCAATGTAGGTGCCCGCCCCGACACGGCCGCTGACATAGCCCTCGGCCAGCAGCCGTTCGTAGACCAGCACCACGGTGTTGCGCGACACGCCGAGTTCCGTGGCCAGCTGGCGGGTGGGCGGCAGCCGCGAGTTCTTGGAGATCCGGCCCTGCACGATGGCCTGGCGGATCTGCTCGAACACCTGGACGTGCAGCGGATCGGAGCCGCTGCGGTCCAGCGAGAGCGAACTCCAGGTCGGGTAGTTGAAGTGCCGCGGCATACGAGATCTCCATGCCGCCCGTGCCGGACAGGCTGCGGCGGCCTTCGAATATACGGCCCGGTCGCCCGCGCTAGGCGCCCGCAAGCATGCGCAGGACCTCCTCGTGGCGGCGGGGGTTGCCCGACGCGACCAGCCGGTTGCCGGAGTAGATCGTGAGCGGACGCCCCTCCCAATCGGTGATGACGCCGCCGGCGCCCTCGATCACCGGCACCAGGGCGCAGTAGTCGACCTCGCGGTGGCGGCCGCAGTCGATGCCGATGTCGATCGTTCCGTTGGCGATGCAGCCGTACGCATAGCAGCTCGATCCGTACACGCACCATTTGGCGGCGCTGCGCAGCGTCTCGAACGCCTCGCGCTCGCGCGGCCCGAAGGGCTCCGGGTTGCTGCACGACACCAGCGCGTCGGCCAGCGACGGGCACTCGCGGCTGCGGATGCGCTGGCCATTGAAGGTGGACGGCTGGCCCTGCGCCCCGGCCCATCGGTCGTTGGTGATCGGATGGTCGATCACGCCGATGATCGGCGTGCCGTGGCGCGCCAGCGAAATCAGCGTCCCGTAGATGGGAATGCCCGTGATGAAGGCCTTGGTGCCGTCGATCGGGTCGAGCACCCAGACGTACTCGGCATCGAGGTCCTGGCCCTCGAACTCCTCGCCGAGGATGCCGTGCGAGGGATAGCGGTGGCGGATCAGCGTGCGCAGCGTCTGCTCGACATGCTTGTCCACGACGGTGACGGGGCTGTCGTCCTCCTTGGACTCGAAGCCCCTGCGGCTGTACAGGTTCTCGCGCAGGATGGCGCCGCTGGCGTCGGCCAGCCCATGGGCGAAGGCGAGGAATTCGGCCATCGCCGACTCGGGAACGGAAGAAGTGGACACGCGGTCTCCTGGATCAAGTGGGCATGGGCCCGGTGCCGTGCTGCGCCGGCAAGTGGCGAAGATGGCGAGACATGCGGTGCTCCAGCCGCCGCACCAGGTGGTTGGCGGCGAACGCGAAGGCAAGGTAGATCAACCCGGCCGCAATGAAGATCTCGTAGGGGGCGAAGGTGCGCGCCACCAGGGTGTTGGCCACGCCCGTCAGTTCCGAGAGCGTGATGGCGCTGGCCAGCGACGTGCGCTTGATCGTCTTGATCACCTCGTTGCCGTAGGCCGGCAGCGCCAGCAGCATCGCTCGCGGAAGGATGACGTGGCGGTACAGCGCACCGAAGGACAGCCCGAAAGCCTGGCCGGCCTCGACCTCCCCGTGCGGCACCGCCTGGATCGCCCCGCGGAAGATGTGCACGGCGTAGGCCGTCGTGTTCAGCACGAAGGTGATGACGGCGCACCAGTACGGCTTGCGCAGGTAGGGCCAGGCCCAGCTGTCGCGCACCGCATCGATCTGGGCAATGCCGTAGTACACGATGAAGATCTGCACCAGCAGCGGCGTTCCCCGGAAGACCTGCGAGAACACCTCGACGGGCCAGCGCAGCCACCAGGCCTTCTGGACACGCACGATGGCCAGCGGCACCGCCAGCAGCGTCGCGAGCACCATCGTGATCGCGAAGAGCTCCAGCGTGAGCAGCGCGCCCTGCCAGAGCACCGGAAGGCTCTCGACAATGAGTTCGACATCCATGGTCAGGCCGTCCTTTCACCGCGGGCGCCGCGGCGCTCGAGCTGATGCAGCACGAGCGAACTCAGCACGGTCAGCGTGAGGTAGATGGCGCCGGCACTGAGGTAGAAGAACAGGGCGCGGCGCGTGTCGCTGGTGGCCAGTTCGGAGGCCTTCATCAGCTCGCTCAGCCCCACGATGGAGATCAGCGAGGTGTCCTTGAGCGTCGAGATCCAGATGTTGCCCAGGCCCGGCAGCGCCAGCCGCAGCATCTGCGGGCACTGGATCACGAAGAAGATCTGCAGGGTGCCCATGCCCACGGCCATGCCGGCCTCCACCTGCCCGCGGGGAATGGCCGTGAGCGCGCCGCGGAACACCTCCGAGGCGTAGCCGCCGAAGATCAGTGCCAGTGCAAAGACGCCCGCCGGATACGGCGGGATCTCGACCATGCCCGCGTCGGGCCTGACCAGCGCGAGCAGCCGGCTCAAGACCACCGTGCTGCCGAAGTACACCATCAGGATCAGCAGCAGTTGCGGGATGCCCCGTATCGCCGTGATGTAGGCCTCGGCCAGCCAGCGCACCGCCTTGAAGCGGGACAGGCAGGCCGCCGCGCCCAGCAGCCCCAGCGCGATGCCGAACACCGACGACACCAGCGCCACCTCCACGGTGGTCCAGGCGCCCTGCGCGATGGTCGGCCCCCAGCCGTTGAACATGTCCATGGTGTCGTCAGCAATCAGTGAGCGGATTCGGTGGCGCGACGGCGTCAGTGCCAGACCGCGGGCAGCACACTGAAGCTCCAGTACTTCTGGTTGATCGCCTTGAAGGTCCCGTCGGCAAACATGCCCTTGAGCGCCGCGTTGATCTCGTCGCGCAGCGCCGTGGCCCCCTTGGGCAAGCCGACGGCCACGCCTTCGCCCAGGTACTTGGGCGCCTCGATCTCGGGGCTGACGAACTCGTAGTTGCGCCCTTCCGGCTTCTCCAGGAAGTCGGTGCGAACCTTCATGGGACTCACGAGCATGAGGTCGATGCGGCCGGCCACGAGGTCCAGCAGCATGTTCTCGGCCGAGTCGTAGCGCGTGATCTCGACGCCGGAGAACTCGCCCGCAAGGTAGCTGTCGTTCGTGGTGGCCCGCTGTACGCCCACCACCTTGCCCTTGAGCGCGCCTGCGTTGGGCGTGTTGTCGGGCTTCATCGGGAGCAGCCCCCCGTTCTTGCGGCCCACGAAGCGCGCCGTGGAGGCCCGGTAGGGAACGGAGAAATCGATGCTCTTCTTGCGCGTCTCGGTGATCGAGAGGCTCGAGGCGACGATGTCGATCTTCCTGGAAAGCAGCGCGGGAATCAGCCCGTCGAACCCCAGGCAGACGAACTGCACGTTGGCGTTCATCCGCCGCCCGATCTCGCGGGCGATGTCGATCTCGAAACCCTTCAGCTCGCCCGATGCATCGCGGTAGTTGAAGGGCGGATAGGTGCACTGCACCCCGGCCTTGATCTCGCGCCCCATGGCGGCGACGGAGCACGCGGCCAGCAGGCCTGCGAACAACCATTTCTTCATTTCGTCTCCAGTTCTTGGTTCGTGATGTCGTGGCTACAGAACGCTGTCGAGGAACTTGCGGCAACGCTCGCTGCGCGGGTTGCCGAACACGTCGGCCGGGGCCCCGCGTTCCTCGATCTTTCCCTTGTGCAGGAAGGCGACCTCGGTCGAGACCTCGCGTGCGAACGCCATCTCGTGGGTGACCATCACCATGGTGCGCCCCTCCTCGGCCAGCAGGCGGATCACCTTCAGCACCTCGCCCACGAGCTCGGGGTCGAGCGCGGACGTGGGCTCGTCGAACAGCAGCAGCTTGGGCTCCATCGCCAGCGCGCGGGCGATCGCGCAGCGCTGCTGCTGGCCGCCGGAGATGTGGGCCGGATAGTGCCGAAGCCGGTCGCCGAGCCCGACCTTCGCCAGCAGCGCTTCGGCCCGTTCCGTCGCTTCGCGGCGCGACAGCCCCAGCACCTTCATGGGCGGCATGGCCACGTTCTCCAGCACGGTCATGTGGCTCCACAGGTTGAAGTTCTGGAACACCATGCCGATGCCCGCGCGCAACCGGTTCACCTGGCTCTTGCTGGCAGGGCTCGCCTGCCCTGCCGGCGAACGGCGCATGCGGATCTCCTCGCCATCGATGGCGACGGTGCCGGCGTCGGGCACTTCGAGCAGGTTGAGGCAGCGCAGGAAGGTGCTCTTGCCCGAGCCGCTGGCGCCGATCAGCGTGACCACGTCGTGCTCGTGCGCGCACAGGTCGATGCCGCGCAGCACGTCCAGCGCGCCGAAGCGCTTCTCGATGCCGGTGGCAGACACGATCTGCCTGCCCTGTTGTCGTTGGGGGTCGCTCAAGTGAGTTCCTTTTGAACGGTGCTGGCGCTTCGCCTAGAAGGTCCCGGGATAGGCCCCGCCGTCGAGCAGCAGATTCTGTGCGTTGATGTAGCCGGCATGGGCGCTGCACAGGAAGGCGCAGGCACGGCCGAACTCCATCGGATCGCCGAAGCGCGCGGCCGGGCTGCGGCCCTGCCATTCGGTCTGCTCGGCCTCGAACGAGCGACCCGACCCGGCCGCGGCAGCCTCCACCGTGGCGCGCAGGCGGTCGGTGGCGAACGAGCCGGGCAGCAGGTTGTTGATGGTGACGTTGCGATGCGCCGTGCGCCGCGCCAGGCCCGCCACGAAACCGGTGAGCCCGCTGCGCGCGCCGTTGGACAGGCCCAGGATGTCGATGGGCGCCTTCACCGAGGACGAGGTGATGTTGACGATGCGGCCGAAGCCACGCTCCATCATGCCGTCCACCGTCGCCTTGATCAGCTCGATGGGCGTCAGCATGTTGGCGTTGAGCGCCACCATCCAGTCGTCGCACGTCCATTGGCGGAAGTCGCCCGGCTTGGGGCCTGCGGCATTGGTCACCAGGATGTCCGGCGCGGGGCAGGCCTCGAGGACGAGCGCCCGCCCCTGCACCGTGGTGACGTCGGCGGCCACTGTGCGCACGTGCACGCCCGTTGCCTCGCGAATTTCGTCGGCGGTGGCCTCGAGCGCCTGCGCGCCGCGCGCCACGATGGTGAGCGATGCGCCGTCTTCCGCCAGTGCGAACGCGCATGCCCGGCCCAGCCCTTTGCTCGCGGCGCACACCAGCGCCGTCTTGCCCTTGATTCCCAGATCCATGGAGACCTCTTGCTTCAGATGAAGTTCGCGGCGACCGTGCCGAAGCGGTCGAACGAGGAATGCACCCGCATGCCCTGCGACGCGCGGTACTGCCGCGTGAAGGAGCCGGACATCACCTGCATCCCGGCCTCCAGCGCCAGCCCGAATTCGGCCAGCTTGTTCGCCAGCCACAGCACCGAGAGCAGCCCGCCGCCCTGCATGACCGCCGAGCCGGAGGCCGTCTCGCTGACGGCGCCGTCGACCTGCACCGTCACGCTGGCGCCGGCCAGGTCGCGGTTGTCGGCCGTCAGCGGCACGGCCGCCCCCGTCACATAGGCCTTCTGCTGCGCGTTGTCCGCCATCGCCAGCGCCAGGTTGCCGGCGAACGGACCGCGAACCTCCACGATCTCCAGGGCCGGTGCCGCATGCGTCACGGCGGCTGCGACCTCCTCCAGGCTCACGCCGGGTCCGCGCAGCGTCTTGCCGATGGTCAGGCACAGCTCGTTCTCGAAGCCGGGCGCGATCAGCTCGGAAAAACGATAGGCCTGACCACTCGCATGCCGGCCGCTTTCCAGCAGATAGCCGAAGCAGGGCTCGTGCACCTGCTGCTGCACGCGCATGGCCTCGGCGGTGAGGCCGACCTTCCAGCCCGTCTGCCGCTCGCCCCTGGCCAGGCGCTTGTGCAACAAGGCCAGCTGCACTTCGTAGCCCTGCTGCAGGGAGAACTTCCCGGCCCATTCCGACGGCATGTGGCGTCCGTCCTCCATGGCTTGCCAAAGGGCGCCCGCAATGTCTTGGGTGTTCATCGCATCCTCATCGTGTGGTTGGGTGGTGTTCCAGGTAGGCGGCCAGGCGGCGAACGCCGTCGTCCAGGCGCGCCGTGCCGCTCGCGTAGCACCAGCGCAGGTAGCCTTCGCCCTCGGGGCCGAAGGCCACGCCGGGCGCCAGCCCCAGCCCGGCCTCGGCCACGAGCTGCTTGCAGAACGCGAGGCTGTCCGTGACGCCTTCGACACGGAAGAAGGTGTACATCGCGCCCCGCGCGGGCGCGGCGAGCTCGACCCCCGGCACGCTCCCCAGGCGCGCCGCCAGGTGGTCCCTGCCCTGGCGCAACCGCTCGACGGTGCGGGCAATGGTGTCCTCCCCGCGCGCCAGGGCGACCACCCCCGCCGCCTGGACGAAGGGCGGCGCGCAGGTGCTGCTGTACTCGATCAGCTTGCCGATGTCGCCCAGCATCGCGGGCGGCACGACGATCCAGCCCAAGCGCCATCCGGTCATGCGCCAGGCCTTGGAAAAGGAGTTGCAGCTGATGACCCGATCCTCGGGCGTCGCGATGTCCAGGAAGGACGGCGCGCACGGCGCATCGAAGCTGATGCGCTGGTAGACATCGTCGCTGACGATCCAGATGCCCAGGCGCCGGCAGTGCGCGAGGATGGCTTCCTGCGACTCGCGCGAAAGGGTCCAGCCCGTCGGGTTGTTGGGCGCGTTCAGCAGCAGCGCGCGGGTGCCCGGCCGAAGCGCTTCCAGAAGGCGCTGCTCGTCGAGCACCCAGCCCGCCGCGGTGAACTGCAATGCCACGGTCTCGACGTGCGCGCCCAGCACCTTGGGCATCTCGACCAGGTTGGGCCACAACGGCGTCACGGCCACGACCCGGTCGCCGGGGTTCAGCAGCGCCTGCAGGGCCAGCATCAGCGCATGCGTGCCCGAACTCGTCACCGCCACCCGTTCGACGCCGATCGGGCCATGCCAGCGCGACAGGTAGCGGGCGATCTCCTCGCGCAACGCGGGATCGCCCAGCGTCTGGACGTAGAAGGTGCGCCTGTTCTCGAGGGCGGCGATCGCAGCGCCGCAGATCTCGTCCGGCGTCTCCTCGTCGGGCTCGCCGAACCAGAAAGGCAGGATGTCCTTGCGGTCCATGCCCGCATTGGCGACCTCGCGGATCTTCGAGGACCGCAGGGCCTGGACTTCGGCGCGTGCGACGGTCGATGGCGGGCAGTGGGAGGCGGCGCTCTGCATGTCGTGCTTGTCTCGGTGTTCTATGGCCTGCATGCTCCGACGCCGCACGGTGCGGGACAAGGACCAATTCCGCGCGCCGAGGCAGACCAATCGCGGCGAGCCGGTCGACCGCGATCCGTGCGGCCCCCTGCGACCACCCCGACGTCCGCAGACAGCGTGGCCGTGCGACGCCCTGCTTCTTCGCGACGGCCGACCATCTCCGGCGATGCGCTGCTGAACGACGCTATTCAGCAGAACGGCCGGAGCCAATGGGTTGATTGCCGCCGGGAATTGCCCCTCTGAACACAGTCATTGCCGTCGAAAAGGGGCTCCCGTCAAACGCTTCCCCTGCGCTCAACGGCCAGACGAACAAAGAGGCTGCATTTCCTTGGCAAAACAGCACTTTCCCGGGCACGACCGCCCATGGAGAGAGTTCGAAATAAAAAGGGCAAAAAAAAGGCCTGCCTTCGAAAAGGCAGGCCTTCCTTGAAAAGCTCGAGGAGCCGGTTTCAGAACGGAATGTCGTCGTCCATGTCGTCGAAGCCCGACGACGACTTGGCCGGCGCTTGGCGCGGCGCCGGTGCCGGGGCACGCGGTGCGGCTGCGGGAGCACGCGGGGCGTAACCGCCACCGCCACCGCCACCGCCACCGCCGCCACCACCTTGCGAGTAACCACCGCCGCCGCCCCCGCCTTGCGAGTAGCCGCCGTCGTCGTCGCTCGGACCCGACGGACCGCCCTGGCCCTGGCGGCTGCCCAGCATCTGCATCTGGTCGGCGCGGATTTCGGTTGTGTACTTTTCGATGCCGTCCTTGTCGGTCCACTTGCGCGTGCGCAGCGAGCCTTCGACGTACACCTGCGAGCCCTTGCGCAGGTACTGGCCGGCGATTTCGGCCAGGCGGCCGTTGAACACGATGCGGTGCCATTCGGTGGCTTCGCGCATCTCACCGCTTTGCTTGTCTTTCCAGCGATCGGTGGTGGCCACGGTGACGTTTGCGACCTGATCGCCGCTCGGGAAGGTCCGCATTTCGGGGTCGCGCCCCAGGTTGCCGACGACGATGACTTTATTGACCGATGCCATATGCACTGCCCCTGATAAGTAGATGAAGGAGGAGGTTGAGAGGAACCCTCCATTCTGCCTGAGCCGCAACCGGCCCGGCCCGGGAGGGCCCGCCCGCCGCCGTCCATCCCCTGGTCATGACAGGCGAAGCCGGCGCCTCTATCATGTCCGGTTGCCCTCGGACGACCGCACCCCTTGAATTCACCCACCACTGAAGACACCCCGGAGCGTGACGCCTACCTTGGCGCCCTGCTCGCCCAGCAGCGCATCAGCATCCGCGGCGCGCGCACCCACAACCTGAAGAACGTCGATCTCGACATCCCGCGCAACAAGCTGGTGGTGATCACCGGCCTGTCGGGCTCGGGCAAGTCGAGCCTGGCGTTCGACACGCTGTATGCCGAGGGGCAGCGGCGCTACGTGGAAAGCCTCTCGGCCTATGCGCGGCAGTTCCTGCAGCTCATGGACAAGCCCGACGTCGACGTGATCGAGGGCCTGTCGCCCGCCATCAGCATCGAGCAGAAGGCCACCAGCCACAACCCGCGCTCGACCGTGGGCACGGTGACCGAGATCCACGACTACCTGCGCCTCTTGTACGCGCGCGCCGGCACGCCCTTCTGCCCCGACCACCACCTGCCGCTGCAGGCGCAGACGGTGTCGCAGATGGTCGACGCGGTGCTGGCCCTGCCCGACGAGCCCCGGCTGATGATCCTGGCACCCGTGGCGCGCGAGAAGAAGGGCGAGTTCCTCGAGCTCTTCACCGAGATGCAGGCGGCCGGCTACGTGCGCTTTCGCGTCGACGGGCAAACCTACGAATACAACGACCTGCCCAAGCTCAAGAAGACCGAGAAGCACGACATCGACGTGGTCATCGACCGCCTGCGTGCGCGCCCCGACATGCAGCAGCGCCTGGCCGAGAGCTTCGAGGCCGCGCTGCGCCTGGCCGAGGGCCGCGCCATTGCGCTGGAGCTGGGCGCAAAGCCGGAAGGCAGCGCCGATGGCGCTGCGGGCGCGCCCGACAAGGAGCACCTGTTCAACGCCAAGTTCGCCTGCCCGATCTGCCACTACTCGCTGTCGGAGCTCGAGCCGCGCCTGTTCTCGTTCAACTCGCCCGTGGGCGCCTGCCCGAGCTGCGACGGCCTGGGCCACCGCGAGGTGTTCGACCCGGTGCGCGTGGTGGCGTTTCCGTCGCTGTCGATCGCCAGCGGCGCCATCAAGGGCTGGGACCGCCGCAACGGCTACTACTTCAGCATGGTCGAGAGCGTCGCCAAGCACTACAAGTTCGACGTCGACGCGCCCTTCGAGTCGCTGCCGGCCTCGGTGCAGCAGACGCTGCTGCACGGCTCGGGCGGCGAAGAGATCAAGTTCAACTACACCATGGAATCGGGCAACTTCGCGGGCAAGAAGCTCACGAAGAAGCACCCCTTCGAGGGGATCATCCCGAACATGACGCGGCGCTACCGCGAGACCGATTCAGTGATGGTGCGCGAAGACCTCGCGCGCTTTCGCAACCAGCAGCCCTGCCCCGACTGCGGCGGCTCGCGGCTGCGGCGCGAGGCGCGCAACGTGTTCCTGGTCGACGATGCCGGGCACGTGGGCGCGAACGGCGGCGAGCCGCCGCGCATGGCCATCTTCGAACTCAGCCACCTCACGCTGCGCGACGCCTACGCCTGGTTCAGCACGCTCAAGCTGCGCGGTGCCAAGGCCGACATCGCCGACAAGGTGGTGCGCGAGATCGGCCTGCGCCTGAAATTCCTGAACGACGTGGGCCTCAATTACCTGAGCCTGGACCGCAGCGCCGAGACGCTCTCGGGCGGCGAGGCGCAGCGCATTCGCCTCGCGTCGCAGATCGGCTCGGGCCTCACGGGCGTGATGTACGTGCTCGACGAGCCCAGCATCGGCCTGCACCAGCGCGACAACGACCGCCTCATCGGCACGCTCAAACACCTGCGCGACATCGGCAACAGCGTGATCGTGGTCGAGCACGACGAGGACATGATCCACGCCGCCGACCACGTGATCGACATGGGCCCCGGCGCCGGCGTGCACGGCGGGCGCGTGATGGCGCAGGGCACCTACGCCCAGGTGTCGGCCAACCCCGAGTCGCTCACCGGCCAGTACCTCTCGGGCGTGAAGAAGATCGAGGTGCCCAAGCACCGCACCGCCTGGCTGCCGGCCGTGAAGAAGCCGGCCTTCAACGAAGGCAAGAAGCCCTCGCGCTTTCCGCAGAGCCCCGCGGCCGAACGGCGCGCCGCGCGCGAAGCGGCGCACCTGGCCTCGCAGACCGACCTGCAGGAGATCCGCGTGGTCGGCGCCACCGGCAACAACCTGAAGAACGTGAGCGTGGCCTTCCCCGTGGGCCTGCTGACCTGCGTGACCGGCGTCTCGGGCTCGGGCAAGTCGACGCTGGTGAACGACACGCTCTACACCGCCGTGGCGCGCACGCTATACCGCGCGCACGAAGAGCCGGCCGCGCACGAGTCGGTGGAAGGCATCGAGTACTTCGACAAGGTCATCAACGTCGATCAATCGCCCATCGGCCGCACGCCGCGCAGCAACCCGGCCACCTACACAGGCCTGTTCACGCCCATCCGCGAGCTGATGGCCGAGACCAACACCGCGCGCGAGCGCGGCTACGGCCCGGGCCGCTTCAGCTTCAACGTGGCCGGTGGCCGCTGCGAGGCCTGCCAGGGCGACGGCGTGGTGAAGGTCGAGATGCACTTCCTGCCCGACGTGTACGTGCCCTGCGAGGTCTGCCACGGCCAGCGCTACAACCGCGAGACGCTCGAGGTCCAGTACAAGGGCCGGAACATCGCGCAGATTCTCGAGATGACGGTCGAGGTGGCGCACGAGTTCCTCAAGGCCGTGCCGACCATCGAGCGCAAGCTGCGCACGCTGCTGGACGTGGGCCTGAGCTACATCAAGCTCGGCCAATCGGCGACCACGCTGTCGGGCGGCGAGGCGCAGCGCGTGAAGCTCGCGCTCGAACTGAGCAAGCGCGACACGGGCCGCACGCTCTACATCCTCGACGAGCCGACCACCGGCCTGCACTTCGCCGACATCGAGCTGCTGCTCAAGGTGCTGCACCAGCTGCGCGACGCGGGCAACACCATCGTCGTCATCGAGCACAACCTGGACGTCATCAAGACCGCCGACTGGCTCATCGACATGGGCCCCGAGGGCGGTGCCGGCGGCGGCACGGTGGTGGGCGAAGGCACGCCGGAAGACATCGCGGCGAACGAGGCGAGCCACACGGGGCGCTACCTCAAGCGCCTGCTGTAGCAGCGCCGCCAGCACGAATGCGCGGGCCGCGCCACAATCGCGGCCCATGCCTTCCTTCACGCCGCGCCAGTTCGTTCTTCTCGTGCTCCTCACCCTCGCGTGGGGCTTCAACTGGCCGGTGATGAAGCTCGGCGTGGCCGACTACCCGCCGCTGGCCTTCCGCGCGATTTCGATCTGGCTGGGCGTGCCCGTGCTGGCGATCGCGCTGGTGGTGATGAAGGTGCCGTTCCGCGTGCCGCGCAGCGCCTGGCCCGAGCTGGTGTGGCTGGGCGCGACCAACATGTTCGTCTGGCACGCCTGCATCATCCTCGCGGTGAAGGCGCTCTCGGGCGGGCGCGCCGCGATCCTGGGCTACACGATGCCGGTGTTCTCCGCCGTCATCGGTGCACTGCTGTTCTCGGCCGTGCTCACGCGCCGCGCGTGGACCGGCGTGGGCGCCTGCGCCATCGGCGTCGGGCTGCTGCTGTGGCACGAGCTCACCGACTTCGCGGGCCGCCCCGGCTACGTGGCACTGGCGCTGGTGGCCGCCGCCACCTGGGCGCTGGGCACGCAGTTGCTGCGCCACACGCGCATCGGGCTGCCCACGCTCACGCTCTCGTTCTGGATGACGGCCATGACGGCCGTGGTGATGACGGTGCTGTCGCTGCTGTTCGAACGCGACCAATGGCGCTCGCCGGGCGCCGTGACCTGGGGATCGATCGCCTACAACGCGGTGCTGATCTTCGGCTTCGCGCACGCGGCCTGGTTCTACCTGGCGCGCGGCCTGCCGCCGGTGGCCTCGACCCTGAGCGTGATGTTCATTCCCGTGCTCGGCGTGTTCAGCGGCGCCGTATGGCTCGGCGAGATCGTGCACTGGCAGGACTGGGTGGCGGTGGCGCTGATGATGGTCGCCATCGCCTCGGTGCTGCTGCCTTCACGCAGCAGCAGCAGCGCGAAGGCCTGAGCTCAGGTCGTCGTCTGCACGTGCAGGCGGCTGGTCTTGCAGCGGTGCAGCGCGCGGTAGTGTTCCAGCGGCCGGCCGTTGGCGCCGTAGGCGATCGATTCGATGCGCAGCAGCGGCTCGGGCTGCGGCAGGTCGAGCAGGCGGCAGGTTTCCGCGTCGGGCAGCACGGCGTCGATCCAGCGTTCGGCGCGCACCAGCCGCACGCCGTACTGGCGGCGCAGCACGTCGTACAGCGAGCGGTCGTCCAGCCGCGTGCGGTGCAGGCCCGGCGCGAGGTCGGCCGGCACGGCCGTCTCGACCAAGAGGCGCAGTTCGCCGTCGACGCTGCGCAGGCGCTTGAGGCCGACCACCTGCGCGTCTTCGGTGAGGCCGAGCGCGGCGGCTTCCTGCGCGGTGGCGGTGCGCAGTTCCTGCACGAGGATCTGCGTGCGCACCGAGCGGCCCTTGCGTTCCATCTCGTCGGAAAAGCCCAGCACGGTGGAGACGAAATCTTCGTCGCGCTCGCGCGCCGACACGAAGGCGCCGCGGCCCTTGATCTTGTAGATGAGGTTGTTGCGCACCAGGTCGGCCAGCGCCTCGCGCACCACGATGCGCGAGATGCCGAACTGCTCGCCCAGCTCGGCCTCGGACGGCAGCTTGGCGCCGATGGGCAGCACGCCCTGCAGGATCTGCAGCCGGATGGCGTCGCGGAACTGCGCCCACAGCGGCGATTCGGAGTTGCGGTCGAGCGAGGTCGTCGACACGGTGTCGGGGGCGGTGGAAAGGGTCACGTTAGGTCGGGCCGAGGACGGGGCTGGCCATCAATGATGCATCGAAAGCAGAAGGCGCCGGCTCATGGGCCGCCACCGGCTGCAGGCGCACGCCATGCCGCTCGCGCAGGGCGGCGGCGCAGGCGCTGAGTTCCTGGTGGGCGCGGGCCGCGTCCCAGCCGAGGGCTTCGGCGGCCACGGCGGCGATCTCGGCCAGCGCGTCGTCGGTGACCAGCCCGCGGATGGCCAGCAGCGTGCGGCGGATCACGAGGTCGTCCAGGTGCACGACGCCGGTCTCCATGCACAGGTACGAGAGTTCGGCCGCCGAGTACTCGGGCGCATGGCGCAGCGGCGTGTCGCCCGAGGCCGCGAGGCGCTGCGCCAGCGGCAGCGCCTTCGAGCCGTAGCGGCGCAGCAGGCCCAGCGCGCGCGCGCGGCCCAGGCCCGAGCCGGCCGTCATCTTGTCGATGAAGCGCTCGGTGGCGGCCGCGTCGGCCGGCAGCTCGGCGCCGCCGCCGATGGGCAGCGACTCGGTCGAGGCGGTGCGCGAGCGGCCCAGGTGGCGCAGCACGTGGTCGGTGGCTTCTTCGGCCAGGGCGCGGAAGGTGGTCCACTTGCCGCCCACGAGGCCCACGATGGGCACGTCGCGCGTGGCGCTCGGCGGGTCGACCACCACCGAGTGGTCGCGCGAGATCTGGCCCGGCTTGTCGGCGTCGGAGCGCGCGAGCGGGCGCACGCCGACGTAGGTGTAGATCACGTGCTGGCGGTCGAAGGCCATGTTCGGGAACACCTCGCGCAGCACGTCGATGAGGTAGTCGATCTCGGCCGGCTCGGTGACGATCTGGTCGGGGTCTTCCACCGGGATGTCGGTGGAGCCCACCAGCACGCGGTCGAGGAAGGGATAGACGATGCACACGCGCCCGTCCACCGCCTCGAAGTAGGCCATGCGGCCTTCGAGCGCATCGCGCAGCGCCGGGTGGTCGAGCACGAGGTGCGAGCCCTTGGTGCCCATCACGCGCGGGCCGGCGCCGCCGAGCACGGCCGCGCTGCGGTCGAGCCAGGCGCCAGTGGCGTTCACCACGGTGTCGGCCGTGACGCGCACCAGCGCGCCGGTGATCTCGTCGCGCAGCGTGAGGATGTTGCCCGCGCAGCCCGTCACGCGGCAGTAGTTGGCGGCGGCCGAGCGCGGCTGGTCGCGGCAGGCGTCGCCGATGAGCTCGAGGATCAGCCACTCGGGATGGCTGATCCAGGCGTCGAAGAAGGTGGCGGTCCAGCGGATCGCGGCGCGGAACAGGCGGCGGTCGTTGGTGGGCACGCGGCTGATGCGGTGGCCCGGCATCACGCGCTGGCGGCGGCCCAGCAGGTCGTACAGGCGCAGGCCCGCGGCCACGGCCAGCAGGCCGCGCGTGCGCTGCGGCGGCGTGCGTCCGAAGAACTTGAGCGCGCTGCTCAACAGCCCGCCGAAGAAGCTCGACAGCGGCACCACGGTCTTCAACGGCTGCACCAGGTGCGGCGCGTTGCGCAGCAGCAGGTTGCGCTCGCGCGTGGCCTCGGCCACCAGCGAGAAGCTGCCGTTTTCCAGGTAGCGCAGGCCGCCGTGGATCATGCGCGAGGGCGCGCTGCTGGCGCCGGCGCCGAAGTCGCCCTTGTCGACGATGAGGCAATCGACGCGCTGCAGCGACAGGTCGCGGAACACGCCCACGCCGTTGATGCCGGCGCCGACGATCACCGTCGAAAAGTGGCGGCCCTCCAGCGAAGCCGGACGGACGAAAGGCAGTTGCCAGGCGCTCATGACGCACCGCCCGAAAGATGGTTGAAGACAGGAGACATGCGATCGATCAGTTCGTTGAATTCGGCGTTGAAATCGGCATGGGCCCGCGCGTCGCGCGCGTCGGGTTCGATGAGTTCGCAGGGCGCGCGCAGCGGGCTGGCAGGCCCCGCGTCGTCGAGGTCCTGCGACATCGCGGCATAGAGGGCGGCGCCGCGCGCGCCGGTTTCGTCGTCGGCACAGCGCTCGACCGGGTGGCCCAGCAGCGCCGCGAGCAGCCGCACGAGGCGCGCATCGCTGGCGCCGCCGCCCAGCACGCTGGAGGCCGACACCGGCAGGCCCTGCGACGCGAGGCGCGCGGTGTGGCGCGCATGCAGCGCCGCCACGGCATCGACCACGGCGCGCGCCATGTCGGCGGGCGTGTGGTGGCTCTTGAGCCCGACGAAGCCGGCCGTGATGCCGCCCCCGCCGTTGATGAAAGGCAGGAAGCGCAGCCCGTTCGCACCGAGCGGCACGCCCATGGCCAGGTCGACCACGGCGCGCGCGTCGGGCAGCCCGAGCGCGCCGGCCAGCCACGCGATGTTGGCCATCGACGAGGGGCTGTTCTCCATGTACAGGCGCTCGCGCGTGCGGCCGAAGTTGACGAGCGCGGCGACCTCGGGCTGGGGATCGATCACCGGGCCGATGACGGCGTTGACGCACCACGTGCCCAGCACCGACACGGCACGGCCGCGGTCTTCGGCGCCGATGGCGGTCATCGAGGCGAGCAGGTCGATGGCGCCCATCGCCACCGGAATGCCGGCGGGCAGACCGCACAGCGCCGCTTCGGCCGCGCGCAGCCGGCCCATGGTCTGGCCGCTGGGCACCAGCGGGCCGAAGGCACGCGGCCCGAGGCCGTCGATGCCCGCGACCTCGAAGGCCAGGGGCGACCAGTCGCCGGTGGCCAGCGAGAGCAGGCCGGCGGTGCTGGCGTCGCTCGCGTCGGTGGCGATTTCGCCGGTCAGCAGGAAGCCGAGGTAGTCCTTGGCGAACAGCAGGCGGTGCAGTTCGCCGCGCTGCACGGCGTCGGCGCCCAGCAGCTCGGCCGCGATCACCGTGGGCTGGCCGGGCCAGGGGCGGCAGCCCACGTCGGCGAACAGCCGGTCGCCGTGGCGTGCCGAGAGGGCGAGCGCGCGCGCATCGGCGCGCTGGTCGGTGGAGGCGACGGCGCGGCCGCCGACGAGTTCGTTGTGTGCATCGAGGGCGTACAGGCCCGCCCCGTGGCCGGTGCAGCCGATGGCGCACACGTCCGCCGCGCGCGGGCCGAGCTGGCGCGCCACGTCGCCGAGCACGTGGGTCAGCCCCGCGCGGATCGCCGCCGCGCCCACCTCGCACCCGCCGCCGGGCAGCCGCGCATGCCGCAGGGGCAGGCGCGACACGGCCAGGCTGCGCCCGCTCCCCGCGTCCAGGGCCAGCGCCTTCAGGCTGCTCGAGCCCATGTCGATGCCGATCAGTATTTTGGTCTTCATGTCATAACAGCTTCGGCGGAAAAAAAGGCTGTCACCAGTAGCGTTTCCCCTAGTTATCGGGAGAAACGGCCCGCCATTACATTCTAGCCTGTCATAACAACTGTCGTGACACCACGGTCCACAGGTCCGCCACGCAACGGCGGGCCGAAAGCTCTGCCAGTCAACGTGAGGAGACAAAGAATGAGGCGTAATTTCCTGAAGTCCGCGGCCGCTGCCGGTATCGGCCTGGCCGGTGCGAGCGCGTTCGCGCAACAGCAAGCCGCGGCCCCCGCGGCAGGTGCCGGCCTGCGCGGCAATG
This sequence comes from Variovorax sp. GW822-FHT04E09, assembly GCF_058800845.1. NCBI lineage: Bacteria > Pseudomonadati > Pseudomonadota > Betaproteobacteria > Burkholderiales > Comamonadaceae > Variovorax > Variovorax sp. GW822-FHT04E09. Next base: position 58,837 of record NZ_JBXAMR010000008.1, read on the forward strand.
CCAGCGACGTCTACGTGATGAACGTGATGGTCTCGGGCGTCGAGTACTGGTTCCCGGTCTACGAAATGATGAAGCAGCTCGGCCGCACGCTGGGCGTTCGCACCCGCTACACCGGCACGCCGGAGTACGACGTGAACAAGCAGCTCGCATCGTTCGAGCAGGAACTGGCGCGCAAGCCCGCCGGCATCCTGCTGCACCCGATGAACCCCGACCCGTTCATCGAACCCATCAACCGCGCCGCCGCGATGGGCATCCCGGTCGTGACCTTCGCGGCCGATTCGCCCAACTCCAAGCGCACCTCGTTCATCACCTCCGACAACGACCGCGAAGGCAACCAGGCCGCCGACGCCATCGCCGCCTCGCTGAACGGCAAGGGCGAGTACGCCGTGCTCGAGAACCCGGGCCAGGACAACCACGACCGCCGCATCGCCGCCTTCGTCAACCGCATGAAGGCCAAGCACCCGGGCATGAAGCTGGTCGGTCGCGCCGCCAGCAACCAGGACCCGAACAAGGCCTACCAGGCCGTGCTGAGCCTGGCGCAGGCCAACCCGAACCTGGGCGCCCTCTTCATGCCCGAAGCCAACTCGGCGCTCGGCGCGGCGCAGGCCAAGGTCGAGACCAAGAAGAACATCAAGGTGATGTGCTGCGACGTCAACGCCAAGATCCTGGACATGATCAAGTCGGGCGACGTGTTCGGTGCCATCAACCCGAACCAGGGCATGCAGGGCTACATGGGCATGATGATGCTGTTCCTGGCCAAGAACCCCGGCCTCATCGACCCGATGAACGACGCCAAGCGCAACGGCACGAACCCGATGTCGGTGCCCTTCCTGGACAACGGCCTGGCCGTGGTCAGCAAGGCCAACGCCGACGACTTCTACTGGGACAAGTACCTTGCCCGCCGTGGCACCAAGGGAATCGGCGAGTGAGCACCCCTGCCGCATTGCTTGAACTGCGTGGCATCGCGAAGCGCTTCGGCGCTTCGCGCGCCCTCTCGGGCGTGGACTTCTCGCTGCAGGCCGGCGAGATCCACGCCCTGTGCGGCGAGAACGGCGCGGGGAAGTCGACGCTGATGAACATCATCGACGGCATCCACCAGCCCGACGAAGGCGAGATCGTGCTGTGCGGCCAGAAGGTCGTCATCGACGGCCCCGCCCACGCCATGCGCCTGGGCATCGGCCTGGTGCACCAGGAAATCGCCCTGTGCGCCGACGCCACCGTGGCCGAGAACATCTTCATGCCGGAGATCAACGCCGGCAAGCAGGCGTGGATGAACTTCTCCGCCTTGAACACGCGCGCCGCAAAAGTGCTGGCGCGCCTGGGCCAGGACATCGACCCGGCCGCGCTGGTGCGCGACCTGAGCATTTCGAGCCAGCAGCTGGTGGAGATCGCCAAGGCGCTCACGCTCGACTGCAAGGTGCTCATCCTCGACGAGCCCACCGCCGCCCTCACCGACAACGAATCGGCGGCGCTCTTCCGGGTGCTGCACGACCTCAAGGCGCAGGGCATCGGCATCATCTACATCAGCCATCGCATGGCCGAGATCTTCACGCACTGCGACCGCGCCACCGTACTGCGCGACGGACGCAACGTGCACAGCGGCCCGCTCGAAGGCATGACGCCCGACGAGCTGGTGCGCCGCATGGTCGGGCGCGACCTGGGCAACTACTACCCGCCCAAGCAATCCGCCGTTGCCGCTGACGCGAACGCCGGCCCCGTGCTGGAAGTCGACGGCATCGCCGACGACGATCGCGTGCACGGCATCTCCTTCACGCTGCAGCGCGGCGAGATCCTCGGCATTGCCGGCCTGATGGGCGCCGGGCGCAGCGAGCTGGCCGAGACCGTGTGCGGCCTGCGCCCCGCGCGGCGCGGCGCGGTGCGGCTCAACGGCAAGACGCTCGCCATCCGCAAGTACAGCGACGCACTGCGCGAAGGCATCGCCTACCTCAGCGAAGACCGCAAGGCGGCCGGTGTGTTCCTCGACCTGCCGATCGCGCAGAACATCTCGTCGATGGCGCTGCGCCGCGTCAGCTCGGCCCTGGGCCTGCTGCAGCGCGCCAGCGAACACCGGCTGGCGGTGCAGCTGGGCGCCAAGCTCAACCTGAAGTCGGACGGCGTGGCGATCGAGGTGTCCAGCCTGTCGGGCGGCAACCAGCAGAAGGTGGCGATCGCCAAGCTGCTGGCCACGCAGCCTGCGGTGCTGCTGATGGACGAGCCCACGCGCGGCGTGGACGTGGGCGCGAAATCCGAGATTCATCACATCCTGCGCGACCTGGCCGACCAGGGCGTGGGCGTGGTGGTGATCTCTTCCGAACTGCCCGAGATCATCGGCCTGTGCGACCGCGCACTGGTGATCCGCGAAGGGCGATTGGCGGGCGAACTGGCCCATGACGAGATGACGGAGGAAGCCCTGCTGCGGCTGGCCTCCGGACTTTGCGAACCCGAAGAGGCAATGGCATGAACTTTCCGACCAGAATCGACGCAGGCGCCGCGGCCACGGCCACGGCCGGCTCCCTGCAACCCCGCCGAACAGGAGACCCCGTGAAGCAGGCCAACAAGCTCACGAGCATGCGCGAGGCCGGGCTGGTGCTGATCATCGTGGCGCTGTGCGTTGCGATGAGCTTCGCATCGCCCTACTTCCTCACCTGGGACAACGTGCGCGCGATGCTGCTGTCCTTCTCCATCGAAGGCATCGTGGTGGTGGGCATGACCATCCTGCTCATCGTCGGCGGTATCGACCTGTCGGTGGGCTCGGTGGTGTGCTTCGCGATGGTGGTGACCGGCAAGCTCTTTCTCATGGGCATGGACCCGTGGCTCGCGAGCCTGGTGGCCATCGGCGCCAGCGGCCTCATCGGCGCCATGATCGGCGGCTGCGTCACGCGCATCGGGCTGAACCACTTCATCGCCTCGCTGGCCTTCATGGTGATCGTGCGCGGCCTGTGCCTGGCGCTCACGCAGGGAACGCCGCAGTCGCTGTTCTCGCTGCCGGCCGAGTTCAAGTTCATCGGCCAGGGCACGCTGTTCGGCGTGCCGGCCGTGATCCTGATCTTCCTGGCCATCGTGATCGTGAGCGACTTCGTGCTGCGCCGCTCCACCCTGCTGCGCCGCGTGTTCTACACCGGCAGCAACGAGAAGGCCGCGCTGTACGCCGGCATCCGCGTGGGCCGCGTGAAGTTCTGGGTCACGGTGCTGTGCTCCGCCTCGGCGGGCCTGGCCGGCGTGATCTACACGGCGCGCTTCGGCGCCGCCACGCCGACCTTCGGCATGGGCATGGAACTCAACGTGATTGCCGCGGCCGTGATCGGCGGCGCCAGCCTCAAGGGCGGCTCGGGCACCGTGCTCGGCGCCGTGCTCGGCCTGGCCCTGCTGTCGGTGGTGACCAGCTCGCTGATCCTGCTCGACGTGTCGCCTTACTGGCAGGACGTGATCAAGGGCCTGATCCTGCTCGCGGCCGTGACCATCGACCACATCCTGAACACGAGAAAGACCAAGCGATGAGCAGCGCAACACAGATGAAGAAGACCACCCTGGGCCCCTCGGGCATCGAAAGCTCGGCCATCGGCCTGGGCACCTGGGCCATGGGCGGATGGATGTGGGGCGGCGGCGACAACGCCGCTGCCGTGATCGCCATCCAGGCCTCGCTCGATGCGGGCGTGAACCTGATCGACACCGCACCGGCCTACGGCCTGGGCCGCTCCGAGAGCATCGTCGGCACCGCGCTCAAGGGCCGCCGCCACGAGGCCGTGATCGCCACCAAGTGCGGCCTGGTGTGGCACACGCAGCAGGGCACGCACTTCTTCGAGGAAGACGGCCACCCGGTGTACCGCTACCTCGGACGCGACTCGATCTTCCATGAATGCGAAGAGAGCCTGAAGCGCCTGCAGACCGACTACATCGACCTGTACATCACGCACTGGCAGGACCACACGACGCCCGTGGCCGAGACCATGGACGCGCTGCTGGCGCTCAAGAAGCAGGGAAAGATCCGCGCCATCGGCGTGAGCAACGCGACGCCCGAAATTCTTTCGGAGTACCTGAAGCACGGCCCCGTCGATGCGGCGCAGGAGCTCTACAGCCTCATCGACCGCGGCATCGAGACCACGCTCGCGCCGCTGTGCGCCGAGCACAACGTGGCGGTGCTGGGCTACTCGTCGCTGGCGCTGGGCCTGCTGGCCGGGCCCATCGACCCCGCGCGCGAGTTCAAGGGCGACGACCAGCGCGCCACCAACCCGCGTTTCAGCGAAGCCAACCGCGCGAAGCTGAAGGCCTTCTTCGACACGCTGGAGCCGCTGCGCACGCACCTGGGCTGCTCGTTCGGCCAGATGATGATCGCGTGGACCGTGGCCCGCGGCACCGTCTCGGTGGCGCTGTGCGGCGCGCGCGTGCGCCAGCAGGCCATTGAAAACGCCGGCGCCGGCGCGGTCGTGCTCGACAGCGAAGCCCTGCAGCTGATCGACGCTGCGGCCAAGCGCCACCTGGACGCGCTCGCCTGAACGCGCGCCTTTCTTCCCTTCCTTTTTCCTCAACACGGAGTTTTTCCTTCATGTCGAAAGACAAGACCGCGCGGCTCAACCGCCTGCTGCACAACGGCCGCTGCCTGGACATCGCCCTGGACCACGGCGTGTGCAACGAACCCACCTTCCTGGACGGCCTGGAGGACATGCCCGGCGTGATCGACAAGCTCGTGGCCGCCAAGCCCGACGCGATTCAGCTGAACTACGGGCAGTCCGACCTGCTGCAGGACCGGCCTGGGCGCGATCGCCCCGCGCTGGTGATGCGCCTGGACATGGGCAACCCCTACAACGCCGTGCACCACCGCGTGATGTGGGCCGTGCTGCAGAACCAGGACGACCCGGTGCTGCCTGCCGTGCAGCGGGACGCGGCCTGCGTGGTCGTCAACCTGTTCATGCTGCCCGACGAGCCCGACCTGTTCCGCCAGTGCGTGCAGAACATCGCCCGCGTGCGCGCCGACTGCGATCGCTACGGCATGCCGCTCATGATCGAGCCGCTCGTGATGCAGGCGCCCACCGCCACCAGCCGCTACATGGTGGACGGCGACGCCGAGAAGATCGTCACGCTCACGCGCCTGGCGCGCGAGATGGGTGCCGACATCGTCAAGGCCGACCCCACCACCGACGCCACCGACTTCCACCGCGTGGTACAGGCCGCGCGCTGCCCCGTGCTCGTGCGCGGCGGCGGACGCGAAGACCTGCAGCAGGTGTTCGCGCGTTCGCGCGTGCTCCTGGACCAGGGCGCGGTCGGCATGGTGTACGGCCGCAACGTCTACCAGCACGCCAATCCCTCGGCGGTGGTGAGCGCACTGATGGCCATGATCCACGACGGTGCCAGCGCCGAAGCGGCCTGGAACCTCTACGAATCGGGCGGCGTGAAGTAACAGCGCCCAGGCGCTGACGTCTTCCACCCGGAAGGCGCCGGCGCCAACCAGCGGGAGAGCAAGACAGAAGAAGAAGTGGACGGCGGACAACGCATGCGTTGCCCGCCGGGGGCGCGCCTGCGCGTGCGCTTTCCCTGCAAGCGACCGAGTGAATCGAGAGAACCAAGGACAAGAGGGTTCCCTGCGAACTTCAAACAACCTGGAGGCGACGATGAAGATCCGGTATTTCCTGATGGCGTTCCTGGTGCCGTGCGTCACATTGCTGACGCATGCGGCAATCACCGGGGTCAGTCCGATGACGACCCTCAACAAGATGGCCACGGCGGCTGCCGCTGTCGTGGCCGACCCGCTCCCGCTGCAGGGGCCGGGCCTGGGCAACCTCACCTACACCTCGGCGGAACTGTTCAAGCCGGTGTCGATGATCACCAGCGCCGCGCACCCGCTCGACCCGGCGCACAGCGACGCCTACGAGGCGCGCGACGTGCCCGCCACGTACCCGGGCCGCAAGGACTACGGCATGAACGCCGGCATCATGGTCAACGGCTACTTCCTCACCTCCTTCGCGCCGGACAGCGGCCTCGGCCCCGGCGGCTTCCTGCTGTACGACGTGTCGAACCCGCGCCAGATCAGGCTCGTCAAGAAGATCTACGAACCCGATGACGCGACAGGCGGCCGCACCAAGGAATTCCGCGAGACCCATTCCTTCGGCACCGCGAAGATCGGCGGCAAGACCTACGTGGTGCTGCCCAGCATCAACGGCGTCGAGTTCTGGGACTTCACCGACATCAACGACATCAAGCAGGTGAAGAAGCTGGTGTTGCCCGGCGTCAACTCGGGCGACTACGAGAACGTGTCCTGGCAGCTGTGGTGGCAGGCGCCCTACCTGTACGTGGCCTCGGCCGGCCGGGGCATGTTCATCGTCGACGCGACGGACCCCGCGAACGCGGTGGTCGCCAACCGCGGCGCCGGCAAGCCCAACCCGGTGCCCACCGGTGAACTCGGCGGCTTCCGCCTCGGCCCGATCTTCACGATGGGCAACCACATGGTGCTGACCGCGATGGAAAGCAACGGCGGGTTCGCGAGCCTGGACATCTCCGACCCGCTCAACCCCAAGGTGCTCGATTCCATCGCCGGCGCCACGCCGTTCTATTACGCGACCTGCTTCGACGGCAAGAGCGTGCACGCCTCCGCACGCGGCAGCGGCGCCAAGATGTACAGCTACGACCTGAGCGACCGCTCGCGCTTCGTGGCCGAGGACAACCGGCTCGTCATCGACGAGCAGCTGTACTGCGCCACGCAGGACAACTACGTCATCCAGGGCGCGCAGACCCGCATCCACAAGGTGGACGTGAGCAACCCGCTCAACCACGTGGAAGTGGGCCGCGGCAGCATCCTGCGCGAGGACGACCCGAACTTCTCGCATTCGGACAACGGCCAGGTCGCGATGTTCGGCAACCTCGTCTTCGTGGGCAACGACCACGGCTCGGGCAGCGGCTTCGTCGTGCACGCGGTGGACCCCGACACCACCAAGCCCGAAGTGAAGCAGGTCTCGCCCGCCAACGGTGCGAAGCAGCAGGCCCTCAGCTCGCGCATCGGCCTGGGCATGACCGACAACATCCTGCCCGAGAGCGTGAACAGCAACACCTTCATCGTGCGTCCGGTGGGCGGCAACACGCTGGCGGGCACCTACAGCGTGCAGCTGGGCATCGTCAACTTCCATCCCGCGCAGCCGCTGCTGCCGGGCACCAGCTATGAGGTGTTCCTGCCGGCCAACGGCGTGAAGGACTATGCGGGCAACGCCATCGGCGCCGACTACCGCTCCACCTTCAACACCGGCAACGCCAGCGACATCAACCTGATGCACCACTGGCCGCTGACGGGCAACCTGGGCGACCAGATCGGCGCCAACAACGGCACGCCCGCCACCGGCGACGCGTTCGAGAGCATCGGCCTGAACTTCGCGAACCGCACCGCCGGCGTGCCGCTGAAGAACGACACCGTGGCCAGCGCGCTGGGTAGCACCGCCTCGCTGAGCTTCTACATGAAGACCACGCAGGCCGGCGCCGCCAACTCGTGGACCGCGCCCGGCATCTTCGGTCGCGACCAGTCGGGCGGCACCGACGACGTGTTCTGGGGCTGGCTGGACACCGGCGGGCGCATCAAGCTCTCGGTGGGCAATGACGGCGGCACCACCTCCACCGCGGCCGTGAACGACGGCAACTGGCACCACGTCGTGCTCACGCGCGACGCGGCCTCGGGCGCGCAGGCGGTGTACGTCGACGGCGTGAAGACCACGTCGACCGGCCCGACCGGCACCAAGGGCCTGTCGACCAAGTTCCAGGTCATGGGCCAGATCCAGGGCAACACCGCGCTCTTCAAGGGCACGCTGGCCGAGGTGCGCGTGTACGGCCGCGTGCTCGGCCAGGCCGAGGTGGACACGCTGCGCGGCCAGGCCATCATCGGCGACCCGGGCCTGGGCGGCGGGCCCAAGCTGGTCAACGGCCAGCTGAGCTTCAACCCCGCGACGCTCGGCGCCAGCGGCGTGCAGTTCCGCTGGAACTTCGGCAACGGCACGCAGACGGCGTTCTCGAACCAGCCGAACACCAGCTACACCTACACCACCCCCGGCCACTACACGGTGACCCTGACGGTGAAGGACAGCAGCGGCCGCGAGACCTACTACACCTACAACGTGACCGTCATCGCGCCGGTCACCGCGACCGCGCCCACGCACACGACCAACATCGCGGGCGATGCGAGCCGGGTGTACTCGGTGAACCCCGACAGCGGCACGGTGGCCGCCATCGACGCGCAGACCCTCGCCAAGCTGTGGGAAGTGCGCGTCGGCGACGAGGCCAAGACGCTGGCCGTGGGCCCCGACGGCCGCATCTGGGTCGCGGTGCAGGGCGAGGACAAGCTGGTGGCGCTCAACGCCGCCGACGGCTCGCAGTCGGTGTCGATCCCGCTGGCCTACGGCAGCGGCCCCTACGGCGTGGCCTTCACGCCCAACGGCGCCAAGGGCCTGCTCACGCTGGAAAGCAAGTCGGTGCTCATGAGCTTCGACCCCAGCAACGGCGCCACCACCGGCGCGCTGGCGCTCGAGGGCGGCGTGCGCGGCATCGCCGTGAGCGCCGACTCGCAGGTGGCCTACGTCACGCGCTTCAAGTCGAAGATGACGGGCGGCCAGCTGCACAAGGTCAACCTGCAGTCGCTGACCGCGCTGCAGACCATCCCGCTGCCGGTGGACACCACGACCGTCGACACCGAGAGCCGTGCGCGCGGCGTGGCCAACTACCTGAGCCAGGTGGTGATCTCGCCCGACGGTTCGCGCGCCGTGCTGCCTTCGAAGAAGGACAACATCGTGCGCGGCCGCTTCCGCGACGGCAAGGACCTGCCGCACGACCAGACGGTGCGCTCGATCCTTTCGCAGGTGAACCTGCAGGGCGCCGCCGAGGTGTTCTCCGAGCAGATCGACTTCGACGACCGCGCCCCCGCGCGCGCCGCGCTGTATTCGCCGGCCGGCGACTACCTGTTCGTGGCGCAGATGGAAGGCAACCGCGTCGCCATCGTCGACAGCTACACCCGCGCGATTCGCGGCGAGATCAACGCCAGCAGCGCCCCGCACGGCCTGTACCTGGACGCGGCGCGCAAGCGGTTGTTCGTGAACAACTTCCTGGCGCGCTCGGTGTCGGTGCACGACGTGGCGAAGGTGCTGTCGGCCGAGACCAACGCGGCGATCTTCCTGCAGAACGTGGCCACCGTGGCGCAGGAGCCGATGGCGGCCGCGGCGCTGCGCGGCAAGCAGGTGTTCTACAACGCGGCCGACCGGCGCATGAGCAAGGACAACTACATCTCCTGCGCCAGCTGCCACGCGGACGGCGGCGACGACGGCATGGTGTGGGACTTCACCCAGCGCGGCGAAGGCCTGCGCCGCACCATCAGCCTGCAGGGGCGGCGCGGCACCAGCCACGGCAAGTTGCACTGGACGGCCAACTTCGACGAAGTGCAGGACTTCGAGAACGACATCCGCAACGAGTTCGGCGGCACCGGCTTCCTGAGCAACGCCGACTGGGCCGCCACGCAGGCCCCGCTGGGCGCCCCGAAGGCCGGCAAGAGCGCGCAGCTGGACGACCTGGCCGTGTACCTGGGTTCGCTCAACAAGTACATGCGCAGCCCGGCGCGCGCCGCGGACGGCAGCCTGAGCGTGGACGCGGTGCGCGGACAGACCGTGTTCAACACGGCCCAGTGCGCCACCTGCCACACGGGTGCCACCTTCCGCGACGGGTTGCGGCACGACGTGGGGACCATCCAGGCCTCGTCGGGCAAGGGCAGCAACCAGCCGCTGGCGGGCGTGGGCTTCGACACGCCGACCCTGTCGGGCACCTGGAACACCACCGCGTTCTTCCACAACGGCCAGGCGGCCACGCTGCAGGACCTGCTCGCGGGCGGCCACGGCAACGCGTCCAGCCTGCCGGCGAACGACGTGGTGGCGCTGCGCGAGTACGTGCGCTCGCAGGACACCGCCCCGGCGGTGGTCACGCGGCTGCGCTCCGACCTCAACCCGACGATGTGCGTGAACATCAAGGGCGCCTCGACCACCAGCGGCGCGACGGCGGTGCAATGGCCGTGCGGCAACGCGGGCAACGAGAAGTTCACCATGACGCCCGTCACCGGCGGCTACGTGCAGTTCATCGCCGAGCACAGCGGCCTGTGCCTGGCACAGAACGGCACGGCGACCACGAACGCGGCCGTGGTGCAGGTGGCCTGCTCGTCGGGCAACACGGCGCAGTGGAGCCTGGTGGGCGGCACGGTGCGCAACCGCGCCTCGGGCTCGTGCCTGGACGTGCCGAACGGCTCGACCACGCAGGACACGGCGCTGATCACCTGGACCTGCAACGGCGGCAACAACCAGAACTGGACGCAGCTGCCCTAAGCCCTTCGCTTCGCGCCTGACCCCAGGCCGGCCGTTTCGACGGCCGGCCTTTTTTTCGTCTGGCGCATGACCTCCCGCGTCATGGATTCGATGCACCCGTTCTGGAACAGTGGGTCCATCGATTCATCAACCAGGAGAAAAAACCATGACCGGCTTCAACATCCTCCCGCTCGCCGTCGCCCTGTTGATCGGCATTGCCGCACTGGGGTCGTGCATCGGCATCGCGCTGGTGGGCCAGAAGTTTCTCGAAGGCACGACGCGCCAGCCCGAGCTGGTCGACACGCTGCAGACCAAGTTCTTCCTGGTCGCAGGCGTGACCGACGGGGCCTTCATCATCGCAACGGGCATCGGCCTCTGGTTCGCCACCGCAAGTCCGTTCGGTTGACGTTTGCGTAACCTTTCGCGAGGGTCCGGCGCGGCGAAGGCGACACGGTTCACTGGCACCATTCGTGCTAGTACCGTTGACACCGAATTGTTTACGGCTAAAGTATTTAACTATCAACAGTTCAGTTGTCTCAACCCTTCCCTAGCCGGAGAACCCGATGCGCCCCACGTTCCTGAAATCGCCCGCGCTGCCGCGCACCCTGATCTCGCTGCTGCTGTGCGGCGCCGCCCTCGGGGCCTCGGTGTCGGCCGTGGCCGCGCCGGTCAAGGTGGGTTTGGCCCTTGACATCTCGGGGCCTTTCGCAGCCCTGGGCGCCGAGGCGCGTGACGGCTTCGCGCTGGGCATCAAGCAGCTGAACGGCAAGCTCGGCGGGCAGGACGTGGAGTTCGTGCAGGCCGACATGGCCGGCAGCCCCGACCAGGCCAAGCAGCTGGTCGACCGCATGATCCAGCGCGACAAGATCGACATCTTCAGCGGCCCCATCGGCTCCAATGTGGCGCTGGCCGTGGGCCCGACGCTGTTCAACGCCAAGGTGCCGTACCTGTCGGCCAACGCCGGCCCGAGCCAGTTCGCCGGCGCGCAGTGCAGCCCCTACTTCTTCGGCACCGCCTACCAGAACGACCAGTTCCACGAGGCCGCCGGCAAGTTCGCGCAGGACCGCGCCTTCAAGAAGATCGTGCTCATCGCCCCCAACTACCCGGCCGGCAAGGATGCCCTGGGCGGCTTCAAGCGCCAGTTCAAGGGCCAGGTGGCCGACGAGCTGTACACCAAGCTGGGCCAGATCGACTACGCCGCCGAGCTCGCGCAGCTGCGCGCGGCCAAGCCCGACTCGATCTACTTCTTCCTGCCCGGCGCGATGGGTATCAACTTCATCAAGCAGTTCGTGGGCGCGGGCCTGTCCAAGGACATCACGCTCGTCACCAGCGGCTTCTCGGCCGACGAAGACGTGATCGGCGCCGTGGGCGAGCCCATGCTCGGCCTGTTCAACACCTCGCACTGGGCGCACGACCTGGACAACGCCGCCAACAAGGCCTTCGTGGCCGCCTTCCGCAAGGAATACAACGGCCGCTACCCGTCGGTGTACGCCGCGCAGGCCTATGACGCGATCCTCGCGATGGACGCCGCCGTGAAGCAATCGGGTGGCAACGCGCAGAACCGCGAGGCCGTGGTCGCCGCCCTGAAGAAGGCCAACTACGCCTCGACGCGCGGCACCTTCAAGTACGCGAACAACCACTTCCCCATCGAGAACTTCTACCTGCGCGTGATCGGCAAGGACGCGCAAGGCAAGGTGACGAACAAGCTGATCAACACCGTGCTGACAAGCTACGGCGACAGCTACGCCAGCAAGTGCAACATGAAGTGATGCGGCTCGTCTTTTCATGAGCGGCATCCTCGTCCTCGAGCAATTGCTCAACGGCATCGGCTACGGCCTGATGCTCTTTCTTCTGGCGGCGGGCCTCACGCTGGTGTTCGGCATCATGGACGTGCTGAACCTGGCGCACGGCTCGCTGTTCATGGCCGGCGCCTACGTGGCGGCCGAGGCGCACACGCGCACCGGCTCGTTCGCCGCCGCCATCGTGGTGGCGGTACTCGTCACCGTGGTGGTGGCGCTGCTCATCGAGGTGCTGCTGATGCGCCGCCTCTACAAGCGCGACCACCTGGCGCAGGTGCTCGCCACCTTCGGCGTGATCCTGGTGGCCGACGACATCGTCAAGATGATCTGGGGCCCCTCGCCCGTGATGGCACCCACGCCGGCCGCGCTTTCGGGCCCGGTCGAGCTGATGGACGGCCTGCCCTACCCCTCGTACCGCCTCGTGGTGCTCGCGGGCGGCCTGCTGATGGCGCTGGCGCTGTACGTGCTGGTGAACCACACGCGCATCGGCATGCGGGTGCGCGCGGGGGCGTCCGACCGGCCGATGGCCGAGCTGATGGGCGTGCGCGTGGGCCGCATCTTCAATGGCGTGTTCCTGCTCGGTGCAGCACTCGCTGCACTGGCCGGCGCACTCATGGGCCCGATCGTCGCGGTGCAGGTGGGCATGGGCGAGGCCATCCTGATCCCGGCGCTGGTGGTGCTGGTGATCGGCGGCATCGGCTCAGTGCGCGGCGCCTTCGTGGCCGCGCTGCTGGTCGGCGTGGTCGACACCATCGGCCGCGCCTTCGTGCCGATGCTGCTGCGCGCCACGCTGCCGCCCGCCACGGCGGCCGACCTGGGGCCGCTGTTCGCCGAGGTGGCGATGTACGCGCTCATGGTCGTCGTCCTGATCTTCCGGCCTTCCGGCCTCTTCTCCGCCCGCGCATGAAACCCTCGTCACGCACCTTCGGCCTCGGGCTGCTCCTCGTGGCGCTCGCGGCCTTTCCGCTGGTCGCGCCGCTGTTCGGGCTCGACTTCTACATCGGCTTCGTGCGGCGCGTGCTCGTCGTCGCGCTGGCCGCCGCGAGCCTGAACTTCATCCTCGGTTTCGGCGGCATGGTGGCGCTCGGGCATGCGGGCTTCATCGGCATGGGCGCCTACACGGTGGTGGCGCTCAGCGACGCCGGCGTGATGTCGGCCTGGATCCTGTGGCCGCTGGCCGCGCTGGTGGCCGGCCTCGTCGCCGCGCTGATCGGCACGGTGGCGCTGCGCACGCGCGGCGTGTACTTCATCATGACCACGCTGGCCTTCGCGCAGATGCTGTACTTCGTCGTCGTGTCGCTGCGCAAGTACGGCGGCGACGACGGCTACACGCTCATGTCGCGCCCCACGCTGCTGCCGGGCCTGGACCTGGGCAACGAGTCGACCTTCTACTGGGTGGTGCTCGTGGTGGTGGCGCTCGCGCTGTGGTGGCTGCACCGCGCCACGCAGGCGCGCTTCGGCCATGCGTTGATGGGCATCCGCGACAACGAGACGCGCATGCGCGCGCTGGGCTACCCGGTGTTCCGGCTGCAGCTCGTCGCCTTTGCCATCGCGGGCGCGATCGCCGGGCTGGCTGGCGCGCTGCTGGCCGGCGGCAACGGCTTCGTGAGCCCGGCGACCATGCACTGGACGCAGTCGGCCACGCTGGTGGTGATGGTCGTCATCGGTGGTCTGGGCCGCAGCTGGGGCGGGCCGGTGGGCGCCGTGGTCTGGCTGGTGCTGGAGGAAGCGCTCAAGCAGCACACCGAACACTGGCACATGCCGCTGGGCCTGCTGCTGATCGCCGTCGCCCTCTGGGCCCCGCGCGGCCTGGCCGCACTGTCGACGAAACGCCGCACGGTCGCAGCAGCAGCGGCTTCCGCTGCAACGGCCGCAGGGAGCGCCAAGCCATGAGCCTGTTCAGAATCGAAGGGTTGGTCAAGCGCTTCGGCGGCCTGCTGGCGACCGACCATGTGAACCTCACGGTGGAGCGCGGCGAAGTGCATGCGCTCATCGGCCCCAATGGCGCGGGCAAGACCACGCTGGTGAACCTCATCACCGGCCTGCTGGAGGCCGACGCGGGCCGGCTGATGCTCGACGGGCAGGACATCACGGCCTACAAGGACCACCAGCGCGTGGCCGCCGGCATGTCGCGCTGCTTCCAGGTGACGCGCGTGTTCGCCAAGGAAACGGTGCACGACAACCTGATGCTCGCGGCGCAGGCCCATGCAGGGAGCAGCCTGCGTTTCCTGGCACCGCGTGCGAACGAACGCAACCTCGTCGACCGTGCCCACGCACTGGCCGACCGCGTGGGCCTGGGCAGCGAGCGCCACCGCATCGCGGGCACGTTGCCGCACGGCGCGCAGCGCGCGCTCGACGTGGCCTTGGCGCTGGCCGCCGAACCCAAGCTGCTGCTGCTCGACGAGCCGATGGCCGGCATGGGCCCCGACGAGTCGGCGCGCATGGTCGATCTCATCGAATCGCTGCGCGCCTCGATGGCCATCCTCCTCATCGAGCACGACATGGACGCCGTGTTCCGCCTCGCCAACCGGCTCACGGTGCTGGTGCAGGGCAAGGTGCTGATGAGCGGCACGGCCGACGAAGTGCGGGGCCACCCCGATGTGCAAGCCGTGTACCTCGGCACCGAAGCAGAAGGACACGCATGAGCACGACGACCACGACATCCACCCTGCTCGAGGCCACCGCCATCGAAGCCGGCTACGGCGCCAGCCAGGTGCTGTTCGGCATCGACGTGCGCGTCGGTGCGGGCGAAGTGATGGCGCTGCTGGGCCGCAACGGCATGGGCAAGAGCACGCTGCTGAAGGTGCTGACCGGCACGATCGCGCCGATGCGCGGCGGCGTGCAGTTCTGCGGCGCGGCCATCGGCGGCCACCGGCCCGACGCCATCGCGCGGCGCGGCATGGCCATCGTGCCCGAGGGGCGCCATGTGTTTCCCAACCTCAGCGTGGACGAGCACCTGCGCGCCTTCGCACGGCCCCGGCCCGGCAGCGCGCCGCGCTGGACCGTGGAGGCGCTGTACAAGCTCTTTCCGCGCCTGTCGGAGCGCAAGGCCAACGCGGGCAACCAGCTCTCGGGCGGCGAGCAGCAGATGCTGGCCATTGCGCGCGCGCTGTCAACGCACCCGCGCCTGCTGATCCTGGACGAAGCCACCGAAGGCCTGGCGCCGGTGATCCGCGAGGAGATCTGGCACTGCATCGCCACGCTGAAGTCGGAAGGCGAGGCGATCCTCGTGGTCGACAAGTACGTGCAGCGCCTGCTGCCGCTGGCCGACCGCCACGTGATCCTCGAACGCGGGCGCGTGGTGTGGCAGGGCGACTCGGCCGCGCTCGATGCCGACCGGTCGCTGTGGACGCGCTACCTGGGCGTGTAAGCCTTCGCTCGCTCGTCCGCTAGCGCGGACGGCACGCCAGGAAGTTGGCCCACGTTACGTCGTCGCGGCCGATCCACTGGCTGCCCCATTGCAGGTCAAGGCCCGCCGCAGCCAGCGCGTCGGCGAACGCGTCTTTCGCCCAGTACACGGTCTGGTAGTCGCCGAGGGTCTCGCCTTCGCCGATGCGCATGGCCGCGAGGAAAACCCCGCCGGGCGCGAGCGCGTCGAACACCTTGCGCAGCACCGGCGCGATCTGCGCGCGATCGACATGGATCAGCACGCACATCGCCAGGACCGCGTCGTAGGGCCCGCCCAGCGCATCCGTGACGACATTGAGCAGCTCGCCCTTCTTGCCGCGCTCGGCCTGCAGGTCGAGAAACGCCTGGACCGCATCGGTGCGCCTCACGACCCCGCCCAGGGATTCGACGAGATCGGCGTCCTGCCCCGACCCGGAACCGATCTCGAGCACGGTGCCGCCGGCGGGCACGCGCTGCATCATGCGGCGCACCGCCTCCTCGATCTCGGGCGGCCGGTGGCCCGCGACGATCGCGTTGTAGTCGCGCGCGGACGCTTCGTAGGACGCAAGGGTGCGGTCCATGTGCTGGCGCACCGGGGCGGGGACGGTCATGGGCGCCGTGGCCGGGTTCAGACCGAGCGCGTGATGCCGCCGTCCACGCGCAGGTTCTGCCCCGTGATGTAGCCCGCGCCCTCGGAGGCCAGGAAGCCGATGGTGGCGGCGATCTCGGCGCTGCGGCCGTAGCGGCCCATGGGGATGCGTTCGCGGAACACTTCTTTCTCGGGCAGGCTGTCGATGAAGCCGGGCAGCACGTTGTTCATGCGCACGTTGTGCTTGGCGTACTGGTCGGCGAAGAGCTTGGTGAAGGCCGCGAGGCCGGCACGGAACACGCCCGAGGTCGGGAACACCGGGTCGGGCTCGAAGGCGGCGAAGGTCGAGATGTTGATGATCGCGCCGCCGCCCTGCTTCACCATGTGCGGCGCCACGAGGCGCGCGGGGCGCACGGCGCTCAGGAAGTAGACGTCCATGCCGCGGTGCCAGTCGTCGTCGCTGATCTCCAGGATGGGCGCGCGCGGGCCGTGGCCGGCGCTGTTCACGAGCACGTCGATGCGGCCCCATTCGGCGATGACCTTGTCCACGAGGCGCTGGATGTCGTCGTTCGACTGGTTGGAGCCGGTCACGCCAAGGCCGCCGAGTTCCTGCGCCAGCGCCTCGCCCTTGCCCGACGAGGACAGGATGGCCACGCGAAAGCCGTCGTCCGCGAGCTTGCGGGCCGCGGCGGCGCCCATGCCGCTGCCGCCGGCGGTGACGATGGCTACTTTCTGATCTGACATGGTGGGTTCCTCCTTCGGATGAAACCCCGTAGCCTACCCCTCGATGTCCCAGCGCGCTTTCACGGGGAAAGGCGCGCTGTCCTGCAGGGTGAAGCGCTTCAGGTCTTCCTCGAACTCGGCCTGCGGCATCAGCGAGGGCACCTGCTCGGGCCTGGCGCGCGGGCCCGTCTTGAAGGGCCGCGACACCAGCGGCTGCCGGCTCAGCGCCTGCAGGTAGGCGGCGGTTTCCGTGTCGTCCATGAAAGCCGTGACGGTGGCCACGTCGGCCGCGATGCGCTCGGCCATCTCGGGCTCGGACAGGTCCCAGTCGCTGAGGTAGCTCAGGTCGACAAAGGCTTCCAGGAACTTCGCGCAGACGAAATCGGCGAACGAGCCGTGGCCCACGCTGCTTTCCTCGTCGTCGTGCCACACGAAGGCCACGCCCACGGCGCCGCCGTCCAGCGGCACGAGGCAGTAGGCGTCGCCCGCGCCCGATTGCGCAAAGGGCAGGAAGCTGCGGCCGTCCTGCCACTTGGCGTCGAGCCATTCATCGAGGTCGTTGGCCGCCTGTTCGGCGTCCAGCCACTCGAAGTCGGGAAAGCCGACCAGATCCGGCGGCCCGCTGGCGAGGAGCTGTTGCAGCAGCGGGGGAATTTCGATGCCGGTGCGGCGCGAGAGATCGTCGAACGTCATCGCTCAGGCCGTCGGCAACGTGGCCTGCATCGACGGCCGGTGGTTGAACACGGCGAACCACTTCGCGCTGTTCGGCGCCTGGGCGCGCCAGTCCACCGAGGGAAAGCGGAAGTCCATGTAGCCCAGCGCGCAGCCGAAGGCGATGGTGCCGATGTCGACGCGATCGCCGAACGACGGCGCCGCCGCTTCCAGCCACTCGAGGCCGGTGCGCACCTTGTCGAGCTGGCCGTCGGTCCAGTCGCTCCAGCGCAGCGCTTCGGGGCGCAGCATGGTCTCGTAGCGCGCGAGCAGCGCGGCGCCGGTCATGCCGTCGGCCAATGACAGCTCGGTCAGGCGCGCCCAGCGCGCGGGCCCGCTGGCCGGGAACAGGCCGCCGGCGTGCGTGGTGTCGAGGTACTCGCAGATCACGCGGCTGTCGAACAGCGCCTGGCCGTCGTCGGTGAGAAAGGTCGGCACCTGGCCCAGCGGGTTGGTCGGCAGGATGCGGGCGTCGCGCTTCACCGGGCCGGCCGCGCTGGGCAGCTTCTCGATGCGGTCGGCCACGCCCAGCTCGTGGGCCACGACCATGCACTTGCGCACGAAGGGAGACGCGGGAGAGAAGAAGATCTTCATGGCCAGGGTGAACGAGTGGATGTTGAAAAAAGAGGCGGGACTTTCAGCCCGTGATCGGCGTGCGCGGCGATCCCGGCTTGCGGATGCGCAGCATGCCCTCTTGCGCCGCCGAGGCCACGAGGCGGCCGTCGCGCGTGTAGAGGCTGCCGCGGCACAGGCCGCGCGCGCCGCCCGCGCTGGGCGAGTCGACCACGTAGAGCAGCCAGTCGTCGAAGCGGAAATCGCGGTGGAACCACATCGCGTGGTCCAGGCTGGCGGGGCGCACCTGGCCGCTCATGAAGCTCAGGCCGTGCGGCAGCATCGCGGCGCGCAGCAGGCCGTGGTCGGAGGCGTAGGCCAGCAGCGCGCGGTGCACCGTCAGGTCGTCGGGCAGCGGCGCGATGGCGCGCATCCAGATGGCGCTCTGGTTCTCGGTGGGGCGCACTTCGGGCCGCAGCAGGTCTTCGGGATCGACGCGCCGGTACTCGATGCCGTGCGGCTGGATGGCCTTGGAGCGCCAGGGCTCGGGCAGGCGGTCGCCGAGCGCGATGCGCTGGTCGAGTTCGCTGGTCAGGCCCTCGGGGCCTTCGACGGCGGGCATGGGGAACTGGTGCTCGACGCCCTCGTCCACGGTCTGGAACGAGGCCGACATCTCGAAAATGATGCGGTCCTGCTGGCGCGCCACCACATGGCGCGTGGTGAAGCTGCGGCCGTCGCGCACGCGGTCGACGCTGTACTCGATGGGCGCGTGCTCGCCGGGCAGCAGGAAGTAGGCGTGCATCGAATGCACCGGGCGCTCGGCGCCCACCGTGAGGCTGGCGGCCATGAGCGACTGGCCGAGCACCTGGCCGCCGAAGACGGCGGGCGTGCCGATGTCCTCGCTCTGAGCCAGGAAGCGGTCGCCGCCCAGGGGTTCGAGCTGCATGAGGGCGACGAGGTCGGCAACGAGGCGGGCGGCAAGGACGGGTTCGGGGGTCATCGGGGGGAAGGGATTCGGCGCAGAAAAGCAATCCACGACGATAGCAAAGGCCGGGCCCGCGCGCTGTCGCGGCCCGGTCAGCAGCGCCCGGCGGGCCTACTTGAAGAAGCAGATGTCCAGCATCAGGCGCAGGCTGCAGCCGTGATCGGTGCCGCCATCCACCATGCGTACCGGCACGCCGCCCAGCAGCATCACGCCGTCGGCGCCGTACGCCAGCGGCGAACGCGCGGCCTGGCTGAAGGGGCCGCTGAGCGTTTCCTGCTCGACGTACTTCAGGTACTGGCGCCGCGAGAAATCGACCGTGTCGGCCGACTTCAGCGCCACCGCCGCGTAGCGCTTGCCGTAGACCGTGCCGAAGTAGCGCAGCACCGGCCCGGTGCGGTCGCCGTACTTCACCTCGGCCTTCGCGAAACCGGTCTGGACGAGGAAGTTGCGGTCCTCGGGGGTCAGGTCGGCGTCGAAGGCCATCAGCACGTACTGGCCTTCGAAGCTCTGGTTGCGCGCCACCTTCAGTTCGCCGATGAGCGCGGGCGTGACCTTGGTGCGGCCGTCCCAGCGCAGCAGCGCGGCCACGGACGGGTCGCCGTCGAACACGTAGTGGTACTTGTCGCCGGCGATGGCGACCTTGCGGCCGTCCTTGGCCGCGACGAAGCTCAGCACGCGGTCCTTGCCGTGGACGGGGTCGCCCTCGGGGGTGCTGGCGCAGCCCACCTGCAGCAGGCCGAAGGCGGCGCAGGCCAGCGCCAGGAAGAGCCGACGCGCGGGGGTCGACAGCGAAGAAGAAAGAGGCACGGTGTGTCCGGGGTTCGAGTTCATCCAGCCCCGGACTCTAGCGCCGCGCCGCCCTCAACGGTCCAGGTCGACGCCGTCGGCCAGCAGCTTTTTCTGCAGCGCCGCCACGTCGATCGCCGCGAAGCGCCCGCTGCCCAGCGAGGCCGCCGCCGTGCCCGCCGCCTGCCCCATGACGAAGCAGCCGCCGCTGGCACGCGCGGCCGACTGGCCTTCGTGCGTCATCGAGGCGCAGCGCCCGGCCACCAGCAGGTTGTCGAGCGTCTGCGGCACCAGCATGCGCCACGGCAGGTGGTTGTAGGCGTTGGCTTCGTCGCGCGGGAAGGCCCACTCGATGCGGCCGTCGGCGTGCATTTCCATCGGCCAGGCGTTCAGGCCGATGGTGTCGTCGAAGGTGGCCGAGCCGAGGATGTCCTCGCGCCCGAGCGCATACAGGCCCTGGATGCGCCGCGTCTCGCGGATGCCGACCTGCGGCGCGATCTCCACAATGGCCGACGGCGCGAAGCCCGGCACCTCGGCCTGCAGGAACTTGAAGTACGCCGCAATCTGGCGCCGGCCTTCGAGCTCGCCGTCGCTGAGCTCGCGCGCATCGACGCCGTTCATCGCGCGGCCTTCGGCGTTGCGGATCTGCGTGACGTTGGCGCGCCATTCGCGCGGGTCCTTGTTGGGCCGCAGGATCGCGCCTTCGCGCGGAAAGCTGTACTTGCCCGGGTGCTGCTGCTCGGCGCGCGCCATGAAGCCGTTGATGGCCGAGAACTCGCCCACCGCTTCCAGCGCGG
Organism: Variovorax sp. GW822-FHT04E09; assembly: GCF_058800845.1. NCBI lineage: Bacteria > Pseudomonadati > Pseudomonadota > Betaproteobacteria > Burkholderiales > Comamonadaceae > Variovorax > Variovorax sp. GW822-FHT04E09. The sequence goes on from NZ_JBXAMR010000008.1 coordinate 79,473, forward strand.
CCGGCGCGTCGACCTGGCCGATGCGGAACATGGTGGTCGGGAACAGCCCGCTGCCGTGGCCGTCGCCCACCTCGAAAGGCACGCCCGCGAAGGCCGCCACGTCGGCGTCGCCGCTGGCGTCGATGAAGGCGTTGGCGCGGATCGCCTGGCGGCCCGATTTGGTTTCGACCACCAGCGCGGCAATGCGTGCGCCGTCGTGCAGCACGGCCGCGGCATACGCGTGGAACAGCATCTGCACGCCGGCCGCTTCGAGCAGCTGGTCGGCGGCCAGCTTGTAGGCCGAGGTGTCGTACGAGCGCACACAGATGCGCCCGCCCATGCCGTTCTGCGGCGCGTTCATGCCGTTGAAGCCGGCGATGCGGTCGATGAGGTCGTCGACCACGCCGCGCACCAGCTGCGTCATCTCGCCGCGGCGCTTGCCGTACAGGCCCGCGAAGTTGGTCACGCCGCCCGCGGTGCCCATGCCGCCGAGAAAACCGTAGCGCTCCACCAGCAGCGTGCGCGCGCCGTGGCGCGCGGCGCTCACGGCGGCAGCAATGCCGGCGGGGCCGCCGCCGACCACCACCACGTCGAAGTCGCCGAACACCGGCAGCGCGCGCGCCGGTTCGGTCAGGGTGTGTTGTTGCTGCGTCGTCGCCGTCATCACTGCAGTTTGATCCCGCGCGTGGAAATGATCTTGCTCATGATCGCCGCCTCTTCCTTCACGCGCGTGCGCATGCCGTCAGGCGAGGTGCCCACGGCCTGCCAGCCTTGTTCGAAGAGCTTGCGGCGCACGTCGGGGTCTTTCATGACGATCTCGATCTCGCGGCTGATGCGTGCCTGCGCGGGCTTCGACAGGCTGGCCGGGCCGAGCAGCGCCACCCACACCTCGAGGCTGAAGTCCTTCACGCCGGCATCGGCCAGCGGGGCGATCTCGGGCACCAGCGCGCTGCGTCCGCCCGTGAGGCCCACGGCCTTGAGCTTTCCGGCGCGGATCTGCGGCATGGCCACGCCCGGCGGGATCAGGCCCATCTGCACCTGGTCGCCCAGCATGCCGGTGACGACCTGCGGGTTGCCCTGGTAGGGCACGTGCTCGGGCTTGAAGCCGTTCACGCGGCTCTTGAGCAGTTCCATGCCCAGGTGGCCGACCGAGCCCACGCCCACCGAGCCGTAGTTCCACTTGTCGCCGGCCTGGCGCGCGGCGTCGAAGAAGGCGGTGCCCGAGGGCAGGCTGTTCTGCGCCACGAGCACCAGCGGCGCGGTGGCGATCAGCGACAGGTAGGTGAAGTCCTTCGCCGGGTCGTACGGCAGCTTGGGGTACAGCATCTTCGACGACGTGAGGTTGCCGTTGATGACGATGCCCAGCGTGTGGTCGTCGGTGGCCTTGGCCACCTGGTCGGCCGCGATGTTGCCCGAGGCGCCGGCCTTGTTGTCCACCACGACCGGCTGGCCCAGCGCGCGGGACAGCGGCTCGGCGATGGTGCGCGCCGCGATGTCGGGCGTGGAGCCGCCCGGGAAACCCACCAGCAGGCGGATCGGCTTGGTCGGCCACGCGGGGGTGTCGGCGCTGGCGGACAGCGGCAGCGCCGCGGTGGCGGCCATGCCGCAGGCGATCAGGAGGGCTCTCTTGGTGGCTTGCATGGAAAAAGACAGTTAAAAGGTAAACAAAAATGCAAAGAGAGCCAGCTTAACTGGCGCGCCGAGCCCTGGGCAAGGCGCACCCTCGTCAGTCGAGGCTGATGTTGCCCCGGCGCACCAGCTCCCCGTACACCTTCGACTTGACCTCGGCGTTGCGCTCGATCTCCTCGGGCGACCAGGCCAGCGGCTCGAAGGCGAAGGTGTCGAAGCGGGCGCGGATGTCCGGGTCGGCGATGACCTTGGCCACGTCGGCGTTGATCTTGGCCTTCACGGCGGCCGACACGCCCTTGGGCGCCAGCAGCGACACGAAGGAGTTGACCTCCAGCGAGGCCGGGCCGCCGGCCTCGGCCATGGTGGGCACGTCGGGCATCTGCGGGATGCGCTTGGGCGCGGCCACGGCGATGTAGCGCAGCTTGCCGGCCTTGTAGATGCCCTGGCTCGACGGGATGCTCGCGAAAGCCCACGGCACCTCGCCGGTGCCCACGTTGGAATACAGCTGCGACACCTCGCGGTACGGCGCGTGCCGCATGCGGATGCCCGTGAGCGCCTCGAGCTGCTGCGCGCCCAGGTGGCCCGGGCTGCCGACGCCCCACGAACCGTAGACCACGCCCTCGGGGTTGGCCTTGGCGGCGGCGATCAGGTCGCCCATGGTCTTCCACTTCGACTCGGTGCCCACGGCCACGAAGAAGGGCGTGCGGAACAGCGAGGCGACCGGGTCGAAGTGCTGCAAGGTCACGAAGTTGCGCGACTTGTACAGGTGCGGCAGCGCGGCGATGTGCTCGCTGTCCAGCTGCAGCAAGGTGTAGCCGTCGGGCGCGGCGCGGCGCGCCTGGTCGATGGCGATGAAGCCGCCGCCGCCGGGCCGGTTGTCGACCACCACGCGCTGGTTCCACAGGCGCGAGAGCTTGTCGGACACGAGCCGCAGCACCGCGTCGGGGCCGCTGCCGGCCGCGAACGGGGTGATCAGCGTCACCGGCTTGCTCGGGTAGTCGCTGCCCTGCGCCCAGGCGCCGGAGGCGGCGGTCAGGGCCAGGACGGCGGTCGTCAGCAATGCGCGCGGAAAGTTCATGGGTTGTCTCCTGGGCCTTCGGCCTCGTTGGTAGATGATGAAGAGAGAAACGCGGATCAGCGCGGCGCGGGCGCCTCGCCCAGGCAGTGCTCGGGTCGCCAGGCGTACAGCCATTCGACCGCATCGTAGAAGCGTTCGGGCGTGCGCCCGGTCCACAGGCTGTTGCGCACCAGGCGCTCCACGCCCTGGGCGTGGTACAGGCGCCCCATCTCGCGCACCGACAGCACGACGCGCGCGCAGCGTGCGATGCGGGCCTGTTCGTAGCGCTGGAAGGCGGCGGCCATGTCGAAGTCGCAGGCCTTCACGGCCTCGCCGAGCGTCACCGCGTCTTCGAGCGCCATGCAGGCGCCCTGCGCGAGGTACTGCATCATGGGATGCGCCGCGTCGCCCAGCAGCGTGGCCGGGCCGTCGCTCCAGCGTTCGACGGGGTCGCGGTCGGCGGTGCTCCAGCGGCGCCACGAGGTCGGGCGGTCGAGCAGCTGGCGCGGGCGCGCGTGCACGCCTTCGAAGTACGACAGCACCTCTTCCTTGCTGCCGTCGGTGACGCCCCATTCTTCGGCATCGCGGCTGTGGAAGGTGACGACCAGGTTGTACTGCTCGCCATGGCGCAGCGGGTAGTGCACCAGGTGGCAGTTCGGGCCGGCCCAGACCACGGGCGCGTTCCATTGCAGGTCGGCAGGCATGTCGGCCGCGGGCACGACGGCGCGGTAGACCACGTGGCCCGACACGCGCGGCGCGTCGCCAATGAGCTTGGCGCGCACCACCGACTTCACGCCGTCGCAGCCGACGATGGCGTCGGCCTGGAAACGGCGGCCGTCGCGCGTGACGGCCGTGACACCGTGCGCGCCGGTGTCGATCGCCTCGACCTGCGCCGAGGTATGGAAGCGGATCAGCGGATGCTGCTTCACGGCCTCATGGATCGCGCCGTGCAGGTCGGCGCGGTGGCTCACGGCGTACGGATTGCCGAAACGCGCGCGGAAGGCCTCGCCGACGGGCACCGAGGCGACTTCGCTGCAGTCGACCGCGTCCATCATCACGAGCCGGTCGGTGAACACCGAGCTGCGGCGCACGGCCTCGCCCACGCCCAGCGCGTCGAGCGCCGCGAAGGCGTTGGGGCCGAGCTGCAGGCCGGCGCCGATCTCGCCGATGACGGCGCTCTGTTCGAGCAGGTCGATGGCCACGCCCAGGCGTGCGAGCGCCAGCGCAGCGGCCATGCCGCCGATGCCGCCGCCGACGAGCAGCACGGAGGGAGGATGCTTCGAGAGGGTCATGCGCGGGCCGGGGCGATCAGTCGATGCGAACCGTCAGGGACGGCAGGCGCTCGATGCTGACCTTGATCGTCTGGCCCGGCTTCACCGCGCCCACGCCTTCGGGCGTGCCCGTGAAGATCAGGTCGCCGGGCTGCAGCGCGAACAGCGTCGAGAGGTTGGCGATGACCTCTTTCACCGACCAGATCAGGTGCGTGATGTCGCTGTTCTGGCGCACCTGGCCATCGACCTCGAGCGTGATGGCGCCGGCGTTGATCTCGCCCACGTCGGCCAGCGTGCGCAGCGGCGCGATGGGGGCCGAGAAGTCGAAGGCCTTGCCGATCTCCCAGGGGCGGCCGGCTTCGCGCATCTTCATCTGCAGATCGCGGCGCGTCATGTCCAGGCCTACGGCGTAGCTGTGGATGTGGCTGGCGGCCTGATCGACCGGGATGTCCTTGCCGCCCTTGCCGATGGCGACCACCAGCTCGGCTTCGTAGTGGTAGTTGCTCGTGAGCGGCGGGTAGGGAATGGCTGCGGTGGCGCCTTCGGCCACGGGCACGACCGAGGCGTCGTCGTTGGGCTTGCAGAAGAAGAACGGCGGTTCGCGGTCGGGGTCGAAGCCCATCTCGCGCGCATGCGCCGCGTAGTTGCGGCCCACGCAGTAGACGCGGCGCACGGGGAACTGCCGGTCGGAGCCGACGATGGGCAGGCCGACGATGGAAGGGGGCGTGAAGACGAAGGACATGGAAGCTCCTGCCGCGTGGGACGGCACATCAGACAAACAAGAAAAAAGAAAAAAGAGGGTCGCCGCGCTTTCAGGCGTCTTCGAGAAAGGCTTCGCGCAGGATGCCCATGGCCTGCTGCACGGGGCGGTCGGAAAAACTGAAGAGCACGGTGTCTTCGTTCGGCGACGCGAGAAGCAGCGGCGCCCACGAGGGCACGACGAAGGTGTCGCGCGGGCCGAAGTCGAAACGCTGGCCGGCGATTTCGGCCGTGCCGTGGCCTTCGACCACGCTGTAGACGGTGCCGTCGGTGGCGCGGTGCGCCTGGCCCGCGAAGCCCTTGGGCAGCAGCTGCAGCTGGGTCGAGATGGTCGGCATCGGCGAGCCGCCCGTCAGCGGGTTGATGTAGCGCAGCTTGTGGCCCAGCCAGGCATCGGGCGCCTCCTGCTTCTGCAACTGGGCCAGCGCCTCGCGGCTGCGCAGGTAGGGGTAGTTGAAGATCGGCGAGGTGGCCGAGGTGTGGTCGTGCCGCACCGGCACCATGTTGTGGCCGAAGCGCGCCAGGCTGTGGCCTTCGGGCCGCGCCACGTGCTGCACCTTGGCGTCGTCGTTCTCGGCGAAGCCGGCGTCGAAGAAGCGCAGCATGGGAATGTCGAGCCCGTCGAGCCAGACCACCGGCTCGGTCACGCCTTCGATGCCTTCGTTGCCGTGGTCGTGCCAGGCCCACGAGGGCGTGATGATGAAGTCGCCGGGGTGCATGGTCGTGCGCTCGCCGCCCACGGTGGTGTAGGCGCCCTTGCCGTCGACGATGAAGCGCAGCGCCGACTGCACATGGCGGTGCGACGGTGCCACCTCGCCCGGCATGATGAGCTGCAGGCCGGCGTAGATCGACTGCGTGATCGACGCGTTGCCGGGCAGCGCCGGGTTCTCGAGCACCAGCACGCGGCGCACGGCCTCTTCGGCGGTGATGAGGTCAGCCGACTCCATGAGCAGCGGGCGGATCTCGTCGTAGCGCCACAGCGCGGGCACGCACGGGCTCGCGGGTTCGCGCGGCACCAGCACGTGCAGCGACTCCCACAGCGGCGAGAGGTTCAGCGGACGGATGCGGGCGTAGTAGTCGCGGCGCTCGGCGGCGTTGGCCGGTGCGCTGGCGGCATGGGAAGAAGCGGGGTTCATGGGGTCGGTGTCTCCGTTGGCGGCATTGTTGACCTGCACCACTATTTCCTCAAGACCGCGTGCCAATACACGGAATTCGAAATTTCGATAATGGTGCCTTTCGCCTTCAGGGCTCCGTCCCGCCTCACCCCATGTCCAAGCTCGATCTCGAATGGCTCGCCGTGTTCGACGAGGTCTACAAGACCGGCAACGTCACCAAGGCGGCCGAGCGCCTGGGCATGGCGCAGGCGGCGGCCAGCACGGCGCTGAACAAGCTGCGCGCGCACTTCGACGACCGCCTGTTCACCCGCACCGCGCAGGGCATGCAGCCCACGCCGCACGCCGAGCGCATCTACCCGAACCTGCGCGAGGCGCTGGCGCAGCTGGCGCAGGCGCAGGGCAACCGCAGCAGCTTCGAGCCGGCGCGCGCGCAGCGGCGCTTTCGCATCTGCATGACCGACATCAGCGAGGTGGTGCTGCTGCCCGGCCTGCTCGACCACCTGCGCCATGCGGCGCCGGGCGTGCACATCGAGACCGAGATCATCTCCACCCACAGCGGCCGCCGGCTGCAGGACGGCGACGTCGACCTGGCCGTGGGCTTCATGCCGCAGCTGGACGCGGGCTTCTACCAGCAGGTGCTGTTCATGCAGAACTTCGTCTGCCTGGCGGCGCAGAACCATCCGCGCATCGGCGCCAAGCTCACGCGCAAGCGCTTCGAGGAAGAGGCGCACGCGGTGGTGTCCAGCTCGGGCACGGGGCACGCCATCGTCGACACCACCATCGCGCGCCTGGGCCTCAAGCGCAACGTTGTGGTGCGGCTGTCGAGCTTCCTGAGCGTGGCGCGCATCGTGGCCCACACCGAGCTGATCGTGGTGGTGCCGCGCATCCTGGGCAACGTGCTGGCCACGCAGGAGCCGGTGAAGGTGCTGGCGCCGCCCTTCACGCTGCCGGCCTATGCGGTGAAGCAGCACTGGCACGAGCGCTTTCATGCCGACCCGGGCAACGCCTGGCTGCGCCGCACGCTGGCGCAGCTGTTCAGCGGCAGCTGAACGGCGGCGGCAGACGCCAAAGGGCGCCCGGGCGCTCGCATAATCGCGGCTCCCCACCCACAGCCCACAGAAAAAAGGCGCCCCATGTCTTCCATCACCCTCCGATTCCTGGCCGAACCCAGCACCGTCAACTTCGGCGGCAAGGTCCACGGCGGCACGGTCATGAAGTGGATCGACGAAGCCGGCTACGCCTGCGCCACCAGCTGGGCCAAGCGCTACTGCGTCACCGCCTTCATCGGCAGCATCCGCTTTCACCGGCCGATCATGATCGGCGACCTGGTCGAGGTCGAGGCCCGCCTGGCCTACACCGGCAAGACCAGCATGAACATCTCGGTCGAGGTGCGCAGCGGCGACATGAAGGGCGGCGTGATGGAAAAGACCACCGAATGCCTGATCGTGTTCGTCTCGGTCGACTCGCACGGCCGGCCGCTGCCGGTGGAAGCCTTCGTGCCCGGCACCCCCGGCGAAATGGCGCTGGCCGAGCGCGCCAAGGCGCATCTGGACGCCAGCCGCGCCGCCGGCGGCACGCCCTGATCCGGGGCGCGGGGATAGGCGGCGCGCCCTAACCACGGCGCGCCCGGGCGGCTAGAGTCGTGCGATTGCATCCCAAGGAACACATCGCATGGCCACCTCCCGAGACGACGACAGCAACGACAAGACCGACCGCATCAAGGACTCGGCCCAGCAGATCTGGCTGGCCGGCCTCGGCGCCTTCGCCAAGATGCAGCAGGAAGGCAGCAAGGCCTTCGAGGCGCTGGTCAAGGACGGCGCCGGCATGCAGAAGAAGACCCAGCAGGCCGCCGAGGAAACCCTGGCCCAGGCCCAGCAGCGCATGGCCGGCTTCGCCAGCGAGTTCGGCACCAAGGCCGCCGGCCAGTGGGGCAAGCTCGAGAACATCTTCGAAGACCGCGTGGCGCGCGCGCTCGAAAAGCTCGGCGTGCCCTCGGCCGCCGACGTGGCCGCGCTGCAGGCGCGCGTCGAGGCGCTCGAAGCCCAACTCAAGCAGCGCGATGCCAAGACCGCCGCCACGGCACCCCGCAAGTCCGCCGCGCGCAAGGCCGCCACCGCCCCCGCCGCCAAGAAGACCCTGCGCCGCCCCAAGGCCGGCTGACATCGTTCTGTAATTGCGGCACTGCACAAAAATTCAGCGCCGCAAAACATGTCCCGCACCGTTCATGGTGCAGCGCACATGCGCTAGAGTGCCCCCAAGACCAAGAGAAACCACGGGGGCACCGACATGGCAAAGAAGGCGCCACGCCGCACTGCGCAACGCATCCTCGAAGCTGCATTGGATTTGTTCAACCGCTTCGGGGAACCGAACGTGTCGACCACGCTGGTGGCCGGCGAGCTGAACATCAGCCCCGGCAATCTCTACTACCACTACCCCGCCAAGGAAGAGCTGATCAACAAGCTCTACGAAGGCTACGAAGCCGAGCTCAACGAGCTGCTGCACGCCAGCGAAGGCGTGCACGACGTGGAGGACGCCTGGTTCTTCATGCACAGCCTCTTCGAGCTGATCTGGCGCTACCGCTTCCTGTACCGCGACCTCAACGACCTGCTGAGCAAGAACCGGCACCTGGAGACCCAGTTCCAGCTCGTGCTCAAGAACAAGGCGCGCGCCATCCGCCAGCTGATCGCCGGCCTGAGCCGTGCCGGCCACCTGGACATCGACGCGCACGAGGTCGACACGCTGGCCCAGAGCATGGTCGTGGTGCTGACCTACTGGCTCAGCTACGAGTACGTGCGCAACCCGCGCCAGGCGCTCGAGCCCGCGCACGCGCAGGGCGCGCTGATGCGCGGCGGCCACCACACGCTGCATCTGCTCGCGCCCTACCTCGCACGCGACCAGCGCCGCCACCTGCTGGCGCTGAGCAATGCCTACAACGGCGAAAGCGCCGCCAGCAACCCCAGCCCCGTGCCACCGACGGTCGATATGGCGGCCTAGAACATCCATGCCCCACTCCGATTTCAAACCGCTCTCGCTGCTGTCCGCCGGCCCTGCCGCGGCCACGGCCACCGCCGGCACCGAACCCTGGACGCCCCTTCCCTACCCCGACGTGCCCCGCTACGACGCGCGCAGCCTGCTCGCCCACTGGCAGCGCCTGCACGCCGGCCACGCACTGCCGCCGCCCGCGCCCGACGCGCCGCTGGCCGAAGGCTGGGCGCTGTACCACAGCGGCGAGTTCGAACGCGCCGCCGCCCTCGGCCTGCGGCACGGCCCCGACGGCCTGGCGCTCGCCAACCAGGCGACCGCCATCTACGCCAACTACCTGGAGCCGCGCGAGGCCGTGCGGCTCGCCATGTTCCGCCAGGTGATCGAACGCGCCGGCGCGCAGGTCGCGGCCGAACCCGACAACTGCCAGGCGCTGTACTGGCAGGCCTACGCGCTGGGCCGCTACAGCCAGGGCATCAGCGTGGCGCGCGCCCTGGCGCAGGGCCTGGGCACCAAACTCAAGGGCGCGCTGGAGCACGTGATCGAACTGCAGCCGGAACATGGCGACGCGCACCTCGCGCTGGCCGCCTTCCACGCCGAGGTGATCGACAAGGTCGGCGCGCTGGTCGGGCGCATGACCTACGGCGTGCGCGCCGAGACCTCGATCGAACTGTTCGAGCGCGGGCTGGCGCTGCACCCGCAGTCGGCGGCCGGGATGATGGAATACGCGCGTGCGCTGCTGATGCTGCACGGCGAGTCGCGCCTCGGCGAGGCGAACGGGCTGTACGAGAAGGCGGCGACGCTGACGCCGGCGGATGCGCGGGAGCGACTGGATGTGGAGCTGGCGCGCGCAGGGCTGACGGACTGAAAGGCCGGAACGCTTGCTATTGGTACCACTTGGTACCAATCCATTTAAGATGCGCGGTTTCTGACCTTCTTCCCGACCGCCATGTCCGACCTCAACGCCCAATTCGAAGCCGCCCAGGCCAACTCCAAGCTGCTGGCCGAGCGCCCCGACAACCCGACGCTGCTGAAAATCTACGCCCTGTTCAAGCAGGCGACCGAAGGCGACAACACCGCCAAGAAGCCCAGCTTCAGCGACATCGTCGCGCGCGCCAAGTGGGACGCGTGGACCGCCCAGAAGGGCGCCACGGCCGACGAAGCCAAGCAGAAGTACATCGACCTGATCGAGTCCCTCCGAGGCTGACCGATCAGCCGACGATCCCGCGTTCCTGCAGCGCGGCGATCTGCCCGGCGCTCAAGCCGATCTCCTCCAGCACCGCCTGCGTGTCCGCCCCCAGCGCCGGCGCATTGCGCCGGTGGCCGGCCGGCGTGAGCGACAGCTTGGGCACGAAGCCCGGCACCGCGAGCGCGCTGCCGTCGGGCATCTTCACCTCTTGCAGCATGCCGCGCGCGGCATAGTGCGGGTCGGCCGCGATGTCGGCGATGGTGTAGATGCGCCCGGCCGGCACGTGCGCCGCGTCGAGCGCGGCCAGCACCTCGGTCACCGTGCGCTGCGCGGCCCAGTCGCCGATGGCGGCATCGAGCATCCCGACCTGCGCCACGCGCCCCGTGTTGCCGGCCAGCGCCGGGTCGGCCGCGAGGTCCGGCCGGCCGATGCAGGCCATGAGCCGCTTGAAGATGCTGTCGCCGTTGCCGGCGACGATGGCGTAGCCGCCGTCCGCGCAGCGGTAGGCGTTGGTGGGCGCAATGCCCGGCAGCGCGCTGCCGGCGGCCTCGCGCACCGCGCCGAATTCGGCGTACTCGGGCAGCAGGCTTTCCATGCAGTTGAAGACCGCCTCGTACAGCGCGACGTCGACCACCTGGCCCCGGCCCTTCGGAAATTCGGCGCTCACGGTGGCGTGGCGATGCTGCATGGCCATCAGCACGCCGATCACGCCATGCAGCGAGGCCAGCGTGTCGCCGATCGACACGCCCACGCGCACCGGCACGCGGCCCGGTTCGCCCGTGAGGTGGCGCAGCCCGCCCATGGCCTCGGCCACCACGCCGAAGCCGGGCCGGTCGCGGTAGGGGCCGGTCTGGCCGTAGCCGCTGATGCGCAGCATCACGAGCGCGGGGTTGGCGGCCAGCAGCGCGTCGGGCCCCAGGCCCCAGCCTTCCATCGCGCCAGGGCGGAAGTTCTCGACCAGCACGTCGGCCTCGGCCGCGAGCTGGCGCACGATGGCCTGCGCCTCGGGCTGGCGCAGGTCCAGCGCCAGCGAGCGCTTGTTGCGCGACTGCACCTGCCACCAGACGGAGGTGCCGTCCTTCAGCAGCCGCCAGGTGCGCAACGGGTCGCCCGCGCCGGGCGGCTCGATCTTGACCACGTCGGCGCCGAAGTCGGCCAGCGTGCGCGCCGCGAAGGGGCCGGCGATCAGTTGCCCGAGTTCGACGACCTTGAGGCCGGCCAGCGGACCCGCGGCCGGAGGGGAAAGAGAGCTTTGCGTCATGGTTTCCGAGTGTGCCGTGCCGCCCGGAGTACCGGGTCAGGCCGGGAAAACACCTATGAAATCTTGACACGGCGCGACGCGGCTCTTTTGCACTGCAGCAATTGCACTCCCGCACGCGCCACGCCCCGAGGAGAAAGGGGTTTGCTGCAGCGCAGCGAGCCGCCGCACCCCTCGCCACCGGGCAGGACCGCGACTCAAAAAAGTATCAGTTGCGCACCCCAACGCTGGTTGTTGGCATCCGGAGCGATTCGTACAGTCCGCCTCACCCCCAACCCGGGGGCCATACACAGAGGAAAGACCGCCGGCCATGCAACCCGATCTGGAAATCGTCGAAGTCCAAGGTGACGAATCGTTCACCGCCTGGGCGCACGGCTATCCGTATCGCACGGTGCGCTGGCACTTCCACCCCGAGTACGAGATCCAGCTGATCGTCGAGACCCAGGGCGTGTACTTCGTGGGCGACCACGTCGGCCACTTCGAGCCGGGCAACCTCGTGTTCATGGGCCCCGACCTGCCGCACAACTGGATCAGCGACGTGCCCGCCGGCCAGAGCGTCGAGCGCCGCGGCATCGTGATCCAGTTCCCGGCCGCGCTGGTGCGCAACATGGCCGCCACCTTCCCCGAGTTCCGCCGCATCGAGCCGCTGCTGGCCGAGTCGGCCTCCGGCCTGCTCTTCTCGGCCGCCACCGCCGCTGCGGCCAAGCCGATCATGGAAGCGCTGCTCGAGGCGCGCGGGCTGCGCCGCGTGGTGCTGCTGCTGTCGCTGTTCGAACTGCTGGTGGCCAGCGACGACCGCCAGCGGCTGGCCAGCCCCGCGTTCACGCCCGACCCCAAGGCCTTCATGTCGCACGCGATCAACAACGTGCTGGCGCACATCGCCGCCAACCTGGGCGACGAGCTGCGCGAGCCGATGCTGGCCGAGCTGGTGGGCCAGAGCCCGAGCGCGTTCTCGCGGTCGTTTCGCAAGCACACGGGGCAGTCGTTCGTGCGCTACGTGAACCGGCTGCGCATCGGCCGCGCCTGCGAACTGCTCGCCAACAGCGACAAGCCCGTGCTCGACGTCTGCATGGACGTGGGCTTCAACAACGTGTCGAACTTCAACCGGCAGTTCCTGCTGCACAAGCGCATGCCGCCGACCAAGTTCCGCCATTTCCATCGCATGCAGCTCGCTGCATCGCGCGCCGCCAACAGCCCGCCGTAGCGCGCCGCCCCGTGTTCCCCGCGTCGTTCCTGGCGCGGCGCACTCCGCGCCGCGCAGGGCGCCCCTTTGCCCGCGTTTTTTTGCAGACCGTCACACAACCAACCTCAAGGAGACAACCCCATGAAGAGCCTTCTCAAAGCCACCGCCCTCGTCGCCGCCCTCGCCTGCGGCACCACCGCCGCACTGGCCCAGGCGCCCAAGCAGCCGCTGCGCATCGGCATGACCTTCCAGGAACTGAACAACCCCTACTTCGTGACGATGAAGCAGGCCCTGGAAGAAGCCGCCGCCAGCATCGGCGCCACCGTGGTCACCACCGATGCGCGCCACGACGTGGCCAAGCAGATCGGCGACGTGGAAGACATGATCCAGAAGAAAATCGACATCCTGCTGCTGAACCCGACCGACTCGGCCGGCGTGCAGTCGGCGGTGCGCTCGGCCAAGAAGGCCGGCGTGATCGTGGTGGCGGTCGATGCCAACGCGCAAGGCCCGGTCGATTCGTTCGTGGGTTCCAAGAACCTCGACGCCGGCCGCCTGGCCTGCGAGTACCTCGCGAAGAACATCGGCGAGAAGGGCGACGTGGCCATCCTCGACGGCATCCCGGTCGTGCCGATCCTGGAGCGCGTGAAGGGCTGCCGCGAAGCGCTGGCCAAGTACCCCGGCATCAAGGTCGTGAGCACGCAGAACGGCAAGCAGGAGCGCGCCACCGCGCTCACCGTGACCGAGAACATCCTGCAGGCCAACAAGAACCTCAAGGGCGTGTTCAGCGTGAACGACGGCGGCTCGATGGGCGCGCTCGCGGCCATTGAGGCCAGCGGCAAGGACGTGAAGCTCACCAGCGTGGACGGCGCGCCCGAGGCCATCAAGGCGATGCAGAAGGCGGGCTCGAAGTTCATCGCCACCACCGCGCAGTACCCGCGCGACCAGATCCGCCTGGCCATCGGCATCGCGCTGGCCAAGAAGTGGGGCGCCAACGTGCCCGCGGCCGTGCCGGTCGACGTGAAGCTCATCGACGCCGAAGGCGCCAAGACCTTCAGCTGGTAAGCCTTCGGACGCGCCGCTCGTGACCACCACGTACGAACCACCCCGGGAGATGCTGCGGCTCGAGGGCGTGTCCAAGCGCTTCCCGGGCGTGAAGGCCCTGTCGAACATCGACCTCTCGGTGCGCCAGGGCGAGGTGCACGCGCTGCTCGGCGAGAACGGTGCGGGCAAGTCGACGCTGATGAAGATCCTCGGCGGCATCCACCGGGCCGACGAGGGCCGCATCGTCATCGACGGCACCGAGTGCCACTTCGCCGGCTACGGCGACGCCATCGCGGCGGGCATCGGCATCATCTTCCAGGAGTTCAGCCTGGTGCCGTACCTGAACGCGGTGGAGAACATCTTCCTGGGCCGCTACCTCACGAACCGGTTCGGCCTCATGGACCAGGCGGCGATGCAGCGCGAAGCCCGCGCGGTGTTCGACGAACTGGGCGTGCAGATCGACCTCGGCGTGCCGATCTGCCAGCTCTCGGTGGCGCAGCAGCAGTTCGTCGAGATCGGCAAGGCGCTGTCGCTGAAGGCACGGCTGCTGGTGCTCGACGAACCCACCGCCACGCTCACGCCCAACGAGGCCGAGCACCTGTTCAAGGTGATGCGCGCACTGCGCGCCAAGGGCGTGGCGATGATCTTCATCTCGCACCATCTCGATGAAATCTTCGAGGTGTGCGACCGCATCAGCGTGCTGCGCGACGGCGCCAACGCCGGGCATGTCGACGTGGCCGCCACGACCGTCGACGCGCTGGTCGAGATGATGGTGGGCCGGCGCATCGAACAGAGCTTTCCGCCCAAGCCGCAGCCCGCGCCGAACGGCCGCAAGGTGCTCGAGGTGCCCGAGATCCAGCTCGTGAAGGACGGCCCGGTCAACCGCTTCGACCTGCACGCGGGCGAGATCCTCGGCTTCGCGGGGCTGGTGGGCTCGGGGCGCACCGAGCTCGCGCTGGGCATGATGGGCGCCGACCGCACGCACCGCAAGACGGTGCTGCGCAACGGCCAGCCCGTGCGCCTGGACGACCCGACGCAGGCGCTCGCGCACGGCATCGGCCTGCTGCCCGAAAGCCGCAAGGTCGAAGGGCTGATCACCGACTTCACGATCCGCTTCAACATCTCGCTGAACAACCTCGGGCGGCACCGCCGCGCGGGCGTGGTCGACACGGCATCGGAGAAGCGCGCAGCCGATGAACTCTCGCGCCGCGTGGGCGTGAAGGCGCCGGGCATCGACACCCGCGTGGCCACGCTGTCGGGCGGCAACCAGCAGAAGGTGGTGATCGCGCGCTGGCTCGGCCACGACTGCGACGTGCTGATCTTCGACGAGCCCACGCGCGGCATCGACGTGGGCGCCAAGGCCGAGATCTACCAGCTGATGCGCGAACTCACGCGCCAGGGCAAGTCGATTTTGATGATCTCCAGCGAACTGCCCGAGATCGTCGGCCTGTGCGACCGCGTCGCCGTGTTCTCGGGCGGCGCCATCGTGGCCACGCTCACGGGCGGCGCGATCAACGCGGGCGAAATCATGCGCCACGCGACGTCTTCTTCTCCCTCCCTTCCCTCTTCCTCCGGGAGCCCCCCATGACTGCCACCGCCACCCATCCCACGCCGCCCGTGCCCGCGGGCGGGTTCTTCACGCAGCTGCGCCGCTCGACGGCCTTCCTGCCGCTGGTCGGCCTTATTGCCATCTCGGTCTTCATGATCGTGGCGACCGACAACTTCCTCTCGGTGAGCAACCTGCAGAACATTGCGCTGCAGTCGTCCATCAACGCGATCATCGCGGTGGGCATGACGGCCGCGATCCTCACGGGCGGCATCGACCTCTCGGTGGGCGCGGTGGTGGCGCTGTCGGGCACGCTGGCCTCGGGGCTGATGGTGCACTTCGGCCTGCCGCCCGTGCTCGCCGTGCCGCTCGGGCTCGGCGTGGGCGCGGTGATCGGCCTGTTCAACGGCTACTGCGTGGCCTACCTGCGCATGCCGCCGATCATCGTGACGCTGGCCACCATGGGCATCGCGCGCGGCATCGCCCTGATCTACACCGGCGGCTACCCGATCGACGGCCTGCCCGAGTCGTTCGCCTTCCTGGGCAGCGGCACGCTCGCGGGCCTGAAGGTGCCGATCCTCATCATGCTGGCCACCTACCTCGTGGCCTACGTGCTGCTCAACATGGCACCCTTCGGCCGCTACGTGTACGCCATCGGCGGCAACGAGGAAGCCACGCGGCTGTCGGGCGTGCGCGTGTCGCGCTACAAGCTGCTGGTGTACGTGCTCAGCGGCCTCACGGCCGCCATCGCGGGCATCGTGCAGGCCGCGCGCGTCACCAGCGGCCAGCCCGGCGTGGGCGTGGGCTTCGAGCTCGACGCCATCGCGGCGGTGGTGATGGGCGGCACGTCCATCGCGGGCGGCCGCGGCGCCATCGTGGGCACGCTGGTCGGCGCGCTGCTGCTGGCCGTGCTCAACAACGGTCTCAACATGATCGGCGTGTCGCCGTACCTGCAATTGATCATCAAGGGCGGCATCGTCTTGCTCGCCATCTTCATCAGCCGCGAGGCCCGCCGCTGATCTCTTCCCCGCTTCTTCGTACCTCCCTCGACTCAAGGAATCCATGTCGTATCAAAAGCTCCAGCCCGGCGCCACGGGCGCCATCGGCGAACTCGCCGCCATGCAAGCCGTCGTGTGCCACGGCCCGAAGGACTACCGCCTCGAAACCGTCGCGATGCCCACCATCGGCCCGAACGAACTGCTCATTTCCATCGCGGCCTGCGGCATCTGCGCCTCCGACTGCAAGTGCCACTCGGGCGCGAAGATGTTCTGGGGTGGCGACGGCCAGCCCTCGTGGGTCAAAGCGCCGGTCATTCCCGGCCACGAGTTCTTCGGCTATGTCGAGGCGCTGGGCGAGGGCGCGGCGGAGCACTTCGGCGTGGAGAAAGGCGACCGCGTGATCGCCGAGCAGATCGTGCCCTGCGGCAAGTGCCGCTTCTGCACCAGCGGCAAGTACTGGATGTGCGAGGTGCACCACATCTTCGGCTTCCAGCGCGCCGTGGCCGATGGCGGCATGGCCGACTACATGCGCCTGCCGCCGACCTCGCGCGTGCACAAGATCCCCGACGGCATCTCGCTGGAAGACGCGGCCATCATCGAGCCGCTGGCGTGCGCGATCCACACGGTGAACCGCGGCGAACTCCAGCTCGACGACGTGGTGGTGATCGCCGGTGCCGGCCCGCTCGGCCTGATGATGACGCAGGTGGCAGCGCTCAAGACACCGAAGAAGCTCATCGTGATCGACCTCGTTCCCGAGCGCCTGGCACTCGCGAAGCAGTACGGCGCCGACGTGGTCATCAACCCGAAGACCGAGAACGCCGATGCCATCGTCAAGGGCCTCACCGAAGGCTACGGCTGCGACGTGTACATCGAGACCACCGGCGCGCCCATCGGCGTGACGCAGGGCCTGGACATGATCCGCAAGCTCGGCCGCTTCGTCGAGTTCAGCGTGTTCGGTTCGGAGACGAGCGCCGACTGGTCGATCATCGGCGACCGCAAGGAGCTCGACGTGCGCGGCGCGCACCTGGGCCCGTATTGCTACCCGGTCGCCATCGACCTGCTGGCGCGCGGGCTCGTCACGTCGAAGGGCATCGTGACGCACGACTTTCCGCTGACCGAGTGGGAGCGCGCCTTCGCGCTGGCCAACTCGCTCGATTCGATCAAGGTGCTGCTCAAGCCGCAGCCCCGCGCAGTGTCATGAAGTACGTCGTCGGCGTCGACATCGGCACGCAGAGCACCAAGTGCCTGCTGGTCGGCATCGACGGCAAGGTGCACGCGCAGGCGAGCGTGGCCTACCAGCCCGAGACGCCGAAGCCGCTGTGGGCGCAGCAGGACTGCGAGGTCTGGTTCGACGCCGTGTGCGAGAGCGTGCGTGCCTGCGTGGCGCAAGGCGGCATCGCGGCCACCGACATCGCTGCGATGTGCGTGAGCAGCCTCTACGGCGGCGCGGGCATCCCGGTCGACGAGGCCATGCGCCCGCTGCACCCCTGCCTCATCTGGATGGACCGCCGCGCCACCGCCGAGGTCGACGCGGTGAACGCAACGGTCGACGTGGCGCGGCTGCAGGCCATCACGGGCAACGGCGTCGACAGCTACTACGGCTTCACCAAGATGCTGTGGCTGCGCGAGCACCGGCCCGAGGTGTGGGCGAAGACGCACCACTTCCTGCCGCCCAACAGCTACATCAACTGGCGGCTGACGGGCCAGCTCGCGGTCGACCACAGCTCGGCGGGGAACATCGGCGGCGTGTACGACGCGGCGCGGAGGCGCTGGTCGGCGCAGGCGCTCGACATGCTCGGCATTCCGGCGCGCATGATGCCGCCGCGGCTCGTCGAATCGAGCGAGGTAGTGGGCCATCTGAGCGCCGAGTGGGCCATGCAGCTGGGCCTGCGCGAAGGCATGCCGCTGATGGCCGGCGGCGTCGATGCGGCGGTTGCCACCTTCTGTACGGGCGTCACCGGCAGCGGCGACCATGTCGCGATGATCGGCACCAGCATGTGCTGGGGCTTCGTGAGCCCGACGGTGGACGCGCGCCACCAGCTCATCACGATGCCGCACGTCTACCGCGGTGCGGACCGCAGCTACGTGTTCGGCGGCGCGATCACGGCCGGCGCTGCCGTCACCTGGTTCCGCGAAACCTTCTGCCAGGCCGAAGTGGCCGAGGCCGCGCGCACCGGCGAAGACGCGCACGCCCTCATCGAACGCCGCGCGGTCGACGTGCCGCCCGGCGCCGACGGCCTCGTCTTCCTGCCCTACCTGATGGGCGAGCGCAGCCCGATCTGGGACGCGCAGGCCAAGGGCGCCTTCCTCGGCCTCTCGCTCGCGCACAGCCGCGCCCACCTGTACCGCGCCGTGCTCGAAGGCGTGAGCTTCGCGCTGCAGCACAACATCGAGGCCGGCCGGCGCAGCGGCCAGCCGCTGGACAACCGCCTGATCGTGGTCGGCGGCGCCGCGCATTCCGACCTGTGGATGCAGATCGTGGCCGACGTCACGGGCTACCGCGTGTTCACGATCGAGGAAGAGGTCGAGGCCGCCCTCGGCGCGGCGATGCTCGCGGCGCTCGGCGCCGGGCTGGTCGATGCGGCCACCGCCGAGCGTGGATGGGTCACGCTGGTGGAACGCGCGCGGCCCGAGCCTGCGGCGCAGGCGGTCTACCGGGAGCGCTTCGAGATCTACACCTCGCTGTACCCGGCGCTGCGTGATGCGATGCATCGGTTGGGATGACGCATGCGCTGTTCAGGGCGACGCTCCCGCCGACGCGGTACCTTGCTCCGCGAATGTCCCCCGGGCTTCGCCCTCCTCCTTGATTTCGCTGCGCAAGGCACCGCATCGACGTGAGCGTGGGCAGTGCGGTCGTTGATCGGCTGCACACCAGCGCCGCTTCCCGTGCGCAGGACACCGGGTGCTTCCCGCAGCGAAATCAAGGAGGAGGCCGCAGGCCGGGGGACATTCGCGAAGGGAAGTACCCGGTGGCCTGTGCACACGCCCTGAACCACCACCTTTGATGAGCACAACACCATGACACCCACCTTCGACTTCTCAGGCAAGCGCGCCCTCGTGACCGGCGCCAGCAGCGGCATCGGCCGCGCAGTGGCCGCACAGCTCGCCCAATCAGGCGCACAGGTCACCGCCGTGGGCCGCAACGCCGACGCGCTGGAGGCATTGCAGGCCGAGTCCGGCTGCCAGCCCTTGGCCCTGGACGTGGCCGACGTCACCGCATTGGAAGAGGCGCTCGCCCCGCTGCCCGCGTTCGACCTCGTAGTGAACTGCGCCGGCACCACACGCATCGAGCGCGCCATCGACCTGCAGGCCGGGAGCTTCGACGCCGTGATGGCCGTCAACGCACGCGCCGCAGCGCTCGTGGCCGCGCGCTGCGGCCGGGCCATGATCGCGGCCGGCGTGCGCGGCAGCATCGTCAACGTGTCGAGCCAGGCCTCATTGGTCGCGCTCGACGCGCACCTTTGCTACAGCGCCTCGAAGGCGGCGATGGACGCCGTCACGCGTGCGCTGTGCCTCGAATTCGGGCCGCACGGCATCCGCGTGAACAGCGTGAACCCGACCGTCACGCTCACGCCGATGGCCGAGCAGGCGTGGTCCGATCCGGCCAAGAGCGCGGCGGCGCTCAAGAGCATCCCGTTGGGACGTTTCGCACAGGTCGAGGAAGTGGTCGCGCCAATCTTGTTCCTGCTGTCCGACGGCGCGGCGATGGTCAGCGGCGTGGCGCTGCCGGTCGATGGCGGCTACACCATCGCCTGAAGAAGAGTCTCCGCCTCAGGCGAAGCGGGTGCCGCCCTGCGGCGCGTCGAGCAGCGCGTCGAGGTTGCGCGAAATCTTCTGCTCGATCTGGTCGCTGAAGCTGCTGAACAGGAAACCCAGTGTCGCCTCGAGCCGGAAGGTGTCGGCCGTGACCTCCACCGTGCCGTCGATGCCCGCACGGCTGAACTGGGCCCGGTCGCAGTCGGTGCCCTCGGTGTAGGTGCATTCGAGACCGTAGTCCTGCTCGACCTGATGCACCCATTGGCGCGCGACTTCGCGGGCGCCGGCAATGCCCAGCGTGTGGTTGCGTTCGATTTGGATGTCAGGCACCGTCGTCTCCGTTGTTGTCGTGTGTGCGGCCGTGGCGCGCATGGGTGTGCAGGATACCCGTGGCGGCCTGCAGGGCGCTGCGGCGCTCCTCCGTCGTAGCCAGCGCGGCGATGCGCCGCACCGCAGTGTAAAAGCGCGGCCAGTCTCGGCCCTCGCGTTCGAACAGGGCTTCGAAGCCCGGCACCAGGTCGTCGTAGGCGCCCTGCGCGCCGAAGGCCGCGTTGTTGGCGCGCGCCACCCAGCCGTCGTAGGCGTTCTGGCGCGGACCGGTCCACGCCGCCTTCAGCGCGGTGTAGCGCTCGCGAAAGTCGGCCATGGCGGCCTGCTTCTGCGCTTCGACCTTTGTCCAGTCTTTCGCCTTGGCTTCGGGCGACTCGTACACCTGCGTGAGCGCGCGGCGCGTGTTGAGCGCGAGCGCACGGAAGTCCTGCCGCTGTGCATTGAACTGCGCGTATTCGGCGCGTGCCGCCTCACCGGCTTCGCGCTGCAGCCACATCGCGCCGCCGATGCGCTCCACAGCCGTGGCGTACGACTCGTTGAACACGGTGTCGCCCGGCACATAGAGCACCTGGTGCGCCAGCTCGTGGAACACGAGGCGCGCCAGCTCACCCTCGGGGTAGCCGATGAAGGTGGACAGCAGCGGATCGCCGCCGGCCCAGTTCATCCAGCCCAGCGTGGAGTAGGCCGGCACGGGGTACACGGCCACTTCGAGGCCGTTTGTCTTCTGCGCCTCGGCCTCGGTTTTCGCGGCGGCCTCGTCGTAGTAGCCGCGATAACCCACGCAGCCCGCGACCGGGAAGCACCAGCTCTTGAGCGTGAGCGAGTACGGCGGCGCGGCCACCACGTTCCACACGGCCGCGGGGCGGTGCAGGTCGGCGTACGAGGTGTAGCTCGCGTTGTCGGGCAGGCCGAGTTCGCTCGATGCGAAACGGCGGATGCGCTGGGCGAGCTCGAGCTTGGCCTTGAGCGGCGCGCCCACGGCCGGGTCGGCCAGCCATTCGGGCACGGGCTTGGCCGCGCGCAGGATGTCGAGGTGGCCGTTGGCCGATTGCCAGTAGTAGCCGAGGTCGGCGCAGCCGCTCAAAAAAAGCGCGCCGGCCAATGCCAGCGCGGGCGCGCGCAGCCGTCGCATCACGCCTTTTCGACCTGCACCAGGCAGTCGTAGAAGGTCGGGCCGCGGCCGATGTCGGTCAGGCGCTGGCTGGTCAGCTCGTTGACGTTGGTGCCGTCCATGCCGAGCTTGCGCCACCAGATGCCCATGCCGTGCACCACGCCCTGGCGCGCGCGGCGCGACACCTCGGCGCGGCAGCGGTGCTCGCCGCGCTGGTTGAATACGCGCACCGTGGCGCCGTCCTCGATGCCGCGCGCAGCGGCGTCGTCGGCGTGGATCTCGAGCAGCGGCTCGACCTCGATGGCGCGCAGGCTGGTCACGTTGACGAAGGTCGAATTGAGGAAGTTGCGCGCCGGCGGCGAGATCATCGCCAGCGGGAATTCGGTCGAGCTGCCGGCCGGCTCCCAGTTGGGCACGTGGTCGGGCAGGCCGTCCATGCCCATGGCCTGCAGGCGTTCGCTGAAGAACTCGCAGCGGCCCGAAGGCGTGGGGAACCTGCCTTCGGCGAACGGTGCCTCGGCCAGCTTCAGGCTGGTGAAGCCTTGGGTGCGCAGCTGGTCGAAGTCGATCGCCTTCTCGGCGAAGGCGGTGCGGCACAGCGACTCGTCGCTCTCCGAGAAGCAGGGCTCGTCGAAACCCAGGCGGCGCGCCAGTTCGCGGAACACCCAGGCGTTGCTGCGGGCCTCGCCGCGCGGCGCCACGGCCGGGCGGTTCAGCAGCACGTCGGTGTGGCCGTAGCTGCAGTGGATGTCCCAGTGCTCGAGCTGCGTGGTGGCGGGCAGCAGGTAATCGGCGTAGTCGGCGGTGTCGGTGCGGAACTGCTCGAGCACCACGGTGAACAGGTCTTCGCGCGCGAAGCCCGCCACCACCTTGGCCGACTCGGGCGCCACCGCCACCGGGTTGCTGTTGTAGACCACGACGGCCTTCACGGGCCTGGCGGCGTCGAGCAGCGCGTCGCCGATGGTGCTCATGTTGATGGTGCGCGGCTTGCGCCCGGCCAGCAGGTCGGGGCGCTGCAGCGCGGCGCGGTCGACCGGGTAGTGGCCCGAGCTGCTGAGCAGCAGGCCGCCCGCGCGGTCGCGCCAGGCGCCGACCAGCGACGGCAGGCAGGCGATGGCGCGCGCCGCGTTGCCGCCGCCGCGCACGCGCTGCATGCCGTAGTTCAGGCGGATCGCGGCCGGCTTGGTCGTGCCGTAGGCCTGGGCCAGCGCCACGATCTGCGCCTCGGGAATGCCGCAGACCTCGGCCGCGCGCGACGGCGGCCATTGCAGCGCGCGCTCGCGCAGCTGCTCCCAGCCCAGCGTGTGGTTGGCGATGTAGTCGTGGTCGAGCCAGTCGTGCACGATGAGTTCGTGCATGAGCGCCAGCGCCAGCGCGGCGTCGGTGCCGGGCAGCAGCGCGATGTGCTCGTCGCACTTGTCGGCGGTTTCGGTCTTGCGCGGGTCGATGCACACCAGCCGCGCGCCGGCGCGCTTGGCGGCCTGGGCGTGGCGCCAGAAGTGCAGGTTGCTGGCGATGGAGTTGCTGCCCCAGATAAGGATGAGCTTGGCCTCGGCGAAGAACTCGATGCGCATGCCGACCTTGGCGCCCAGCGTGTAGACCATGGCCTCGCCGCCCGCCATCGAGCAGATGGTGCGGTCCAGCAGCGAGGCGCCCAGCTTGTGGAAGAAGCGCCGGTCCATCGATTCGCCCTGCACGAGGCCCATGGTGCCCGCATAGCTGTAGGGGAGAATTGCTTCCGGTTCAGTCTGCAATCCCCGAAGATGCGCGGCGATGTCGTCCAATGCCGTCTCCCACGAGACGGGCTCGAAGTGGCCGCTGCCCTTGGGACCGACGCGTTTCAGGGGCTGCACGAGCCGCTCGGCATGGTCATTGCGTTCGATGTACCGCGACACCTTGGTGCACAGCACGCCGCCGGTGTGCGAGTGGGCGGGGTTGCCTTGCAGCTTCACCGCCACGCCGTCCTTGACGGTGGTGACGAGCGCACAGGTGTCGGGGCAATCGTGCGGGCAGGCGCCCAGCACCGTGGAAGGTGCGGAGGCGTCGGGCGTGTCGAGGAGGGAATCCGTTGCGTGGGCCATCGGACAAGTCTAATTTGAGTATCAACACACAGGGCAGAGGGAGGATTTCACCATGACGATGCAATTGAATCGCAGGCATTTTTCGATCGCCACGGCGGCCGCCGCCACGCTGGGCGGCTTCGGCATCGCCCGGGCGCAGGGCGACACGCCGCTGGTGCTGGGCCAGTCGGCGCCGTTCACCGGGCCGGCCGCGCAGCTGGGCATCCAGTTCCACCAGGGCGCCAAGCTGTTCCTGGACCAGTACAACGCCCAGCCGGGCCAGCGCGACGTGGTCATCAAGAACCTGGACGACGGCTACGAGCCCGACCGCTGCGCGGCCAACACGCAGAAGCTGATCAGTGAAGACGTGTTCGCGCTGTTCGGCTACATCGGCACGCCGACCAGCCTGGCCGCGCTGCCGCTGGCGGTGAAGGACAAGGTGCCGTTCATCGCGCCGTTCACGGGTGCGATGTCGCTGCGCGAGCCTTTTCACCGCAACGTGTTCCATCTGCGCGCTTCGTACAACGACGAGACGGCATTGATGGTGAAACAGCTCACCCACCTGGGCATGAAGAAGATCGCGGTCTTCTACCAGAACGACGCCTACGGCAAGGCCGGCCTCGACGGCGTGACGCTGGCATTGGCCCAGCAGGAACTCAAGCCGGTGGCGCTGGCCACGGTGGAGCGCAACTCGGCCGACGTGGCCGCGGCGGTGAAGACGATCATGGCGAGCCAGCCGGCGGCGGTGGTCCAGGTCGGCGCCTACAAGGCCTGCGCGGCGTTCATCCGCGAGATGCGCAAGGCGGGCTATGGCGGTGTGTTCTTCAACCTCTCGTTCGTGGGCACGCAGGCGCTGGCGGACGAACTGGGCAAGGAGGCCGCGGGCGTGATGGTCACGCAGGTGGTGCCCTCGCCCTACAACCAGGCCAACGCGCTGGCCCGCGAGTTCACCGAAGCGGTGCGCAAGGCGGGCGGCGGCGCGAGCGCCAATTTCTCGAGCATGGAAGGCTACCTAGCCGCCAAGGTGCTGACCGAGGGGCTGCGCCGCGCACCGGGCGGCAAGGGCACGCGCGACGGGCTGATCGCGGGGCTGGAAAGCATCGAGCGGCAGCAGTTCGGCGGCTTCGAGGTGTCGTTCTCTTCGAAGAGCCATGTGGCTTCGAAGTTTGTCGAGCTGTCGATGCTGACTGCTGACGGGCGGGTGCGGACGTAGTTTTTTCGCGCTCTGGTTCGGGGCGCGTGCACAGGCCACCGGGTACTTCCCTCCGCGAATGTCCTCCGGGCTTCGCCCTCCTCCTTGATTTCGCTGCGGGAAGCACCCAGTGTCCTGTGCACGGGACGCAGCGCTGGTGTGCAGTCGATCAACAACCGCACAGCCCAACGCTCACGTCGATGCGGTGCCTTGCGCAGCGAAATCAAGGAGGAGGCCGCAGGCCGGGGGACATTCGCGGAGCAAGGTACCGCGTCGGCGGAAGCACGCCAGAGCGCGCGCCCGGGCCGTTCAGGTTCAGCTGCTCAGCCCGTCCACCGCCTGGAACATCGCCTGCCGCGCCTGGCTCACGATCTGGCCGCGCCAGGCGTCGGAGTCCGTGTAGAACGCCTCCACCATGCGCGCGCGGATGCCATCGGCCAGGTCGGCCGGTGCGTCCGGGTGCTTGTGCAGCCAGTGGTCGGCGCGCAGGGCGCCGGTCACCTCGAGCATCGGCAGCGTGCCGTATTCGAGCGCGATGCCGGTGTACTCGGCCTGCGGGCACTCTTCGTACACGGCGTCCCACATCAGCCCGCGCAGCAGCGCCGAGGTCGAGGAGCCGTCGTAGATCGAGGTGACGGGCGCCGCCGGCGTGCCCCACCAGGCGTTGGCGCGGGCGTAAGCCACCTTGTCGTCGCGGCAGGCAAAGATGCGCTCGCCCAGGCCGTTGGGGCCGAGCCCCGTGTGCAGGTCGATCCAGGCCAGGCGCTTCGCGCTGCCTGCATGGCGGCGCAACACGCTGCGGATGGTCTTGTTGCTCCAGGTGGGCGCCTTGCCGCCGAAGAACAGGCCATCGTCGAACTGGTACTGGCCGCTGGTGACAGCCGCCTGGTAGGCCGTGGCGCCGTGCTTGTCGATCCACTTCTCGATCGCGGCCTGGTTGTCCGGCGTCGGCGGCCAGGTGTCGGGCAGCAGCAGCGGGTGCAGCTTGGCGTAAGGCTCGTTCACCGGCACGGGCTTCGAGAAGTCGAGGAAGTTGCGGTTCAGGTCGACGTTCTCGTGCGTCACGCGGCGGCCGTACGAAAAGCCGTGCGGGTTCAGCGCATGCACGTACAGCACCGCCACGCCCTGTGCCTTGGCCTTCTCGCGCCATTCGGCGTCGTGCAGCGCGAACACCTGCACGCCGCTGCCGCAGTGGCCCTCGACGCCGTGGCAGGCGCTGGTGACGACCAGCAGCCGCTCGGCGTTGGCATCGCCGTCGAGCGCCACGTCCATCGACAGCTCTTCGCCGTCGCGGCCCTTGAGCGGGTGCGCGTGCGGCTCGACCGTGAGGCCGGCGCTGACGCAGCCCTGCAGGAACTTCTGGCGCGCCTGGGCGTAGCGCGGCGAAAAGGCCTCGCCGATGCCGATCATGCCGCTGCGCCGCCGGTGCCGGGCTTCAGGAACTGCTCGGCGATCTGCACCCAGCAGGTCGCGCCCAGCGGGATGAGGTCGTCGTTGAAGTCGTAGCTGGCGTTGTGCAGCGTGCACGGGCCTTCGCCGTGGTGCACGTCGCGGTGCGAGCCGTCGCCGTTGCCGATGAAGGCGTAGGCGCCGGGCTTGGCCTGCAGCATGAAGGCGAAGTCTTCCGAGGTCATGGCGGCCTCCTGCTTGAGCACGTTCTCGGGGCCGACGATCCCGCCCATCACGCGGCGCGCGAAGTCGGCCTCGGCCTCGGTGTTGATGGTCGGCGGGTAGTAGCGCTCGAAGCGGAACTCGCAGGTGGCGTCGTGCGCGGCGCAGATGTGCTCGCTGATCTGCTTCATCTTGGCCTCGATCATGTCGAGCACCTCGAGCGAGAAGGTGCGCACGGTGCCCGACAGCTCGCAGTTGTCGGGGATCACGTTGTTGGTCTCGCCGGCGTGAATGGTGGTGACCGAGATCACCGCCGAGTCGGTCGGCTTCATCTTGCGCGTGAGGATGGTCTGGAAGGCCTGCACGATCTCGCAGGCGATCGGCACCGGGTCGATGCCGGTCTGCGGCAGCGCGGCGTGGCCGCCCTTGCCGACCACGTTCACATGGAACTTGTTGCCCGAGGCCATCACCGGGCCGGGGCTCACGGCGAACTGGCCGGCCTTCATGCCGGGCCAGTTGTGCATGCCGAAGACGGCGTCCATGGGGAACTGCTCGAAGAGCCCTTCCTTGATCATCTCGCGCGCGCCGCCGCCGCCCTCTTCGGCCGGCTGGAAGATCAGGTAGACGGTGCCGTCGAAGTTGCGGTTTTTCGCTAGGTGTTGCGCCGCCGCGAGCAGCATGGCCGTGTGGCCGTCATGGCCGCAGGCGTGCATCTTGCCGTGGTGCTGGCTGGCGTGGGCGAAGGTGTTGAGCTCGGTGACGGGCAGCGCGTCCATGTCGGCGCGCAGGCCGACGGCGCGGTTGCTGGTGCCGTTCTTGACGATGCCGACCACGCCGGTGGTGCCCAGGCCGCGGTGGATGGGAATGCCCCATTCGGTGAGCTTGCCTGCCACCACGTCGGCGGTGCGGACTTCTTCGAAACAGAGTTCAGGGTGGGCATGAAGGTCACGCCGGACGGCCGCGATGCCGGCCGCCTGCGTGACGAGCGAGTCGATGAGTTTCATAAGACACAGTCTAGGCTTTGCGCTGGGCGCCGCAAAGACCGTGCCGGGCAAACCCTCAGCGGCCGATGCTCTTCAGGTACTCGGCGCGCGCGGCCAGCGCGGTGTCGGTGAAGTCGGTGAACACGCCATCGACGCCGAGCTTGTAATAGACCGCGTATTCGTTCTTGCCGTCCTTGTTGTAGTCGGACGCGAGCCGGCGCGACTCGTTACGGAACGTGAAGGGATGCACGAACAGGCCCGCCTTGTGGGCGTCGGCGATCAGCGTGGTGGGGGCCGTCGAGGTGGCGTCGGCGTCGTTGATCTTGCCGTCCTTGTTGACGTCCACCACCTTGCCGTCGGCGCCCACGGCGCCCTTGACGCTCACGATGTAGCGCTTCCAGGGACCGATGCCGTCGGCGTAGGTCTTGATCTCGGCCAGCCCGGCGGGCGTGACCATGACGTCGAAGTTGCGCTTGTCGCCGGCCTTGGTCCACTCGTAGGGGCGGTCGACGGGCACGGCGTAGGTCATGGCGCCGGTCTTCATGTCGATGCCGTCGCCGTCGATCAGCTGGATGAGCCGGGTGTTCAGGCCCTTGCTCTTCATGTACTTGAGGCTGCCGGGCTCGAAGGACTGCACGTAGATGGGCGCGGTCTTGCTGTTCCAGCCGGCGGCGTTGATGGCGGCGATGACCTTGTCTTCCATGGGCATGCCCAGGTCGCGGAAGTAGGTCGGGTTCTTGGTTTCCGGGTAGATCGCGATGGTGCGGCCGGTTTCCTTCGACTTGGCCTTGGCGAAATCGATGATCTCCTGGAAGGTCACGACCTTGAACTTGCCGTTGAATTCCTGCGGGCGCTCGGGGTCGGTCGAGATGCCGCCCAGGGTCTTGATCTCGGCCAGCGTGAAGTCGTTGCTGAACCAGCCGGTCTGGGTCTCGCCGTCGACCTGGATGGTCTTCTTGCGCGAGGCGAAGCGGGCGTGCTTGGCCACGTCGGTGCTGATCGCCAGGTTGGGGTCGTGGCGGGCGATGAGCACGCCGTCCTTGGTGGAGACCAGGTCCATCTCGATGACGTCGGCGCCCAGTTCGATGGCGCGGGCGTACGACTCCAGCGTCTGTTCCGGCAGGTAGCCCGAGGCGCCGCGGTGGGCGATGACCAGCGGCGGGTTGCCGTCCAGCGTGAGCAGCTTGTTCGCCGCCGGGCCGGTGGTGCCGCAGGCAGCCAGGCTCAGGGCGGCCGCGGCGGTCAGGGTGATCTGCAGGGACATGCGCATGTTGTCTTCTCCATCCAAACAAAGAAAAAAGAGGAGGCAGGCTACCCGCTGCGCGTGACAACGCCGATACCCATCTGCGCGGGCGTTCAACTTCCCGGACAATCTGTTGCATGCAGCACACGCTTTCTCCCCAGAGCCTCTTGATGGCGCAAACCTTGGTTCGCATGAACACGGTGAGCGCAAACAGCAACCTCGAGCTGATCGACTTCGCCCAGGCGCACCTCGCCGCCCTCGGCGTGAAGAGCCGCATCACCTACAACGCCGAGCGCACCAAGGCGAACCTGTTCGCCACGCTGGGCGAGGGCAAGCCGGCCGGCGTGATCCTCTCGGGCCACACCGACACGGTGCCCTGGGACGGCCAGGCCTGGAGCGTGGACCCGCTGTCGGCCGTGGTGCAGAACGAGCGCCTGTACGGTCGCGGCTCGGCCGACATGAAGAGCTACATCGCGATCGCGCTGGCCAACGCCCAGCGCTTCCTCGAGGGCGACGCGCCCTTCGCCGTGCACTTCGCCTTCACGTACGAAGAAGAGATCGGCTGCTTCGGCGTGCGCGAACTCATTGCCGACATGCGCGACGCCGGCATCAAGCCGCTGGCGTGCATCGTGGGCGAGCCCACGAGCATGGTGCCGGCCATCGCCCACAAGGGCGTGTACCGCTACAAGTGCTGCGTGCGCGGCAAGGAGGCGCATTCGTCGCTCACGCCGAAGTCGGTCAACGCCATCGAGATGGCCGCGCGCGTGATCGGCAAGGTGCGCGACATGGCCGAGGACTTCGAGCGCAGCGAGCCGCGCTACGACGGCTTCGACGTGCCCTTCAGCACCGCCAGCGTGGGCCAGTTCCACGGCGGCATCGCCGACAACGTGGTGCCGCGCGACGCCGAGTTCCGCTACGAATTCCGCGACCTGCCCACGGCCGACGCCAAGCGCATGCAGTCCGACGTGCTGGCGTACGCCGCGAGCATCGAGCCCGCCATGAAGAAGGTGGCGCCCGACGCGGGCTTCAAGTTTGAAACGATCTGCGAGATCCCGAGCTTCCTGGGCGCGGCCGGCGATCCGGTCACGCTGCTCGCGCAGCGCCTGGCCAGCGAAGACCGCACCACGCTGGTGGCCTTCGGCACCGAAGCGGGCCTGTTCAAGAACGCCGGCATCCCCACCGTGGTGTGCGGCCCCGGCAGCATCGAGCAGGCGCACCAGCCCGACGAGTTCGTGAGCCTCGAGCAGCTCGCGCGCTGCGAGCTGTTCATGGAGCGCCTCGCGACCTCGCACACCATTGGCTGAAGACCACGGCAGCGGCGCACTGCAACGCATGAAACGCGTCGCGCTCGGCCTGCTGTGCGCGGCGGCGGCGCTGTATGCGCTGGCCAGCGCACTGCACGGCCAGCACCCGGCCTGGGGCTACGTGGCGGCCTTTGCCGAGGCCGCGATGGTCGGCGCCATTGCCGACTGGTTCGCGGTGGTGGCGCTGTTCCGCCACCCGCTGGGCCTGCCGATCCCGCACACGGCGATCATCCCGAGCAACAAGGACCGCATCGGCGCCAAGCTCGCGGGCTTCATCTGCGACAACTTCCTGAGCACCGCCCAGGTGCTGGCCAAGCTGCGCCAGTTCGACGCGGCAGGGCGCATCGCCGAGTGGCTGGCCCGGCCCGCCAGCGGCGAGCGGCTCGGCGAATGGGGCGTGGCCGCCACGCGCTACGGCCTAGCCGCCTTCGACGACGAACGGGTGCGCGACTTCATGGGCCGCGCCGCCGCGACCGGGCTGGCCAAGATCGACCTCTCGCGCCTCACGGGCCAGGCGCTCGATGCGCTCACGGCCGGCGGGCGCCACCAGGCGCTGCTCGACGACGTGCTGCAGCAGGTGGCCGAGCTGCTCGACGGCGACGAGGTACAGGCGCACATCACCGAGGCCATCGCGCGCGAGATCAAGACGCTGCGCTACGTGGGCCTGGACCAGGTGGCGGCCAAGCTCGCCACGCGCAAGATCGTGGCCGCCATCGCGCGCACGCTGGCCGAACTGGCGGCCGAGCCCGACCACCCGATGCGCAAGCGCTTCGACCATTTCGTGGACGACTTCGTGGTGCGCCTGAAGCTGGACCCCGAGTTCCAGCAGCGCGGCGAGCAGATCCGCGCCGAGCTCATCGCGCACCCCGCGCTGGGCGACTACCTGCACGGCCTGTGGGGCGAGCTGCTGGGCTGGCTGCACGACGACCTGGGGCGCCCCGACTCGACCATCCGCCAGCGCATCGCCACCATGGCCGGCGCGCTGGGCCAGCGGCTGCAGAACGACGCGGCGATCCGCGCCTGGATCAACGAGCAGCTCGAAGCCGCCGCGCCGGCGGCCATCGAACGCTACCGGGAAGACATCCGCCGTTACATCGAGGAGCGCGTGGGCGAGTGGAACGCGCACGAGATGACCGACGAGCTTGAGCGCCACATCGGGCGCGACCTGCAGTTCATCCGCATCAACGGCACGCTGGTGGGCGGGCTGGTGGGGCTGCTGATCCACACGGCGACGCAGCTGCTGCGCGGCTGAAGAATCACCGGGTGCTGCGGGTTATCCGCAGCGGACGAAAGTCCGCGTCTTGTCCCGCGAGCGACTGCGCGGCCTCTTCCGGCTCCTAGACTGCGGGCGCACTGCCGCATCCACAACGCCAACCCCAGAGGAGATCGCCATGCCCCGTCGCTCGATCCGCGCTGCCGCGCTGACCGCCGCCCTCGCCCTGCTCGCCGCCTGCAGTTCGCTGTCGCCGCCACCCAAGCGCCCCGCCGCGTGGGCCGCGCCCGAGGTGCTCGTGGCCCCGTCGTCCTTCGCGGGCGTGCACGGCCTGGCCATCGATGCGAAGGGCCGGCTGCTGGCGGGCTCCGTGCTCGGCAACACGCTGTGGGAGGTCGACCGCCAGACCGGCGCCGCCAAGGTGCTGATCGATGCGCCCGAGGGCCAGGCCGACGACATCGCGGTCGGCCCGAAGGGCGAGTTGGCCTGGACCAACTACCTCATGGGCATGCTGCGCTACCGCGAAAACGACAGCGCGCCGCTGCGCGTGCTCGCCAAGGATCTGCCCGGGCTGAACTCGCTCGACTTCGATCGCAAGAACGGCAAGCTCTACGCCTCGCAGGTGTTCCTGGGCGACGCGCTGTGGGAGATCGACCGCGAAGGCAAGCAGCCGCCCCGGCTCATCAAGAAGGACATGGGCGGCTTCAACGGCTTCGAGGTCGGGCCCGACGGCCTGCTCTACGGCCCGCTGTGGTTCAAGGGCCAGGTCGTGAAGATCGACCCGGCGAACGGCAATCTGACCGTGATCGCCGACGGCTTCAAGATCCCGGCCGCCGCCAACCTCGACGGCAAGGGCAACCTCTGGGTGGTCGATGCGCGCAGCGGCGAACTGGTGAAGGTCGATCTTGCGAGCGGCAAGAAGACCGTGGCCAAGCAGCTGCGCCCGTCGCTCGACAACCTGGCCATCGCTCCGGACGGGACCATCTACGTTTCGAACATGGCCAACAACGAGGTGCAGGCCTTCAACCCCGCCACCGGCGCGCTGCGCACGCTCACCAGCGGCAAGGTGGCGGTGCCCGCGGGCCTGAAGATCGACGGCAACGACCTGTGGGTGGCCGACGTCTTCGGCTTCCGGCAGGTCGACGTGCGCACCGGCGAGGTGCGCGACGTGTTCCGCATGCAGCGCGACCCCGAACTCGACTACCCCTTCGCAGTCGGCCTGTCGCCCAGGCTGTTCGCGCTGACCTCGTGGTTCACGGGCTCGGTGCAGCTGGTCGACCGCCAGACGCTGAAGACGATCGAGACGATCCACGGCCTGAAGGCCCCGTTCGATGCGCTGCCCATGCCCGACGGCAGCGTGATCTACGCCGAACTCGCCACCGGCAGCATCACCCGCGCCAGCGGGCCGAAGTTTGCGGAGAAGTCAGTGCTGGCTAGCGGACTGAACGGCCCGGTGCAACTGGTGGTCGGCCAGGACGGCGCGCTCTACGTGACCGAGGCGGCCGGCAAGCTGCTGCGCATTCCGCTGGACGCCAGCGCGCCGCTGCGCACCGTGGCCGACGGGCTGGCGCTGCCCGAGGGCCTGGCCCAGACGCCGTGGGGCAGCTTCATCGTGGCCGAGAGCGCGGCACGCCGGCTGGTCGAGATCGACCCGGCCACCGGCACCCGCCGCACCGTCGCCGAGAACCTGCCCATCGGCCTGGCGGCCGGGCCCGGCCTGCCCCCGCCCTACGTGGTGACGGGCGTGGCCGTGGGCCGCGACGGCACGGTCTACGTGGCGGCCGACAGGAACAATTCGATCTATCGAATTCGGCCTGTCATTCAGGGTAACAATTAGTACAAGTTTCTGTTTACTTTTATAAACACATATTACAAACTGGTCGGGACGCGTCGCAGCGTTCCGATCGCATAGGGCAGTCGGGGTCTGCGAAGCGCTCTTTCCGAAGGGACATCGCATGACTCCACTCGTCGTAGGCCAAGTGCTATCGCCCGAATACTCCCTGGGGCTGGTCGCGCTTTCGTTCGTCATTTCCTTCTTCGGCTCGCTGGTGGCCCTGATCTGCGCCGGGCGCATGGTCGGCGCCGACGGCAAACCCAACCTGGCCATCGTGGCCTGTGCCGCGGTGGCGCTGGGGGGCATCGGCATCTGGTCGATGCACTTCATCGGCATGCTGGCCTACCGGCTGCCCTTCGGCATCGCGTACAACATGCCGCTGACCATCGTGTCGCTGGTGGCGGCCATCCTGATCTCGGGCATTGCGCTGTACCTGGCGGGCGGGCGCGCCAAGTTCAGCCGCTCGGGCTGGCTGGCCGGCAGCCTGCTGGCGGGCCTGGGCGTGTGCGTGATGCACTACATGGGCATGTTCGCGATGAACATGCGGGCCACGATGAGCTTCGACTTCAGCATGGTCGCGCTGTCGGTGGTCATCGCCATCACGGCCGCCGCCGCGGCGCTGTGGCTGGCCTTCAACCTGCGCAAGCTGAGCCACCAGGTGGCCGCCGCCGCCGTGATGGGCGTGGCGGTGTGCACCATGCACTACGTGGGCATGAGCGCGGCCAGCATGATCTGCACGGCGGCCGCCCCGGTCGACGCGCTCTCGCTGGGCGGCAGCTACATGGGCCTCACGGTGTTCGGCACGGCCGGCGCGGTGCTGATCTTCATCTACTGGGTGGTCACGGGCAGCAGCCTGGACGCCGCCCCCGCCGCACAACGGCGCGTGCGCCCCAGCTAGTTGGCGCAAGCGGGCCGGGGGCCCGCCTCCTAAAGTCTGTGCGAAACGACACGCGCGCACCGCACAGACC
This sequence comes from Variovorax sp. GW822-FHT04E09, assembly GCF_058800845.1. Classification (NCBI taxonomy): domain Bacteria; kingdom Pseudomonadati; phylum Pseudomonadota; class Betaproteobacteria; order Burkholderiales; family Comamonadaceae; genus Variovorax; species Variovorax sp. GW822-FHT04E09. The sequence goes on from NZ_JBXAMR010000008.1 coordinate 113,085, forward strand.
CCCATGCCCTTCCTCGAATCCCGGCTGCACACCGCCGGAGACGCCTACCAGGCCAACCGCGCCAGCATGCTCTCGCTGCTGGACCAGGTCCGGTCCCACGAAGCCCGCGCCGTGGCCGCCTCCAGCGCCTCGGCCGAGCGCTTCGCCAAGCGCGGCCAGCTGCTGCCGCGCGAACGCCTCGCGCTGCTGCTGGACACCGGCGCGCCCTTCCTGCCGCTGGCCACGCTGGCGGGCCTGGGCCAGGACAACTCCGACCTTTCGAAAAGCGTGCCCGGCGGCGGCCTGATCGCCGGCATCGGGCGCGTGGCGGGCGTGCGCTGCATGATCAGCGCCTCCGACTCCGGCATCGACGCCGGCGCGCTGCAGCCCATGGGCCTGGACAAGCAGCTGCGCCTGCACGAGATCGCGCTGGAGAACAAGCTGCCCTTCATCCAGCTGGTGGAAAGCGCCGGCGCCAACCTCATGCAGTACCGCGTGCAGGACTTCGTGCGCGGCGGCAACATCTTCCGCAACCTCGCGCGGCTCTCGGCCGCGGGGCTGCCGGTGGTGACGGTGACGCACGGCTCGTCGACCGCGGGCGGCGCCTACCAGACGGGCCTGTCGGACTACATCGTGATGGTGCGCGACCGCACGCGGGCCTTCCTGGCCGGGCCGCCGCTGCTGAAGGCCGCCACCGGCGAGATCGCCACCGAGGAAGAACTGGGCGGCGCCGTCATGCACACCCACATCTCGGGCCTGGGCGACTACCTGGCCGAGGACGACCGCGACGCGCTGCGCATCGCGCGCGCCATCCTCGGCGGCATCGACTGGGCGCGCGACGAAACGCCGCGCACCTTCGCACCGCCGCGCCACGACGCCGAAGAGCTGATGGGCCTCATGCCCGCCGACGGCCGACGGCCGGTGGACATGCGCGAGGTCATCGCGCGCATCGCCGACGGCTCGGAGTTCCTGGCCTTCAGCGAGCACTACGGCAGCGCCACGGTCTGCGGCCACATCCGCCTGGAAGGCCACGCGGTGGGCATCATCACCAACAACGGCCCCATCGATTCCGACGGCGCCACCAAGGCTACGCACTTCATCCAGGCTTGCTGCCAGTCGCGCACGCCGATCGTCTACCTGCAGAACATCACGGGCTACATGGTGGGCCGCGCGCACGAGGAGGCCGGCATCATCAAGCACGGCGCCAAGATGATCCAGGCCGTGACCAGCGCCAACGTACCGCAGATCACGCTGCACTGCGGCGCCTCGTACGGCGCGGGCAACTACGGCATGTGCGGTCGCGGCTTCGCGCCGCGCTTCTGCTTCAGCTGGCCCAACGCACGCACCGCCGTGATGGGCGGCGAGCAGGCGGCGCAGACCATGGCCATCGTGATGGAGGCCGGCATGGCGCGCAAGGGTGCTGTCGATCGCGACAAGATCGACGCGATGCAACGCCAGATCGTCGAGCGCTTCGAGCGCCAGATGAGCGTCTTCACCACCAGCGCGCTGCTGCTGGACGACGGCGTGATCGACCCGCGCGACACGCGCGCCGTGCTGGCCGAGGCGCTGTCGATCTGCCGCGACGCCGAGGCGCGTGCGCCGCAACCCATGCAGTTTTCGGTGGCACGGCCATGAGCACCTTTCACAAGATCCTGATCGCCAACCGCGGCGAGATCGCCGTGCGCGTGATGCGCACCGCGCGCGCCATGGGCTACCGCACGGTCGCCGTGTACTCCTGCGCCGACGCAGACGCCGAGCACGTGCGCCAGGCCGACGAGGCCGTGTGCATCGGCGAGCCGCTGCCCGCGCAGAGCTACCTGAACATCGACGCGATCATTGCCGCGGCCCGCGCCAGCGGCGCCGACGCGGTGCACCCGGGCTACGGCTTCCTCGCCGAGAACGCCGCGTTCGCACAGGCCTGCCGCGACGCGGGGCTGGTCTTCATCGGGCCATCGCCCGAAGCCATCGTCGCGATGGGCGACAAGGCCGGCGCCAAGCGGCTCATGCAGGCGGCCGGCGTGCCGTGCATTCCAGGCTACCAGGGCGACGATCAAAGCACCGCCACGCTGGCCGCCGAGGCCGAGCGCATCGGCTGGCCCGTGATGATCAAGGCCACGGCCGGCGGCGGCGGGCGCGGCATGCGGCTCGTGACCGCGGCCGGCGCCTTCGCCGAGCAACTGCAGAGCGCGCAGTCCGAGGCGCTGCATGCCTTCGGCGACGCCACCGTGATTTTGGAGCGCGCCATCGTCGCGCCGCGCCACATCGAGATCCAGGTGTTTGCCGACCGCCACGGCCACGCGATCCACCTCGGCGAGCGCGACTGCTCGGTGCAGCGGCGCCACCAGAAGGTGATCGAGGAAGCGCCCTCCCCGGCCGTCGATGCCGCGCTGCGCGCGCGCATGGGCGCCACCGCCGTGGCCGCCGCCAAGGCCATCGCCTACGAAGGCGCGGGCACGCTCGAGTTTCTGCTCGACGCGCAGGGCCGGTACTGGTTCATGGAAATGAACACGCGGCTGCAGGTGGAGCATCCGGTGACCGAAGCGGTGACGGGGCTGGACCTCGTCGAGCTGCAGCTGCGCGTGGCGGCCGGCGAGCCGCTGCCGCTCACGCAGGACGACGTGCGCATCACCGGCCATGCGATCGAGGTGCGGCTGTGTGCTGAAGACCCGCAGCAGGGCTTCCTGCCACAGAGCGGCGCGCTCACGGCGTGGCGCCCGTCGCCCGCGCTGCGCACCGAACACGCATTGCGCGACGGCGCCGAAGTGCCGCCCTTCTACGACTCGATGATCGCCAAGCTCATCGCGTCAGGCCGCACGCGCGACGAGGCGCGACAGCGGCTGCTCGCCGGCCTGCGCGACACGGTGGCGCTCGGCCTGCCGACCAACCAGGCGCTGCTGCAGCGCGCGCTCGCGCACCCGGTGTTCGCGAGCGGCGGAGCGACCACCGCCTTCATCGGCGACCACCTCGACGCGCTGCTCGCCGCCGACGCGGCAGCCGACACGCGCGCCGCCCTGCTCGCGGCCCTGCTGCTGCAGACCGGCGCACGCGGCTGGCCCTCGCCGCTGGCACACACGCTGCCCAACGCCCTGCGCTTTGCGCTCGACGGTGCCGTGCACACGGCGCGCGTGACGCCGCGCGGCGCCGCGCACTTCGAGGTCGTGCTGGACGACACCGCACCGGCCACGCTGGCGCTGCTGGCGCTGCTGGCGCTGCCGGACGACGGGCCGGTGCGCTTCGCCTGCAACGGCGTGGCCGCACAGGCATGGGTGGTGCGGCGCGGCCAACGCACGGACCTCCACTTCGACGGCCGCGCCCACCGCCTCGACGACCTCACGCACGTGGCCGTTCCGCGCGCCGACGCGGGCGGCGGCGACGGCCTGCTGCGCGCGTCGATGAACGGCCGCGTGGTCGCGCTGCTCGCTGCCGAGGGCGACACCGTCTCGGCAGGCCAGCCGCTGGTCACGCTCGAAGCCATGAAGATGGAACACGTGCACTGCGCACCGCGCGCGGGCCGCGTCGCGGCGCTGCACGTGGCCGTGGGCACGCAGGTGGCCGCGCGCCACATCGTGGCCGAGATCGCCGAGGCCTGAAGGCCCCTCCCCTTTTTCGAGAACCTGTCGAATGAACGCATCCCACTACCGCTCCGTCTTCGCGCCCGGCCTGTTCGCCGGGCAATGCATCGTCGTCACCGGCGGCGGCTCGGGCATCGGCCGCTGCACCGCGCACGAGCTGGCCTCGCTCGGCGCCCACGTGGTGCTGGTCGGGCGCAAGCCCGAGAAGCTCGACGCGGTGCGCGCCGAGATCGAGGCCGCAGGCGGCCAGGCCAGCACGCAGGCCTTCGACATCCGCCAGGAAGACGCCGTGCGCGAGGCCGTGAAAGCCATCGTCGCGGCGCACGGGCGCATCGACGGGCTGGTCAACAACGCGGGCGGCCAGTACATCACGCCGCTGGCCGCCATCTCGGCCAAGGGCTGGGAGGCGGTGATCCACACCAACCTCACGGGCGGCTTCCTGGTGGCGCGCGAGTGCTACCTGCAGAGCATGCAGGCGAACGGCGGCGCCATCGTCAACATCGTGGCCGACATCTGGGGGTCGATGCCGAACATGGGCCACAGCGGCGCCGCGCGCGCCGGCATGGTGAGCTTCACCGAGACCGCCGCCGCCGAATGGGCCGTGAGCGGCGTGCGCGTGAACGCCGTGGCGCCGGGCTACATCGCCTCCAGCGGCATGGACCACTACCCGCCCGAGGCCGGCGACATGCTGCGCGCCATGCGCAAGACCGTGCCGGCCGGCCGCTTCGGCAACGAGGCCGAGACCTCCGCCGCCATCGCCTTCCTGCTGGGCCCGGCCGCCGCCTTCATCAGCGGCACCGTGCTGCGCGTGGACGGCGCGCGCCCGCAGGCGCGCATGGGCTGGCCGATGGCGCTGCCCGACGCGCAGGCGCAGCAGCGCCCCGCGGTGCGGCCCTACGACGGCTTTCACCTCGCGCAGACACCGCGCGTGTTCCAGGACAAGTAACGAGCGAACGAACGGAGACCAGTGATGCAGTACACCCATGAACACCTCGAGATGCAGAACACCCTGCGCCGGTTCATCGACGAGGAGATCAACCCCCGCGTCGACGAATGGGAAGAGGCCGAGATCTTTCCCGCGCACGAGGTCTTCAAGAAGCTCGGCAACCTCGGCCTGCTGGGCCTGAACAAGCCCGAAGCCTTTGGCGGCGCCGGGCTCGACTACTCGTTCGCGATGGCCTTCGCCGAAGGGCTGGGCCACATCAGCTGCGGCGGCGTGCCGATGGCCATCGGCGTGCAGACCGATATGTGCACGCCCGCGCTCGCGCGCTTCGGCAGCGACGAACTGCGCCGCGAGTTCCTGGTGCCCGCCATCGCAGGCGACACGGTCGGCTGCATCGGCGTGAGCGAGCCCGGCGCGGGCAGCGACGTGGCGGGCCTGAAGACCTATGCGAAGAAGGACGGCGACGACTACCTCATCACCGGCCAGAAGATGTGGATCACCAACAGCCTGCAGGCCGACTGGATGTGCATGCTGGTCAACACCAGCGAGGGCCCGGTGCATCGCAACAAGTCGCTCGTGATGGTGCCGATGAACCTGCCCGGCATCGAGAAGGCCAAGAAGATCCGCAAGATCGGCATGGACTCGAGCGACACCGGCCTCATCTACTTCGACAACGTGCGCGTGCCGCAGCGCTACCGCATCGGCGAAGAGGGCCAGGGCTTCGTCTACCAGATGCAGCAGTTCCAGGAAGAGCGCCTGTGGTGCGCGGCCAGCTCGCTCGCGCCGATGGACGACTGCATCTCGCAGACCATCGAATGGGCGCAGCAGCGCCAGATGTTCGGCGCCACGCTGGCCGACCAGCAGTGGGTGCAGTTCAAGCTGGCCGAACTGAAGACCGAGGTGGAGGCGCTGCGCGCCCTCACCTACCGCGCCTGCGACCTGCACGTGAAGGGCGAGGACGTGCTCGAGCTCGCGTCGATGGCCAAGCTCAAGACCGGCCGCCTCACGCGCCAGGTGGCCGACACCTGCCTGCAGTTCTGGGGCGGCATGGGCTTCACGCTGGAGAACCGCGTGGCGCGCCTGTACCGCGACGGCCGCCTGGGCTCGATCGGCGGCGGCGCCGACGAGGTGATGCTCGGCATCCTCGCCAAGACCATGGGCATCGCCAAGCGCCCGCCGCGCGGCTGACCGGCATGGACGCTGAACTGCAGGCCGACCGTGCGGCGCTCGCCGACACGGTGCGCCGCTTCGCCCAGACCGAGATCGCACCGAACGTGCAGGCCTGGGACGAGGCCGGCGAATTTCCGCGCGCGCTGTACACCCGCGCGGCCGAGCTGGGCCTGCTGGGCCTGGGCTACCCGGAAGCACTCGGCGGCACGCCCGCCTCGTATGCGCTCAAGCTGCCGGCCTGGGTCGCGCTCGCGCGCCACGGCCAGAGCGGCGGCGTGCTCGCGAGCCTGTTCTCGCACAATATCGGCCTGCCGCCCGTGGTGCTGCATGCGAGCGACGCGGTACAGCGAGAGGTCGTGCCGGGCGTGCTGCGCGGCGAGCAAATCGCCGCGCTTGCGATCACCGAACCCGGTGGCGGCTCCGACGTGGCCGCAGTGCGCACGACGGCGAAGCGTGATGGCGATCACTACGTGCTCAACGGCGAGAAGACCTTCATCACCTCGGGCATGCGCGCCGACTGGATCACCGTGGCCGTGCGCACCGGCGAAGGCCGCGGCGCGGGCGGGCTCTCGATGCTGCTGGTGCCGGGCGACGCGCCCGGCCTTTCGCACACGCGGCTCGCGAAGATGGGCTGGCTGTGCTCCGACACCGCCACGCTGCACTTCGACAACGTGCGCGTGCCCGCGCGCTACCTGCTGGGCGAAGAAGGCGGCGGGTTCCGCATGGTCATGGGCAACTTCAACGGCGAGCGCGTCGGGCTCGCGGCCGGCGCGCTGGGCTTCGCGCAGGCCTGCCTCGACGAGGCGCTGGCCTGGTCGCGCGAGCGCAAGACCTTCGGCGCCGCGCTCATCGAACACCAGGCCGTGCGCCACAAGCTGGTCGACATGCAGATGCGCATCGCCTCGACCGAGGCCTGGCTCGAGGCCGTGTCCGCCGAGGGCGACGCGCACGAGGCGGCGGGCCGCATCAACGCGCCCGAGTGGGTGGCGCAGGTCTGCCTGCTCAAGAACCACGCCACGCAGACCATGCAGTTCTGCGCCGACCAGGCGGTGCAGATCCTCGGCGGCATGGGCTTCATGCGCGGCACCGTGAGCGAGCGCGTCTACCGCGAGGTCAAGGTGATGATGATCGGCGGCGGGGCCGAGGAGATCATGAAGGAGCTGGCGGCGCGGCAGCTGGGGTGGGTGTAGCGACCTTCATTTCGGCCCGGCAGGAACGCTGCTGCGCAGCGGGGGTCCAACCGTCCAGCACCTTTGCTGGGTCGCGGGAGATCACCATGCTCTCTTTCACTTATGGCATCGGCGCCGTCGCCCTGGTCCTGCTGGCGGCGCTGCTCTTTTCGGCGATTTGGATCTTCCGGGAGTACGAGCGCGGCATCGTGTTCACCCTGGGGCGCTTCTCGAAGGTGGCAGGGCCCGGACTGGTGTTCGTGATCCCGGCCATCCAGCAGGTGGTGCGCGTCGACCTGCGCACCGTGGTGCTCGAAGTGCCGACGCAGGATGTGATCTCGCGCGACAACGTGTCGGTGAAGGTCAGCGCGGTCGTCTACTTCCGCATCGTCGATGCGGCCAAGGCCATCATCGAGGTCAAGGACTTCTTCAACGCGACCAGCCAGCTGGCCCAGACCACGCTGCGCTCGGTGCTCGGCAAGCACCAGCTGGACGACATGCTGGCCGAGCGCGAAAAGCTCAACCTGGATGTGCGCGAATCGCTGGACGTGCAGACGGCCTCATGGGGCATCAAGGTGTCGAACGTCGAGATCAAGCAGATCGACCTCACCGAATCCATGATCCGCGCCATCGCACGGCAGGCCGAGGCGGAACGCGAACGCCGCGCCAAGGTGATCCATGCCGAGGGCGAACTGCAGGCGTCCGAGAAGCTGTTCCAGGCCGCGCGCGTGCTGGCGCAGGAGCCGCAGGCGATCCAGTTGCGCTACCTGGAAACGCTCACGGTGATCGGCGCGGACAAGAACACGACCATCGTGTTTCCGCTGCCGGTGGACCTGATGGCGAACTTGCTCGGCAAGCAGCACGCATAGCCTGCAACGGCGGTGGTCCCGGCGCCGGTTCGAATCGCTGCGCGGGCAGATCAGGTCGATGGCGCCGCGGATGGATCGGCACCGGCCTGCGCGAGCCCGACGCAGAAATCGCGCACCAACCGCAGCGCAGGGGCCTCGGTGCGGCCTTCGAGTGTGACGAAGGCGAGCTGCGCACTGAGCCCCGCCGCGGGCGCCACCTTCAACTCGGCCAGTTCGCCGCTCTCCTGCAGCGCGCGGGTGGCCGCGAGCACGCCCAGGAAGATCGCGTCGGTGTTGCGCACGGCATCGATCAGCGCGCCGATGTCTTCCGACGACACATGCAGCCAGCGCTGCGGGCTCGCGTCGCTGCCGTAACGCTCGACCAGAATGCGCGCCACGTCGTCGCTGACCATCGTCGAGACCACCGGGTAGCGCACGAGGTCGTCGAAGCCCACCGGCGTGCCGCGGCCCTTCGCAAGCAGCGGATGGCCGCGTCGGCAGACGAAGCCGGAGCGCAGCGTGGGCAGCACGTCGATGTGCAGGTCTTCCCGCGGTGACACCGCGCGGTAGGTGAGCACCAGCGCATCGAGCGTGCGCGCGCGCAGTGCCGCCAGTTGCAGGTCGGGCCCGCCGCCGTGCAGCTGCAGGCCCACACGTGGGTGGTGGCGCAGCATGTGGATCAGCAACGGCGATGAGAACAGGGCGCCCGGTGCGGCACCGAGCCCCAGCCGCACCGAACCGGCCTGCCCGTCGGCCAGCAGCGCGGCGGCGCGCTTGAGCTCATGCGTCTCCATCGAGATGCGCTTGGCGCGCGCCAGCACCATGGCGCCGAACGGCGTGAGCTCGTTGCGCTTGCCGATGCGGTCGACGAGCTGCATGCCGAGCTCCTGCTCGAGCATCTGGATGCTGCGGCTGAGCGCCGGCTGCGTCAGGTGCACCTTCTCGGACGCGCGGCTGAAGGAGCCGGTTTCGGCGAGCGCGAGCAGGTGGTCGAGTTGCTGGAGGTTCATGGCGGGCCGCTCTTTGTCATACGCATGAGGCGAGCTCATGGTAATGACAAAAACAATGCATTGGACAGATATTCATGCGATTCCTAGCATCCATCGCGTACTACTTTGGACCAAGGAATTTCCCCATGAAGCGGTTCGGTCAATGGCTTTGCGCGCTGGCTTTTCTAGGCTGCGGCACGGCGGCGATGGCGCAGCCACAAGCGCAGGGGCCCTACCCCTCGAAGGTCGTCACGATGATGGTTCCCTACCCGGCGGGCGCCGCCAGCGACTTCACCGCGCGGGTCCTGAACGACCTGGTCGGCAAGGCGCTCGGCGGGCAGGTGATCGTCGAGAACCTCGGTGGCGCGAGCGGCGCCATCGCCGCGGGCAAGGTGCTGGCGGCGCCGGCCGACGGCCACTTTCTGTTCCAGGGCTCGCCCAACGAGCTGATCCTGTCGGGGCTGGTGAACAAGAGCACGCGCTACAAGCCCGAGGACTTCCAGTGGATCGCGCCGGTGGCCACCTCGCCGCTGGTGCTGATGGTCAACAACCAGCTGCCGGCGCACTCGCTCGATGAGTTCGTGGCGCTGGCGCGCTCGCGCAAGGACGCACCGCTGAGCTACGGCACGCCGGGCGCCGGCACGCTGTATCACCTGCTCGGCGAGCTCTTCACGAAACGCACCGGCGCGCCTGCCACGCACGTGCCCTACAAGGGCGGCGCACCCCTCCTGCAGGACCTGATCGGCGGGCAGATCGACTTCGCGTTCATGCCCTACCAGGCCTTCTATGCCGACTACGTGAAGCAGGGCCGCCTGCGCGTGATCGGTTCGCTGTCGCCCGGCAAGCGGCTGCCCGCGCCGTTCGACACGGTGCAGACCAGCGCGCAGAGCAAAGACATGAAGGACTTCGACTTCAGCATCTGGACCTCGTACGTGGTGCGCAAGGGCACGCCGCGGCCGGTGGCCGAACGGCTCAACGCCGCGATCGCCGCCGCGCTGAAGAACCCGCAGGCGCGCGCACAGCTGGAGTCACAGGCCAAGACCGTCTTCGAGCCGATGAGCCTGGAGGCCGGAGAGCAGTTCTACGCCGCCGAGATCGCGCGCTACCGCGACCTCGTCAAGGCCATCGGCTACGAGTCGCCCTGAGCGCCCGCTCTACGCAAGAACAAGAGGTGCATTCATGAAGACGAGACACATCAACGGCCTGGCGCTGACGATCGCGCTGTCGCTCTCGGCGTGCGGCGGCGGTGGCGGCAGCACCGGTTTCGGCGGCATCGCGCTGCCACCGGCCGCAAGCCCCGCACCGGTGGCACCCGCGCCGGCACCGGACGACCTCACGGTCGCGGTCACCACCGAGGGCAAGGTCGCGGGCAGCGCCGGCGCGGACACGGTGTCGTTCCTCGGCATTCCCTACGCGCAGCCGCCGGTGGGCGCGTTGCGCTGGGCACCGCCGCAACCGCCGGCCGCACACGCGGCCACGCTGCAGGCCAGGGCCTTCGGCAATGCGTGCCCGCAAGCCCCCGGCGCGGTGTCGTCATCGATCGCCGAAGACTGCCTCTATCTCAACGTGTGGAAGCCCGCAGGCACGAAGCCCGGCGACAAGCTGCCGGTGATCTTCTACATCCACGGCGGCGCGTTCACGCTGGGTTCGGGCGAGATGGGCCCGAGCCCGCTGGCGAGCCGCGGCGTGGTCGTCGTCAGCCTCAACTACCGGCTCGGCGCGCTCGGCTACCTCGCGAACAAGGCACTGCGCGCGGCCAACAAGGACGGCAGCCTCGGCAACTTCGCGGTGATGGACCAGCTGGCCGCGCTCGGCTGGGTGCAGAAGAACATCGCGGCCTTCGGCGGCGATGCAGGCAACGTCACGCTATGGGGCACCTCGGCAGGCGCGACGCAGAGCTTCTCGCTGCTGCAGTCGCCGAAGGCCAAGGGGCTGTTCCAGCGCGCGGTGATGCAAAGCGGCGGCGCGGCCGAGTACTCGAACCCGAGCATGGACACCTCGCTCGCTGTCGGCGACACCGCCGTGCAGAACCTCGGATGCAGCGGCGCCGCCGACGTGGTCGCTTGCCTGCGCGCGCTGCCGGTGTCGGCGCTGCTGGCCCAGGGCGGGCTCAAGTGGCGGCCCACCGTGGACGCGCAGGTCCTCACGCAGGTGCCCGCACGCGCCTTCGCGACCGGCAACTTCAACCAGGTGCCCGTGATGATCGGCGGCGTGCACGACGAGGGCACGCTGTTCGTCGACACGAAGCTGAGCGCCACCTACTACCCACTGTACCTGCGCGGGCTCGCGCCGGCCGGCTACGACACCACGGCCATCGAGGCGGCCTACCCGATCGGCAACTACGCCGTGCCGGCGCAAGGCATCGCGCGCGCCATGGGCGACGCGATGTACGCCTGCGGCAACAGCGCGCGGCGCGATGCGCTCGCCGCGTGGGTGCCGGTGTACGGCTGGGAAATGACCGATCCGCAGCTGTCGTTTCCAACGAGCCCCACGGCCTTCTTCTACGGCACCGCGCACGGCATGGACAGCTACTACCTGACCGGCACGGTCGACGCGCTGCCCACGTACCCGTACTTCGACCCGGGCAGCGCCACGCCCGACGCAACCACCACCGCACAGCGCAAGGCGCTGTCGGCGCAGATGGTGGCGTACCTCCTCAACTTCGCGAAGCACGGCGACCCGAACGGCGACGGCCGCAACGTCACGACGCGCTGGCCGCGCTCCATGGGGCCGTCGGGCCGCGCGCTGATGGAGTTCACCTACCCCGCCGTCAAGACATCGAGCAACGCGTTCGAGCACACGCACAAGTGCGACACGCTGTGGGGGCCGGACGTGTTCCCGCCGCTGTACTGACGAACCCACCGCATTCACTCCTCCCTCCATGAACGAACAACACGTCATCGACCACCTCGACGCCCGCCAGCCGCAGATCGTGGCCTGGCTCAAGGACTTCCTGCGCATCCCGAGCGTGAGCGCCGACCCGGCCTTCGCGCCCGGCATGCACGAGGCGCGGCGCTTCCTCGTCGAGCGGCTGCAGCAGATCGGCCTGGCCGGCGTGCGCCTGCTCGACGGCGACGGCGAGCCCGCCGTGTACGGCGAATGGAACGGCGCGCCCGGCCAACCCACGCTGATGGTCTACGGCCACTACGACGTACAGCCGGCCGATCCCGTCGAGCAGTGGCGCACGCCGCCGTTCGAGCCCACGGAAGTGGACGGCCGGCTCTACGGCCGAGGCACCTCCGACGTGAAGGGCTCGACCACCATCGCACTCGAGGTGATCGCCTCGTTCCTCGCGGTGCAGGGCCGGTGCCCGGTGAACATCAAGGTGTTCCTCGAGGGCGAGGAGGAAACAGGCAGCCCCTCGCTGCGAACCCTCGTCGAGCGCCACCGGGCGCTGCTGCAGGCCGATGCGGTGCTGTCAGCCGACGGCGGGCGCGCGAGCGCGCAGGTGCCGACGATCAACACCGGTGCGCGCGGCAACTCGCAGCTCGAGGTGCGGTTACGCACCGCGCACAAGGACTTGCATTCAGGCCGCTACGGCGGCGGCGTGCGCAACGCGCTGCACGAGATGGCGCGGCTGGTCGCATCGCTGCACCACGCGGATGGCGGCGTGGCGGTCGAAGGCTTCTACGAGGGCGTGCTGCCACTCAGCGCCAGGCAGCGTGCCGATACCGCGGCGTTCCCTTACGACGAAGCCGCGTTCTTTTCTGATGTCGGCGCCGGCGCGCACGGCGAGCCCGAATACACCGCCCGCGAGCGCATCACGCTGCGGCCCGCGCTCGACGTGAACGGCCTGTGGGGCGGCTACACGGGCGGCGGCGGCAAGACCATCGTGCCCTGCGAGGCGCAGGCCAAGCTCACCACGCGCGTGGTCGCGGGGCAGGACCCGCGCGCCGTGATCCACGCGGTGCTGCGCCACCTGCAGCGGCACTGCCCGCCCGGCTGCACGCTCGACGTGGTGGCCCTGAACGACGGCTCGCCCGCCTCCACCCTCGCGCCGGACCACCCGCTGGTGCGCGCAGCCGAAGCGGTGCTCGAACGCGAGAGCGGCCGGCGCCCCGTTCACGTGCGGCTCGGCGCGAGCGTGCCGGTCACATCGATCTTCAAGGAGATGCTGGGCATCGACACGCTGATGTTCGGCTTCAACCTGCCCGATGAAGACGTGCATGCGCCGAACGAGTTCTTCCGGCTGGCGTCGATCCAGCAAGGGACACGGGCCTGGACCTTGCTGCTTGCAGAACTGGCAAAGCACCCGCCGGCATCCTTTCATGCCGGCTGACGCCTGACGCGCGTCAGTCCGCGTCCTCCCCACCGCCCGCCTGCGCGGCCAGCGCCGCGGCCGCGCGCAGCTTGTCCTTCTTGCTCGGCCGCGCGCCCTTGATCCCGCCGTTGCCCGAGGTGTCGACCACCACCGGTGCCGCCTCGGTCGGCTCGAAGCCCGCGATGCGCTCGCGCGGCACGCGCTGGCCCTGGCGCTTCTCGATCAGGCGGAAGTGCGCCTCGGTGGCCGGGCTCACGAAGCTGATCGCCAGCCCGCTCGCGCCCGCGCGGCCGGTGCGGCCGATGCGGTGGATGTAGTCGGTGGGCGAACGCGGCAGGTCGTAGTTGATGACCACGGGCAGCTGCGCGATGTCCAGGCCGCGCGCCGCCAGGTCGGTGGCGATCACCACGTCCCAGCGGCTCTGCTTGAACTGCGCCAGGATGTCGCGGCGCGTGCCCTGCGCGATGTCGCCGTGGAAGGGCACGGCGTAGATGCCGTTGCGGTACAGCTTCTCGGCCACGGTCTGCGCGGCGTGCTGCGTGGCGACGAACACCAGCACGCGGTCCCAGGTGCCTTCGTTGTCCTTCAGCAGCTGGCGCAGCAGCTGGGTGCGGCGGGCGGCGTCGACCTCGATGGCGCGCTGCACGATGTCGGGGCGGGTGCCGGGCTCGCCCTGCACGTCGACCAGCGCCGGGTCGTGCAGCATGTCGTCGGCCAGCGCCTGGATGGCGATCGGGAAGGTGGCCGAAAAGAGCAGGTTCTGGCGCCGCGCGGGCAACAGCGCCAGGATGCGCTGGAGCTCCTCGGCAAAGCCCAGGTCGAACAGGCGATCGGCCTCGTCGAGCACGAGCGTCGACACGGCGTCGAGCGCGAGCGCGTTGTGCTCGACCAGGTCGAGCAGCCGGCCGGGCGTGGCGACCACGATGTCGGCGCCGCCGCGCAGCCGCATCATCTGCGGGTTGATCGAGACGCCGCCGACCGCGACGACGATCTTCAGGCGCTCGGGCAGGTGCCGCGCGAAGTCTTCCAGCGTCTCGCCCACTTGGGCCGCGAGTTCGCGCGTGGGCACGAGCACCAGCGCGCGCAGCCGGCGCGACGCCGACGAGGCGGGCTCCGCGGCCAGGCGCTGCAGCAGCGGCAGGGAAAATGCGGCCGTCTTGCCGGAGCCGGTCTGTGCCGAGCCCCGCAGGTCGCGGCCCTGCAAAATGGCAGGGATGGCCGCCGCCTGGATGGCGGTCGGCGCGGCAAAGCCGCTCGCGGCGGCCGCTTGCGCGAGCGCGGGGGTCAGGCCCAGGGTATCGAATGGCATGGAACGGGCACCGGGAAAAAGAGAGAGATCGAAAGAAAGACGGATCGAATGGGAACGATGAAGAACAGCCGCACCGGCAGCACGCTGGTGTACTCCACCGAGGCGGGCGGGCGCATGTGCCCCGACTGCGGCGCCCCGATGGCGCAATGCCGCTGCAAGGAACTCGCGAAGGCCCGCACGGCGGCCACGGACGGCATTGTCCGCGTATCGCACGAGACCAAGGGCCGAAAGGGCAAGGGCGTGACCGTGGTCAAGGGCCTGCCGCTCGACGCGGCGGCGCTGGCGGCCGTGGGCAAGCAGCTGAAAGCGGCCTGCGGCACGGGCGGCACGGTGAAGGATGGCACCGTGGAGATCCAGGGCGATCACCGCGAGGTGGTCATCGCCGCCCTCGTGAAGCAGGGCCACACGGTCAAGCGCGCAGGCGGCTGAAAGCGCGCATGAACCCCGAAGACCTGCAGCGCCTGGTGACGCTCGAAATGCCTTTTGGCAAGCACAAGGGCACGCTGATTGCCGATTTGCCCGGAAATTACCTGACCTGGTTTGCGCGCGAGGGTTTTCCCGCGGGAGAAATTGGCCGGCTGCTCGCTTTGATGCATGAAATAGACCACAACGGCCTGTCCGACCTCCTGAAACCGTTGCGAAACCGCCCGTCGGGTCGGAATGTTTCTCGATAACACAAGATTTCCCCCCTTTTTTCGGAAATCGGGCCGGATAATCCGGCTCACGTGTCTGCGAGCTTCGGCTCCCGTGCACGTAATTTGGTGATCGGTCAGTTTCGCGCCACAGCGCATTAGTTTGTTGTGATTCTGGGACTCCATCGCTTTGTGTTTTTTTGGTTTGAATTAGGAGTCCCTCCATGGGCAAGAAACTTTACGTGGGCAACCTCGCCTACTCCGTGCGTGACAACGACCTGGAACAAGCTTTCGGCGAATTCGGTTCGATCGTCAGCGCCAAGGTCATGATGGAACGTGACACCGGCCGTTCGAAGGGCTTCGGCTTCGTCGAAATGGGCACCGACGCTGAAGCACTCGCTGCAGTCGAAGGCATGAACGGCGCATCGCTGCAGGGCCGCGCCCTGACGGTGAACGAAGCCCGTCCGATGGAAGCACGTCCCCCCCGCACCGGCGGTGGTGGCGGCTACGGCGGTGGTGGCGGCGGCGGCTACGGTGGTGGCGGCGGCGGCGGTTACGGCGGCGGCGGTGGCGGCCGTAGCGGTGGCGGCGGTGGTTACGGCGGCGGCGGCGGTGGCCGCGGCGGCTACTAAGCCCTCCCCCACACACTCATGAGCGCCTCGGCGCTCTGAATGAATGAAAAGCTCCTTCGGGAGCTTTTTTCGTTTCTGGCCCCACAACCCGCCCGCCCCCTTCGGGGAACAGCGACACGAAGCGCGCGAAGCCTGGGGGAGAGCCAGTTCCGTACTTTCCCTGTAAGCATTTGTCCGTACCGCGCTGGTCAGCCGACGGTCAGCCGCTGGCGACGACCCTCGTCCCTTCGAAAACAGAGGGTCGAGACAATGAAAATCAAGAGACAGGCGGACTTCTTCTCAGGAGTCATGTTCGCCGCCGTCGGTGGCGCGTTCGCCATCGGCGCCACCACCTACACCATCGGCGACGGCGCCCGCATGGGGCCGGGGTACTTCCCGCTGATGCTGGGCATCCTGCTGGCGCTGCTGGGCGCGCTGATCATGTTCCAGGCCATGGTGGTCGAGAGCGCCGACGGCGACAAGATCGGCAAATGGGCCTGGAAGCCGCTGGCCTTCGTGCTCGGCGCCAACCTGGCCTTCGGCGTGCTGCTGGGCGGCCTGCCCAGCGTCGGGCTGCCGGCGATGGGCATGATCATCGCGATCTACGCGCTGACGATCATCTCGAGCATGGCCGGCGAGCACTTCAAGCTGCGCGACGTGCTGGTGCTCTCCACCATCCTGGCGGCCGGCAGCTATGTGGCCTTCATCTGGGCGCTCAAGCTCCAGATCCAGGTCTGGCCCACCTTCATTTCGGGCTGAGGAGCACACCGCCATGGAACTGTTCCACAACCTGGCGACCGGCTTCGGCGTCGCCTTCACCTTCACCAACCTGCTGTACTGCCTGGTCGGCTGCATCCTGGGCACGCTGATCGGCGTGCTGCCAGGCATCGGCCCCGTCGCGACCATCGCGATGCTGCTGCCCGCCACCTACGCGCTGCCGCCCGTGTCGGCGCTGATCATGCTGGCCGGCATCTACTACGGCGCCCAGTACGGCGGCTCGACCACGGCCATCCTGGTGAACCTGCCCGGGGAGTCGTCCTCGGTGGTCACCTGCATCGACGGCTACCAGATGGCAAGGCAGGGCCGCGCAGGCCCTGCGCTCGCTGCCGCGGGCCTGGGCTCGTTCTTCGCGGGCTGCGTCGGCACGCTGATCCTGGCGGCCTTCGCGCCCCCGCTGACCGAGCTCGCCTTCAAGTTCGGCCCGGCCGAGTACTTCTCGCTGATGGTGCTGGGCCTGATCGGCGCGGTGGTGCTGGCCTCGGGCTCGCTGCTCAAGGCGGTGGCGATGATCGTGCTGGGCCTGCTGCTGGGCATCGTGGGCACCGACGTGAATTCGGGCGTCGCACGATTCAGCTTCGACATTCCCGAGCTCACCGACGGCATCGGCTTCGTGGTGATCGCCATGGGCGTGTTCGGCTACGGCGAAATCATCGGCAACCTCTCGCAGCCCGATGACGAGCGCGAGGTGTTCACGCACAAGGTCAAGGGCCTGTGGCCCACCAAGGACGACTTCAAGCGCATGACGCCCGCCGTGCTGCGCGGTACGGCGCTGGGTTCGGCGCTGGGCATCCTGCCGGGCGGCGGTGCACTGCTGGCGGCCTTCGCGGCCTACGCGCTGGAGAAGAAGATCAAGATGCGCCCCGGCGAAGTGCCCTTCGGCAAGGGCAACATCCGCGGCGTGGCCTCGCCCGAGTCGGCCAACAACGCCGGCGCGCAGACCTCCTTCATTCCGCTGTTGACGCTGGGCATTCCGCCCAACGCCGTGATGGCGCTGATGGTGGGCGCGATGACGATCCACAACATCCAGCCCGGCCCGCAGGTGATGACCAGCAACCCCGAGCTGTTCTGGGGCCTGATCGCCTCGATGTGGATCGGCAACGCGATGCTGATCATCCTGAACCTGCCGCTGATCGGCATGTGGATCAAGCTGCTGACGGTGCCCTACAAGTTCCTGTTCCCGGCGATCGTGCTGTTCTGCGCGATCGGCGTGTACTCGACCAACAACAACACCTTCGACGTGTGGATGGTGGCGATCTTCGGCTTCATCGGCTACCTGTTCCTGAAGCTGCGCACCGAGCCGGCCCCGCTGCTGCTGGGCTTCATCCTCGGGCCGATGATGGAAGAGAACCTGCGGCGCGCGCTGCTGCTGTCGCGCGGCGCGTGGAGCGTGTTCGTCACGCGGCCGCTGTCGGCGGGCCTGCTGATCGCTGCAGCCTTGCTGCTGGCCATCGTGCTGCTGCCGGCGATCAAGGCGAAGCGCGAAGAGGCCTTTGTCGAGGACTGACCTCGGCGCCCCGAAAAAAAGCCCCTGGCCAGACGCCAGGGGCTTTTTTTTATTTCAGGAACGCGTCGTAAGCCGTCTTCAGGATCAGCGCACTCACCACCACGATGAACACGATCCGCACGAAGCCCGCCCCGTGCTTCAGCGCCACGCGCGTGCCGACCAGGCTGCCGGCCACGTTGGCCACGGCCATCACCAGCCCGTAGTGCCACCAGACGTGGCCCTTGGCGGCCAGCAGGATCAGCGCGGCGGCGTTGGTCAGCGTGTTGATGACCTTGGCCGAGGCCGAGGCGTTGAGGAAGTCGTAGCCCATCCAGCGCACGAACAGGAACACCAGGAAGCTGCCCGTGCCCGGCCCGAAGAAGCCGTCGTAGAAACCGATGGTCAGGCCGATGGTGCTGGCCGCCAGCGTCTCGGCGCGGCCGCTGAAGCGCGGCGCGTGCAGCCGGCCCATGTCCTTGCGCGCCAGCGTGTAGACCAGCACGCCCAGCAGGATGACGGGCAGCGCCCGGCGCAGGAAATCGCCCGGGAAGACCGTGACGGTCCAGGCGCCGAGCATCGAGCCGCCGAAGCCCAGCAGCGCGGCCGGCCACATCGCGCCCCAGCGCATCTGCACCCGCTGGCTGAACTGGGCCGCCGACGCCGCCGTGCCCCAGATGGACGCGCTCTTGTTGGTGCCCAGCAGCGTGGCGGGCGGCGCGCCCGGAAACACCGCAAAGAGGGCCGGCACCAGGATCAACCCGCCGCCGCCCACGATCGCATCGATAAAACCCGCGAGCAGTGAGGCGCCCGTGACCACCAGCATTTCCATGCGCGCGATTGTCTCACCGGAATCGCTATCAAAACGATAGCTGTGGTGACCGGTACCGGCTGGCCAGGAGGCTTGTTTGGCTTGGAGGAAAGCGCCTGCATTCGCGC
Organism: Variovorax sp. GW822-FHT04E09; assembly: GCF_058800845.1. NCBI lineage: Bacteria > Pseudomonadati > Pseudomonadota > Betaproteobacteria > Burkholderiales > Comamonadaceae > Variovorax > Variovorax sp. GW822-FHT04E09. Next base: position 131,767 of record NZ_JBXAMR010000008.1, read on the forward strand.
TGCGAACAGGCAAAAAAAAGCGCCGACCAGCGGCGCTTTTCAAATATCAGACAGGCATCTCGTACGGAGCCTTTGAAGAATGTTCTTGTTGATCGATCGGAAGCTTGTCTCCTCGGACCCTCGGCAGTACGAGCAGGGCCCGTCGCGAGTGCGCAGATTGTGCAAGCGCGCACCCGCCCGGTGCATTAGGAATTACCCGCTTCGTGTTACTTCGACCTCCCGGTTGGGAAACCAAAGTGTTTCAGTCAGTTAACAAGATGGCATGACTCGTGCACACAGGCCTCTTGTCCACCACTCCAAGAAGAAACGGTCATGGCCCTGCTGGCACCCCAAGCCTCCCTGAACGCGGCCGACACCGCCTGGATGATGACCTCGACCGCGCTGGTGCTGCTGATGACGCTGCCCGGCATCGCGCTCTTCTATGCCGGCATGGTGCGGCGCAAGAACGTGCTGGCCACCATGGCCGGGGTGGTGGCGATCGCCGCCGTGGTCTCTCTGACCTGGTTCGCGCTCGGCTACTCGCTGGCCTTCACGCCCGGCTGGCCCTGGCTGGGCAAGCTCTCGCGCATCGGTTTTTCGGGCTTCGAGTACCTGAAGGAGGCCGGCCAGGTGGCCGTGAGCCACGTGGCGCCGAACGTGCCGGAATCGGTCTACGCGATGTTCCAGCTGAGCTTCGCGATCATCACGACCGCGCTGGTGCTCGGCGCCTTTGTCGAGCGCATGCGCTTCTCGGCGCTGCTGTGGTTCGCGCTGCTGTGGAGCGTGCTCGTGTACGCCCCCGTGGCGCACTGGGTGTGGGAGCCGGGCGGCTGGCTCGCGCAGATGGGTGCGCTCGACTTCGCGGGCGGCTCGGTGGTGCACGTCAACGCGGGCATCGCGGGGCTGGTGTGCGCCTATGCGCTCGGGCCGCGCCGGGGCTACGGGCGCGAGGCCTTCGAGCCCTACAGCCTGGCGCTCACCATGACCGGCGCGGGCCTGCTGTGGGTGGGCTGGTTCGGCTTCAATGCCGGCTCGGCGGTGGCGGCCGACGGGCGCGCCGGCCTGGCCATGCTGGTGACGCACATCGCGGCGGCGGCCGGCGCCATGAGCTGGATGGTCGGCGAATGGATCGTGCGCCGCAGCCCCTCGCTCTTGGGCCTGTGCTCCGGCCTCGTGGCCGGGCTGGTGGCGATCACGCCGGCGGCCGGCTTCGTCACGCCGCTGTCGGCGCTGGCCATCGGCGCCATCGCCGGGCTGGCCTGCTACTGGGGCGCCACGGGCCTGAAGCACCTGCTCGGTGCGGACGACTCGCTCGACGTGTTCGGCGTGCACGGCATCGGCGGCATCGTGGGTGCGCTGCTCACTGGCGTCTTCGCCGACCCGCGCATCTCGGGCGCGGCGGGCAATGTGCTGACGCAGGCGATCGCGGTCGCCAGCGTGGCGATCTACAGCGCGGCGGGCACGGCCATCGTGCTGTTCCTGGTGCATGTGCTGGTCGGATTGCGCGTCGACCCCGAGAGTGAACTGGTGGGCCTCGATCTTGCTCAGCATCGTGAACACCTGGGAGCCTGACCACCCGAGGGAGACGCCATGCCATCCATGTCCGAAAGCGAACGCATCGCGCTTGCAGCACGCCTTCACGTGGCACTGCGGCGAAAGCACGGGCGCGTGACCGACACCGAATGGATGGCCACCAACGCCGAGTACGCCGCCGAGATCGTGCGCATGACGCGCCAGCACGCCGCCGAGACCAAGGACGACGAACTCGACCAGCTCGCCACGCGGCTCGAGCAGGCCATGGAACCGCTGGCCCGCGCCGCGCGGCTGGCGGCGCGCCAGCCCGACGGCCTGCCGCCCACGCCGCCGCCGCGCTACGTCGGCGGGCTGCGCTGACGAGGCCTCAGTTCGCGGCCAGTGCCGCCTTGCGGATCGACGCCAGCGTGCTCGCGGGCGTGATCGCCTCCGGGTCCAGCAGGCAATGCAGGATCGCAGGCTTGCCGCTGGCACGCGCACGCGCGAGTGCGGGGCCGAATTCTTCCGTCGTGGTCACGCGTTCGCCGTGGCCGCCGAACACCTCGGCGTAGCCGCGGAAGTCGGGGTTCTTCAGCTGCGTGGCGCTGATGCGGCCAGGGTAGTGCTTTTCCTGGTGCATGCGGATCGTGCCGTACATGCCGTTGTCCAGCAGCACCACGAGGATCGGCAGGCCGTACTGCACGGCGGTCGCGAACTCCTGGCCGTGCATCATGAAGTCGCCGTCGCCCGCGAACACGACCACCTCGCGTTCGGGCCACAGCCGCTTGGCACCGACGCCGGCCGGCAGGCCGTAGCCCATCGAACCGCTGGTCGGCGCGAGCTGGCTCGCGAACGCGCGGAACGGCCAGAAGCGATGCACCCAGGTCGCGAAGTTGCCCGCGCCGTTGCAGAAGATGGTGTCGACCGGCAGCACCTCGCGCAGGTGCTGCATGACCTCGCCCATCTGCAGCGGGCCGGGAATGCGGATCGCGGCCGGGTCGCTCCAGCGCAGAAAGTCTTCGCGCGCGGTCTTCGTCTCGGCCTGCCACGCGGGCGATGAAGTCGGACGCAACGTGGACACCGCTTCGGCGAACGCCTGCGGCGTGGCGTGGATGCCCTGCGTCGGGCGGTAGAGCTTGCCGAGCTCGTCGGCATCGGCGTGCACATGCACCAGCGCCTGCGTCGGCTGCGGGATCGCGAACAGCTCATAGCCCTGCGACGGCACTTCCGACAGACGCCCGCCGACCAGCAGCACCAAGTCCGCATTGCGGATGCGCTCCAACATACGCGGGTTCGCGCCGAGCCCCAAGTCGCCCGCATAGCAGGGATGCTCGGCGGACATCAGCATCTGGCGACGGAACGAGCAGTACACCGGCAGCGCGTAGGCCTCGGCGAACTGCGCGAACTGCTGCGTCGCGGCTTCGGACCAGCGGCTGCCGCCCAGGATGACGACGGGCCGCTGCGCCTGCGACAGGCGCTGCTGCAACTCGGCGATCTGCGCCGCGCCCGGATGCGTTTCGGTGACGGCATACGGCAGCGCATCGGCCACCGCGGCGGCTTCGGTCAGCATGTCTTCGGGCAGCGCGATCACCACCGGACCGGGCCGGCCCGAGGTCGCGACATGGAAGGCGCGCGACACCAGCTCGGGCACGCGCGCCGGGTCGTCGATCTGCACGACCCACTTGGCCATCGTGCCGAAGACCGCGCCGTAGTCCAGCTCCTGGAAGGCTTCGCGGCCCATCGCGTCGCGCGCGACCTGGCCGACGAACAGCAGGAGCGGCGTCGAGTCCTGGTGCGCGATGTGCACGCCCGCCGCCGCATTGGTGGCGCCGGGGCCGCGCGTGACGAAGCAGATGCCGGGCTGGCCCGTGAGCTTGCCCTGCGCCTCGGCCATCATCGTGGCGCCGCCTTCCTGCCGGCACACCGTCACGTCGATCGATGCGTCGTGCAGCGCGTCGAGCACGGCCAGGAAGCTTTCGCCGGGCACGCAGAAAAGCTGCCGGACGCCGTGGGTGATGAGCTGGTCGACCAGGATCTGGCCGCCGGTGCGGGAGGAAGTCATGAGGGTTCCAGTGGAATGAAGAGAAGATGTTCAGGAAAGCGCGGCGCAGGCGGCGGCGATGCGCGCACAGGCCTCTTCGAGCTGCGCCATCGACGTCGCATACGAGATGCGGAAATACGGTCCGAGCCCGAACACGCTGCCCGGCACCACCGCCACCTCGAAGTCCTGCAGCAGGTAGCGGCAGAAGTCGCTGTCGGTCTGCAGCAGCGCGCCGCTGGCGGTGCGTTTGCCGAGCACGCCGGCGCAACTTGCGAAGGTGTAGAAGGCGCCCCCGGGCACGCGGCAGTGCAGGCCAGCCGTGCGGTTGAGCGCGGCCACGACGAAGTCGCGGCGCTGTTGAAACGACGCGCAGCGCTCGGCCACGATGCCCTGCGGTCCGGTGAGCGCCTCGATCGCCGCGGCCTGGCTCACCGACGACGGGCACGAGGTCGACTGGCTCTGCACCACGGCCATCGCCGCGATCAGCGCGCGCGGTCCCGCGCCGTAGCCGACGCGCCAGCCGGTCATCGCATAGGCCTTCGACACGCCGTTCACCGTGAGCGTGCGTTCGCGCAAGCGCGGCTCCACCGCCACCGGCGTTGCGAACGCGAGGCCGTCATAGAGGATGTGCTCGTAGATGTCGTCCGCCAGCACCCAGACGTGGGGATGGTCGAGCAGCACGTCGGTGATCGGCTTCAGTTGCGCCGCGCTGTAGGCCGCACCGCTCGGGTTCGACGGCGAGTTGAGAAACAGCCAGCGCGTGCGCGGCGTGATGGCGGCCTGCAGTTGCGCTGCTGTCAGCCGAAAGCCGTTCTCCTCGCCACACGCCACCGACACCGGCACGCCGCCGCAGATCTGCACGATGTCCGCGTACGAGGTCCAGTACGGTGCGGGCAGGATCACCTCGTCGCCCGGGTTCAGGCTCGCCATCAGCGCGTTGAAGATCACCTGCTTGGCGCCCGCGCTCACGCTGACCTCGTCGAGCGCGAAGTCCAGCGCGTTGTCGCGCTTGAACTTCAGCTGCACCGCCGCCTTCATCGCCGGGCTGCCGTCGAGCACCGTGTAGCGCGTGTCGCCGCGCGCAATGGCCTGCGAGGCCGCATGCCGGATGTTCTCGGGCGTGTCGAAGTCGGGCTCGCCCGCGCCCAGCACGATCACCGGGCGGCCGGCGCGCTTGAGCGCCTGCGCGTGGTCGGTGATGCGCAGGATCTCCGAGACCTGGATGGCGCGCACGCGTTGCGCCGGCGAGAACACGGCGGCGTCTGTCACTTGGCGTAGGCTTCCAGCGGCTTGTCGTTGGGTTCGAGCACGAGCTGCTTGAGCGCCGGGCTCATCGGCAGGTTGAGGCTGGTGTTCTTCGGCGGGATCGCGGCCACGAACCACTTGGTGTAGATCTTCTCGAGCTCGCCGCTCTTCATGAGCTTGCGCAGCGAATCGTCCACCGCGGCCTTGAAGGCCGGGTCGTCCTTGCGGAACAGCAGCGCGATCGGCTCCGAGCCCAGCGCCTCGCCGGTGATGCGGTAGGCCGTCGGGTTCTTCGAGTTCGCGATGATGCCGGCGAGCAGGTTGTCGTCGAGCACGAAGGCGTCGGCGCGGCCCGACTCCATGAGCAGGAAGCTCTCCAGGTGGTCCTTGCCGAGCATCGTGTTGTACGAGACGTTCTGCGCGCGCTCGCGCTTGCGCAGCAGCTGCACGGCGGTGGTGCCGGTCGAGGCCGACACGTTGCGGCCCGCGAGCTGGTCGAGCGTGGTGATGCCCGAGTCGACCTTGGTCGCCATGCGCACTTCGCTCACGTACGTGGTGAGCGCGAAGGCCACCTGCTGCTGGCGCGCGGTGTTGTTGGTGGTGGGACCGCAGCCGATGTCCAGCGTGCCGTTCTGCACCAGCGGGATGGTGTTCTGCGCGGTCACGGCCATGTACTCGAGCTTGGCGTTGGGCGTGATGTCCTTCAGCACGCGCTCGCAGAGCTCAACGTGGTAGCCCACGTACTTCTCGCCCGCGCCCAGCATGTAGGCCATGGGCGGCGAGGCTTCGCGCACGCCGAGCACGACCTTGCCGCTCGCCTTGATCTTGTCGAGCGTGCCGCCCGTGGGCGCCTGCTGCGCGGTAGCGGTGGTGCCGAAGGCGAGCGCAAGCAGTGCGGCGGTGGCGAGGGTCTTCAGTTGCATCTTCATCTTTGCTGTCTCCTGGTGGTTTTTCTGGGGGATAGGTGCGGCCGCTGCCTGGCCGCCGCGGCGAAACGCCGCGCGGCAGGCACCACGGGCCGGGGTTGTTCAGTCGCCGATGTCGAAGGTCACGCCCTGCGCAAGGGGAAGTGCCGTCGAGTAGTTGATGGTGTTGGTCGCGCGGCGCATGTAGGCCTTCCAGCTGTCCGAGCCCGCTTCGCGCCCGCCGCCGGTTTCCTTCTCGCCACCGAAGGCGCCGCCGATCTCGGCGCCGCTCGGGCCGATGTTGACGTTGGCGATGCCGCAGTCCGAGCCCGCGCTGGACATGAAGCACTCGGCCTCGCGCACGTTGAGCGTGAAGATCGACGACGACAGGCCCGCGCCCACCGCGTTGTGCCATTCGATCGCTTCGTCGAGCGTGCGGTAGCGCACCACGTAGAGAATGGGCGCGAAGGTCTCGCGCAGCACCGGGCCGGCGTGCGACTTCAGCTCGACCAGCGCGGGGCGCACATAGAACGCGTCCTGCGTGCCGATGCCCTCGACGCGCTGGCCGCCGTGCACCGTGGCGCCGGTCTCGCGGCTTTCGTTCAGGGCCTTCTGCATGCCGTCGAAGGCGGCGCGGTCGATCAGCGGACCGACCAGCGTGCCGGCCTCGCGCGGGTCGCCCACCTGCACGTTGCCGTAGACCTTCACGAGCTTGGGCACCAGCTGGTCGTACACGCTCTCGTGCACGAACAGGCGCCGCAGCGTGGTGCAGCGCTGGCCGGCCGTGCCCATGGCCGCGAAGGCGATGCCGCGCAGCGTGAGATCGAGGTCGGCCGAGGGCGTGACGATGGCGGCGTTGTTGCCGCCCAGTTCGAGGATCGCGCGGGCGAAGCGCGCCGCCAGTTTCGGACCGACCTGCCGGCCCATCGCCGTGGAGCCGGTGGCCGAGAGGATCGGCACGCGGGGGTCATCGACCAGCACCTCGCCGATGTCGCGCGGGCCCAGCAGCAGGCCGAGCAGGCCTTCGGGCGCGTCGCCGAAGCGTTCGATGGCGCGTTGCGCGATGGCGTGCACGGCCAGCGCGGTGAGCGGCGTCTTCTCGGACGGCTTCCACACCACCGGATCGCCGCACACCAGCGCGAGCGCCGCGTTCCACGACCACACGGCCACAGGAAAGTTGAAGGCAGAGATCACGCCGCACACGCCCAGCGGATGCCAGGTTTCCATCATCCGGTGCTCGGCGCGCTCGGTGGCCAGCGTGAGGCCGTAGAGCTGGCGCGAGAGGCCGACCGCGAAGTCGCAGATGTCGATCATTTCCTGCACTTCGCCCGCGCCTTCGGACGGGATCTTGCCGGCCTCCAGCGTGACGAGGCGGCCCAGGTCGCGCTTGGCGGCGCGCAGCTCTTCGCCGAGCAGGCGCACCAGCTCGCCGCGACGCGGCGCCGGCACCAGGCGCCAGGCCTTGAAGGCCTCGTGGGCGCGGCCGATGGCACCGGTGGCTTCCACGGCCGTGGTCTGCGGCACCTGCGCGATCACCTCGCCGCTGACCGGCGAGCGCACCGTGAGTTCGCCACGGGTGTGGGCGGTGCGGGGCACGCCCAGGCGATGCAGCAGTTGGTCGACCTCGGCGGGGAGGGACACGGGGGTCTGGGCTTCTGGCATGGACGCTCCAGGGAGAAGGAAGAACAGAAGAAGAAATGCGACAGCAGGAACGGGCCAATATGTGCGAAACCCGCGCCCTTGCCTAGCGAAAAATTGGAAGGACTTGGTGCGTTTTGCGAATGAACTTCGTGGTGACACCTTCGTTCGACGCACGATAAGCGCCTGCCCGCACAATGCGCGCGTGCCCCGAAAACCGCCCGATCCCTCGCCGCCCCCACCCTATTGGCTCTACCTGCTGGAATGCGAAGGCGGCGTGTACTACGCGGGCATCGCGCTCGACGTGGAGCAGCGCTTCTTCCAGCATGTCTTCGGGCTGGGCGCCAAGTTCACGCGCGCGCGTCCGCCGCAGCGCGTGCTGGCGGCGCGCCAGTACCCCGACAAGGGCGCCGCGCTGCGGGCGGAGATCGCGCTCAAGGCGCTGCCGCGGGCACGCAAGCTGGCGTTCTTCGACAGTTAGCCTCCCCCGCAGGCGACCTGCGCAGCATCACCGGCAGGCACAGCAGATAAAGCACGGCGCCGGCCAGCCCTGCGCCGTGGGCTGGAGGAGCAGGCGGCACCGCCCGATGCGGAAATCCGGCAGCAGGCACTCGATGCCGCCGCGGCCTCGCGCCCGCTGCTGGCCGAGGCCTTCGCCAGCTACCGCAAGGCCGGCCCCGATGCGATGTTCGAGGTCGGCGTGGACCTCATGCTCGAAGGCGCGAAGGCGCGCCTGGCGGCTGACACCCAGCGCGGCACCAAGCCGCGCCGCTGAGCCGCCTCAGCGGTTGCGGTTGTCTTCCAGGATCCAGCCCGCCGCCTTCTCCGCCATCATCAGCGTCGGGCTGTTGGTGTTGCCGCTCGTGATGGTGGGCATCGCGCCCGCATCGACCACGCGCAGGCCGCGCACGCCGCGCACACGCAGGCGCGCATCGAGCACCGCCATCGGGTCGCCGTCGGCGCCCATCTTGGTGGTGCCGACCGGGTGGAAGATGGTGGTGGCGATGTCGCCGGCCAGCCGCGCGAGGTCGTCGTCGGTCTGGTACTGCACGCCGGGCTTCCACTCCTGCGGCTTGTACTTCGCGAGCGCGGGCTGCTGCGCGATGCGGCGCGTCACGCGCAGCGAATCGGCCGCGACCTTGCGGTCTTCCTCGGTGCTCAGGTAGTTGGGCGCGATGGCGGGCGCATCTTCGAAACGCGCGCTCTTGATGCGCACCGAGCCCCGGCTCGTCGGGTTCAGGTTGCACACGCTCGCGGTGAAGGCCGGGAAGCTGTGCAGCGGCTCGCCGAAGGCGTCGAGCGACAGCGGCTGCACGTGGTACTGGATGTTGGGCCAAGCGCGGTCGGGCGAGCTGCGCGTGAAGGCGCCGAGCTGCGACGGCGCCATGCTCATCGGGCCGCTGCGTTTCAGCAGGTATTCGAGGCCGATCTTCGCCTTGCCGACCAGCGACGAGGCCAGCACGTTGAGCGTGGGCGCGCCCTCGATCTTGTAGACCGCGCGGATCTGCAGATGGTCCTGCAGGTTGGCGCCGACGCCGGGCGCGTCCAGCGCCACCTCGATGCCGTGCTGGCGCAGCAGCTCGGCCGGGCCGACGCCCGACAGCTGCAGGATCTGCGGCGAGCCGATGGCGCCCGCGCTGAGGATCACTTCGCACTCGGCGTGCGCCGTGGTCATTTCGGTGCCGTCCCACACCTGCGCGCCAGTGCAGCGTTTGGTGCCGTCGGGCAGCGTCTCGAACAGCAGGCGCGACACCTGCGCGCCGGTCCACAGCTCGAAGTTGGGGCGGCCGTAGCAGGTCGGCCGCAGGAAGGCCTTGGCGGTGTTCCAGCGCCAGCCATTCTTCTGGTTGACCTGGAAGTAGCCCACGCCTTCGTTGCTGCCGCGGTTGAAGTCGGCGGTGTGCGGCACGCCGGCCTGCACGGCCGCGTCGGCGAAGGCGTCGAGGATGTCCCAGCGCAGCCGCTGTTTCTCGACGCGCCACTCGCCGCCCGCGCCGTGCATCTCGTCGGCGCCGAGGTAGAAGTCTTCGTGCTTGCGAAAGGCCGGCAGCACGTTCTCCCAGCGCCAGCCTTCGTCGCCCGTGAGTTCAGCCCAGTGTTCGTAGTCGCGCGACTGGCCGCGCATGTAGATCATGCCGTTGATGCTCGAGCAGCCGCCCAGCGTCTTGCCACGCGGATAGCGCAGCGTGCGGCCGTTCAGGCCCGCATCGGGCTCGGTGTTGTAGAGCCAGTCGGTGCGCGGGTTGCCGATGCAGTACAGGTAGCCCACCGGAATGTGAATCCAGTGGTAGTCGTCCTTGCGGCCGGCCTCGATGAGCAGCACGCGCTTGGTCTTGTCGGCGCTCAGGCGGTTGGCGATGAGCGAGCCGGCGGTGCCGGCGCCGATGATGATGTAGTCGAAGGTGGTGTCGCTCATGGCGGCTGGCTTTTTGTCTCTCGTTGTTCTTCGGATGCGAAGCGCCGCGCGTGCGGCGCCCCCTTTTACCTTTACTTCGCCGTCGGCATCACGAACTCGGCGCCCTTGCCGATGCTCTCGGGCCAGCGCTGCATGATCGACTTCTGCTTCGTATAGAAGCGCACGCCCTCTTCGCCGTACGCGTGCATGTCGCCGAACAGGCTCTTCTTCCAGCCGCCGAAGCCGTGCCAGGCCATCGGCACCGGGATCGGCACGTTGATGCCGACCATGCCGACCTGGATGCGACGGCCGAACTCGCGCGCCACGTTGCCGTCGCGCGTGAAGCAGCTCACGCCGTTGCCGAACTCGTGCGCGTTGATGAGGTCGACGGCTTCCTTGAAGGTCGCGACGCGCACACAGCCCAGCACGGGGCCGAAGATCTCTTCCTTGTAGATGCGCATCTCGGGCGTGACGTGGTCGAACAGCGTGCCGCCCATCCAGAAGCCGTCGCCGCAGCCTTCGCCAGCCTTGTTGCCGTCGAAGCTGCGGCCGTCGACCAACAGCTTCGCGCCTTCCTTCTCGCCCTGCGCGATATAGCCGGTGATGCGCTCGTGCGCGGCGCGCGTGACGATCGGGCCCATCTCGGCCGCGAGGTTCTCGCCATTGAGCACCTTCAGCGTCTTCGTGCGCTCGATGAGCTTGGGCAGCAGGCGGTCGGCCACGTCGCCCACCAGCACCGCCACGCTGATCGCCATGCAGCGCTCGCCGGCCGAGCCGTAGCCGGCGCCGATCAGCGCATCGACCGCCTGGTCGATGTCGGCGTCGGGCATGACGACCATGTGGTTCTTCGCACCGCCCAGCGCCTGCACGCGCTTGCCGTGGCGTGCGCCGGTTTCGTAGATGTAGTTGGCGATGGGCGTGGAGCCCACGAAGCTGATCGCCTTGACGTCGGGGTGCTCCAGCAGCGCGTCGACCGCGGCCTTGTCGCCCTGCACCACGTTGAACACGCCGTCGGGCAGGCCGGCCTTCTTGAGCAGCTCGGCCATCAGCAGCGACGGGCTCGGGTCGGTCGGGCTGGGCTTGAGCACGAAGGTGTTGCCCGCGGCGATGGCCACCGGGAACATCCACATCGGCACCATCACCGGGAAGTTGAAAGGCGTGATGCCGGCCACAACGCCCAGCGGCTGGCGCAGCGTCCAGTTGTCGATGCCGGTGCTCACCTGGTCGGTGAAGTCGCCCTTGAGCAGTTGCGGAATGCCGCAGGCGAACTCGACGATGTCGATGCCGCGGCTGACCTCGCCCTGTGCGTCGGTGAACACCTTGCCGTGCTCGGCGGTGATGAGGTGGGCGAGTTCGTCCTTGTGCTGGTTGAGCAGCTCCAGGAACTTGAACATCACGCGCGCCCGGCGGATCGGCGGCGTGTCGGCCCAGGCCGGGAACGCGGCTTGGGCGGCGGCCACGGCGGCCCCCACCTGCGCGGCGTCGGCCAGGCCGACCTTGCCGGTGACGGCGCCGGTGGCGGGGTTGGTCACGTCCTGCGTGCGGCCGGAGGTGTTGGCGGCGGGGGCGCCGGCGATGTGGTGGTCGATATTTCGGGTGCTGATGGACATGTGCGGGTCTCCTGAAGGCAATTTGGCCCAATCCACGAAGAGAAAGCCAATGAATTCGCGTCGATGGCGCTATAAATCAGTCTTATATGACTACGTCATCGATGGACCTCCAGATTCTGCGCGCCTTCATCCTGGCGGCGCGCGAGGGCAACGTCTCGCGCGCCGCCGAGAAGCTGCACCTGACGCAGCCTGCGGTGAGCCTGCAGCTCAAGCGTTTCGCAGAAGAAACCGGGCTGGTGCTGTTCACCCGCACGCCGCACGGGCTGGCGCTCACGGCCGACGGCGCGGCCATGCTGCCGCAGGCCGAGCGCGTGCTGGCGGCCGTGGGCGACCTGCAGCAGGCCGCGCGCAACCTGCAGGTCACGGTGCGCGGGGCGCTGCGCATCGGCACCATCCTCGACCCCGAGTTCACGCGGCTCGGTGTGTTCCTGCGCGAGCTGGTCGAGGCCGCGCCGCAGATCGAGACCGAGCTGCGCCACGGCATGAGCGGCAGCGTGCTGGCGCAGGTGCTGCGCGGCGAGCTCGACGTGGGCTTTCACCTCGACCCCGGCGATGAATCCGACGACGCCGCGCCGGCGCCGCTCGCGGTGCGCACGCTCACCCGCTTCAGCTATCGCGTGGTCGCGCCGGCCGGCTGGGGCCCGCAGGTGCTGGGGCGCGACTGGAAGGCGCTGGCCGCCCTGCCCTGGCTCGCCACGCCGCCCGAGTCGGCGCACCACCGTTTGCTGGAGCGCGTGTTCGGCCCGCTCGGCCTGGCGCCCCGGCGCGTGGCGCTGGTCGACCAGGAGGCCTCGATGCTCGACCTGCTGAAGTCGGGCGTGGGCCTGAGCCTGGTGCGCGACTCGATCGCCATCCGCGAAAGCCAGGCCCACGGCCTCGTGCTGGCCGACCGCGTGCGGCTGGATTGCGCGCTGCGTTTCGTCTCGCTGGCCGCGCGGCGCGACGAGCCCGTGATCGCCAGCGCCTGGGATGCGCTGGCCCGGGCCTGGAGCTGAAGATTGGCTGAAAAAAACGGCGTCTGGCCCTACGCAAACGAAGGGCCAGACGCACACAAGCCCCGGATGCACGCGGTTACGATGCGCGCTCTCGCTTGGACCTTTGTTTACGTTTTGTCCCGCACCTTTGCCCATGTCGCCCACCCCGTCGCCCGCTGACGCCCCCGCCACCGACGACGCCTTCGCGCCGCCGCGCGCGCAGACGCAGGACGTGGACGGCCGCACCTGGGCCGTGGCCAGCGGTTGCTGGACCACGCTGGCGATGTCGACGCGCCCGGCCTGGGAGGCGTTGGCCAAGGACCTCGCGGCGCTGCCGCCCGCGGACGACCGGGCCTGGGACCTGCGCCCCATCGGCCAGCTCGACCACATCGGCGCCCAGCTGCTGTGGGAGCACTGGCGCCAGGCCTGGCCGGCCACGATCGAGCTGTCGCCGCAGCACCAGGCGGTGCTCGACCAGGTGGCGAAGTTCACGGTGGCCACGCCCGACGAGCCGCCCAAATCGCTGAGCGACCGGCTGCACGCACTGGCCCACCACGGCCCGCGCGCGATGGTCGTGCTGCGCGACTTCGTGGGCCTCATCGGCCAGCTCGCGCTCGACCTGTGCACGCTGGCGCGCGCGCCGCACCGCGCGCCGTGGCGCGACTTCTCGGGCCACCTCTATCAGTTCGGCGCCACGGCGCTGCACATCACGGCGCTGGTCGGCCTGCTCATCGGCGTGGTGCTGGCGTACCTGATCTCCCAGCAGCTGCGCAACTACGGCGCCGAGGCCTTCGTGGTGAACATCCTCGGGCTGTCGCTGATCCGCGAGCTCGGGCCGGTGCTGGCCGCCGTGCTGATCGCGGGCCGCTCGGGCTCGGCGATCACGGCGCAGATCGGCGTGATGCGCGTCACCGAGGAGCTCGACGCGATGCGCGTGATGGGCATCCCGCACGGCTTCCGTCTCGTGATGCCGCGCGTGCTGGCACTGGCCATCGCGATGCCGCTGATCAGCCTGTGGACCTCGATGGCAGCGCTGGCCGGCGGCATGCTCGCGGCCGATGCGGCGCTGGGCATCTCGCCGTCGTATTTCCTGTCGGCATTGCCGCGCGCGGTGCCCATCTCCAACCTCTGGCTGGCCCTGGCCAAGTCGGCGGTGTTCGGCGTGCTGATCGCGCTGATCGGCTGCTACTTCGGCATGAAGGTCAAACCCAACACCGAGAGCCTGGGGCGCGGCACCACGTCGTCGGTCGTGACCTCGATCACCGCGGTGATCCTGGTCGACGCGCTCTTCGCAGTGCTCTTCAAGGGCATAGGATTCCGCGGATGAACGCCGCCACGACGTCCCCGTCGAACACCGTGGTCGACATCCGCAAGCTCTGGACGGTGTTCAAGAGCCCCGATGGCGAACAGGTGGTGCACCGCGACCTCGACCTGCACCTTGACCGCGGCGAGGTGCTGTCGCTGGTCGGCGGCTCGGGCACCGGCAAGACGGTGCTGCTGCGGCAGATCCTCGGGCTGCAGAAACCCACGAAGGGCGCAGTCGAGGTGCTGGGCCGGGCGCCGGGCGAACTCAGCGCGGCCGGTGCGGCCAACGTGGGCATGCTGTTCCAGCACGGTGCGCTGTTCTCGGCCTTCAGCGTGCTGGAGAACATCGCCTTTCCGCTGCGCGAACTCAAGCTGCTGCCCGACGAGCTGATCCGCAACGCCGCGCTCGTGAAGCTGCAGATGGTGGGGCTGGAGCCGCAGCATGCGAACAAGAGCCCGTCGGACCTGTCGGGCGGCATGATCAAGCGCGTGGCGCTGGCGCGCGCGCTCATCATGGACCCGCCGCTGCTGCTGCTGGACGAGCCCACGGCCGGCCTCGACCCCGAAGCCTCCGACAGTTTCTGCGACCTGCTGCGCGGCCTGCACCGCGAGCTGGGCCTGACGGTCGTGATGGTCACGCACGACCTGGACACCCTGTTCGACCTGAGCACCCGCATCGCGGTGCTGGCCGACCAGAAGGTGATCGTGAGCGGCACGGCGCGCGAAGTCATCGCCTACCCGCATCCCTTCATCCACGAATACTTTCTCGGCGGGCGCGGCCAGCGCGCCCTGGAGGCGCTGCACGACAAGCCCGCCGCCGGCAAAGCACCACCCGCGCCGCAGCCCGAGGCCGCGCGCGCTGACGAAAGGTAGGTCCCCTCATGGAAAACAAGGCCCATGCCCTCGCCGCCGGCGCCTTCGTGCTCGGCCTGATCGCCGCGCTCGTCGCGCTGGTGGTCTGGTTCACGCGCGACAACACCGTGCGCAACGTGTACGAACTCTCCACCCGCGACGCCGTGAGCGGCCTGCAGCCGCAGGCCCAGGTGCGCTACCGCGGCATCTCGGTCGGCAAGGTGACCTCGATCGACTTCGACCCGAAGACCAAGGGCAACGTGCGCGTGCGCATCACGGTCGACGAGCGCGTGCCGCTCACCACCTCCAGCTTTGCCACGCTGAGCTACCAGGGCGTGACCGGCCTGGCCTTCATCGCGCTGGACGACGAGGGCGAATCGACCGTCGCGCTCAAGCCGAACAACAACAACCCGCCGCGCATTCCGCTCAAGCCCTCGATGCTCGCGAAGCTGCAGGACCGCGGCGAGGAAATCATCGACCAGGTGGAAGAAGTGACCAAGCGCGCCAACGCGCTGCTGGCCGACGCCAACCAGAAGCGCGTGGCCGACGCGCTGGAGAACATCGCGGCCGCCTCGGCCAGCGCCAACACGCTGCTCAAGCAGCTCGACAACACCGTCAAGACCGGCCTGAACCCGACGCTGGCCGCCATGCCCGAGACGCTGTCGACGGTGAAGAAGGCGGCCGGCGACGTCTCGCGCGTGGCCAACAACTTCAACTCCACCGTGGGCCGGCTCAACGCACCCGACGGCCCGGTCGAGCGCCTGAGCGAGGGCACCAAGGCGCTGGCGCAGGCGGTCGACTCGTTCAACGCCGCCACCCTGCCGCGCGTGAACCGCGTGGCCGACGACACCGCCCACGCGGTGCGCCGCCTGGGCCGCGCGGCCGACAGCATCAACGACAACCCGCAATCGCTGCTGTTCGGCAACGGCGGCGCGGCCGCGGGCCCGGGCGAGCCCGGCTTCGTCGCGCCCGCCGCACGCCACTGACCGGGAGCAGACCAACCATGCGCATGAAGAACACCCTCCCCGCCCTCGCCAGCCTCGGCTGCGTGCTGCTGGTCGCCGGCTGCGGCATGCTGCCCGACAAGCCGGCGCGCGCCACGCTGTACGACTTCGGCCCCGGCCTTTCGGCCGCCGCACCTGCCACCGCTGCCGCGCCGGCCACCGCGCTGCCGGCACTGTCCCTCGCGGAGTTCGACAGCAACACGCGCCTGGACGGCACGCAGATCCTGTACCGCATGGGCTACGCCGACGCCAACGAGCTGCGCCCCTACGGCCAGTCGCGCTGGAGCCTGCCGCCCGCGCAGCTGCTGCGCCAGCGGCTGCGCGACACCCTGGCCGAGCGCCGCACCGTGCTCGGCCCCGAGGAAAGCGCGACGCTCGCGCGCACCGAGGGCATCGTGCCCGACACGCTGCGCATCTCGCTCGACGAGTTCAGCCACTACTTCGACGCGCCCGCGAGCGGCACGGGCCTGGTGCGCCTGCGCGCCACGCTGGTCCGCACCGCCACGGGCGGCGACCGCGTGATGGGCCAGCGGACCTTCACCGTGCGCCGCCCCGCCGCCAGCGCCGACGCGCCCGGCGGCGTGAAGGCGCTCATCGCGGCGAGCGACGCGGCCATGGCCGAGGTCGTGCAATGGGTGGACCAGCTGCAACAGCAAGAGCCGCCGCAGCCGCGCACGGCGGCGCCGCGGCGCTGAACGGCCGGCGACTTGCTCTCTCTTCCTTCCAACCAACCCTGAGGAGACCCGTCCCATGAACGCAACGCGCATCGTCGGCATCCTGCTGGTCGTGGCCGGCATCGCCGGGCTCGGCCTGGGCGGCTTCAGCTTCACCAAGGAAACCCACCAGGCCAAGCTGGGCCCGCTGGAGTTCTCGGTGAAGGAAAAACAGACCATCAACATCCCGGCCTGGGCCGGCGTGGCGGCGATCGTGGTGGGCGGCGCGCTGGTGCTGCTGGGTGGCAAGAAGGGCTGAGCGCCCGACCACCGCCATGGCCGACGCCTTCGTGCCGCTGGAAGGCGGCTGCACCTGTCGGCAGGTGCGCTACCGCCTGAACGCCCCGCCGCTCTTCGTGCACTGCTGCCACTGCCGCTGGTGCCAGCGCGAGACGGGCTCGTCCTTCGCGCTCAATGCGCTCATCGAACCCGAGCACGTGCAGGTGCTGCAGGACGCGGTCGATCTGGTGCTCACGCCCTCGGCCAGCGGGCGCGGCCAGAAATACGCGCGCTGCCCGGCCTGCCACGTCGCGCTGTGGAGCCACTACGCGGGCGCCGGCGACGCCGTGAGCTTCATCCGCGTGGGCACGCTCGACACGCCCGACCGGCTGCCGCCGGACCTGCACATCTTCACGATGTCCAAGCAGCCGTGGGTGGTGCTGCCGCCTGGCGCGCCGGCGGTGCACGAGTATTACGACCGCAAGGACTACTGGCCCGCCGAAAGCCTCGCGCGCTGGCGCGTGCTGCGCGAGAAGATGCGGGCCGGCTAGCGCTTCAGTCGCCGGCCATCCCGGCAACCAACTTCGGCAGCAGGTCTTCCGACGCCCCCCGCAACACCACCGCCGCCGCATCGTCCAGGTGCGGCAGCGGCTCGATGTTCAGCGTGACCAGCCGCGCCCCCCGTGCCATCGCCAGCTTGGGCAGTTCGGCCGCCGGGTAGACGATGGTGGTGCTGCCGACCACCAGGAACAGGTCGGACTCCTGCGCCGCCACCTGGGCGTCGAGCAGCACGCCGGCGTTCAGCATCTCGCCGAACATGACCACGTCGGGCCGCGCGTGCGAACCGCAGCGCAGGCAGCGGTGGAAGGGCCACGGGCCGCTGCGGTTGCCGCAGTGGTCGCAGCGCCAGCGGCGCAGCGAGCCGTGCAGCTCCAGCACATCCTGGCCGCCGGCCTTGCCGAGCAGGCCGTCGACGTTCTGCGTGATGAGCCGGGTCGCGGGGCGCAGCCGCTGCAGCTGTGCGAGCGCGAGGTGGCCGGGGTTGGGCGATGCGGTCTCGATCAGCGCCAGGCGCTGGGCCCAGAACTTCGTGAAGCCGCCCGGGTCGCGCGCGAGGTCCTCGGCATGCGAGAACTTGAGCGCGTTCTGGCTCATCCACAGGCCGTCGGCGTCGCGGTAGGTCGGGATGCCCGAGGCCTTGGACAGCCCCGCGCCCGAAAAAACCACGATGCGTCGCGCGCCGCGCAGCAGCGCCACGGTGCGGTCGATGCGCAGTGCGAGGTCGTCGGAGGAGGAAGAAGAAGACGTGGAAGACAAGGCGGAAGAAAACAGGGTCATCGATCGGAAACGGAGGGCACCACGGCGCCGGTGGCGCTCGCCCCCAGGCGCTGCGACACCGTGCCCGCGCAGGCCTTGAGCGCGCGCGCGATCTCGCCGTCCCAGGCGGTGTGGAAGATGCCGGCCGGGCCGATGGCGGTCACGGCCAGCACGATGGCGCCGGTGTGGTCGAACACCGGCGCGGCCATGGCGCTCACGCCCTCGATCACCTCGCCGTCGGAGCGGCTGATGCCGTGGTCGCGCACTTCCTGGCACTGGCGCTCGAAGTCGCTCCACGAGGGCAGCGGCTGCACCGGCGGCATGCCGGCCGGCGGCGCGGGCTCGGCGGCGCCCTTGCGCTGCTTCTGGCGCTGGCGCTCGTCCTCGAGCTGCGCGCGCACCACCGCCGGGTCGAGGTAGGCGGCAAAGACGCGGCCCGAGGCCGTGTTGGTGAGCGAGAACACCGTGCCGTGGCGCATGTTCACGTGCACCGGCGAAGGCGACTCGGCCGTGCGCACGATGGTCGCGCCGCGCGCGCCCCACACGGCCAGCGCCACGGTGTGGCCGATCTGCTGCGCGAGCTGGCCGATCAGCGGCGTGGCGATGTGCACCGGGTCGGCCTGCTGCAGGCTGATCAGCCCCAGTTGCAAGGCCAGCGGGCCGAGCAGATAGTGGCCGCTGGCGCGGTCCTGCTCGATGAGGCCCAGCCGGCCGAAGCTCACCATGTACGGGTGGGCCTTGGCGGCCGTCATGTCCGCTTCGCGGGCAAGGTCTTTGAGCGCCATCGGGCGGCCGTGGTGCACCAGCGCGCGCAGCAGCTGCCCGCCGACTTCGATGCTCTGGATGCCGCGCTGGGCGCGGTCGGTGTCAGTCGCTGCCATGGCCGCCTTGCCGTCTGGTTGTTCGTTCATGAAGAAGGCATTAGACATGAACTGATCTCGGGCTTACACTCCGCGCATTCGTTATCTGCAAACTCGTTCGCCTTAAACGAATCAGGCGAATCCCAAAACCACCCCACCGGAGACACACGATGAGCCAAGCCAAGAAATTCGCCAGCCAGGCCGACCTGGAAGAAAAGAAGATCACCTTCAGCCAGATCTCGGAGCACGCCTGGGCCTACACGGCCGAAGGCGACCCCAACACCGGGATCATCATCGGCGACGACTGCGTGCTGGTGGCCGACACCCAGGCCACGCCCGCCATGGCCGCCGACGTGGTGCGCCGCATCCGCGAAGTGACCGACAAGCCCATCAAGTACGTGGTGCTCACCCACTACCACGCGGTGCGCGTGCTGGGCGCGGCGGGCTACGGCGCCGAACACATCCTGGCCAGCCAGGACACGCGCGACCTGATCGTCGAGCGCGGCGAGGAAGACAAGGCCAGCGAAATCGGCCGCTTCCCGCGCCTGTTCCAGAACGTCGAGACCGTGCCCCCGGGCCTGACCTGGCCCACCATGACCTTCACCGGCAAGATGACGCTGTGGCTGGGCAAGCTCGAAGTGCAGCTGCTGCAGCTGGGCCGCGGCCACACCAAGGGCGACACGGTCGTCTGGCTGCCCCAGGAGCGCGCGCTGCTGTCGGGCGACCTGGTCGAGTTCGGCGCCACGCCGTACGCCGGCGACGCCTACTTCCAGGACTGGCCACAGACGCTGGACAACATCGCCGCCCTGAAGCCCCTGGCCCTGGTGCCGGGCCGCGGCGCCGCGCTGACCACGCCCGAAGCCGTGGCCGAGGGCCTGAACGGCACGCGCGCCTTCATTTCCGACGTGTACGCCAGCGTGCAGGAAGGCGTGAAGGCCGGCCGCGACCTGAACGCGGTCTACAAGGAAACCTACGCGAAGCTGCAGCCCAAGTACCAGCAGTGGGTCATCTTCGACCACTGCATGCCCTTCGACGTGAGCCGCGCCTACGACGAGGCCTCGGGCCACGCCGACCCGCGCGTGTGGACGGCCCAGCGCGACATCGACATGTGGAAGGCCCTGGAAGGCTGATCGCGCCGCGACCTTCCCCCGCGCGGGGAAGGCGACGGAAACGACAAGGACACGGAGACATCACGTGATCGACTATCAAAGCCTGCGCTTCGACTACACCCGCCACGCCGACCAGGACGCCGCCGCGCCCGCCCGCCACCCCGTGGTGGTCGTGGGCGCCGGCCCGGTGGGCCTCACGCTCGCCATCGACCTCGCCCTGCGCCAGGTGCCCGTGGTGCTGCTCGACAACGACAACAGCCTGTCCAGCGGATCGCGCGCGATCTGCTTCGCCAAGCGCACGCTCGAGGTGTTCGACCGCCTCGGCTGCGGCGACCGCATGGTGGACAAGGGCGTGTCGTGGAACGTCGGCAAGGTGTTCTTCCATGACGAGCAGGTCTACCGCTTCGACCTGCTGCCCGAGCCCGGCCACGAGCGCCCGGCCTTCATCAACCTGCAGCAGTACTACGTCGAGGGCTACCTCGTCGAACGCGCCGCGGCCTTGCCGCTGATCGACCTGCGCTGGAACAACAAGGTCACCGGCATCGCGCAAGGCGACGACGGCGCGGTGCTGACCGTGGAGACGCCCGAGGGCGAGTACCGCCTGCAGGCCGGCTACGTGGCCGCCTGCGACGGCTCGCGCTCCAACCTGCGCCAGATGCTGGGGCAGGAAGCCAAGGGCCGCGTGTTCCGCGACCGCTTCCTGATCGCCGACATCACGATGGACGCGCAGCTGCCGACCGAGCGCCGCTTCTGGTTCGACCCGTCGTTCCACCCCGGCCAGAGCGTGCTGCTGCACAAGCAGGCCGACGGCATGTGGCGCGTCGACTTCCAGCTCGGCTGGGACGCCGACCCGGTGGAAGAGCGCAAGCCCGAGCGCATCACGCCGCGCGTGCGCGCGCTGCTGGACAGCATCGGCTTCGAAGGCGTGCAGTTCCAGATCGGCTGGGCCAGCGTCTACACCTTCGCCTGCCAGCGCATGGAGCGCTTCCGCCACGGCCGCGTGCTGTTCGCGGGCGACTCGGCGCACGGCGTGTCGCCCTTCGGTGCGCGCGGTGCCAACTCGGGCGTGCAGGACGCCGACAACCTCGCCTGGAAACTCGCGGCCGTGCTGGCCGGCGACGCACCCGATGCGCTGCTCGACAGCTATGCCAGCGAACGCGAATTCGCGGCCGACGAGAACATCCGCAATTCGACGCGCGCCACCGACTTCATCACGCCCAAGAGCGAGGTGAGCCGCCTCTTCCGCGACGCGGTGCTCGAGCTGACCAAGCGCCACGCCTTCGCGCGCTCGCTGGTCAACAGCGGGCGGCTGTCGGTGGCCACGGTGCTGCGCGACTCGCCGCTCAACACGCCCGACGCCGACACCTTCGCGGGCGCGATGGTGCCCGGCGCCGCCGCGGCCGACGCGCCCGTGCGGCGCGCCGACGGCAGCACCGGCTGGCTGCTGCGCGAATGCCACGTGGCGCGCTTCACCGCGCTGGTGTTCGGCACCGGCGACGCCGCCGAGCGCAGCCTGCAGGCGCTGAAGAGCAGCGACCTCGCGCTGCACGTCGTGCGCGTGGAAGGCACCGGCGCCGACGCCGAACTCGCCACGCAGCGCTACGACGCGCAGCCCGGTACCGTCTACCTGCTGCGGCCCGACCAGCACGTGTGCGCGCGCTGGCGGCAGCCCACGGCAGCGAACCTTCGCGCGGCCCTCGACCACGCACTGGCAAAGGCATGACCCCGATGCAACCGCAACTGATCACCACGCCGAACCTCGAAGCGCCCGACGATTTCTACGAGGCGCTCATCGAGGCCCACCAGGGGCTTTCCACCGAAGAAAGCCACGCCTTCAACGCACGGCTCGTGCTCGTGCTGGCCAACCACGTCGGCTCGCTGGCCGTGCTGCGCGAAGCCTTCGACGCGGCGCGCGCCGGCTGAACGGCCGCACGTTCCCACCTCATCGCGACTTTCGAAAGACAAGCCCATGACCCAAGCAACACCCGCCACCGAACGGCGCTACCAGAGCGGCTTCGGCAACGAGTACGCCTCCGAGGCCGTGCCCGGTGCACTGCCGCAAGGCCGCAACAACCCGCAGCGCGGCCCCTTCGACCTGTACACCGAGCTGCTCTCGGGCACCGCCTTCACGGCGCCGCGCCACGAGAACCGCCGCACCTGGCTGTACCGCCGCCAGCCCTCGGTGGTGTCGGGCCGCTACCAGCCCTACGCGCAGGCGCACTGGACCACCGGCGCCGACCGCGAGATCGCGCTGCCGCCCGAGCCGATGCGCTGGGGCCCGCTGCCGCTGGACGGCGCGGCCGACGTCGACTTCATCGACGGCATGCACACGCTGGCCGCCAACGGCGATGCCGAATCGCAGGTCGGCATCGGCTCGCTGATGTACCTGGCGGGCCGCTCGATGGAGCAGCGCGCCTTCGTCAACGCCGACGGCGAGATGCTGGTGATGCCCCAACAGGGCCGCCTCGTCATCACGACCGAACTCGGCGTGCTCGACGTCAAGCCCGGCGAAATCGTGGTGCTGCCGCGCGGCATGGCCTTCAAGGTCGCATTGCCCGACGGGCTCTCGCGCGGCTACGTGTGCGAGAACTACGGCGCGCACTTCCGCCTGCCCGAACTCGGCCCGATCGGCTCGAACGGCCTGGCCAACGCGCGCGACTTCCAGGCGCCCGTGGCGGCCTTCGAGGCAGACGGCGGCGCCTACGAGCTGGTGAAGAAATTCGGCGGCCGCTTCTGGACCGCGCCGACGAAACAGTCGCCCTTCAACGTGGTCGCCTGGCACGGCAACCTCGCACCGGTGAAGTACGACACGGCCAACTTCATGGTCATCGGCTCGATCAGCTTCGACCATCCCGATCCGTCGATCTTCACCGTGCTGACCTCGCCCAGCGACACGCCCGGCACGGCCAACTGCGACTTTGTGATCTTCCCGCCGCGCTGGATGGTGATGGAAAACACCTTCCGTCCGCCATGGTTCCACCGCAACCTCATGAGCGAGTTCATGGGCCTGGTGCTGGGCGAGTACGACGCCAAGCCGGGCGGCTTCAAGCCCGGCGGTGCGAGCCTGCACAACTGCATGGTGCCGCACGGCCCGGACGAGGAAGCCTTCGACAAGGCGACGCACGCCGACCTCAAGCCGCACAAGCTGGACAACACGCTGGCCTTCATGTTCGAGAGCCGCTACCGTTTCATCCCGACGAACTTCGCGCTGCAAAGCCCGGCGTTCGACACCGACTACACCGACTGCTGGGCCGGTCTGAAGGACCAATTCAAGGCATGACGCACGCTCTCACCCTCACCCTCACCCGCCGCGCCGCGGCCGTCGCACTGCTCGCGGCGCCGTTCCTGCTGGCGCACGCGGCCGACTTTCCGTCCAAGCCCATCAAGTTCATCGTGCCCTACACGGCCGGCGGCACCACCGACCTCGTGGCGCGCACCGTGGGCCAGAAGGTGTCGGAGAAGCTAGGCCAGCCCGTGCTCATCGACAACCGCGGCGGCGCGGGCGGCAACATCGGCATGGACGCCGTGGCCAAGGCCGCGCCCGACGGCTACACGATCGGCTTCGGCGCCATCTCGACCAACGCGCTGAACCCGCACATCTACAAGTCGATGGCCTTCGATCCGCGCAAGGACTTCACGGCCATCAGCCTGCTGGGCATGTCGACCATCGTGCTCGAAGTGCCCGCAAGTTCGGCCATCAAGACCGTGCCCGAGCTCATCGCCGCCGCGAAGAAGAACCCCGGCCTGCCCTACGCCACCGCGGGCGCCGGCACCTCGATGAACCTGGCCGGCGTGATGTTCGCGCAGATGACCGGCACCGAGCTCACGCACGTGGCCTACAAGGGCAGCGGCCCGGCCATCACCGACATGCTGGGCAACACCATCGGCGTGATGTTCGACAACCTGCCGGCGTCGCTGCCGCACATCCAGGCCGGCAAGCTGCGCGCGCTGGCGGTGGCGGGCTCCACGCGCTCGCCCTCGCTGCCCGACGTGCCGACGATGGCCGAGGCGGGCCTCAAGGGCTATGCGCTGGAGCCGTGGTTCGGCGTGTACGGGCCGGCGAAGCTGCCGGCGCCGATCGTGAAGGCGCTGAACGAAGCCTTCGTCGAAGCGCTCGCGATGCCTGACGTGAAAGCCAAGCTGCAGCAGGCCGGTTTCTCGCCGCGCGGCTCGAGCGCGCAGGAGCTCACCACGCTCACCGACACCGAATACAAGCGCCTGGGCGACGTCGCCAAAAAAGCGGGCATGACCGCAGACTGATCCGATTCAACGAAAGACCTCCATGACCGCACTCAACGCCACCCACGACCCGAAGCTGCGCAGCTGGGTCGCCGCCGCCAACGTGGCCGGCACCGACTTCCCGATCCAGAACCTGCCCTTCGGCCGCTTCCGCGCCGCCGGCAGCAGCGAGGCCTTCCGCATCGGCGTGGCCATCGGTGACCAGATCCTCGACCTGCGCGCCACTGGCCTCATCGACACCGACGACATGAACGTGCTGATGAACGCCTCGGTGAAAGACCGCCAGGCGCTGCGCGCCGCGATCTCTGCGGGCCTGGCCGAAGGCAGCGGCCAGCAGGCTGCATGGTCGAAGGCCTTGCTGGCGCAAGCCCAGGCCGAGATGACCGTGCCTTGCCGCATCGGCGACTACACCGACTTCTACACGGGCATCCACCACGCCACCACCATCGGCAAGCTGTTCCGTCCCGACCAGCCGCTGATGCCCAACTACAAGTGGGTGCCCATCGGCTACCACGGCCGCGCCTCGTCGATCGGCGTGAGCGGCCAGGTCTTCAAGCGCCCGCAAGGCCAGACCAAGGCACCCGATGCGGTCGCGCCGAGCTTCGGCCCCTCGAAGCGGCTGGACTACGAACTGGAGCTGGGCTTCCTCGTGGGCCGCGGCAATGCGCTGGGCGAACCCATCGCCATCGCCGACGCCGAAGACCACCTGTTCGGCGTGACCCTGCTCAACGACTGGTCGGCGCGCGACCTGCAGGCCTGGGAATACCAGCCGCTGGGTCCGTTCCTGGCCAAGAACTTCGCCAGCACGCTGTCGCCCTGGATCGTGACGACCGAAGCGCTGGCGCCGTTCCGCGCCAAGTTCGAGCGCCCCGCCGAAGACCCGCAGCCGCTGCCCTACCTCGATGCGCCGTCGAACCGCGACAGCGGCGCGCTCGATATCACGCTCGAAGTGCTGCTGCAGACCGCGAAGATGCGCGCCGACGGCGTGGCGCCCGTGCGCCTCACGCTGGGCAACACCACCGAGGCCGCCTACTGGACCGCCGCGCAGCTCATCACGCACCACACGGTGAACGGCTGCAACCTGCAGCCCGGCGACCTGCTGGGCTCGGGCACGCTGTCGGGCCCGCAGCCCGACCAGGCCGGCTCGCTGATGGAACTCACGCTGGGCGGCAAGCAGCCGGTCACGCTGCCGAACGGCGAGAAGCGCACCTTCCTGGAAGACGGCGACACGCTGGTGATGCGCGGCTGGTGCGAGCGCGAAGGCGCGGTGCGCATCGGCCTGGGTGAAGTCACCGGGACGGTGGTCTGACCCTGGCCTGAACTGCGGTGCGCCCCGCGGGGCGCGCCTGTCAGGGCGTCGGCGCCGCCGACGATGCCGCGCCCGCCGGTGCAGGCACCGCGGCCGCCGCGGGCCAGGCCACTTCGCTGGCCACGCGCGGCTTGCCCATCGGCGCGCCCGCGCGGCCGATGCGCACGGCGGCCATGTCGGCCTCGCTCGGGTACTGGTCCATGAGCCAGTAGTCGAACACGCGGCGCGCAAGCGGCGCCGCGGCACCCGCGCCCCATCCGGCGTTCTCGACGATGACGGCGAGCGCGATCTTCGGGTTGTTGGCCGGTGCGTAGGCCATGAACAGCGCGTGGTCGCGCTGGTGCTCTTCGAGCGCACGCGCGTTGTACTTGGTGTTCTTGGCCTGCGTCACGGCCTGCGCCGTGCCGGTCTTGCCGGCCGCCTGGTAGCCCGCGCCCGCGAACACGCCGCGCGCCGTGCCGCTGGTGACCACGCTGGTCAGGCCCTCGCGGATCACCGCCACGTTGGCCGCCGTGTAGCCCAGGTTCTCGGCCGGCGGCTGCGGCAGCGGCACGACCTGCCCGCTGACCGTGTTGCGCATCGCCAGCGCCAGGTGCGGCCGGTGCTTCATGCCGCCGTCGGCCACGATGGCCGTGGCCTGCGCGAGCTGCAGCATGGTGAAGGCGTTGTAGCCCTGGCCGATGCCCAGCGAGATGGTCTCGCCCGCGTACCACTTCTTCTGCTCGGGCCGCTTGTAGGCGTTGCGCTTCCACTCGGTGCTGGGCAGCACGCCGCGCACCTCGCCGCCCAGGTCGATGCCGGTGATCTGGCCGAAGCCCATCGGCTTCATGAAGTCGTGGATCAGGTCCACGCCCATCTCGTTGGCCAGCGAGTAGTAGTAGATGTTGCTCGACACCTGGATCGAGCGGCGCATGTCGACGCCGCCCAGGTAGCCCTCGGGGCTGCCGAAGCGGTGGCCGCCGAAGTTGAAGTAGCCGGGGTCGTTCACCACCACGCTCGCGGCGCGCTTGCCGGTCTGCAGCGCCGCCAGCGCCATGAAGGGCTTGTAGGTGGAGCCCGGCGGGTAGGTGCCGCGCAGCGCGCGGTTGAGCAGCGGCTTGTCGATCGATTCGGTGAGCGCCTGCCAGCTCTCGGTGTCGATGCCTTCGACGAAAAGGTTGGGGTCGAAGGTGGGCTTGCTCACGAAGGCCAGCACCTCGCCGGTCTTGGGGTCGATGGCCACGAGCGCGCCGCGCCGGTCGCCGTACATGTCTTCCACCAGCTTCTGCAGCTTGATGTCCAGCGACAGCATGACGGTGTTGCCCGGCGTGGCCGGGTGGCTCGCGAGCCGGCGCACGGCGCGCCCGCCGGCCGAGGTTTCCATCTGCTCGACGCCGGTCTGGCCGTGCAGCATCTTCTCGTAGCTCTGCTCGATGCCCAGCTTGCCGATGTAGTCGGTGCCTTTGTAGTTGGCCTGGTCTTCCTCGTCCCAGTCTTCCATCGCGGTCTTCTCGCGCTGGTTGATGCGGCCGATGTAGCCCAGCACGTGCGAGGCCAGCTCGCCCTGCGGGTAGTTGCGGAACAGGCGCGCCTTGATCTCCACGCCCGGGAAGCGGTAGCGCTGCGCCGCGAAGCGTGCCACTTCCTCGTCGCTCAGGCGGGTGCGGATCGGAATGGAGTCGAAGCTGCGCGAGTCTTCGCGCAGGCGCTTGAAGCGGCGGCGGTCGCGCGGCGACACCTCGAGCACGCTGGTCAGGCTGTTGATGGTCTCCTCGACGTCGCCGACCTTCGAGGGCGTGATCTCCAGCGTGTAGGCCGAGTAGTTGGAGGCCAGCACGATGCCGTTGCGATCGAGGATGAGCCCCCGGTTCGGCACAACCGGCACCACGGCCGTGCGGTTGCTCTCGGCCTGCTCGGCCAGGTCGGCATGGCGCACGACCTGCAGGTAGACCAGCCGCGAGCCCAGCAGGCTGAAGGCGAACAGCACCGCCAGGCCGATGACGATCACGCGGCGCTTGAAGCGCGCCAGGTCGGCGGCAACGTTGCGGATTTCGGTCATGGCGTCAGGAAGCTTAGGCGTGCGCAGGTGCGATGGCAAATGCGACGGGCGGCCGCCGCCGGGCCGCCCCAAGGCGGGCCGCGCCTCCCCCTCGGGGGGTGGAGTTACACGCAGCGAAGCGAAGTGAAAAGCCGGGGGGCACCATGACTAGAGGGGGCGGTTCTCGTCGGGTTCGGGCGTGCGGCGCTGGGGCGCCAGCAGCAGCGCGGTGGCCAGCGGCCACAGCGCCGCCTCGAGGGCCGGCGAGACCAGCACGCCCCAACCCGGGAACACGCCGCCGCCGATCATGCGCGTGATCACCTCGATGAACTGCGACAACGCAAACAGCGGCAGCACCTGCAGCGCCTGCGAGAGCACCGGGTACCACAGCAGGCGCCGGTGGATCATGATCGCGAAGAAGCCCAGCGTGGTGTAGGACAGCGCATGCTGGCCCAGCATCGACGACTGGTGCACGTCCATGAGCAGGCCGAACATGAAGGCCGCGCCGATGCCCACGCGCGCAGGCTGGTGCACGCCCCAGAACACGATCACCAGCGCCAGCAGGTCGGGCATCCAGGCGGCGCGGCCGATGGGGATCATGTTGACCAGCAGCGCCACGAGCAGGCTGGTCCACATGAAGACGGGGCTGACGGGCAGCAAGAGCTGCTGCTGGCCGGGGCGCTTGATCATCGCGTGGCTCCCGCCGGTTTCTTCTCGTTCTTGCCGGCGCCGGGCTTGCCTTCGGGGCGCTTGCGCTGGGTGGACGCGGCCTCGACGTGCGGCGGCGCCACCGGGGCGCCCGAGGGCTCGAGCACCAGCACGTAGCGCGCCGCGGTCACGCGGGCCAGCGGCACGCAGTAGATGCGCGCAAAGGCCGAATCGGCGCGGCGCTCGATGCGTTCGATCTTGGCCACCGGCAGGCCGGCCGGGTAGATGCCGTCGACGCCGCTGGTAGAGAGCAGGTCGCCCTCCTGCAGGTCGGCATTGGCCGCCATGAAGCGCAGCTCCATGCCGCCGCCGTGCGCCGAGGCGTCGCCGAAGGCCACGCTGCGCACGCCGGTGCGGGTGTTCTGCACGGGAATGGCCAGGTCGCGGTCGATCACCAGCGTGACCTCGCTCGTGAAGGGCAGCACCTGCGTCACCTGGCCCAGCACGCCGCGCGCGTCGATCACCGGCGAGCCGGCCGCCACGCCCTGCGCGAGGCCCTGGTCGATGACGATCTTGCGCGTGTAGGGGTCGGCCGCGTCGTACAGCACCTCGGCCGGGCGGCCCGGCGTGGTGGTGGTCTGGCGCAGCTCGAGCAGCTCGCGCAGGCGGGCGTTGTCTTGCGCGAGCGTGTCGGCGCGGCTGGCGGTCTCGGCCTGCAGCATCAGGGCCTTGCGGGCCTCGTCTTCGTTGCGCTGCGCGGTCTGCAGCTCTTCGAAGTAGCGGCTGCCGCCCATCACCAGCATGACCGGCTTGAGCGCCGCCATCTGCACCGGGTAGAGCACCGCGCCGATGGCCGAGCGGATCGGCTTCACGAGGTGAAAGCGGGCGTCGGCGACCATGAGGAAGAGCGAGAGCGCGCCGAAGAAGATCAGCTTGCTGAGTGCCGATTGCCCCTGGTTGAACAGGGGTGGCGCTGTGCGATCGAGCGTGCCCAGAGGCATGTAGTCAGACCCGGCGGTGGTGCGGCATCAAATAACAAAAAGCCGGCCTGCGCAAGCAGAGGCCGGCCGATGATGGCTTTCGCCTTTTACTCGCTCGTGAAGATGCTGCCCAGACGGTCCATGCGCTCCAGGGCGATGCCGCAGCCGCGCACCACGCAGGTCAGCGGATCTTCGGCCACGAGCACCGGCAGGCCGGTTTCCTCGGCGAGCAGGCGGTCGAGGTCGCGCAGCAGCGCGCCGCCGCCGGTGAGCATCATGCCGCGCTCGGCGATGTCGGCGCCCAGTTCGGGAGGCGTCTGTTCCAGCGCGTTCTTCACGGCCGAGACGATGTTGTTCAGGGGGTCGGTCAGGGCTTCCAGCACTTCGTTGCTGCTGATGGTGAAGCTGCGCGGCACGCCTTCGGAAAGGTTGCGGCCCTTGACTTCCATTTCCTTGACTTCGGAGCCGGGGAAGGCCGAGCCGATGTTCTTCTTGATGACTTCGGCCGTCGGCTCGCCGATCAGCATGCCGTAGTTGCGGCGGATGTAGTTGATGATGGCTTCGTCGAAGCGGTCGCCGCCCACACGGACCGAGCCCTTGTAGACCATACCGCCCAGCGAGATCACGCCCACTTCGGTGGTGCCGCCGCCGATGTCCACCACCATCGAGCCCGAGGCTTCGCTGACGGGCAGGCCGGCGCCGATGGCCGCGGCCATGGGTTCTTCGATGAGGTAGACGGCGGTGGCGCCGGCGGCTTCGGCCGCGTCCTTGATGGCGCGGCGCTCGACCTGGGTCGAGCCGCAGGGCACGCAGATGATGATGCGCGGGCTCGGCGTGAGCAGCGTGCGCGGGTGCACCATCTTGATGAACTGCTTGATCATCTGCTCGGTGATCACGAAGTCGGCAATGACGCCGTCCTTCATCGGGCGGATGGCCTCGATGTTGCCGGGCACCTTGCCCAGCATGGCCTTGGCTTCGCGGCCGACGGCCTGGATCACCTTCTTGCCATGGGGGCCGCCTTCGTGGCGGATCGCGACCACGGAGGGCTCGTCCAGCACGATGCCCTTGTTGCGGGCGAAGATCAGGGTGTTGGCGGTGCCGAGGTCGATCGCCAGGTCGGTGGAGAAGTACCGACGGAAAGCTCCAAACATGTGCGGAATCCTCTGAGCACGGCCTGCGCATCGGCAGGTCGTCGCTCTATTTTTGGGTCGTTTGACGGGGTGAATTGATCGTTTTTGGCGCAAAAGCCGGCGCGTTCGCGGGGGTTGCGGCAAAGGCGGGATAATAACCGAATCCCCTCTGAATCCCGTGTCGGCACCCTCTTCGGCGTGCGATTGCCTCTGGTTTTTTCGACCCGTCAGCCATCTATGTCTCTTTCCGCTTCCGATATTGCACGCATCGCCTCCCTGGCGCGGCTGCAGCTTGCCCCAGATGAAAGCGAGCGCATGCTCACTCAAATCAACGGCTTCTTCGATCTGGTCGAACGCATGCGCGCGGTCGACACCACCGGCGTCGAGCCGCTGGCGCACCCCGTGGCCGCGCTCGAAGACGTGACGCTGCGCCTGCGCGACGACGTCGTGAGCGAGCCGAACAACCGCGAAGCCAACCAGAAGAGCGCCCCGGCCGTCGAAGCCGGCCTGTTCCTCGTGCCCAAGGTGATCGAATGATGAGCAGCGGTGAACTGCACCAATTGAGCGTGGTCGCGCTGGCCAAGGCCCTGGCCGAGCGCAAGGTTTCGGCCGTCGAAGCCTCGCAGGCGTTTCTGGGCCGCATGAAGGCCCACGAGTCGCTCGGCACCTTCGTCGACGTCAACGAAGAAGTCACGCTGGCCCAGGCCCGCGCGGCCGATGCGCTCCTCGCCAAGGGCAACGCGCCCGCGCTGGCCGGCGTGCCGATCGCACACAAGGACATCTTCGTCACCACCGATTTCGCCACCACCGCCGGCTCGAAGATGCTCGCGGGCTACCGCTCGCCCTTCGACGCGACCGTGGTGCGCCGCCTGGCCGAAGCCGGCGCGGTCACGCTCGGCAAGCTCAGCTGCGACGAGTTCGCGATGGGCTCGGCCAACGAGAACGTCGCCGTGCCCGCCGTGGGCCACGACACCGCCGTGCCGGTGCGCAACCCCTGGAACCTCGAGCGCATTCCGGGCGGCTCGTCGGGCGCCAGCGCGGCGGCCGTCGCGGCACGCCTGGCCCCCGCAGCCACCGGCACCGACACCGGCGGCTCGATCCGCCAACCGGCCTCGTTCTGCGGCGTGACCGGCATCAAGCCCACGTATGGCCGCGCCTCGCGCTACGGCATGGTGGCCTTCGCATCGAGCCTCGACCAGGCCGGCCCGATGGCCCACTCGGCCGAAGACTGCGCGCTGCTGCTGTCGGCCTTCTGCGGCCCTGATCTCGACCGCGACTCGACCTCGCTCGACAAGCCCGCCGAAGACTTCGGCCGCTCGCTGAACGACTCGCTCGAGGGCCTGCGCATCGGCGTGCCGAAGGAGTTCTTCGGCGACGGCGTGGCGCCCGGCGTGCGCGCGGCCATCGACGCGGCGCTCGCGCAGTACGAGAAGCTCGGCGCCAAGCGCGTCGAGGTCTCGCTGCCGCGCACCGAGCTGTCGATTCCCGTGTACTACATCCTGGCCGCGGCCGAGGCCTCGAGCAACCTGAGCCGCTTCGACGGCGTCAAGTTCGGCCACCGCGCCAAGCAGTACAAGGACCTGGCCGAGATGTACGAACGCACGCGCGCCGAAGGCTTTGGCGACGAAGTGAAGCGCCGCATCATGATCGGCACCTACGTGCTCTCGCACGGCTACTACGACGCCTACTACCTGCAGGCGCAGAAGGTGCGCCGCATGATCGCCGACGACTTCCAGCAGGCGCTGACGCAATGCGACGTGATCGCCGGCCCCGCCGCGCCGACCACCGCCTGGAAGATCGGCGAACACGGCGACGACCCCGTGGCCGATTACCTCGCCGACATCTTCACGCTGCCCGCCTCGCTCGCCGGCCTGCCCGGCATGAGCGTGCCTGCGGGCTTCGATGCGGGCATGCCCGTGGGCCTGCAGCTGATCGGCAACTACTTCGGCGAAGCGAAGCTGCTCAACGCAGCGCACCGCTTCCAGCAAGCCACCGACTGGCACACGCGCACGCCGGAGGGCTTCTGACATGAGCGAGACCGTGAACACATTCGAAGCACAACAACAAGGCCGCCCGACCGGCCCGCTGGTGCGCGGCTATGAAGTCATCATAGGCTTCGAGACGCACGCCCAACTGTCGACCGCGAGCAAGATCTTCAGCCGCGCCTCCACCGCCTTCGGCGCCGAGCCCAACACGCAGGCCTGCGCGGTCGACCTGGCGCTGCCCGGCACGCTGCCCGTGATGAACAAGGGCGCGGTCGAACGCGCCATCAAGCTGGGCCTGGCACTGGGCTCGCACATCGCGCCGCGCAGCGTGTTCGCGCGCAAGAACTACTTCTATCCCGACCTGCCCAAGGGCTACCAGATCAGCCAGTTCGAGATCCCGGTGGTGCAAGGCGGCGCGGTGTCGTTCTTCCTCGGCGAAGAAAAGAAGACCGTGCGCCTGGTGCGCGCCCACCTCGAGGAAGACGCGGGCAAGTCGCTGCACGAAGACTTCATCGGCCAGAGCGGCATCGACCTGAACCGCGCCGGCACGCCGCTGCTGGAAATCGTGACCGAGCCCGACATGCGCTCCACCGCCGAGGCCGTGGCCTATGCGAAGGAACTGCACAAGATCGTCACGTGGATCGGCATCTGCGACGGCAACATGCAGGAAGGGAGCTTCCGCTGCGACGCCAACGTGTCGGTGCGCAAGCCCGGCGACAAGCTCGGCACGCGCCGCGAGATCAAGAACCTGAACAGCTTCAAGTTCATGCAGCAGGCGATCGACTACGAGATCAACTCGCAGATCGACGAGCTCGAAGAAGGCCGCGCCATCGAGCAGGCCACCGTGCTGTTCGACCCTGCCACCGGCGAGACGCGCACCATGCGCACCAAGGAAGACGCGGCCGACTACCGCTACTTCCCCGATCCGGACCTGCCGCCCCTGGTGGTGGCCGCCGAGTGGATCGAGCGCGTGCGCGCCACCATGCCTGAACTGCCGCGTGCCACGGCCGAGCGCTATGTGCGCGACCACGGCCTGTCGGAATACGACGCCGCGCAGCTCACGCAAGGCGCGGCGCTGGCCCGCTACTTCGACGACGCGGTGAACGCCGGCGCGGCGCCCAAGCTGGCCAGCAACTGGATCACCGGCGAGATGGCACGCCGCCTGAACGCCGCCGAGATCGGCATCGAGGCCGCGCCCGTGAAGGCCGCGCAGCTCGCGCAGCTGGTGACGCGCATCGCCGACGGCACGCTGCCCAACAACGCCGCGCGCCAGGTGTTCGAGGCGCTGTGGAGCGGCGAAGGCAGCGATGTCGACGCGATCATCGAAGCCAAGGACCTGAAGCCGATGAACGACGCCGGCGCGCTCGACAAGATCCTCGACGAGGTGATTGCCAAGAACGCGAAGAACGTCGAGGAATACCGCGGCGGCAAGGAAAAGGCGCTCAATGGCCTCGTGGGGCAGGTCATGAAGGCCAGCGGGGGCAAGGCCAACCCTGCACAGGTCACCGAGCTGCTGAAAGCCAAGCTGGGCTGATCACGAACGAGCCCCGGGGCCTGGCGCCAGGCCCCGGCGGGTTCGTTCAGCGCGGGTTGCCGCCGTTCTGCGGCGACCAGAGCGTCTTCAGGCGCCCGCGCTCTTCGTCGAAGCGCGCATTCACGCGCTTCTTCTCGTCTTCCTGCTCCGTGATGAAGCGGTTCTGCACGGCCACGCTCTGCGTGTTGTCCTCGATGCGGCGGCGCACGGCGCCGGGCGCCTTGCTCGTGTCCTGCTTGTAGAACTCGAGCTCCTCGTCGATCTTCTTGCGGTCGTCGGCGAGCTCGACGAGGCGCTTCTTCGCGGCCTGGATCACGGCGTCGATCTGCGACAGGGCCTCGACGCGCTCGCGGTCGTGCGTGGTGGCGTTGGGGTAGCGCACCAGCAGCGCGCGCTCGCGGCGGCGCTCGTCGATGAGCCGTGCGGCCTGGATGGCGGCTTCGCGCGCGCGGTCCTCGCGCTCCTGCTGCTCGCGCGCCGTGTAGGTCGGCTCCAACTTGCGGCGCACCGTGCCGCTCGGGCTCAGTTCGCGCTGCTCGCGGTCGCTGCACTCGGCGATCGGCCGGTCGGCCGTGAGCGTGCGCCCGCGCGCGTCGACGCAGGTGTAGATGCCGACGCCGGGCCCGTCCGTCCTGGCGGGCTGGGCCAGCGCCGTTGCGCACGACGACAGGGCCGCCAGGCCCAGCCACAGCGACGCCACGGCGGCGGCGGAAGAGGGATCGCGCGCGGGGCGTCGCATCGGCGCTGCGTCTCAGGCGCCGTAGCGCGTGCGGTAGGCCAGCACGCGCTCGCGGTGCGCGCCGAGGTCGGCGGCGGCGTTGCCCGAGAGGTAGCTCAGCAGGTCGTCCAGCGTGGCGATGGGCACCACCGCGAGGCCGAGCTGGTTGCGCACGTACTGCACGGCGCTGTGGTCCACATCGACGCCGTTCTCGGTGGCTTTTTCCTGCCGGTCCAGGGCAATGGCCACGGCATGCGGCGTGGCGCCCGCGGCCTGGATCGCGGCGATGGATTCGCGCACCGCGGTGCCGGCCGACATCACGTCGTCGACGATGAGCACGCGGCCCTTCAGCGGCGCGCCCACGAGGTTGCCGCCTTCGCCGTGCGCCTTGGCTTCCTTGCGGTTGTAGGCAAAGGGGTAGTTGCGCCCGCGCCGGGCCAGCTCGGCGGCCACGGTGGCGCCCAGCGGAATGCCCTTGTAGGCGGGGCCGAAGATCATGTCGAACTCGAGGCCGCTTTCGACCAGGCGGTCTGCATAGAATCCGGCGAGCCGCGCGATCTTGGCGCCGTCGTCGAAGAGGCCCGAATTGAAGAAATACGGGCTCATGCGACCGGCCTTGGTCTTGAATTCGCCGAAGCGAAGCACGCCGGCGTCGAGCGCGAACTGGACGAAGTCCTGTGCCACCGCGCTGCTTGTCTGACCGTCTACAGCCATTGGAAATTCCTTGTGTTCAAACTGACCAGTCTCAATCTCAATGGCCTGCGCTCGGCGGCCACCAAGGGCGTCGCCGACTGGGTGGCCGAACTCGCGCCGGATTGTATTTGCATGCAGGAGATCCGCGTCCAGGCCAGCGATGTCGAAGGCCGCTTCGAGCAGATGGCGGGCCTGCAGGGCCACTTCCACTTTGCCGAGAAAAAAGGCTACGCGGGCACCGCCATCTACACGAAGCATGCGCCCAGCGCCGTGGTGGTGGGCTGGGGTGATCCCGAATTCGACGCCGAAGGCCGCTACCTCGAGCTGCGCTTCGACACGCCCAAGCGCAAGTTCTCGGTGATCAGCTGCTACTTCCCGAGCGGCAGCTCGGGCGAGGAGCGCCAGGCCGCCAAGTTCCGCTTCCTGAAGGGCTTCTTCCCGCACCTGCTGGCGCTGAAGAAGGAGCGCGAGTTCATCCTGTGCGGCGACATCAACATCGCGCACCAGGAAATCGACCTGAAGAACTGGCGCGGCAACCAGAAGAACAGCGGCTTCCTGCCCGAAGAACGCGCCTGGATGACGCGCCTGCTCGACGCCGGCACCGAAGGCGCCGGCCTGGTGGACGTGTACCGCCGCCTCAAGCCCGACACCACAGGCGACGCCTACACCTGGTGGAGCAACCGCGGCCAGGCCTACGCGAACAACGTGGGATGGCGGCTGGACTACCACCTGGCCACGCCGGCGATGGGCGCGCTGGCGCGCACCGAGGCGATCTACAAGACGGTCAAGTTCAGCGACCACGCGCCGATCACGGTGGAGTACGACTTCACGCTGTAAGTCGTCCGCCCGTCGATGCCGATCCCGACTCCGTCTCCGTCCACGAACCCGTCCTCGCCGCCCACGGCCGCGGCGACGGCGGTGTACCTGCCGCGCGACGTGGTGAATGCGCCCGAGGTGAAGGCCGCGATCGCGCGCCGCAGCGCCGAGCGCGGCGACGACGCCGACATGGCGGCCTGGCTGCTGAACCACTTCTTCCGCTGGGCCATCGGCAGCTTCGGCAACGTGCTGCCGGTGCAGTCGCCCGCCGACTACCTGGCCGCGGCCGGGCCCGACAAGCCGCTGCCCGAGTGGCTGGCCAAGCAGCTGCAGCCGCGCGCCCCTGTCGCGGTGAACGCGGCGTCCGCGCAGGACAAGGAAAAGTCCAAGGGCCACAAGGGCAACACGGCCGAATCGCCCGCCGCCGAAGCCGCTCCGAAGACTTTCTACTACCTCGATCCCGATCACCTGCTGCTGGTCGACCGCGAACGCATGCTGGTCGAGTTTTTGCGTTCACGGCGCGGCACGCGGCTCGAACAGAAGCTGCAGCGCATCACCTGCTTCATGGCCATGGCCCTGTGGGAGCAGGAGCACCAGCGCATGCAGGCCAAGCGCAACAAGGGCTGGGTGCCCAGCAGCGGCCTGGCGCTGAAGGAGGTGCTGCGCACGCCCAACGGCGTGATCTTCGAGTTCATCGGCAGCCATGCGGCCTTGCGCGAGGAGATGGCCTACGAGTCGTTCCACATGCAGCACTGCCTGGGCCAGTTCGCCAACATCAAGAAGCTGAACGGCGGCTACGGCGAGCAGTACGCCAGCGCCGCGCAGAGCGGCCGGCTGCGCCTGTTCACGCTGCGCAGCGCGGGCAACCTGCCGCACGTGACCATCAGCCTCGAAGTGCATCCCGACGGGCTGCGCGTCGACCAGATCAAGGGCAAGCAGAACCGCCACCCGATCCGCAAGTACGCGGACGACGTGCTGCAGTTCCTGCGCACGCTGCCGCCGCGCGGCGAGCGCCACAGCGACTGCGAGGGCATGGGCCTAGTGTTCGAGCCCGAGGCCTCGGACGCCGCCCGGGGCGAATGGAAGTTCGTCACCGACGTGCAAAGCCCCGACTTCCTGCTCAGCGTGATGAGCGGCAACTTCCACCTGATCGAGCACTTCGAGCAGCCGCCGCCGGCGCTGCAATGGCTGCTGCTGCGCATCGCGCCGCACGAGCTGGCGCGGCTGCGGCAGATGGACGTGGCGGTGGCCGCCGCCGCCCGGCTGACCCTGCCCGCGAACCGGTTGCCGCCGTCGCTGCAGGCGGCCCCCACGCCGGCGCCCGCCACGATGCTGGAGATCGAAGGCATCTCGCTGAGCGCCGCCGTGTGCGCGCCGCCGCTGGGAGCGGCATTGCCATGACGCAGGCCATCGTCATCGTTGTGTTCCTGGGCCTGCTGTACCTCGGGGTGCGCATCGCGTGGTTCGTCGTGCGCACGGCATTCCGTATCGTCGTGCACGGCTCGGGCACGGCGATCGGCCACATGGAAAAGGCCAACGCCGACCTCGCGGTGCGCGCCGCGCAGGCCCGGGCCGACGCCGGCAAGGTGGTGCCCAACCGCCGCCGCTGGGCGCTGGCGCTCGGCGACATCCTGCTGCTGCGCAACGGCCTGCGCTGCGACAGCGACACGCTGGCGCTCGACGTGCCCGCCGAGCAGCGCCAGCGGCTGGCCAAGCAGGTGCTGCGCGAAATGAACATGGCCGCCGACCTGGCCGAGCGCGACATCGCCACGCAGATGCAGGCCGCGCTGGTCGGCTGGGTCGGCGGGCTCGGCCGCACCCACGCCAATTTCTACGAACAGCTCGCGGCCGAAGGCCAGGTGCGCGACGCGCTGGCCTTCGACTGCGCGCGCACCGCCTTCCTGGTGCGCTGCATCGCGCTGCTGGGCTGGGTGCCCGAGTCGCAGGCCTGGCTGGTGCTGTTCCTCAATGCGCAGCGCGCGCAGGACAGCTTCGAAAGCTGGGAAGACTTCGGCCACGCCTATGCGCGGGCGCGGCTGCACTGGCTGCGCATCAGCAGCCAGGACGGCCCCGCCTCGTCGCGCGCCACGCTGGAGGTGCAAGAGCACCTGCAGAACACCCAGGGCAACTGGCTCACGCTGCCCTGGAAGCGCTACCGCATCTTCGATCCCCAACCCGTCACCCTCGCCCCTGCCGCGTCGGCCTGACGCGCGAGCCCCGCCCATGACCACCCACACGCCCTCCGCCGCAGCGACCGTGATTCCCCCTGCGCCCGCGCGCTGGAAGCTCTGCGACATCGACACGCTGCTGCGCGCCGGCGATTACGCCGCACTCGACCAGCGGCTCGACGACGCGCTGGCCGCCAGCTTTCAAGACCGCGACGAGGAAGAGCGCTACTACGGCGCCTTGCCCGACGACCTGGCCGGCTGCACCGCCGACGGCGCCGAAGGGCTGGCCCGCCTGGCCGCATGGCAGGCCGCCCGCCCGCAATCGGCCCACGCCTGGCTCTGCGAAGCGCACTACTGGTACCACTGGGCCTACGAGTACCGCGGCTCGGGCTGGGCCAGCACGGTCACCGCGCTGGGCTGGGAATGCGCCCATGCCTGCGCCACGCGCTGCGCCGTGGCCGCCCTGCGCGCCCTCACGCTCGCGCCCACGATGTGGACCGCCTGCGCCCTGCTGCTGCAGAGCACCTCGGCCTTCAACGAGCCCGACTGGCTGACCGAGCTGGTCCGCAGCGGCCGCGGGCCCGACAAGCCGCTGCAGCACGACTTTTCGCTGGACGACGACGAGGCCACCCGCGACGAGTTGCTGGCGCAACTCGCGCGCTCCGGCCTGGCGCACGACGAGCGCATCGCCTGCCCCGAGGCCGTGCCCACCGCCCTGCCCTCGCCCGTGCAGGGCCGCAAGGTGATCAGCGGCACGTCCTACTGGATCCACGCCACGCTGCACGTGCACCCGCGGCTGTTCTTCTTCATGCGCCAGTGCGTCTGGTTCCAGCAGCCGCGCTGGGGCGGCAGCCACGAGCGCGTGCGCGCCTTCATCGCCTCGCCCGCCTGCGCCCACCTGAGCGAGGTCGAGAAAGACCGGCTGCGCCACGAGATCTGGCGCGACGACTACCAGGGCAACAGCGTCGACAAGGACGAAGACCCGGCCGAAGCGCAGCAGCGCATGGCCGCCACGCGCCAGCGCGCCCAGGAGGCCCTCTACCCCTACCACCGCTGGGAAACCCTGCGCTGGCTGGCCGTGAGCCACTACATGCTCGACCAGCACGCCGAGGCACTGGCCTGCCTGCGCGAGGCCGAGAGCCACCATCCCATCGACGACGACTACGCCATGAACATGGCGGTGCACGTCGCCCTGGAGCAGGACCCCGGCGGCCAGTGGCTGGGCCAGGCCATCTGCAACAGCGCCAACGCCTACGAATGCAACACCGCGCTGATCCTGCACGGCTACTGCAGCCTGAAGGGCGCCTTCGGCTTCGTGCCCAACGCGGCGACCGGCAACGCCTGGCTGGCGGCCGCGCGCGAACGCAACGCCGGCACCGAGAACTGGGACGACCTGGCCCGCGCGCTGTGGCGCGTGCCGCGCAACCAGGAAGCCTTCGAGATCCTGGAAATGGGGCTGGCCGCCGGCGACAAATCGTGCCTGCTCACGCTCGGCATCTTCCACGCGGGCGGCGAGCACGGCACCAAGGACCGGCAGCAGGCGATGCACTGCTACGGCCAGGCGGCACAGGCCGGCAACAGCGTCGCAGCCTACAAGCTGGGCTACCTCTGCCACGACATGGCCTGGGAAGACGCCACGCCCGCGGCGCAACGCCCCGCGCTGCAGGCGCAGGCGGTCGAGGCCATGCTGAAGGCCCGCGAGCTGGGCCAC
This sequence comes from Variovorax sp. GW822-FHT04E09, assembly GCF_058800845.1. Lineage (NCBI taxonomy): Bacteria > Pseudomonadati > Pseudomonadota > Betaproteobacteria > Burkholderiales > Comamonadaceae > Variovorax > Variovorax sp. GW822-FHT04E09. The sequence continues at coordinate 171,393 of NZ_JBXAMR010000008.1, forward strand.
GACGACGCCACCGAAGGCGCGTTGATGTTCATCAGCGACCTGTCCGACATCCCCGTGCGCCACCGCCACCTGGACTTCGTGCGCGAGCACGCCACCAATGGCGACGCCATCGCCATGGCCACGCTGTCGACCCTGCTGGCCGACGCCAACGACAAGGTGCTCTACAACTACCGCGAGAGCGTGCGCTGGATCATGGGCGCGCAGGCCGTGGCGCCCGAGGACGAGTTCGTGGTGAACGTCACCAAGAACACCCACCAGGACGGCTTCCTGTCGTCCACGCTCTACAAGCTCACGCGCCGGCAGATCAAGGCGCACGAGATCCCGGGCGGCGACAACGCGATGGTGTAACGGCTAGCGGGACAACACCGGCAAGGCCTTGGCCAGCGTCTCGCTGAAGGCGCGCATCGCCTCGGTCTCGTGCGTGCCGCGCTTGGTCAGGCGAAAGAAGTCCATGCCCACGCGCGGCTTCAGCAGCACGTCGGTCTTCACGCGGTGACGGCGGCAGGCCGCCAGCGCGAAGGTGGGCATCACGGCGGTGCCGAAGCCGGCCTCGACCATCGAGATCAGCGTGCCGAAGAAGTTGAAGGCGGGCCGCTGCGCGTCGGCCAGCCCGATCTCGCCGAGCTGGCGTTCGATCACCTTCTGGATCGGGTTGCCGGGCGGCAGGCCGATCAGCGTGGCGCCGCGCAGCGCGGACCAGGGCGCGGTGCCGACCGGTTCGCCGTCGGCCACGGCCTGCGTGACGCGCATCAGCTCGAAGCGCCCCACGGGCGTGCGGTCGAGCCCCGCCGCGGCCTTGAAGAAGAAGCCCAGGCCGAGGTCGGCCTCGCCCGCGGCCACCATCGCTTCCACGTCGCGCAGGTCGGCGTCGAAGAGGCGCAGCGCGACCTGCGGATGCGCGGCGCGAAAACTCGCGAACACCCAGGGCAGCAGGTGCGAGGACACCAGCGGCGTGGCCGCGATGCGCAGCGTCTGGCGTGCCGCGTCGCCCTCGGCGCCGAGTTCGGCGGCCACGTCATCGAGGTCGGTGACGAGCCGCTCCACCACCGGCAGCAGCCGGCGCCCGGCCGGCGTGAGGCTCACCATGCGCGTGGTGCGGTCGAACAGGCGGCAGCCGAGCTGCTTCTCCATCTCGCGGATCAGGATGCTCAGGCCGGCCTGGGTGATGTGCGCCTGCTCCGCCGCGCGGGTGAAGTTGCCGATGCGCGCCACCTGCAGGAAGGCGCGCATCTGGCGCGTGGTCAGGTTCATAAGGATTCATGATAAATCCATATCACATCTAAATTTCCCATATGCCTCGTTTGCGGTCCCAATACGGACCCCATGAGCACCGCACCTAACGAAGTCATCATCCTCGGCGCCGGCATCGGCGGCCTGACCCTCGCCCTGAGCCTGCACCAGGCCGGCATCGCTTGCCGCGTGTACGAGGCCGTGCCCGAGCTGCGCCCGCTCGGCGTGGGCATCAACCTGCTGCCGCATGCGGTGCGCGAGCTGTCCGAGCTGGGCCTGCTCGACGCGCTCGACGCCGTGGGCGTGCGCACGCAGGAGGCGGTCTTCTTCACCGAGCACGGCCAGCTGGTGTTCCGCGAGCCCGCCGGGCAGCACGCGGGCTACGACTGGCCGCAGTACTCGATCCATCGCGGCGACCTGCAGACCGTGCTGCTGAACGAAACCTTGAAGCGCCTGGGCCCCGACAGCGTGCAGTGCGGCCACCGCTGCACCGGCGTCGAACAGGATGCCGACGGCGTGACGGTGCACTTTGCCGACGGCCGCGCGCCGGTGCGCGGCGCGGTCGCGGTGGGCTGCGACGGCATCCACTCGGCGCTGCGCAAGCAGCTGTATCCGAACGAGGGCGCGCCGCGCTATTCGGGCATCAACATGTGGCGCGGCACCGCGGCCTGGAAGCCCTTTCTCTCGGGCGGCAGCATGGTGCGCGCGGGCTGGCTCACCGTCGGCAAGATGGTGATCTACCCGATCCGCAACGACATCGACGACCAGGGCCGCCAGCTCGTGAACTGGGTCGCCGAGATCCACGCGCCCCAGCCCGCGATGCGCGACTGGAGCCGCGCCGGCCGCCTCGAGGACTTCCTGCCCGCCTTCGCCGACTGGCACTTCGACTGGCTCGACGTGCCCGCGCTGATCCTGGCCTCCGACACCATCCTGGAGTACCCGATGGTCGACCAGGACCCGCTGCCGCGCTGGAGCCACGGCCGCCTCACGCTGCTGGGCGACGCCGCGCACCCGATGGTGCCGCGCGGCTCCAACGGCGCGGGCCAGGCGATCATCGACGCGCGCTTTCTCGCGGGCGCGATGAAGCGCGAAGGCGTGGGCATCTCGGCGCTCGAGACCTACGACCGCGTGCGCGTGAAGGCCACCACCGACGTGGTGCTGACCAACCGCACCAACCCGCCCGACACCATCCTGCGCGAGGTGTTCGAGCGCTCGGGCGGCCAGCGCGTCCAGAACCTCGACGAGATCGTCACGCAGCAGGAACTGCAGGCGATCTCCGACCACTACAAGCGCGTGGCCGGCTACGACCCGGCGGCGCTGAAGGCGCGCGCGTCGTACCTCTGAGCGCCGGCACATTCACCGAACAAGACGGAGACAAGACCCCATGAGATTTCTGCGCAAGACCTTCGCCACCCTGCTGGTTGCAGCCAGCGCCGCTGCGGCCCACGCCTGGCCCGACCAGCCGGTGACGCTGGTGGTGCCCTACACACCCGGCACCGGCATCGACCTGATCGCGCGCCAGCTCTCGGCCCGCCTGCCCGCCGCGCTCGGCCAGCCGGTGATCGTGGAAAACATGGCCGGTGCCAGCGGCAACATCGGCAGCGAGAAGGTGGCGCGCGCCAAGCCCGACGGCTACACGCTGCTGGTGCAGGTCAACACGCTGGTGATGAACAAGGGCCTGTACAAGTCGCTCGCCTACGACCCGGTGGCCGACTTCACGCCGGTGTCGCAGACCTCGTGGGGCACGCTGCTGCTGGTGACCAACCCGGCCACCCAGAAGGCCGGCTCGCTCGCGCAGCTGGTGGCCACCGCCAAGGCCAACCCCGGCAAGCTGACCTACGCCACGCCCGGCGTCGGCACGCCGCACCACCTGTCGATGGCGCTCCTGATGCAGGGCACCGGCACCGACCTGCTGCACGTGCCTTACAAAGGCACGGCCGGCGCGGTGACTGACCTGCTCGGCGGGCGCATCGACGCGATGTTCCTGCCGGTGCACGTGGCGCTGCAGCACATCCAGGCCGGCAAGCTCAAGGCGCTCGCCACCGGCAGCGGCCACCGCCTGCCGCAGTTGCCCGACGTACCCACCCTGGCCGAGGCCGGCGTGACCGCCGACAACGTCGACATGTGGTACGGCGTGCTCGCGCCCAAGGGCACACCGGCCAGCGTGGTGGCGCGGCTGAACACGGAGATCGCCGCGGTGCTGAAGTCGCCCGAGGTGGCGAAGTCCTTCGAGTCGCAGGGCATGGTGCCCGCCAGCTCGACGCCGGCGGCGTTCGGCGCGCTGATCCAGAAGGACGCGCAGCGCTGGGCGACGGTGGTCAAGAAGGGGAACATCACCGCCGACTGAGCGGAGCCGGGGCGAGAAGCGCAGCTACTTGCGCGCAGCCGCCCGGTACAGGTTCTCGACCTTCGGCACGTTCGCCTCGAGCTTGGCGATGCGGTCCGGCCCGCTCGGGTGGGTCGACAAAAAGCTCAGGCCGCCCTGGTTCTTGGAGGCGGTGGCCATCTTCTTCCACAGCGTCACCGAGGCCTGCGGGTCGTAGCCCGCGCGCGCGGCGAGCTCCAGGCCCACGAGGTCGGCGTCGGTTTCGTCGCTGCGGCTGAACTTCAGGGTGATGAGCTGCGTGCCAGCGCGCGCCGCGAGGTCGCCCACCTGGCCGAGCCCCAGCAGCTGCGCACCGATGGACAGCGCCGCGCCGGTGCCAACGCTCTTGGCCATGCGGGCGCGGGCGTGTTCGCGCAGCGCGTGCGCCATTTCATGGCCCATGACCATCGCGACCTCGTCGTCGCTCAGCTTGAGCTGCTCGAGGATGCCGGTGAAGAAGGCGATCTTGCCGCCGGGCATGCAGAAGGCGTTGATCTGCTTGCTGCCGATCAGGTTGACCTCCCACTTCCATTCGCGGGCGCGGGTGTTCCACGGCAGGGCGAAGGGAATGAGCCGCTGCGCGATGGTGCGCAGGCGTTGCAGTTGCGCGTTGCCATCGCCGGCCAGCGCGCCCTTGGCGCGCGCCTGTTCGAGCAGTTGGCCGTACTGCTGCACGCCAGCCGCTTCGATCTGGTCGGCGGGCACGAGGTTGCGCGCCACCGAGGCGTTGCCGACATTGACCTGCGCCAGCGCCGGCGCGCTCAGCGCCGCGCTGGCGGCGGCCAGCAGGAAGGCCCGGCGCGGGTTCCAGGCCGAGGCTTCGGAGAGGGCGGAAAAGGGGCGTTCGCATCGTGTGCACATAGGTGCCCGGATGATAGGAACAAATGAAGACAAGTGGGCGCGTCGATGTCCCCGGTGGCTCATGGACAATCCCCCACTCATGTCCGCACCGCCCGCCGAACCCACCCAAGCCCCCGCGAGCACCGCGCTGCCCTGGCGCGACGCGCTCAAGGTCTACCTCGAACCCGCCACCCTGCGCATGCTCGCGCTGGGTTTCTCGGCCGGCCTGCCGCTGCTGCTGGTGCTGGGCACGCTGAGTTTCCGGCTGCGCGAGGCGGGCATCGACCGCACCACCATCGGCTACCTGAGCTGGGTCGGGCTGGCCTATGGCTTCAAGTGGGTCTGGGCGCCGCTGGTCGACCGGCTGCCGCTGCCGCCGCTGACCACGCTGCTCGGGCGCCGGCGCGGCTGGCTGCTGCTGGCGCAGGGCATGGTAATCGTCGGGCTGGTCGGCATGGCGATGAACGACCCGCGCCTGGGGCTGCAGCCGCTGATCTGGTGCGCGCTGCTGGTGGCCTTCGGCTCGGCCACGCAGGACATCGCGCTGGACGCCTTCCGCATCGAATCGGCAGAAACGCGCAAGCAGGCCGCGCTGGCCGCCGCTTATCAAACGGGCTACCGGCTCGCGATGATCTGGGCCGGCGCCGGCGTGCTGTGGGTCGCGGCCTGGGCCGAGGTGGCGCCCGCCGTGGCGGTCACCGGCGCGGCGGCCTACCAGAACGGCGCCTGGAAGACGGCCTACCTCGTCATGGCGGCCTCGATGGCGGTCGGCGTGCTCACGGTGCTGCTGTCGCCCGAACCGGTGCGGCGCGTGCTGCCGAAGGCGAAGAACGCCGCCGAATGGCTGCGAAGCGTACTGATCGAGCCTTTTGCCGACTTCATCCGCCGCTACAAGTGGCAGGCGGCGCTGATCCTGGCGCTGATCGCCATCTACCGCATCAGCGACGTGGTGATGGGCATCATGGCCAACCCCTTCTATGTGGACATGGGCTTCACCAAGGACCAGGTGGCCACGGTCAGCAAGATCTACGGCGTGATCATGACGCTGGTGGGCGCCTTCGTGGGCGGCGTGCTGTCGATGCGCCTGGGCGTGATGCGGGTGCTGATGCTGGGCGCGGTGCTGAGCGCCGCGAGCAACCTGCTGTTCGCCTGGCTGGCCACGCGCGGGCACGACCTGACGGCGCTGATCGCCGTGGTCTCGGCCGACAACCTGGCCGGCGGCATCGCCTCGGCGGCCTTCATCGCCTACCTGTCGAGCCTGACCAACATCAGCTACTCGGCCACGCAGTACGCGCTGTTCAGCTCGCTGATGCTGCTGCTGCCGAAGTTCATCGCCGGCTATTCGGGCGCCTTTGTCGACGCCTACGGCTACAGCACCTTCTTCACCGCCACCGCGCTGCTGGGCGTGCCGGTGCTGCTGTTGGTGGCGCTGGCCTCGCGCATGGCGGCCCGCACAGGCGACGGCGAGCGTCAATAGGGCCTGCGCCGGAGCTGTCATCTATAGGAAACAGCCGACGCAACCTGATACGCAACGCTGGTAGGCTGCGACATTCATTGCGTGAAAATTGCGCTTTCCCGCTTTTTCTTCTGTCGCCGACGCCCTTTCGCCTGTCGCCTGCTCCCACACCCATCGTGCCGTCCCGAATTTCTCCCCTTCAAATCAGTGCCTACACGGCCACCTCGGCCGTCGGCGTCGGCAAGGAAGCGCACGCCGACGCACTCGCGCACTCGCGCAGCGGCCTGCGCGCCAACGACTTCAGCGAAGCACCGCTGCCGACCTGGATCGGCCGCGTCGACGGCCTGGAAGACGTCCGTCTGCCCGAATCGGCCGCGTTCTGGGACTGCCGCAACAACCGGCTGGCCTGGCTGGGCCTGCAGGCCGACGGCTTCCTCGAGGCGGTCGCGGCCGCGCGCCAGAAGTACGGTGCCACGCGCATCGCGCTGGTGCTCGGCACCTCCACGGCCAGCATCGGCGAGACCGAGCTGGCCTACACGCAGCTCGACGCCGACGGCAACTTTCCGCCGGACCAGCGCCGCGCGGCCGTCCACACGCCGCATTCGCTGGCCATGTTCGTGCAGCAGGTGCTGGGCATCGATGGGCCGAGCGAGACGATTTCGACCGCCTGCTCGTCCAGCGCCAAGGTGTTCGCCTCGGCCGAGCGCCTGATCCGCCTGGGCCTGGCCGACGCGGCCGTGGTCGGCGGCGCCGACACGCTGTGCGGCAGCGTGCTGTTCGGTTTCAACTCGCTGGAGCTGGTCTCCACCGAGCCCTGCCGCCCCTTCGACGCCGACCGCAAGGGCATCAGCCTCGGTGAGGCAGCCGGCTTCGCGCTGGTCGAGCGCGTGCAGGCGGGCGAGAGCGCCACGCAGCTGCTGGGCTACGGCGAAGCCAGCGACGCACACCACATGTCGACGCCGCACCCCGAGGGCCTGGGCGCCGAGCGCGCACTCGACGACGCGCTGGCGCGCGCCGGCCTGGCCGCCGACGCCATCGACTACATCAACATGCACGGCACGGCGAGCCAGAAGAACGACGAGGTCGAGGGCGCGCTGGTGGCGCGCCGCTTCCCGGCGCGCACGCACGCCAGCTCGACCAAGGGCTTCATGGGCCACACGCTGGGCGCCGCGGGCATCGTCGAGGCCGTGGTCTGCCTGCTGGCGATCGAGCGCGGCCTGATGCCGGGCACGGTCAACACGCGCACGCTGGACGAAGGCTTCGGCCCCCAGATCAAGCTCGAACCCGCGACGGGCGAGGTGCGCTACGCGCTCTCCAATTCCTTCGGCTTCGGCGGCAACAACTGCGCGCTGGTCTTCGGCAAGGCGGTGAACGCATGAACACGCCTCCGACGCTCTACATCGAAGGCCCCGCCTTCTGGACCCCCACGCTGCCCGGTTGGGAGGCCGCGCGCGCGGCCTTCCGCGGCGAAGGCGCGCTGGCCGATCCGCCCGCCAAGCGGCCCTCGCCGCAGGTGCTGGCCCCGGCCGAGCGCCGCCGCGCGCCCGACACCGTGGCGCTGGCGCTCGAAGTGGCCGCCGCGGCCATCGCGGGCGCCGACCGGCCCGCGGCCGACGTGCCCTGCGTGTTCACCTCGGCGCACGGCGACCTGTCGATCAACGACTACATGTGCAGCACGCTCGCGGGCGACCCGAAGATGCTGTCGCCCACCAAGTTCCACAACTCGGTGCACAACGCGGCCGTGGGCTACTGGACCATCGGCACCGGCTGCATGGCGGCCAGCAACGCCGTCTCGGCCTACGGCCACAGCTTTGCCGCCGGCCTGCTCGAAGCGGCCGTGCAGTGCGCGGCCGACCAGACGCCGGTGCTGCTGGTGGGCTACGACGCCCCCACGGTCGGCGCACTGGCCTCGGTGACCGACAGCCGCGGCCTGCTGGCCGTGGCGCTGGTGATCGCGCCCGAGCGCACGGCCCGCACGGTGGCCAGCCTCGACTGGTCGCTGGTCGGCGACGGTGCGGCGACCGCGCCGCGCTCGGCCGCCGCCGCCACGCTGAAGGACATCAACCCGATGGCCGACGCCCTGCCCCTGTTCGAGGCGCTGGCCCAGGCCCCGGGCAGCGCCGACGCGCCCATCGACCTGCCGCTGTCGGCCGCGCTGGCCCTGCGGCTGCGCCTGCAGGCCGCGGGCTGACCGGCCCCCGCCGGGGGCGGCGGTGCGTGTTGACACACGCAACCGCGCCCCGGTACGTCATCATTGCCGCATGGCGCCCACGCAACCTGGGCGAGGCGCTATGTTTTTCGCAGCGATCCAGGTTGACAGGGCGATGCTGCGTTTACCCAACTTTACGGAGCGTTCAAGCCCGCTTGCTCCCGGTGAACGACCATGAAGCGCATGAGCACCCCCCAACTCCTGATGATCGAAGACGACGCCCGCCTGGCGCAGATGGTGGGCGAGTACCTGACGCAGTCGGGTTTCGCCTTCAACCACGCCGGCGACGGCGCCACCGGCCTGGAGCAGCTGCAGCAGCACGCGCCCGACCTGGTGATCCTCGACCTGATGCTGCCCGACACCGACGGTCTCGAGGTCTGCCGCCGCATCCGCGCCCTGCCCGGCCCGCTGGCCAAGGTGTCGGTGCTGATGCTCACGGCCAAGGGCGACCCCATGGACCGCATCATCGGCCTGGAGATCGGCGCCGACGACTACCTGCCCAAGCCCTTCGAGCCGCGCGAGCTGCTGGCGCGCATCCGCGCCGTGCTGCGCCGGCGAAGCGAGAACGCCACCGAGGCCGAAGCCTCCACGGTGATGCGCTTCGGCACGCTCGAGATCGACCGCAACGCGCGCACCGTGTCGGTGGCCGGCGCGCTGGCCGACCTCACCTCCTACCAGTTCGACCTGCTGGTGGCGATGGCCGAGCGCGCGGGCCGCGTGCTCACGCGCGACCAGATCATGGAAGCCGTGCGCGGCCGCGAGCTCGAAGCCTTCGACCGCTCGATCGACGTGCACATGGGCCGCATCCGCGCGGCCATCGAGGTCGACGCGAAGAACCCCAAGCGCATCCTGACGGTGCGCGGCGTGGGCTACGTCTTCGCCAAGCAACAGGACTGACTAGGACCGCCCCGCGATGCTGCGCAGCCTCTACCGCCGCCACCTCTACGTCCGCATCTGGCTCGCGGTGGTCGGCGGCGTGGTCATCCTCACGCTGATGGCCAACTGGATCGTGCGCGTGGCCGCCGAGGCCGAGCGCGAACGCCTGGCGCCGGTGCCGCGCGAGGTGGTCGTGCTCGACAGCCAGGACCGCACCATCGGCACCGGCAAGGCCATGCGCGTGCCCGGCCAGGGCCTGGAGTTCGACGTGCAGCTGAGCGACGGCCGCGACATGACGCTGCGCGTGGCGCCGCGCGAACGCCCCACCGGCACCGGCGGCTTCGCGCCCTGGCGCACCCCGTTCGGGCTGGGCTGGATGATTGCGCTGGTGGGCGTGGCGGTGGCGCTGGGCGTCTACCCGATCGTGCGGCGCATCACCCAGCGGCTCGAGACCCTGCAGCGCGGCGTGCAGCGCTGGGGTGAGGGCGACCTCTCGGCGCGCGTGATCGAGGAAGGACAAGACGAAGTGGCCGATCTCTCCAAGCGATTCAATGCCTCCGCCGAACGCATCGAGCAGCTCGTGCGCTCCCACAAGTCGCTGCTGGCGAACGCCTCGCACGAGCTGCGCTCGCCGCTCACCCGCATCCGCATGGGCCTGGAGCTGATGGGCGACCAGCCCAGCCCGGCGGCGCGCGAAGAGATTTCGCGCAACATCGGCGAACTCGACCAGCTCATCGACGAGATCCTGCTGGCCAGCCGGCTCGACGCCAGCGAGGCTGACATGGGCACCATCGAAGCCGTCGACCTGACCGGCCTGGCGGCCGAAGAATGCGCGCAGGTGAACGCCGAACTCGACCTGGCCGAAGGCACCGACAACGCCACGCTCACCGTGCCGGGCGTGTCGCGCCTGCTGCGCCGCGCGATCCGCAACCTGCTCGAGAACGCCCGCCGCTACGGCGCGGGCGAGATCAGCGTCGAACTCGGCAGCGCCGGCGGCTACGCCACGGTGCGCGTCAACGACCGCGGGCCGGGCGTGCCGGCGGCCTTGCGCGAACGCATCTTCGAACCCTTCTACCGCCTGCCGGGCGCCAGCGAGCGCAACGGCGGCGTCGGCCTGGGGCTGGCGCTGGTGAAGTCGATCGCCGAGCGCCACGGCGGCTCGGTGCAGTGCGAAGACCGGCCGGGCGGGGGCGCCAGCTTCGTGATCCGCCTGCCGGCCAAGGGCCCTGCCGCCGCAGCGCACTGAGCGCCTTCGGGTGCGCAGGGGCAAGTCAGGTTCGGCCGAGGGGCCGCACCTAAAATCCCGGCCCTATGCAGAGATCGCACATCGTTCGGCCCGCGGCCATGTTCTGGGGGCTGGTGGTGTTCATGCCGGTCGGCGTCACCTACCTGTCGGCCATCGTGCTGCTGCTTGCCCTGCTGGTGGGCGGCGGCTTGCGCGAACGCTATGCGCGGCTGCGCGCCAACCCGCTGTGGTGGCCGGTGGTCGCCTACGTGGCGTGGACCTTCATCGTGCTGGCCGTGCGGCCGCACTACCCCGAGACCCCCTCCAACCTGTTCCACGGGCTGCGCATCGCCTTCACCTTCCTGATGGCGATGGCGCTCACGCGCGAGGAGGCGCTGTGGGCGCTGCGCGGCTTCCTCCTGATCGCGGCGCTCAACATCGCGCTCATCGTGCTGCACTACACGCTGGGCTTTCCGGTGCCGGGCGCGCTGCGCGGCGTGGTGATGGAAGTGGGCAACAAGTCGATCAGCAACGCGCTGCTGTTCAGCATCGTCGCGGCCAGCGCCGCGGTCTACGGGCTGTCGCAGATCACGGGGCACCGGCCCCTGCGCGCACTGGCAGCCTTCGCGCTCGTGCTCGGGCTGGGCGCCGTCGTCGCGCTGCCGCTCACGTCGCGCACCTCGGTGCTCGCGCTGCTGCTGGTGATTCCGGTGGTCTGCCTGCACCAGTGGAAGAACCACCTGAAGGCGCTGTCGGCGGCGCTGATCCTGGGCGCGGTGGTGATCGGCGCGGGCCTGTACCAGCTGCCGCAGCTGCAGCAGAAGGTCGAGACCGGCATCGAGGAACTCGAGAAGGCGCAGACCGGCGCCGTGTTCCACGGCAGCTGGATCATCCGCTACTACATGTACCGCGACACCGGCGCCATGATCGCCGACCAGCCCGTCGCGGGCTGGGGCATCGGCGGCTGGACCGACCAGTGGCACAAGCGCGGCCCGGCGCTGTTCGCCGACTCCAACATGCCGCACAACGACTTCCTCTGGGTGGGCGCGCAGAGCGGCATCCCCGGCATCCTGAGCCTGCTGGCGATCATGCTCGTCGCCGTCTGGCAGGCCTGGCGCCGGCCCGACATCGCCGGCCGCTACGCGCTGGCCGCCACGCTCATCGCGCTCATCGCGTCGAGCGTGAATTCGGCGATGCGCGACGCGCAGATCGGGCTGGCCGTGCTGTGGATCGCGATGGTCTACCTGCGGCTGGCGCAGGAATCGCAGGACCCCGATCCGTGGCGCGGCCTGTGGCCGAGGGCCCGGCCAGGCTGAAACGAAAAAACCGGCCGCGAGGGCCGGTTTCTTTTTTCCGCCTGGCCGCTCAGTGGCGGCTGGACACGGTCTCGCCCGCCTTCAGGCGGTACACCGTGCCGCAGTACGGGCACTTGGCTTCGCCGGTGCGCGCCACGTCGAGGTAGACCTTCGGGTGGCTGTTCCAGAGCTTCATGTCGGCCTTGGGGCTGGGGCAGAACACGCCGCCCTGGTGGTTGAGCTCCTTCGCGAGGAGTTCGACGACTGCATTGGTGGACATGTTGTTCCTCAGACCTTCGTGAGCCAGTGGGCGTACTTGGGATTCTTGCCGTTCACGATGTCGAAGAAGGCCGACTGGATCTTCTCGGTGACCGGGCCGCGCGCGCCGCCGTCGCCACGGTTGCCGATCTCGATGCGGTCGAGTTCGCGGATGGGCGTCACTTCAGCGGCCGTGCCGGTGAAGAAGGCCTCGTCGGCCACGTACACCTCGTCGCGCGTGATGCGCTTTTGCACGAGTTCGATCCCCAGGTCCTTGCAGATGTGCAGGATGGTGTTGCGCGTGATGCCGTTCAGGGCGCCAGCCGACAGGTCGGGCGTGTAGACCACGCCGCCCTTGACCACGAACACGTTCTCGCCCGCGCCTTCGGACACGAAGCCGCTCGCGTCGAGCAGCAGTGCTTCGTCGTAGCCGTCGTCCAGCGCTTCCATGTTGGCGAGGATCGAGTTGGTGTAGTTGCTCACCGTCTTGGCCTGCGTCATCGTGATGTTGACGTGGTGGCGGGTGTAGCTGGAGGTCTTCACGCGAATGCCGCGGCGCATGCCTTCTTCACCGAGGTAGGCGCCCCACGACCAGGCCGCGACCATGGCGTGGATCTTGTTGCCCTTGGGGCTCACGCCCAGCTTCTCGGAGCCGATCCAGATCAGGGGGCGCAGGTAGCAGCTTTCGAGCTTGTTCTCGCGCACGACCTGCTTCTGGGCTTCGTTCAGCTGTTCCTGCGAGAACGGGATCTTCATGCGCAGGATCTTGGCGCTGTTGAACAGGCGCTCGGTGTGCTCGGCCAGGCGGAAGATGGCGGTGGCGCCGTCGGCCGTCTTGTAGGCGCGCACGCCCTCGAAGGCGCCGCAGCCGTAGTGCAGCGTGTGGCTCAGCACGTGGATCTTGGCGTCGCGCCAGTCCACGAGTTCGCCGTCCATCCAGATCTTGCCGTCACGGTCGTCCAGCGAGGGGGGGATCGAGCTCATTTCCTGATTCCTTTGGGAGCGGTGTGGGGGTGCGACCCACTGGGAAGTCGCAAAAGCTTTCGATTTTACGGCCGAGCCCGGAACCGGGTGCCCGACAATGGCCGGTTGTGCCAACCAGTGGAAAAAGGGTTCCCGTGTCCGTATTCAAGAACGTCATCGTCTATCGCATCGAACCTGCCTGGTCCCAATCACTGACCGAGGCAGAAGAAGGGCTCGGCAAGCAACGCTTCGTGCCTTGCGGCCCCTCGCAGGAAAAGTCCGCCGGCTGGGTCGAGCCGCGCGGCGAGGCCAACGGCCCGCTGGTGGAGTCCATCGACGGCCAGTGGCTGGTCGAGTACATGATCGAGAGCAAGCAGGTCCCCGGCTCCGTGGTGCGCCGCAAGCTCGACGAGCGCTGCGCCCAGATCGAGACCACCACCGGCCGCAAGCCCGGCAAGAAGGAAAAGAAGGAGCTCAAGGAAGACATCACCCTGGAGCTGCTGCCCATGGCCTTCACGCGCAGCGCGCGCGTCACGGTGTGGATCGACAAGGCGGAGAACCGCCTCGTGATCAACTGCGGCAATGCCGCCCGCGCCGACGAAGTGGTCACCAGCCTCGTGAAGTCGCTCGACGGCTTTGCCGTGGCACTGATCAACACGCAGATCGAGCCGGCCGCCGCCATGGCCAACTGGCTGCTGACGCAGGAGCCGCCGGCCGGCTTCAGCATCGACCGCGAGTGCGAGCTCAAGGCCTCGGACGACTCCAAGGCCGTGGTGCGCTACGCCAAGCACGCGCTGGACATCGACGAGGTCAAGCAGCACATCACCGACGGCAAGCGCCCGACGCGCCTGGCGCTCACCTGGGACGACCGCGTGTCCTTCGAGCTCACGCACGGCCTGCTGATCCGCAAGATCACCTTCCTCGAAGGCACGGGCGACGGCGCGGCGGGTGGCAAGAAGGAAGACAACTTCGACGCCGACGTGGCCATTGCCACCGGCGAACTCGGCCAGCTGGTGCCGGCGCTGCTCGACGCGCTGGGCGGCGAGGCGGCGTTCTCGGCGGCACCGCCGGATGAAGCGCCGAAGGCTGCGGCCACCGCACCTGCGGCTCAGGCCGACACGCCCGAAGAAGAAGACGCGCCGTTCTAAGTAAGGCTAAGGCGAAGCGCCCGCGCCGCCTTCAGGCCGCGGGCGTTTCTTCGTCGGCCGGCGTCTCGGGCCGCGTGAGCGTCCAGCTCTGCAGCTTGCCGCCGTTGAACACGGCATCGACGTAGGAGCCGCCGGCATCGGTCCAGCGGTACAGCTCGGGCTGCTCGTTCTCGGGCGAGCGCTGCTCGCCGAGCGCGCGCGTCATCGCGATGACGTGCATCAGCGTCACGCCGGGCTTGAGCTTGGCATTCAGCATCACCGAGCTCGCCACCGTGCCGATGGGCCGGTCGGCGGCCCGCTTGAGCACCTGCATCGTGCGGTTGAAGTGCATCAGCAGGAACATCACGATCGCACCGCCGGCGAACGCCACGCCGCCCCATCCGTATTGGTGCCAGGACAGGCCGAGGAGAACGACGGCCCCCACGGGCACCAGCAATTTCTGGAAATTCATGGGGCGCATTGTCGCCGCCCGGTGGAAGGCCCTCGCAGGCCGATGCAGTTGCCCCAGGGGTCGCGTACCTGGGCCATGTGTTCGTCGCCCTCGAGCCGCAAGGGGCCGCGGTACAGCGGCGCGCCGCACGATTGAAGGTGAGCCAGCGCCGCATCGAAGTCGGTCACATTCCAGTACACGACCGAGCCGAAGGCACCGGCGCCGACCTTCGCGTCGGCCGGCACGAGTTCCAGCAGCACACCGTGGACCGACAGGCACTCGAAGGCCGGCGAGCCGATGGACATCGACACCGCATCGGGGAAGGCGTCGGCGTACCAGCGCAGTGCGGCGTTCACATCGGTGACGTGGACCATGACGGCGGCAATGGGCGGTGCGGTGGATTTCATTCGGCGACAGCGGGAAACGGCCCGCGATTGTGCGGCCCCGACCCCGTCGCAGTAGCCGCCGTGGCTACCGCCGGGCGCAGAAAGCGGTACTCCCGGCGAAAGGCACGCGGTGCCGGGGCGGGTGCGGGCACATTTCGCCGCACGGGCATCTGCCCGGGCCACCGAGAAACGCATGAACATCCCGCGTTCCGTCACCATCGTTCGACTCACCCTTGCCGCCGCACTCGCGGGCACCGTCCTCAGCGGTTGCTACGTGGTGCCGCTCGGACAACCCGCTCCCGTCGCGCCGTCGCAGCAAAGCTACGCCGTGGCACCGGGGCCGGTGTCGCAGACCTTCAGCGCGCGGCTGTATCCGTCGAACGCCGAAGCCGCGCGCTACGGCGCAGTCGGGGGCACGGTGACCAACGACATGAACGGCCGCGGCCACTTCAGTGCACAGATCGGTGCCGAACAGTTTCAGGGAGAGGCGACCCGCGTGGCCGGCTCGCGCACCACCGGCGTGGCGAACGCCACCGGCAGTCGCGGCGGCAACCTGAGTTGCCAGTACACGATGAACTCCGCCACCTTGGGCAGCGGCCAGTGCGTGCTCAACAACGGGCCGGCGTTCACGATGCACATCGGAAGCTAAGCAAAGAACACAGAAGGCCAGGGAGGCCAGGGAAGGTAGGGAGGGTAGGCCCGGCGCGTGTCCACCGCGCGCCGGGCGTTTTTTTGTCCGCCCTACCAGTTCACGAGCTGCCGCATCTTGCGTCGCAGCTCGCGTTCGCGTTTCTGCTCGGCGTTCCAGTCGTCGCGGATGGCCAGCGTGACCGACAGCGCCATCAGCAGGATCACGAACGCAAAGGGCAGCGCGAACACGATGGTCGCCGTCTGGATGGCCTTGATGCCGCCCGCGAACAGCAGGCTCAGCGCAATCGCCGCCACCAGCACGCCCCAGGTGATCTTCACGCGGGCCGGCGGATTCGGGTTGCCCTTCGTGCTCATGATGCCCAGCACCAGCGTCGCGGAATCGCCCGAGGTCACGAAGAACACGAACACCAGCAGCGTGGCCACGATCGACAGCAGCCCGCCCATGGGCATGGCCTTGAACATCACGAACATGGTGGTCGACACGTCGGCCTTCACCGACTCGACCAGCGGCACGCCCTGGAAGATCTCGAAATTGAGCGCCGCGCCGCCGAACACCGAGAACCACGCGAAGCCCACCAGCGTGGGCGCGATCACCGTGCCCAGGATGAACTGGCGGATCGTGCGGCCGCGCGACACGCGCGCAATGAACAGGCCCACGAACGGCGACCACGCGAGCCACCAGGCCCAATAGAAGAGCGTCCAGTCGGCCACCCACGAGCTGTTGCGGAACGGGTTCATGCGCAGGCTCATGCGCACGAGCTCGGCAAGGTACGAACCGAGCGTGTTGGTGAAGGTCTCGACGATGGCGATGGTCGGCCCCACGACCAGCACCGTGAGCGCCAGCAGCGCCGCCAGCACCAGGTTGCCCATCGACAGCCACTTCACGCCGCGCTCGACGCCCGTGACCGCCGAGGTGATGAACAGCACCGTCGTCACCACGATGATCACCGCCTGCGTCCAGCGGCCGATGTCCGTGCCGAAGGCCGCGTGCAGCCCGCTGTTGATCTGCGTGGCGCCCATGCCCAGCGAGGCCGCCACGCCGAAGGCGGTGGCCACCACGGCCAGCACGTTGAAGGCCGGCGACAGCCGCTGCACGAAGCGCCACGGCAGCGCCTCGGTGGCCGAGCTGACCAGCGGCAGCGCCTTGCGGCGGAAGCTGAAGAAGGCAATCGACAGGCCGACGATGCCGTAGATCGCCCAGGGGTGCAGCCCCCAGTGGAAGAAGGCGTAGCGCATGGCCACGCCGGCCGCATCGGGCGTGCCGGGGATCACGCCCGGCGGCGGGTTCGCGTAGTGCGAGATCGGCTCGGCCACGCCCCAGAACACCAGGCCGATGCCCATGCCGGCCGCGAACAGCATCGCGAACCAGGCGCCGATGGAGAACTCGGGCTCGTCGTCCTCGTCGCCCAGCTTCAGGTCGCCGAAGCGGCTGAACGCCAGGAAGAAGGCCAGCACCACCAGCCCGAGCACCACCCACAGGTAGAACCAGCCGAAGTTGCGCGTGATGTCGGCGAGCGCGGTGCTGAACACGCGATCGAGCGACGCGGGAGACACCAGCCCCCACAGCACGACCACGGCGATCAGCCCGGCGGAGACGATGAGTTGCATGGGGGGTCTCCTGGTGGGGGTGTTGTCGTGCGGGTGCGCGTCAGTCGAGCCGTCGCACCACGTCCATCGCTTCCTCGATGCGGTCGACCGGGTGGATGGTCAGGCCCTCGATCTCCTTCGTGCCCTTGCGCGGCGCGTTGGCCTTCGGCACCACGGCCACGCTGAAGCCCAGCTTGGCCGCTTCGCGCAGGCGCTCCTGGCCGCGCGGCGCGGGCCGCACCTCGCCGGCCAGGCCCACTTCGCCGAAGGCGATGAAGCCCTTGGGCAGCGGCTTGCCGCGCAGGCTCGAGGTGATGGCCAGCATCACGGCCAGGTCGGCCGCGGGCTCGCTGATGCGCACGCCGCCTACTGCGTTGACGAACACGTCCTGGTCCATGCAGGCCACGCCCGCGTGGCGGTGCAGCACGGCCAGCAGCATCGCGAGGCGGTCGCGGTCCAGGCCCACCGACA
Source organism: Variovorax sp. GW822-FHT04E09 (assembly GCF_058800845.1). Classification (NCBI taxonomy): domain Bacteria; kingdom Pseudomonadati; phylum Pseudomonadota; class Betaproteobacteria; order Burkholderiales; family Comamonadaceae; genus Variovorax; species Variovorax sp. GW822-FHT04E09. The sequence goes on from NZ_JBXAMR010000008.1 coordinate 188,783, forward strand.
GCCGGCGCGGGCTCGGCCCGCCGTTGTCGACCAGCGCCTGGATTTCCACCAGCATCGGTCGCGTGCCTTCGAGCGTGACCAGCACCACGCTGCCGGGCACGGGCTCGGCGTGCTGGCTCAGGAAGATCGCGCTCGGGTTGGTCACGCCCTTCAGGCCGCGTTCGGTCATGGCGAACACGCCGATCTCGTTCACCGCGCCGAAGCGGTTCTTGATGGCGCGCACGAGGCGAAAGCTCGAGTGCGTGTCGCCTTCGAAATACAGCACCGTGTCGACCATGTGCTCGAGCACGCGCGGACCCGCGAGCGCGCCCTCCTTCGTGACGTGCCCCACCAGCACCACGGCCGTGCCGCTGGTCTTGGCAAAGCGCGTGAGGTGCGCCGCGCATTCGCGCACCTGCGCCACCGAACCGGGCGCGGAGGTGAGCTGGTCGGAGTACACCGTCTGGATGGAGTCGATCACCGCGATGGCCGGGCGCGTGGCGTCGAGCGTGGCGATGATTTTTTCGAGCTGGATCTCGGCCAGCACCTGCACCTGCGAGTGGTCGAGCCCGAGGCGGCGCGAGCGCAGCGCGACCTGCGAGCCGCTTTCTTCACCCGTGACGTACAGCGCGTTCTGCCCCGCGCGCTGCAGCGCATCGACCGCCTGCAGCAGCAGCGTCGACTTGCCGATGCCCGGGTCGCCGCCGATCAGCGTGACGCCGCCCGACACGATGCCGCCGCCGAGCACGCGGTCGAGTTCGTCGATGCCGGTGGGCGTGCGCGCGATATCGGTCGCTTCAATTTCCGAGAGCGTGGCGAGTTCGGACGCGCCCGCGAGCGACGCGAACTGCGTGCCGAAGCGGTTGTTGGCCGGTCCGTTGGCCGCGCCGGCGACCTGTTCGATGAGTGTGTTCCATGCACCGCAGCTGGGGCATTTTCCGAGCCACTTGGGGCTGGTACCGCCGCATTCGCTGCAGACGAAAGTTGTTTTGTCCTTGGCCATGCAGCGAGTTTAGGGGGCGCGGTTCAGGCGATGGCGAATTCGCGCACCAGCAGGTCCGCGAACGCCGCCGCGGCCGGCGACAGCGACCGGCCCTGCCGCGTCACGACCGCGATGTTGCGCGCCACCGTCGGGCGCATGAGCCGCCGCGCGACCAGCCGCGTGTGGTCGGCGTGCGCGAGGATCGACGCCGGCAGCAGCGCCGGGCCGAGCCCGCTGGCCGCCATCGCGAGCGCCGTGGTCAGCAGCGTCACCTCGTAGGCGATGTCCAGCCGCACGCCGGCGGTTGCGGCGGCGATGTCGATGCTGCTGCGCACGCCGTACCCGGGCTTGACCGTGATCAGCGGATGGCCCGCGAGCTGCCGCCAGGTGATGCGGTCGGTGCCGGGCAGGCGCAGGTCGCGGTCGGCGATCACCGCGAGGTGGTCGTGCACGAACACGCGCTGGTCCAGCCCCGGCGTGCGCGCCTGCAACGTGCCCACGCCGAAGTCGACCTGCTCGCCGAGCACCTTCTCCACGAACTGCCCGGGCGCGCAGTCTTCGATGGCCACCTTCACCTCGGGATGCAGGTCGAGGTAGCGGCGCAGGGCCTTGGGCATCAGCGTCTGCGCGATGGTGGACGTGGCCGCGATGCGCACGCGCCCGCGCCGGCCCGCCGCCAGCTCGGCCATGCCGGTGCCCAGCGCATCGAGTTCGGCCAGCACGCGCTCGGCATAGGCGATGGCCTCGTTCGCCGCCTCGGTGCGTTGCAGCGAACGCGTGGTGCGGTCGAACAGGCGCACGCCGAGCCGCGCTTCGAGTTCGCGCAACAGCACGCTGACGGCCGGCTGGGTCAGCGACAACGCAGCCGCCGCGCTCGACAGCTGGCCGCTGTGGTACACGGCCGCGAACGCACGCAGTTGCCTCACAGAGGGCACGCCGCGCATTGATAGTGGTTTTTTATGAATGGCCATGAAAGTTTCACTTTTTCCGCGAGCCGGTTCGGCACTGTAATGGCGCCTCACAAGAATCAGGAGACAAGCGACCCATGACCGAGCAACTGCAAGCCCAGGTGCTGATCGTCGGCGCCGGCCCCGTGGGGCTGACGCTGGCCATCGACCTGGCGCAACGCGGCATCGACGTGCTGATGACCGAGATCCGCCATCGCGGCGAACCACCCAACGTGAAGTGCAACCACGTGGCGGCGCGTTCGATGGAGGTGTTCCGCCGCCTGGGCGTGGCGCAGGCACTGCGCGACGCGGGTCTGCCGGCCGACTACCCGAACGACGTGGCCTACCGCACGGCCGTGACGGGCATGGAGCTGTCGCGCATTCCGATCCCCGCGCGCCGCGAGCGCTACACCGCCACCGGCGGCCCCGACACCTGGTGGCCCACGGCGGAGCCGCCGCACCGCATCAACCAGATCTTTCTCGAGCCGGTGCTGTTCGCACATGCCGAGGCCACGCCCGGCCTGCGCATCCGCAACCGCACGCGCATCGACGACTTCGAGCAGGACGACGAGGGCGTGTGGGCCACGGGCGTGGACCTGGACGACGGCCGCGCGGTGCGCATCCGCTGCCAGTACCTCGTCGGTTGCGACGGCAGCCGCTCGACGGTGCGCAAGAAGATCGGCGCCAGCCTGCACGGCACCGACGTGGTGGGCCGCGTGCAGTCGACCTACTTCCGCGCGCCCGCGCTGCTGGGCCTGCTGAAGCACCCGCCGGCCTGGGCCACCTTCGCGCTGAACCCGCGGCGCTGCGGCAACGTGTACGCCATCGACGGGCGCGAGACCTGGCTGCTGCACAACTACCTGCTGCCCGAGGAGACCGACTTCGATTCGATCGACCGCGACTGGGCGATCCGCCAGATCCTGGGCGTGGGCGAGGACTTCGAGTACGAGGTGATCTCCAACGAAGACTGGGTCGGGCGCCGGCTCGTGGCCGACCGCTTCCGCGACCGCCGCGTGTTCATCTGCGGCGACGCCGCGCACCTGTGGATTCCGATGGCGGGCTACGGCATGAACGCCGGCATCGCCGATGCGATGAACCTCTCGTGGCTGCTCGCGGGCCGGCTGCACGGCTGGCTGGCCGAGGGCGCGCTCGCGGCGCACGAGGCCGAGCGCCAGCCGATCACCGAGCAGGTGTCGCGGTTCGCGATGAACCACGCGCTGGCGCTGCAGCGCCAGCGCGAAGGCGTGCCCGAGAACATCGAGGCGCCCGGGCCCGAGGGCGACGCGCTGCGCGCCGCACGCGGCCAGGCGCTGTACGACCTGAACGTGCAGCAGTACTGCTGCGGCGGCCTCAACTTCGGTTACTTCTACGACGGCTCGCCGCTCATCGCCTACGACGGCGAGGCCGCGCCCGCCTACACGATGTACGAGTTCACGCCCTCGACGGTGCCGGGCTGCCGCACGCCGCACCTGTGGCTGGAGGACGGCCGCTCGCTGTACGACACGATGGCTGTGCCCGGCGAGGGCTACACGCTGCTGCGCTTGGACCCCGCGATCGATGTCGCGCCGCTCGAAGCCGCCGCCGCGGCGCGCGGCCTGCCGCTGCGCACGCTGGACATCCGCGCCTCGGCCGCCACCGCCGTGTACGACCGGCCACTCGTCATCTCGCGCCCCGACCAGCACGTGGCCTGGCGCGGGCATGCCGTGCCGGCCGACGCGCTCGCGCTGGTCGACCTGCTGCGCGGCGCCGCCGTGGTGGCCGCACCGACATCCGAACAAGAAAGAGAGACAAGCCAATGAACCGTCGCCATGCCTTGCGCCATCTGGGCGCGCTGTCCGCCGCTGCCTGCGCCGCAGGTCCCGCCCTCGTGCGCGCACAAGGCGAGAAACCCATCACCATCGTCGTGCCCTACGCGCCCGGCGGCACGACCGACATGCTCGGGCGGCTCATCGCGCAGCAGCTGGGCTCCGCGCTGGGCCGCACCGTGATCGTCGACAACCGGCCGGGCGCCGGCACCGCCATCGGCGCCTCGCAGGTGGCACGCGCCGCGCCCGACGGCTCGACGCTGCTGGTCGCGACCAGCACCACGCTCGCCATCAACCCGTGGCTCTACAAGAAGCTCTCGTACGACCCCGCGAAAGACTTCGCGCCGGTCGGCCTCATCGGCGCCGTGCCGCTGATGGTGGTGGTGCACCCGTCGGTGCCGGCGACCACGCTGGCCGAGCTGGTGGCGCTCGCCAAGTCGCGGCCCGATGCGCTGAGCTACGGCTCCGCCGGCAACGGCAGCCCGCAGCACCTGGGCGCGGAGATGTTCAAGGTCGCGACCGCGGCGAACATGGTGCACGTGCCCTACAAGGGCAGCGCGCTCGCGCTGACCGACCTGCTCGGCGGCCAGCTGCAGCTCATGTTCACCGACATCGCGCCGGCCCTGCAGCACGTGCGCAGCGGCAAGCTGCGCGCGCTGGCCGTGACCTCGCGCAAGCGCCAGCCGACCTTCCCCGCGGTGCCGACGGTGGCCGAGTCGGGCGTGGCGGGCACCGCCGATTTCGAGGCGGTGGCGTGGCAGAGCGTGGTCGCGCCCGCGGGCACGCCCAAGGCCTTCATCGACCGCTGCAGCCAGGAGATCGCCCGCCTCGTCGCGCAGCCCGCGCTGCGCCAGAAGCTCGAGAACGAGGGCTTCGAGCCGGCCGCGCCCGGGGCGCACGGCGCGGGCGCGGCGGAGCAATTGGCCGCCTACATCCGCAGCGAAACCGAACGCTGGGGCCGGGTGATCCGCGCCTCGGGCACGACGATCGACTGAGCGCCAACAAGCCCGCAAGGGTTATCCCGCAGGCGTGTTTTCTCAGCATTCATTTAACATGTTAAATAATTCTGAGAGGCACAGCTTTTGAGCACCACCTTCACGCACCGCAATTTGCCGCGCCTGCTGCTGCAGGCCCGCGAAGCCGTGATGGCCCACACGCGGCCCAGCCTGCGCGAGCACGCGCTGTCCGACCAGCAATGGCGCGTGCTGCGCGTGCTCGGCGAGCACGGTGCGGTCGACACCGGCCGCGTCGCGCGCGAGGCCTTCATCCTCGGCCCCAGCCTCACGGGCGTGCTGGCACGCATGGAGCGCGACAACCTCATCACCCGCGCCCGCGACCCGGCCGACCAGCGCCGCACCGTGGTCGAGGCCACGCCGCACGGCATGAAGCTCGTGAAGCGCCTGGGCACCAGCATCGAGGCGCACTACGACTGGATGGAGCAGTCGCTGGGCAAGGCCAAGCTGACGCAGCTCTACGGCCTGCTGGACGAACTGATCGCGCTGGAGCAACCCGAACCATGACCACTTCCTTTCTCCCCAACGGCACCGTGTACGGCACGCTGCTGAACTTCCGCGCCGAGGCCGCGGCGCTCGCGCCGCAGATGACCGAGGCGCCCTACAAGGCACCGCCGAAGGCGCCCGTGCTCTACGTGAAGACGGCCAACACCTGGAGCCCGCACGGCAGCGCAATCGGCGTGCCCGCCGCGGTGTCCGACGTGGAAGTCGGCGCCAGCATCGGCATGGTGATCGGCGCCGAGGGCGACATCGAAGGCTTCGTGCTGCTGAACGACCTGTCGATCCCGCATGCGAGCTTTTTCCGCCCGCCGGTGAAGTTCAAGTGCGTGGACGGCTTCCTGGGCATCGGCCCGGCGCTGCGCGACGCGCAGGAGGTGGCCGACCCGGCGCAGTTCCGCGTCGAGGTGCGCATCAACGGCGAACTGAAGCAGTCGATCGACTTCTCGCAGCTCGTGCGCTCCGCGCCGCAGCTGCTGGCCGACGTGGGCGAGTTCATGACGCTGGCGCACGGCGACGTGCTGATGCTCGGCTGCGACCTGGGCCGTCCGCTGGCCCGCGCGGGCGACCGCATCGACATTTCCGCGCCGGGGTTCGAGACTCTGAGCAACACGCTGGTGAAGGAAGCAACGGCATGAAGCACGCACGCGTCATCTTCGAAGGCCGCGAGCACACCGGCACCGCGCACGAATTCAACGGCCAGGCCGACGCCGCCGTGCGGCTCCAAGATGGCCGCGTCGTGCCGCAGGAGCAGCTCGTGTGGCTGCCGCCGCTCGCGCCCACGGCGCGCCCGCGCACCATCCTCGCGCTCGGCCTCAACTACGCCGACCACGCGAAAGAGCTGGAGTTCAAGGCGCCCGAGGAACCGCTGGTGTTCGTCAAGGGCCAGAGCACGCTCATCGGCCACCGCCAGCTCACGCACCGCCCGGCCGACGTGAAGTTCATGCACTACGAATGCGAGCTCGCCATCGTGGTCGGCAAGACCGCGAAGCACGTGAAGCGCGACGACGCGTACGACTTCATCGGCGGCTACACGGTGGCCAACGACTACGCGATTCGCGACTACCTCGAGAACTGGTACCGCCCCAACCTGCGCGTGAAGAACCGCGACACCTGCACGCCGCTGGGCCCGTGGTTCGTCGATGCGGCCGACGTGGCCGACCCGATGACGCTCGCGCTGCGCACCACGGTGAACGGCACCGTCACGCAGCAGGGCAACACGCGCGACATGATCTTCGACGCGCCCTTCCTCATCGAGTACTTCAGCCGCTTCATGACGCTGTCGCCGGGCGACCTGATCCTCACCGGCACGCCCGACGGCGTGGTCGATTGCCAGCCGGGCGATGTGGTCGTGACCGAGATCGACGGCATCGGCGCGCTGGTCAACACCATCGCCGCGCGCTGATCGGCCGACCACGCCACCCCCTTTCAAAAAAACGGAGACACACCGCCATGACGACCGCCAGAACCCGGACCTTCCGCCTTGCTGCCGCCTTCGTGGCGGCCAGCGCCGCCACGCTGCTGCTCGCACCCGCGGCAACGGCACAGACCGCCTCGGCCTATCCGACCAAGCCCGTGCGCTGGGTCGTGGGCTACCCGGCCGGCGGCGGCACCGACTACCTCGCGCGCACGGCCGGCGCGCAGCTCTCGCAGCAGCTCGCACAGCCCGTCACGGTGGACAACCGCCCCGGCGCGGGCGCGATCATCGCGTCGGAAAACGTGGCGCGTTCGCCGGGCGACGGCTACACCGTGTTCTCGGCCGACAACGGCGTGCTGGTCTACAACCCCGCGCTCTACAAGAAGCTGCCCTACGACGCCGAAAAAGACTTCGCACTGCTCGGCATGATGGGCCGCTCGCCGCTGATCATCACGGCCGCGCCGGGCGCGGGCTTCAGCGACGCCAAGGCGCTCATCGCGGCGCTCAAGGCCTCGCCGGGCAAGTACAGCATCGCCACGCCGGGCACCGGCAGCCCGCACCACCTGGCCTACGAACTGTTCCAGCGCGAGGCCGGCGTGTCGCTGCTGCACATTCCCTACAAGGGCGGCGCACCTGCGCTGCAGGACCTCATGGGCAACCAGGTGCCGCTGATGATGCTCGACCTGCCCAGCGGCATCAGCGCCGTGAAGGCCGGCAAGGTGATCCCGCTGCTGGCCATGTCGTCCGAGCGCGTACCGCAACTGCCCCAGCTGCCGACGGCCAAGGAGCTCGGCTACGCCGTCGAGGCCTACACCTGGCAGGGGCTGGTGGCACCGGCCGCCACGCCCAAGGACATCCAGGCGCGCCTGGGCGCCGACCTGCTGAAAAGCATGAACGACACCGGCGTGAAGCAGAAGCTCTACGACGCCGGCTGGGAAGCCCGCCCCACGGACGCCGCCGAGATGGCCCGCTTCGTGGACACCGAACGCAAGAAGTGGCACGCGCTCATCAAGGCGCGCGACATCAAGCTCGACTGACGACACACCGCCGCAAGGCCGCAACACCCTCACGCCCATGCAACAGATCCATCACCTCATCGACGGCAAGCCAGTCCAAGGCACCGACTACTTCGAAACCGTCAACCCCGCCACGCAGGAAGTGCTGGCCGAAGTCGCCTCGGGCGGCGAGGCCGAAGTGAACGCCGCCGTGGCCGCCGCCAAGGCCGCCTTCCCCAAGTGGGCCGGCCTGCCCGCGCCCGAGCGCGCCAAGCTCATCCGCAAGCTCGGCGACCTGATCGCCAAGCACGTGCCCGAGATCGCGCAGACCGAGACCAACGACTGCGGCCAGGTGATCGCGCAGACCGGCAAGCAGCTCATCCCGCGCGCGGCCGACAACTTCTACTACTTCGCCGAGATGTGCACGCGGGTGGACGGCCACACCTACCCCACGCCCACGCACCTGAACTACACGCTGTTCCATCCGGTGGGCGTGTGTGCGCTCATCAGCCCGTGGAACGTGCCCTTCATGACCGCCACCTGGAAGGTCGCGCCCTGCCTGGCCTTCGGCAACACGGCCGTGCTGAAGATGAGCGAGCTGTCGCCGCTCACGGCCGCGCGCCTGGGCGAGCTGGCGCTCGAAGCGGGCATTCCGGCCGGCGTGCTGAACCTCGTGCACGGCTACGGCAAGGAAGCCGGCGAGCCGCTGGTGGCGCACCCCGACGTGCGCGCGATTTCGTTCACCGGCTCCACCGCCACGGGCAACCGCATCGTGAAGAGCGCGGGCCTGAAGAAGTTCAGCATGGAGCTGGGCGGCAAGAGCCCCTTCGTGATCTTCGAAGACGCCGACCTCGACCGCGCACTCGACGCGGCCGTGTTCATGATCTTCAGCAACAACGGCGAGCGCTGCACGGCCGGCTCGCGCATCCTGGTGCAGCAGTCGATCTACGCCGACTTCGCCGCCAAGTTCGCCGAGCGTGCGAAGCGCATCACCGTGGGCGACCCGCTCGACGAGAAGACCATCGTCGGCCCGATGATTTCCCAGGCCCACCTGGCCAAGGTGCGCAGCTACATCGAGCTGGGCCCGAAGGAAGGCGCGACGCTGCTGTGCGGCGGCCTCGAGGCGCCGTCGAACCTGCCCGACCGCGTGAAGAAGGGCAACTACGTGATGCCCACCGTGTTCGCCGACGTCGACAACCGCATGAAGATCGCACAGGACGAGATCTTCGGCCCGGTCGCCTGCCTGATCCCGTTCAAGGACGAGGCGCACGCCATCGAGCTGGCCAACGACATCGCCTACGGCCTGAGCAGCTACGTGTGGACCGAGAACATCGGCAAGGCCCACCGCGTGGCCGCCGCCGTGGAAGCCGGCATGTGCTTCGTCAACAGCCAGAACGTGCGTGACCTGCGCCAGCCCTTCGGCGGCACCAAGGCCTCGGGCACGGGCCGCGAAGGCGGCACCTGGAGCTACGAAGTGTTCTGCGAACCGAAGAACATCGCGGTGTCGATGGGCTCGCACCACATTCCGCACTGGGGCGTGGCGTGAACACGCAACGCCGCACGCTGCTGCAGGGCGCCGCCGCATTCGCGGCCCTGCCCTCGCTGGCGCGCGCGCAAGCAGCATGGCCGAACAAACCCGTGCGCATCGTCGTGCCCTTCACGCCCGGCGGCACCACCGACTTCGTCGCGCGCCTCGTCGGCCTCGAACTCGGCAAGGCGCTGGGCCAGCCGGTGATCGTCGAGAACAAGCCCGGCGCCGGCACGGTGATCGGCGTCGACGCGGTCGCCAAGTCGGCGCCCGACGGCCACAGCTTCGTGTGCGTGGCCAACAGCTTCACGGCCAACCAGACGCTGGTGCGCAAGCTGCCCTACGACACGCTGAAAGACCTGCGCCCGGTCGCGCTCATGGGCATGTCGGAGCACGTGCTCGCCACGCACCCGGGCAGCGGCCTGAAGACACTGGCCGACCTGCGCAACCAGGCCAAGGCCAAGCCCGGCACGCTGAGCTTCGCCTCCTTCGGCAACGGCACCTCGGCCCACCTGTCGGGCGAAATGCTCAAGCTGCAGATGGGCCTGGACATCGTGCACGTGCCCTACAAGGGCCAGGGCCCGGCGCTGGCCGACCTGCTCGGCGGCCAGGTGACCGTCATGTTCGGCAACTGGCCCGAGTTCCGCGGCCACGTGCAGGCCGGCAAGCTGGTGGCGCTGGGCATGGCGACCGCGCAGCGCTCGCAGTACGCGCCCGCGATACCCACACTGGCCGAACAGGGCGTGGCCATCGAGTCCAATTCGTGGAACGGCCTGCTGGCCCCGGCCGGCACGCCCGACGCCATCGTGCAACGCATGAACGCCGAGGTGAACCGCGCCCTGGCATCGCCGGCCGTGACCGAGGCGTTCCACAAGGGCGGCATCGCGTCGCTGTCGGGCACGCCCGAGCGCTTTGCCGAGTTCATCCGCAGCGAGATCGCGAAGTACGGCGACGTGATCCGCAAGGCCAACATCCAGATCGAGGGCTGACCATGAGCCTCTATGCGATGCAGAAATTCCTGTTCGCGCTGAACCGCGACGCCGACGTGCAGCGCCGCTTCGGCGAAGGCGGCGACACGCGCGCCACGCTGCTGGCCGGCTACGACCTGAACGACGAAGAGCGCGAAGCCATCGGCACCGGCGACATCGGCAAGCTCTACGTGCTCGGGTGCAACGGCCAGCTGCTGATGCACTTCGCGCCCCTGCTCGGCGTCGCGTGGGCGGACTACTTGGAAGCCATGCGCGAAGGCGTGCGCAAGTACGGGCCCGTGCGCGCCGGCATCTACGCAATGACAACAGGCACTGACGAGAAAGTGGCAGGCGTATGAGTCTCGTATTCGCAGGCGTGTGCAGCCACGCCCCCGGCATCACCGGCCGCGCGCACCTCGCCGACCCGGCGGTGAAGGACGAGTTCCACGCGCAGTTCCATCGCTTCGGCGAGGCGATGCGCGCCACGAAGCCCGACGCGGTGATCGTCATCGCGGCCGAGCACTTCGCGAACTTCTTCATGAACAACATGCCGGCCTATGCGATCGGCATGGCCGACAGCTACGAGGGCCCGATCGAAGACCCGAAATGGCTGGGCATCGAGAAGCACACCATCCCCGGCGACGCCGCGCTGTCGCAGCGCCTGATCCGCGAAGTGATGCAGACGGTGGACGTGGCCTACGCGGAAGAATGGAAGTTCGACCACGGCATCATGGTGCCGCTGAACTTCCTCACGCCGAACTTCGACACCAAGGTCATTCCCGTGAACATCAACTGCCAGGGCCCGCCGCTCACGCCGCTGCACCGCGCGTGGGCCTTCGGCGAAGCCTTGCGCCGCGCCTGCGACAAGGTGCCCGAGCGCATCGCGCTGGTGGGCACGGGCGGCATCTCGCACTGGCCGGCCACGCCCGACTCGGGCAAGGTCAATGCCGAGTGGGACGCCGAGTTCATGCGCCGCTGGTGCGCCAACGACCGCGAGGCGCTGCTGTCGCAGGCCGACTACGGCGACGAGGCCACCTACCGCGAAGCCGGCCAGGGCGGCTTCGAGATCCGCACCTTCCTGAGCGTGGCCGCGGCCGCGCGCGGCAAGGGCGAGATCTTCCACATGAAAGCCATTCCGATCTTCGCGGTGACCTGCACGGCCGCGACGATGTCGGTGGTTTGAACGAAGCACGACCATGCCGCACCTGGTGATCCTGTACACGCCCAACATCGAGGCCGAGACCGACGTGTCGGCGCTGTGCCGCACGCTGGCCGACACCATGCTCGAACAGCGCGACGAGGCCGGCAAGCCGGTGTTCCCCACGGGCGGCACGCGCGTGCTGGCCTACCCCGCCGCGCACTACGCGGTGGCCGACGGCCAGGCCGACTACGCCTTCGTGTACCTCAACCTGCGCATGGCCTCGGGCCGTTCCGAGGCGGTGAAGAAGAAAGCCGGGGACGACCTGCTGGCCGCCGTGCGCACGCATTTCGAGCCCGTCTTCACGCAGCGCCACATCGGTATCACGCTACAGATCGACGAAGCGCCGGGGCAGGTGTACGACGGCAAGCACAGCAACCTGCATCCCCTGTTCAACAAGCCATAAAGAAGAAGCGAGCCCCCATGCTCTCCACCGCCACCATCGCCCAACTGGCCGCCGAACTGCACGAGAGCGAGAAGTCGCGCGTGCAGGTCGAGCATTTTTCCAAGCGCTTCCCCGAGATGACCATCGAGGACGGCTACGCCATCTCGCGCGAATGGGTGAAGCACAAGATCGCCGAAGGCCGCATCGTGAAGGGCCACAAGATCGGCCTCACGTCGCGCGCCATGCAGCAGGCCAGCCAGATCACCGAGCCCGACTACGGCACGCTGCTGGACGACATGTTCTTCGAGCAGGGCGGCGACATCCCGTTCACGCGCTTCATCGCGCCGCGCATCGAGGTCGAGCTGGCCTTCGTGCTCGGCAAGAAGCTGCAGGGGCCGAACGTGACCATCTTCGACGTGCTGGCCGCCACCGACTACGTGGTGCCCGCCATCGAGATCATCGACGCACGCATCGAGCAGTTCGACCGCCACACCAAGGCCATGCGCAAGGTGTTCGACACCATCGCCGACAACGCCGCCAATGCCGGCATCGTGCTCGGCGGCCGGCCGGTGAAGCCCGATGCGGTCGACCTGCGCTGGGTGAGCGCGCTGCTCTACAAGAACGGCGTGATCGAGGAGTCGGGCGTGGCCGCGGCCGTGCTCAACCACCCGGCCACCGGCGTGGCCTGGCTCGCGAACAAGCTCGCGCCGTGGGACGAATGCCTCGAAGCCGGCGAGATCGTGCTGGGCGGCTCGTTCACGCGCCCGACCAACGCCGTGCCGGGCGACACCTTCCACGCCGACTACGGCCCCCTGGGCTCCATCGCCTTCCGTTTTGTCTGACGAGTTTTTCATGCACACCCCACTCAACACCTTCAAGCAGGCCCTGCAGGCCGGCCAACCCCAGATCGGCCTGTGGGTCGGCCTGGGCGACGGCTACGTGGCCGAGCTGCTGGCCGGCACCGGCTACGACTGGCTGCTGGTCGACGGCGAGCACGCGCCCAACGACGTGCGCTCGGTGCTCGCGCAGCTGCAGGGCATCTCCAGCGCGTGGTCGGCGCAGCCCGACGCGCAGCGCTCGCACCCCGTCGTGCGCATTCCGGTCGGTGACACCACGCTGATCAAGCAGTACCTGGACATCGGCGCGCAGACGCTGCTGGTGCCGATGGTCGACACCGCCGAGCAGGCCGCCCAGCTCGTGCAGGGCATGCGCTACCCGCCCGAAGGCATCCGCGGCATGGGCAGTGCGCTGGCGCGCGCCTCGCGCTGGCAGGCGTACCCCAACTACCTGCACGAAGCCAACGCGCAGACCTGCCTGCTGGTGCAGGCCGAGACGGTCGAGGCGATGAAGAACCTCGACGCCATCGCGGCCACGCCGGGCGTGGACGGCGTGTTCATCGGCCCGGCCGACCTGTCGGCCTCGATGGGCTTCGTGGGCCAGCCCAACCACCCCGAGGTGCAGGCCACGATCGCCGACGCCATCGCGCGCATCCGCAAGGCCGGCAAGGCGGCCGGCATCCTGTCGACCACCGAGGAGCAGGCGCGCAAGTGGCTCGCGGCCGGCGCGCTGTTCGTGGCCGTGGGTGTCGACACCATCCTGCTCGCGGCCGCCGCCAAGCAACTGCTCGCGAAGTACAAGGCCGCGCCGGGCGCCACCGCGCCCAACGGCTACTGATCCACCGTCAAGGAAATTTCGATGCGACGCACCACCCTCGCGGCTTTCGCCGCTGCTGCCGCCCTGTTCCTGGGCGCCTGCGCCCAGACGGGCCCGGCCTCGACCGCGCAGGCCCGGCAGGAAGCCAACCGCCAGACCGTGCTCGCCTTCTACGAGAAGGGCCTGAACCAGAAGGACGCCGACGCGGCGCTGCAGTACGTGGGCAACCGCTACGTGCAGCACAACCCGACGGCGGCCGACGGGCCCGAGGGCTTTCGCAAGTTCATCGCCTTCCTGCGCGAGAAGTTTCCGAAGTCGCACAGCGAGATCAAGCGCAGCTTCGTCGACGGCGACTACGTGATCCTGCACGTGAACGCGGTGCGCGAGCCGGGCACGCGCGGCAGCGCCATCGTCGACATCTTCAAGCTCGAGAACGGCAAGATCGTCGAGCACTGGGACGTGGTGCAGCCCGTGCCCGAGACCGCCGCGAACAAGAACGGCATGTTCTGACGCCCCGCCCTTTCACGAGCCAGCCTTCGCCAGCCGCATGACCACGCCCACCGACCCCACGAAACGCTTCCGCTCCGCGACCATCCGCGAGGGCACGATCCGCGCAACCACGCGCAGCTTCCTGCACGCGCTGGGCCAGGACGACGAGGACATCGCGCGCCCGCACGTCGGCGTGTTCCACACGGGCGGCGAGATGAGCCCGTGCAACCTCAACCTGCGCGAGCAGGCGCAGCACGCCAAGACCGGCATCTACGCCGGCGGCGGCACGCCGCACGAATGCCCGGTGGTGTCGGTGAGCGACGGCCTGACGATGGCGCACTCGGGCATGCGCTTCTCGCTGATCTCGCGCGAGCTCATCGCCGACAGCGTGGAAGCGTCCACGCGCGGCCACCAGTGGGACGGCATCTTCGCCATCGGCGCCTGCGACAAGAACCTGCCGGGCCTGATGATGGGCATGGTCCGCTGCAACGTGCCCAGCGTGTTCGTGCACGGCGGCTCTGCCCTGCCGGGCCAGATGCCCGGGCCCGACGGCCGCGACCTGAACGTGGTCGACACCTACGAGACCATCGGCAAGGTGCTGGCCGGCACCGCCACGCACGACGAACTCGACGCCATGAGCCGCGCCTGCCTGCCCACGGCCGGCGCCTGCGCGGGGCAGTTCACGGCCAACACCATGGGCATGGTGTCGGAGGCGCTGGGCCTGGCGCCCATCGGCTCGAGCATGGTGCCCGCGGTGTTCAGCGAACGCGCGCCGCTGATGCGTCGCGCCGCCAAACAGCTCATGAAGGCGGTGATGGGCGACGGCCCGCTGCCGCGCGACATCGTGACGCGCAAGGCACTCGAAAACGCCTGCGCCGTGGTCTCGGCCACGGGCGGCTCCACCAACGCCGCGCTGCACCTGCCGGCGATCGCGCACGAGGCCGGCATCAAGTTCCACCTGGACGACGTGGCCGAGATCTTCGCGCGCACGCCGCTCATTGCCGACCTGCGCCCCGGCGGCCAGTACCTGGCACGCGACGTGTACTACATCGGCGGCGCGGGCGTCATCCTGCGCACGCTGCTGGAGCAGGGCTTCCTGCACGGCGACGCCCTCACCTTCACCGGCTGCACGCTGGCCGAGGAAGTGGCCGACGCCGCCGCGCCCGACGGCCGCGTGGTGCGCGAAGCGGGCAACCCGATCACGCGCGACGGCGGGCTGGCCGTGCTCAAGGGCAACCTCTGCCCCGACGGCGCGCTGCTCAAGACGGCGGGCCTGAAGACGCTGGTGCACCGCGGCCCGGCGCGCGTCTTCAATTCGGAAGAAGAAGCGCAGGCCGCCGTGCAGAACCGTCGCTACGAGGCGGGCGACGTGATCGTCATCCGCAACGAAGGCCCCAAGGGCAGCCCCGGCATGCGCGAGATGCTGGGCATCACCGCGCTGCTGTACGGCCAGGGCATGGGCGACAAGGTGGCCCTGCTCACCGATGGGCGTTTTTCGGGCGCCACGCGCGGCCTGTGCATCGGCTACGCGGGGCCCGAGGCGGCCGACGGCGGGCCGATCGCGGTGCTGCGCGACGGCGACATGGTGGCCATCGATGCACGCGCCGCGGCGCGCAGCATTTCGGTCGAACTGAGCGCCGAAGAAATCGCGTCGCGGCTGGCCGGACGTGAGGTAAACGCGGGGGTGGCGCACGGTGGTTTGTTGGAAAAATACGCGCTCACCGTGCGCCCTGCCCACCAGGGCGCCGTGACCCACTCGGGCGCGGTCACCTGGCTGCGCGACGAGTCGTGATCCTGTTCCCTCCTCACCATCCCGAAAAGAGACAGACATGACCTTCACCCGCCGCCACATGCTGCAGTCCACCGGCGCTTCGGCGCTGCTCGCCAGCCTCGGCCAGCAGGCCTTTGCGCAGGCTGCCGCGCTCGAGAACGCCACCATCGTCACCGGCTTCGCGGCCGGCGGCACCTCGGACACCACCTGCCGGCGCATCGCGCTGAAGCTGAGCCCCGATTACGCCAAGACCGCCGTGGTCGAGAACCGCACCGGCGCGGGCGGCCAGATCGCCGTGAGCTACGTGAAGGGCCGCCCGGCCGACGGCACCACCATCCTGCAGACGCCCACGTCGATCCTCACGATCTACCCGCACATCTACAAGAAGCTGCCCTACGACCCGATGGTCGACCTCACGCCCGTGAGCCTGGCCTGCATCTTCGACTTCGGCTTCGCGGTCGGCCCGGCCGTGCCCGCCACGATCAAGACGGTGCCCGAGTTCCTCACCTGGGCCAAGGCCAACCCGGCCGGCGCCAACTACGGCTCACCGGCCGCGGGCTCCACGCCGCACTTCATCGGCGCGCTGCTGGGCAAGCAGGCCGGCGTCGAGCTCAAGCACGCGGCCTACCGCGGCACGCAGCCGGCCATGCTCGACCTGCTGGGCGGCAACATCTCGGCGGTGTCGGGCCCCATCGGCGACATCACGCAGCACCTGCAGTCGGGCAAGGTGCGCATCCTGGGCGTGTCGGGTGCCAAGCGCAGCCGCTTCGCGCCCGATGTGCCGACCTTCGGCGAGCAGGGCATCAAGAACATGGCGCACAGCGAATGGTTCGCCTTCTTCCTGCCGGCCAAGGCCTCGCCCGAGCTGGTGACGAAGCTCAACACGGCGATGAAGAACGCGCTCGCACAGAAGGACGTGATCGACGGCCTCGGCACCTTCGGCCTGGAAGCCATGTCTTCCACGCCGGCCGAGCTGGCCGATCTGCTGAAGAAGGACACCGCCAAGTGGGCGCCGATCGTGAAAGAGGTCGGCTTCACGGCTGAAGGTTGATCACATGAAGGAACTGCCATGAACACACTCGCCACCGCGCCGTCGGCGCTGGTCCATCCCTCGATCCATCCCGACGAGCGCGCCGCGCGCGAGGAGCTCGCGGCCTGCTACCGCGTGTTCGCGATGCTGGGCTGGACCGAGATGATCTACAACCACATCACGGTGCGGCTGCCCGACAGCGTGACCGGTGGCGAGAAGCAGTTCCTCATCAACCCCTTCGGCCTGCACTACAGCGAGGTGACGGCCAGCAACCTGGTGAAGATCGACCTGCAGGGCAAGGTGCTCGACGGCTCGACCTACCCGGTGAACCCGGCCGGCTTCGTGGTGCATGCGGCCATCCACGACGGCCTGCACGGCGCGCACTGCGTGATGCACACGCACACCACGGCCGGCGTGGCCGTGGCCTGCCTGCAGGGCGGCCTGCAGCAGACCAATTTCTATACCGCCCAGCTGCACGGCATGGTGGCGTACCACGACTTCGAGGGCATCACGATCCATGCCGACGAAGGCCCGCGCCTGCTGAAAAGCATCGGCGATCGCAACGCGGTGATCCTGCGCAACCACGGCCTGCTGGCCTGGGGACAGACGCTGTCGCAGACCTTCGCGATCCTGTGGACGCTGCAGCGCGCCTGCGAGATCCAGATGGCAACCTTCTCGATGGGCGCCGCCATTCCGGTGAGCGAAGAGATCGCGCAGCGCTGCACGCGCGACGCGCTGCAGTTCAGCCCCGCGCACGGCGCCGGGCAGGACGTGTTCAATGCATTGGTGCGGCAAGTGGACCGCATCGACCCGAGCTACCGCAACTGAGGCGCCTGTTCCCATGAAGATTTGCATCTACGGCGCCGGCGCGATCGGCGGATGGATCGGCGTCGGCCTCGCACAGGCAGGCCAGCGCCTCAACGTGGTGGCGCGCGGCGCCACGCTCGACGCGCTGCAGAAGGACGGCCTCTCGCTGATGCGGGGTGACGTGCGCACGCGCGTGCCGGTGAACGCGGTGGCCGACCCCGAGGCACTGGGTGTTCAAGACCTGGTGGTGATCGCCGTGAAGGCACCCGCGCTGGCCGGCGTGGCCGAGCGCATCGGGCCGCTGATCGGACCCGACACGATCGTGCTGGTGGCGATGAACGGCGTGCCGTGGTGGTTCCTCGAAGGCGGCTTCGGCGGCGAGATCACGGGGCACCGCCTCGCGGCCGTCGACCCCGAAGGCGCCATTGCCAAGGCCATTCCGTCGCGCAACGTGATCGGCTGCGTGGTGCACGCCAGCTGCTCGCTCGACGGGCCGGGCGTGGTGCGGCACCACTTCGGCAACGGGCTGATCGTGGGTGAGCCTTCGGGCGAGGCCACGCCGCGCGTGCAGAAGCTGGTCGAGCTGCTCAAAAGCACGGGCATCGACACCACGCTGTCGCCGCAGATCCAGAAGGACGTGTGGTTCAAGCTGTGGGGCAACATGACGGTGAACCCGATCAGCGCGCTCACCGGAGCCACCACCGACCTGATCATGGGCGACGACTACGTGCGCGGCTTCATCTCGGCCGTGATGCTCGAGGCCAAGGAGATCGGCCGGCGCATCGGCATCGAGATCACGCAAAGCCCCGAAGACCGGCACGCGGTGACGATGAAGCTCGGCGCGTTCAAGACCTCGATGCTGCAGGACGTGGAGGCGGGCCGCTCGGTCGAGCTCGATGCGCTCGTCACGGTGGTGCGCGAGCTGGGCGAGCTGACGGGCGTGGCCACGCCGTTCACCGACGCGCTGCTGGGGTTGGCGCGGCTGCGCACGCGGCAGCTCGGGTTGTACTGAGCGGCCTGCCGCTGATTACCAGCGGTTTTCGGGCGCGGCGCCGATGGCTTCGACGCAACGGGCCACGATCTTCACGCGCTCCTCGCGCAGCCGCTGCCAGCCGTCGGCCTGCCACTGGGTCCAGGCCAGCGGCTCCGATTCGTAGCTGCAGCCGATCGGCGGGCGCATGAAGCCCGCGCGCCCCAGCGAGGCGCCGTACTTGAGCCGGAACAGTTCGTCCGAGCCCATCAGGTTTTCGTAGACGAGGTGCCACGACCCCGGGACCAGCGGCGAGTCGGCCTCCTTCTGCGTCTGGCGCGCGGCTTCGATCTCTTCGGGCGTCGAGCCGTCGGTCAGCGCGGTGGCGAGCGCGGTCTCGGTGCGGCGGCGGTAGATGTCGGTGGCGATCTTGCTCAGGGCCTCCTGCAGGTCGCTCATGGCCGGGTTGACGCTCACCGGGTCGTCGCGCAGCGCTTCGAGCGTGGTGCCGCCAAGGCCGTCCTTCGAGAAGCCCTGCACGGCCGCGCCGGTGCCGAGCACGGCGAACGCGACGTTCAACGCGACCTGGCCGGCCACGCGGCCCACCGTGTCTTCGCGCCGCACCACGCGCAGGTGATCGGCGCCGCTCTGCTGGGGCATGCGCAGGTAGCGGACGCGGGTTTGGGATGGGGGTGCGGCGGGGGTGGCTTCGGCGGGTGCCGAGGCTGCGGCCATGGGCGGTGCGGCGGCTTCGGTCTGGGCCTGCGCCGAGAAGCCGGCGATGGCCAGTGCCAGGCCGAGGGCATGCCGTGCGGTACGCGACGGCGTTCGTTTCTTCGTCGAATGGGTCATTGAACTGTTTTCCTCCGGCGCGGATTGTCTCCGGCGGGCGGCTCGGTTCTATCGACGATGTTCAGGGCGTGTGCACAGGCCACCGGGTACTTCCCTCCGCGAATGTCCTCCGGCCTGCGGCCTCCCCCTTGATTTCGCTGCGGGAAGCACCCAGTGTCCTGCGCACGGGACGCGGCGGTGGTGTGCGGCCGATCAACGACCGCTCCTCGCAACGCTCACGCCGATGCGGTGCCTTGCGCAGCGAAATTAAGGAGGAGGGGCGAAGCCCCGGGGGACATTCGCGGAGCAAGGTACCGCGTCGGCGGGAGCGTCGCCCCCGAACGTCAGGCGCTCAGTTCAACCCGCCAACCCGACGTACACGTTCTGCACGTCGTCGTTCGCGTCGATGGCCGCAAGAAACGCCTCGACCTCTTCGAGGTCGGCAGCGCTCAGGCTCACAGGATCAACGGGGTTCTTGGGCCGATAGCCCAGCTTGGCCGACAGCACGGTGAAGCCCTGGGCCGGCAGTGCGCGGCTCACCAGGTCGAGGTCGGCGGGCTCGGTCAGGAACAGGGTGGTGCCGTCTTCGGCGCCCGGCTCGAAGTCTTGCGCGCCGGCTTCGATGGCGGCCACTTCGGCGTCGGCGTCCTTGCTGGCGGGCTCGGCTTCGATCATGCCGAGGTGGTCGAAGTCCCACGAGACCGAGCCGGAGGTGCCGAGCTGGCCCTTGCGGAACAGCACGCGCATTTCAGGCGCGGTGCGGTTCACGTTGTCGGTCAGACACTCGACCATCACGGCCACGCGGTGCGGGGCGAAGCCCTCGTACATGACGTGGTCGAAGTGCACCGCCTCGCCCGTGAGGCCGGCGCCCTTCTTGATGGCGCGGTCGAGCGTGTCCTTCGGCATCGAGACCTTGCGGGCCTGCTCGACGACCAGCCGCAGCCGCGCGTTCGAGGCCGGATCGGCGCCGTTGCGCGCGGCGATCATGATTTCCTTGGCCAGCTTGCCGAACAGCCGGCCCTTGGCATTCGCGGCCACGTCCTTGTGCTTGGCTTTCCATTGCGCGCCCATGTCTGCATTCCTTGGTGTTGTGGGGGGCGGCGAAACGCCGCAGCCCCCGAGGATGCCACGAGCCGGGGGCCGCGCCCAGCCGGCCCCCTTCCGCCGTCAGGGGCGCCCCGTCTGCCCGCCTTCCTCCGGCGCCAGGCTCACCCACAGGGCGGCGCCCACGATCAGCAGGCCGCCGGCCCAACCCCAGGCGCCGATGCGCTCACCCAGCCCGAGCGCCGCGATGGCCGCACCGAACACCGGCTCGCTGCCCATGAGCAGCGACACCCGGCTCGGGCTGCTGCGCGAGGCCGCGTGGTTCTGCGCGAAAAAGGCGAACACGGTGCACAGCAGCACGAGATACGCCATGCCCCACCAGAAGCCGGCCGTGGCGGGCGGCAGGTGCCAAGTGCCGCCGCCGGACACGGCCAACAGCGACAGCGCCGCCGCGCCCAGCGCCATCACGCCCGACTGCACGGCCGTCAGCGTGAGCGCCGGCAGGGTGTGGCGGCCGGCCAGGCGGCGCGTGAGGCACACCATGACGGCGCGCAGGAAGGCGGCGGCGAGCATGAGGGCGTCGCCCCACCCCATCGACAGGTCGGCGAGCGAGGGCGCCGACAGCAGGGCCGCGCCCACGGCCGAGAGCCCGGCCGCCCAGAACACGCGCCGCGCGGGCCGCCGGCCCAGCAGCCACCATTCGACGAAGGGCGTGATCGCCACGCACAGGCTGATGAGGAAGGCGGCGTTGCTCGCCAGGGTCAGCGAGACGCCGAAGGTCTCGCACAGGAAGATGGCGAGCAGGTTGGCGCCCAGCAGGCCGCCCACGGCGAGCCCCTGGCGCCACTGCGGGTCACGCCACAGCGGCCGCAGCGCGGGCAGCAGCACGAGAAAGGTGAGGCCGAAGCGCAGCGCGACGAACTCGAGCACGGGCAGCTGCTGCGTCGCCTGCTTGGCCACCGCGTAGCTGCCGCCCCAGACCGCTGCCACGAGCAGCAGCATGAGCTCGGCCGGGCCGAAGCCGGCCGTCCACGACCCGCGCCCCGTCGGGACCGCACCTTGCAACGCCTTTGAATCCATACTGTCTGCCCGCGGCCCGGGGCGCTTGAAAGAAAAGAGAAGGCGCATTGTTCCGGGCGGCACCAGGGCCGCACAGCCGTCGGCCGGAACAGGACTCTTGCGTGGTCGGAACGAATTCATTTCTCAAGGTGCTGCCCGAGATGGTCACCTTCGTGCGGGTCGCCGAACTGGGCAGCTTCTCGGCCGCGGCCGACCTGCTGGGCATCACGCCCTCGGCCGCGAGCCGGCAGGTGAAGCGGCTCGAACAGGAGATCGGCGTGCAGCTGCTGCAGCGCACCACGCGCCAGCTGCGGCTCACGGAGCCAGGCGCCGAAGCCTTTGCGCGCTGCAGCGAACTGGTGGCGGCGGCGCAGGGCGCGATGGACATCGGCGCGCAGTTCGCGCGCACGCCCACCGGCCGGGTGCGCCTGAGCGCGCCGAAGGCCTTTGCGCGGCGCGTGCTGCACCCGCACCTGCTCGACTTCCTGCGCGCCTATCCGGAAGTGGACGTGCAGCTGGTCGTGGCCGACCGCGACATCGACCCGATCCGCGAAGGCGTCGACCTCGTGGTGCGGCTGACCACGACGCCGCCCGAGGGGCTGGTGGCGCGGCGGCTGATGGCGGTCGAGCACATCCTGTGCGCCACGCCGGCCTACCTGGCACGCCACGGCGCCATCGCGCACCCGCACGACCTGCGCGCGCACAGCTGCCTGTCGCTGGGCGAGCACGAGCGCGACAACCACTGGCGCTTTCGAAAAGACGGTGAAGACGAGGTCGAGGTGGTGGTGGACGGCCGCTATGTCTGCAACCACAGCGAGATGCGGCTCGACGGCGCGCTCGCGGACCTGGGCGTGGCCTGCGTGCCGGCCTTCACGGCGCGCGAGGCGCTGGACGACGCCCGCGTGGTGCGCGTGCTGCCCGACTGGGCGCTGCAGGGCAGCTACCAGGGGCACGCGTGGCTGATGTACCCGCCCAGCCGCTACCTTCCGCCCAAGTGCCGGGTGCTGGTCGAGCACCTGCTCAGCGCGGTGCCTTCCCCGTGAGCACGCGCACGGCTTCGGGCAGCGAGTGGACCTGCGGCATGAAGTGATCGATGAGCGCCCCCAACGCCACCGCGCAGATCACCGCGCCCAGCAGCGGCCTCCAGGTGAGCCGCACCGCCGCCATGAGCCAGCCTTCGCGCGCCACGCGCACAGCGGCGCGGGCCGACACGTAGGAGAAGGCGACCTCGATCGCCACGGCCAGCAGCGCGTCCCAGCTGAAGTACAGCAGCACCAGCGAGCCCGCGCCGAGCACGACGGCCACGCACAGCAGAAAGATGGCGAGCACCGGCACGACGATGATCGCGCCTTCGTCGGCGCCGCCCGCGGCGTCGAGCGCGCCGCTGGCCACGTCGGAAAGCGCGCTGCCACCGTCGGCGGCGTCGGGCGCGCACCCCGGATCGCCTTCCGTGGTGCCGCCCAGGTCTTCGGGCGGCTCGATCTCGGTGCGCCGCTCCACCAGCCGCTGCGCCCACCAGCGCAGCACGCACAGGTACCCGACGTAGCCCACGCCGAGCGTGACGAGGTAGCGCACGGCCAGCGACTCGACGTGCAGCAGGTGCATCTGCAGCGCCGAGACGCCCCACATCACTAGCAAGGTGAAGGTGCCGATCAGCAGACCATGCGTGCGCAGGCTGTGGTCGCGGTGCAGGTCGCGTTCGACCTGGGTTTCCCACAGGCGCACGGAGCGCCAGTTGGAAAGAACCTTCACGTCATTCGTCGGCGGGTGCGAAAGGCACCCGCGGCGCGACCGCGCACATGAGTTCGTAGCCGACGGTGCCGGCGGCCTGGGCCACCTCGTCGATCGGCAGCACCGCGCCGGTCAGGGCCGAACGGCCCCACAGCGTGACCTCGGCGCCGAAGGCGGCATCGGGCACGGGCGTGAGGTCGACGGTGATCATGTCCATGCTCACGCGGCCCACCATGCGGGTGCGCACGCCGTTCACCAGCACCGGGGTGCCGGTGTCGCAGTGGCGCGGGTAGCCGTCGGCATAGCCGACCGCCGCGATGCCGATGGTGAGCGGGCCCTCGGCCGCGAAGCGCGAGCCGTAGCCGATGGTGTCGCCGGCCTTCAGCGTCTGCACCGAGATGAGCCGGGTCGACAGCGTCATGGTCGGCTGCAGCTGCCAGTGCGCCGCGTCGTGTTCGGGGAAGTCGGGGGCGCTGCCGTACAGCACGATGCCGGGGCGCACCCAGTCGCCGCGCGTGCGCGGCGCGTGGCGCAGCGTGGCGGCGCTGTTGGCGATGGAGCGCTCGCCCGGCAGGTCGCGCGTGGCGCGCTCGAACACCTCCAGCTGGTGCTCGATGCCGCGCGGGCCGTCGGCGTCGCTGAAGTGCGTCATGAGCGAGATCTCGTCGACCTGCGGGAGCGCGTTCAGGCGCGTCCAGGCCGAGCCGAAGCGCTCGGGCGAGAAGCCCAGGCGGTTCATGCCGGAGTTCATCTTCAGGAACACGCGCTGCGGCTTCAGGGTCTTGTGGGCCGCGAGCATGTCGATCTGCTCGTCGCAGTGCACCGAATGCCACAGGTCCAGCCGCGAGCACAGCTCCAGGTCGCGCGCGTCGAACACGCCTTCGAGCAGCAGCACCGGGCCGCGCCAGCCGAGCGCGCGCACGCGCTCGGCCTCGGCCAGGTCGAGCAGCGCAAAGCCGTCGGCGCCGCGCAGGCCTTCGAAGACACGCTCGATGCCGTGCCCGTAGGCGTTGGCCTTGACCACGGCCCAGACACGGGCGTCGACGGCCGAGCGGCGGGCGCGGTCGAGGTTGTGGCGCAGGGCGGCGGTGTGGACGGTGGCGAGAATGGGGCGCGGCATGGCGGGTGTTGGGGTGGTTTCAGACCACGTTTTAGCATCTTCGGGAATGGGGTCGAATCCCGTGGGGATGCCTGAATTCGCGTCGTACCCCCATGCTATAACCGCCCATTCGCGCCTGACGCGACACTTTTTCACTACCGCCAGCAGACCCTCTGGCCAGCCAGCCCATCGATGAAGCGCGGTTTTTACACGATCATGTCGGCCCAGTTCTTTTCGTCGCTGGCCGACCAAGCGCTTTTCGTCGTTGCCGTCGATCTCATGCGAAGTTCGGGCGCCCCCGAATGGCAGCGGGCCGCCCTGGTGCCGATCTTCGCGGTCTTCTATGTGGTGCTGGCCCCGCTGGTGGGCGCCTTTGCCGACGCCTTGCCCAAGGGCAAGGTGATGTTCATCAGCAACGCGATCAAGGTCGTGGGCTGCCTGATGATGCTGTTCGGCTCGCACCCGCTGCTGTCGTATTCCATCGTGGGCCTGGGCGCGGCGGCCTACTCGCCGGCCAAGTACGGCATCCTCACCGAGCTGCTGCCGTCGTCGCAGCTGGTCAAGGCCAACGGCTGGATCGAAGGGCTGACCATCGCCTCGATCCTGCTGGGCATCGTGCTCGGCGGCATGCTGGTGGGCCATGCGGTGTCCAGCCAGCTGCTGCTGATCGACCTGCCGTTCATCGACACCGGCATCGACTCGCCGGCCGAAGCCGCCATTGCGGTGCTGATCTTCGTCTACGTGCTCGCGGCCTGGTTCAACACCCGCATCCCGCACACCGGCGTCGAGATGCGCCCGCTGCGCTCCAACCCCGAGCAGAGCATGGTGCGCAACCTGGCCGGCCTGCTGCCCGACTTCTGGCATTGCAACGCCCGCCTGTGGCGCGACCGGCTGGGCCAGATCTCGCTGGCGACCACCACGCTGTTCTGGGGCGCGGGCGGCAACCTCAAGTACATCGTGCTGGCCTGGGCCGCCGTGGCGCTCGAATACAACACCACCCAGGCCTCGGCGCTGACCGGCGTGGTCACCATCGGCACCGCGGTGGGCGCCATCGTGGCCTCGATGTACATGCGGCTGGACATGGCCACGCGCGTGATCCCCATGGGCATCGCGATGGGCCTGATGGTGATCTGCATGAACTTCATCGGCAACGTCTGGCTGGCGGTGCCGTTCCTGATCATCCTGGGCGGCCTGGGCGGCTTCCTGGTGGTGCCGATGAACGCCCTGCTGCAGCACCGCGGCCACAACCTGATGGGCGCGGGCCGCTCCATCGCCGTGCAGAACTTCAACGAGCAGGCCTGCATCCTTCTGCTGGGCGGCTTCTACAGCGTGTGCACGGGCCTGGGCCTGTCGGCCTACGGTGCCATCAGCGCCTTCGGCCTCGTGGTGGCCGGCTGCATGTGGATCATCAAGCGCTGGCACGAGAACAACCTCAAGAAGTATCCTGAGGAAGTCGAGCACCTGCTTGCCATCGCCCGCAGCGACAAGCACCACTGATTTCGCGCGACCGCGTTGGTGCAATGGCCGGCGCGCCGAGCGCCCCCACTCCAACGCCCCCATGCCCGCCCTCGCCCTGATGTTCAACGCCTTCGTGTGGGGCGTGTCCTGGATTCCCTTCCGCCAGATCGCCAGCCACGGCCTGCATCCGCTGTGGACCACCTGCCTGATCTACCTCGTCATCGCCACGGCGATGGGCCTGGTGCGCCGGCACGCCTGGAAGGCCTTCGCCGCGTTTCCGATGCTGGTGGCACTGGGCCTGGCCGCGGGCTTCACCAACGTGGGTTTCAACTGGGCCGTCACGCAGGGCGACGTGGTGCGCGTGGTGCTGCTGTTCTACCTGATGCCGCTGTGGAGCGTGCTGCTGGCCTGGCTGCTGCTGGGCGAGCGGCCCACGGGCGGCGCGCTGATGCGCGTGGCGCTGGCGCTCACCGGCGTGGTGGTGGTGCTGAAGGCGCCGGGCACCGACTGGCCGGTGCCCTCGAGCCTGCCCGACTGGCTGGGCGTGGCGGCGGGCTTCGGCTTTGCCGTGACCAACATCGTGCTGCGCCACCTGCGCCATGCGCCGGGCGAGTCGCGCGCGCTGGCCATGTTCTGGGGCTGCACCGTGGTGGCGGGCGTCGGCGCGGTGAGCGGCACCGCGTTCGGCGGCATCGATTCGCCGCTGCTCGCCTCGCCCGGCTGGCTGGGCTGGGCCGCGCTGCTGGGCACGGGCTTCATCGTCGCCAACGTGTGCCTGCAGTACGGCGCCCCGAAGCTCGCGGCCAGCGCGACCTCGGTGATCATGCTGTCGGAGGTGCTGTTCGCCAGCGTCTCGTCGGTGGCGCTGGGCGCGTCCACCATGAACTCGCGCATCCTCGTCGGCGGCGCGCTGATCGTGCTGGGTGCGGTGTGGTCGGCGTTTGCGCGAACCCCGCCCGCGCGCGATGATGGCGTTTCCGCGTCCACCTGAGGAGCTCTCTCCATGACCAGCGTCTACGACTTCCAGGCCACCCGCATCGACGGCAAGCCGGTGAAGCTCTCGACCTTCCGCGGCAAGGTGCTGCTGATCGTCAACACGGCGAGCAATTGCGGCTTCACGCCGCAGTTCGAAGGCCTGGAAGCGCTGCACGAAAAGTACGCCGACCAGGGCCTCGCGGTGCTGGGCTTTCCCTCCAACCAGTTCGGCGGGCAGGACCCGGGCACCAACGAGGAAATCGGCGCCTTCTGCATGACCAACTACGGCGTGAGCTTCCCGATGATGGAGAAGATCGACGTCAACGGCAGCAACGCACTGCCGCTGTACCAGTGGCTCACCAAGGAAAAGCCCGGCCTGCTGGGCAGCACGGCCATCAAGTGGAACTTCACCAAGTTCCTGGTCGGGCGCGACGGCGCGGTGCTCAAGCGCTATGCGCCGCTGGACACGCCGGCCTCGCTCACGCGCGACATCGAGGCGGCGCTGGCCGCCGGCTGAATTCAGAAGCGGAAATCGGCGCTCTTCGGCGCGCCGCCGACCGTCACGGTCTGGCTCTTGGTTTCACCTGTCGAGGTGCTCACGTCGATCACGTAGCGCCCCGCCGGCAGGTCGATGAGGCACACCGGGCCGGTGGCGGTGAAGGCCATGGCAGCGGACGAGTTCGCGTCGCCGCCCTTGATCGCGACGTTCAGGTTGGCCAGGTAGGCGCCGTCGGCGCGCGCGAACAGCAGCGACAGCGGGTGGTTCTTCATGGCGGCGCGCATGGCGTTCGACTCGTCGGAGCCGATGCCCCCGCACACATAGCGCGTGGTGCCGATGCCCTGCCAGGGCGGCAGGGCCGAGGGCGGCTGCTGCGCCTGCGCGGCGACGGTGCCTGCGATGCAGGCGGCAGCGAGCAACGCACGGCGCAGCGGAAAAGCAGAAGCGAAAGACATGGCACGAACTCCTTGCAGCGTCTTCGGTCCGCCATGATGCGCCCCGACGCGCGGTGCGCACGTCGGACGGCAACGTACCCTGCCGTGCGCGCGCGCCCTACCCTGCCGGCGGCTGCAGCGCCGCGTCGAGCAGCTCGACCCAGTGGCGCACGGGCGTGTCGCCGCTGCCGCTTTGCAGGTGCGTGATGCAGCCGATGTTGGCCGAGGCGATGGTCGTGGGCTGCAGCTGCTTCAGGTGGCCGAGCTTGCGGTCGCGCAGCGGGTAGGCCAGCTCGGGCTGCAGCACCGAATACGTGCCGGCCGAGCCGCAGCACAGGTGCGATTCGTTCATGGCCACGCGCACGTCGAAGCCGAGCGCGCGCAGGTGCGTCTCGACACCGCCGCGCAGCTTCTGGCCGTGCTGCAGCGTGCAGGGCGGGTGGTAGGCGACCACGCCCTCGGGCGCGCGCACGCGGCCCTGCAGCGCGGGCACGAGCTCGGGCAGCAGCTCGCTCAGGTCGCGCGTGAGGGCGCTGATGCGCGCGGCCTTGGCGGCATAGGCCGCGTCGTGCTGCAGCAGGTGGCCGTACTCGCGCACGGTGACACCGCAGCCCGAGGCGTTCATCACGATCGCTTCGACCTCGTTGCCTTCGACGAAGGGCCACCACGCATCGATGTTGGCGCGCATCTGCGCCTTGCCGCCGTCCTGGTCGTTGAGGTGGAACTTCACGGCGCCGCAGCAGCCCGCCTTGGGCGCCATCACGGCCTGGATGCCGGCCGCGTCGAGCACGCGCGCGGTGGCGCTGTTGATGTTGGGCGCCATCGACGGCTGCACGCAGCCCGCGAGCATCAGCACCTTGCGCGCATGCGTGGCGGTGGGCCAGCGGCCGGCGTCCTGCTTCGCGGGCACCTTGGCCTTCAGCCCTTCGGGCAGCAGGCCGCGCACCGACTGGCCCAGCGCCATCGCGGGGCCGAACAGCGGCGACGGCAGCGCTTCCTTGAGCAACCAGCGCGTGGCCGACTCCATGGCGGGGCGCGGCACTTTCTCGTCGACGATCTTGCGGCCGATGTCGACCAGGTTCCCGTACTGCACGCCGCTCGGGCAGGTGCTCTCGCAGTTGCGGCAGGTGAGGCAGCGGTCGAGGTGCAGCTGCGTGCTGCGCGTGGGCGCGTGGCCTTCGAGCACCTGCTTGATGAGGTAGATGCGCCCGCGCGGCCCGTCGAGCTCGTCGCCGAGCAACTGGTAGGTCGGGCAGGTGGCGGTGCAGAAGCCGCAGTGCACGCACTTGCGCAGGATGGCTTCGGCTTCGCGGCCCGCGTCGGTGTCGCGGAATTCGGGGGCTAGTTCGGTTTGCATCGCGGGGTGGGTGTTTCTTTTTTTATTGATCGCCTGCGAAGAGCCGGCCGCGGTCGAAGACCCCGTTCGGATCGAACTCCTGCATCAGCGCGCGATGGATGCGCGCCACCGGCGCACTCAGCGCGTCGAAGCGCCGCACGTCGCAGTCGGCCGCTTGCGCCGCGGGTACACGGAACAGCGTGGCATGGCCACCCGCTGCGTGCGCGGCCTCGCGCAGGCGTGCGGCCTGCGCGGGCGGCGCGAGGTACCAGCGCTGCCCGCCGTGCCATTCGACCAGCGGCGCGGCGCAGCCCTCAATGGCGATCACCGGCGCGGTCTGCGGCACCGACAGGCGCCACAGCGCCAGCGACCCGGCTTCGTCGAGTGCGAACCACGGCATGCGCTGGTCGCGCAGCGCGGCCCAGCCGGCGGCCGCGCGCACCGGGTCCTGGCGTTCGCCGCCGAGCTGCGCGCAGGCGGCTTCGACGGCCGCCACGGCGCCGCGCAGCCGCAGGCGCAGCACGCCCGCGCCGGGCGCGTGTTCGAACCAGCTGCTCGCGTTCAGCGGCAGCGGGCGCCCGCCCCACTCGTTGAGCAGGCGCAGTGCATCGGCCTGGCTGCAGGCGAAGGCGAGCGTGGCCTCGGCGGGCGCCACGGGCAGCACCTTGAGGCTCACTTCGGCGATCACGCCCAGCGTGCCGAGCGAACCCGCCAGCACGCGCGAGACGTCGTAGCCGGCGACGTTCTTCATCACCTGGCCGCCGAAGCTCAGCACCTCGGCGCGGCCATTGATGAGCGTGGCGCCGAGCACGTAGTCGCGCACCGCACCCACGCTGGCGCGCGACGGTCCGCTGAGGCCGGCAGCGACCATGCCGCCGACGGTTCCGCCGGCATCGAAGCACGGCGGCTCGAACGGCAGGCACTGGCCTTGTTCAGCGAGCGCGGCTTCGAGTTCGGCCAGCGGCGTGCCGGCGCGCACGGTGACGACCAGCTCACTCGGCTCGTAGCTCGTGATGCCGCTGAGCGCGCGCAGGTCGAGCAGCTCGCCACGCGGCGGCTGGCCGTAGAAATCCTTCGTGCCGCCGCCGCGCAGGCGCAGCGGTGTGGCATCGGCCGCGGCGGCGCGCACGCGCTCGACGACCTGCTGGAGGGCGGTGTCCATGTTCATGAAGCTCTCAGAATCTCGGCAGGTCGGGATGCGCCAGCCGGCCGCCGCGCACCACTTCCTTGCCGTACTCGGCGCAGCGCTGCAGCGTGGGAATCACCTTGCCGGGGTTGAGCAGCCCGGCGGGGTCGAAGGCGCGCTTGATGCCGAACATCTGCTCGTTCTCGGCCGCGGTGAACTGCACGCACATGCTGTTGAGTTTTTCCACGCCCACGCCGTGCTCGCCCGAGACGGTGCCGCCCATGGCGACGCTGGTCTCGAGGATGTCGGCGCCGAACAGCTCGCAGCGGTGCAGCTCGTCGGGGTCGTTGGCGTCGAACAGCACCAGCGGATGCAGGTTGCCGTCGCCCGCGTGGAACACGTTGCAGCAGCGCAGGTTGTATTTCTTCTCCATCTCCTGGATCGCCAGCAGGATGTCGGCGAGCCGCTTGCGCGGGATGGTGGAGTCGAGGCACATGTAGTCGGGGCTGATGCGGCCCGACGCCGGGAAGGCGTTCTTGCGGCCGCTCCAGAACTTCATGCGCTCGTCTTCGCTGGTGCTCACGGCGATGGCGGTGGCGCCGCAGCCACGCAGCACCTCGGTCATGCGGCCGATTTCTTCCTCGACCTCTTCGGGCGTGCCGTCCGACTCGCACAGCAGGATGGCGGCGGCGTCGAGGTCGTAGCCCGCGTGCACGAAGTCTTCGACGGCGGCGGTCATGGGCTTGTCCATCATCTCCAGGCCGGCCGGAATGATGCCCGCGGCAATCACCGCCGCGACCGCGTCGCCGGCTTTGCGCACGTCGTCGAAGCTGGCCATGATGCAGCGCGCCAGCTGCGGCTTGGGCACCAGCTTCACCGTGACCTCGGTGGTCACGGCCAGCATGCCTTCGCTGCCGATGGCCAGCGCGAGCAGGTCGAGCCCCGGCGCGTCGAGCGCCTCGCCGCCGAACACGATGGGTTCGCCCTCGGCCGTGAAGCCGCGCACGCGCAGCACGTTGTGCAGCGTGAGGCCGTACTTCAGGCAGTGCACGCCGCCCGAGTTCTCGGCCACGTTGCCGCCGATGGTGCAGGCGATCTGGCTCGACGGGTCGGGCGCGTAGTAGAGGTTGAAGGGCGCGGCGGCCTCGCTGATGGCGAGGTTGCGCACGCCGCACTGCACGACGGCCGTGCGGCTCACGGGGTCGACCTTCAGGATGCGGTTGAACTTGGCGAGCGACAGCGTCACGCCCAGCGCGTGCGGCATGGCGCCGCCCGAGAGCCCCGTGCCGGCGCCGCGCGCCACCACGGGCACGGCCAGCGCATGGCAGGCGCGCAGCACGGCGGCCACCTGCGCCTCGGTCTCGGGCAGGGCCACCACCAGCGGGCGCTGGCGGTAGGCCGTGAGGCCGTCGCACTCGTAGGGCGTGGTGTCTTCGGCGTGCCAGATGAGCGCATGCGCGGGCAGGTGCGCCTGCAGCGCCCGCACCACCTGCGCCTGGCGCTCCGCCTTCGACAGCTGCGTGTGCTGATCGGGTGTGACGGGAGCATTCATGGCGGGAACAACTTTCAGCGGACGACCATCAGGGTGAATGGCCACACATAGGCCTGCAGCGTCACGTACAGGCCGACCAGCGAGGCCAGCGCGATCGAGTGGAAGAACACGTAGCGCAGGATGTCGCCTTCGTGATTGAACCACCGCGTGGCGGTGGAGGCCACCACGATCGACTGGGCGTCGATCATCTTACCCATCACGCCGCCCGAGCTGTTGGCCGCGCCCATGAGGTTGGGCGCCAGGCCGAGCTGCTCGGCCGCGACCTTCTGCATGCCACCGAAGAGCACGTTCGAGGCCGTGTCGGAGCCGGTCATGGCCACGCCGATCCAGCCCATGAGCGTGCCGAAGAAGGGATAGAACACGCCGGTGTTGGCGAAGGCCAGGCCCAGCGTGGTGTCGGTGCCCGAATAGCGCGTGAGCGTGCCCAGCGCGAGCATCAGCACGATGGTCATGAGCGAGTAGCGCACCATCCAGAGCGTGCGGACAAAGGTGCGCACGATCTCGATCGGGTTGTACTTCATGAACAGCGCGCTCACGATCGCCGACAGCAGGATGCCGGTGCCCGTGGCCGACAGCAGGTTCAGCACGTACACCGCGCCTTCCTTGGTGGGCGCCGTCACCACCGGCGGCATCTTCTCGATCAGGTTGTGCAGCCCGCCCATCGGGAACGAGGGCGCGAAGACGCCGTTGAGCGCGGTCTTCACCGAGGGCAGGCCCCAGATGAAGACAAACACCGAGAGGATCACCCAGGGCATCCACGCGCGCACCAGCGCTTCGCGGCTGTGCACGACGATGGCAGCCGGCGACTTGGCCTCGTGCGCGCTCACGTCCTTGCCGCGCAGCGAGGGCGAGCGCCACACGTTCTTCGGCTGCCACACGCGCAGGAACAGCACCAGGCTGGCCATCGACACGATGGCCGCGATGATGTCGACCAGCTCGGGGCCGATGAAGTTCGACACCAGGTACTGCGGCACCGCGAACGACACGCCCGTGACCAGGATGGCGGGCCACACTTCCATCATCGCCTTGCGTCCGGCGAAGGCCCACACCAGCCAGAACGGCACCAGCAGCGAGAAGAACGGCAGCTGCCGCCCGATCATCGCGGTGACTTCCATCAGGTCGTAGCCGTGCACCTTGGCCAGCGTGATCACCGGCGTGCCGAGCGCGCCGAAGGCCACCGGCGCCGTGTTGGCGATCAGCGAGAGGCCGGAGGCGGCCAGCGGCGAGAAGCCCAGGCCGATCAGGATGCCGGCCGTGACCGCCACCGGCGTGCCGAAGCCCGCCGCGCCCTCGAAGAACGCGCCGAAGCAGAAGGCGATCAGCAGCAGCTGGATGCGGCGGTCTTCGGTGATGCCCGAGAGCGAGTCCTGCAGCACCTTGAAGCTGCCGTTCTGTTCGGCCAGCTGCTGCAGGAAGATGATGTTCAGCACGATCCAGCCGATCGGCAGCAGGCCCGTGAAGCCGCCGAAGAGCGCGGCGCGCCCGGCCATCTCGGCCGGCATGCCGTAGGCGAACACGGCGACGGCCAGCGCCGCCAGCAGGCCGAGGCCGGCGGCGATGTGGGCCTTGATGTGGAAAAAGCCGAGGCACGCAAGCATCACCACCACCGGGATCGCGGCGAGCGCGGTGGAAATGATCATGTTGCCGAACGGGTCGTAGATCTGCTGCCAGGTCATGCGTTGTCTCCGGGGAGGCTGTTGTTGTGCCCCGCACTCTAGGGAGAAGCGCGCCGTCCGGATTGAAGGTTTTTTGCCCGGACCTTGATAAAAATTTGTCGGGCCGGCGTGTCGGTCAGTGCAGCGTCTGAACGATCCAGTCGACGAAGGCCGCGCACTCCCAGCGCTCCAGCGTGCCCGGCTGCCAGCAGATGTAGTGGCGGTGCGGCGAGGGCACGGGCCGTTCCGACAGCGCCACCAGCCGGCCCGATTCGAACCAGGCGGCGCCCAGCTTCTGTCGCACCAGCGCCACGCCGAAGCCGCTGGCGGCCGCGTCGTAGACCAGGCCCAGGTCGTTGAACTGCGCGCCCAGGTGCGGCTCGGGCTGGTCGATGCCGCAGCTCGCGAACCAGGTGCCCCAGGGCTCGAGCGGGCTGCGGATCAGCCGCGCGCTGGCGATCTCGGCCGCGGTGCGAAAGCCGTCGAAGGGCCCGAACTCGTTCAGGTAGCTCGGGCTGCAGGCGGGCACCACGTCCTCGGCGATGAGCAGGCGGTGCTCGCAGTCGGCGTACGCGCCGATGCCGTAGCGCACCTGCAGGTCGGTCTGCTCGGCCGTGACGTCGAGCAGCGGGATCGACACGTGCAGCGCCAGCTCGATGTCGGGGTAGATGTTGCGAAAGAGCTCCAGCCGCGGCATCAGGAACTGGCGGCTGAAGGTGGGCGTGACCGCCACGCTCAGGCGCGGTGCGCGCAGCGCCGCGTCACGGCTGCCGGGCGTGGCCTGCTGCAGCGCGGCCAGGCCGACGCGCACGTTCGCCAGGTAGGCCGCGCCGTCGGCCGTGAGGCTGAAGTCGCTGCGCCCGAAGAGCTTGAAGCCCACGTGCGCCTCGAGCTGGCGGATGCGGTGGCTCACGGCGCTGGCCGTCACGCACAGCTCGTCGGCCGCGCGGCCCGCATGCCGCAGGCGCGCGACGGCCTCGAAGGTCAGCAGGCATTGGATCGGGGGGATGTGGTGCAGGGCCATCCGCGGGGCAGCCGGAGAGCTCAGAAGGCGTGAATGAATCCGGCGTGGCCGAGCAGCCCGCCCAGGCGCGCCCCATCAAGGCGCAAAGCGCAGCCATAGCTCGGGCTATGGCGAGCATTTGCAACGCCGAGGGGGCGTGTCTGGGCGGGATGAGCGGACATGGCGGGTTCGTTCACGCCTTCTTAGTCTTCGAAGAAGCTGACCGGCAGGCCCGGCGTGTCGACGCGCATCGAGAGCACGGTGCCCGAGGCCGGGCGCTGCACCAGCTCGTCGGCCGGGCGGCCCTTGCGCCCGCTGGTCACGAACAGGGTGCGCAAGTCGTCGCCACCGAAGCAGGGCATGGTCGGGCACTGCACGGGCACCGCGATGGCGGCCACGCGCTCGCCCGTGGGCGCAAAGCGCAGCAGCTGCGCGCCTTCGAACATCGCGACCCAGTAGTGGCCGGCGGCGTCGACGGTGGCGCCGTCGGGGCGGCCGTCGTAGTGCGTGGGCGTGCTGGGTACCCAGCCCGCGGGCTTGGGGTCGAACTGCTGGAACACGCGCGCATGCGACAGCGTGTTGGCCTCGGCATCCCAGTCCCAGGCACGCACCACGTGCGCGGCGGTGTCGGCCCAGTACAGGGTGCGGTTGTCGGGCGAGAACGCCAGGCCGTTGGCGGTGGTGACGTGTTCCAGCATCGACGTGATGGTGGGCGAGACGTCCCCCGGCCGTGCGTCGAAGCAGTAGAGCGCGGCGTTGGCGCGGTCCTTGGCCTCGTTGAGCGAGCCGGCCCAGAAGCGGCCGAGCGCGTCGCACTTGCCGTCGTTGAAGCGCATGGTGCGCACGTCGTGCTCCGCGCGCGCCATCGCGACGAGGCTGCCGCCCCATTCGCGGGCCCGGTAGATGCCGTCGCGCAGCGCGATCACGAGGCCGCCGCTGCGTGCCGGCGCCATGCAGCCGGGCTCGGTGGGCAAGGCCCATCGCTCGACCGTGGCCGTGGGCGAACCGATCTCGCCGCGCGTGCGCAGCACGGCGCGGCCCGGGATGTCGAGCCAGTAGAGCGCGCGTTCGTGCGGATGCCAGAACGGCGATTCACCCAGCTCGCAGAGGCTGTCTTCGATGGAGGTCCACATGGTGGGGCGATTGTGCCCCCGGCCACGCGGGCCGCGGGCAAAAAAAAGCCCGCTGACGCCGAAGCGCTCGCGGGCTGAACATCCAAAGGAGACTCGCCTGAAAAAACCGGGAGTGGTTGTTCTTCTTTGTATCGAAAAGGGTGGTGGTCTTTGAAGCGCGGGGGCCGGCGCCGTGCCGGACCACCCGCTGTCTGTGTGCGAATCAGCGGTTGTAAGCCGTTTCGCCGTGCGAGGAGATGTCGAGGCCTTCGCGCTCTTCTTCTTCCGACACACGCAGGCCCAGGGTCAGGTCGGCGATCTTGTAGGCGATGAAGGCGACCACGCCGGACCACACGATGGTGAACAGCACGCTCTTGACCTGGATCCAGACCTGCGCGCCCATCGAGAAGGTGTCGGGCGTCAGGCCGCCGGTGCCGCCCAGGCCCTTGGCAGCGAACACGCCGGTCAGGATGGCACCCAGGATGCCGCCCACGCCGTGCACGCCGAACACGTCGAACGCGTCGTCCGCGCCGAGCATGCGCTTGAGGCCGCCCACGCCCCACAGGCAGACCAGGCCGGCCAGCAGGCCCATCACGATCGAGCCCATCGGGCCGACGAAACCGGCGGCGGGCGTGACGGCCACGAGGCCGGCGACAGCACCGGACGCGGCGCCCAGCATCGAGGCCTTGCCCTTGTGCAGGCTCTCACCCAGGATCCACGACAGGGCCGCGGCGGCGGTGGCGAGCACCGTGTTCACGAAGGCCAGGCCGGCGGCGGCGTTGGCCGCACCTGCCGAGCCGGCGTTGAAGCCGAACCAGCCGACCCACAGCAGCGAGGCGCCGACCATGGTGAGCGTGAGCGAGTGCGGCGTGAAGGCTTCCTTGCCGTAGCCCACGCGCTTGCCGACCATGTAGGCACCGACCAGGCCGGCGATACCGGCGTTGATGTGCACCACGGTGCCGCCGGCGAAGTCCAGCGCGCCGTCCTTGCCCAGCAGGCCGCCGCCCCACACGATGTGGGCCATGGGCACATAGCTGAAGGTGAACCAGATCACCGAGAACAGCAGCACGGCCGAGAACTTGGCGCGTTCCGCGAAAGCGCCGACGATCAGCGCCACGGTGATGGCCGCGAAGGTGCCCTGGAAGGCGAAGAACACGTATTCGGGAATCGTGGTCAGCGCGCCGAAGGTCTCCTGCGTGATGCCCTTCATGAAGATCTTGTCGAAGCTTCCGAAGAAGTTGCCGTCGCCCGTGAAGGCCAGGCTGTAGCCGTAGATGGCCCACAGCAGGCTGATGAGCGAGAAGATCACGAAGACCTGCATCAGCACCGACAGCATGTTCTTGGAACGGCCCAGGCCGCCGTAGAACAGCGCCAGGCCGGGAATGGTCATCAGGATCACGAGCAGGGTCGAGGTGAGCATCCAGGCGGTGTCGCCGGAGTCGACCTTGGGCGCGGGGGCGGCGGCCGGTGCGGCGGGCGCAGCTTCGGCAGCAGCGGGTGCTGCAGCCGCTGCAGGCGCGGGCGCAGCCGCGGCAGGTGCGGCAGGTGCCGACGCAGCCGGTGCCTCAGGGGTGGCGGCGGGTGCCTGGGCCAGCGCCGAAGTACCGGCGACGAGGACGCTCAAGCCGAGCGCAAGAGAGACAAGAAGTTTTTTCATAGTCGTTGTTCTTTCGGGCCAGGACTCGATCAGAGGGCTTCGCGACCCGTTTCGCCGGTGCGGATGCGCACGACCTGCTCGAGGTTGTAGACAAAGATCTTGCCGTCGCCGATCTTCCCGGTGCGCGCGGCGCCTTCCACCGCCTCGATCACGCGGTCGACCAGCTCGTCGGAGATGGCCGCCTCGATCTTCACCTTGGGCAGGAAGTCGACCACGTACTCGGCGCCGCGGTACAGCTCGGTGTGGCCCTTCTGGCGACCGAAGCCCTTCACTTCCGTGACGGTGATGCCCTGCACGCCGATGGCCGAGAGCGCTTCGCGCACCTCGTCGAGCTTGAACGGTTTGATGATGGCTGTGACCAGCTTCATGATGAGTTGCTCCTTCTGGATGGATGAAAGGCGGCGCGGCAACGTGGGCCGCGCCTGGTTGTTGTGTCGATTACAGCGTCTTCGTCAGCGTGAGGATGAAGCGTGCCTTGTTGGGCGAGTAGTAGGTGGTGCCGAAGGTGCCGAAGTCGGGGATCTCGATGCCCGGGTAGGCCACGACCTGGTAGTTGGACTTCTTGTTGGCGCCCTGCACCGAGCCGGTGAGCGTCAGGCCGCTGCCGAAGTCGTAGGTGGCGCCGATGTTGTAGTCCACGTAGCTCTTGTAGCCCAGGCTGCGGATGTCGCTGGACATGTTGGTGAAGCCGACGGCGGCCTTGAGCGTGACCTTGGGCACGATCTCCTTGCTGTAGGCCAGGTTCAGGTAGCCGGTGTTGCGGCCCTTCAGGCCCGAGCCCGTCTTGGCGCCGGCGTAGCCGAAGTAGTCCTTGGACACCGTGTGCGAGTACTTGGCCGTGAACGAGCCGAAGCTGTCGTTGGCGTAGGTGGCGCCCACGTACAGCTCGGTGGTGTTGCCCACCGAGTTGCCCGGGTAGATGTAGGTGAGCGCGCCCACGTCCATGTCGACCGGGCCGGCCTTGAACTTGTAGCCGCCGTACAGGTCGCTCTCGATGCTGTTGCCCTTGAGCCAGTTGACGCTGGAGTTCCAGTTGCCGATGTAGAAGCCGCTGTCGCCGAAGGCGTAGTCGAAGCCGCCCTGGATGGCGGGCTTGAAGCCCTTGGTCTTGGCGTAGTCGTTCTTGCCGATCATGTCCTGGTCCTGGCCGCGGAACTTGTAGTTCGTGGTCAGCGAGACATTGCCCGTGAGCAGGGGCGCGGGCGCCGGAGCGGCGGCGTCGGCGGCCTGGGCCATGGCGGCGCCCGAGGCGGTCAGTGCAGTGGCCAGAACGATCAACGCCTGGGCGGCGGTACGGTGCGTCATCAGGGAACTCCTCGCAAGTGTGTTGTTGGACCTGAGCACCCTCAAAGCAGGGAGCGTGCCAAACTGCACGAATACCGCCCCGGCCAGAGGGCGCAGGTGTCCGGCGATGAGCGCCAAATCGTTACAAGCCCTGTTTCCGGCAGTTGCACACGCTTGCACGCTGCACGGTCCTGGGCTTGCACGTCGCAGGCGCACCAACTTGGGGAAAGGGAGAAAAATGAGTCTGTCTTTGGTGCAAAGCCGCGCCTTGCTCGGCCTGGAGGCCGCCGCCGTCACGGTCGAGGTGCATCTGGCGAACGGCCTGCCGAGCTTCACGCTGGTCGGGCTGGCCGAGACCGAGGTCAAGGAGGCGCGCGAACGCGTGCGCTCGGCGATCCAGAACGCCGGGCTCGAATTTCCGACCAACAAGAAGATCGTCGTCAACCTCGCCCCGGCCGACCTGCCGAAGGATTCGGGCCGCTTCGACCTGCCCATTGCCCTGGGCATCCTCGCGGCCAGCGGGCAGATCGAGAACGCCCGGCTGGCCGGCCATGAGTTCGCCGGCGAGCTGTCGCTGTCGGGCGAACTGCGCCCCGTGCGTGGCGCGCTCGCGATGGCCGTGGCCACCTACACGCAAGGCACGACTGTGCGGCTGGTGCTGCCCCTGGACAGCGCCCAGGAGGCCGCGCTGGTGCCCGGCGCGCAGGTGTACGGCGCCAAGCACCTGCTCGACGTGGTGCGCCAGTTCGTCGCCAGCGGCGGCGGGCCGGTCGATGCGAGCGACGACGGCTGGACCCGCGTGCGCGCCGCGTCCGGCGACGGCGCCCCGCGCTATGCCGACCTGGCCGACGTCAAGGGCCACACCGGCGCCAAGCGCGCGCTCGAGATCGCCGCGGCCGGTGGCCACAGCCTGCTCATGGTGGGCGAGCCGGGCTCGGGCAAGTCGATGCTGGCACACCGCTTCGCCGGCCTGCTGCCGCCGATGAACGTGGACGAGGCGCTGGAAAGCGCGGCCATCGCCAGCCTCGACGGCCGGCTGGCGCCCGAGCGCTGGATGAGCCGGCCGACGGCCACGCCGCACCACACGGCGAGCGCGGTGGCGCTGGTGGGCGGCGGCTCGCCGCCCCGGCCGGGCGAGATCTCGCGCGCGCACCACGGCGTTCTGTTTTTGGACGAATTCCCCGAGTTCACGCGCGCCGCCCTCGAAGCGCTGCGCGAGCCGCTGGAGACCGGCACCATCACGATCACCCGCGCCGCCCGGCGCGCGGAGTTTCCGGCGCGCTTCCAGCTCATCGCCGCGATGAACCCCTGCCCCTGCGGCTACCTCGGCTCCACGCTGAAGCCCTGCCGCTGCACGCCCGAGCGCGTCGCGCGCTACCAGGGCAAGCTCAGCGGCCCGCTGCTGGACCGCATCGACCTGCACATCGAGGTGGCGGCCGTGTCGGCGCCGCAGCTGCTCGATGCGCCGGCGGGCGAATCGACCGACAGCATCCGCGCGCGCGTGGTGGGCGCACGCGACCGCGCGCTGCAACGCCAGGGCCATGCGAACCAGGCGCTGCAGGGCCGCGCGATCGACACGCACGCCGTGCTCGACGGCCCCGCCCGCCAGCTGCTGCAGCAGGCGGCCGCGCGGCTGGGCTGGTCGGCGCGCAGCACGCACCGCGCACTGAAGGTGGCACGCACCATCGCCGACCTCGCGGGGCAGGACGCCGTGCAGGCGGCGCACGTGGCGGAGGCGGTGCAGTACCGCCGCGCATTGCGCACCGGCACGCCCTGACGCGCCGCCCTCTTACTTGAACTCGTGGCTCACCACCGGTGCGGACTTGCTGTCCTGCACCGTCACGCGCTGGCGGTAGGCCGTGAGGTCGCCGTTGCGTACTTCGATGGTGTAGATGCCGGGGCGCAGCGGCAGCGACTTGAGCGGCGGGCTCACGCCGCGGTCGGCGCCGTCGACGAAGACCTGGCCCCAGGGCCGGATGTTGAACTGCACACGCCCCATGCCGGGCGCCGCGGCCGGCGGCGGTGGCGGGGCCGGCGGTGCGCCCGCGATCACGGTCGGCACGGGGTTCGTGCTGCCCGCGGCGGGTGGCGGCGGTGACTGCCGGTTGAGCTGGGCGATGGCGTTGCGCGCCTCGCGCGCATGCAGGCCGCGGCGGTGGCGCCGCAGGTAGGCCTCGTAGCCTTCGCGGGTGTTCTCGGCCTGGGCCAGGTTCCAGTCTTCCACCTCGGCGACCACGGCGGGGTCGGGGGGCGGCGGCGCTTCGGGTTGGGCCGGTTGTGCGGGCGGTGCGGGCTGTGCCTCGGGCTCGGCCGGCGGCGCAGCAGGCGGCGTGGGCGCGGCGGCGATGGGCACGTTGTCGAGCGGGCTCAGCGGGGCGCTGGCCGATGCGGCGGGCGCGGACGCCGGCGGCGCATCGGAGGTCGCGCCGGCCGGCGGCATCGCGGCCGGGGGTGCGCCCGGATCGGACATCGGCGTGCCCGGCGGCGGCGCAGCCGCAATCATCGGATCGGACGGTGCCTTGGCCGTCAGCCGCCAACCGATCCAGCCGCCGACCGCGAACAGCGCCAGCACCAGCGCGCCGACAAGGAACCACGGCGGGCGCTTCGATGCCTTCTTCGGTCGTGCGACAGGCGACGGCGGCGCAGGCGGCGGTGGTGCCTGCACGCGCGCGGTCGCCGCTTCCACGGGCACGGGCTGCACCTCGGGCGCGGGCGGTGGTGCGTCCTCCACCGGCTCCGGCGCGGGCGGCTCCTGCGGCACGGGCGCCGCGACGGGCACGGCAGCAGCAGCAACCACCGCAGCCGGCGGCGCCGCCCGGTCCACCACGTACAGGTCACCCAGCTTCACCAGCCCCAGCTCCGCCGCAAAGGCCGCCACCGTCTGCGTGCGGTCCTTGCTGTGCACGGCCAGCGTGTGGTCCACCGCGGCGCAGAAGGCCGGGCTCAGGTCGTCGCGGTCCATCGACGACAGCGGCACGTAGGCGTCCTGCACGCTGCGCACCACGGCCGAGGGCGGCGGATGGCCGGTCACCGCGCGGTACAGCACGGCACCCAGCGCATAGAGGTCGGTCCACGCGCCCTGCAGCAGCGTGTTGTCGTCGGCGTACTGCTCGATCGGCGAGTAGCCCGACTTCACCATCACCGCGACCTCGTCGACCAGGTCGGCAATCGACTTGCGCGCGGCGCCGAAGTCCAGCAGCACCGGGCGGTCGTCCTGCTGCTGGATGAAGATGTTGTCGGGCGCGATGTCGCGGTGGAAGCACTGGCTGTGGTGCAGCGTGTCGAGCGCGCCCAGCAGCGGCCCCAGCATGCCCAGCAGCCAGGACTCGGTCAGCGTGGCCGGCTCGCTCTCGGCCAGCTGGCGCAGCGTGCGGCCCTTGTACAGCTGGATCGCCATGTAGGCGGTGGA
Organism: Variovorax sp. GW822-FHT04E09; assembly: GCF_058800845.1. NCBI lineage: Bacteria > Pseudomonadati > Pseudomonadota > Betaproteobacteria > Burkholderiales > Comamonadaceae > Variovorax > Variovorax sp. GW822-FHT04E09. The sequence continues at coordinate 230,482 of NZ_JBXAMR010000008.1, forward strand.
GTTGGCCTCCCAGAAGCGATGCACCCGCACCAGCGCCGGGTGGCTGAACTGCGCCAGCGTGCGCGCCTCGTTGATGAAGCTGCGCAGCCCCGCTGCGAAGGTGGCGGTGAGCCGCTCGGAGCGCACGTGCACGCTGTTGTCGCCCACGCGGCGCGCGAGCATCGAGGGCATGTATTCCTTGACCGCCACCTCGCGCTGCAGCGAGTGGTCGTAGGCGCGGTAGACGATGCCGAAGCCGCCCTCGCCGATGACTTCGAGCAACTCGAACTCGTCGAGCCGGTGGCCCGTGCCGAGGGGATGGGGGCGCTCCTCCTGCGGGTCGGGCGTCGCGCTAGGGCTGGCGGGCGTCGTCATGGGGTGTCTCTTCTTCCTGCGGGTGGGTCGGGCGCGTCAGGCCCATGGCACGTGGCCTTGCGAAAACAACTGGGAAAACAGCGGCGTGTTGAGCCCGCCGCCGTGCGCCGCGGTGCGCAGCGGCGAGCCGTCGGCCTGGTTGGTCCACCAGTAGCTGGTGCCGCCGAAGGGGTCGAAGCACAGCGGCAGTTCGGGCCAGCCCAGGCGCTGCTGCGCGCTCGCGCCGCGCGCACCGTTGGCAGGGCCGGCGGCCGCGCCGAGGATCGAGAGGATGTCGTCCGAGCCGCCGCTGGCCGTGCGAAACCCCGTGCGCCCCGCGGCCAGCACCTGGCCGTCGAAGAGGTCGGGCGCCACGCCGTGGCGGATGGCCTGCAGCAGCGCGCTGCCGCACTGCCAGTACCACGCGGCCGAGCCTTCGAGCAGCGCGGGGTGGTAGCGCGCCGCGTCCACCTGCAGCGCCACGCAGGCCGGGTAGTAGCGGCCCACGCGGTCGCAGCTGGGCGCGATGCAGCCCAGCTGCACCGCGTTCACGCCGTGCGTCGCGGGGATGGCGAAGTTCCAGACCGGGGCCACCGCGTAGTGGCGCGTCATGGCGTCGGGCCAGCGCTTGAAGCTGCCCAGGCCGTTCTGCATCCAGCGGTCCCACCAGGCCTGCAGCTCGCGCGGCATGCGGCGGTAGAGAAAGTCGCCGGCCGACGGCAGCTTGCCGTACCAGCCGATCTGCTCGTCGAGCGGCGACCAGGCGTGCGGGGGAGGCGTCATCCTAGGATTTCCCGGGGCAGGAGAAGCTGTTCATCTGCGACAGCCGCAGCGGGTTGTAGACGCTGTTGGCCGTCACCGCGAGCACCACCTTCTTGCCTTGCAGGTCGAAGGTCGCGTTGAACGACTCGGGCGTGCGCCCCGACGAGATCGAGGCCTTGTCGAACAGCCGGTGCAGCGCCCACGGCCCTTCGGTCACGATGCCGCCGGCCGGCGTGCCGTTGGCCACCGTGACCTGCAGCCGCACCTGGTTGCTGTTGCGCGGGCCGGGCCACTTGATGCTGCTGGGCGCCTGCGGGCCGTGGGCGTAGCGCACCGTCTGGCCGTCGATGTCCAGCGTGAACTGCGTGAGCGTGGCGTCCATGTCCTCGGGCCGGATGTCGAGCGTGAACGAGGGCGTGCGCCCGCCCGCCATGCCCGTGAAGAACACGTCGCGGATCGCCTGCGCCTTCTGGAACGCATCGAGGTAGGCCGAGCGCCCCGACGCGCTGCCGTCCACGCCGCGCTTGAAGGTCCACGGGTTGACCGAGGTGTCGACCTGCGAGGCGAGGTTCTTCTGGAAGAAGTCGTCCATCATCCCGCCGGGCGCGAACAGCTGCGCGAAGTCGCCGGCCGCCACGTCGCGGTTGGAGCCGCGCGCGAACGGATAGCGCCCCGCGATCGCCTGGCCGCAGAACTGCCCGATGGTGGCGGCCGCGTTCTGGCCGATGTTCTGTCGCGTCACCGCCGCGGCCTTCGACGACGCGGTGGCCGACAGGTCGTTCAGCATGCCCTGGAACGGCACCGGCAGGCGCCCTGCTTCGGCCTGCAGCTTGGTCACGGCGTCGCCGGGCGGCGGGATGTTGCCGCTGCGCAGCGCGGTGTCGGTGGCGGTGAGGAAGGTGTACAGCTCGTTGATGAGCGCGGCCGTCTGGTCCAGCGGCGTCTGGCCGCCGGCCTTGGGCGCGGTCACCATGCGCCGCAGCGGCGCGAAGTGGTTGTCGACCAGCGACTCGGGCCGGTCGGGCGCGGTGTTGCGGCGCTGGCTGCCGTCGGGCTGGCCGATGAGCTGCTCGATGCGCTCGCGTGTGCTGGTCACGCGGTTCTGTGCCTGGTCGAGCAGGCTGCGTGTGGCCTCGTCGTGGTTGCGCAGCAGGTCGGTCTCGCGCGCCGCGCCGCGGATGAGGCGCGACATCGGCGACTCGCCGGTCGACAGCACGCGCGTCATCTGGATGCTCTGCAGCAGCGACTTGCTCTCGGCCAGCCGGATGTCGGCCAGGTACTCGTCCCAGGTGCGGATGTAGTCGCTGAGGTACAGGCGCCGCACCTCGCGCAGCAGCAGCTCGCGCGAGGTGATGTCGGCGATGCCCGGCGCGCGGATCTGCAGCACCCAGCGGTCTTCCTGCTCCAGCGCCAGCGTGGTCTCGGCCATGCGCTTGTCGAAGATGTCCCAGTAGCCGCGGTAGGTGAAGAGCGTGGGAATGCCGTCGGTCAGCGGCTTGCCGCTGGCGCGCCGGATCACCAGCGCCGACTCCGCGCCGCCCGCCTCGGCGATGGTGAAGGCGTTGGGCGCGCTGGTCTGCAGGAGGATGCGGCGCAGCCGCGCGTACGAGCGCTGCGCCAGCGGCACGCCGGCCAGGCGCTCGCGCGTCTGCGCGATGAGCTTGTCGTCCTTGGTGAAGGGCGAGCTCACGACGCGGTCGGCGAACAGCGTCTTCAGGTGCGCTTCGAGGTTCGTGCGCTGCTCGCGCGTGAGCGAGGCGCCGATCTTGCGGTCGACGTCGGTCAGCAGCCAGGCCTGCAGAAAGTCGGCGTCGTAGCGCTCGGGGTCGTACAGCATGAGGTAGGCCTTGAGCGCCTCGTAGCTGTATTCGGCATCGAGCTTCGCGGCCTCGCGCAGCGACTGCTCCACGCGTTGCGCGGCCTGCGGCAGCAGCACCGTCTCCAACGCGCGCTGGTACACGCCGTCGGTCGCGGCCTGCAGCTTCTCGCCCTGGTAGAGGCCGAAGCGGTAGCCCACGGGCGGATCGCCGATGTCGAACTCGGCCGATTTCGGCAGGTCGCGCAGGCGGTCGAGGATGAGCAGTGAGCTCGCGATGTCGCCGCTCGAATCGACCACCGTCGGCAGCTCGCCGCGCGCGGCGGCCTTGTTGAAGGCCTTGGCGTTGCCGTCCACCTCGGCCACGTAGGCCTTGTTGTGGCGCCAGCTGTTGGCCCATGCGCCCAGCAGCACCACCGCGAGCACGCCGACCAGCGCGTAGCCCGCCAGGTCGATGGCGCGGCGCCGGCGGTACCAGCGCAGGTTGGTGCCGGCCACGCCCGCGTCGCGGAAGATCACCTGCTGCAGCAGCTCTTTCAGGAAGTAGCTCTTGCCCGGGCCCGGCGGCGGCGCGGGCGGCGCGTTCACCTGCAGGTAGCGCTTGATGGCGCCCATCACGCGGTCGAAGGCCGTGCCCTCCTGCGTGCCGCTGGTGAAGTACACGCCGCGCAGCAGCGGCGCCACCTCGAACTTCGACGGGTTGAACACGTCGGCCAGGAAGGTGCCCAGGATGTCCTCGAAGCTCGCGAACTGCTGCGGCAGCAGGTAGGCCTGCGCGCGCCGCATCGGGTCGGGCTCGGTCGCCATCAGCTCGGGCAGGCGCTCGTCCAGGTGCTGGTGCAGCAGCTTGTATTCCTGGTGAAAGCGCTCGCGCAGGTCGGCCTTGGCCGGGTCGGCGGGGTTGCCCTCGATGGGAAAGGTGAAGCCCCACACCTGCTGGCGCTCGGCGCGGCCCAGCGAGCCGAAGTACTCGTTGAAGCCGGCCAGCAGGTCGGTCTTGGTGACCAGCACGTACACCGGGAAGTTGATGCCCAGGTCGTTGCGCAGCTCGAGCAGCCGCTTGCGCAAGGCCATGGCGTGGCGCGCGCGCTGCGCGTCGTCGGCCAGCGGCAGGTCGGCGATGCTGATGGTGAGGATCGCGCCGTTGATCGGCTGGCGCGGCCGGAACTTCTTGAGCAGCTCGATGAAGCCCTTCCACTCGCCCTCGTCGGTCTCGCGGTGGCTCTCGTGCGTGGTGTAGCGCCCGGCCGTGTCGATGAGCACGGCCTCGTTGGTGAACCACCAGTCGCAGTTGCGCGTGCCGCCGATGCCGCGCACCGCGGCCTTGCCGAGCTGGTCGGCGAGCGGAAAGTCAAGGTCGGAGTTGACCAGCGCCGTGGTCTTGCCCGAGCCCGGCGCGCCGATGAAGATGTACCAGGGCAGCTGGTAGAGGTACTGCCGGTCGAACAGCGCGAAGCGCCCGGCCGCCTTGCCGCCGGGGCCCGGGCCGAAGCGCATGTTCTTCAGCACCGCGGTGGCGTCGGCAAAGCCGCTGTGCAGCTCCTTGATCTCGGGCGCCTCTTCGGGCTTGGCTTCCTTCGCCTTGGGCGACGGCGTGCGCAGCTGGTGCAGCAGCTGCGCGTTCAGGCGGCGCTCGCGCCACTTGCGGTAGGCCACGCGCACCAGCCACACGCCGAACATCAGCGCGATGACCACGATGCGCACGAACTCGCCTTCGAGCGGCCGGTAGCGGCCCACGGCGATCACCGGGCCGATGACCCAGATCAGGAACGCGAGTGCGACCAGCCCGAAGAAGACCCAGAGGTCGCGGCTGACGAGAAAACGGAAGAGCGCGCGCAGCATCAGCGGGTTCCTCCTTGTGGTGGTTGCTGCCGGGGTTGCGGCGCAGACCCCGGCACCGGCACGCCCGCCACCGGCGCCACCAGCAGCGTCACCTCGACACGCCGGTTGCGCGCGCGGTTGGCCGCCGAGTCGTTGGGCACCAGCGGATCGGCGTCGCCGCGGCCTTCGGCGCGCAGCCGCTCGGGCCGGCTCAGGCGCGTGGCGATCATGGCTTTCACCGCATCGGCGCGCGCCTGCGAGAGCTGCCAGTTGGACGGGAAGCGCACGCTGCGGATCGGCTGGTCGTCGCTGAAGCCGCTGACCAGCACGTTGCCTTCCACCGCGTTGAGCGCGTCGGCCACGCGCGCGAGCACCGGCGCGTAGCGGTCGAGCACGCGGTCGGAACCCGAGGCGAACAGGCCGTCGCCGCGCAGCACCACCACGCTGCGGTCGGCCTCGTCGCGCACCGTGAGCAGGCCGTCGCGGATCTCGGGCTCGAGAAAGCGCTGCAGGCGCGGCTGCGCCGCGGGCACCGCCACCGCGCGCTGCGTCTGCGGCAGGCGCACCGCGTTCACGGCCGAGAAGGCGCCGTCGGAATGGCCCGCGAGGTTGAAGGTGAGCACCGCGAACACCAGCACCAGCAGCACCGCCGCCACCGCGCCCACGGCCCACACCGGCAGCCAGTGGCGCGTGCGGCGCACGGGCGCGCTCGCGTCCTGCCAGTGCGGCGACAGCGGCACCGCGATTTCGCCGCGCGCCTGCCGGATGATCTGCAGCAGCCGCTGCTTGAGCGTCTCGAGTTGCGAGCGCCCGTTGTCGATGACGCGAAAGCGCCCCTCGAAGCCCATCGCCAGGCAGAAGTAGATGAGCTCGATGAGGTGCAGGTGCTGCTGCGGGTTCTGCACCAGGCGCGACAGCAGCTGGAAGAACTTCTCGCCGCCCCAGGTCTCGTTGTGGAACATCACGAGCAGGCTCTGCGACGACCAGATGCTGCCGCCCCACGGCGTGAGCGCCGCGGCCTCGTCGACCGCGGTGCACAGGCAGTAGCGCGCGCCGATGATCACTTCGGGCGCGATGCCCGCCTGCTGCGCGCGCGTCTCGAAACGACGCACCTCGTCGACCAGGTGCTCGCGCAGTTGCGCGGGCGACGGGTGGTGGCCGGTGGCGCGGATCTGCGGGATCAGGTCGAGCAGCGGGTTGGCCGCCGCCACCAGCGGGTTGTTGCCCGCCAGCGCCGTGTCGCCCGCATGCGGGCGCCGCGCGTCGTGCCACGCGGTGAAGGCATCGGGCTGGGGTTGCTGCTGGGGTTGCGGCCCCGGGCCGCTGTGCGTGGTCGCGCCGCCGCCTGGATTGGGCGGCACGAAGCCACCCGGGCCGACGGCCATGTCATTGGCACCGTTCATAGGGTCCCTCACGGACGGATGGCCCAGAACTCCATGGCGAGCCCCGGAAAGTCGCCGGCCAGGTGCATGGCGACGCCGCCCGATTTCTCGAGCTGGCGCCACATGTCGCCGCCCTTGTCGAGTTCGAAGTAGTGGTAGCCCGCGTGGTACGGGATCTGGCGCGGCGCCACCGGCAGCGAGCGCACGACCACGCCGGGCAGCTGCAGCTGCACGAGGTCGCGGATGCGCTCGACCGAGCCGATCTTGACCTGCGTCGGAAAGCGCTGCTGCACGGCATCGGCCGGCAGGTCGGCATGCACCGCGAGCACGAAGGCCGCGTTGCGCACCAGCACCGGGTCGGGCATGCGGCCCACGCGCACGCCGTGGCTGCGCTCTTCGAGTTCGATGGCGATGGCGCTCTGCTCGAGCACCGCCGACAGCGAACGCCGCAGCTCTTCCATCAACGGGCGGATGCTCTCGTTGAGGTTGTCGTGGTCGTACACCGGCCACACCACCGGACGGCGCGTGGGCGAGGTGTGCGTGGCCAGGTCGCAGGCCAGCTTGAGCCAGTCGACAAACAGCGTCTCGGGGTGCACCTGCACCGCCTGCTGCGCATGCCAGGTGAGCGCGAGGTAGCGGTTGACCAGCTCCAGCAGCAGGAAGTCGGAGACCTCGCTCACGCCGCCGCGCCCCGGCTGCGACAGCCGCGAGGCCAATGCCTCGGAGCGCTGCGTGAGCAGGCCGTGCAGCTCGGCCGTCATGCTGCGCAGCATCGGGTGCGCCGAGGCATCGAGCACCGGCGGGATGTAGTTGGCATCGACCACCAGCTTGTGGTCGGTGCGCCGCTCGATCACGCGCACCGCACCGATGGCCTGCCACTCGGCCGTGAGCGACGACGCGCGCGCCAGCCGCAGGCGCGGCTTCGCCAGCTGCAGCACCGCGGGGCCGAGCGCCACCGCGTTGCCGTCGGCCACTTCGCGCTCGACCACGCCGAAGCGCGCGGCCGAGCCTTCGTCTTCCGAGAAGATCACCTCTTCGCTGCCGGGCCTGCGCAGCGGCAGTGCGAGCACGATGAGTTCGTCGGTGAGGTCGGTGGGTACGTCGAAGGGCATGGGTGCGTCTTCGAGGCCGAACGAGAACGGCGTGCCGTCGGGCAGCACGCCCGCGCCGCCGAGCAGCGACACGCGCCCGAGCGCGAAGGCATCGCGGTCGATGTCCAGGTGCAGCCATCCCCAGTAGGCACCCTGCATGCCCGCGGTGCGGCGAGTGACGTACTGCTCGACATAGCGCTCCATCTGCTGGAAGTGCTGGGGCCGCAGGTACATGCCTTCGGACCACACCACGCGATTCGCCAATGCCTGAGATTGGGCGCCCTGACCGGCTGCGCCCGCGTTGCGAACTGTCACCAAAGAACCTCCTGGAGTGCTCACACGGAGGCGGGAAATGCGCTGTACAGCGGCTCCCCGCTCGATCTTCTTTCGCGTCTGATGCTACACGGCGCCTCTTGCGTTTTGCATGCCTTTTCAGAGGCGAATGCGCCGCACTTTCGTATTAGCGCGCGTTGAAACTTAACGACTTGGTAGCAGTTCGAGGCCGCTCTTGCGCACCGCGATGCGCACGCTCTGCTCGCTCGGCGAAAACTGCCACACCTTGTAAAGATTCGTTTGTTTCGGCTCCTTCAACGGCAACACGATGCGCCACCGCGCCGCTTCCAGCTTGCGATAGCCGGCGATCACGCCGATGGCGCGCGAGTCGAGTCCGGCCTCGCGCTTGAACACGCGTTCCTCGCCGCTGCGCAAGATGGCCTGGTCCGCATTCACGAGCTCGGTCATGAGCGTCTCGCGGTCGCGGTCCTGCAGCGCGAAGTAGTCTGCCGTTTCAAAGTTGCCGGAAGATTTCAGTTCGAAGACCTTCACGAGAATCGGTGCGGCCTGGCCGCGACCATCGGGATTCACGCCGTCGTCGATGCGCACGGTGATGGCATACGGCGTGGGCATCGACTTCGCGGTCGATGCGCAACCAGCGAGGCCTGCGAGCAACGGCGATGTGGCCAATGCGCCTTGAATCAAGGTCCGTCGATGCATGAGATCTCCCTGAAAGCTTCGCGATCTATATTATCGAAACCATGCACGCGCACGGTGTGCATTGCGTGCTGTTGCATCGTGATGCAACAGCACGCCCTCTCTCACGCATTGCCTCTCGCGAAGTAGGAGAAAAGATTGAAGTCTTGCCTGCCTGTTCTGTCTTTTGCCTTCATGCTTGCGCTGTTGAGCGGCTGCCAGAGCACCCCGGATGCCTCACAGCAACCCGAACGCCTGAGCCAGCAAGTGGCACGCACCACGCTCGAACGCGCGCAGCAGGCCTACGATGCGGGCGACTACGCCAAGGCCATCTCCACCTTGAAGAGCGGCGGCGTGTCGGTGTTCGACGGGGCCGAGCCCGCGACGCGGCTCGCCGCACTCAAGCTCGAAGCCTTCAGCTACTGCGTGAACAACCAGATCGCGGAATGCCGCACGCAATTCCGCAAGCTCCTCGATGTGTTCCCGAGCTTCGACCTGAACGTCGCGGAACGCACCCACCCCGTGTGGGGCCCCGCGTTCGAGGCCGCGAAGAAGATGAAGCGCGGATGACACGCGGCCGGCCACGGCCGCGCCCGGGCACGCTCGCGCCCACCGCGACGAACATGGAGATGCCATGCGCTGGACAGTGATTGAACACGGCGGCATGCCCGTGGCCTCGGGGCCCTCGGCGCTGCTCGCCGCCCCGGGCGGCACCATCGGCCGCAGCCCCGACAACCACCTCGTGCTGCCCGACGAACACCGGCAGATCTCGCGCCTGCAGGCCACCGTGCGCTTCGACGACGACGGCGCCGCCGTGGTGCGCAACATGAGTGCGGTGCTGCCGATCAGCGTGAACGGACGCACGCTGCGCCACGAAGAAGAATCGCGCGTCGCGCTGGGCGACCGCGTGACCATCGGCAGCTACGTGCTCGAAGCCGCGAGTGCAAGCCAGGCACCTCCGCCTGCGATCGCCGAGGCGCCCATCACCGAGCCACTCACGGAGCCACCGGCCGCACCGATCACGGAGCCGCCGCTGTCGCAGTTGGTGTCTGCTCCGCCTGTGGCATCGAACCTCGCATCGGCCCCGTCGATCAGCGCGCTGCTGCCCACTGCAGCACCGGCCTCCGATGTCTTTGCGGACCTGTTCGGCGAAGGCGCTCTGCCGCTGGGCGATGCACCGCCCGAGACGACGGTCACGATGCCGACCTTCGCGCCGCCGCCGGTGAATGCGCCGGCCCCTGCGCCGCTGCCTGCACCGCCGCCACCGCCGCCTTTCTCTTCCTCTGCGGCAGCGCCTTCCACGACCACGCAGGTCTCCGCGCAGATGCCGTCGGCCGCTGACTGGGACGCCATCCTCGCGAACGCACCGCGCCGTGCCGATGATGCGGCGGCACCGATGCCCGACCCGCTGGCGCACGAGCCCTTCGCCCTGCCCTCGCAGGCGCAGCGCAACCCCGTCGATCCGCTCGCCGGGCTGGACCCGCAGGCGACGCAGGGGCTGTCGGACCTCGCGCTCAAGCGCAGCATGGACCCGCTCTCCTTCTTCGCCGAAGACCGCGATGCGCCCTCGCCGCTGTCCGACCCGCGCCCCACGGCGCTGACGCAGGACAACCCGCTCGACGACGTGCACCCGGCCATCGACCTGATCGCACGGCCGCCGGCCGCGTCCTCGGGCCACAGCCTCGCGAACCATGCGCGCGAGATGACCTCGCAGTTCAATCCGCCGCAGCCGGTGGCGGTTGCGCCATCGGTCGCCGTGCCGGAGCCTGTGGAAGAGGCTGCGCCTGTTGAAGAGGAGCCTGTCGTTGTCGCAGCGCCGGAGATTCCCGTCGCAGTGACCGAACCGGCCGTGCCTGAAGAAGCGCCGCCTGCCTTGCCAATCGCGGCAGTCGCTGCGCCAGCGCCGACCTCACCACGTTCACCCTCTTCCGGCGACGACCTGTTCAAGGCGTTTCTCGAAGGCGCCGGCGTGCCCGAGATCGCGGGCCAGCAGCCGCTCGATGCCGAGGCGATGCGCCACCTCGGCCGGCTGATGCGCGCCTTCACCGACGGCACCATCGAGCTGCTGTCGTCGCGCGCGATGCTCAAGCGCGAGGTGCGCGCCGAGATCACCATGATCGTGGATGAAGAGAACAACCCCTTCAAGATCCTGCCCAACGGCCGCGCCGTGCTGATGCAGATGTTCGGCGCGCGCATGCCCGGCTTTCTCACGCCCGAGGCCGCCGTGCACGATGCGCTGGGCGACCTGCAGTCGCACCAGCTCGGCATGGTCGCCGGCATGCGCGCCGCACTGCTCACGCTCTTGCATCGCTTCGATCCGGGCGGCCTCGACAAGGCCACGCCGCACGACGGCGGGCTCGGCGAGAAGTTTCTACCCGGCGGTCGCGAAGCGCGGCTGTGGCGCCAGCTGAAGCAGTTGCACGCCAGCACCACCGCCGCCGTCGAGGACGACTTCCAGGCCGTCTTCGGCCGCGCCTTCCAGCAGGCCTACGACCGCGAGATGGAACGCTTGAAGGAGGCGCGCCGTGCTTGAAGCCACCCACGCCTTCGCCGTGCCTATCTCGACCTCGCAGTTCTCGTGCGTGGGCGAACGCAGCGGCAACCAGGACGCCATCGGTTATCACCTGGACGAACGCAACGCCTGCTTCGTCGTGAGCGATGGCGTCGGCGGCCACGCGGGCGGCGAGCTGGCCTCGCGCATCGTGGTCGACACCGCGCTCAACACTTTTGTCGACCACCCGTCCGTCGCCGCCGACGACATCCGCCATGCGGTGAAGGAGGCCAACGACGCCGTGCTCGCCAAGCAGCGCGAGCTGGCCGACCAGAGCCGAATGAGCGCGACCATCGTCTCGCTGTTCGTCGACCGCGCCACCGGCGAAGCCTGCTGGGCCCACGTCGGCGACAGCCGCCTCTACTGGTTCCGCCGCGGCGCGCTGATGCAACGCACCGAAGACCACAGCCTGTCCGAACGCTCAGGCGAAGCCGCCGCGGGCCAGGGCGCGAATGGTGGCGAGCGCCTGGTGAAGAGCAACCTGCTGTACCGCGCGCTCGGCGCGCGTGCGACGGCGGAGACCTCGGTGTCGACGCCGCAGCGGCTGGCCGATGGCGATGCGTTTCTTCTGTGCACCGACGGGCTCTGGCAGCTCATCTCGCAGCAGGTGATGGAGCGATCGCTGCAGCTGGCCGACAGCGCGGAAGAGTGGCTCGCGCTGCTGCGCCGCGCGGCCGAGGCCAAGGCCGACAAGTCCCGCGACAACTACTCGGCGCTGGCGGTGTGGGTGGGGTCGCCGCAGCAGGTGACGCTGGCGGGGACGGCCTGAATCGACGCGCCCTCAGGGCGCCAGCATCAGCACCTTGAACTGGCTCGGCACGACGCGCATGCCGACGATGTTGCAACGGTTCTGCACCGTGATGCTGGTGACCCGCGTGGCCGGCGTGCCCTTGAGAAGCACGGTGAACGCGCCTGTCACATGACGCGATTGCTGCATGAACGTCTGCGACACGACGCCGCCCAGTGCCCCAGGCTGATCCCCCAGGGTGATGGGCGTGGTCGTCGCCATGTTGTGTGCCGGCATCGCCATGAAGAGGATGTTCCAGGCATTCGGAACAGCCATCGGCCCCATGGCCATGTTCGGGTATGGAATGGGCACCGGCGACTTGCAGACGTCGGGGAATGCCATGTCCATTCCCATGAGCTGACAGTTGGCAAACATCTGGTAGCTCCTCTCTCAGCCCATGTGGATCTGAGCCGCGTCCACCTTCACCAGCTCCTGGCCGGTGACCACCGTGTGGTGGCCATGAATGCGCACCGTCTCGCTGGCCTTGTAGTCCATGTGGCCCGCACGCACCTGGTCGACTTCATCCGTCAGGCGCAGCGTCTGACGCGCCATCTGCACGATGCGATCGGCCACGGTCTCGAATACCTTGCCGACCAGCCGGACGCTGCCGGCCGCGGCCTGCACGGAGCGCGTCACCAGCCGCAGTTCACCGATGTCGCACTCGCTCTCTTCGGTCTTGAGCACGAAGCGCTTGTCCGCGCGAAGGCTGAGCTCCGAGGCACTCGCGATGGTCACCCGGCCGTTGCCAGTCGACGCGAAGGTGACGTCGCCCGCCGCCTCGATGCAGCTTGACGACGCATCGGCCTGCTCGATCACGGCGATCAGGTAGGCCCGCGCGCTGTCGGGACCGGACACCAGCACGGTATCGCCGCTGGCCGGTTTGAGCAGGCAGCTCGCCGCGCGCCGGCAAACCCAGGCAGCACCCTGCTCGTCGTCGACGGTGACACGTCCATCCGGCAGCAATGCGGCGACCACCCCCTGGAAGTGAACCGGAGCCGTCAGCTTCGAGGCTTTGCGCAGTGAAACGACTGACATGAAGATCTCCTTGTTTCGATGAGTCAACAGTGGAACGGACAGGCCTGGCGGCATCAGCGCGGTGGATGGATCATCTCTTGCGCCTTGAACAGCTCCGGATCGTTTTCGATGATGCCGCCGCCTCCCGAGAAACGCGCCTCCGCGCGCGCGGCCCGATGAAAGCGGGTGCGCAGAAAACGCGCATTGCGCAGATCCGCGTGATGAAGTTCGGCGTAGGAAAAATCGGCATCCTGCAGGTCCGCGTCGCGAAAACTGGCACCCCTGGCCTGCACGCGATGGAACACGCTCAGCGGCAGGCGCGAGCGGCTGAAATCGGCACCTTCGAGTTGGGCGTCGGCCCAGATCGACTGATCGAAGATGGCATCGCTGCAATTCGCTTCACGCAGATCGGCCTCCGGGAACATCGTCTGGGCAGCATCCACTGCGCTGAAGTTCGCCTTGGTCAGCGTGGCGCCCTTGAAGTTGCTCTGGGTCAGCACGGCGCCGCTGAAATCGACACCTGCCATCGCGCTGTCGGTGAACTGGCAGCGCAGGAAGCTGGTGTGCGCCAAGCGCTGGCCTTCGAGATTGCACTCCATCAGGATCGAGCCATCGCATTGGGTCTGGGTGAACGCCACCGTGCGCAGATCCATGCGATAGAACATCAGGTGCAGCAGCTTCGCGCCACGGCAATCGAGCTGGTCGACCCGTGATTCGGTGACGACGACCTGATCGCAAATGCCGGGCTTCAACACCGCATGCCCGAGCTCGCATCTGACAAAAGCCACGCGCTCCATTTGCGCCTTCGCGAAATCCGCGTGAGCCAGCGAAGATTCGAAGAAGTTGGTGTCCAGCATGAACGCGCGGCCGAGTTGCGCGGCCTCCAACCGGCACCGAAACACGCGCACGTCTTTCAAGCTGGCCGCCGACAGGTCGGCTTGATCGAAGTTGCATTGCGCCAGCGAACTGTCGTCGAGGCAGGCGCCGTGCAGATTCGTCCCGCTCAGGTCGACGTGCTCCATCTGTGCCCCCGACAAGTCGACGCCGCTGAGGTCCTGACCCGCGAGACTCGCCTTGACCACCGGTTCGCCATGCCGGATCTTGTCCAGAAGTTCTTCGACTGTCATCGAACCGGCTCATTCCTTCGTGCGGGCAAGGTCTTGGCGCCCTGGGTGTAAGCGCCGATGAAGGTGGTCGAGCCGTCGATGGCGGCCTGCGACACGTCGGCTCGAAACAGATTGGCGTCCTGCAGGCTGGCAAAGCGCAGGTCGGCCTTGGAAAGATTGGCGTCGATGAGGTTGGCACCGCGCAACGAGGCTTCGCGCAAGTCCGCGCGAATGAACAGGCTCTCGCCGGCGTGCAATCCCTCCAGCCTCGCGCGCCGCAGGTCGCACTCGGAGAAGTCACAGCCGTCAAGGCGTGCCTTCGCGAGGTCGGCGCCAACCAGTATGGCGTCGCGCAGGCCGCACTGCTTGAGTGAAGCGGCGCAGAACACGGCCTGCACCAGGCTGCAGCCATGGACGAAGGAACAGGTGACGAGGCTGGCCTCGGTGAAGTCGACCCCCTCCTGCGCATCGACGGTGACGAAAGCACAGGCGTTCAGCGCAGCGCGGACGAAGGATATCCCCTTGAAGCTGCACTCGATCCAGCTCACCTGCTTGAACGCGGCGTTGTCGAATGCCATGTCTTCCAGTGCCAGCTTGACCATCGCCATCTGCTCCCAGTGCGAGCCGCGCGCATCGCAACGCACCCATTCGCTTTCGAACAGATCGGCTTGGTTGAACGCGGCCTTCGCCAGCACGCAGGAACGAAAAATGGTCTTGTTGCAACGCGTCTGCACGAAGCTCGCACCCGTGAAGTTCGCGCCTTCGCATTGCGCGCCACCCAGATTGGCCTCGTCCAGCCGCGCATCGGTGAGCGAAGCCCGGACCAGCCGCGCCCGCGCAAGCACCGCGCGCGTGAAGTTGCAGCCATCGAGCCGCGCGTCGCTGAAGTCGACGTCTTCGAGGTTCGCTTCCGTGAAGTCGGCACCGCGCAGATCCAGGCCCGAGAGGTTGGCGCCGACGAAGCTCATGCCTGCGAAACGACGCTCACCGCTGGCTGCGGCCTCAAGACGCCGACGCAGCCGCCTGGAGCGCAGGCTGCTGGCCGGCGGCGCCGGCTCGAGCAGGTGTGCGCCGTGGAGGTGCCCCATGCGCGCGCTGCGCCCGGCCTGCTCGCGCAGCCGTGCGCTTTCGGCGGCCTCGTCGGGTGTGAGGGGTGTTCGGCGCTCGCGCGCCGCGTCTTCCTCGAGGCGCGCGAGGTCACGCAGCAGGCGGTCCGGGTCGAATCGGCGCTGCACGGGCTTGCCGGTCCGCGCCGTGACCTCGGTCATGGCCTTGTCGATGCTCGCCTGGATCTCCCCCGACAGCTTGCGCGGATCCATCTGCGACAGCGGCGGGATATCGATATCGGGTTGGATGGCAGCGGGCATCCCCTGTGCGACGGCCTTGGCGCGGTCCTCGGCGCCGCGGGCAAGGGCCGCCTGGCGCATCTGCTCGAGGGCTTGATCGGCCTTCTCGGCGAAGTCGGGCAGATCGTCCATGGAGGCAGGTGGCTGCAAATCCGGTTCGGACAGGGGCGGCAGATGCTGCTCGGGATCCAGGCCCTGCGCCAGCAGTCGGGCGCGCAGGCGTTCGTGCTCGCGCCGCCGGCCTGCGTGCAGGTTGCGCACCAGCGGAAGCGAGGCGATATCGGGCATCTGGTCGCCTGCCCATGGCCCCATGATCGCCTTGGGGACCAGGTCGCTGTCGCGCAGGACCAGCACCGCCTTGGCTGGATCGATGCGCTGCTGCAGCACCTGTTGGTAGTGGGCGAGCGGCCGCGGCTGATCGCGCAACTCGAGCGCGGGCATGATGTGCTTGACGTCGGCCGCGTCATCTTCCGCGATGGGCGATGCACCGTGCCAGACCAGGATGACGCGCTCGGCGTGCGGGAAAAACCAGGCCGTGCTCAGGCGCAGCGAAATTTCCGACAGCGCGCCACCGTCTTTCTGAAAGCTGGCGAAGCAGCGCGCCTGCCAATCGGGCAGCTGGCCGCGCATCACCGGCTGCCGAGGGTGCATGTTCCACAGTTCGTAGGCGGCGCCCGGCGGCAGTTCGCGATGGCCGGGCAGGCGTTGGTCGGCAGGTGCGGCATTGAAGTAGCGCCAGTCCATGTCCTCGGCGAAACCCGGGTAGTCGTGCTGCAGCCATTGCTGGTCGTAGGCGCGCCCCATCAGCGCGAGCCGCTGCGGCCGATCGGGTGGTATGGCGCCGAAACCCGCAGGCACGATGCGCCGCCCGGGTGTGTCCTGACGCGCGCCGGGCAACTCGACATGGGGAAGTCGGCGCGTATGGACGCCGTTGATCGTTTCATCGAAGCTGCCGATGCCTTCCGGATTGTCGGGCTCGCCCGGGCCGCCATAGGCATGTGCCCAATCCAGCCTCAGGCGTTCGAAAGGCTGGGCAGGCGTCGCGCGGCCATCAAGCCAGTAGCGATCACCACTCACCAGCACTGACTTGGCCTGACCCTGGAAGACGGCCTGGGCCGCGCACAGTGTCTTGTCGTCCTGATGCGCCGTGTACGCATAGCCGCTGACCAGCCACTCCGGCTCGATCTTGGGCACGCCCAGGTCCAGCACGTTGCCGGGCCCGATTTCGTCGGCCGCCAGCTTCCAGAGATCCTGGTCGGGCATCAGCAAGGGCTCGGGCGCCAGGCTGGCCATCGCGAAGACCGAGACGCCCAGCAGGTCTTGCCGCTGCCGTCGGAAGGGCCGCGTGAGGATGCTCAGGCGAAAAGGCTTGATGGTCTTCATGGGGGCAGCGGACCTGCTTCAGCGCATCGGCTGGTCGATGGCGATCTCGCGCGAGACCGGGTCGAAGCGCAGCTTCACGGAGCGCCCCGGTGCGAAATCGGCGAGCTTCACCGGGCTGATCGGGGCGACCAGCTCCGTCTCGTAGGCAGGCAATCCGCCCTCCGGCTGTACCTGGAGCTTGAGCCGCACGAGGATATAGATGCGCTCGACCCGCATGGCCGTGTCATAGCTCTCGAGCACCCTCGCGACGGCCGGCTGGCCCGTACGAAGCACTCGCTCGGCGAGATCCGCACCCATCACGTGGCGGTTGACCACACGCTGCAGATGCACCACGCGCAAGACATAGCGCTTGGCCAGCGTGG
The DNA here is from genome assembly GCF_058800845.1 of Variovorax sp. GW822-FHT04E09. NCBI lineage: Bacteria > Pseudomonadati > Pseudomonadota > Betaproteobacteria > Burkholderiales > Comamonadaceae > Variovorax > Variovorax sp. GW822-FHT04E09. The sequence continues at coordinate 247,205 of NZ_JBXAMR010000008.1, forward strand.
TCAGCACGAACGGCAACAGCACGACGACAGCGATGGGGACAATCAGATACCAGTACTCAGTGAACCACATAGCGAAAAGATCCAACATGCGCCCCAGGCTCAGAGATAGACGGTGATGCCTCTGGGGTTCACCCTGACTTGGGAGTAGTCGACTTTTGACGCAGGGTTGTCTGTCGTGAAAAGTGTCCGGGTGGCGGTATAGAGGCCGATCGCACCGCTGGCGGAAAACATGTCGAACTTGTTGATGGCGCCCGTGATCGAGTAGGCGTTGAAGCCCAGGTTCTGGGCGGCGACGCTGATCACCCTCCCGTTCAGGAATACGGCAGCGCCATTGATGCTCACGTTGATCCCGGTGATCCCCATGTTGAAGCCCTTGAAGGCAATGCCCCAGTCCGTGAAGGTCACCTTCTTGGCCGACTTGTCCTCCACATGAGGGGCATCCAGGATGATCTTGGTCGGCGACTTGATCGTGATGTCTGCCTTGGTGCTTTCCAGGCGCATCGGGCCATCCGTTGTCGCCGTCAACGACGTGTCCGCATGCACCTTTTGCGCTCCCTTGACGAGATAGTCCTCGTCGCCCTTGACTGTCACCTTCTTGCCCTTGGTTTCTTCGGTATACAGACCGAGCACCGTGGTGTTCTGCGGGCCATCAATGTCTTCCTTGAGCGACGTACCGATGATTCGCTCTTCCCCTTTGTCTACCGTGTCCTTGCGCTTGCCGGTGACATGGATGGTCTGATTCCCGATGACATCGATCTGCTGGTTGCCGCCATCCACCTTGATGAACTGGTCGCCTCCGTTGACGGTGATCTTCTGCGGCCCGCCCTTATTGACCGTCAGGCTGTGCGGGCCGTTGACCGTCACATTGAGCGAGGTGTTGGTCGTGTAGGTGTCCGAACCTTCAATCACCGTCACGCGCGTGCCGTCCACGGTGTGTGTTTCATTGTTCTCGACGTTGAGGCTGTAATCCTTCTGCGCGTGCATCTTGATCGACTCGTTGCTGGGGTCGTCGTCGATCATGAAGTGATTGGCCAGCTCGCCATCGCCCTTGATCGTGCGGCTGATGAACCCGCTGACCGTCGCCTTCGCCGGCAATTCCAGCGGCGGCATCTGGTCCGCGTTGTAGACGCGCCCGATGATGATCGGCCGGTCGGGACACCCGGCAATGAAGTCGACGATCACCTCCTGCCCCACGCGCGGATGGTTCACGGCGCCGAAATTGGAGCCGGCCCACGCACTCGACACGCGCACCCAGCACGAGCTGTCTTCGTTGCGCTGGCCGTAGCGGTCCCAGCGGAACTGCACCTTCACGCGGCCGTACTTGTCGATCCAGATGTCTTCGCCGGGCGGCCCGACCACGGTGGCGGTCTGCGGGCCCTGGGTGCTCGGCACGCGCGTGATGCGGCGCGCGCGGAACGGGAACGAGGTGGGCTGCACGCCGAAATGAAAGCTGTACTCGCCCGGCATGCCGCCGCTGGCGTAGCCGCCTTCGCGCAGGCTGTACATCACCGAGACGACGAGGTACTCGCGGTTGTCCTCGTTGCGCGGTGCGTTCTGCATGGTGAAGCGGTAGCCGGGCGCCATGCCGCGCACGTTGGTGTGGCCGGTGTCGACCTCGGCCTGGGCCTGCGCTTCCTCGAGGCGGATGCGCGCGTAGTGCTCGCCCTGCCCCGCGTCGCTGTAGCCGCCCATCCACTCGTACATCTCGTAGCGGCCGTGGTCGTTGCCGCGCGGCTGGCTGCGCGTGTTGAGCAGGTCGGCCCTGGGCTTCTTGAAGTCGAAGTCGTCGACCACGTAGGTGCCGGGGCGGATCTCCTCGGTCACTTCCCACTGGTCGATCACTTCGCGGCCGGGGTCGGTGGCGCGGTCGCTCGCGAGGTAGCCGATCTTCGGGTAGCCGGGCAGCGTCTCGTGCGCGCTCATGTCGTCGGCCAGCACCAGCGTGTGCTGGTTCTTGTCGTGCTTGAAGTAGTAGTAGATGCCCTCATGCTCCATGAGGCGGCTCACGAAGGCGAAGTCGGTCTCCTGGTACTGCACGCAGTACTCCCACTGGCGGTACGAGGCGCTGAGCTTCTTCTCGAAGGCGAAGCCGTACTCGCCCAGCACGTCTTCAAGAATCTCGACCACCGACTTGTTCTGGAAGATCTTGCAGTCGCTGGTGCGCGTGAGGTACCACAGCCAGGGCCGCACCGAGGCGCGGTACACGGTGTAGCGCGAAGAGCCGCCCTCGCGCCCGATCATGGTGAAGCGCGTGATCTGGCCGTTGAGGTAGCGCGGCGTGCCGCTCAGCGTCTGGATCTCCAGCGCGAGCGGCTTGCCGAGCAGGCCCTTCATGTCGACCGAGGTGTTCGGGCTCAGCAGGTCGACCTCGAACTCGAACAGCTGCGACAGCCCTTCGCTGCCGTGCATCGAGCGGAACAGCAGCTGTTCTTCTCCGAGCGGGGTGTGGGCTTTGACGACTCTGTCCATGCGGCTCTCCCTTGGGTCTACGCGGGGCGTTCTGAAAACTCGTACTGGAAGTCGTCGCCCGCCGCGCCCAGCTGCACGCCGGCGAGCTTGCGCGCACTGACGGTGGCGCCGATGACTTCTTCGCTCAGCCGGGGCAGGATGGTGTGCGTGAGGATCGCGTCGATCATCCGGCCACCCGACTCTATGGCCGTGCAGCGGCGTGCGACAAGCGCGACGGCGCTGTCGTTGTAAGCCAATGCAATGCCGTGGTTGGCCTGCAGCCGCGCCGCGATGCGGTCCAGCTGCAGGCGAATGATCCGGTGCAGCGCGTCGGCCTGCAGCGGGTAGTAAGGCACGACCACCAGGCGCCCGAGCAGCGCGGGCGCGAACACCTTCAGCAGCGGCTCGCGCAGCGCGGCCGCCAGCGGCTCGGGGTCGGGGCGCAAGGTCGGGTCTTCGCACAGCTGCATGACGAGGTCGGTGCCGACGTTTGACGTCATGATGATCACGGTGTTGCGGAAGTCGATGTGCCGGCCTTCGCCGTCTTCCATCCAGCCCTTGTCGAAGACCTGGAAGAAGATCTCGTGCACGTCGGGGTGCGCCTTCTCGATCTCGTCGAGCAGCACCACGCTGTAGGGCCGGCGGCGCACGGCCTCGGTGAGCACGCCGCCTTCGCCATAACCCACATAGCCGGGCGGCGCGCCCTTGAGCGTGGAGACGGTGTGCGACTCCTGGAACTCGCTCATGTTGATGGTGACGAGGTTCTGCTCGCCGCCGTACAGCGCCTCCGACAGCGCGAGCGCGGTCTCGGTCTTGCCCACGCCCGAAGGGCCGCACAGCAGGAACACGCCGACGGGCTTGTTGGGGTTGTCCAGCCGCGCACGCGCGGTGCGGATGCGCCGCGAGATGGTCTCCAGCGCATCGGGCTGCGCGACCACGCGGGCCGACAGGATCTCGCCCAGGCGCAGCACCGACTGCGCGTCGTCGCGCACCATGCGGCCGATGGGAATGCCGGTCCAGTCGGCGACCACGGTGGCGACGGCCTGCGCATCCACCGCCGCGAGGATGAGCGGTGTCTCGCCTTGCAATTGCACGAGCTGGTCTTGCGCTTCGTTGAGTTCGGCGCGGATGGCCTCGGGCGTTCGCTCGGGCTCGGTAGGCGGTTTCTCTTCGCGGTCATCTTCCGCTTCAGATTGCACCGGCACCGCCGCAGGCGACAGCAGCTTGCGCAGCGCAACGATGCGCTCGACCAGCGCGGCCTCTTCCACGCGCCGCTGCTCCAGCAGTTCGAGCTCGGCCTGCGCGGCAGCCACCTGCGCCGCGATGTCTTCCACGCGCTGGTGCTCGCCGACCCCGATCGCCGCCTCGCGTCCCGCGATGCCCGACTCGATGCCCAGCACCTCGATGCGCCGCTTCAAATCTTCGAGCGCCGCCGGCAGCGCATGCTGGCTCAGCGCCACGCGCGCACACGCGGTGTCGAGCAGGCTCACGGCCTTGTCGGGCAGCTGGCGCGCGGGAATGTAGCGGTGCGACAGGCTCACGGCCGCTTCGAGCGCAGCGTCGAGAATGAGCACGCCGTGGTGCTTCTCCAGCTCGGCCGAGATGCCGCGCAGCATGACCACGGCCTTGGGCTCGGTGGGCTCGTGCACCTGGATGGTCTGGAAGCGCCGCGTGAGCGCCGGGTCTTTCTCGATGTACTTCTTGTACTCCGACCACGTCGTGGCGCCGATGGTGCGCAGCCGGCCGCGCGCGAGCGCGGGCTTGAGCAGGTTGGCCGCGTCGCCGGTGCCGGCGGTGCCGCCCGCACCCACCAGCGTGTGCACCTCGTCGACGAACAGCACGATGGGCTTGGGGCTTTTCTCGACCTCGTCGATCACCTGGCGCAGCCGCTGTTCGAACTCGCCCTTCACGCCCGCGCCGGCCTGCAGCAGCGTGGGGTCGAGCACCCACAGCGACACGTCCTTCAGCGAAGGCGGCACGTCGCCGGCCGCGAGGCGCGAGGCCAGGCCTTCGACCACGGCCGTCTTGCCGACGCCGGCCTCGCCGGTGAGCAGCGGGTTGTTCTGGCGGCGGCGCATGAGGATGTCGACGATCTGGCGGATCTCGTCGTCGCGGCCGTACACGGGGTCGAGCTCGCCGGCACGCGCCTTGGCCGTGAGGTCGCTCGCGTACTTGGCCAGAGCCGAGCCGCCGGCGGCAGGCGCATCGCCCTGGTGCTGCGCCACCGGTGCGCCACCGCCCGCCTCCGACGCGGCGTCGTAGTCGTCTTCCGGCGAGCCTTCGGTCCACGCCGCGAGCTGCGCGACCAGCACGTCGGGCACGAGCTTGTCGAACTCGCGCGAGATGCCCGAGAGCACCTGGCGCAGGCCCGGCGTCTTCACGATGCCCGCGAGCAGGTAGGCGCCGCGGATCGAGGTGGCCTCGAAGCGCAGGCTCGCGTACACCCAGGCGCGCTCCACCGCATGGTCGACATGCTCGGAGATGTCGCTGATCGACGTGGCGCCGTGCGGCAGCCGGTCGAGCGCGCGCACGAGGTCCTGCTCGACCGCGTCGAGGTTGAGCCCGGCGCGCTTGATGATGCGCAGCAGGTCGCTGTCCTGCAGCTGCAGGATCTGGTGCAGCCAGTGCACAAGCTCCACGTAGGCATTGCCGCGCAGCTTGGCGAAGGCAGTGGCGGTTTCCAATGCCTTGTAGAGCATCGGATTCAACTTGGAGAAAAGAGAAACGCGGCGGATGTCGGTCATGAAGAAGCCGGTGCGTTGCGGGAAAAGAGCGCCTCGGGCTGGAACACCATGTCGCCGGCGTCGGTGTCGGACAGGCGGGTGCCGAGCCAGCTGCCCCAGCCCAGGCGCTGGTCGCTGCTCAGCCGCATGCCGCGCGCCTCGGGCTTGCTGAGCACCAGCCGCAGCTCCCAGGCGAATTCGATGCCGACGTACTGGCGCACCCAGTCGACCACCTGCTGCAGCCGCGGGCTGCCGGGCAGGAACTCGCGGAACTGCTGTTGCGACAGCGGGCCGAGTTCGAGCCTGAACTTGCCCTGCGCATCGCGCACCGCCAGGCCGATGGTGGCGCCGCTGCCCAGCCGGTGGTTGCGCCCGAGCAGGCCGATGCGGCTGACCTGGCGCTCGTCGATGCGCACCCAGTCGCTCACGAACTCGACCACACGCACGGGCACGTCGAAGTACAGGCGAAGAATCTGGATGAGCCCTTCGGGGTTGCGGGTCTGGCGCACCAGGTGCCCCGCCATGTGCGTGCGCGCGTGGTCGGCGATGCGGTCGCGCGCCTTCAGGCCGGGCTGCCCCATGTTCATGAGGCTGGCCACGTAGTCGACGAAACGGTGGCCGTCGGGGCGGTCCAGGCTGTTGACCGACTGCGCGTCGGCCCAGGCGCGATAGAACAGCAGGATCAGCCGGTGGTGGAACAGGTCGGCGAACGCGCTGAGGGTGTTGTCGGCGTGGTGGCGCTTGCGCTCGCGTGCGTACTCGGTCAGGTGCAGCGGCAGCGGGCCGTTGGGACCGAAGAGACCAAAGCCGTAGATCGAGATGCGCGGCGCGCCGTCTTGGTCGACCTCGACGCCCGACACGTTCGACGGCGCGAAGGCCATCGAGGGTTCCTGGCCCAGCCGCAGCGGCTCGTCGCGCGGGCGCGGCGCGCGGCCCAGCAGCGGATGGTCGCCCTGCGCGTCGAGCCGGCGCAGCAGCATGAACAGGTCGTGCTCGAAGGGCTGCTCGACGAGCCGGGCCCACAGCGCGGGGTCGGCCTCGGGCACGCCGCGTCGCGGCGCGGATTTCGCCTTCGCGCGCGCCGGGCTGCGCGCCTCGACGGCCGCCTCGTCGCGCGCCTCGGCCTCTGCCGGCAGCAGCTGCAGCATGGCGTCGTCGGTGAGGCCGGTCGTGCTCATACGGTGGGGCGGCGTCCCACGCGCGGGGTCCAGCGCGCAATTTCGCCGCGCTGCAGGCTGGACAGCGCGAACTCGGTGAAGGCGTTGAGCGACACGTGCCGGCTGAAGAACTGCTCCAGCACGGCGCCGAACAGGTACGGGCTCGCGCCCGAGAACGCCACCTCGTCGATCTGCAGCGCGATCTCCACGCCGCGCCCGAACACGATCGGGCCCGGCTCGGGCAGGCGGCGGAACACGGGCGCCAGCGCCATCGAGCGCACGCCCTGGATCTGCCGGCGCACGGCCGGGTCGGCCAGGTTGCCGTACAGGTCGAGCATCTCGCGCAGCGCGGCGGCGCCCTGCGTGGCATCGACGTCGGTCAGGCTCAGGTAGTTCAGGCCCAGGTGGCTGATGAGGCGCCAGGTGAGCGCGCCTTCGGCCAGCGCCGGATACGGCCGCGAGGGCCCGCGCAGGATGCGCACGCCGCGCACCGGCGCCGACACGCGCAGCGTGAAGTCCGATTCGAGCCCGGTGGGAAGCAGCAGCGGCAGGTCGCGGTTGGTGCACAGCGCGTCGATGGTGATGTGGCGCAGGCTGTGCGGGAACGGCGCGTCGTGCTGGTCGACCAGCGACACGTACACCTCGCTGCCGGTGTAGCTGGTGCGCGTGCCCTGCGCGCGTGCGCGGTCGGACACCAGGCGCGGCTCGCGGCGCAGCGAGAAGTAGGCGCCGAAGTCGCCGTCGTCGGACGCGAACGAGCCGAGGAAGGGCCGGAACTCGCGCTCTTCGGAGCCGTTGGCCATGTGGCCCGTGACGCGCTCGACAGTGAAGATCTCGAAGTCGCGCGGGCGCGTGCGGTCGATCACCGCATGGTGCTCGTGCTGGCCCGGCCCGACCGGGATGCGGTCGCTGCGGCGCGGCACGAGGTTGATGATGGGCGTGCAGAACAGCGAGAAGTGCCTGGCATCGACCAGCCGCTCCAGGTCGGCGTCGGCGCGGTCGAGCAGGATCACGATCTCCATCGTGGTGCCGCCGATGGCCGAGGCCGCCGCGCGCAGGTGCTTCACGCTGAAGAACAGGTAGCGCTCGGGAAAGGCGAAGTACTCGTGCAGCAGGCGGTAGCCCTGGAACGAGCGCGCGTCGTAGGGCAGCAGCGCCTGCTCGGGGTCGAAGCCCTCGTGGCGGATCGCCTCGTCGCCCAGCGGCACGATGCGCGCCGTGCTGCCGGGGCCGGCACGGCACACGGTGGCCACGCTGTGGTGAGCCACCAGTTCGAGCACGCGCAGCGCGTGCAGCTCCGCGCCCGAGAGAAAGAACTCGAGCCGATCCAGCGGCATCTCGGCAAAGCGCGCGCCGCCCACCGCCTCGAGCTTGATGGTGATCGCGCTCTTCGCCTGGCGCGCCGCCATCGGGAGCGCATGCGCGATCTCGGCCGGCACCGGGCCCAGGCTGGCCTCGGCAATCTTGATCGGCCACAGCGTGACGGCATGGCCCGTGCGGAACTCGCAGGCCGTCTGCTCGCCCTTGATCATGCGACCGCGCAGCAGCGTGTGGCGCGGCAGCTCGTAGCCCGCCTTCAGCGAGCCTTCGTTGAGATTGCCGTCGATCTGCACCACGGCCATCGCGGGCAGCGGCGCGAGGAAGTTGGGGTACACCACCTCGAGCAGGCGCTGCGAGAAGCGCGGAAACTCCGCGTCCATCTTGAGTTGGATGCGCGCCGTGAGAAAGCTGAAGCCTTCGAGCAGGCGCTCCACATACGGGTCGCTGACCTCGATGCCGCGCATGCCCAGCCGGCCCGCGATCTTGGGGTAGCGCTGCGCGAACTCGGCCCCGAGCTCGTGCATGTAGGTGAGTTCGCGGTTGTAGTAGTCGAGGAGCTTGGCGTCCATCACAGCCCTCCCGTCGGCCGCAGCACCATGTGCCCGCTTTCAAGGTCCAGCTCCGAACGCAGGATGAATTCGATCGGGTACGGCACCGACCACAGCGTGCCGCGGATCTCCAGCGCGAGCAGGTTGTGGTGCTCCAGGTCGGTCGCATCGGTCACGCAGCGCACGTCGATGCTGTCCTTCATGATGCGCGGCTCGAAGTCGATGATGGCCGCGCGGATGGCCGCTTCGACGTCGGCGAAGTCGACCTCCGACATGCGCCCGCCGGCCCAGCCGCGCACGCCGTAGTTCACCACCGAGCCGCGCGCGCGCGGCATGCCGTTGATGCGGTGGTCGGCACCGAAGTTGGTGGTGTTGAGCAGCCACTGCAGGTCGCGCAGCACCGAGTCGCGCAGCAGCTTGCCGCTCATGAGGAAGGCGCCCGCGCGCTCCTGGCCGTTCTGCGGCGCCTTGTCGGTGAGGCGGTCGAGCAGCACCGGTTGCAGGCGGTCGCGCGCGACGCTTTCCTGGGCGTCGCCGTCGATGTCGGTGGTGACGGCGGGGGTCATGCGGCCGCGCCCTCCGTCGCTGCGGCGAACTCGATGCGCCGAAGGTCGAGCAGCGAGTGGTCGCCGGCCTCGCTGATCAGCGTGCGCTGGCCGACGCCTGCGAACTGGTCGTCGCCCGCGAGCGGTTGCCAGTCGGTGCGGCGGCCCAGCGCGGTCTCGTCGTCGAGGCTGTCGAGCGCGCCCGGGTAGCGCACGGGCACGAGGCCGTTGAGGCCGCGTCCGTCGTGCAGCTCGATCTCGGCCGGCGCCCACAGCAGGTCGACCAGATGTTGCGGGCGCGAGAACTTGATGCGGCGCACCGCCGGCAGCGGCAGCCATGCATAGCCCGAGGGCGTGAAAAGTTCGAGCACGGCGCCGATGCGCGCGTCGCCGTCGCACAGCCAGGCGAAGTCGCTGTGCGCCGCGGGCTCGCCGTCGAGCGCCTGCACGGCCCGCGCATCGGAGCGGTCGACGGTGGTCAGCGTGCCCTGCAGCGCCGGCGCCGCATCGCGCGCGGCCTCGCGCAGCGCGGCAGCCTCGTCGGCACGTTCGGCGGGCAACACGGCGGCGCCGAGCAACTGCTCGACCCAGTCGGCATTGCCCGAGACGATGGCCGGCGTGCGTCCGCCGCCGGCCCAGAAGTCGGAGCGTTCGCGCTCGCCCCGCAGGGCCATCGCGCAGGTGACGCTGGCCGGCGTGAACGTGGGGTCGAGCTTGGTCGCGAGCTTGAGCTGGTCTTCGGCCCGCTGCCATTCGCCGCGCAGCGCGAGGAAGTGGCACAGGGCAAGGCGCAGGCCGGCATTCTGGGGACTGGCGCGGATCTGCCGCTGTACCCATTCGGTGTGCTCGGCCACGGAGCGCTCGCCCAGCACTGCAAACCCATCGCCCATGAAACTTCCCCGTTGACTGGCTGAAAGGTGAAAGGCGGCGCGCCGCGAAGGGGCGCCGCAGGAGACAGACAAACGGCTGTGGACCGCCGGCGGGGGCTGCATGGCCCCGAAGGCCACGGCCCCGCCGCGCAACAAGGAAATCAGGCTTCCTTGTTTTCCTTGATGTTCCAGCCCAGCACCGTCTCGGCGCCCTTGCCGCCCTTGTCGGTCTGTTCCCAGTACTGCTGTTTCACCTTCGCGGCCTGGAAGGCGTACTGCACGAGCACCGCGTCGCCGCCCTGCTCGGCCGTGTACTGCACCGAGGTGACGAGCACCTCTTCGAGCGTGACGCGCGTGTACTCGATCTGCGAGCCGCCGGCCTTGCACACGGCCACTTCGACCTTGCTCAGGTGCTTGCCGCTCGCGCAGTTCTTCAGCACCGAAGGCGCCGCCTTATCGATGCGCGCGAGCACCTGCAGGTCGTTGAAGCTGGCCTTGCCCACGCCGCCGCCACCGCCGCTGACCATGTTGCCAGGCTGCGTCGCTCCCCATGCAAACGACTTGATGTCGGTCCAGTCCTTGTGGTTGGAGTCCTTGGACTCGCCGTTTGCACCCTCGACGCGCATGAACATGTCTACTGCCATGATTGACCCCCAAAAGTTATCGATGAATTGCCCGGTAGCGGGACAGTGGAATTAGCTGCTGTCCTTCTTGTTGGACGGCAACTTCGAAACCAGCCGCAACGACACCGTCAGCCCCTCGAGCTGGTAGTGCGGCCGGAGAAAAAACTTGGCGGCGTAGTAGCCGGGGTTGTCCTCGATGGCTTCCACCTGGACCTCGGCCGCCGCCAGCGGCTTCATCGCCTTCGTGTCCTGCGACGAGGTGCCGGGGCTGCCGTCGACGTAGTTCATGATCCAGTCGTTGAGCCAGCGCTCCATGTCCTCGCGCTCGCGGAACGAGCCGATCTTGTCGCGCACGATGCACTTCAGGTAGTGCGCGAAGCGGCAGCACGCGAACAGGTACGGCAGGCGCGCCGCCAGGTTGGCGTTGGCCGTGGCGTCGGCGTCGTAGTACTCGGCCGGTTGCTGCAGCGACTGCGCGCCGATGAAGGCCGCGAAGTCGGAGTTCTTGCGGTGCACCAGCGGCATGAAGCCGTTCTTGGCCAGCTCGGCCTCGCGCCGGTCGCTGATGGCGATCTCGGTCGGGCACTTCATGTCCACGCCGCCGTCGTCGGTCGGGAAGGTGTGGGTGGGCAGGTTCTCGACCGCGCCGCCCGACTCCACGCCGCGGATCGAGGTGCACCAGCCGAACTGCTTGAACGAACGGTTGATGTTCACGCCCATCGCATAGGCCGAGTTGGCCCAGGTGTAGCGCGTGTGCAGCGCCGAATCGGTTTCTTCCTCGAACTCGAACTCGTCGACCGGATTGGTGCGCGCGCCATACGGCAGGCGCGCCAGGAAGCGCGGCATGGCCAGGCCGATGTAGCGCGCGTCTTCCGAATCGCGCAGCGAGCGCCACGCGGTGTGCTCGGTGTTCTGGAAGATCTTGGTGAGGTCGCGCGGGTTCGACAGCTCCTGCCACGAGTCCATCTGCATCACGGTGGGCGAGGCGCCGGCGATGAAGGGGCAGTGCGCGGCGGCGGCGATCTTGGCCATCTCGCCGAGCATCTCGACGTCGGGCGGGCTGTGGTCGAAGTGGAAGTCGCCGATCAGCGCGCCGAAGGGCTCGCCGCCGAACTGGCCGTACTCGGCCTCGTAGATCTTCTTGAACATCGGGCTCTGGTCCCAGCCGATGCCCTTGTGGCGCTTGAGCGAGCGTGCCACTTCGCGCTTCGATGCGCACATGACGCGGATCTTCAGCTGCTCGTCGGTCTCGGTGTTGTTCACGAGGTAGTGCAGGCCGCGCCATGCACCTTCGAGCTGCTGGAAGTCTTCGTGGTGCAGGATCTGGTTGATCTGCTCCGACAGCTTGCGGTCGATCTCCGTGATGATGGCCTGCACGCTGCGGTAGGCGTCGTTCGAGATGGTGACGGTGTTCTCGAGCGCCTGCACGGCCAGCGTCTTGACGGCGTTCTCCACCGCCTCGCGCGCCTGCTCGGTCTTGGGCTTGAACTCGCGCTGCAGGAGGTCGGAGAACTCGTTGGGCTCGAGCGCTTCGACGGTGGCGGTGCGGGCGCGTGCGCCTTGCTGGGATGCGGTGCTCATGGTGCGGTCCTGTCGTCGGCTTGCTTGGCTGCTGCGGCATCGGCGGCCGCCTGCGCGACCGCGGGGTTGGGCGCGGACGCCAGCGACTTGAGCAGCGCCGGGTTCTGCAGCGCCTGCGCGATGAGTTGCTCGGCGCCGTTCTTGCCGTCCATGTACGAGAGCAGGTTCGACAGCTCGGTGCGCGCCTCGAGCAGCTGCTGCAGCGCGTCGACCTGGCGCGCGATGCGCGCGGGCGAGAAGTCGTCCATGCTGTCGAAGGTGATGTCCACGTTCATCTGGCCTTCGCCGGTGAGCGTGTTGGGCACCTGGAACGCGACGCGCGGCTTGATGGACTTCATGCGCTCGTCGAAGTTGTCGATGTCCACCGCCATGAACTCGCGCTCCGCGAGGTCGGGCATGGGGTCGGTCTGCTTGCCCGCGAGGTCGGCGATGACGCCCATCACGAACGGCAGCTGGATCTTGCGTTCGCTGCCGTAGATCTCGACGTCGTATTCGATCTGCACGCGCGGCGCCCGGTTGCGCGCGATGAACTTCTGACCACTGTTCCTGACACGGTTGTCTGCCATAAGCGTCCTCTTGAAACTGAATGCATGGGTCGTACCGGTCGACCGGTGCCGGCGCGTTGTTCCTGCTCGCCGGCAGCAACGGCCGCTAGGGCAATGCGGCGTCGCCGTTCAACGGGCGGCCGGCAAGGCTTTCTATCTTTTGCAATCCCTCGGGCACGAGCTCTTCGATGATCTGGAAGAAGTTGAGGTCCATCAGCCGCTGGGCCCTGCGGATCAGCATGGGTGCCGGATGGCTCGGTTCCGTTCGTTCCAGGAACTCGCATGCTTTTTCCAACAACACTTGCACATCTTCACGAGCCGATATTTCAATCTCTTGAATACGCAGCGGGCGCACTGCAGCCTGCGTGGCCGCTGCAACGTGCGCTGCGGGTGCGTGCACGTGCGCCGCACCGCTTGTGTCTTCTGCACCGCCCACTGCCGACGCCTGCGGCACTTCGCTGTGCGGCTGCTCCGGCAGCAACTGGCCCACGGTACGCAGCGACCGTTCGAGCCTCGAAAAATCAGGCGCCCAACTCTGGCCCAGCGCACGCTCGCAGGTCTCGCGGATGCGCTGCAGCAGTGCCAAAGCCTCACGCAGGGCCACGACCGGCGCCGCCGCCTTGTCGTGTGCGCGGCGTGCGGCCTCGCGCAGGCGGCCGACGCCGCCGGGGTAGTCCACCTGGTCGCTCTTGCTCGAATCGAGCAGCGCCTCGACCTGCCGCAGGCTCATCGCCGTGCCACCGTCTTCGAGCAGCCGCGCATCGCGCACGCTGCGTCCGAGCCCTTCGGCTTCGGCCAGTGCGGCCAGCGCATTCATGCGCGGCAGCGGGTCTTCGTTCGTGCCATCGACGACGCGCGGATGCACGTCGTTCCAGAAAGTCTGCAGCACCGCATCGACCTGGCGCAGCCCGTCGACATAGCCCGGCAGGCCACGGCTTTCGGTCCATGCGAGCGTGAGCGGCACCAGCACGCGCAGGTCGCGCGTGCGCACACACAACTGTCGTGCGATGCGGTCTACGCGCGCCCAGTCGGGCGGCTCGGCGGGAATGATGGTGTCGCCGAACTGCTGCTCGCGCTTGCCCGTGGCCGCCTGTTGGAGCGCCATGAAATCGGCGTCGTATTCCAGATCTTCACCACAGGGAAGCGGGCCCTCGACGGGCGTCTGCAACAGATCGATCTCATTCGGCAGCAACCACGACTCCCTTGATTTATCCACTCGCGATGGTAGTCATCTTGAGGGTAAGAAGAGGCATGGTCAACCGCAACAGAATGCAAAGTGCAGCCTCTGAATTCCAAAGGAGTACATCTGCTTTTAAAGTGCAGAAGTACGGGCTACAGCAACTTGCGCGACGCGAGGTTGCGCATCAACGCACCGAGGCCGAAAGACCACCGCGGCGCCTGGTCTGCATGCACGACGCGGTTGTTCAACGCACCCAATTCAGGGGCCGCGATGCGCACATGGTCGCCCACGACATGCGTGAATCCTTGCCCCGGTCCGTGACGGTCTTGTGTCGGCGCGAACATCGTGCCCAGAAACAACATGAAACCGTCTGGGTAGGCGTGGTGGCGGTTGAGTGTCTGCGCCACGAGGTCGAGCGGATCGCGGCTGATCTTCGCGAGCGAGCTCGAACCTTCGAGCGTGAAGCCCTCGGGGCCCGTCACGTTCAACGCGACAGTGATGCGCCGCACCTCGGCGATGCCGAAGTGCGCATCGAACAGACGGATGAACGGCCCGATGGCGCACGAGGCGTTGTTGTCCTTGGCCTTGCCCAGCAGCAGTGCGCTGCGGCCTTCGAAGTCGCGCAGGTTGACGTCGTTGCCGAGCGCGGCGCCGAGCGTCTCGCCGCGGCTGTTCACAGCGAGCACGACCTCGGGCTCGGGGTTGTTCCAGGCCGAGTCCGCGTGGATGCCCACGTCGGCGCCCGTGCCCACGGCCGCGAGCACCGGGGCCTTGGTGAAGACCTCGGCATCGGGGCCGATGCCCACCTCGAGGTACTGCGACCACATGCCTTGCGCGATGAGCACGTCCTTCACCTTCATCGCTTCGGGCGAGCCCGGCACGATGTCGGCGAGGTTGTCGCCGAGCACATCGCCGATGGCCGCACGCGTGGCCTCGGCGCGCGAGGCATCGCCGCGCGCCTGTTCTTCGATCACGCGTTCGAGCAGGCTGGCGACGAAGGTCACGCCACTGGCCTTCACGACCTGCAGGTCGCAAGGGGCGAGCAGCCAGGCCTGGTTGTTGTCGCGCGTGCTTTCGTCGCTGTTCGCCAGCACGGCATCGAGCGCGGCGATGCGTGGCGCGGTGCCACTCTGCAATGCAGCGCGCACGGCTTCGGCCGGCGAGCCCTTGCCTTCGAGCAGGTCGCTCATGGTGGGCGCGAGCTTTGACAGGTCGTGCAGGCCATCGCCCTGCACGGCCACCAGCACCGGGCCCACGCCGGGTTGCCAGAGACGGCCGACAAGGGTGGCGCGCTCGGCGTCGCGGGGCAGGCTGGAAGCGGTCGAAAGGTCCAAAGGCATGGCGTTTTGTCTCCGTGAATAAGGTCTGCGCGCATCGTAGCCGCGCCTCGGGAACCGCTGTGTGTCAGTGGCCCGGCGTGCTCCGCACGCGCGCTACGTCGGCGGGCAGGTTTGGCCACGGCGCTTCCTGCGGCGCGAAACGTGCGCGCATGTAGCCGGCGAGGTCGGCGATCTGGCGGTCGTCGAGCGCTTCGCGGAACGCGGGCATGAAGCCGATGTCGCGGTGCGCGGGCGCGCGCACGCCGTCGAGGATGGTGCGCAGCAGGTTGTCGGGCCGTGTGCTCGTGAGGCTGCTGTTGAGTGCGAGTGGCGTGTTCACGCCCAGCAGCGTGGGACCGTCGCCGTCGTGGTGGCACGACGCACACGCGCTGTCGAACATGCGCTGCGCGGGGCCGAGCAGCTGGCCCTGCGTGCGCGCGGCGTTGTCGATGGCCTGTTGCGCGAGCGCTTGCGGTTGCGCGACCGGCGCGGGGTTGAACGAGCCGAGGTAGACGGCCATCGCGCGCACGTCGGCGTCGGGCACCTGCGCAAGCTCGCGCACCACCTCGGCCATCGGGCCGCCCGCAATGCCGTGGCGCGGCGAGTGCCCGTTGCGCAGGTAGCGGTACAGCGCGTCGGTGTCCCACGGCACGGCGGCTTTCGACAGCTGCGTGAGCGCGGGCGCTTCCCAGCCATCGACCATCGCGCCCGAGAGGAACGCGCTGCCGCCCTGCTCCGCGCCGAGCGCGTTGCGCGGCGTGTGGCAGGCGCCGCAATGGCCCAGGCCGTTGACGAGGTAGGCACCGCGGTTCCATTCGGCGCTCTGCGTGGGCACGGGCGGGAGCGGCGCGGGGTCGTGGAACAGCGCGTTCCATCCGGCCATCAGCGGGCGCAGGTTGAACGGGAACTTGAGTTCGGACTTGGGCGTTTCCGCGCGCACCGCCGGCATCGCCATGAAGTACGCATAGAGCGCCTGCAGGTCGTCGTCGCTGGTCTTCGCGAAGGCGGTGTAGGGGAACGCGGGGTACAGGTGGTGGCCGTCGCGCGAGACGCCTTCGCGCATCGCGCGCTGGAAGGCGCTGAAGGACCAGCGGCCCAGGCCCGTCTCGGCATCGGGCGTGAGGTTGGTGGTGTAGAGCGTGCCGAAGGGCGTGTCCATCGCGCGGCCACCGGCGTTGGGTGCGCCGCCCGGCGCGGTGTGGCACACGGCGCAATCGCCGAGCGCGGCGAGCACGCGGCCGCGCTCGATGGTGGACTCGCTGTAGACCGGTGCGGTGAGCGACACGGGCGCGATGGCGGAGCGCCAGCCGAGCAGGCCGGCGATGACGCCGAGGCCGCCGATGAAGAGCGCAGCGCCGGTGGCCCACAGGCCCTTGCGGCGCGGCCACAGGGCGTTGCTCACGCCTGCGCTCGAGGCCGGTGGCGAAGAGGGTCCGGCGGCATCGCCCTGCCCCGGCGGCGGTGGCAGCGACCCACGGTTCAATTCCGCCAGCACCGTCTCCGGCGTGAACGGCGGCGAGCGGAAGCGCACGCCCGTCGCATCGAAGATCGCATTCGCGATCGCCGCCGTGCCCGGCACCGACGACGACTCGCCCGCGCCCAACGACGGCTCGCCGGGACGCGGCATGTGCATGACCTCGATCACCGGCACGTCGCGGAAATTGAGGATCGGGTAGCTGCCCCACTCGCGGCTCGCGACCACGCCCGAAGGCAACACGCCCGGCAACTGCGCACCGCCAGCAGCACCTTGTTGCGGCGCGAACTGCACCTGCTCCTTGAGCGCGCGGCTCGTGGTCTGGATCACGTTGCCGTGCACCTGGTGCTCGACCCCCGCCGGGTTGACCAGCAGCCCCGCGTCGTGCCCCACCACCACGCGGCGCACATGCACCTCGCCGGTCTTCTGGTTGACCTCGACGTCGGCCACCCACGCGGCCCACGCGGCGCCGAAGCCCGGCCACTTGCTGTGGATGTAGCGCGCGTACGCAAAGCCCTGGCCGAAGAGGATGTCGCCGCCCTCGCCGAGTCCGCCGTCGGCGTTCTCCTGCGGCCCGGTGCGCATGCGCCAGCCGGCCTTCTGCGCAGTGGCCTGCACGAGCTCGATCGCGCGCGGGTCGTCCAGGTGCCGCAGGCGGAACTGCACGGGGTCGACACCCGCCGCCGTCGCCAGCTCGTCGATGTACGACTCGTGCGCGAACGAACTCGGCAGCGCCGACACACCGCGCAGCCACGAGGCGCGCACGATCGGCGCCATGTCGTTGACCTTCACGCGCAGGTTGTCGTAGGTGTACGGCGGGCGCGCGGTGCGGTCGCCCATCTCGTAGGCCTGCGCCACGGGCTCGACCGTGCGCGTGAGCAGCAGCGCCAGCGTGGGCGCGCCGTTCGAGGGATAAGAGGTTTCGAAGTCGTAGGCGGCGACGCGGCCGTCGGCCATGAGTCCGCCGTCGATCTCCATGAGCTGCGCGGCGCCCTTGGGCTCCCACGCATGCTCCTGCTCGCGCGAGAGCTGCACGCGCACCGGGGCGCCTACGGCGCGTGCGAGCAGCGCGGCATCGGCCGCCACGTCGTCGGCGCCGTTGCGGCCGTAGCAGCCCGCGGCCTCCATGCGCACCACGTCGACCTGCACGTCGTCCACGCCCATGAGCTTCGCGAGGTCGGCACGCAGGACGTGCGGGTTCTGCGAGCCGGCCCAGCAGCGCAGCTGCATGCCGCTGCCGTCGGTGGGCTGCCAGTCGGCCAGCGCGCACGACGGGCCGATGGACGCGTGCATCTGGTACGGCCACACGTAGGTGCGCTGCATCGGCTGCGTGGCAGCTGCGAGAGCGCCATCAACGTCGCCTTCGTCGACCAGCAACCGCTGCGTCGATGGGTTGTCGCGCAGGGCCTGTGCCACGTCGCGCAGGTCGGGCATGCCGGGCCAGGGCTTCCAGGTCACGCGCAGTTCGCGCATCGCCTGCTCGGCGTGTTCCTCGCGCTCGGCGACGATGCCGACGAAGTCGCGCACCACGACCACGGCGCGGATGCCGGGGATGTGCGCGATGGACGATTCGTCGACCGATTCGAGCGTGTTGCCGATGAACTCGCCATGGTCCGCGCCCGCATACGGCGGACGCACCACGCGGCCGTGCAGCATGCCGGGCACGCGCATGTCGTGCACGAACACGAGGTCGCCCGCGAGCTTGGCCGGGATGTCGACGCGCGCCTGGCGCGTGCCGACGAGGCGGTAGTCGGCCGGGTTCTTGGGCGTGGCGTCGAGGTCCAGGCGCAGCACCGTGCGCTGGTGCGCCACGAGGTCCGCGTAGTTGACGTGCCGGTCCAGCGCCTCGGCCACGCGCACCACGCCGTTGCGCACCTGCAGCGCATCGACGGCCACGCCCAGCCGCTCGGCCGCGCGCGCCAGCAGCCAGGCGCGCGCCTGCGCCGCGGCCAGCCGCAGCGGCTGCGCGTGGATCTGGATCGACGCGCTCGCGATGGTCGCGCCCTGGTTGGGCGCGCGCGCGGTGTCGCCGAGCATCATGCGCACGCAGGCCATGCCGAGATCGAGCTCTTCGGCCACGATCTGCGCCAGCGCGGTCTGGATGCCGGTGCCCAGGTCGACGTGGCCGTTGAGCGCGGAGACGCTGCCGTCGTCCCACAGCGCGAGCAGCACCTCATCGCCTTCGACGGGGTTGCTGGCGATGAAGGCGGGCTGGCCCTTGGCCGGCGGCGGCGGGGGCGGCGCCTCGCGCACCACCAGCAGCACGCCATCGGCAGCGAGGAATTCCGCGCGCGTCTGCGGCAGGTCGGCGCGGCGCGTCATGCGGCGGGGGCGTCCGGCGAGGCCGCGCGAAGGCGCACGGCGGCGCGCTGCACGGCGTCGAGGATCTCGATGTGCGTGCCGCAGCGGCACAGGTTGCCCGAGAGCTCGCTGCGGATACGCGCCTCGCTCGCGTGCGGATCGCGCGCGAGCAGCGCTGCGGCCTGCATGACCATGCCGTTGAGGCAGTAGCCGCACTGCGCGGCCTGCGCGTCTTCGAAGGCGGCCTGCACCGGGTGCCAGCGCCCGCGCATGCCCAGGCCTTCCAACGTCGTGATGTGGCGCCCCGCCACGCCATGCGCCGGAATCACGCAGGACCGTGCCGCGACACCGTCGACATGCACCGTACACGCACCGCACTGCCCCAACCCGCAGCCGTACTTGGGCCCGTTGAGCCCGAGGTCGTTGCGCAGCAGGTGCAGCAGCGTGGCTTCGCGCGGCACGCCGGCGAGCGCGTGGGCCCGGCCGTTGACCTGCAGGTGCAGCGGCTCAGCGCCGCAACTGGCCGTCACGGGTGTACATCTCCAGGTCCACGAAGGTCGAGCCGTTGTGGTTCTTCGCGCTGTAGTCGACGGGGAAGTCGCCGAAGCGCGTGCTGCCGATGCTCTCGAGCCCGGCGATGAAGCTGTCGCGCGTGAGCGCCTTGCCCGCGCGGCGCAGGCCCTCGGCCATCACGCGCGCGACGATGTAGCCCTCGAGCGCGGTGTAGCTGTCGATCTTCTGGCCGAACTCGGCGCGGTCGCGCTGGTAGTCGGCCACGATGGGCACGCGCTGCGCACCGGGCGGCGGCACGATGCTGGCCGTGACCAGCCCGGCGAGCTTGCCGTCGAGCCGCTTGGCGGAACCCGCCGCGTCGGTGATGCCGACCGACAGCGTGTACAGCGGCGCCGCCGCGCCGCTCGCGCGGTAGTCGCGGATGAAGACCTCGGTCATGCGCCCGGCCATGATCATCACGACGGCGCCGGGGCGGCCTTCGGCGAGCCCGCCGATCACCTGCTTGGCGTCTTCGGCTGCGATGGCCATGGGCAGCGTCTGCACCACCTTCACCTTGTACTCGGCGGCCAGCTGCTCGCAGGTGGCGAGGTTCGACTTGCCGAAGGCGCTGTCCTGGTAGACCACGGCGATCGACTGGATGCCCAGCGTCGAGAGGTGGCTGATGATCTTGCGCAGCTCCAGGTCGTAGCCCGCGCGCACGTGGAACAGGTAGCGGTTGGTCTTGGTGCGAAACGACGTGGTGCCCACCAGCGGCGCGAACATCGGCACGCCGGCCTTCTCGGCCAGCGGCATGGCGGCCGCGAGGTTGCCCGTGGCGACGTAGCCGGTGAGCGCGAAGACCTTGTCCTCGTCGATCAGCTTGGCGGTGTTGACGGCCGTCTTCGCGGGCTCGTAGGCGTCGTCGTAGGTGACGAGTTCGATCTTGCGCCCGTGGATGCCGCCCGACTTGTTGACGCGGTCGAAGTACAGCTGGATGCCCGCGCGGTAGTCGACGCCGAAGTCTTTCGCCGGGCCGCTGAACACGGCCGACTGGCCGATGCGGATGGTGCTGTCGGTCACGCCGTTGTCCGCGCGCGCCGGCCGCAGCAGGCCGGGGCCGAGCGCCAGGGCCGCGCCGCCCGCCACCAGGGTGCGCCTTGAAATCGAGAGCTTCATGCGTCGTCTGTCTCTTTGTTGTTGTCGTCGGAGGGGTGTTGCCGCGGCGGCGCCGCGGACTTCTTCGTCGTCAGCCGGCCTGGATGTCGCCGGACTGGATGCGCTTGACGCCCTTGGCCGTCATCTGTTTCCAGGCGGCGGCCAGCGAGCCGTTGAGGTCGATGCCGCGCGTGGCGTCTTCGATCACGTAGGCCTCGAAGCCGGCCTTGCGCGCGTCCATCGCGGTCCAGGCCACGCAGAAGTCGGTGGCCAGGCCCGTGACGAACACGGTCTTGATGCCGCGCGCCTTGAGGTAGCCGGCCAGGCCGGTGGCCGTCTTGTGGTCGGCCTCCTCGAAGGCGGAGTAGCTGTCCATGTCCTTGTGGAAGCCCTTGCGGATGATGAGCTGCGCGGTCGGCACTTTCAGCTCCTTGCCGAGTGCCGCATCGTCGGTGCCCTGCACGCAGTGGTCGGGCCACAGCACCTGCGTGCCGTAGTTGAGCTTGGTGGTCTCGAAGGGCTTCTTGCCGCTGTAGGTGCTGGCGAACGAGGCATGGCCCGCCGTGTGCCAGTCCTGCGTGACGACGATGTTCTGGAACGCGGGCGCCAGCGCGTTGATGACCGGGATCACCTCGTTGCCACCCTTCACCGCGAGCGTGCCGCCGTCGAGGAAGCAGTTCTGCACATCGACCACGATCAGCGCGGCTTTCCCACCGGGCTTGATCTTGCCGGCCGCGAAAGCGGACGAGAGACCGAAACTGCCGAGGCTGCCGACGAGCCCCAGGGCAGCGGCGGACTTCAAGACGGTTCTGCGATGCATGGTGTGGACTCCGGTGGTTGAGGAAAGGAAACGGTCAGACGCTGAGGTAGGCCCTGCGCACTTCTTCGTTCGCGGCCAACTCGGCCATCGTGGCGTGATAGCGGATCTGCCCCTTCTCGAGCACGTAGGCGCGGTCGGAGACCAGCTCGGCGAAGTGCATGTTCTGCTCCGACAGCAGGATGCTCACGCCCTGCGCCTTGAGCTCGAGGATCATGTTCGCCATCTGCTCGACGATGACCGGGGCCACGCCCTCGGAGGGCTCGTCGAGCAGCACGAGATACGGGTTGCCCATCAGCGTGCGCGCCACGGTGAGCATCTGCTGCTCGCCACCGCTCATGCGGCCACCGGGGCGGTTCGGCATTTCGCCGAGGTTGGGGAACAGCTGGAACAGGCGCTCGGGCGTCCACAGCGGCGCGGCCGTGCCGTCGGCCCACTGGCGCGCGGGCTGCTTGCCGACCTCGAGGTTTTCCATCACCGTGAGGTCGGTGAACACGCGCCGGTCTTCGGGCACGAAGCCCAGGCCCAGGCGCGCCGCGTGGTGCGGCTCGCTCTTGGAAATGTCGTGGCCCAGGAAGCGCACCGCGCCGCGGCGCTTGCTCAGCATGCCAATCAGCGTCTTGAGCGTGGTCGACTTGCCCGCGCCATTGCGGCCCATGAGCGCGACGACTTCGCCGCGCCGCACTTCGAGGTCGACGTCGTAAAGAATCTGCGCGGCGCCGTACCAGGCGCACAAGGCCTTGGCTTCCAGAAGAGGTTCGTGCGTGCTCATGCGGTGACTCCCAGCGCTGCGGCTTTCTCTGCAATCTTCTCGAAGGTCTTGCCGCTGCCGAAGTACACCTCCTGCACCTTCGGGTGGTCGCGGATCTCGAGCGGCTTGCCCTGCGCGATGAGGCGCCCGCGCGCCAGCACGATCATGCGGTCGGCGTACGCGAACACCACGTCCATGCTGTGCTCGGTGAACAGCACGGCCATGCCGCGCTGGATGACGAGGTCCTTGGTGAGCGCCATGAGCGAGTTGCGCTCCTGGGGCGCCATGCCGGCGGTGGGCTCGTCCATGAGCAGCAGCTTGGGCGAGTTGGCCATGGCGATGGCGAGTTCGACGCGCTTCACGTCGCCGTAGGCCAGCACGCTGCAAGGCCGGTCGGCCTGCGCCTTCATGCCGACCTGGTCGAGCAACGCCAGCGCCTCGTCGCGCTTGTGGTCGGCTGCGCGGCGCCACATCGAGAACAGCTTGTGGTCGTGCGAGAGCAGCGCCATCTGCACGTTCTCGACCACGGTGAGCGAGGCAAAAGTTTCGGCAATCTGGAAGGTGCGGCCCACGCCCTTGCGCCAGATCTCGCGCGGCTTGCGGCCCACGAGTTCGTGGCCGTCGAGCGTGATCGAGCCTTGGTCGGCCTTGAGCTGGCCGTTGACCATGTTGAAGGTGGTCGACTTGCCGGCGCCGTTGGGGCCGATGAGCGCGAGCAGCTCGCCGGGCGGCAGCTCGAAGCTGATGCCGTCCACGGCCTTCACGCCGCCGAACGATTTGCCGAGGTTTTCTACTTTGAGGAGGCTCATGCCTTCACCTCCTTGAGCTTGGCGTCTGCGTCTGTTTCATGCTTCGGTGCGCGCCAGCGATCGACGAGCTGCTTGATCGAGCCTGCAATTCCCTGCGGGAACAAGAGCACCAGGATCAGGATGATGGCGCCGAGCATCGCGCGCCAGTAGTCGGTATTGCGCGCCACGGTGTCGTGCAGCCAGGTGAAGGTGACGGCGCCGACCACCGGGCCCGCCAGGGTCTGGATGCCGCCCAGCAGCACCATCACGAGGCCGTCGACCGACTTGCCGACCGACAGGCTCTCGGGCGAGATGCTGCCCTTGGAGAACGCATAGAGCGCGCCGGCCAGGCCGGCCACGGTGCCGGCGATGACGAAGGCCGCCCACTGCATGCGCTTGACGTCGATGCCGATGGCGTCGGCGCGCAGCACCGAGTCGCGGCCCGCGCGCAGCGCATAGCCGAAGGGCGAGAACAGCACGCGGCGCAGCCACCACACGCCCGCGCCCACGAGCACCAGCGTGAGCCAGTAGTACACCTGCTTGTTCGACAGCCACTCCGAGGGCCACACGCCGGTCAGGCCGTTGCTGCCGCCCGTGAAGCTGTCCCACTGGTAGGTGACGGCCCAGGTGATCTGCGCGAAGGCCAGCGTGAGCATCGCCAGGTACACGCCCGACAACCGCACGGCGAACCAGCCGTAGACGAAGGCGCCGAGTGCGGCCACCAGCGGCGCGACCACGAGTGCCAGCTCCATCGGCAGGTGCAGCGCGCGCACCAGCAGCGCCGCGCCGTAGGCCCCGAGGCCGAAGTAGGCCGCGTGGCCGAAGGAGTGCATGCCGGCCGGCCCCATGATGAAGTGCAGGCTGGTGGCGAACAGCGCGGCGATCAGCAGGTCGATCATCAGCACCGTGGTGTAGGGCGAGCCGGCCGTCAGCAGCGGCAACGCGGCCAGCACCAGCGCCAGCCCGGCGGCAGCCACGATGTAGGCGGTGCTCGGGCGGCGCAGCGGCTCTTCCTGCATGCCGACGTAGCGGCTCGGCGCCTGC
Organism: Variovorax sp. GW822-FHT04E09; assembly: GCF_058800845.1. Classification (NCBI taxonomy): domain Bacteria; kingdom Pseudomonadati; phylum Pseudomonadota; class Betaproteobacteria; order Burkholderiales; family Comamonadaceae; genus Variovorax; species Variovorax sp. GW822-FHT04E09. Next base: position 270,885 of record NZ_JBXAMR010000008.1, read on the forward strand.
GGCCGGCCGAACAGGCCCCAGGGGCGCCACACCAGCACGATGGCCATCACGAGGAAGTCGACCATCAGCGTGAGCTTGGAGAACGACACGTCGATGCCGAAGATCTGCACCACGCCCAGCCAGATGCACACGGCCTTGATCTCGGCGATGAGCAGCGCGGCCACGTAGGCGCCGGGCAGCGAGCCCATGCCGCCGACCACCACGACGACGAAGGCGGCGCCGATGGTGTTCAGGTCCATCTCCAGCGTGGCGGGTTCGCGCGGCAGCTGCAGCGCGCCGCCCAGGCCCGCGAGCAGCGCGCCGAGCGCGAACACGGCGGTGAAGAGCCAGGCCTGGTTGACGCCGAGCGCGCTGACCATCTCGCGGTCTTGCGTGGCGGCGCGCACCAGCGTGCCGAAGCGCGTGCGCGTGAGCAGCAGCCAGACAAGGCCGAGCACCAGCGGGCCGACGACGATCAGGAACAGGTCGTAGGAAGGAAACTGGCGCCCGAGGATTTCGACCGAGCCCTTCAGGCCCGGCGCGCGCGGGCCGAGCAGTTCGTCAGGGCCCCAGAGCCACAGCACCGCGTCCTTGATGACCAGCACCAGCGCGAAGGTGGCCAGCAACTGGAACAGCTCGGGCGCCTTGTAGATGCGGCGCAGCAGCAGCACCTCGATGAGCGCACCCAGCACGCCCACCGCGAGCGCGGCGATCAACAGCGCCGGCCAGAAGCCCACGCTCGGGCCGAGCTTCTCGACGAGCGTGTACGCGACGTAGATGCCCACCATGAAAAAAGATCCATGGGCGAAGTTGACGATGCGCGTCACGCCGAAGATCAACGAGAGGCCGGCCGCCACCAAGAACAGCGAAGACGCGCCGGCCAACCCGTTGAGCAACTGAACAACGAAGCCTGAAAAGCTCATGAGGGACCCTGAGGAAACTGGAGACACCGCGCCCCGCCGCGCTCAAGAAGCGGCGGCGGACGCGTTGCAGGAGCCGTGCGGTCAGTCCGCAGGGCGCATCTTTTTCACTTCGTCGTCGGTGGGCTGGAACTTGGCACCGTCGAGGTACACGTAGTCGACCATCACGCCCTTGCCGCCGTCGTTCTTGGTCTTTCCGACGTACGCACCCATGGTGGACTGGTTGTCCTGCGCGCGGTAGCTGATCTTGCCGAAGGGCGTGTCGACCTGCAGGCCCTTGAAGGCTGCGACCAGCTTCTCGGTGTCGGTGCTGCCGGCCTTCTTCACGCCCGCCGCGATCGAGTAGATCGCGCTGTAGCCCACCACCGAGCCCAGGCGCGGGTAGTCCTTGAACTTGGCCTGGTAGGCGTCGTTGAAGGCCTTGTGCTCGGCGGTCTTCACGCCGTACCAGGGGTAGCCGGTGACGACCCAGCCGTTGGGCGCTTCGTCCTTCAGCGGGTCGAGGTACTCGGGCTCGCCGGTCAGCACGCTCACGACCTCGCGGTCCTTGAACAGGCCGCGCGTGTTGCCTTCGCGCACGAACTTGGACAGGTCGGCGCCGAACAGCACGTTGAAGATGGCGTCGGGCTTGGCATCGGCCAGGGCCTGCACCACGCTGCCCGCATCGACCTTGCCCAGCGGCGGCGCCTGCTCGGCGACGAACTCGACGTCGGGCTGGATCGCCTTGAGCAAGGTCTTGAAGGTGGCGACCGACGACTGGCCGTATTCGTAGTTGGGGTACACGATGGCCCAGCGCTTCTTCTTGAGCTTGGCGGCCTCGGGCACCAGCATCGCGACCTGCATGTAGGTCGAGGGGCGCAGGCGGTAGGTGTACTTGTTGCCGTTGCTCCAGACGATCTTGTCGGTGAGCGGCTCGGCGGCGAGGTAGAAGAATTTCTTCTGCTTGGCGAAGTCGGTCAGCGCCAGGCCCGTGTTCGAGAGGAACGCGCCGGCCAGCACGTCGACCTTCTCGCGTGAGATGAGTTCTTCGGCCACGCGCACGGCGTCGCCGGGGTTGGCGTTGTCGTCGCGGCTGATGAGCTCCAGCTTCTTGCCGTTGACGCCGCCCTTGGCGTTGATCTCGTCGACCGCCAGTTCCATGCCCTTCTTGTAGGGCTCGAGGAAGGCGGGTTGCGCCTTGTAGCTGTTGATTTCGCCGATCTTGATCACGCCCTGCGCATGCGCGGGGACGAGGGCGGTGGCCAGCGTGACGACGGAAGCGGCGCAGAAGGCAAGGCGCAATGGATTCATCGGGAAGCTCCTAGAAGTTCGAACAGAAAACACGATGCGGGTGACGATGCAATGACAGGTCAGCGAAGACCGTCTTCGCCCTTGATCTCGCTGGCTTGCAGGCCGCCGACGCGCGGCAGCGGACGGCCGCTGTCGGTGACGGCCACGGCCACGACGATCTCGTTGGCGCGCGGCGCGTCGCTCACACGGGCCTCGACGGCGTCGAAGTGGCTGCGCACGAAGGCGGCGTCTTTATGGCCGAGCGGAACGTCGATGGCGGTGCCGAGCGTGCCCTGCTTCTTGGCCGAGGGCACGAGCGCGGCGCCTTTCTCGACCGCCACGCGCAGCGGCGCGCCCAGCTTGGGATGCAGGATGGCAGCGGCATGCTCCAGCTCGCCGCGCTCGCCGACGATGGCGGCCTTGCCGTAGCTCTGCGCCTGGCCGGGCTCGATGCCCAGCGCCTTCACGGCCTTCTGGCCCAGCAACGCGCCGAGCTCTTCGCCGATGGCGATGAGTTCGTCGAGGTTCTCGCTGTAGCGGCCGGCGTAGGGGTTCTCGATGACGGCGATGGCGACGGCGCGGCGCGTGGGCGGCGTCACGTCCTGGCCCATTTCCTTGCGGGTTTCATCGACCTGGATGACGAGCTTGCGGATGTTGGCGGTCATGTCTGTGTGTTCCTTGTTGTCTTGTCTCTTGTCTTGTGCGGTCAGCGCAAGCCGTCCCACTTGCTGATGTCCTTGGCGAGCAGGCCGCCGACGCGCGCATGCACGCGGTAGCCGGTGCTCATCGCGAGGATGAAGACGATCTCGTCGGCCATCGGCGCGCCGGGCACGCGCACCTCGATGGCGTCGAACTGGCCGCGCACGTAGCTGGCGTTGATGTTGGTGAGCGGCACGTCGAGCGCGGCGCCGGGCGGGCCGACCTTCTTGGTCGAGGGCACGATCGACAGCGCGTTGCCGGGCTGGCCGGTTTTCTCTTCGGCCTTGCCCGCGGTGTAGGCGGCGCGGCTGCCCTTCCAGCCGAGCAGCTCGCGCATGGCGTAGCCGCCGGGCACGTGCCACAGCGCGCCGTGCTCCAGCTCGCCGTCGGCGCCGACGATGGCGCCCTTGCCGTAGGTGGCGATCTGCTCGAGCGGCACGTCCATGGCAGCGTGCAGCTGGTGCGCCATGTCGACGCCCACGGGGTCGAGCAGCGCCATCATCGGCAGGATGTCGGGCTCGTAGCGGCCCGCGAAAGGATTGGTCAGCACCGCGCCGATGGCACCGCGCACCAGCGGGGTTTCGGCACGCGGTCCGAACTCGTGGTGGATGTGCTCGACATGGGTGAAGACGCGACGGATTTCGATCATGAAAAAGAACCTTGCTTTTCGTTAAGCAAATACTGAACCAACTGCTTCGGGCAGCGCGATGTCCAGCGACTTCGAGCATAAGGGTTCCACCCGCCGCCACTGCCCCTGGCAAACGAGCAGAACGGCCCACACGAGCCCCCTTTTCTGCAACGCGTGGGCGCACGCCGCGCCCGCATCGAGTGCATGGTGCACCTGCGCGGGCGCCAGCGGCGGCACGTCGACGGTGACGAGGGTGTCGCCGAGGTCGCTGTCGTCCTTGCAAGCGCTGGCGGGCAGGCGTTGGATGGCGGCGTCGGCCACGTCGACGGCGTTGGCGATCACGGTGGCGGCGGCGTCGGCCTGCGCCGCGGTGGCGGCCAACACCGTCACGCTGTCGGCGATGCCCAGCGAGAAACTGCGCCCGCGCCAGCCGCTGGTGGCGACGCCGCGCACGGGCTGGTCGGCGTGCAGTTCGAACTGGCCGTCGGTCGTGAGCATGCCGCTGTCGCGCCAGTCGAAGCGCGCGAGATCGGCGAACAAGCCCACGCGCGCCGTGTGGCCGGGCGCGAGGTGCAGCGCGATGTCGCCGCCGTTGTTGATCCACGCGCGCTCGATGCCGGGCCGGTCGTAGAAGGCGATGAGTTCCTGCGCCACGCTGCCGGCCACGGCCGCCATGGGCGTGAGGAACAGCGGCGAAAAGGCATCGCAGGCGTCCCACATGCGGCGCGCCACCACGCCGCGCGGGCGCTGGCGCGCGGCCACGGGCAGGCGCAGCTGCGGCAGCTCGCGCACGAGTTCGTCGAGCACATGGCCGAAGCGCGCCCAGGCCGCATCGTGCGCGGCGGCGACGGCGTACGGGTCGCCGTGCGCTTCGGCCACGATGTCGATCGGGCCGTGGTTGAAATGCCAGCGGCCCGCGTCGAGCGCCGTGCGTTGGGCGGACATGGTGTCAGCCCAGCATGGGAGCGTGACCGAGCGGCCACGGATTGGCATCGTCGATGACGAGCCATTGGCGCGCCAGCGGTGCGCCGTCTTCCTGCCACGCACCGCGCGCGAGCGCCTGTTCGAGCGGGAAGATGTGTTCGACGTGCCCGCCGAGCGCTTCGTAGTCGTCGCGCCGCATGCTGAACTCGATGGGCGCGACGATGGCCGGCGTGGGCACGGTGCCGAAGCTGTTGTCGGGCATGCGCATGACGTCGGCCATCACGGTGATGCCGCCGCCGGGCCACACATAGGCCGGCGCGCCGCCGCAGGTGACGTTGACCAGCGCGCGCTTGATGGCGCGCGTGAGCAGCACCGGGTTCTCGGTGACGCCCGCGCGCAGGCTGCCGCCGGCGCCGCCGAGGAACAGCACGGTGCACAGCGAAGGCTCGCAGTTCTCGCCGATGCGGTCGACGATGCGGCGCACCTCGGGCGGCATGGGCTGCTCGACGGGCTTCAGGGCCTCGTCGAGCACGTACCACTGCGCGTGCTCGCCGGTGGTAGAGGTCATGAGCAGGCGCAGGCCGGGGCGGGCCACGCCCTCTTCCCAGCCTTCGATGATCGCCAGCGGATCCGCGATGTCGGTGCCGCCCCAGCCGTTGCCCGGGTTCGCGACCTGGAAGTAGCGCCCGGGTGTCGACTTGCGCCCCAGCATCTGGATGCCCGAGGGCGTCATGTCGAGGCAGCGGCCGGCCTGGTGTTCGGTGAGCACGCCGGTGATGTGGTCGTCGACCACCACCACCTCGTCGGCCACGCCGGCGAACTGGCGCGCGAAGATGCCCACGGCGGCCGAGCCGCAGCCCACGCGCATGCGCTGCTCTTCCACGCCGTTGACGATGGGCGCCTTGCCGGCCTGGATGACGAGGCTGGCGCCGCCGTCGATGGTGCACTCGACCGCCTGCTTGTTGCCCAAGAGCTGCATGAGCTCGGCCGTCATGCGACCCTCTTTCTTGCTGCCGCCCGTGAGGTGGTGCACGCCGCCCAGCGACAGCATCTGCGAGCCGTACTCGGCCGTGGTGACATGGCCCACGACCTCGCCCTTGTAGCGCACGTTGGCCTGCTCGGCGCCCAGAAAGCGGTCGGTGTCGATCTTCACCTTGAAGCTGCAGTAGCTGAAGATGCCTTCGGTGACCACGGTGACCATGTCGACGCCCTGGGCTTTCGAAGCCACGATGAAGGGCGCGGGCTTGTAGTCGGGATACGTGGTGGACGAACCCACGCCGGTGACGAAGACCTCGTCGGCGTGCAGCAGGTCGCCGTTCCAGTCGGGCGTGGCATCGGGCTCAGCGGCTTCGGCGCCGGGCCGGTCGAAGGGCACGAGCGCCGGCTGTTCGCTGGCGAGCGTGCGGCGCAGCAACACCACCGGATCGACGCGCACCAGCACGCCCTGGCGGTTGGCGTAGCGGTCGCAGGCGCCGGTGCGGCCGTCGGAGATCTGGCACAGCACCGGGCAGGCGTTGCACTCGACCTTGGCGGTGCCCATCTTCTCGTTGCGCGGCGGCGCCTTGCCGAAGGCGGCGCCGCCGGCCTGCGCGACCAGGGGCATGTCGATGCCGGGCAGTCCGTCTGTCTTGGTGTGTTCAGTCATCGGGGCGATCTCGTGGTGTGGTGCTGTCGGAGCGGGTCTTCTGGCTCCGGAGGTTTGCAACAAACGTGCCGTGCAGGTGCTTGTGCGGCGGCTTTCGTTTGTGTAGCATCCCCTACACTTTCATGTTGCGTTCACTACATCAAAGGTCAATGTAGCAAACAGGCCCGATGCTTGCAATGGTGTTTTCTCGCGGTGTTCATCGGGGTTTTTCCGACCAACGACAATGGAGGGTTGCTAGCCGGCCGATGGCGGACGCCCCAAAGGCGTGCATTTCGGCTCAGCCACCCTTTTCTGTCTTCAACCAACACTTGAGTTCTGTATGAGTGCATTCAGCGAAGAACGCGTCCTGAGCGTCCACCACTGGACCGACCGCCTGTTCACCTTCACCACCACGCGCGACCCGGCGCTGCGCTTCTCGAACGGTCATTTCACGATGATCGGCCTGAAGGTCAACAACAAGCCCCTGCTGCGCGCCTACAGCATCGTGAGCCCGAACTACGAGGAGCACCTGGAGTTCCTGAGCATCAAGGTGGAAGACGGCCCGCTCACCTCGAAGCTGCAGCACATCCAGGTGGGCGACACCGTGATCGTGGGCCGCAAGCCCACCGGCACGCTGCTCATCGACTACACGCTGCCGGCCAAGCGCCTGTACCTGTTCGGCACGGGCACCGGCCTGGCGCCGTTCATGAGCATCATCCGCGACCCCGACACGTACGAGAAGTTCGAGCAGGTCATCCTGGTGCACGGCGTGCGCCAGGTCGATGAGCTGGCCTACCACGACCTCGTGACCGACCACCTGCCCAAGCACGAGATCCTGGGCGAGATGATCGCCAAGCAGCTGCTGTACTACCCCACGGTCACGCGCGAGGAGTTCCGCAACCAGGGCCGCGTCACCGACCTGATCGAGAGCAACAAGCTCACCGACGACCTGGGCCTGCCCCCGCTGAACGTCGAGGAAGACCGCGTGATGCTGTGCGGCAGCCCCGGCCTGCTGGTCGACCTGAAGCACATCCTGGAAAAGCGCGGCTTCAAGGAAGGCAACACCTCGACGCCAGGCGACTTCGTCGTCGAACGCGCCTTCGCCGAGAAGTAAGACCCGACACACAGGCGCTGCGCGCACGATGGCCGACTCCCGCTCCGTCAGCAAGCCCAAGCCCCAGCGCCGCACCGGCGTGCGCGAGGCCGCGGCCCAGGCCACGCGCGACAGCATCCTCAAGGCAGCGACCAAGGTGTTCGCCAAGTACGGCTACGACGGCGGCAGCGTGGAGAAGATCTCCAAGGCCGCCAAGTCGTACGACCGGATGATCTACTACTACTTCGGCAGCAAAGAGGGCCTGTTCATCGCGGTGCTCGAAGGCATCTATCAGCGCATGGACGATGCCGAGGCCGCCATTGCGCTCGACGCCTCGCGGCCCGTGGAAGCGCTCACCGAAGTCATCCGCTTCGTGCTCGGCTACTACCGCAAGAACCCCGAATTCGTCACGCTGCTGAACACCGAGAACCTGCACAAGGGCCGGCACATCTCGAAGTCGCTGCGGGCGCGCGAGTACTCGTCGCGGGCGGTGGCCATCATTTCGGAAATCCTTGCCAGCGGCGCGGCCCAGGGCCTGTTCCGCACCGACCTCGTGGCGCGCGACATCTACCTGCTGATCGCGTCCACCGGCTATTTCTACACCTCGAACCGGCACACGCTCACGGCCTTCCTCGGCGAGCCGCTGGAGTCGCCGGAAGCCGTCGCGCACTGGGAAGATTTCGTCATCGAGACCCTGCTGCGCACCGTGCGCGCGGACGAGGTATCGGACAACAGAACCCCTTCCCCACCCCACGACGAGGACACAACGAAATGGCAGAAATCGCAGCCGGCGCAAAGTCGGGCAAGGTCGTCATAAAGAACATCGGGCTGCTGCTCTCGGGTGACATCGACAAGCCCATCCTCGACGCCGACACCCTGGTGGTGAACGACGGCCTGATCGTGGCGGTCGGCAAGGAGAAAGACTGCGACCTCGAAGGCGCCGTCACCGTCATCGACGCGAAGAAGACCTGCGTCGCACCCGGCCTCATCGACAGCCACGTGCACCCGGTGTTCGGCGACTGGACGCCGCGCCAGGGCCAGATCGGCTGGATCGACTCCACCATGCACGGCGGCGTGACCACCATGATCTCGGCCGGCGAGGTGCACCTGCCCGGCCGCCCGAAGGACATCGTCGGCCTGAAGGCGCTGGCCATCACCGCGCAGCGCGCCTTCGACAACTTCCGCCCCGGCGGCGTGAAGGTGCTGGCGGGTGCGCCCGTCATCGAAAAGGGCATGGTCGAGAGCGACTTCAAGGAGCTCGCCGAAGCCGGCGTGGGCCTGCTGGGCGAAGTGGGCCTGGGCTCGGTGAAGGCCGGCTACGAGGCCAAGGAGATGGTGGCCTGGGCGCGCAAGTACGGCATCCAGAGCACGATCCACACGGGCGGCCCGTCGATCCCGGGCTCGGGCCTGATCGACAAGGACGTGGTGCTCGAGGCCGACGCCGACATCATCGGCCACATCAACGGCGGCCACACCTCGCTGCCCGAGGCGCATGTCTGCGAGCTGTGCGAGAAGAGCTCGCGCGCCATCGAGATCGTGCACAACGGCAACGAGAAGGTCGCCATCGCGGCGGCGAAGGCCGCGCTCGAACTGAAGTGCCCGCACCGCGTGATCCTGGGCACCGACGGGCCCGCGGGTTCGGGCGTGCAGCCGCTGGGCATCCTGCGCATGGTGGCGATGCTGTCATCCATCGCGAACATCCCGGCCGAGCTGGTGTTCTGCTTCGCCACGGGCAACACGGCGAAGATCCGCAAGCTCAACTGCGGCCTGATCGAGGTGGGCCGCGCGGCCGACTTCGTGTTCATGGACCGCGCCCAGCATTCGCCCGCGCCGGGCCTGCTCGAAAGCGTGCAGCTGGGCGACATCCCGGGCGTGGGCATGGTGATGATCGACGGCCTCGTGCGCTGCGGTCGCAGCCGCAACACGCCGCCGGCCACCGAGATCCCGGTGGTGGTGTCGGGCGGGCACTGAACCCGAGCGAACGCGCCCGGCGGCGGCCTCAGCCGCCGCTGCGGTGCGAGCGGAAGACCAGGTAGCGCGCCGAGAGAAAGTTGGCGCCCAGGCCCGCGAGGCTGCCCAGCGCCACGCCGAGCGCGGCGGCCCAGCGGCCTTCCACCCAGTGCAGCGTGAGCACGTAGGTGCCGTAGTTCAGCACGGCGCCGGCCAGCATGGTCGTGAGGTAGCCCAGGTATTCGCGCCAGACCGAACGCCCCGTGGCGGCGCCGGCCGCGCTCGCCGCGAAGGTGTAGCGGCGGTTGTAGAGCCAGGTGGTGGTGGCGGCGGCCAGGAACGACACGACGCGCGCGCCGTACCACCCCAAGAGCGGCGCCAGCAGGTAGAGCACCGTCACGTCCACCACGAAGCCGATCACGCCGGCCACGGCGAACGAGAGGAACTCGCGCCCGATCTTCATCGCGCCGCCGTCAGTGCGCGCGCAGGCTCTTGCGCAAGCTCTCGCGCACGCAGGGCTGCGCCAGGTAGCGCAGCCGCTTGGCCTCCTGCCGGCCGAGCGTGACGGTGTGCATCACCACGCCGCAGACGAAGGACAGCAGCGCCGCCAGCATCGCGCCGGTGGCGAGCACCGCCGTGGGCAGCCGCGGCACCAGGCCGGTGTGGGCGTAGGTCATGAACAGCGGCAGGGCCAGCGCGAGCGCAGCGATCGCGAGCACGGCGGCGACGATCGAGAAGAACTGCAGCGGCCGCTCGCTGACGAACAGCTTGCCGATGGTCTTCAGGATGCGCCAGCCGTCGCGGTAGGTCGAGAGCTTGCTGTGCGAGCCTTCGGGGCGCGTGCTGTAGGCGGTGGCTTCCTCGGCGTACGGCATGCGCAGCTCGAGCGCGTGCACGGTCAGCTCGGTCTCGATCTCGAAGCCCTGCGACAGCGCGGGGAACGACTTGGCATAGCGGCGCGAGAACACGCGGTAGCCCGAAAGCATGTCGGTGAGGCCGCCGCCGAAGAGCTGCGCCACGGTGCCCGTGAGCAGCCAGTTGCCGAAGCGGTGGCCGGCGCGGTAGGTGAGCGCGTCCTGGCCGTCGTCCACGCGGCTGCCCACCACCATGTCGAGGTTGCCCTCGACCAGCCGCGCGATGAGGCGCGGCGCGGCGGTGGTGTCGTAGGTGGCGTCGCCGTCGACCATCACGTAGATGTCGGCCTCGACGTCGGCGAACATGCGCCGCACCACGTTGCCCTTGCCGCGCGCGGCCACGTGCGTGACGATCGCGCCGGCCGCGCGGGCCACGGCGGCCGTGTCGTCGGTGGAGTTGTTGTCGAAGACGTGGATCTCGGCACCGGGCAGGGCCGCGCGGAAGCCCTCGATCACCTGGGTGATGGCCAGGGCCTCGTTGAAGCAGGGAATGACGGCGGCAATGCGCGGCATGGCGGACACGGGGGCGGGTCGGTGGTCGGTCGTCATGGAGCGGTCGTCGGAAGGAGTCGGTAGGCGCGGCTGCCGTCTTGGTCGTGCAGCAGGCCATAGTACTGGTCGAAGCCGGGCCGCACGCTGAGCACTTTCACCATCTCGGGCGACATGACGACGGTGGTGAAGCCCTCGGCCGCCAGCTTGCGCGCCGTGTCGCCGGGCGACATCAGCAGGTAGTCGCGGTAGCGCCAGCGCCCCAGCGTGTCGCCCCAGATCGGGTTGGGGCCGTAGTAGATCGCCTCGTTCAGCGCGATCTGGTAGACGCGGCCGGTCACGTTGCGGCGCACGTAGTCCATCACGCCGTAGCCCGGCACGTGCTTGCGCAGGAAGGCCTCGCGCGCCTCGGGCGTAAGCGAGATCATCGACACCTTGGTGGCCGTCTGGCCCACCGACACGGCGGCCAGCACGGCCAGCAGCAGCACCACGATCCAGTCGCCGACGCCGGCGCCGCTGCGCGGGCCGTCGGCTGCGACAGTGGCAGGCGCTGCGCGCAGGCGGCGCACGCCCGCCCCGATCCAGCCGAACAGCACCTGCCAGCCCACGGCCGCCGTCATGGCGAGCAGCGGGAACGAGGCCATGAGGTAGCGCGGGTAGCGCGAGGTCACGACCCACACGGCCACCGAGTAGAGGCAGAACCAGCCCGCCGCGCGCACGGCGGCGGAGCGCTTCCACCACACGCTGAAGGGCGCGAGGAACACCGACCAGATCAGCGCGTTGGGCATCTCGGCGTGGTCGCGCACGTCGGCCACCTGCTGCACGTAGTCGGCCGGCACCCATTCGGTGAAGCCGAACACGCGCGCGCCGATCGGGTTGAAGGGGTCGCCCGTCATGATCGCGTTGCGCGCGTACCAGTAGATGCACGGGATCAGGAAGCACAGCAGCGCGGGCGCCCAGGCCTGCCACACGCGGCGCTCGTGGCGCACCACGAACAGCGCCACCAGCGGCAGGAAGATCAGCGCCTGGTACTTGGAGCCCGCCGCCACGCCGAGGCAGAACGCCGCCAGGCAGAGCCAGCGCGTGCCGTCGCGCAGCGGTTCGGACTCGCGCCACCACCACAGCGCCACGAAGGCCGACAGCACGAACAGCGCCACGCCCATGTCGATCAGCGCGTTGGCGTAGTCGCCCATGCCCAGCCAGATGGCCGCGCCGATGCAGGCGGTGAGCCGGTTGGCATGCAGGATGCCCAGGCGGAAGATCATCAGCACCGACAGCGCGCCCGCCAGGCCGTTGAGGAAGTGCGGCAGCACGTCGTCGCCCACCTGCAGCGCGGCGGCGTACAGCAGGTTGTAGTTGTAGGGGAACCAGGGGTAGCGCAGCCAGTCGTGGATGCCCAGCGTGCCCTGCTGCGCCACGAGGCGTGCATACGGCAGGTGGTACATCAGCTCGTCGAAGGCGGCCGGCGGCGCGAGCGGCGCCACCAGCGCGGGCAGCGCGACCAGCGCCAGTGCGATGGCGGCGATGCGTTCGAAGCGGGTCCACGGCGGCGTGGCGGGTGCGGCCGCACGCAACGCGCGCACCTCGGCGCGCCAGCCGCGCCACTGCCACGCGGCGGCCACGACACCCGCGCCGATCAGCCCCAGCGTGGCCTCGCGGCGGAAGAGCCCGAAGATGGCCAGCGCCTGGAAGGCACAGATGTAAAGGCCGACACCGAGTGCGGCCGACATGGCCGCCTCGAGCCAGGCGTCGCGGCGCGAGGGCGGGCGCAGGCGCGCGAGCACCGCGCGGCCGGCACCCCAGCAGGCAATCACGAAGATCGCGAACTGGGCGTAGTGCGCGGCGGCAAAGATCAGCTTCTGAATATCAACTCCCGTGGCCGGTCACTCCGGTCGCGCCGACCGGCCGGCAGGTTCAAAGGTTCGGCGCCAGCAGGCGCTCGAGCTCCGATTCGCTCGTGCGGCGCCGCGCGGCCTGGTCCTGCAACTGGTCGTGCCCGATCTTGCCGACGTTGAAGTACGTCGCATCGGGGTGCCCGAGGTAGAAGCCGCTCACGCTGGCGGCGGGCATCATAGCGAGGCTCTCCGTCAGGGTCATGCCAATGTCCGCGCAGTTCAGAAGGTCGAACATCGGGCCCTTCACGCTGTGGTCGGGGCAGGCCGGGTAGCCGGGCGCGGGGCGGATGCCGCGGTACTTCTCGGCAATCATGTCGTCGTTGCTCAGGCCCTCGTGGGGCGCGTAGCCCCACAGGTCGGTGCGCACGCGGTGGTGCATGGCTTCGGCAAAAGCCTCGGCCAGCCGGTCGGCCAGGGCCTTGAGCATGATGGCCGAGTAGTCGTCGAGGTCGTCGATGAAGAACTTCTCTTTCTTCTCGACACCCAGGCCGGCCGTGACGGCGAACACGCCGACGTAATCCTTCACGCCGCTGTCCTTGGGGGCGACGAAGTCGGCCAGGCAGCGGCTGGGGCGCATCACGCCGTCGATCATCTGCTTCTCGGTCTGCTGGCGCATGCCGTACCAGGTGAGCGCAACCTCGCTGCGCGTCTCGTCGGTGTACAGCTCGATGTCGTCGTCGTTCACGGTGTTGGCGGGCCAGAAGCCGACCACGCCGCTGGCGCTGAGCCAGCGCCCTTCGATGAGGCGCTTGAGCATGCGCTGGCCGTCGGCGTATACGCGCACGGCCTCGGTGCCGACGATCTCGTCCTTCAGGATGGCGGGGAACGGGCCGGCCAGGTCCCAGGTCTGGAAGAACGGGCCCCAGTCGATGTACTTGGCCAGTTCGGTGAGGTCGAAGTTCTTGAACACGCGCCGGCCGATGAACTTGGGCACGGTGGGCACGAAGTTCGCGAAGTCGACGGGCGTCTTGTTGGCGCGCGCCTTGGCCAGCGGCCACATCGGCACCTGCTTCTTGTTGGCGTGCTGCGTGCGCACCTTCTCGTAGTCGGCGTTGATCTCGTCGATGTACGCGGTGGCCTGGTCCGAGAGCAGGCTCTGCGCCACGCTCACGCTGCGCGAGGCATCGGGCACGTAGACCACAGGGCCTTCGTAGTGCGGCGCGATCTTCACGGCCGTGTGCACGCGGCTGGTGGTGGCGCCGCCGATGAGCAGCGGGATCTTCTTGATGCGGAAGTGGTCGTCCTTCTGCATCTCGCCGGCCACGTACTGCATCTCTTCCAGGCTGGGCGTGATGAGGCCCGACAGGCCCACGATGTCCGCGCCCTCGACCTTGGCCTTCGCCAGAATTTCGTGGCACGGGACCATCACGCCCATGTTCACCACTTCGAAGTTGTTGCACTGGAGCACGACGGTGACGATGTTCTTGCCGATGTCGTGCACGTCGCCCTTCACGGTGGCGATGATGATCTTGCCCTTGGTGCGCACGTCGCGGCCCGCGGCCTCGTCCTGGCGCTTTTCTTCCTCGATGTACGGGATGAGGTGGGCCACGGCCGACTTCATCACGCGCGCCGACTTCACCACCTGCGGCAGGAACATCTTGCCCTGGCCGAACAGGTCGCCCACGATGTTCATGCCGTCCATGAGCGGGCCTTCGATCACGTGCAGCGGACGCCCGCCCTTGGCGAGGATCTGCTGGTAGGCCTCTTCGGTGTCTTCGACGATGAAGTCGGTGATGCCGTGCACCATCGCGTGCGACAGGCGCTGGTTGACGTGCACCGGGTGCTCGGGCGTGCCGCGCCATTCGAGCTTCTTGCTGTCGTCCTTGGCGCCGCTCTTGGCGGTCTCGGCCACTTCGACCAGGCGCTCGCCCGCGTCGGGGCGGCGGTTCAGCACCACGTCTTCCACGCGCTCGCGCAGCGTGGATTCCAGGTCGTCATACACGCCGACCATGCCGGCGTTGACGATGCCCATGTCCATGCCCGCCTGGATCGCGTGGTACAGGAACACGGTGTGGATGGCCTCGCGCACCGGGTCGTTGCCGCGGAAGCTGAAGCTCACGTTGCTCACGCCGCCCGACACCTTGGCGCCGGGCAGGTTCTCTTTGATCCAGCGCACGGCGTTGATGAAGTCGACCGCGTAGTTGTCGTGCTCCTCGATGCCGGTGGCGATGGCGAAGATGTTCGGGTCGAAGATGATGTCTTCGGGCGGAAAGCCCACCTCGTCGACCAGCACGCGGTAGGCGCGCTCGCAGATCTCGATCTTGCGTGCGTAGGTGTCGGCCTGGCCTTTTTCATCGAAGGCCATGACCACGGCGGCCGCGCCGTAGCGCTTGACCAGCTTGGCCTCGTGCTTGAACTTGTCGACGCCCTCCTTCATGGAGATCGAGTTGACGATGCCCTTGCCCTGGATGCAGCGCAGGCCGGCCTCGATGACCTCCCACTTGGAGCTGTCGACCATCACCGGCACGCGCGCGATGTCGGGCTCGCTGGCAATGAGGTTCAGGAAACGCACCATGGCGGCCTTGCTGTCGAGCATGGCCTCGTCCATGTTGATGTCGATCACCTGCGCGCCGTTCTCCACCTGCTGGCGCGCGACGGCCAGGGCGTCCTCGAACTGGCCGTTGAGGATCATGCGCGCGAAGGCCTTGGAGCCGGTGACGTTGGTGCGCTCGCCGATGTTGACGAACAGCGAGCCTTCGCCGATGGCGACCGGCTCGAGGCCGGACAGCTTCATGGGAGGGGGAGCGACGGGAGCGGAAACGGATGCGGGAATCTGGGACATGGCCTCACCTGCGGAAGAGTCGGACAGGCGAGCGTCGTTGTCGCCCCAAGCCTGACGATTCGCCTCTGTGGCGAACCGCTGCAACGCTCCTTGGGAAGTCGCGCATTTTAGGTCGATTCGATTGCGCCCTGGGAAAACCCCAGTTTTCATTCCTGCACGTGTCAACAGAATGCGCCCACCGTTTCTGAACGAACGTTCGTGTTTTTAACCAAACGTAAGGGAGTTCGCCGATGGCCAGGAAGTGGAATGTCCGGTTGCAGCATGCAGCCACCCCGATGCGCGCCGTGGCCCTGAGCTGCGGCCTCCTGGCCGCCGCGGCCCTCGCGGTTCATGCGCCACCGGCGCGTGCCGCCGCCGGCGACAGCGCCACGCGCGTCGAGGCCCGCGTCACCTCCGACACGGCGAAGACCAAATACCCGATCGTGCTGGTCCACGGCCTCTTGGGCTTCGACAACCTGCTGGGCGTCGACTACTTCTACGACATCCCCGGCAGGCTGGCCGCCGCGGGCGCCAAGGTGTACGTGGCGCAGGTGTCGGGCACCAACACCTCCGAGATCCGCGGCGAGCAGCTGCTGCAGGAACTCAAGACCATCCGCGCGCTGGAGCAGAACCCCACGCTCAAGTTCAACCTCATCGGCCATTCGCAGGGCTCGCCCACGGTGCGCTACGTGGCGGCGGTGGCGCCCGACATGGTGGCCTCGGTCACGTCGGTGGGCGGCGCCAACGGCGGCTCGAAGGTGGCCGACCTGCTGGCCAAGCTGCCCGAGGGCGGCATCGGCCAGACCCTGGTGGTGAAGGCCGTCGGCCTGCTGACGGGGCTGATCGGTTTTCTCTCGGGCAAGGACCCGAGCCAGCTGCCCGAGGTGCCGCTGAACGCGCTGGCCTCGCTGACCACGGCGGGCGGCGCGGCCTTCGACGCCAAGTTCCCGCAGGGGCGCCCCGCGCCGGGCTCGTCGTGCGACGTGAAGAGCGGTGCGGCCGTGGCCAACGGCGTGCGCTACTACTCGTGGTCGGGCGTGTCGACCAGCTTCAACCTGTTCGACCCGAGCGACACGGCGCTGTCGACCCTGGGCAGCCTGTTCTTCTTCGGCGAGGCCAACGACGGCCTGCTCGCGGTCTGCACCACGCGCCTGGGCACCCACCTGGGCGACTACCGCCAGAACCACCTGGACGAGGTGAACCAGGCCTTCGGCAACACCTACGGCAGCCAGTTCCCGTACTACGAGAAGAAGCCGCCGGAGCTGTTCAGGGAACAGGCCGCGCGACTCAAGAGCGCGGGGCTCTGAGGACGCTGCGCATGCGCGGTGTGGCCTTGACCATCGGCGCCGTCGCGCTGGTGGCCGCGGGGACCGGCTGGCTGGCGCTCGGCCCCGGGGCGGTCGATGCGCCGCAGGCCGCCGCGCCCCGCGCCACGGCGGCGGTCGCGGTGCCCGGCGCGCCCCCGCCGGTGCCGCAAGCTGCGGCGGCCCCCGACGCCCTGCTCACCAGCGACCTCATCACCCTCTTCGACCAGGTGCTCGCCGAAGCGCAGGCCGACAGCAAGGCCACGCTGATGGCCCGCGCGCCCGCCCTGCTCGCCCAGCGCCTGCGCGAGGACTGGCGCGTGCGCGCGCTGGGCCTGCTGGAGCGCTACGTCGACATGCAGGAAGCCCTGCGCACCTTGCAACCACCCGCGCCGGGCGACCCGGCCTTCTTGCGCCGCAGCCTGGAGGCGCGCGAGGCGGTGCGCCGTCAGTTCTTCGCGCCCGAGGAAATCGAAGGCCTGTTCGGCGACCAGATCCGGCAGGACCGGTTCATGGCCGAGAAGATGGAGTTGCTGTCCAACCCCGACCTCACGCCCGAACAGCGCGCCGCGGCGCTGGCCCAAAGCGAGCAGGCCTGGCTGTCGCCCGCGCAGCGCGAGGTGCGCAAGGAGGCCGTGGCCCATCTGGACGTGATGCGCCAGACCGAGGCGCTGCAGGCGCGCGGCGCCAGCCCCCAGGAGCGCTTTGCCGCGCGCAGCGAGGCCTACGGCTACGAGGTGGCGCGCGGCCTGGCCACGCTCGACCAGGAAACCCAGGAATGGAACGCCCGGCTCGACCGCTACGCCAACGCGCCCGAGGCCGAGCGGGCCCAGCTGCGCGAGACGCTCTTCAACGAGAACGAGCGCCTGCGCCTGAGCGGTGCCCTGGCGATGCGCTCGGCCGCCGCGCCCAAGCCGGCGCGATAAATCCGTTAAGTAAGCGCAGGCTTACGCAGGCTGCGCTTCGCCCATGGCCGAGGCCGGCAGGCCGAACACGCGGTCGAAGGCCCAGTTGAAGACGAAGGTATAGACCAGGAAGAACACCACCAGGCCCAGGTCCATCACCAGCGCCTGCCAGAGCGACACGCCCAGGCCCCAGGCCAGCATCGGCACCAGGAAGGCGATCAGGCCGCCCTCGAAGCCGATGGCGTGGGCGATGCGGCGCTTCAGGCTGCGCCCGCGCACCGCCTGGCGCGACTCCCAGCGCTCGAACAGGGCGTTGAAGGTCAGGTTCCAGATCACCGCGATGACCGAGGCGCCCACGGCCAGCAGGCCCGAGTGACCGAGCCCCGCGTCCGACATCAGGGCCAGGCCGGCGCTGGCCGCCACGATGGCGATGCCCTCGTAGAGGGAGATGTAAACGATCCGACGCTGAAGGCCCTGCATGACTGTTTCTCTGTGTGTTTGACTGCGATGGAGGGACTTTATTTGCTTTTAGTTGATATAAAAAGTTAACTTATTTCAGTTTTATTGATAGATCGGGGCCCCATGGCTTTCTCCAGCGACAACGTCGAGGTCTTCCTGGCCGTGATCGACCACGGCTCCTTCTCGGCCGCCGCACGCGCGCTGCGCAAGGTGCCGTCGGCCGTCAGCATGGCCATCGCCAACCTCGAGGCCGAACTGGCGCTGCCGCTGTTCGACCGCAGCGGCCGCGAGCCCCAGCCCACCTCCGCCGCGCGCTCGCTCGAGCCGCAGGCGCGGCTGCTCGCGGCCCAGCTGCGGCAGTTGCAGGTGCAGGCGCTGGCGCTCACGCAGGGGCTGGAAGACCGGCTCACGCTGGCCATCGCGCCCGAGCTGCTGGCCGCGCCCTGGAGCGGACCGCTGGCCGCGCTGGCCGACGACTACCCGCTGCTGCAGGTCGAGGTGCTGGCCGCGCCGCAGGCCGACGCGCTGGCGCTGCTGCACAGCGGCCGGGCGCAGCTGGCGCTGGTGTTCGAGCGCCCCAGCCTCGACGGCCGCGAGGGCTTCCAGGAGGTCGGCAGCGACACCATGGTGGCCGTGATGGCGCCCGAGCACCCGGTGCTGCGCGCGGCGGCCGGCGGGCGCCTGCGCGAGGAGCATCTGACCAACACGCGCCAGATCGTGGTCGCGGGGCGCGACCTGGCCACCAGCGACCCGCGCTTCGTGTTCGCGCGGCATGTCTGGCGCACCGACAACGCGCTGGCCGCGCTGAGCCTGATCACCGCCGGGCTGGGCTGGGGCTGGCTGCCGCGCAACTTCGCGCGGCCGCACGTGGCGGCGGGCGCGCTGGTCGAGATCCCGTTCGAGAACCTCAGCAACGGGCTGGACCTGTGGGTGGACGTGGTGTGGTCGCGCGAACGGCCGCTGGGGCTGGGCGCGCAGCGCTTCGTGGCGCTGATCGCACGCGACCGGCAGGCGGCGGCCGGCATCGGGACGCCGGCCGTGTGAGCCGGGTCAATTCTTTCCGTGGCCGTGGCCGTGCCCGCCTCCACCGCCGTGCCCACCGCCCCCGCCGTGCGGACGCCCTCCTCCACCCCCGCCGCCCCCACCGGGCCGGCCCCCGCCCGGATGCGGATGCGACACGCCCGGCGGCGGCCCGGGCCGGAAGCCCGGCTGCGGGCGCGGCGGGCGGAACCCCGGGTCGACGGGCGGCCGGATGCCCGGCCCGTGCGGGGGACGGACCCCAGGTCCATGAGGTGGACGCACCCCAGGTCCGTGGGGCGGACGCACGCCAGGCCCCGGCCAGGGCCGCGGCTGCCAGCCCGGGTGCACGGGCGGCGGCGGACGCCAACCCGCGATCGGTGGCGGCGGGGGCCGGTGGCCCCACCAGCGCCGGTCGCCGTACCAGGGGCGGTCGCGGTAGTAGTCGGCCCAGTAGCTGCCGATCACGAAGCTCACGATGGGCACGCCGATGACCGCGCCGTAGGTGGCCAGCGGCACGCGCTGCTGCTGGTAGGCGTAGTCGAGGTTCCTGGCCCAGACCCAGCCGCGCCCGCCGTCGGGCAGCACCACGTCGCACCAGCCGTAGCCGCTGGTGCAGCCGACCACGTCGACCGGCTGCCCCGGCCCGAGCCGTGCCACCAGCGGATAGTCGCCCGAGGGCCCGGCGCGCAGGTTGACCGCGCCGCGCGTGAAGGCCTGCTGCGCCGCCGCCGCGAGCGGCAGCAGCAGGACGAGCGCGCCCAAGGCAGCGCGGCGCAAGAAGGATGTGGCGTTCATGGGAGGCTCCTGTGCGCCCCAGCGTAGGCGTGGGGCGGGGAGCCGTCAATCAGCCGAGGGCGCGCGCGGCGCCCGGCGTCAGGCGGCTTCCTTGTAGAAGCCGTTGCTGTTCAAGAGGCGGCCCTTGGCAGGCGCCACCGCCGCACCGATCGCCGCGATGTGGTCCGGCGTGGTGCCGCAGCAGCCGCCCACGATGTTCACCAGCCCCTCGGCCGCGAACTCGTGCAGCAGGCGCGAGGTGACGTCGGGCGTCTCGTCGAAGCCGGTGTCGCTCATCGGGTTGGGCAGGCCGGCGTTCGGGTAGCAGCTGATGTAGGTGTCGCCCGCCACGCGCGCCAGCTCCTGGATGTAGGGGCGCATCAGCGTCGCGCCCAGCGCGCAGTTCAGGCCGATGGCCAGCGGCTGCGCATGGCGCACGCTGTGCCAGAAGGCGGTGACGGTCTGGCCGCTGAGGATGCGGCCCGAGGCGTCAGTCACCGTGCCGCTGATGATCAGCGGCAAGCGCTGGCCGCTGTTGTCGAAGTACTCGTCCACCGCGAACAGCGCGGCCTTGGCGTTGAGCGTGTCGAAGATGGTCTCGACCAGGATCACGTCGGCGCCGCCTTCGACCAGCGCTTCGGTCTGCTCGTAGTACGCCGCGCGCAGCGATTCGAAATCGACGTTGCGCGCGCCCGGGTCGTTCACGTCGGGGCTGATGCTCGCCGTCTTGGGCGTCGGGCCGAGGGCGCCGGCCACGAAGCGCGGCTTGTCGGGCGTGCTGTACTTGTCGCAGGCCGCGCGTGCGAGCTTGGCCGATTCGAGGTTCATCTCGCGCGCCAGATGGGCCATCTTGTAGTCCTCCTGCGCGATGGTGGTGGCGCCGAAGGTGTTGGTCTCGATGAGGTCGGCGCCGGCCGCGAGGTAGGCCTCGTGGATGTCGGTGATGACGTCGGGGCGCGTGAGCGACAGCAGCTCGTTGTTGCCCTTCACGTCGCGCTCGAAGTCCTTGAAGCGCTCGCCGCGGTACTGCTCTTCGGTGAGCTTGAAGCGCTGGATCATCGTGCCCATCGCGCCGTCGAGGATGGCAATGCGGTTGGCGAGGATGCCCGGCAGCGCCTGGCCGCGGGTATAGATGAGGGGCTTGGTCATGTCCGCGATTGTAAAAACCCCGGTCTGGCCCGGCGCGCAGGCGGGTCTTGCCGGCGTCAGCCTTGCCCGCCCGCGATCTCCGCCAGCGCCTGCACGAAGCGCGCGTTGTCCGCGTCGGTGCCCACCGACACGCGGATGAAGGTCTCGAAGCCCGGCTCCTTCCAGGGCTTGACGATGATCCCGCGCGCCAGCAGGGCCTCGTTGACCGGCGCGTTGGGCCGCCCGAGGTCGACGAACAGGAAGTTGGCCGCCGAAGGCGCGATGCGCAGGCCCGGCCAGACCGACCCGGCCAGGGCGCGAAGCTGCGCCGCCAGCGCCTCGCGCTGTTGCACGGTGCGCGCCACCGCCTGCGCCATGAAGGCCTCGTCGCCCCAGGCCGCCAGCGCCGCGGCCTGCGCCGCCAGGTTCACGTTGAAGGGCGTGCGCACGCGGTCGAGCAGCTGCACCAGCGCCGCGTCGGACGCAATGCCGTAGCCCACGCGCAGGCCGGCCAGGCCCCAGGCCTTGGAGAAGGTGCGCAGCACGATCCAGGGGGCGCGGCCTTCGCCCGCCGCCTGCCATGTGCGCAGCAGGGCGAGCACGTCGGGGTAGCCGGGCGCCAGCCGCGCATATTCGTAGTAGGCCTCGTCCACCACCAGCAGCGTGCCCGCGGGCACCGCCGCGAGCAGGCGCGCGAAGTCGTCCGCATCGAACATGCAGCCGACCGGGTTCGAGGGGTTGGCCAGCATCACCACCTTGGGCCCACGCGCGAGCGCGGCGCACCAGGCGTCGACGTCGAAGCCGAGTTCCGGCGTGAGCGTCAGCAGCTCGACCTGCGCGCCCATCATGCGCGGGTAGATCTCGTGCAGGCCGAAGGCCGGGCGCTGCGTGAGCACGCGGTCGCCCGGCGACAGCAGCGCCTGGCACAGCATCTGCAGGATGTCCTCCGAACCGTTGCCGATCACCACCTCGCCGGGCTGCGCCCCGGTGCGCTGCGCGATGGCGGCACGCAGCGCCGTGGAGTTGGCGTCGGGGTAGGTGCCCGCGCGCGCCGCCAGGTCGACCAGCGCCCGCGCCACCGCGGGGCTGGGGCCGTACGGGTTCTCGTTGCTCGCCAGCCGCGCGATCTCGCTGACGCCGTAGCGCGCGCGCACGGCGTCCGAGGACAGCCCCGCGTTGTAGGGCGGCAGCGGCGGCACCTCGGGGCGCGCGAACGCGTGGATGGCGGCGCTCACCGGGCGCCGCCTTCGACGAAGGCCAGCACGGCTTCCAGCATGCGGCGCACATGCGGCTTCACGCCCGCGGCCACGTCGGGCAGGTAGTCGAAGGGCAGCGCTTCCTGCATGTAGCTCGACTGCGTCATCTCCAGCTGCACCGCGTGCACGCCGCCGGCCGGGTTGCCGTACTGGCGCGTGATGTGGCCGCCCTTGAAGCGGCCGTTGAGCACGCCGGTGTAGCCCGGCGCCGATTCGGCGATGCCGCGCAGCGTGGCGGCCAGCGCGGGGTCGCAGCTCTTGCCGTCGGCGGTGCCCAGGTTCAGGTCGGGCAGCTTGCCTTCGAAGAAGCGCGGCAGCACCGAGCGGATCGAGTGCGCGTCCCACAGCGCGACGGTGCCGTGCGCGGCCCGCAGGCGATCGAGCTCGGCCTGCAGCTGCTGGTGGTACGGGCGCCAGACGGCCTCGCGGCGTTCGGCAACTTCTTCGTCGGACGGGTGGTCTTCGGGCTTCGCATAGACCGGCGTGTCGTCGAAGGTGTCGACCGGGCACAGGCCGGTGACGCTCTGGCCCGGGTAGAGGCTGGCGCCGTCCGGCGGACGGTTCAGGTCGACCACGTAGCGCGAGTGCGTGGCCACGAGCACCGAGGCGCCGAGTGCGTCGGCGAAGTCGTAGAGCTGCTCGAGGTGCCAGTCGGTGTCGGGCACGTGGCGCGCCTCGTCGGTGAAGCGTGCGGCCAGTGCGGGCGGCACGTGCGTGCCGACGTGCGGCATCGAGATCAGCAGCGGGCGCGTGCCCTGGCGGAAGCGGAACGCCGGTTCGGTGGTGGTGAAGGCCATGGGAATTCAGTCCTTGAGGAGTTGGGTGCGCGCGGCAACGAAGGCGGCTGCGGCATCGCCATGCAGCGCGTGGCGCCCGGCCGTGACGCGCGGGCGGCCCGCCACCCAGACCGCGTCGACGGCCGAGGTGCGGTGGCTCGCGAACACATGGGCCGAGAGCATGTCGGGCGCCGACAGGCCCTGCAGCGCGAGGTGATGGGCATCGAGCACGACGAAGTCGGCCTGCTGCCCCGCGGCCAGCCCGCCGACCGCGCGGCCCGAAGCTTGCGCCCCGCCCTGCACGGCTTCGAGCGTGAGCGCGGTGGCCACGTGCGGCTGCGCCGCGCTGGCGCCGACGTTGCGCTGGCGCCGGCCCAGGCGCTGGCTGTACTCGAGCATCAGCAGCTCTTCGGCCGCGTTGACGCTGGCGTGGCTGTCGGAGCCCACGCCCCAGGCGCCGCCGTGGCTGCGCCAGCGCGCGAAGTCGAAGATGCCGTCGCCCAGGTTGGCCTCGGTGGTCGGACACAGGCCCGCGACCGCGCCGCTCTGTGCCGCGTATTCGTACTCGGCGTCGTTCATGTGCGTGGCGTGCACGAGGCACCAGCGCGCGTCGACGGCCGCGTGGTCGAGCAGCCATTCGACCGGGCGCAGGCCGCTCCACTCCACGCAGTCGTCCACTTCCTTCGTCTGCTCGGCGATGTGGATGTGGACCGGCGCGGTGCGGTCGATGGCGTCCAGGCCGGCGAGCGCCTCGCGCAGCGCCTCGGGCGGCACGGCGCGCAGCGAGTGCGGCGCCAGGCCCAGGCGCGCGCCCTGCGCGTCGCAGTCGGGCTTGAGCGCGTCGAGCAGGCGCAGCATCGACTCGGTCGAGCGGATGAAGCGGCGCTGTCCCTCGGTGGGCGGCTGGTCGCCGAAACCGCTGGTCTGGTAGAGCACGGGCAGCAGCGTGAAGCCGATGCCGGTGTTGTGCGCGGCGCGCAGCAGCGCGCGGCTCAGCGCCGCGTCGTCGGCATAGGGGCGGCCGTCGGTGTCGTGGTGCACGTACTGGAACTCGCACACGCTGGTGTAGCCCGCCTCGAGCATCTCGGCGTAGAGCCAGGTCGCGATGGCCTCCATGTGCTGCGGGCCGAGGCGCGCGGCAAAGCGGTACATCAGCGTGCGCCAGCTCCAGAAGCTGTCCTGCTGTTCGGCGCGGTGCTCGGTGAGCCCCGCGAAGGCGCGCTGGAAGGCGTGCGAATGCAGGTTGGGCATGCCGGGGATCACCGGGCCGGTCGCCAGCTGCGCGCCCGCGGGCGGCTGCGCGCCGGCCTGGACCTGCGTGAGCTGGCCAGCGTCGTTCCACGACAGCAGGACGTTCTTCGTCCAGCCTGCGGGCAGCAGCGCATCGGCTGCGAAAAGCGTGTGTGTCATTCGGTGGCTCCGATGGCGATGCGTCCCTGGCGCACCACGGCGCGCACCGGCTGCTGGCCGAACCAGTAGGCCAGCTCGGCGGCGTCGTGCAGGTTCCAGAGCACGAAGTTGGCGGGCATGCCGGGCGCGATCGCGCCGTGCGTGTCCTGCAGGCCCAGCGCGCGCGCGGCGTGCACGGTGACGCCGGCCAGCGCCTCGGGTACGGTGAGGCGGAACAGCGTGCAGGCCATGTTGACCATCAGCAGCAGGCTCAGCGTCGGCGAGGTGCCGGGGTTGTGGTCGGTCGAGACGGCCATCGGCACGCCCGCGGCGCGCAGCGCGTCGATGGGCGGCAGGTGCGTGTCGCGCAGCGTGTAGTAGGCGCCGGGCAGCAGCACGGCCACGGTGCCCGACTGGCGCATGGCCGCGATGCCGTCGGCCGACAGGTGCTCGATGTGGTCGCACGACAGCGCGCCGTAGCGTGCGGCCAGCGCCGCGCCGCCCATGTCCGACAGCTGCTCGGCATGCAGCTTGACCGGCAGGCCCAGCGCCTTGGCGGCCTGGAAGACCTGCTCGGTTTCCGCGAGCGAGAAGGCGATGCGCTCGCAGAACACGTCGACCGCATCGACCAGCCCTTCGGCGGCGAGCGCGGGCAGCATCTCTTTGCAGACGAGGTCGATGTAGTCGCCGCTGCGGCCGGCGTACTCGGGCGGCAGCGCGTGCGCGCCGAGGAAGGTGGTGCGCACGGTCACGCCATAAGCCTCGCCAAGTCGCCGCGCCACGCGCAGCTGCTTGCGTTCATGTTCGAGCGCCAGGCCGTAGCCCGACTTGATCTCGATGGCGCACACGCCGTCGGCCAGCAGCTGCTCGAGGCGCGCGGCGGCCTGGGCGAACAGCGTGTCCTCGTCGGCCTCGCGCGTGGCGCGCACCGACGAGACGATGCCGCCGCCGGCCTTGGCCACCTCTTCGTAGGTGGCGCCCGCGAGCCGCATCGCGAACTCGTTGGCGCGCTGGCCGCCGTAGACCAGGTGCGTGTGGCAATCGACGAGACCGGGCGTGACGAGCGCGCCGCCGCCGTCGTGCGGCGCGAGCCCCGCGAATTCGGCGGGCACATCAGCGCGCGCGCCGACCCAGCGGACCGTGCCCTGCGCGACCACGAGGGCGGCTTCGGCGTCGGGCGCCAAGGTGACGCCGGGCGCCGCACCGGGCGCCAGGCGCAGGCCGGTCCACAGGCCGTCGGCCGAGGGGAATTCGCTGGGGGGTGTCATCGTCATCTCCTGTTCTTTGCTTGGGCCGCTCAGGCCGGCACGAAGCGCACGGCCACCAGCCGCGCGCCCTCGCTCGCCGGTGCGGCCTGCCATGCCTGCGCGGCGTCGGTCCAGCACAGGCCGTCGCCGTCGCCCAGGGCTTCGCCGTCATTCAAGCGCCACTCGCCGCGCAAGGCCAGCAGTACGCCGTGCGGCGCGGGCGCGATGTCGGCGGCGCGTTCCAGCACCTGCACGTCGGCGCGCCACTGGCCGCCGCGCGCCATCACGTTGAAGTCGTTCGAGGCGCCGCCGAGCAGCGTGCAGTCGATCGGGTCGTCACCGGAAAAAGCGAAGGGCTGGTGCGGCACGTCGAGCCGGTGCGACACGCGGCCGTCGTGCGTGAAGAGGCGCACGCCGTCGCCTTCGAGCAGCATGATCTGGCGGTCGATGCCCGGGAACACCGAGAACGGGCCCGGCGACGCGATGGTCGCGATGCTCACGCGCCAGCCGAAGCTGTCGAGCCCCGCGCCTTGCGGCCAGCTGGCGATTTCCTGCGTGGTGCCGCCGCCGTTCTTCCAGGGCGTGGCGCGCAGGGTCGCGCGCGAAAAACGCTGCACGCTCATCGCATCAACCCGCCCTGGCGCAGCTTCTGTTCGAAATGCCGCAGGATCAAGGTCATGGTGCCCGTGAGCATGAAGTACACGAGCGCGATGGCCAGGTACACCTCGAGCGAGCGGTACGACACGCTGATGATCTTCTGGCCTTCGTGCATCACGTCGTGGATCGTGAGCAGCGACACCAGCGCCGAGTTCTTGATGAGCGCGATGAACTCGTTGCCCAGCGGCGGAATCATGCGCACCACGGCCTGCGGCAACACGATCTGGCGCATGGCCACGCCGGGCGTCATGCCCAGCGACTGCGCGGCCATGGTCTGGCCCTTGTCGATCGACTGGATCGCGCCGCGCACGATCTCGGACACGTAGGCGCCCGAGTACACGCCGAGCCCCAGCACGCCGCACACAAAGGCGGGCAGCAGGATGCCGAAGTGCGGCAGGCCGAAGAACAGGATGAACAGCTGCACCAGCAGCGGCGTGCCGCGAATCGCCGCCACGTAGGCGGTGCACACGCCGTAGATCCAGCGCCGCTTCGGGTTCAGCCGGCCGATGCCGACCAGCAGGCCCAGCACGCAACCCAGGGCCAGCGCGCAGGCGGTGATCTCCACCGTGACCAGCGCGCCGCGCAGCAGGTCGGGCCAGCCCTGCCAGACGGGCGAGAAATCGAAGTCCATGGCGCGCTTACTTGGCGGTGGCGCTGAACCACTTCTTCACGATGGCGGCGTAGGTGCCGTCGGCCTTGAGCTTCTCGATCGCGCCGTTCACGGCCTTGGTGAGCTCCGGCGTGTCCTTGCGGATGGCCATGCCGTATTCCTCGGTGGTGATCTGCTCGTCGAGCACCTTCAGGCCGCCGCGCGTGCGCACGTACTGGAAGGCGGCGGGCTTGCCGGTGACGGCGGCGTCGGCGCGGCCGATGTCCACGAGGTTGAACATCTCCTGGTTCTTCTCGACTTCCATCAGCTGCACCTGCGGGAATTTCTCCTTCGTGTACGACACGGACTTGGTGCCCACCTGCACGCTGACCTTCTTGCCGTTGATGTCGGCCGGCTTCTTGATGGTGGTGTTGCCGTCCTTCACCATGACCACGAGGCCGCCGGCGTAGTACGGCACGGTGAAGTCGACGACCTTCTTGCGCTCGTCGGTGATGTAGATGCCCGACACGGCCATGTCGAAGCGCTTGGAGATCAGGCCCGGCACGAGGCCCTTGAAGTCGATGTCGATCCACTCGATCTTGCGACCCAGCGTCTTGCCGATGGCCTCGACCAGCTCCACGTCGAAGCCGGTGCGCTTGCCGTTTTCCACGAACTCCATCGGCGGGAAGGTGGCGTCGGTGGCCACGCGCAGCGGCTCGCCCTGGGCTTGCGCGGCGCCAGCGAAACCGAAGAAGGCGAGGCCGGACAGGGCGGCGGCGACGAGGGTGCGACGGGTGTTCATGGGAGGGCTTTCGTGGAGGTGAGGGAGGGAGAAAGAAAAAAGAAAAAGCGGCGACTACTGCAGTGCGCGCGAGATGCGGGCCGCCGTGACGACGGTCATGTGGACCAATGCAGCTTCCATGCCTTCGACGCGCGTGAGCGGCGCCATCAACGTGATCGCCCCGCGCAGGCGCCGGCCCGCGGCCAGCACCGGCGCGCTCGCGCCCCACACGCCGGCATCGACCTCGCCGTGGGTCACGGCATGGCCGGCGGCGCGGATGGCGTCGAGTTCGGCGGCGCGCTCGGCGCGGCGTTCGGGGCCTTCGTCGAGACCGTCGAGCAGCAGGTCGCGCGCGTCGTCGGGCGCGTGGGCCAGCAGGCACTTGGCGCTGGCGCCGTCGCGCGCGGGCACGCTGCGGCCACGGTCGAAGGAGCAGCGCAGCGACTGCTCGCTGTCGATCATCTCCAGGCACACGACGCGCTCGTTCACCAGGGTGACGAGCGCGACGCTCTCGTGGCTTTGCTGCGCCAGCACGCGCATGTCGGCGCGCGCGGCCATCACGAGGTCGGAGTTGCCGTCGAAGCCGCTGGCCAGCTGCACGCTGACGGGCCCCGGCGAGTAGCGGCCCTCGGACTCCATCACGAAGCCCCAGCGGCGCAGGGTGGCGACCTGGCGGTACAGCGTGCTCTGCGACAGGCCGGTGGCCTGCACGAGCTCGGCCGCCGTCATCGCCGCCTTGCTTTGCGCCAGCACCGACAGCACGAACAGCGCGCGGTCGTTGTGGGCAGGAGCGTCAAGGGGGGTCGTCATCGGGGGCAATCGCTGGGCGGTCGAAAGTGGATGCGGCGTGCAGTATCTTGCTCGCCGTTCTCACGACCAAGCCCGAATTCCCACGCGATGGGAATGAGCGCGTTTTTTCTTTCTACCTTCGTCTTACCGAGGCTCAGCGCACCAGCAGCGGAAAGAGCGGATCGTCCATCGGCGCGCCGGCCGGCAGGCGCTCGGCCAGGCCCGGGAAATCGGGCGAGGTCTTCCAGCTGCGCGGCGCGTGGCGGATGTCGTCGCCCAAAAAACGCACCGAGAACACGCGGCGCCGGTTCGGCCCCTCGACACCGGCGGCCGCATGCAGCGTGAGCATGTGGAAGCAGACGAAGTCGCCGGGCTCGATGTCCCAGCCGACGATCGGAAAGCGCTCGCGCGCGCCCTCGATGTCGGGCAGGTCGTCCAGGCTGCCTTCGGGGAACCACTTGGCGTGGTTGTCCATGAAGGTGCGCGGCATCAGCCACGGCCCCTTGTGGGAGCCGGCCACGAACTCGAGCGTGGCGGCACGCGACACCGGATCGACCGGAATCCACATGCTGACGTTCTGCATGCCCTCGATGTTGTAGTAGGGCTGGTCCTGGTGCCACGGCGTGCGCTGGCGCGTGCCGGGTTCCTTCACGAGCAGGTGGTCGTGGTACAGGCGCACGGTGTCCGAGCCCATGAGCCGCTGCGCGAGGGGCGCCAGCGGTGCCTGCCGGATGAAGCGGCCGAAGGCGTCGATCTCCTGCCAGTTGCAGAAGTCCTCGAAGAAACGGCCCGGGTCGTCGGGCCGGCTCGCGACCTTGGCGCGCGGGCTGGGCGCCGCCAGATTCGCCTCGATGCCGTCACGCAGCAGCGCGAGTTCGTCGGCCGTGAGCAGCTGGCGGATGCAGACCGCGCCATCGCGCTGGAACTGCGCCACCAGCGCGTCGTCCACGCGTTCGCGCACGCGGCGCTGCAGGTCGGAAGCATCGAGGGTCATCGTCGGGTCTCCTTCTTTGTCGGGGTGTCGGTGACCCGCTTTTTTACTTCACCTGCAGCGCCTGCCGGCCTTACTTGATCATCGGCAGCTTCAGGCCCTGCTTCTTCGCCGTGGCCACGGCGATGTCGTAGCCCGCGTCGGCATGGCGCATGACGCCGGTGGCCGGGTCGTTGAAGAGCACGCGCCCGATGCGCTTGGCCGCGGCGTCGGTGCCGTCGCACACGATCACCACACCCGAGTGCTGCGAGTAGCCCATGCCCACGCCGCCGCCGTGGTGCAGGCTGACCCAGGTCGCGCCGCCGGCCGTGTTGAGCAGGGCGTTGAGCAGCGGCCAGTCGGAGACGGCGTCGGTGCCGTCCTTCATGGCTTCGGTCTCGCGGTTCGGGCTGGCGACCGAGCCGGTGTCCAGGTGGTCGCGGCCGATGACGATCGGGCCCTTGAGCTCGCCGTTCTTCACCATCTCGTTGAAGGCCAGGCCGGCGATGTGGCGCTCGCCCAGGCCGAGCCAGCAGATGCGCGCGGGCAGGCCCTGGAAGGCGATGCGCTCGCGCGCCATGTCGAGCCAGCGGTGGGTGTGGGTGTTCTCGGGGAACAGCTCCTTGATCTTGGCGTCGGTCTTGTAGATGTCTTCCGGATCGCCCGAGAGCGCCACCCAGCGGAACGGGCCCTTGCCTTCGCAGAACAGCGGGCGGATGTAGGCCGGCACGAAGCCCGGGAAGTCGAAGGCGTTCTTCACGCCTTCGTCGAACGCGACCTGGCGGATGTTGTTGCCGTAGTCGACCGTGGGAATGCCCATGGCCTGGAAGTCGAGCATGGCCTGCACGTGCACGGCGCACGACTTCGCGGCGGCCTTCTTCAGGGCGTCGTGTTGCGACGCGTCCTTCATGGCGGCCTGCCACTGCGGCACGGTCCAGCCCGAGGGCAGGTAGCCGTTGATCAGGTCGTGCGCGGAGGTCTGGTCGGTCACGAGGTCGGGCTTGAGGCCGCCGGCCTTCGCGCGCTTGACCAGCTCGGGCAGGATGTCGGCCGCGTTGCCCAGCAGCGCGATCGACACGGCTTCCTTGGCGTCGCAGTGCTGCTTGATGAGCTCGAAGGCGTGGTCGATGTCGCGTGCCTGCTTGTCGACGTAGCGCGTGCGCAGGCGGAAGTCGATGCTCGACTGCTGGCACTCGATGTTCAGCGACACGGCGCCGGCCAGCGTGGCCGCGAGCGGCTGCGCGCCGCCCATGCCGCCCAGGCCGGCCGTCAAGATCCACTTGCCCGCAAGGCTGTTGTTGTAGTGCTGGCGGCCGGCTTCGACGAAGGTCTCGAAGGTGCCTTGCACGATGCCCTGGCTGCCGATGTAGATCCAGCTGCCCGCCGTCATCTGGCCGTACATGAAGAGGCCCTGGCGGTCGAGCTCGTTGAAGTGCTCCCAGTTGGCCCACTTCGGCACGAGGTTGGAGTTGGCGAGCAGCACGCGTGGTGCATCGGCGTGCGTCTTGAACACGCCCACGGGCTTGCCCGATTGAATGAGCAAGGTTTCGTCGTCTTCCAGTTCCTTCAGCGAGGCGAGGATCTGGTCGTAGCAGGCCCAGTCGCGCGCGGCGCGGCCGATGCCGCCGTACACCACGAGGTCTTGCGGGCGCTCGGCCACCTCGGCGTCGAGGTTGTTCTGCAGCATGCGGTACGGCGCTTCGGTGAGCCAGCTCTTGCAGTTGAGCTCGGTGCCGCGCGGGGCGCGGATCACGCGGGTCGGGTCATGGCGCGGATCGGCGCCGGTGGTGGTGTTCAGGGCGAATTTGTCGGGTGCGTTCATGGCGTGGTTCTCCTTGTCGGGTGGCAGTCGGTACGGATCACTTCGAGTGGCTGGGCAGGATGTCGAGCAGCGCGGCCGGCAGGTCGGCCGCGAGCGCCCACAGGCGCATGGCTTCGATGTCGGGTGCGAGGTAGCGGTCGGTCTCGAGGAACGCGACCTTCTGGCGGATGCGGGCGAATTCCGCTTCGACCAGCGGCGAACTCTTCAGCTTGCGCTTGAGCTCGATGCCTTGCGCGGCAGCCATCGCTTCGATGCCCACCACCACGGCGGTGTTGTTGACCATGTCGCCCAGGCGGCGCGCCGCGAAGGTGGCCATCGACACGTGGTCTTCCTGGTTGGCCGAGGTCGGCAGGCTGTCGACGCTGGCGGGGTGCGCGTGCGACTTGTTTTCCGACGCGAGCGCGGCGGCCGTGACCTGCGCGATCATGAAACCGGAGTTCAGGCCACCGTCGCGCACCAGGAAGGGCGGCAGGCCCGACAGGCCGCTGTCGAGCAGCAGCGCGAGGCGGCGCTCGGCGATGGCGCCGACTTCGCTCACGGCCAGCGCAATGATGTCGGCCGCGAAGGCGACGGGCTCGGCGTGGAAGTTGCCGCCCGAGATCACCTCGCCGGTGTCGCAGAACACCAGCGGGTTGTCCGATGCGGCATTGGCTTCGATGACCAGCACGCGCGAGGCGTGGGCCAGGTTGTCGAGGCAGGCGCCCATCACCTGCGGGATGCAGCGCACCGAGTACGGGTCCTGCACGCGACCGCAGTCGGCGTGCGAGGGAACGATCTCGCTGCCGTCGAGCAGCGTGCGCACGGCGCCGGCCACGGCGATCTGGCCGGGCTGGCCGCGTGCGGCGTGGATGCGCGCGTCGAAGGGCTTGATCGAGCCCTGGATGGCTTCGAGCGACAGCGCGCCCGACATCAGCGCGGCGGCGAACACGTCTTCAGCGCCGAACAGGCCGGCCAGCGCCAGCGCGGTCGACACCTGCGTGCCGTTGAGCAGCGCCAGGCCTTCCTTGGGGCCGAGCACGAAGGGCTCGAGGCCGATGCTGCGCATGGCCTCGGCACCGCTGACCTTCTTGCCGTCGGCCAGCGTGGCTTCGCCTTCGCCGATCAGCACGCAGGCCATGTGGGCCAGCGGCGCCAGGTCGCCCGAAGCGCCGACCGAGCCCTTGCACGGAATGCTGGGCGTGACGCCGGCGTTGAACAGCGCCAGCAGCGCATCGACCAGCGCGGGCCGCACGCCCGAGTGGCCACGCGCCAGGCTCACGGCCTTGGTCGCGAGGATCATGCGCACCACCGGCGCGGCCAGCGGCTCGCCCGTGCCCACGCTGTGCGAGAGCACGAGGTTGCGCTGCAGCTCGGCCAGGTGGTCGTTGCCGATGCGCGTGCTGGCGAGCTTGCCGAAACCGGTGTTGATGCCGTAGACCACCTCGTCGTTCTCGACGATGTGACGCACCGCGGCCTCGGCCTTGGCCATGCCGTCCTGCACCGACGGGTCGAGCGCAAGGTGCACGCCGCCGGCCTGGATACGTCGCAGCATCGCAAGGTCGACCTTGCCGGGCGTGAGGGTCAATGTGGCGTGGGGAGTGGCGGTGTGATTGCTTGGCATGTGAACCTGTCTATACAAGTGGTTGCGAGAGAAAACGTAAGCCTCTGAGGGTCGAAAAAACGGTCTGTCTAGCCGAACGTCGGGTTGCCGTCGGACTTGAAACGGCTGCCCAGGCTGTAGCGCGAAGCGGGATGCAGGCAGCGCACCCAGGTCACGGGCGTGTTGCGGATCCAGGTGCGGCGCGTCAGCAGCAGGCAGGGGTCGGTGGGCGCCATCGCGAGCCGGTCGGCCTGTTCGGCGCTGGGCAGCACGGCATCGACGACGTGTTCGATCTGGTCGAAGGGCACGTTGCGCACCAGGTACTCGCTGGGCGGCACAACTGTGAAGTCCTGCTCGAGAAAGTCGGGCACGACCTGCGGATTGACGTAGCGCTCCTCGAGCTGCACGGGCGTGTCGTTGTCCAGGTGCAGGCAGGCGCTGTGGAACACCGAGTCGCCCGCGCGCAGGTCGAGCCAGGCCGCCACGTCGGGCGAGGCCGCGAGGCGCTCGACCGCGAGCATCTCGCAGCGGTAGTCGTGGCCGCGCTGGCGGATTTCGCTGGCGATGTTGGCGATCTGCAGCAGCGTGGACTGCGGCTTGTTCTCGGCCACGAAGCTGCCCACGCCGGCCACGCGCACGATGCGCCCCTGCTCCATGAGCTCGCGCAGGGCGCGGTTCACGGTCATGCGCGCCATGCCGAACTGCGCGACCAGCTCGTTCTCGGAAGGCAGGCGGTGGCCGGGCGGCCACGTGCCGTCCTGGATCTTGCGGGAGATGTGATCCTTGACTTGCGCATAGAGCGCGAGGGACGGCAGGTCGCGTTTCATCGTGCTTTCAATGTTCCGCGGCGGCCATCGACTCGGCGCGGATTTCTTCGGTCAGGCGCGCCTTGATGTCCATGAACTCGGGCGAGGTCTTGATGGTGTAGCTGCGCGGGTGCGGGAAGTCGACCGCGATCTCGGTCTTGATGCGGCCCGGCCGCGCGCTGAACACCGCCACGCGGTTGGCCATGAAGATCGCCTCGTCGATGTCGTGCGTGACGAACAGCACCGTCTTCTGCGCCGACTCCCAGATGCCCAGCAGCAGCTCCTGCATGAGCACGCGGGTCTGGTTGTCGAGCGCGCCGAAGGGCTCGTCGAGCAGCAGCATCTTGGGGTCGTTGGCCAGCGCGCGCGCAATGGCCGTGCGCTGCTGCATGCCGCCCGAGAGCTGCTTGGGAAAGTGGTGCTCGAAACCGCGCAGGCCGACCTTGGCGATGAAGAACTCGCTGCGTTCCTTCTGGTCGGCCTCGCTCATGCCGCGCTCGCGCAGGCCGAAGCGGATGTTCTGCGCGACCGTGAGCCACGGGAAGAGCGTGTAGCTCTGGAACACCACGCCGCGGTCGGCGCCCGGGCCTTCGATGCGCTCGCCGTCGAGCATCACCTGGCCGGTGGTCGGGAAGTCGAGCCCCGCGACGATGCGCAGCAGCGTCGACTTGCCGCAGCCCGAGGGGCCGAGGATGGTGACGAAGTCGTTCTCCTTCACCTCGAAGTCGATCGGCTGCAGCGCTTGCGTGCGCTGGCCCTTGGTGCCGGTGAAGACGCGCGAAACGCCCTGGATGGAAAGTTGGTTCTTCACAGTGCAGCCCATGCAAACAGACGGCGATTCATCGCCTTGAAAGCGAAGTCGGACAACAGGCCGATGACGCCGATCACGATGATCCCGAAGATGATCTGGCCGGTGTTCAGCAGCGCCTGGCTGTCGGTGATCATGTGGCCGATGCCCGACGAGGAGCCGATGAGCTCGGCCACGATCACATAGGTCCAGGCCCAGCCCAGCACGAGGCGCAGCGTTTCGGCGATGCCCGGCGCGGCCCCCGGAATGAGCACGCGCGCCACGATGCCGCGGCTGTTGGCGCCCAGCGTGTAGGCGGCCTCGACGAGGTCGCGCCGCGCGCCGCCCACGGTGACGGCCACCATCAGCACGATCTGGAAGAACGAGCCGATGAAGATCACCAGGAGCTTCTGCATTTCGCCCAGGCCCGCCCACAGGATGAGCAGCGGAATGAAGGCCGAGGCCGGCAGGTAGCGGCAGAACGAGACGAAGGGCTCGAAGAAGGCCTCGACGGTCTTCCAGGTGCCCATGGCCACGCCCAGCGGCACCGCGATGACGGCCGCCAGCAGGAAGCCGCCAAACACGCGCCACACGGTCATGCCGATGTCGCCGATGAAGCCGTACTCGGTGAAGAGCAGCCAGCCCTCTTTCACCATCGTGATCGGACTCGCCAGGAAGGTGGGCGACACGAAGCCGCCCAGCGTGGCGATGCCCCATACCACGACGAAGAGCACGAAGAAGCCCAGCCCCAGCATCGTGCGCGCGGATGCGCTGATGGGTTCGAGCGGCGCGAACACGCGACGCCGCACGGGAGGCGCGGGCGGCGGCGTCACGGCGCGCGCCGGGGCGGCGGTCATCGGTTGCATCTGCGGCAAGGCCTTACTTGACATAGCTGGCGTCGAAGGTGGCGGCATAGTCTTCCGGCGCCTTGCGGATCACGCCGGCCTCAAGCAGGATGGCCGCGGCTTCCTTCATGAAGCTGGTGAGCTCGCCCGCGAAGAACTTCTGGTTGGCGGCCTTGTCCTGCCAGCGCAGGTAGGCCGACGACTTGGCGAACTGCTCGCCGCTTTGCTTGACGGCCGAGCCCATGAGTTCGTTGGCCTTGGCCGGGTCGGCCTTGATCATGTCCAGCGCGTCGAAGTACGACTTGGTGAGCGCGGCGGCGGCCTTGCTGTTGGCCTTGAGCCAGGTGGGGGCGCAGCCGACGGTGTCCATCACCATCGGGTAGTCGAGCGTGGTGGCCAGGATCTTGCCGGCGGCCGGGTTGGCGCGCACGGTCGAGAGGTAGGGCTCGTAGGTCATCGCGGCGTCGTTCTGGCCGGCCACGAAAGCCTGCGCGGCGGGCTGCGGCTCGAGCGAGACCACCTTCACGTCCTTCAGGCTCATGCCGTTCTTGCTGAGCATCCAGGCCAGGCCGAAGTACGGCGCGGTGCCCGGGGCGCTCACGCCGATGCTCTTGCCCTTGAGGTCGGAGAAGCTCTTCACGTCGTTGCGCACGGCCAGGCCGTCGGCGCCGTAGGACTTGTCCATCTGGAAGATCTGCACGATCGGCACGCCGTTGGCGTTCCAGGCCACGTGCGTCTCCACCGTGGTGGCCGCGCACTGGATCGCGCCGGAGGCCAGCGCCAGGTGGCGGTCCTTCTGCGGGATCATCTTGAGTTCGACGTCCAGCCCGTTCTTCTTGAAGATGCCGGCCTTGTCGGCCAGCGACAGCGGCGCAAAGCCGGTCCAGCCGGACATGCCGAGCGAAATCTTCGTGTCCTGGGCGGCGGCCGTTCCGGCCATGCCCGCTGCACATGCACCTGCTGCCAGCAGCGAAGCGACTTTCACAACTACCGTCTTGACCATGGGGACTCCTGGTTCCATTTTTTGAGAGAGGTGACTCGGCGATACATGCCCGGGGGATATGGGCAGCACGCCTCGCATTGTTGCCAGGCGCCCCAACTTGTATATACAGGATAACCCGAAAGTCCTGTTTTGGTGCATCTCCGAGAGAAATGCCCCAGTTTGCTGTCTAGACAAGAGGGGTGCCGGGACGGGGTTCACCATTGCAAACGCCGTGCCACAGTCATATCGGAGCCGCTGGGGGACAATCGGCGTCCGCCCCGGCTCCGGCCCTTTTCTCCCCTCTCCCGCCCTTCGCACCCCCGCCTGTGTCTTCCCTCGCTCCCCGCCCCTTCGACGCTTCCAGCGACGGCAGCAGCTCCGGCAGCGCGGCCCCCGCCGACATCCTTCATGACGTGTTCGGCTACGCGCGCTTTCGCGGGGCCCAGCAGGACATCGTGGAGCACGTGGTGGGCGGCGGCGACGCGCTGGTGCTCATGCCCACGGGCGGCGGCAAGTCGCTCTGTTATCAGATTCCGGCCATCGCGCGGCAGCGCGCGGGGCGCGGCGTGTCGGTGGTGGTGTCGCCGCTGATCGCGCTGATGCACGACCAGGTGGGCGCGCTGCACGAGGCGGGCGTGAATGCGGCCTTCCTGAACTCGACGCTCGACTGGGAACAGACGCAGGACGTGGAGCGCCGCATGCTGCGCGGCGAGATCACGCTGCTGTACGCGGCGCCCGAGCGCGTGAACACGCCGCGCTTTCTGTCGCAGCTCGATTCGCTGAACGAGCGCGGCAAGCTCTCGCTGTTCGCCATCGACGAGGCGCATTGCGTGAGCCAGTGGGGCCACGACTTCCGCCCCGAGTACCGCGCGCTCACCGTGCTGCACGAGCGCTACCCGGGCGTGCCGCGCATCGCGCTCACGGCCACGGCCGACGACCTCACGCGCGCCGACATCGTCGAACGGCTGCAGCTGGAAGAAGCGCGCCAGTTCGTCTCCAGCTTCGACCGGCCGAACATCCGCTACACCATCGTCGAGAAGAAGGACGCCACCACGCAGCTGCTGCGCTTCATCGAGCGCGAGCACGAGGGCGATGCGGGCGTGGTCTATTGCCAGTCGCGCAAGCGCGTGGAAGACCTCGCGACGACGCTGCAGGGCGCCGGCATCAACGCCCTGCCGTACCACGCGGGCCTCGATGCGGCGGTGCGCCAGAAGCACCAGGACCGCTTCCTGCGCGAAGAAGGCATCGTGATGGTCGCGACCATCGCCTTCGGCATGGGCATCGACAAGCCCGACGTGCGCTTCGTCGGCCACGTCGACATGCCCAAGAACATCGAGGGCTACTACCAGGAAACCGGCCGCGCGGGCCGCGACGGCGCCCCCGCCGACGCCTGGATGGCCTACGGCCTGAACGACGTGGTGAACCAGCGCCGCATGATCGACGAGAGCCCGGCCGGCGAAGAGTTCAAGCAGGTGATGCGCGGCAAGCTCGACGCCCTGCTCTCGCTGGCCGAGGCCAGCGACTGCCGCCGCGTGCGCCTGCTGGGCTACTTCGGCGAGAAGAGCACGCCCTGCGGCAACTGCGACAACTGCCTGAACCCGCCGCAGGTGTGGGACGGCACCGATGCCGCGCGCAAGCTGCTGAGCACCATCTATCGCGTGCAGCAACTCAGCGGCATCAGCTTCGGCGCGGGCCACATCATGGACATCCTGCGCGGCAAGGCAACCGAGAAGGTCAAGCAGTTCGGGCACGAGCGCATCAGCACCTTCGGCATCGGCGCGGAGTTCAGCGAGGTGGCGCTGCGCGGCGTGCTGCGCCAGCTGATCGCCACGGGCGCGCTGGCGGTGGACGCCGAAGCGTTCAACACGCTGAAGCTCACCGAGGGCTCGCGCGCGGTGCTCAAGGGCGAGACCACGGTGTCGCTGCGCGAGTCGGTGTCGTCGCCCGCCGAGCGCAAGCCCCGCCGCGAGAAGGCCGCCAAGGGCGCGCCGTCGCCGGCGGCGGCCTCGCTCGACGACACCGGCAAGAAGCGCTTCGAGGCGCTCAAGGCCTGGCGCGCCGAGGTGGCGAAGGAACACAACCTGCCGGCCTACGTGATCTTCCACGACGCCACGCTGGCCGCCATTGCCGA
The DNA here is from genome assembly GCF_058800845.1 of Variovorax sp. GW822-FHT04E09. NCBI lineage: Bacteria > Pseudomonadati > Pseudomonadota > Betaproteobacteria > Burkholderiales > Comamonadaceae > Variovorax > Variovorax sp. GW822-FHT04E09. The sequence continues at coordinate 309,026 of NZ_JBXAMR010000008.1, forward strand.
GCGCGCGCCCGCGACGCTCGAGGACCTGCAGGGCATCAGCGGCATCGGCACGAAGAAGCTCGAGGCCTACGGCGCCGAAGTGCTTCGCGTGTGCGAGGCTTTCTAACGCCCTCCACCTAGAGCAGGCGGGCCGCCTTCGAGAAATCGATGGACGCGAGCACCGCGGCGCGCATGGCCGTCAGCAGATGGCGCTCGTCGTTGCTGCGCTTCTGGAAGGTGTAGGTCAGCGCGGGCAGGGCCTGGCGGGTCTTCAGGATGCGCAGGTCGCCGCGGCGCGACAGCAGGCGCGCCCAGCCTTCCGGCAGGAACCCGACACCGATCCCCTCGATCAACAGGCCGGCGACGGCACCCCAGCTGTTGCAGCTGAGGCGATGCGGCGCCTCGAGGTTCTCGGCCATGAGCCATTCGTCGAGCAGGCGGCTGGTGCCCGCGCCGAGCGGCAGCGTCACGATGGGATGTTGCGCGAGCAGCGGCGCGCCGATCGTCGCGGTCTTGCCCGCCAACGCGGGCGCGGCCACCCACACGAAATGCGCCTGGCCCACGGTGTGCGACGAGATCAGCCCGTGGTGCGGTGAACGCCCGGCAATCACCGCGCAGTCGAGCTCGCCGTTGCGAAGGCGCTCGTCCAGCGCCGAACCGAAGTTGACGTGCGGCTCCAGGCGCAGGTCCGGCAGGTGCCGCCCCACGTGCGCGACGAGCTGGGGCAGCCAGGTCAGCGCGCTCAGTTCGCCGATGCCGAAGGTGCAACGGCCGCCGAGGCTGGCGGGCGCGCCGATCGACCGCTTCGTTTCGTCGGCCGCCAGCAGCAGCGCGGCGGCGCGCGGCAGGAAACGCTCACCCGCGTCCGTGAGCGTGGCCCGCTGCCCGGCGCGGTCGAACAAGGGCGCGCCGAGCGACACCTCCAGCTCGGCCAGGCGCTTGGACAGCGACGAGGTCGACAGGTGCAGCCGCTGCGCCGCGAGCGCAAAGCTGGCGCAGGTCGCGGCCCAGTAGAAGGCCTCCAGTTGCTTCAGCGTCATGCGCCGTCCCCTCTGTCATTTCGAAAAAAGCGAAATGACAAATTACCATAAATTCGCTTTTTCAAAACCTTCTGCACGCCTACAGTCCGCGCGGACCGAACGACTGACTGGATGGCGGACATGACTGTTTTCTCGCGTGCCTTCGATGCCCCGCGCACCGCGCCGGCGCAAGCCCCTGCTGCTGCCGCCGCGACGCCGCGGCGCCTGGCCGGCATCCTGTCGCTGCAGGACTTCGAGCACGCGGCCAAGCGCCGGCTGCCGCGCCCGCTGTTCGGCTACATCGCCGGCGCGGCGGAAGACAACCGCTCGCTGGACGCCAACCACGCCGCGTTCGACGCGCACGACTTCCTGCCCCGGGTGCTGGTCGACGTCTCCCGGCGCTCGCAGGAGGTCACGCTGTTCGGCCAGCGCTACGCGTCGCCCTTCGGGATCGCGCCGGTCGGCATCAGCGCGCTGTCGGCCTACCGCGGCGACCTGGTGCTCGCGCAGGCGGCGCAGGCGGCCGGCATTCCCGCGGTCATGAGCGGCACCTCGCTCATTCCGATGGAAGAAGTGGCCCAGGCCGCGCCCGGCACCTGGTTCCAGGCCTACCTGCCGGGCGATGCGGCGCGCATCGACGGCCTGGTGGCGCGCATCGCCGGCGCGGGCTTTCGCCACCTGGTCGTCACGGTCGATATTCCCGTCTGGGCGAACCGCGAAAACAACGTGCGCGCCGGCTTCACGACGCCGCTGCGGCCCAGCCTGCGGCTGGCGTGGGACGGCCTCGTGCGGCCGCGCTGGCTGCTCGGCACGCTCGCGCGGACCTTCGTGGCGCACGGCATGCCGCATTTCGAGAACTCATTCGCCACGCGCGGTGCGCCTCTTTTCTCCAGCACCGCGATCCGCGACACGACCGGCCGCGACCACATCCACTGGGACCACATCGCCCGCATCCGCCAGCAGTGGCGGGGGCCGCTGATCCTGAAGGGCATTCTTCATCCGGCCGATGCGCGGCGCGCGCGGCAGCTCGGCGCCGATGGGCTCATCGTCTCCAACCACGGCGGGCGGCAGCTTGACGGCGCCGCACCGGCGCTGCGCGCGCTGCCGCAGGTGCTGGACGCTGCAGGCGAGCTGCCCGTGATGGTCGACGGCGGCGTGCGCCGCGGCAGCGACGTGCTGAAGGCGCTGGCGCTGGGCGCCAAGGCCGTGTTCGCCGGCCGCCCGTTCATGTATGCCGCCGCCGTGGGCGGCCACGCGGGCGTCGCGCACGCGATCCGGCTGCTGCGGGACGAGGTCGATCGGAACATGGCCATGCTCGGCGTCAACGACCCGGGCGAGCTCGACGCGAGCTGCCTGATTCCGCGGCGCCCCTGATCGGCCCCCACTCATCCCACCCATTCCATCAATCCAAGAGGAGGAAGACACCTTGCCGAAAAACCCCACCCTGTTCGCCCTCGCCTGCCTGCTGGCAGCGGCCGTGCCCGTCCATGCGCAGGGCTACCCCGACAAGCCCGTCAAGCTGCAGGTGCCGTTCGCGCCGGGCGGCACGACGGACATCATTGCGCGCGTCATTTCCGAGCCCCTGGGCAGGCACCTGGGGCAGAGCGTCATCGTCGAGAACAAGTCGGGCGCGGGCGGCGCGATCGGGGCCGCCGAGACCGCGCGCGCCACGCCCGACGGCTACGCGCTGGGCATCGGCACCGTGTCGACGACGGCGGCCAACCCGGCCATCAACCCCAAGGTGCCCTACAACCCGAAGACCGACTTCACGCCGATCATCAACCTGGCGGCGACGCCCAACGTCATTGCGGTCCACCCCAGCTTTTCGGCACGGGACTACAAGGGCTTCATCGAGGTGCTGAAGAAGAATCCCGGCAAGTACGCCTACGCCACCGCAGGCACGGGCAGCATCGGGCACCTGCAGATGGAGCTGTACAAGGGCATGGCCGGCGCGTCCGTCACGCACATCCCCTACCGCGGGTCGGGCCCGGCGCTCAACGACACCGTCGCGGGCCAGGTCGCGATGATCTTCGACAACCTGCCGTCGGCGCTGCCCTTCATCAAGGACCGTCGGCTAATCCCGATCGTCGTGGCGGCGTCCGAGCGCCTGAAGGACTTGCCCGACGTGCCGACCTTCAAGGAGGTCGGCCTCGCGCCGGTGAACCGCATGGCGTACTACGGCATCGTGGGCCCCAAGGGCCTGCCCAAGGACGTGGTGGACAAGGTGCACGCGGCGGCACGCAAGTCGCTGGAAGATCCCGCCGTGCGCAAGCGCATCCAGGACACCGGCTCCTTCGTCGTCGGCAACACGCCGCAGGAATTCACGCAGCAGATCGCCGCCGAGTTCGACGTGTACAAGAAGGTGGTGGACACCGCCGGGCTCACGCCGGACTGAACCCGCGAGAGCGCCTCTTCAGGCCACCGACGCCCAGACCGGCGCCATCGCGCGGTAGAGCGTGCGGAAGGCCTCCAGCCGGGGCTGGTAGGCCGCGTGCAAGGCGGCGTCGGGCGCCAGCACCTGGCGCACGGCAGGCGCCACCACCACACCCGCCGGGTCTTCGCCCGTGACCGCCAACCGCGCGAGCCGCGCCGCGCCGAAAGCCGGGCCACGGTCGGCGGATTCGTACAGCACCAGCGGCACATCGAGCACCGAGGCGATCAGCTGCGCCAGGAAGGCGGAGCGCGCGCCGCCGCCGATCAGCGCCAGGCGCTCGGGCCGCGCCGTCTGCGCGCTCAGCGCTTCCAGGCCGTCGGCGAGCGAGAAGGCGATGCCTTCGCAGACCGCCTGCATCAGGTCGGCGCGCGTGGTGGCGCCCGAGAGCCCGACGATCGCGCCGCGCGCGAACGGGTTGTTGTGTGGCGTGCGTTCGCCGAACAGATAAGGCAGCGCGAGCAGGCGCGACGGCCCGGCGTACGCGGCCTCGACCTCGGCCAGCAGCGCGCCGACCGATGCACCGCCGGTGCACGACGCCAGCGCCGCGAGCGGGCTCGCGCCGTTGAGCAGCGCGGCCATGCGGTACCAGCGCTGCGGCAGCGCGTGGCAGAAGGCGTGCACCAGCCGCTCGGGGTCGGGGCGGTGCGCGGTGTCGGCCACCAGGATCTGCGCCGAGGTGCCGAGCGACACGAAGCCGTCGCCCGGCCCGACCACGCCGATGCCGACGCCGCCCGCCGCGGCATCGCCCGCGCCGCCGGCAATCGGCACGCCGCGCGGCAGGCCCCAGCGCGCGGCCAGCGCGTCGCGCACGGTGGCGCAGGGTTCGCACGACTCGACCACGCGCGGCAGCCAGTCGGGATCGACCCCGCAGGCAGCGAGCGCCTGCGGCGACCAGCGGCGCTGCGCCTGGTCGAACAGCCAGGTGCCGGCGGCGTCGGTGACGTCGGTCACCTTCTCGCCCGACAGCTGCAGGCGCACGTAGTCCTTGGTCAGCAGCAGCGAGCGGGCGCGCGCCACCGCCTCGGGCTCGTGGGTGCGCAGCCAGCGCAGCTTGGGGCCGGTGAAGCCCGCCATCGGCTGCACGCCGACGGCGCGGCGCAGGGCGAGGTCGGTCTGCATGAGCTCGGCGGCCTCGGCGGCGGCGCGGCCGTCATTCCACAAGATCGCGGGGCGCACGGGGCGGTCGGCCGCGTCGAGCAGCACCAGCGAGTGCATCTGGCCCGACAGGCCGATGCCTTGCACGTCGGCCATGGCTGTCGGGTGCGTGCGCGCCAGTTCGTCGAGGCCGTCGGCCACGGCCGCCCACCACTGGTCGGGGTCGTGCTCGCACCACAGCGGCTGCGGGTACTGCGAAGTGAGCGGCCGATCGACCGTGGCGACGACATGCAGCAGCTGCATGTCGGTCAGGACGATCTTGACCGCGGAGGTTCCGATATCGATGCCGATCAGCATGCGTGTGTTCCCTGTTCGAGGGCCGAAGTATCGGCGCTCCGGCCCCGCGCGCCGGCTGACGGCAGGTGGTTTACGAGCCGCTCGCCGGCAGCGTGATCGGCACCGGTCGCGTGTGCAGGTCGATGTAGAGCTCGAAGAAGCGCGCGTTGTCGAACTTCTTCACCACCGTCATCTTCTGCAGCGGCACGCCCGCGGGCGGCGTGGTGTAGCCGATGGAGCGGCCGTTGTCGGCCGCGCCGGGCTTGGCCACCACGTCGACATAGCGCTCGACGGTCTGCGTGGCGTAGCGCGGATCGATGAGGTAGGCCAGCACCAGCGTGTCCCAGATGTTCTGCGTGTAGTTCGGGTTGTTCTCGAAGCCGTTGGTGCCGCTGAAGCCGTAGCCGTTGAGCTTGCGGAACACCTCGGTCACGGCCGTCGGCTTGGCCGGGTGCGCGATGCGGTCGTAGACGGGCTTGGTGAGGAACACGGTGTCGGTCACGTCCAGCGGCACCACCACCTGCGGGATCGGCAGGCGCACCACGAACTGCGCGGCCTCGGGGTCGAACCACCAGTTGAACTCGGCGAAATGGGTGGTGTTGCCGGCCACGTCGACGGCGCCGCCCATGTAGATGATCTTCTTGATCAGCGGCACGATCTCGGGGCTCTTCTTCACGGCCAGCGCGATGTTGGTGAGCGGGCCGATGGCCAGGAGGGTGATTTCGTTCGGGTTGGCCTTGACGGTGTCGATGATGAAGTCGACCGCGCTCTTGCGCTGCACCACGGTGCGGGTGGCGAAGCCGTCGGGCGAGGGCTTGAGGTCGGCGTCGGTCTTGGGCTCGGGGCCGCTCCAGGCGCCCAGGTAGCCGTCGCCGCCCGCGCCGGCCTTCATCTCGGCCTCGATGTCCGCGAAGGTGTGGTTCAGAGCGTAGTTCTCGCCCACGTAGACGCCGATGCGCTGGCCCACGCCCAGGCGCTCGACCGACATCAGCGCGTCGGCCACGCCCTGCTTGAGCCACTGGTTGCCCGACACCACGCTGATGCCCATCACCTGCACCTTGCCCTCGGCCTGCAGCTGGGCGGCCATGACGCCGAGCTGGCCGTCGTCGCTCATGGTGTTGTAGTCGCTGTCGATGATGACTTTCTGCGCCACCGGCGTTGCGGCGAACCCGGGCGCCAGGCCGATGCCGTCGTTGCCGCCCCCGCCACCGCCGCATGCCGTGAGCACGGCCACGACGACGAGCCAGAAGGTCGTCACTGTCCATTTGCGCATCTGCTTCTCCTAAGTGTTTGGTTTTCAGCCCGGTTTCCCAACGGGGCGCCAGGGAGTGAAAACGTTTGCGCAAACCTTTGCGCAAACGTTTGCCAAACTCTAAGTGGCAGGCCGCAGGCGTGGCAATGGGGTGCGGCTAGGGGTTTTCCGCGAGGCCGGCGCCGGCCTCGCGCGCGGGGTCAGGCCGTCTATCAGCCCGGGTTGGGCACAAAGTCGATCAGCCGGTTCTCGCGCAGCGGCGAGCGGGGGCGCAGGAAGAGCTCGTCTTCTTCCACCGGCGCGGCGGCCTTCTCCAGGCCCGGGGTGTCCGCGGCCTTGGCGGATGCCGCCGTGCACGAACCGGTGTCGCGCAGCCGCAGCGCCGCGGCCAGCCGGCCTTCGGCGGCGTCGCCCAGGGGGTGGTCGAAGTCGTCGGCCACGGCGCAGCTGGCATTGGGTGCAAAGCCGTCGCCGTAGTCGCCGAAACCAGCCTGGTTGACGCCCTTGAAGTTGACCGCGAAGTAGGTGGTGCCGCAGTTGTCCTGCGGAACGAACCCGTAGGGCTTGCCGCAGGTGGTGGCGCCCACGAGGTTGACCGTGACGCCCACGCCGCGCAGGCTGTTGATGACCGACTCGCTGGCCGAGCAGGTGCTGCGGCCCGTCAGCAGCGTGACGCGCGACAGGCCCAGCGTGGGCAGGGGCTGGCCGGCGCGGGTGGTCGTGAAGAAGGGCGTGAGGTTGTCCGCGAGCGTGGTGCGGTACGGGTTCTTGTCGTTGAAGGTCAGCAACTCGAAGGTCTTGCCGTTCGTCGGGCCCGGCCCGGCCACCATGTAGGCCAGCTGGCTCGCGATGCGCAACTGGCCGCCGCCGTTGTAGCGCATGTCGATCACGAGGTCCTGGACGCCGCCGTCCTGCTTGAGCGTGTTCATGGCCGCGACGAGCTGCCCCTCGGCGGTCGAGATGTGGTCGTTGAACAGCAGGTAGCCCACGCGGTTGCCGGCCGGCCCGATGGTGCGGGTGTACAGCACCGGCGTGCTCGTGATGCGCTGGGCCGTGAGCTCGATCGGACTGCCGCGCGTGCCGCTCACCTCGAAGGTGAAGGTGTGCTTCTCGCCGAGGACCTGCGGCGAGATCGCGCGGTTGATGATGTCGACATTGGCCTGCCCGGTGCTGGCCACCACGTCGACGCCGTCGACCGCGACCAGCTTGGCCCCGCGCGCCAGGCCGGCAGCCGCCGCTGGCGAACCCGGCTCGACGAAGGCGAGGCGGATGTTGCGCGGCGGCGAACTGCGCACCGCCGCCGTGTCCATGCCGTAGCCGACCGACACGCCGCCCTCCGACTCCAGGCGGTACGCCTCGGTGTCGAGGTAGAAGTGAAAGCGGTCCTTGAGCTGGCCCGAGGGCGTGGTGGCCTGCGTCTTGAGCACGCTGAACCAGGTCAACGGCGTGGCGTAGTCCGAGGCCTTGAGCGTGGTGGGCACCTCGTTGTACCAAAGGTAGGTTTCGTCGATCCAGCCGCGCACCCAGCTCTTCTCGTTGTCGACGGTGCCGGCGGTGTCGGGGTACGCGCGGCCCGTCGCGGGGTTGGTGCCCCGGCGCGGCGCGACGCACTGGCCGGCGACGGTCGCGGACGCGACGATGCCGCCCTCGCCCCCGTTGCCCCCGCCTCCCGGCGCGGGCGTCGGCAGCACGCCGATCGGGAAGCCACCGCCGCCACCTCCTCCCCCGCCGCCTCCACCGCACCCCGCCAGCAGGCCGGCCAGGGCGAGCGCCACCGCGCCGGTGGCGGCGGCCAGGGCCCGCGAGCGCCGCGACGCGTGTGCATTGCGAAAGGCCATCGGGTCCTCCTGGCGTCCGCGGTGGCGGACAGTGCTGACTGGTTTTTGTTCGGGGCGCGGGGGCGGGACGCGCGCCCGCTACTGGATGAAGCCCATGCCGCGCGATTCGCGCACTTCGGGCTTGATGCGATGCTCGGCTTCGAGCTGTTCGAGAAACTCCGCCGCCGAGAACTCGGCCGCGAGGATGTCGGTCTGCCGCTTCACGGCCGCGAAATCGCCCGGGCACAGCTGCGACAGCAGCGCCAGGCGCGCGCGCACCTCGCCGGTGAGCAGGGCCGCGTCGCCCGCGAGCGCCTCGGTGACGAACATGCGTTCGCGCTGCGCCGCGGTGAGCGGCATGAACTTGATCTTGAAGGTGAAGCGCCGCAACGCCGCCTGGTCGAGCCGGTCGAGCAGGTTGGTGGTGCACACGAACACGCCGCGAAAACGCTCCATGCCCTGCAGCATCTCGTTGACCTCGGTGACCTCGTAGGTGCGCTGCGCGCCGCGCCGGTCCTGCAGGAACGAATCGGCCTCGTCGAGCAGCAGCACGGCCTTCTCGGACTCGGCCTCCTTGAACATGGCGGCCATGTTCTGCTCGGTCTCGCCGACGTACTTGCTCATGAGGTCGCTGGCCTGCTTGACGATGAGCGGGCGCCCCACGGCCTTGGCGATGTGCTCGGCCAGCGCGGTCTTGCCGGTGCCGGGCGCGCCGTAGAAGCACAGCGTGCCGTGGCCGCGCGCCTTCAGCGCCTCGACGATGCGCGGGATCTCGAAGCGGGTTTCGACGTGGAGCATGTCCAGGTCGTAGGTGGTGACGCTGCGGCGCTCGGCCGGGCTCTTGTCGAGCGTGCCCAGCGCGAGGTCGGCGTTGCGCAGCTGGCGCTCGATGAGGGCCTCGACCGAAGCCTCGTCGGTCTTGGCCAGGCCGGCAAAGCGCACGGCGGTGCGGATCTGCGCGGGCGTGAGGCCCTTGCGCTCGGCCAGCTTGGCGGTGAAGGCCTCGGACACGACCACGCCTTCGAGCGTCTTCTTGACGAGCTGCTCGCGCGCGCCGGGCGGCGGCGACTTGAGCTCCAGGTGGTAGGCGAAGCGGCGGCGGAAGGCCGGGTCGATCTGCTCGATGCGGTTGGTGACCCACAGCGTGGGCACGGGGTTGGCCTCGAGGATCTGGTTGACCCAGGCCTTGCCGCTCACGCTGCCGCTGGCGGGCGCGGGGATCTGCTCGGCGCGCGCCATGAACTGCGCGGCCTCGGTGCTGATGGGCGGGAACACGTCCTCGACCTCGTCGAACAGCAGCGCGGCCTGTGCGCTGCCCTTGAGGAACACCTGCGCGATCTGTAGCGAGCGGTAGCGGTCGCGGCCGCTGAGCGAGTTACCGTCGCGGTCGGCGTACTCGACCTCGAAGAGTTCGAGGCCCGCGGCCTGCGCGACCACCTTGGCCAGCTCGGTCTTGCCGGTGCCGGGCGGGCCGTAGAGCAGCACGTTGACGCCGGGCTCCTTGCGCGCGACGGCGGCGCGCAGCAGCGTGACGAGCATCTGCGCGTCTTCCTGCACGAAGGAGAAGTCGTGCGGCGTGAGCGCGCTCTTGGCCGAGGGCCGCGTGAACACGGCCATCAGCTCGTTGTGGTCGCGGTACTCGCGCATGAGCACGGGCGGCAGCTTCTCGCTGACCTTCATGAGGTCGGCGAGGTCGGTGATGTTGTGTTCGGAGATGAGGTTCTCGACGAGGCCGATGCGCTCCAGCCGCGAGCCCGCGCGCAGCGCCTCGCCCACCTCGCTCGCGTTGACGCCCGCGATGTCGGCGATGGCGGCGTAGGCCTCGGGCGCGTTGTTGACCTTGAACTCGACCAGCAGCGAGCGCAGGTCGCGCTGGTAGCGCGCGAGCGTGCCGTACAGGAGCAGCGCGCGCTCGGCCTTGTTGAGCTGCAAGAGGCCGGCGAGCGCATCGATGTTCTTCTCGACCAGCGTGGACTGCTTGCGCAGCGCGTGCGTGAGCCAGTCGCGCGTGACGGCCAGCACCGAGAGCAGGTCCTTGGGCTGGTCTTTCGCGTACTCGTCGAGGTAGAAGAACAGCGTGCCTTCTTCATACGGGCCGCGCCACACGCCGTGGCGTTCGAGCAGCGTGCGGCCGTCGAAATCTTCGACGCCCTTCCACGCTTCGTTGCCCGCACAACGGCGGCCCAGGAACTCGCGCAATCGCTGCAGCACCGCGGCGGGCCACACGAGGTGGCGCCCGGTGAGCGAGAGCAATCCGTTGATATCGCGCCGCACGTTGAAGCGCGGCCCCTGCTTGGCGGCGAGCGTGAGCACGAAGTGCGAGCACATGAGCTCGAGCACCGGTGCTTCCTTGAGGCCGGGCGAAGGCAAGGCCTGCCCGCGCACCGCAGCAGCCACCACATCGACACCCGCACGCTTGACCATCAGGCAACCTCCTGCGAGGAAATACTTGGAGCGACCATAACGCAGACTTTTGGCTTCGGGAAGACGCCGAAAGAGTAAAAACCCTGATCCGCTGGATTCCAGCCACAATGCGCGCCATGGTCGGAATCGAAGCTATCCGTCGCGCCGCGGCGCGCCTGCAGGGCCAGGTGCTCAACACGCCCTGCGTGGAGTCGCGCACGCTCTCTGAAATCGTGGGCGCGCAGGTGTTCCTTAAGTTCGAGAACCTGCAGTTCACGTCGTCCTTCAAGGAACGCGGGGCGTGCAACAAGCTGGTCGATTTGTCCGAAGGCGGCACGCGCGGCGTGATCGCCATGTCGGCCGGCAACCATGCGCAAGGTGTGGCTTATCACGCGCAGCGGCTGGGCCTGCGCGCACTCATCGTGATGCCGCGCTTCACGCCCGGCGTGAAGATCGAGCGCACGCGCGGCTTCGGCGCCGAGGTGGTGCTGCACGGCGACACGCTCGACGCGGCGCGCGCCCATGCGCTGGCACTGGCCGAGCGTGAAGGCCTGACCTTCGTGCACCCCTACGACGACGAAGCCATCATTGCCGGCCAGGGCACGATCGCGCTCGAGATGCTCGACGCGGTGCCCGATCTCGACACGCTGGTGGTGGCAGTCGGCGGCGGCGGGCTCATCGCCGGCATGGCCGTCGCAGCGCGCGAGATCAAGCCCGGCATCGAGATCGTCGGCGTGCAGACGCAGCGCTTTCCGGCGATGGTGAATGCCGTCAAGGGCACGCACCACGCGCAGGGCACGAGCACGATCGCCGAAGGCATCGCGGTCGGCACGCCGGGCGTGCTGACGCGGGAGATCATCGCCGCCAAGGTCGACGACCTGCTGCTGGTGGACGAAGGCGACATCGAGCAGGGCGTGCTGATGCTGCTCGAGATCGAAAAAACCCTGGTCGAAGGCGCGGGCGCGGCCGGCCTGGCGGCGCTGATCCGGCACCCGGAGCGCTTTCGCGGCAAGCGCGTGGGCCTGGTGCTGTCGGGCGGCAACATCGATCCGCTGCTGCTCGCGGCCATCATCGAACGCGGCATGGTGCGCGCCGGTCGGCTCGCCCGGGTGCGCGTCAGCGCGCGCGACGTGCCGGGCTCGCTGGCCCAGATCACGGCCACTGTGGCCGAAGCGGGCGCTAACGTCGACGAGGTGCACCATCAGCGCGCCTTCACCATGCTGGCGGCGCAGAATGTCGACGTCGAACTGGTGCTGCAAACGCGCGGCCGGGCCCACCTGGCGAGCGTGTTGAGTGCCCTGAAAGACGCCGGTTTCGAAGCGGTGGAGCAGCACTGAGGGCTCCTCGCAACCCCCTAGACCCGCCGACGGCGCCTCGCCGGTAAAATGGCGGGAGTTTTGTCATTTGCGGTTGACTGCATTTGATGCGTTGTCATTTGCGTATTCGAGGTATTTCCCGATGTCCCATCCCACCCCCGCCGAGCACGGCCACGCTGCCGCCGAACATGACGCCGTCGAATCGGTCGTTCACCTGATGCCGCTCGTGCTCCCGCTGGCTGGCGGCGTGCTGATGCTGCTGCTGGCGTCGATCGCCGTTTTTCTCGCCTGAGCTGACAGGCTTTCGCGCTTTTGTCCGCGGGCTGTGCGGCCCGCGTTGACGCAATCTCCCGAAGCGAAACGTTTTCTCAAACGGACCTCCGTGCCTGGTCAGGCGCGGCGCCCCGTTCGGAAAGACGATTTTTCAACTTAGGAGATTTCCGATGAACGCACCCACGATGAAGGGCCTTCCCATTCAGGCGCCCTCATACGTCAAGAACGCCAAGCTGATCGCCTGGGTGGCCGAGATGGCCGCGCTGTGCAAACCCGACGCCATCCACTGGTGCGACGGCAGCAAGGAAGAATACGACCGCCTCTGCCAGCAACTGGTCGACGCCGGTACCTTCAAGAAACTGAACCCCGCCAAGCGCCCGGGCTCGTTCCTCGCGATGTCCGATCCGAGCGACGTGGCACGCGTCGAAGACCGCACCTTCATCTGCTCCGCACAGAAGGAAAACGCCGGCCCCACCAACAACTGGATGGCCCCGGCCGAGATGCGCGCGACGCTGCAGCCCTTGTTCGACGGCTGCATGAAGGGCCGCACCATGTACGTGGTGCCGTTCAGCATGGGCCCGCTGGGCTCGCCCATTGCGCACATCGGCATCGAGCTGTCCGACAGCCCCTACGTCGCCGTCAACATGCGCATCATGACCCGCATGGGCAAGGCCGTGTACGAGGTGCTGGGCGCCGATGGCGAGTTCGTGCCGTGCGTCCACACCGTGGGCGCCCCGCTCGAGGCCGGCCAGAAGGACGTGACCTGGCCCTGCAACAAGACCAAGTACATCGTCCACTACCCCGAAACGCGCGAGATCTGGAGCTACGGCTCGGGCTACGGCGGCAACGCGCTGCTGGGCAAGAAGTGCTTCGCGCTGCGCATCGCCTCGAACATGGGCCGCGATGAAGGCTGGCTGGCCGAGCACATGCTGATCCTCGGCGTGACCAGCCCCGAGGGCAAGAAACACCACGTGGCCGCCGCCTTCCCGAGCGCCTGCGGCAAGACCAACTTCGCCATGCTGATCCCGCCGGCGGGCTTCGACGGCTGGAAGGTCACGACCATCGGCGACGACATCGCCTGGATCAAACCCCAGGCCGACGGCACGCTGCGCGCCATCAACCCCGAAGCCGGCTACTTCGGCGTGGCCCCGGGCACCAACGACCTGACCAACCCGAACTGCATGGCCAGCCTGCACCGGAACGTGATCTTCACGAACGTGGCGCTGACCGACGACGGCGACGTCTGGTGGGAAGGCATGGGCGACGCGCCCGCACATTGCATCGACTGGCAAGGAAAGGAGTGGACGCCGCAGATCGCCAAGGAAACCGGCGCCAAGGCCGCCCACCCGAACGCGCGCTTCACCGTGGCCGCCACCAACAACCCCGCGCTCGACGAAGCCTGGGACGACCCGAAGGGCGTGAAGATCGACGCCTTCATCTTCGGCGGCCGCCGTTCGACGACCGTGCCGCTGGTCACCGAAGCCCGCAACTGGGTCGAAGGCGTCTACATGGCCGCCACGATGGGCTCGGAAACCACCGCTGCGGCCGCCGGCCAGCAGGGCGTGGTGCGCCGCGATCCGTTCGCCATGCTGCCGTTCATGGGCTACAACATGAGCGACTACTTCCAGCACTGGCTCGACCTGGGCAAGAAGCTGCAAGCCTCGGGCGCCCAGCTGCCGAAGATCTACACGACCAACTGGTTCCGCAAGGGCGCGGACGGCAAGTTCGTCTGGCCAGGCTACGGCGAGAACATGCGCGTGCTGAAGTGGATGATCGACCGCGTGGAAGGTAAGGCGACAGAAGGTGTCGAGCACATCACCGGCGTGAGCCCGCGCTATGAAGACCTGAACTGGACTGGGCTGGATTTCAGCGCCGAGCAGTTCGCTACCGTCACGAGCATCGACAAGGCGGCCTGGCAGGCTGAGCTGAAGCTGCACACGGAGCTGTTCCAGCAGTTGGCACACCATCTGCCGAAGGAACTGCCGGAGACGAAGGCTGCGATTGAGCAGCGGCTGGCGGCTTAAGTAAGCTCTTCTCGTGGGCTCATGGAGCCTGCGAAGTGCGGGTTTTGAAGGCCCAATAGAAAGCCCGATGAGTTCATCTCATCGGGCTTTTTTTGTTTTGGGCGTCGGTCAATTAGCGCCGCGGCAGGTGATTCCAGGGCATGGCGGCGTTTTCGCCGATGTCGAGCGCGCCTTGCATACGGCGCGCAAGCGACTGTCTGGCTTGCAGCGCGA
>NZ_JBXAMR010000009.1:0-169014 GCF_058800845.1 Variovorax sp. GW822-FHT04E09
GGGGCGTCGGCCAGGAAGCTGTTCACTTCGGAAGAGAAGGCCCAGTTGCCGGCTTCGGCGTACGGGGCGAGCACGCGTTCGATGATGTCTGCCACGCTGCGCTGCTGGAAGACCTGGCTGCGTCCCTGCTGGGTGGCCAGCCAGAGCCAGGGCACGAGCGTGAGGCGGTAGCGCGCCAGGCCGCCGTCGGCACCCAGCGATTCGACGGCGCGGATCAGGCCGGTGCGACGTGCGAGCGACCCATTGGCCAGCACGGTGACCAGCGTCAGCGGTTGATCAATCAGCGATGAAAGCGCCAGGTCCGCGCGCAAGCTCAGGCACACGATGCGCAGCTCGAACAGCTGCGACACCGCCTCGCGCTGCACCCAGCCTTCCACGCGCAAGGCATCGATGCTCTCGCGGGCGGCACTGTTGGAGGACGACGAAGCACTCGGCGCTTCGAGGCGATACAGCCGCGCCGTCTGGCTCAGCTCGGCCCACAGGGCGCTGCGGTCAGCGGAAGGCATCGGGAATTCGCTCAGGTTCGGATGCTCAAGGCTTGCAAGGTGCGCCCGGCTTGCAGTCTGCCGTCGCGGCAGTGGCCTGCGCTGACGGTGCGGGGTCGGAGGTCTTGCTGCGCTTGAGCAGCGCGGTCAGCAGGTCGGTGTCAGGATCGGGCCCCTTCGGCCGTGCCGCCGTCTGCGCGAGGTCGGTGCGCGCGGCGGGCTTTGCTGCCTTGCTGGTGTTGGCAGCGGTCTTGACCGGCTTGCCGTTCGCGGCCGTGCGCACGGGCTTCTTCGAGCCCGACGCGATGCGCTCCGGTTTCTTTGCAGCAACGGCGCTGGCCTTGCTGTCGGCGCCTGCCTTCTTCGCAGGGGATGTTGCCGCCGAAACGCGCGCAGGCTTCGCGGCCGGCGGCACGGCCATGGGCAGCGCACCGATGGCTGCGAACGGCGTGGAGGCCTGTGGTTGTTGCTGTTGCTGCTGTGGTGTCGGCGGCGGCGTGCTGTCGCCTTCGATGATGCGTGCGGGCGTGGGCTCCGGTGCAGCGGCGGCAGCAGGCGCTTCGGGCTTTGGTGGTTCCTTGGCGACAGGCGCTGCAACCGGCGCAGGCGTTGCTGCCGCCACGGTCGTGGTTGCCGCATCCGCGCGCTTCGATTGCAGGTGGTAGGTCGTGGCACCCGCCGCACCGAGCAGCACTGCGAGCGAAGCCCACACGCCGGGCCGTGCGAAGAAGGAGCGCGCGCCGCTCTCGCGGCCACCGAACTGTGCGAGCACACGCGTGGATTCGCCGCCGGGTGCGGCGGTCGATGTGGCCGCGGTGGGTGCGCTCGAACCGAGCAGGCTCGGTCGGTCCTTGTGGGCGTCTGACGCGCCCATCATGGATGGGTGGTCCGGCTGGCTGCGGGCATGTGATTTCTCCCCTCGGCTTTATGTGGCGTGATCAACGCGATATCGCAATTGGGATGCAACAAGGTGCTGCGTGCGATGGGTTCAAATTTTTAAGCGACTCATACAATTGAGTGGCTCTCATTGAACACCGTTGATCTTCTTCACTCTCTTTTGTTATTTTGCCTTGATGGTGGCAGCACTTGCCATCTTCTTGTTCCCTTCTTTTCGTGACCGTGTGTTGCGAGCGACGGTCTCCATTTCTACTGCTATTGCATTCTTTTTTATTGGAATAGGACGCCGTCTTGGTTTTGTGTCCGAAGCAAGTTTTCAGTTGATGCGCGACAGCGGCTCGGGAGTGCGTACTTTTGCCGTAAGGCATCGCTACTTGTTGCTGTCGGGCATGGGTCTGCTTATCGTTCCGGTGTTGTTAAGTGTGACTTTCGGAAGTGGCCGGGTTCTGTTCTTCGATGACTGGGCCGCCACAAGCGATCCGAAGATCGAGGCCTTGCTCAAGGGCGAGCAGCTGGTGCCGCCGCAGCCGTTGCCGCCCGAGGTGTTTGCCACCGCAGAGGTCGAGCAGATTCGTCCGCTCACGAAAGAAGGCAGTCGGGACTGGGCTGTTCTCGATGTGGACTTTCGTAATCGTTTGCTGCTCGTCTACAAGATCATGAAAGAAAAGCACGGCTACGACCTCGCATTGCTCGAGGGTTATCGCAGCCCCGAACGACAAGCCAAACTCGCTGCATTGGGCAATACAGTGACCATGGCGAAGGCCAATCAAAGCTATCATCAGTATGGACTTGCGGCAGACAACGCGTTCTATCGCAATGGCAAGCTGGTGATCTCTGAAAAAGATCCATGGGCCATGGAAGGCTATCGCCTCTATGGTGAAGCGGCCGAGTCCGTGGGCTTGGTGTGGGGTGGTCGATGGTCCTTCAGGGATTACGGTCACGTGGAGTACCGCAAGCCGGGATTTAAATTGTCACGCAACTGAATGCCGAGACGACATCTGTCGCACCGGCACACCACGAGGCAATCAAGGGGGAGAGTTCAAATGGGTGAGGATCAACCCGAGGCGGACAACGACCGCCCGTGGATCGTTCTGCATGACAAGACCGACCACGGTGGCTTCGTGATCACCGCATCCGAAAACACGCACATCGATGAACGGCGCGTGGCGCGCATCGGCGACATGGTGTCGTGCCCACGGCCCGGCCATGGCATCAACCCCATCGTGACGGGCAGCGACTGCGTGTCGATCGATGGCCGGCGCGTGGCGCGCCACGGCGACCGCGCGGCCTGCGGTTGCAGGCTGTTGTCGAGCCAGATCGCTTCCGCGTCCGAATGACGGCGGTGCACCCTTCTCCGGCTGCAGGCATGGCATGCGGTCACGCGACCGCGTGGGCCGCTGCCACCGTCCGCGCGTGACCCAGGTGTTCGAAAACTCCGGATGCTGTCGCGACTGATCAAGCCCGTTCTTTTGGCCTGCGCCGTGTTCATCACGGTGTGGGTGCTCGTGATCGTCTACTGGCAGTACACGGCGCGCATGCCGAGCACGAGCGACATCGCGCTCTACCTCGTGGTGTTGCCGCTCGCGCTGATGCTCTTCTATGTGGTGCTGCGCCGCATCTTCACGGCTGCCCCCGCTGCTGCGCTGCCCGCAGCTGGGACAACAGTGGCCGCAGGCGCCGCCGCCTCATCGAATGCCGTAGCAACCGAGGCTTCGCAGGAGCGCCTGCAGATGGCCGTGCTGGCCTTCGCCCTTCGCACGCCGCGCGGCAGCGATGCCGACACGGTGGCCACTGCGATCGGCCAGGCGCAGACGCCCGAGCTGGTCCCGGAGCTGCGTGACGGCGAAGGCTTCCCCGTCATCGCGGGCCGCGTCGACGGCATCGACGAGAACGAGTTGCGCGAGCACCTGCGCGAAAGCCTGCAACCCGCTGGCGAATCTTTCGATATCGATGCGCTGCCTGACGACCGGCTGCGCGCCATCCACCTGATGTCCGACGTGCTGCAGGAGCTGCTGGCGTCCGCGGCCGAAGCCATCGCGAACGCGGGCGATGCGCTCGCGGTGCGCGCGCCCGGGCGCTTCGTGTCCAGCGGCGGCGTCATCCCGGGGCCGGCCGCGGCGCCGCAGCTGAACCTCTCGCTGCTGTTGCCGGGCGCATGGAGCGAGAGCGAACGCGCGATCGCCACGCAGTGGGTGCAGCAGCGCGTGCGCGAAGGCGATGCCTCGCAGCGCTGGCTTGTCGACTGCTTCAAGAGCGAAGACGGCGTGTCCGGCATGGCCCTGCTCGACCGCATCAGCCTGTCGCTGCATCGCGAGCAAAGGCCGGCGCTGTGGATCGCGCTGGCGGCCGACTCCTCGGTGTCCGAGGCGAGCATTGCGCGTTGGGAGGCCGAAAGCCTGCTGTACACCGCCACGCGCCGCAAGGGCCGTGTGCCCGGCGAAGCCGCCGCGGGCCTGCTGCTCGTGCGCGCCGGCGATGCACTGCTGGCACCGGCCGAGGCCGTGCGGCTGTCGCGCAGCGCAAGCGGCCAGCGCGAAGCATCGGCCGACACAGCACGCACGCCCGATGCGAGCCTGCTCGATCGCTTTGCCCAACATCTGATGGCTACGTCGGCTCTCGAGACCGCCCAGGTCGACTGGGTCGTGAGCGACGCCGACCACCGCACCAGCCGCGTCACCGAAGTGGCCAGGCTCGTGCAGGAGCGGCTGCCGCATGTGCCCTTCGAAAACAACCTCTCTGTCTGCGCCACCCTGGGTCATCTGGGGGCCGCGGCTGACATGAGCGCCGTCGTGCTCGCATGCCATCTGGCCGCGCGCGATGCACGGCACGTGCTCGCCATTTCCGTGCAGGACGCGCTCGCGCGGACGGCCCTCCTGGCCGGCCCGGCGGGCCCCGCGTCACCCGCTACTTAAACAGGACCGATTCCAGAAACTTCTATGCGGCGATTCTTCAGTTTCCTGGCCGATCCGCGCACCTTGTCGGTGATCGGCGCCATCGCGCTCGGCGCGTTCCTGCTGCTCGGGGCGCAGACGCTCGAAGTCGGCGCGATCTGGGCCGTCGGCATCTTCGTGGTGCTGCTGCTGTTGTGGCTTCTGGTGTGGTTCGTGCGGCGCATGCGCACGCGCGCGGCCAACCGCAAGCTCGGCGACATGCTCGAGGACCAGGCCGACGCCGCCGTGCGCGACAGCGACCCCGAGCGCAAGGCCGAGATCGACGAACTGCGCGGGCGCATGGTCGAGGCGGTGAAGACCATCAAGACCTCGAAGATCGGGCAGATGTCGGGCAGCGAGGCGCTGTACGAGCTGCCCTGGTACATGGTCATCGGCAACCCGGCGGCGGGCAAGAGCAGCGCCATCCTGAACTCGGGCCTGCAGTTCCCGTTCGCCGACAAGGGCAACGCGGTGATCCAGGGCATCGGCGGCACGCGCAACTGCGACTGGTTCTTCACCACCGAAGGCATCGTGCTCGACACCGCGGGCCGCTATTCCATTCACCAGGAAGACCGCAAGGAGTGGTTCGGCTTCCTCGACCTGCTCAAGAAGTACCGGCCGAAGGCGCCCATCAACGGCATCATCATCACGGCCAGCATTCCCGAGCTGATCGGCAGCCGGCCCGACTTCGCGATCCAGCTTGCGAAGAACCTGCGCCAGCGCATGCAGGAACTCACCGAGCGGCTGGAGGTGTTCGCGCCGGTGTACGTGATGTTCACCAAGGCCGACCTGATCACCGGCTTCGCGGAATTCTTCGGCGACAGCGACAAGATGGAGCGCGACCGCGTGTGGGGCGCCTCGCTGCCCTACGACGGCGACGAGAAGCAGGACGCCGTGGCGCTGTTCGACAAGCGCTTCGACGAGCTCTACATGGGCCTGAAGGAAATCAGCGTCTCGCACTTCGCGAACCACCGCAGCAGCGACCCGTCGCCCGAGCTCTTGATCTTCCCGCTCGAGTTCGCGGCCATCAAGCCCGCGCTGCGCGCCTTCCTGGCCACGCTGTTCGAGAGCAACCCCTTCCAGCACAAGCCGGTGTTCCGCGGCTTCTACTTCACCAGCGCCTTGCAAGAGGGCACGATGCGCAGCCTGTCGACCGAGCGCATCGCCAAGCGCTTCGGGCTCACGCTGAGCAACGCGGCCACCAAGTCGAAGGAAATCTATTCGCAGAACGGGTTCTTCCTGCGCGACCTGTTCTCCAAGGTGATCTTTGCCGACAAGAAGACGGTGCGGCAGTTCTCCAGCCCCGTGAAGGCGCGCGTGCGCTACGTGAGCTTCTTCGCCTTCGTCGCCGTGCTGGGCCTGCTGCTGGGCGGCTGGACCTGGTCGTACCTCGGCAACCGGCAGCTGGTGGAGAACGTGCAGGCCGACCTGGACAAGGTGGTCAAGCTGCAGGCCAGCGACAACGGGCTGCGCACGCGCTTCGAGGCACTGGGCATCCTGCAGGACCGCATCGAGCAGCTCGAGAAATTCCGCAACGACCGGCCGCTGTCGCTGTCGCTGGGCCTGTACCAGGGCAACCAGCTCGAAGACAAGCTGGTGGCCGAGTACTACGGCGGCGTGAAGCAGCTCATGCTCGCGCCGGTGTCCGACAACCTGCAGGCCTTCCTGCGCGAGGTCAACGCGCACCCCGACCGCCTGAAGCGCGCCGACGCCGTGGCCGCGCTGACGGGTGGCGCGGCGCCCGCGCCGCTGCCGGTCGCCGGTGCCACGACCACCACGGCACCCGCCGCAGTGCCGGAAGGCGGCGGCCTGTATGCCGGCTCCTCGCCGGCCGATGTGCAGGACGCCTACAACGCGCTCAAGACCTACCTCATGCTGTCCGACAAGCGGCAGGTGGAAACGGCGCACCTCACCGACCAGATCTCGCGCTTCTGGCGCGGCTGGCTGGAGAGCAACCGCGGCGACATGCCGCGCGCGGCGGTCATCCGCGATGCCGAGCGCATGATCACCTTCTACCTGCGCCGCGTGGGCGACGACAACTGGCCCGCGCTGGCCGACACCAACCTGGCGCTGGTCGAGCAGACGCGCGACAACCTGCGCCGCGTGGTGCGCGGCATGCCGGCGCGCGAACGCGTGTACGCCGAGATCAAGGCGCGCGCCTCCACGCGCTTCGCGCCGATGACCGTGGCGCGCATCCTCGGGGCCACGGCCAGCAGCGCCGAAGCCGAAGGCACCCTCGCCGGCAGCGTCGCCATCTCGGGCGCGTTCACGCGCGAGGCCTGGCAGCAGTACGTGGACGACGCGATCCGCGACGCCGCGAACAAGGAAACCTCCAGCAAGGACTGGGTGCTCAACGTCGCCGGCAACGACGACCTGACGCTCGAAGGCAGCCCGGAGCAGATCCGCAAGACGCTGGCCACCATGTACAAGCTGGAGTACGCCAAGGAGTGGCAGCGCTTCCTGCAGGGCATCGCGGTGAAGGACATGGGCAGCTTCGAGCAGGCCGTGGTGGCGATGAACCAGCTGGGCGATCCGCAGAACTCGCCGATCCGCAAGGTCTTCGACACGGTGTACGACCAGACCTCGTGGGACAACCCCTCGCTGGTCAACGCCGGCCTGCAGCAGGCGCGCACCGGGGCCTTCAACTGGTTCAAGCGGCTCTTCAGCCGCGCCACGCCGTCGCAGGTCAACGTGAACGTCGACCTCAACGGCGGCGCCACGGAAATCCCGATGGGCCCGATCGGGCGCGAGTTCGCGGGCGTGGCGCGCCTGGTGGTCGAGCGCGACAACACCTCGCTGCTGCGCGGCTACCTGGGCACGCTGTCCAAGCTGCGCGGGCGCTTCAACCAGATCAAGAACCAGGGCGACCCCGGACCGGGCGCGCGCCAGCTCATGCAGCAGACGCTGGAAGGCAACGGCTCCGAGCTGGCCGATGCGCTCAAGTACGTCGACGAGCAGATGCTCACCGGCATGGACGCCGCGCAGCGCCAGGCGCTGCGCCCGCTGCTGGTGCGCCCGCTGCTGCAGGCCTATGCGGTGACGGTGCAGCCGACGGCGGTGGAGGTCAACAAGATCTGGAGCGCGCAGGTGCACCAGCCCTTCCAGCAGTCGCTGGCCACCAAGTACCCGTTCTCGGCGAGCGCGAAGATCGAAGCCTCGCCGGCGGAAATCGCTCAGTTCTTCGGGCCTGAAGGCGCCATCGGCAAGTTCGTGACGACCACGCTGGGCTCGCTGGTGATCCGCCGCGGCGACCTGCTGTCGCCGCGCGCCTGGGGCGACCAGGGCCTCACGCTGAGCCCCGACTTCGTGAACGGCTTCGCGCAGTGGGTGGCGCCGCTGTCGGGCGGTGCCGCGGCCGGGGCCGGCGGCAGCGCGCAGCCGCAGACGCTGTTCCAGATCCTGCCGCAGCCCGTGTCGGGCCTGACGGAATACATGGTCGAGATCGACGGCCAGCAGCTGCGCTACCGCAACACGCCGCCGCAGTGGTCCAACTTCGTCTGGCCCAACGCCCAGGGCACGCCGGGCGCGAAGATCACCGCCGTGACCTTCGACGGGCGCACGGTCGAGCTGATCAACGAGCCGGGCAACTTCGGCCTGGAGCGCCTGCTCAGCACGGCGCAGCGCACCAAGTTGCCCGACGGCAGCTTCGAGCTCACATGGGCGCGCGACAACGCGAGCGTGACCGTCAAGCTGCGCGTGATCCAGAACACGCAGTCGGCCGGTTCGGGCGGCGATTCGCCGCAGGGCAAGGGCCTGCGCGGCACGGTGCTGCCGTCGACGGTCGCGGAGATCGGTGTGCCGCGCGCAGCAGCACCCGCAGCGGTTCAGGCACCGGCCCAGGCGCCGGTGCAGGCAGGGGGAGCAGGCAAATGAGCGCGCCACAACAGCTGTGCTACTTCGGCAAGTTGCCCGGACGCGGCGACTTCGTGAAGGGCCTGTACAACCCGCAGCTCATCAAGGTGTTCGACCACTGGCTGTCGCAGACCATGGAGATGCTGTCGGAAGACCCGCGCTGGAAGCTGATCTACGACAACGCGGCGCCGATGCACTTCGTGTGCCTGGGCTCACGCAGCCGCGTGGCGATTGCAGGGCACGTGCGCCCCAGCCGCGACGAGTCGTCGCGCCGCTACCCGTTCCTGGCGGCCACCTCGGTGGACGTGGGCGAGGCGCTCGACTTCATGCGCGGCGCGCCGATGCTCATCGGCCCCTACTGGGACCGCATGGCGGTGCAGGTACAGTCGCTGGCGGCCGGCACCGACCTGGACAACGAGCTGAAGAAGTTCGAGGCCATCGACCCGGCCATCGAGACCGGCTTCAGGAAGTCGGCCTCGCGCGCCACCTATGCGGCGTTCACGCGCGACACCAGCCTGCTGCGCATCGAGCAGATGCTCAACTTCGATGGTCACAAGGTGTCGCTGCGCCGCGCCATCCTGGCGCTGGGCCTGCTGCTGCAGCCGGTGATGGCCAGCGCCGTGTCGCACCTGGAAAAGGGGCTCACGCTGCCGCTGCCGCACGACCCGGTCGACCGCTCGCTGATCGCCACCTTCTGGCTCGAGATGGTGTCGCAGTTCCTGGCCAAGGCCGACTTCGAGCTGGTACTGCTGGTCACCGAGATCGACGGCCGCTCGCGGCTGGTGATCGGCTTCAACGGCCTGTCGCCGCGCAGCCTGCAAAGCGTGCTGCATCCGCAGGTCTACACCGAGCACAACATCGACATCGACAACCCGGAGTGGGTCGAGGACACCATCCACAGCAACTACGCGATGTTCAAGCTGGTGAGCTACCTCGACCAGCCGCAGCTGCCGCTGGACATCGTGCTCACCGCCTTTCGCGAAGTCTTCATCGGGGAATGACACGGTCATGAATTGTTCTTTGCGCGTTCTCGTGCTGTCCATGGCCTGCGGGCTCGCGCTCGTGCCGGCCGTGCAGGCCCAGCAACCCCAACAACCACCCGCGGCGGGCGCCACCGCCGCCCGCGTCGAGACCACGCCCGCGGCCGTCGGCAAGGGCGAGCCGGTCGTGGCCGGCGGGCAGGTGCCCGACGAAGCCACGCGCATCGCCGTCATCGAGGCGCTGCGCCGCGTCTACGGGCCCAGCGGCGTGATCGACAAGATCGAGGTGGTGAACACCGTCAGCATGCCGGCCAACTGGAGTGCCAACGTGCAGCGGCTGATCACGCCCTCGCTCAAGGACATCCACCGCGGCCAGCTCCAGATCGAGGGCACGCAGATGGCGCTCAGCGGCGAGGTCGGCAACGAGGCGCTGCGCCAGAAGATCGTGAGCGACATGGCGAACTCGCTCAACCCGACCTACACCATCAAGAACAGCCTGCGCGTGCCCGTGTCGGAGCAGATCGCGGTCGACCAGGTGCTGGGCAACCGCACCATCGAGTTCGAGCTGGGCAGCGCCACGCTCACGGGCAAGGGCCGCGCCATCCTCGACGAGATGGCGCCCATCCTGCAGAAGCTCACGAACAAGTCGGTGGCGGTGGTGGGCCACACCGACAACGCCGGCAACCGCACGTCGAACCTGGCGCTGAGCCAGTCGCGTGCCGAATCGGTCAAGGGCTACCTGGTGGGCAAGGGCATCGACCCGATGACGCTCACGACCTCGGGCGTGGGTCCGGACCAGCCGGTGGCGAGCAACGCGACCGACGAGGGGCGTTCGCGCAACCGGCGCATCGAGTTCCGGGTGGGACGCTGAAGAAAAAGGCCCGCAACGCGGGCCTTTTTTCTTTCAGCGCAAAGTCAGCGCGACTCGTCGTCGCCCTTGGGCAAATCGAGCAGGTCCACCAGCTGCGCCAGCTCCTGCTCGTTCTTGATCACGTTGCGCAGCCACGCATGCAGCGGCATGTCGGCCCAGCGCGCGGCCTTGTTCGCCATGTAGGCGGCCGGGCTCGAGGGCTCGGTCTGCTCGAAATACGCCGCCACTTCCTTGAGCTGCGCGATGGCCTGCGCGCGGCTGTGGATGCCGGGTGGCAGCGCGGCGGGCACATGCACCGCCGCGTGGTAGGTGGGAGATGAATGGGGCATGGCGGCGTCGAAGACGGGTTCGATGCGGGTCGGGGCAGCGGGTGCGCTGGCGGCCGGTGCAGCGGCGGTGGCTTGCGGCGCCGCGCCGTTGTCGATCGGCACGCCGGCCTCGCGCGCGAAGCGCTCGACGGCCTGGCGGATGGCCGCGGCCGCGTCCTTCGCGGCGCGAAAGCTCGGGCCGTTCGAGGCGGTGCGTTCGTCGAACACGGCCTCGAACTCGGCCAGCGCCTGCTCGCAGGCCTGCACGTCGCGGTGCGTCTTCTGCAAGAACTTCGCGGGCGTGGCGCGGCGCAGGCGGTCGAACTGCTCGAGCGTCACCTTGTTGCGCTGCAGCTCGTCGGCCTGCGCCGGCGTGCGGCGGATGGCCTGGTCGAGCGCCAGCGCGGTCTCCCAGACCAGCGCGCTGTGGCCGGTGTGGCCGTCGCTCACGATGGGCGCGCGCTGCAGTAGTTCGACCGAGCGCGAGATCAGCCAGGTGACGGTGCCGATGCGCATCTCGATGTCGCCGCCCTCGGGCTGCGGATGCAGCTCGTCCCAGTACTGGCGGCACAGGCCGCTGAGCAGGCGGTAGCCGTCGGCGAGCCCCTCGAAGCCGCGCTGGCTGGCCAGCGCATCGGTGAGCCACACGCCCAGTCGCAAATCTTTGGTGGACGCGCGCAGCAGCTTCTCGCACTCCGAAATCACGAAGGGCCAGTTGGCCTCTTTCAGCTCGATGACCCATTCGCCCTGTTCGAGCGAGGGGTCGTCGTGCTTGCGCGCTTCTTGAATCGCGTCGAACTCGCGCGAGAACAGCATGTCCTCGCCGCAGGGCTTGGCCTCCGAGATCGGGGCCAGCAGGGCCGCGAGGTCGAGGCGGTTCGTCGCGGCCGTGGTCATGGCAGCGAGATCGTCAGGTTGGCCTGGCGCGGGCCGAGCTTCACGATGTCCTGGTAGCTCGCGAGCGCGCCCTGCGTGGTGCTGCCCAGGTGCGCCGACAGGCCGATGAAGCCCAGCAGCCCGATGAGCGCGAACAGCGCGGCCACCACCCACTGCGGCGCCTCGCGCTTGAGCGAGTGCGAGATGAGGTCGGGCAGCGGCCAGTGCGGCGCGAAGGGCGTGCGCTTGCCGCGCGCGTTGGCGATCTCGTCGCCCACGCGGGCCGTGAGGTAGGCCAGCTTCTCGGTGCCGTCGATGGCGTACTTGCCCTGGAAGCCCAGCAGCAGGCACATGTAGAACACCTCGAGCGTCTGGATGCGCGCGGCGCCGTGGGCCCGCTCGACCTCGAGCATGTTGAAGAAGTTCTCGCCCGCCAGCTGGTCGCCGAACAGCGTGAGCTGCAGCGGCCGGCGCTCCCATTCGGAGCGGATGGCGAACTCGGGCGCCGAGAGCACGAACTCGTCGACCGTGGCGCAGAAGGCGTACTTGGCCGCGTGGATCTGCTCGGCCGTGGCGTCGAGCTTGCGCGCGTTGCGCTCGAACTCGCCCAGGTAGTTGCGGATGCCCGTGAGGAACTGCTCGGTGGTGGCCGGCTGCTGCTTCTTCTTCAGAAGGAACAGCATCACGAAGCCGTCGTACAGCAGGTCGAGCAGGCTGGAGTCGGCATCGGGTGCCACGCCGGCCGGCGTGAACGAGGCCGGCGGCGCGTCGGCGCCCAGCAGGGAAGGGGCCTTGTTGAGGGTGGTGGTGTTCATACGATCGGGCGGGTGATCAGCCGGTCACGGCGATCAGTTCGAGTTGCATGTCGGGGATGCCGGCCGGCGCGTAGATGGTGACGCTCTGCGCCTGCAGCATGCGGTCGTACAGCTGGCTCTTGCTGTCGATGGAAAAGTAGCAGGCGCCCGCGCGGATCGGAATGGCCGGCGGCACCTGCGGCGCGTAGACGATGCGCACGCCCGGCATGGCCGAGAGCACCAGCTTGTCGACGTCTTCGGGCGCGCCGATCTTGAAGCGCTGCGGCACCACCTCGGCCAGCTCCGCGGCCGGCATGCTGGCGGTGACCGACATGTAGAACACGGTCTTCTCGTCGATCTTTCCGGAATCGAGACGCCCCAGGTAGAAGGCGTTGCGCGTCTCGGTGAGCGCAATGGCGAAGTAGCGCGTGGAGATCACGGTGTCGAGCAGGTCGCGCACGATGCGGTCGAGCTCGGCGAAGGCCGGGCCGGGCTTCTCGTGGTCGTACACCGGCAGGTCGTTCAGCGAGTAGGTCTTGGCGAAGGTCATCAGCGCGCCGGCCAGGCTCAGCAGTTCCTGGAACAGGCGCTCCGGGTGCAGCGACGGGTGATGGAATAGGTGCGAGAGCGAGGCGAACGCCGAGTTGGCCGTGTGCAGCAGCCAGAACGAGGCGATGTCGCCCGAGCGGAACTCGATGATGTTCTTGCTCGGCTCACGGTGGATGCCGTACAGCGAATTGACCTTGGCCTGCAGCACGTCGAGCAGCCGGCGCAGCTGCTGGAACACGGTGGGCGAGGCGTCGATGCTGGTGCACGGCGGCACGAAGCTGCGGTCGATCTCGAAGCCGCCCGCGGCGGTGCGGCGGATGCGGATCACGGGGATCGACACGAACTGCTCGCGCGGCTCGGTGTCGGCCAACAGCTTCACGCTCTTGCGCAGGAACACCACCTCGGCGCTCACGGCGTTGGTGTACAGGTCGAGCGACTGCGTCGCGTCGCTGGTGTAGCGCGCGGCAAAGCCTTCCTCGTTGGGGTCGGTGTAGTTCTTGCCGAGCTCCTTCACCGGGTGCAGCACCAGATAGAAGGTGATCTCGTTCTGGCCCGGGCTCAGCGTGTCCAGCGAGATGGGCGGGGGCAGCGCATCGGCCTGCGGCGCCGCGTACGGTTCGCCGTCGGGGAACACCAGCGACAGCTGCGAGGCGCGCAGCATGCCGCTGGCCAGCGCATCGAGGTCGAAGCTGATGGAGCGCACGCCCCAGAAGTACGGATGCAGCGTCTGCGCCGTGGCGCGCAGCCGCGCCTCGTGGTACGCGTCTTGGCGCTGGAAATGCTGGGGGCGTAGAAACAAGCCCTCTCCCCAGAGGACCTTGGCTGCATAGCTCACGTCGGATCAACTCCCCTCAATTTTTTTTGAATGTATCGCATCGTCGTGTCGACTCGGACAGGCCCGCCGTCGGTGCAGATCAGGCGGGCGAGGGCCGGCAAGTCACCGGCCCCAACAGGTTGAGCGCGCCCGTGGGGGCCGCGCCTTGTGCGTTCTGCTGGCCCACCACCGCGCCTGTCGTGACGGTGAGCGCGCAGGCATGCGCGCCCATCACGATGCCGGTCTTCTCGGCGTCCGCGGCGTTGAAGGCGAAGCGCCAGCGCTGTGCATCGGGCGAGTGGAACAGCACCACCACGGCCACCGCGTTGGCGCTGCGCGGAACCATCTCGGTCCAGGTGTATTGCTGGTCGGGAATGAGCGTGATCTCGCGGCTCTCGACGAGGTCGTCGCCCAGCTGCGTCTTGTCGCGTCCCGGCGTGACGAAGGCGTCGAAGGACGACTGGTAGAAGCCCGTCGTTTCCTTCAGCTTGTAGATGCGCATCACCACGGACAGCGGGCGGTTGCGGCCGTCGGCGTTGAGGTTCTTGCCCGCGGCGATCGACATCGTCACCTTGCGCGGGGGCTTTTGCGACTCGGGCAGCTCGGGCTTCTTCAGTCCGCTCGCCTCGAGCGCGATGTTGGCGATCGTGAGCGCCGGCGAGCTGCACCCGCCGAGCATCAACGCGGCCAGCAGCGCGCCAGATGTAATTAATATTTTCATTAAAAGCGAGTCGTAACAATATTTCGATGGACCAAATAGGATTAACCGATTTCGAAAATGACTTTCGATTAGGAAATTAGCATTAATCCGCCCCCGTCATTTGCCATCCACGCGGCTGTAGTATCGTGTATTGTTATTGTCAACGGTCGCAATTTAATGAATGATTGCGGCCTGCTAAAAAGTCAGATCAGGGGGGAATGTGTCGATTCGAAAAATCATGTCGCGCACGATGATTGCCGGTGCCATTGCGAGCACCGTCTTTTTGTCGGCCTGTACCACCACGCCGGACGCGGCCGTTGCCCAGGCCACCGCGGCCTACAACAAGAGCCTGGCCGAGGTCGATGCCGCCGCGGCAGCCGCCACCGGCGACAAGGCGCCCGTCATCCGCCAGTACCAGCAGCTCGCCACCGACAACCCGACCCGCGGTGAGCCGTGGTCGCGCATCGCGCAGATCTACTTCAACGAAGGCCGCTACAGCCTGGCCATCTCGGCCGCCGAGGAGTCGCTGCGCCGCGACCCCTCCAGCCGGCAGGCCAAGAGCATCACCGCCGTGGGCGGCCTGCGCCTGGCGGCCCGCTCCATCGAGGACCTGGGCAAGGACAGCAGCCTGAGCGGCGACGCCAACGCCGACGCCTACCGCCTGGCCGCCCTGCTGCGCGAAACCCTGGGCCTGTCGGTCCTGGTGCCCGCCGGCCCCGAAGCCCGGCCGGCACCCACGCGCCGCGCCGCGGCCCCCAGCCCGGCACCCGCGCCCTCGTCGTCATCGGCTGCCGCGCCGACCCCGGTCGCCGCCGCACGGCCCGCCCCGGTCGCCGCGCCGCGCCCGGCACCTGCCGCGCCCGCCCCGCGCGCGGGTGGCGGCAATCCATTTGACGCGCTCAAGTAATTGTCCGGTTTTTGAATTGGTTTTTTAAACCAATGTATTAACGAATGGGCGTGCGATCTGGAAATGGGTCGTACAACTTTTTAATTCGTTTCTCAGTCCTATTGCGAAGGTATTGAAGCTTATGGCGACCAAAAGACAGAGCGTGCAGAAGCGTCTCCAAAAAGTGCGCCCGCCGCGCGTGCAACTCACGTACGACGTGGAACTCGGTGACGCCATCGAGAAAAAGGAATTGCCTTTCGTCGTCGGCGTGATCGCCGACCTGGCGGGCCAGTCCGAGGTCGAGCAGCCCAAGCTCAAGGACCGCAAGTTCGTCAACATCGACCGCGACAACATGGACGACGTCATGAAGGGCGTGGCCCCGCGTGCCGCCTTCCAGGTGCCGAACAAGCTGGACGGGCGCGGCGGCAGCTTCGGTGTCGACCTCACCTTCAACTCGATGGACGCCTTCTCGCCCGAAGCCGTCGTCGAGCAGATCGAGCCGCTCAAGCGCCTGCTCGACGCGCGCACCAAGCTGGCCGACCTGCGCAACAAGATGGCCGGCAACAGCAAGCTCGAAGACCTGCTGGCCGACGTGCTGAACAACACCGAGCAACTCCAGCGCCTGGGACAAGGCGTTGGCAAGAAGGACGAAAGCTGAACATGACCGCGCAAGCACTTTCGGCATCGAGTGGTGTCGCCTCGTCTGAAGTTTCGGTCGACCTGCTCGACCAGATCGTCGAGAAGAGCAAGGTCGCCAAGTCCGACGTGGAACACACGCGCACCAAGGACCTCATCGGCGAACTCGTCAGCCAGGTCCTCGAAGGCTCGGTGATCGTCTCCGACAACGTGTCGGCCATGATCGACGCGCGCGTGGCCGACCTGGACGCGCTCATCTCCGCGCAACTCAGCGCCGTGATGCACGCGCCCGAGTTCCAGAAGCTGGAGAGCACCTGGCGCGGCCTGGAGTACCTGGTCAAGGAAACGCCGACCGGCACCATGCTCAAGATCAAGGTCATCAACGCCACCAAGCGCGACCTGATCCGCGACTTCAAGGCCGCCGTCGAGTTCGACCAGAGCGCGATGTTCAAGAAGGTCTACGAAGAAGAGTTCGGCACCTTCGGCGGTGCGCCGTTCGGTGCGCTGGTGGGCGACTTCGACGTCACGCGCCAGCCCGAAGACATGTACTTCCTGGACCAGATGGCGCACGTGGCCGCTGCCGCGCACGCGCCCTTCATCGGCGCGGCCTCGCCCGAGCTGCTGGGCCTGGAAAGCTTTGCCGACCTGGGCAAGCCGCGCGACATGGCCAAGGTGTTCGACACCGTCGAATACGCCAAGTGGAAGTCGTTCCGCGATTCGGAAGACTCGCGCTACGTGGGCCTCACGCTGCCGCGCTTCCTCGGGCGCCTGCCCTACCACCCGCGCGAAGGCACGGTGGTCGACAGCTTCAACTTCGTCGAAGACGTCGACGGCACCGACCACGCCAAGTACCTCTGGTGCAACGCGGCCTGGGCCTTCGCCACGCGCCTGACGGCCGCGTTCGACGACTTCGGCTGGTGCGCGGCCATCCGCGGTGTCGAAGGCGGCGGCCTGGTAGAAGACCTGCCCACGCACACCTTCAAGACCGACGAAGGCGAGATCGCCCTGAAGTGCCCGACCGAGATCGCCATCACCGACCGGCGCGAAAAAGAGCTCAGCGACCTGGGCTTCATTCCGCTCGTGCACTGTAAGAACTCCGACTACGCGGCGTTCTTCGGCGCGCAGTCGCTGCAGAAGGCCAAGAAGTACAACACCGACAGCGCCAACGCCAACGCGGTGCTCTCGGCGCAGCTGCAGTACATCTTCTCGGTGTCCCGCATCGCGCACTACCTCAAGGCCATGATGCGCGACAAGATCGGCAGCTTTGCCTCGGCGCACAACGTCGAACAGTTCCTGAACCGCTGGATCGCGCAGTACGTGCTGCTCGACGACAACGCGACGCAGGAACAGAAAGCCCAGTTCCCGCTGCGCGAAGCCGCCATCCAGGTCGGCGAAGTGCCCGGGCGGCCCGGCGTGTACCGCGCGGTCGCGTTCCTGCGCCCGCACTTCCAGCTGGATGAACTGTCTATTTCACTGCGCTTGGTCGCCGATCTGCCGAAGTCAGTGAATAAGTAAGGAGGCAGATCGGGTGCGCGGCCGAGGGGCCGTGCTGCAACACGTTAACTGTCAGTAATCAATCAATCAAGAAGGGGAAGAAACATGAAAGATATCTACGTCAAGTTCGGCAGCCCGGCCATCAACGGCGAGTCGCAGGACAAGGACCACAAGGACTGGATCGAAGTCAGCTCGTGGCAGCACAGCATCGTGCAACCGCGCTCGGCCACCGCGTCGACCGCCGGCGGCCACACCGCCGAGCGCTGCGAGCACGGCGAGATGATCTTCACGAAGGACATGGACGTCGTCAGCCCGCTGCTGTACCAGCACGCGTCGGGCGGCACCACCTTCGACGAAGTCACGGTGCAGTTCTACCGTGCCGACGGCGAAGGCAAGCGCGTGCAGTACATGGAGATCAAGCTCAAGTACGTGCTGATCGCCAGCGTGAACCCGAAGGTCGTGAGCACCGACGTGGCCAGCGTGCCGAGCGAGACCTTCTCGCTGAAGTACGCCGCCGTGCAGTGGAAGTACACGCAGCAGAAGATCGGCGGCAACCAGGGCGGCAACTCGCAAGGCGCCTGGAGCCTCACGAAGAACGACAAGACCTACTCGGTCTGACGCCAGTCGGGCAATGACGACCGCGGCGCAGGCCGCGGTTTCTTTTTGGCGCCGCGCCCCTCGCGCGGCGCCGTGCCCGTTGTCCGACGCGAGAGACAGGGAGTGACCCATGACAGGATTCGAACCGGGCCTGCTCGACAAGCTGTTCGATGACGACTGGCGCGGGCCGGCTTCGCCGGTGCTGCGGCATTTGTCGCTTGACGAGGTCAAGAACGTGGTCGCACGCGACCTCGAATCCCTGCTCAACACGCGCATGGTCTTCGACGACGCCAAGCTCCAGGCCTACCCCGAGTGCCGGCGTTCCGTCATGACCTACGGCCTGAGCGATTTCTCGGGCCTGAGCCTGGCCAGCCACTACGACCGTTCGTTCATCTGCCGCTCGCTGGAGCAGGCCATCGCGCGCCACGAGTCGCGCCTGCGCGATGTCTCGGTGTCGCTCGAGGTCGACGGCCAGGCCAGCACCCACATGCTCTATTTCGGAATCACCGCCCTGCTCGTGCTGCCCGAACTGGCCGAGCCGGTGAACTTCGACGCCATGCTGCAGCCCACGACGCTGCAGTACTCCATCACCCGCGGCACCGGCAAGAGCCGGTACGCCTAGCGCCACGATCCGCGCACACGACGCACACCATGGACGAGTTGCTGCCCTTCTACGAACGTGAGCTGGCCTTCCTGCGCGGCTACTCGCAGGAGTTCGCCAAGGGCTACCCGAAGATCGCCGCACGCCTGGCCATCTCGGCCGACGCCAGCGAAGACCCGCACGTCGAACGCATGATCCAGTCGTTCGCGCTGCTCACGGCCCGCATCAGCAAGAAGCTCGACGACGACTACCCCGAGCTCACCGAAGCGCTGCTCGAGGTGATGTACCCGCACTACCTGCGGCCCTTTCCGTCGTGCTCCATCGCGCAGTTCGACGCCGGCGGCGCGGCGCTCGCCAAACTCAGCAAGCCCGTCACCATCGCGCGCGGCACCGAGCTCACCTCGCAGCCGGTGCGCGGCGGCGCCTGCCGCTTTCGCAGCGTGTACGACGTCACGCTGGCGGCGGTGCAGGTGTCGAACGTGGTTTATCACTCGGTGGTGAATGCGCCCGCGCAGGCTTCGCTGCCGCGCAACGCCACGGGCTGCCTCTCGGTCACGCTCGAGGCCACCGGCGAGCAGAAGTCGCTCGGCACCCTGGCGCTCACGTTGGCGCGCCTGCGCACCTTCATCGATGCCGAGCCCTCGCTGGCCACGGCGCTGGCCGACGCCATCTTTTTGAAGACGGCCGCCGTCTTCGTGGAGCCCGAGCGCAGCGGCAAGTGGACGCTGGTGCAGGGCGAGGCGCTGCACCCGGTCGGCTTCGAGGAGGCCGATGCGCTCATCGAGCTGCCGGCGCGCTCGCACCCGGCCTATCGCCTGCTCAGCGAGTACTTCGCGTTCCCCGAGAAGTTCAACTTCGTCGACATCGACCTGGCGAACGCGCTGCGCCACATCGGCTCGTGCCGCTCGATCACGCTGCACCTGGTGATGACCGGCGTGCGCGCCGATTCACCCACGGCGCGGCTGCTCGAGGGCGTGTCCAGCCGCAACCTGCGCCTGGGCTGCACGCCCGTCATCAACCTCTTCAAGCAGCGCAGCGACCCGATCCGCGTCACGCACGCCGCCGCCGCGTATCCCGTGGTGGCCGATGCGCGCCGCGCTTTCGGCTTCGAGGTCTACAGCATCGACTCGGTCAAGCTCGTGAAGCAGACCGCCGAGGGCGACGCCTACATCGAGTTCCGGCCCTTCTACTCGCTGCACCACGGCGAGCATCCGAAGGAGGCCGAGCACTACTGGTTCGCGCGGCGCAACGAACTCGTGGCGCAGCGCAGCCCGGGCTACGAGACCGAGCTCTCGATCGTCGACATCGACTTCCAGCCCTCGCTGCCGCAGACCGAAACGCTGAGCATCGACCTCACCTGCACCAACCGCGACCTGCCGCACTCGCTGGCCTTCGGCCTGCCCGGCGGCGACCTGTTCATCGAGGGCAATTCGGTGGCGCGTTCGATCCGCATGCTGCGCCGCCCGACGCAGACGCTGCGCATGCCGCGCGGCAAGGGCGTGCAGTGGCGGCTGGTGTCGCACCTGTCGCTCAACCACCTGTCGCTGGCCACCAGCGGGCTGCCGGCGTTGAAGGAAATGCTGCGGCTGTACGACCTGGGCCGCTCGGCCGTGTCGGCGCGGCAGATCGAGGCCATCACCGCGATCGAGCAGCAGGCCACCACCCAGTGGTTGCCCGGCAAGCCCTTCGCGACCTTCGTGCGCGGCATCGAGCTCAGGCTCACGGTCGACGAGACCGGCTTCGTGGGCAGCAGCCTGCAGGCCTTTGCCCGCGTGATGGACCATTTCTTCGGTCTCTATGTGCACCTGAACAGCTTCACCCAGCTGGTGATCGTTTCGGCGCGCGACAAGGAGGAGCTGGTGCGATGCAAGCCCCGCAGCGGCGAATCGATCCTCCTGTAGCCGAAAGGCTGCTGCGCGAACCCTACCGCTTCGAGTTCTTCCAGGCGGTGCGGCTGATCGAGCTCATGCTGCTCAAGCGGCAGGAGCGCGACGTGCACCAGCGCCTGGTGCCCGGCGAACGCATGGTGCCGCGCTGGGTGCGCTTTCGCAGCTCCACCAGCCTGAACTTCCCGCCCAGCGAGATCGAGGCGCTGGCGGTGCGCGACGCCGTGGGCGAGCTGATGTCGGGCGCGCAGCTGTGCGAGCCGCCACTGCCGCATGAGGACGAGCACGGCCTGAGCCGCATCGAACTCACGCCCGCGTCTTTCGGCATGCTGGGCGTGTCGGGCGCCTTGCCCATCGTCTACACCGAGATGTTGATGCGCCGCGAGCAGCATCTGCGCGACAGCTCGGCGCGCGCCTTTCTGGATGTGTTCAGCAACCGCGCCGCCGCGCTCTTCTATGCGGCCTGGCGCAAGTACCGCCTGCCGCTGCACTACGAGCACGAGCGCAGCCGCGCCTACCTGCCGGTGCTGCTGTCGATGGCCGGGCTGGAGCACACGGCCCAGCGCGACCCGCTGACCGACGGCACGGGCACCGTGTTCGACGAGACCGTGGCCGGCTACGCCGCCGCGGTGCGCCACCGGCCGATGTCGGCGGCGTACCTGCAGCGCGTGCTGTCCGACTACTTCCGCAGCCACATCCGCATCGAGCAGTTCCTGGGCAAGTGGTACGACATGCCCGTGCAGCAGCGCTCCAGGCTGGGCGAGGGCAACGTGAGCCTGGGCCAGAACGCGATGGCGGGCGAACGCATCTGGCAGCGCGACCTGCGCATCCGCCTGTGGATCGGCCCGCTCAAGCGCAGTGCGTTGCGCGAGTTCTTTCCGGGCCGCGCGCATGCGAAGGCGCTCGAAAAGATGCTGGCGCTGCTGGCCGGCGTGACCTGCGAATACGAAGTGCGCCTGATCCTGGCGCGCGAGGAAGTGGCCGCCGTGCAGCTCAGCGACAGCGGCGGCAGCCACCTCGGCTGGGACAGCTTCATCACCACCCGCGAGGCCGAGGGCGACCGCAGCGACACGCAGTACGAGCTTCAGCCCCTGCAGTGACCCTTTCAACGAACACGACCGACAGAAGAACACCACCGCTCATGAGCACTTCGCTGAAGACACTGATCACCAAGCTCAACGCCAGCGCACGCATGGCCACGCAGCGCGCCGCCAACCTGTGCCTGGCCCACGGCCACTACGAGGTCGACCTGGAGCACCTGTTCCTGGCGCTGCTGGAGCAGACCGACAACGACCTCGCGCGCGTGCTGCACGCCAACCGCATCAGCGCCACCGCGATCCAGTCGGACCTGGAGCGAGAGATCCAGACCTTCAAGAACGGCAACACGCGCACGCCCGTGTTCTCGCAGCACCTGCAGCAGCTGTTCCAGCAGGCATGGCTCTTGGCCTCGCTCGACGCGCACGCGGCGCAGATCCGCTCGGGCCACCTGCTGCTCGCGCTGCTGACCCAGCCCGACCTCGCGCAGCTGGCGCAGCGCGGCTCGCCGCTGTTCGCGAAGATCCGCCTCGAAGACCTGAAGCACGACTTCGACAAGCTCACCGACGGGTCGAGCGAAGCGGCGGAAGCCGGCGCCTCGGGCGCGGCCGCCGAAGGCGACGCGCAGCAAGCGCCGGCCGACCCGTTGGCCGCGGGCGTGCCGGGCAAGACGCCCGCGCTCGACCAGTTCACCACCAACCTCACGCAGCGCGCGAAGGACGGCGCGCTCGACCCGGTCATCGGCCGCGACACCGAGATCCGCCAGGTCATCGACATCCTGATGCGCCGTCGCCAGAACAACCCCATCCTCACGGGCGAGGCCGGCGTCGGCAAGACGGCCGTGGTCGAAGGGCTGGCACTGCGCATCGCCGCGCAGGACGTGCCCGAGTCGCTGCGCGCCGTGGCGCTGCACACGCTGGACATGGGCCTCTTGCAGGCCGGCGCGAGCGTGAAGGGCGAGTTCGAGAATCGCCTGAAGAACGTGATCGCCGAAGTGAAGAAGAGCCCGCATCCCATCGTGCTCTTCATCGACGAGGCCCATACCATGATCGGCGCGGGTGGCCAGGCCGGGCAGAGCGATGCGGCCAACCTGCTCAAGCCCGCGCTCGCGCGCGGCGAGCTGCGCACCATCGCCGCCACCACCTGGGGCGAGTACAAGAAGTACTTCGAGAAGGACGCGGCGCTCGCGCGGCGCTTCCAGGTCGTGAAGGTCGAGGAGCCCAGCGAGACGCTGGCCGCCGCCATGCTGCGCGGCATGGTGCCGCTGATGGAGAAGCACTTCAACATCCGCGTGCTCGACGAAGCCATCACCGAGGCCGTGCGCCTGTCGCACCGCTACATCAGCGGACGCCAGCTGCCCGACAAGGCGGTGAGCGTGCTCGACACGGCCTGCGCGAAAGTGGCGCTCGGCCAGAGCGCGACGCCGGCGTTGATCGAAGAGGCGAACCGCGGCCTCGAACGCATCGAGGCCGAGAGCGCCGCGCTGGTGCGCGACACCGCGGCCGGCGGACGCCACGAAGCGCGCCTGGCTGAACTGGCGGAAAAGAAAAGCGCGCTGCAGGCCGAGCTGGCCGCGAGCCAGCAACGCCTGGCCGAAGAGAACGCGCTGGTCGAACGCATCCGTGCACTGCGTGCGCAACGCGACGAGTCGACCGCTCAGCAGCCCGAGGCCGTACCCGCCGTGGCGGAGAAGGCACCGGCCCGCGCCACCAGCCGCAAGAAAACGGCTGCCACCGCCGACCCCGCGCGCGATGAACTCGATGCTCTGCTCGCCGAACTGCGCGCACTGCAAGGCACCACGCCGATGGTGCCGCTGCAGGTCGACGGCCACGTCGTCGCCGAGATCGTCTCGGCCTGGACCGGCGTGCCGCTCGGTCGCATGGTCAAGGACGAGATCAAGACCGTGCGTGCCCTCGATACGCTGCTGGCCGAGCGCGTGATCGGCCAGGACCACGCGCTTGCTGCCGTGGCCCAGCGCGTGCGCACCGCGAGCGCGCGCCTGGAAGACCCCAACAAGCCGCGCGGCGTGTTCATGTTCGTCGGCCCCTCGGGCGTCGGCAAGACCGAGACCGCGCTGGCGCTGGCCGACATCCTGTACGGTGGCGAGAAGAAGCTCATCACCATCAACATGAGCGAGTACCAGGAGGCGCACAGCGTCTCGGGCCTGAAGGGCTCGCCGCCCGGCTACGTGGGCTATGGCGAAGGCGGCGTGCTCACCGAGGCCGTGCGCCGCCAGCCCTACAGCGTGGTGCTGCTCGACGAGGTCGAGAAGGCCCACCCCGACGTGCTCGAGATGTTCTTCCAGGTGTTCGACAAGGGCATGATGGACGACGCCGAGGGCCGCGAGATCGACTTCCGCAACACGCTGATCATCCTCACCTCGAACATCGGTTCGTCGCAGATCATGCAGGCGTGCCTCAACAAGGCCGACGAGGAGCGCCCCGCGCCCGACGCACTGGCCGACGCGCTGCGCCCCGTGCTCATGAAGGCCTTCAAACCGGCCTTCCTGGGCCGCATGAAGGTGGCGCCGTTCTATCCGATCACCGATGCGGTGCTCGAGCAGATCATCGCGCTCAAGCTCGGCCGCATCCGCGACCGCATCGCGACGAATCACAAGGCCGTGTTCGAGTGGGACGACGCGCTGGTCGAGGCCGTGCTCGCACGCTGCACCGAGGTCGACTCGGGCGCGCGCAACGTCGATCACATCCTCAACGGCACCTTGCTGCCCGAGATTGCCGAGGCCGTGCTCACACGCATGGCCGACGAGACGCCGCTGGCCAAGATCAAGGCCAGCTGCGGCAAGGGCGGCGAGTTCCGCTACCGGATCACCTAGGCGCAGCAGTCGCGCGTGCCCACGGGAGAACAAAAACAATGACGACGACCTTCACATCGGCCTCGCTTGGCGGCCTCATGCGCGCGGGCACCACGCAGCGCGATCGCCTGCTGGTGCTGCACACGCCGCTGGGCGAGAACAAGCTGCTGGCCGAGCGCCTGGACGGCGTGGAGTGCATCGACGGCGGCGGTTTTCGCTTCGAGCTCACCGCGCTGAGCGACGACGCGCACATCGAACTCAAGACCCTCATCGGCCAGGGCGTGAGGCTCGATCTGCAGACTGCGCAAAGCCGCACCGAGCTGCGCCCCTTCCACGGCCATGTGAGCGAGGCCGAGTGCGTGTCGAGCAACGGCGGCATGGCGCGCTACCGGCTCGTCATCGAGCCCTGGATGGCCTTCCTGCGTTACCGCCAGGACAGCTGCCTGTTCCAGCACCAGAACGTGTTCGACATCGTCGACGCCGTGTTCGGGCGCTACCAGAGCCAGGGCCAGCTCGTGCCCCAGTGGCGCTGGGAGATCGCCCAGCGCGACATCTACCCCGTGCGCGGCATCACCACCCAGTACCAGGAAAGCGACTTCGACTTCGTCGCGCGGCTGCTGGCGGAAGAGGGCCTGTGCTACTGGTTCGAAAACACCACGGGCAAGGACGGTGCACTGGGCAGCCACACCCTCGTCATCGCCGACCACAACGGCGCCTTCCGCGCCAACGCGCAAGCCACCATCCGCTTCCACCGCGCCGATGCCAGCGAGCGCGAAGACACCATCCAGCAGTGGCGCGGCCATCGCCAGCTGCAGACCAACAGCCTCGCGCAGCAAAGCTGGGACTACAAGAGCGTGAACGCACGCCCCGTGCAACAGCAAAGCCGCGCCGCGGGCCAGCGCACCCTGCACTGGAGCGACGACCCCGGCGCCTACGGCTGGGAGACCTCCGCGCAGGGCGAGCGCCTGCTCGCCAACGCCCTGCAGGCGCTGGAGCTGCGCAACAAGCGCTTCGAAGGCCGCAGCGCCGTGCGCACCCTGGCGCCCGCCACCACCTTCACCCTGAGCGGGCACGAGCAGCACGACAAGGACAGCGAGCAGGACCGCCGCTTCGCCGTGCTGGCCGTGCGCCACATCGCGCGCAACAACTTCGACGAAGACCTGAAGACCGGCATCGGTGAGCGGCTGGGCCTGCCCGACATCGCCACCGTGTTCGACAGCGGCAACGCCGATACGACCGCAGACGCCGTCACCCACTACCGCAACGAGTTCACCACCGTGCGCGCGGCCATCCCCTACCGGCCGCTGAGCCTGGACGGCCACGGCCAGCGCATCCACCCCAAGCCCAGCGTGCACGGCAGCCAGAGCGCCATCGTCATCGGCGTGGGCGGCGGCGATGCCCCGGTGCACACCGACCGCGACCACCGCATCAAGGTGCAGTTCCACTGGCAGCGCGGCAGTGCGTCCAGCGCGCGCCAGTCGCGCACCGACGGCCAGGACAACGCGCCCGCCGCGGACCGCCTGGGCGCCTGGGTGCGCGTGGCCGCCAGCGCCGCCGGCGACAACTGGGGCCAGATGAGCTTGCCGCGCGTGGGCCAGGAAGTGCTGGTCGAGTTCCACCACGGCGACATCGACCGCCCCGTGGTCGTCGCCGCGCTGTACAACGGCGCCGGCCAGGTCGACGCCCAGCACAACCAGAAACCCGCGGGCGCTGCCCAGTCCACCGGCAATGCGCCCGCGTGGTTCGCCGGCGAAGGCAAGGGCGCGAAGGAGCATGCGCACAACGCCGTCTTCAGCGGCATCAAGACCCAGGAACTGAGCGCCAGCCAGAGCGGCGACGGGGGCTACAACCAGCTCGTCTTCGACGACACCCCCGGCCAGGGCAGCACCAGCCTGGCCACCACCCAGGCCAGCAGCCGCCTGCACCTGGGCCACCACAAGCAGCAGGACGACAACGCCCGCGGCAAGGGCCGCGGCCACGGTGCCGAGCTGGCCACCACCGCACAAGGCGCCATCCGCGCCGGCGCGGGCCTGCTCGTGAGCGCCTATGCCCAGCCGAACGCCAAGGGCGCGTTCATGGCCAGCCGCGAAGCGCAGCAGCAGACGAAACAGGCGGAAGAACTCGCTACCTCGCTCGCCCAGAGTGCGCAGACGCAGAAGGCGCAGATCAAGGGCGAAGGCACTCCGGGCGAACTGCCGGCCATCGCGGCGCTGAAGCATGTGGCCGAGGTGCTGGAGGCGAAGCAGGAGGGCAGTGCTGCGGCATCGGGCAGCAACGGGGGGTCAAGCGGCGGCGACATCAAGGCCACCGAAGGCGGCCACGGCAGCGTCACCGCGTACAGCGAGCCGCATCTGCAGTTCAGCGCGCCCATGGGCATCGGCTTCGTCACGCCGAAGGAAGTGATCGCCGTGAGCGGGCAGCACACCGCCATCGTCGCGAGCCAGGATGTTGACCTGCCCGCGCAAGGGCAGATCGCGGTGAGCGTGGCCAAGGGGGTGAGCCTGTACACGGTGGGCGCGAAGGCCGGAGAAGGCGGCGAGCCGAACCAGGAGCGCGGCATCGCGCTGCATGCGGCCAGCGGCAAGGTGAGCCTGCAGAGCCAGGCGGGCGCCACGAAGATCGCGGCGGACAAGAAGGTGACGATCGCCAGCACGGCGAAGGACGTGGCCGTGGAAGCCCCCAAGCACGTGCTGCTGACGAGTGCGGGGGCGTACATCAGGCTGGAGGGATCGAGCATCAAGATCCATGCGCCGGGGAAGGTGACGTTCAGGGGGATGCATAACTTCGTGGGGCCGCAAGGGGACAGCAGCAGCAACTCGCTCTCCGGCAGTGACCTGCAACCCTGCCCCAAACAAGACGACGCCGCGGCCAGCGGCGCCGTCGCCTTGTGAGGCAGCCACCCATGTTTGAACGCCTTGCCAGGCAACTGGGTGAATCATTGCAGGAGGACGAGACGCTCTCGGCCTACGTGCTGATCGACCCGATGCTGCGCGAGCCCTTTCCCGCCGAGTGGCTGGAAGCGGAGTCGCGCCAGACATGGCCCGTCCCCGTTCACCATCCGCTGCTCAAGGACAGGCAACTCCCCCGCCTGATCCACCTGCATCCGCATGACACGCGGCTGCTCGAAGCCAGCTTGGCACAGGCAGCAGATGAACAGGCCGATCCAGACTCCGAGCGCACGCAGGGGTTCGCGCTCGGCGGATGGCTGTTGACTGCCGCGCCAGTGGACGCGCTGGTTCGCCACCTTGCACGCGTCATGCAAGGTGGGTTCTGGGGGCAACGCAGTTCGCAGCTCATCCGCTGGGCCGATCGCAGGGTCATGCAGTGGATGTGGCCTGTACTCACGCCGGCACAGCAGGCGAGCCTTCTCGGCCCAGTGCAACGCTGGTACAGCCTCGACAGGTGCACGCAGTTGGTGCTTTTCCAGTCCGATGCCAGTCCAGACCCGGCGTCGGCCCGGTTCAGCACGGCGCAATGGAACCATGCGCTCAAGAGCGAAACGGTGCACGACCTCCTGCGGGGCTGGCAGCGCTTTGCCGGCGTGCTGCCGGCCGACCACCTGCAGCAGGCGTCGCGGGCCGCAGATGCGGTCATTGCCGCAGGCGTGGTCAATCGACAGGACCGGGTCCTGCTGGGCGCCTACGTCCTGCAGATCCACCCCGAGCTGACGACACACCCGACC
Organism: Variovorax sp. GW822-FHT04E09; assembly: GCF_058800845.1. NCBI lineage: Bacteria > Pseudomonadati > Pseudomonadota > Betaproteobacteria > Burkholderiales > Comamonadaceae > Variovorax > Variovorax sp. GW822-FHT04E09. The sequence goes on from NZ_JBXAMR010000009.1 coordinate 27,686, forward strand.
GTGCGCACGGCCATCGCTCGTGCCATCGGAGGCGATGCATCGCTCGCCGAGGCGCTCGATGACATTCCCGACCCTCAAGGCTGGGACGCCATCCGGGCCGAGCTCGACCCGGCGTTCGCACGGGCCTCCATCCAACAGACTGCACAGGGAGAACACCTTGGCTAGCACCATGGCCCTCAATTCCTACTCGGCGGCGGCGAACAAGGCGGCCGCCAACACGCCCGCCTGCGCGACAGGAGGTTGCCCGGCCTGCGAGAAAGCCGGCCTCCCGGTGCTTCTGGTGCGTCCTGGTGTGGCCGACAAGGCGTATGCCGAGAACGCGGCGCGCAGCGGAACGACCCGGGTGCTGATGGATTCCAAGATCCCGGCGCCGCAATTGCCAACGTCGGGGCATGTCGCCAGAACGCTGCGCCCCGGTTATGTCATTGCCTACTACGAGAAGTCGCACACCCCGACCCTGAAGAGCCAACGCGGCTGGGAAGCCTTCAAGGTGCATGAAGGTGGCTACCTCACCCCGCACCCTCTCGAAGGCTCGGCCTCGGGCAAGGACGAAGAGGCCTTTTCCTGCAGTCGCACCGCCGCGTACGCCAGCGCGATGCTGTTCGTGATCCAGGACGCCAAGAACGCCGGCAAGGTCTGGGTGGCCTACAGCGACCATCTCTGGAGCCCGGAGGTTCGGCATCTGTACGGGAACGACAAGACGCTGCGTCGCAAGCGAATGACCAAGATCGATGCGCCCGACGCATCGTGCAGCCAATCCCTGCCGTTGACCGACAAGCTGGTGCAGACCGCGGTGGCCGACTACGATCCCGGCCGCCCTGCATCGGCGCTTCGCGGCAACCCGTTTGCACCGCTGCCCGGTTCCGGAAAGCCGGGCGTGGCCCACACGCGCCCGGAAACGGCCGGCACCCTGCATACGGAGGCCCAGCGAATCCTGGCCGCCGGCAACCAAGCCAGCAAGAAAAAGCCCTACTCGCCCAACGACGTCATGATCGTCGGCCTGATCGACCCGATCGGCGCGACCGCGGAAACCGCCCAGCGCCGCATCACCCTGTGCAACGATGCCGCCGAATGGGTCATCACGCAGACGTCCGGCTACCAGAAGCTGCAAACGGCGCTGACCATCGAAGGGCTTCTCAAGCGGGCCGACGAGCAGGCGCAGGCGCGCAAGGCGCCATTGACCGATCCGCAGTACGCCGGCCTGAATGGCAAGGAGGTCGGCGAAAAAGAGTTCAAGGACATGAAGGCGGCAGGAAAGCTCCCGCCCGAAGCCACCCTGGAGCCCAAGTACGAATACAACCCCTACGACATCAATGGCGATGGCCGCACCCGCGTGTATGGGCGCGGCATCATCAGCTTCCCCAGCGCCTCGCAGATCGACCGGCAGGCCACCAGCCTGAAAGAAGACATTCTGGACGGGGTCACGGGGGGCAAGCGCAAACCCGCCCACCGCACCTTCCTGGGCAGCTACCAGACCAAGATCAAGGAAGACCGCCAACGCCTCGAACGTCTGGAGCTGGACTACCAGGTCTGGCTGCAGTCCGAGCAACGCAAGCTGATCACCGGCTTCGACTTCGACGAGGCGACACCCAGTGACGGCATCTTCTACGCCGCCGCGGTGGGCATGTGCACCCATGGCGGGCCGATCACCGACAAGGGCACCGAGTGGTTCAAGGACTTCCTGCTCAAGGACCCCAACGACAAGGAAGCATTGCTGGTGCGGTCGTTGCTGGGCAACCAGAAGTCGGCTTTCGAGAGTTTCCAGGAGGCCTTCAAACCCACCAAGGTCCACAAGGAAATCAAGAACCTCTTCAAGCTGATCGAGGAAATCGAGAAAGCGGTCGCCGCCGGCACGCCCTTGCCGGCCGGCGACAAGGCGTTGCTGCGTGCCGTGCCCGAGATACGCTGGCTCGCCCAGCAATTGCCGCTGCTGAAGAACCTGGCGTCCACCTATGGCCATCTGACCCTGACCGTCGTGGGCGCCACCTCGATGGCGCTGGACAAGCTCCAGCAGCTGCCGGCGCCCCTGCGCGACAAGTTGCAGGCACTGACCGAATCGATCACCAACACGCTGGGCAAGGCCGCGGGCGTGACCGTGCACAAATTCAGCATCTCGCTGGACAAGGCGGCCGCCTACTGGCGCCAGCAGATGGGGCTGGTGCGGGGCCTGGCGCAGCGCGCTGCCGATGCGGCAGACAGCAAGCAGGTCAAGAGCCTGGTCCTGGGCGGCGCCATGTGGTTCAACGTCGGCGGCAGGCCGGGCACGGCCAACGCGCTGATCGACGTCTACGTCGCCGTGCGCCAGGGTGCCGCCGCCGCGCCGGGGGCGGTGGATGCGGCCACTGCGGCCGGGGCCAAGGCCGGCTCGGACGCGCGGGCAGCGGCCGGTGCGTCGGCCGACGCCGTGGCCGACTTCGCTCGCCGGGTCGGCAAGACGGGCTCGGACGTCATGCGCGAGAGCATGGCCGTATTCAAGCAGGGCAGTGCGACGTTTTCCGCGGCCGGCGCGCTGCTGCAGGTGTTGTCCATCAGCAAGACCTGGCACACGCTCGAGACGGGTACGCAGGAAGAGCGCACCTACGCCAGCATCACCTTGCTGACGACGGGGCTGGGCGTGACCGGCGCGCTGCTGGAAATCAGCGAGGCGTACGCGAAGCAACTCGGCAAGACGGCGTCGGCGCTGGGATTGAAATTGGTGGCGGGGAGCGCGTCGGCGATATCGCTTCTATTCGACGCTGTGAGTGCCTTCTTGCGGCACAGAAATGAAAAAGAAAAAGGAGATTCCGATGCATCGGCCCTGTACCTTGCCCAAAGCCTGTTCTTTGTCGGTGCAGCCATCGCCGGTGGAATGTACGTGGCCGGAACTGCAGGCTGGATCACGGGAACCGTGGCGGCCGGTTGGGGCTTGTCCTGGACGGGGTGGGGATTGCTGCTTCTCGGGCTGGGCTTGATTGCGGGTTTCATCGCCATGTTGCTGAACGATGCGCCCACTGTCGAATGGGTGAAGCGAAGCATCTGGGGCGAAGCCAGTGACAAGTGGGGAAATCTGCAGAGGGAACAGAATGAACTCAACAAGGTCTTGCTGGGTGTTCGCGTCGATTTCTATGCGGGAATCAAGACGACTTTGCAAGGACGCTCGGTTGGCATGGCCCCGATCCTGGTGAACGTTCCCACGGACACATACGAAGCATGGACGCGCCTGTTCATCCCGGTTCAGTTGCGTGAGCTGGTGAAATACGAACTCGGGTTTGAAGTGACTGGCACGCCGGATCAGCGCAAGCAGTGGAAATTGAACGCGCAGGACAAGATCGTCGAAGGGCCGAAGACCAAGATATTTCCGCTGGAAATCAACGATGAATCGATCACTCGACGGGTGGAAATGAGCCGCGACGCGATGAGCGGCATCAAGGGCAATGTGAGGATCTGGGATGCACCTGAAGGAGGCGAGCTCATTGTCGATGAGTCACTCGCCAAGTGACAGATCATGAGCCGTGAAAACAATCCGGACTACGACATTCGGCTGCCGCAATGGAATGCGCCCGACCCGCAGTTTGAGTTCGTCGAGAAAGTCCAGAAGAAGAGCCTGCTGGGAGAAAAGTCTCCCTGGCGCATCGCCTCGCGTGAAAAGCGCGAGCCCGTGCATGGGAAGGCGAGTTCGTGCGATTCCTTGTTGGGCATTCATCCGAACGCCATCGTTGTGGGCGCACCGGCGGGAACGACCGAAATCACATTCATGATGGGGCTGTACGCAGCCCTCATCGGATTCGCTGCCTGCATGTTCGGATGGGGCGCGTTCGAATCCATCATGGATCTGGATTCAAGCAGGTCGGACTACGTTCTGAACTTGTTGATGTCCATGGTTTCGACGATGGCCGCGCTCTTCTTTCTGGTCGCGGCCATCTTTTTCTTCAGAGTCGGATTCCTTACGCCCCGCGATCTGCCGGTTCTCTTCAATCGCAAGACCAGGGAGGTTTCATTCTTCACCGTCGTTCCGATGAAGTTCTGGAAGGTCTGGCAGCGCGCAGGCGTTGGCGAGGTCAAGACCTGTCGCTGGGACGACGCCTATGCGCGCAGCTACCAACTCACCGAGATCACGGGCGAAGCGGCGCGTTCTTCCTATTTGCTGGCGCTGCTGTGGGGTGACCCCAGGCAACCCAGGCAATGCAAGGAGATCGTGACCATTGGCTACAAGGGCTGGTGGGAGGATGAATTGCTCTGGCGCCTGTATGAGCACATTCGACGCTACATGGAAGAAGGCGGCCCGCCGATCCAGGCGGGCGAGAGCCTGCGGCGCTCGGGGACGGGCAAGTTGCCGCAATTCCCGCCAGAGGTCATCGCCGCCGCTGGCGGGTTGGCCTTGAGCGAAGAAGAGGTGCGTCGTTCGGCAGGCATTCGCGAATGACGGACGCCTGCCATGCGAGACAGTTCTTTCATGTCCCAGATCAGTGGAGGCAACGACCGCCATGACATCCGCCGACCGTATTCCCGCGCCATGCGGCGCCCGCGACCTGTGAAGAGATTTGCGCTGCTTGCTGCGGGTGCCGTGGCACTCCTTGTTGCATCGGCGGTGGCCTATCGCGGCTATAGGATGAGCGTGAGCACCTCCGATACATCCACCGCGGTATCGAGCGACGAGAGCCGGGCCCAGGGAAGACTGTTGGCGAAGCTTCATTTCGATGCACCGTCCTTTGGCGATTGCTCGGTCCATGACGCGTGGCTGGAAAAGTCCTCCACGTTCGTGACGCGCAGCTGGTTCGGAATCCGTCTTGGAAATGAAACCATTCCGACAGCCGCCATCCATGTGGTCCTCAATATTCCCAAAGATCCGTTCCTTTCTGCGCAAAGCCTGAGCTTCGACGAGACGAACCCGACCGCGTCCAGCCTGGGGCTGACAGGCTCGTTCACTCAGACCGTCACGATCAATGCAAGGCGCTACTGGCTGTTCGGATCGAACACCGTGTTTCCGCCGCCCGCGGTCATGACATTCAGCTGTGGCACAGCAAACGCACATGCAACGTTGGCGAACTAGGATTTTTCCGGTCCACGCGATGCCGATCGGCCAGCCCCTGAACCGACAGGGCGGGAAGATCGCGCGCGGCCATGCATCGAACGAAGACCGGCACGACCGGCACTGACACCAGGGAGGTGGATATCCATGTCATCAGACACATCAAGCAGCTTCATGCCGACGCCATGGAAGCTCGAAGGCCTGAACGTCGCGCGGCTGTCGGAGCAGGCGCGGCTCATCAAGCTGCAGCTGCCCGCGTCGGCGCCGCAGAACGTCGTTGTCGTCGAGCGCTTCACCGGCACTGAAGGCCTCAACGAACTCTTCGAGTTCACCATCGACACCCTCGCCACCTCGAGCGAGTTCGACCCGTTCGCGCTGATCGGCGAAGAGTTGAGCCTGCGCCTGCTGTTGGCCAACGGCGGCTTTCGCACTTGGCACGGTTACCTCACGGCCGTCGATGCGCTGGGCGGTGACGGCGGCCTGGCGCGCTACCGGCTGCACCTGCAACCCTGGCTCGCTGCGCTGGGCCTGCGCCGCGACAGTTTCGTGTATGCCGCCAAGCACGTGCAGGACATCGTCAGTGAAGTGTTCGCCGACCACACGACCGCGAGCTTCAGTTTCGAAGTCACGCAGGAGATGCCCGTGCGGCTCACCTGCGTGCAGTACCGCGAGTCGGACCTGGCCTTCGTGCTGCGCCTGCTGGCGGAAGAAGGCCTGAGCTTTCGCTTCGAGCATGAGCAGCAACAGTCGACGGGTGGCAGGGGCGGCACTGGGAACAACACCACGCCCTCGCACCACCGCCTAGTGATCTTCGACCGCGCGGCGACCCCGCCTGACTGCGCCTTGTCGCAGATCCGCTTCCACCGCGTCGATGCCACCGAAGCGACCGACGCCATCACCGCCTGGAGCAGCCGGCGCCAGGTCACCACCAACGCCGTCATGCGCAACGCCTGGGACGCCAGCGTGCTGCAGGCCCCCACTGGCGCAGTGCAGAGTGCGCTGGCCATGGGCGACGTGCCCGTGCTGGAGCACTACGACGGCGCCGGCGCGCAGCGCTATGCCGACAGCGCCACCGCCGCCCGCCGCGCCGAGCAACAGCTGGAGGCCTTCGAGTCGCGCATCAAGCGCTACGGCGCCGCAGGCAGCGTGCGACAGCTCGGTGCCGGCGAGCGCTTCACGCTCACGCAGCACGACCGCTACGAAGGCCGCAAATTCCTCGCACTGCGCGTGCGCCACGAAGCGGCCAACAACCTCGGCGCACAGGCGGCGCAGGTGCTCGAGGCCGGCGAACTCGAGAAGGGCAGCTACCGCAACAGCTTCGAGGCCCAGCCGGCCGAGGCACAGGTCGTGCCGCTGTGGCGCCCCAAGCCCACGGCCCCCGAGGCCATGGTCGCGCTCGTGGTCGGCGGCGATGACGACGAGGCGCCGACCGCCGTCCACACGCAGCGCGACCATCGTGTGCAGGTGCGCTTCCATTGGCAGGCCCAGCGTGCGGGCCAGCAGCAATCGACGGGCAGCGGACAAGGCAGCCTGGTCGCCGCCGGTCGTCACGCCAGCAACCGCCAGTCCGTCTGGCTGCGCGTGGCTGCACCCGTTGCGGGCCCGAACTGGGGCGCACATCACCTGCCGCGCGTGGGTTCCGAAGTGCTTGTGTCCTTCATCGAAGGCGACATCGACCGACCGGTAGTCGCCCAGCAGCTCTACAACGGACAGGACCTGCCGCCCTGGTCCGCCGGCACCGATTCATCGGCCAACCACGCCGGCGTGCTCTCGGGCTGGCACAGCCGCGCGCTCGACGGCAGCGGCTACAACCAGTGGATCGCCGACGACGCACCCGGCCAGGTGCGCACCCGCCTGGCCAGCTCGCACGCCGCGAGCCAGCTGAACCTGGGCCACCTCAACGCCCAGTCACCCGACGAGAGCAGTCGCGGCGCCTGGCGCGGCAGCGGCGCCGAGCTGCGCTCCGACGCCTGGGTCGCCACGCGCGCCGGCGAGGGCTTGCTGATCTCCACGCTGGCCCAGGAGCGTGCGGCGGGCAGCGTGCAGGACACCACCAGCGTGCGCGGCCAGCTTGCGGGCGCGCTGCGCGAGGCGCAGAAGCTGTCTGATGCGGCCGGCGGTGCGAAGGCGCTGGCGCTGAGCGCCACGGTGCTGCTGCAGCCGCTCATCGACGACATCGATCCGCAGAAGAACGGGCACTATCCCGGCAGCGTCAACGGACAGGACGCGCGCGAGCCCAAGGGTGGAGAGGGCGCAGGCGCACGCGAAGGGCAAGACCCCGTGCCCGCCTTCGCCCGGCCGCTCATGGTGCTCGATGCAGCCATGAGCCTGAACATGGCCACGCCTGCCAGCGCGACCGTGTACGCGGGCGAGGCGATCCACTGGACTGCGCAGGCGCAGGCCCACATCGCAGCGGGCAAGACCGTGAGCTTTGCGGCCGCCAAGTCCGTGGGGCTGTACAGCGACGAAGGCGGCATCCAGGTCATCGCACAAGACGGACCGGTGAGCGTGCAGGCGCACACCGACGAACTCGAATGGCAGGCCAAGGAAGGCTTCACGGTCACCAGCAGCAATGACGAGATCCACGTGCTGGCGCAGCAGAAGGTCACGCTCAAGGGGGGGCAGACGAGCATCGAGCTGGATGGGGTGAACATCACCTTGAAGATGCCGGGGCTGCTAGATGTGAAGGGGACGAGCAAGAGCTTTGTGGGGCCGGGGCGGGGTTCGGTGGAGTTGCCGCAACTACCGTCCGACGCGATGGACCTCAAGAACTGGATCGCACTCACTTATCACTATGCCGATCTGGACCCCGTCGCAGGCGCCAAGTACACCGCGACCTTTTCCGATGGTTCTGTTCGCAGCGGCAACTTGGACGCACAGGGGCATGCTCGAATGGAGAACGTGCCACCGGGTCCGGTCAAGGTGAAATACGAGGAGGTGAAGACGATCGACCCCTCCGTGCATTCCAAAGACAAGGCACAAGCGGACGTCTCGGCATGGCGCAGCGCGCTCACGGCGGCGTTCGCGGATCAAGTTGAACAGGGAGTCAAAAAATGAGCGGCGACAGAGGTGAGTTGGTCAGTCTCGAAGACGCGCATGCGCACACCTACCTGAGCGACGCGTTCGATTGGGTGCGGGACCTGGCGGCCAAGGGCGCGCGCAGCGCTGCGGACACCGTGGACGACTGGACGATCGAACTCGACAAGCTGAACTTCAATGGCTCCGACGCATTGAAAAGCTACCTGCGCGAGCAAGGCAACTGGGTCTCCGACCTGTTCGCTGAAATACTCAGCCTTGTCGAACTGATCAATCCGCTGACCATCGGCAAGCAGATCGCCATCTGGATTCTGGAGGACTTCCGCGACGTGTTGCGCGCCTTGGCGTTGCTGGTCGACTCCAAGGACGACACGGCAGAGGAAACCAAGGGTGCCCTGGTGGAGCTGGGCATGGCCGCTGCCGCCTTGTGCATCCCCTACGTGGGACGGGCCGGCAAGGTGATCTACCGGATGCTGCCGAAGTTCGCCAACATGCGTTTTGCGGTTGCCGCGCTGGAGACGGGTGAAGGCGCGGCGATGCTGCGGTTCCTGGGTACCGGCGACACCCTGGGATACCTCAAGGGACTGAACTTTCCGTCCTACGCGGGCAAGATCAATTCGCTGCTGCGCCAGATATTCGACAAGATCGGGGCTGCGGTGGGGCGCTATCTGCCCAAGATGTCCAAGGTGATCAGCGAGTGGTACGCCAAGATCAGTGGTTGGGTGACGAGCGCTCTCAAGCAGGTCCAGATCTGGGTGGCTGCAGCCGTTGCCAAGCTCCAGCATGTGGTCTACAACGCCGCGACCAACATCACGAACCCCAAGGTGCTGGACAAGATTCCGGACAAATTGCTCGACTGGATGTACGCGCAGATCAACGGCAACTTGTGCGAGAGCTGCGTGGACAATTACTTCATCAACTTCATGGGCTACTCGCGTCTTTTCCCAGCGCCAAACACATCCAAGCGCGACACCAGCGCGTTCTTCGGCTCGGACCAGGGTATCGATGGCCTCTTCGAAAAAGAGCCCAGTGTGGTGACCGGTGGAACCTTGCTGCCACCGCACTACAACGGCATCCCCAACAGCCTGGGCTGGATATTGGACGAACTCGATGTGGAGATACCTGGGGAGCAGATTGCGAAGGCGGCCGTCAGCCGCAGCATCAAGCCCTTCGGCGATATCGATTCAGACTTCAACCCGGTGACGGGCAAGCCTGCCACGTTCCCGCGCTTTGTGGTGATGGAGGCCAAGTTCGGCTATCACGTCAAGTCGGGCAACAAGCTTCAGGACATTGAATGGAAGAACAAGCTGGGGACGACGACGACGGGGGTGAAGCAGATGAGTCGAACGTGGATCGATCAACGTCTGCGAACTACCGTTTTTCCGCCGGATCCGACCACTGGGAGAGTGCCGCAAAAGCTCAGCGATATCCAGAAAATTGGCTACCTTCGCTGGCTTTATGGATGCCAACCCGCCAATGCCAAAAACAGCAAGAAGGCGAGAGCGCGCGGCGGAAGGCGGATGCAGGGATTGGCATTTTTTCCGCCTTATGCATTGCGTGGGTACGACATCGACAAAATGAAATGGAACGTCTAGAAAATGGCTGACTTCTATTCGAATCGGCGCGAGCGCTTCTTAAACGAGGAGCCTTATCTACTCCTTGTGAACGCAACCCGAGAAAACGTCGCCGAGCTTGAGGGCTATCTAAAAAATGATCTGGCCTCCGCGGATGAGAATGCATGGTCCCGTTGGCATAGCTTCATGGCAGGCGCCAAGTTTTCGTTGCTCATTGGTCAGTACTCGGCCGGACGCCCCGTCACGGAGGTCGCAACGGCGTACCCTCCCATGCTCCGAACCATCGAAGCTCAGTGTCTTCCGAATTCGACCTATCAGACTGAACCGCTCTATCTCGAGGAACTCGACGGCTACCACTACGCCATGACCTTGCTGTCGTTGGCCAAGCTGCTGCGCCACGACGACCTCGTTCCACGCGTGGCCGCACTGTTCGATGTGGCCCGGTCCGAAAATAGAGGAAAGGATGCTTTGTACGAAACGCTGCTTGGAAAGCTCGGCTTGCCGACAGTTCCTGCGAAGGGCATGTTGCGTTTTCTCAAAGCCCATCCACTTCTGTTGAAGGCCATTGAGGCGCCCCCCCAAAAACGCCCTCTATTCATCGCGGAGTTCCTAAGGAAGTGGTACTCCGCAATGAAGGGAACCTACTGGCATGGCCTGCACGATAAGGTACCGCAGAGCTTCTTTGGCTACTGGGCCTTCGAGGCCGGGCTGGTGACCTACCTCTGGGATATCGACGACAGCAGCTACCGAGACCTGCCGTTCTATCCCAAGGACCTGGTTGACTATGCGCGCACGCATGGCGCGGTCGCATCGCCTGACACCAGCGCTTCCCTTTCAGCACAAGACGGCCCTCCGGTCTCCACACGAGGTGGAGAGCCTTGCCCACTGGCCGGCTGGTGGTTCACGCCAGCCAAGGCGGGCAGCCGACGCTACTTCAAGGCGGACGAGGTCATGCCCGTCATCGAGGGCAGCAGCTACGGCGCAACCTTCTGGCAATGGAGTGCGGATCAAACGGCGCCCAAGCTCTGAGACTCAAGTCAAATGCGCGGTTTGGACTGGTGAGCCATGAGTAGTTTCTCCTCGAAGCGTCGCGAAAAATTTCTGAATGAAGAGCCCAGTTCGGTCCGCCGGCTGGGTCTGCACGAAGACATTGCCGATGCTCAGCTGCTGCTCGACACAAGTCTCGGAAAAGAGGGCTTTCGCGAAGATGGCTGGTTTGCTTGGAATTGGGCCATCGCCAGCGCCAAGAGACGTCTCTTGGTTCACTCCTATTCGGACGGCAGCCCGATGGAGCACCTCGCTGCGGACTTTCCCGGCGTGCTTGCTGCGCAAGAGCCATCAAGCCTCCCTCATCCATTGCACGAAACCGAGCCGTTCTCCCTCGAGGAACTCGACGGCTACTACTACGCCATGACGTTCCTGTCCTTGGCCAAGCTGCTGTGTCGTGACGACTTGGTTCCACGCGTTGTTGCCTTGTTCGATGTTGCCTATACCGACAACCGCGGCAAAGACGCGCTCTACGAGGCGCTTCTCGGAAAGCTGGGGCTACCGACGGTGCCTGCGAAGGGCATGCTGCGCTTTCTCAAAGCCCACCCACTGTTGTTGAAGGCCATTGAGGCCGAGCCGAGAAAGCGCCCCTTGTTCGTGGCTGAATTCCTCGAGAAGTGGTACTCGGCGATGAAGGGAACTGCGTGGCACGGGTTGCACGACAAGATCCCGCAAAGCTTCGATGGCTACTGGGCCTTCGAGGCCGGGCTGGTGACTTACCTCTGGGACATCGACGACAGCAGCTACCGAGACCTGCCGTTCTATCCCAAGGACCTCGTTGACTATGCGCGCACGCACGGCGCGGTCGCATCGCCTGACATGAACGCGACCCTTGCGGCACAAGACGGCCCTCCCGCCTCCACTCGAAGTGGAGAGGTTTGCCCGAAACAGGGTTGATGGTTCAACCTGTCCCATGTGGCTCTACCTGCATCACACCGCCTCCGACCTCATCGACCTGGACCCCACAACCGGCCGCTGGCGCCCAGTCGACGACGCCGAGAAACCCCCAGGCGCGTCGGTACTCGCCGACCTCCCCGTCAAAGGCGGCTACACGATCGAGAACGACAAGCGCTACTACAGCTACTGGACGTCCGACGAGAAGTTCGTCTTTCGCGCCGACGACGGTGCCGTGCTCGATATCTGCCAGAAGCGCGACGACGGCTCCGTGGTCATGCTCCCGCCCGTCTTGCGGAGCGAGATCGCGCCTTCGCGGTATGGCGATGGGCGTTTGCGGCAGGGCTTCAGCCAGTTCCGGTTGATCGAAGTTGCGACAGGCCAGGTCGTCTTCGAGCTGGACTACAACGCCGAGCGCTACCAGCGCCTGTACCAGGCCGACTTCACCGCCGCGGCGGCGGAGCAGGATCTGTCCGACTGGGATTTCTTCATCGCCTTGCAAGGCGCCATCGAGATTTTCGAAGAGCGTGCCGCGTCCGGCCGCGTCGCTTTCTCCGTGCAGGACGATGGCTCGGCGCAGGTCCAGGGGCACCGCATGCGCCGCGATGAGCTGCTGTTTGCGGACACGGGCCAGACCTGCCCCCGCTCGGGCATCTGGGCCTGCCTGACCGACCTGCGCGTGAGCGTGGCCGTCACGCAGGGCGAGCCGATGCCCTCGAACGGCGGGCGGCCGGTGCAATGGGTCTGGAGCCGCACCGGCTGAGCGCAGCGCAGCCCGCGGCTTTTAACCCCGCCCCAGCCGGGTCACAGACCCTTGCGCATAATTGACGCAAGCTATGACTCTCACCGAACTCAAATACATCGTCGCAGTCGCCCGCGAGCGGCACTTCGGCAAGGCGGCCGAGGCCTGTTATGTGTCCCAGCCGACGCTTTCGGTGGCCATCAAGAAACTCGAGGACGAACTCGAGGTCAAGCTCTTCGAGCGCAGCGCCGGTGAAGTCACCGTGACGCCGCTCGGCGAGCAGATCGTCCAGCAGGCCCAAAGCGTGCTCGACCAGGCCGCGAGCATCAAGGAGATCGCCAAGCGCGGAAAAGATCCGCTGGCCGGCCCGCTGAACCTGGGCGTGATCTACACGATCGGCCCGTACCTGCTGCCCGACCTGGTGCGCCAGGTGATCGCGCGCACGCCGCAGATGCCGCTGGTGCTGCAGGAGAACTTCACGGTCAAGCTGCTCGAGATGCTGCGCGCCGGCGAGATCGACTGCGCGATCATGGCCGAACCCTTTCCCGACACGGGCCTGGCGATGGCGCCGCTGTACGACGAGCCCTTCATGGCGGCGCTGCCCGTGAAGCACAAGCTGGCCGACCGTGAGTCGATCACCTCGGAAGAGTTGCAGAGCGAGACGATGCTGCTGCTGGGTACGGGCCACTGCTTTCGCGACCACGTGCTCGAGGTGTGCCCCGAGTTCGCGCGCTTCTCGAGCAACGCCGAGGGCATCCGCAAGAGCTTCGAGGGCTCGTCGCTGGAGACCATCAAGCACATGGTGGCCTCGGGCATGGGCGTGACGCTGGTGCCGCGCCTGTCGGTGCCGGCCGAGGCGCTCAAGCCGAAGGTCAAGGGGCGCAAGGAGCCGGAGCAGATGGTGCGCTACCTGCCCGTGCGCGACGCGCAGGACCGCGACTCGCCGATGCGCCGCGTGGTGCTGGCCTGGCGCCGCACCTTCACGCGCTACGAGGCCATTGCGGCGCTGCGCAACGCGATCTACGCGTGCGAGCTGCCGGGTGTCAAACGACTCTCCTAGCGATTCGGGGCCTCCGCCTACGCGCGGGCTGTTTGGGATCGCTGATCGCTGGGATAGAGTGAAGCTGTTGCGAAGCCGCCTGCCGGCTTTCAGAATTTCGGTGTTGTCACCCAACTTCAAGAAAGACCCCTCCGCCATGGCCAAACCCTCGAAGAAAACCAAGTCCCCGTCGCCCGCAGCTTCCGCCGGCAAGGTGCCCAAGAAGGGCGGTGCCGTCGTCGCGCAGGAGTCGGGCAGCCGCAATGCGCCGATCATCAACATCGGCATCGAGCGCCAGGACCGCGCGGCCATCGCCGAAGGCCTGAGCCGCGTGCTGGCCGACACTTACACGCTGTACCTCACGACGCACAACTTCCACTGGAACGTGACGGGGCCGCACTTCAACTCGCTGCATGCGATGTTCATGACGCAGTACACCGAGCTGTGGGGCTCGACGGACGTGCTCGCCGAGCGCATCCGCGCGCTGGGCCACTACGCGCCGGGCTCGTACGCCGAGTTCAGCAAGATCGCCACCGTGCCCGACGTGCCGCAGAACCCGCCCAAGGCGATGGAGATGGTGCGCATCCTCGTGAAGGGCCACGAAACGGTGTCGCGCATCGCGCGCGAGTTCATCCCGGTGGCCGAAGAGGCCGGCGACGACCCGACCGCCGACATGCTGACCGCGCGCTGCACAGTGCACGACCAGACGGCCTGGATGCTGCGCTCGCTGCTCGAGGACTGACGGCGGCCTCCTGATCTCCCGGTGCGCCGGGAGTCCCTGCAAGAGCGGCACAATGGCCGCTCTTTTTTCGTCTGCCCGTCCGCCGCATGCTTGCCCGCCGTTTTGCGCTCTACCTCGATCTGATCCGCTGGAACCGGCCGGCCGGCTGGCTGTTGTTGCTGTGGCCCACGCTGGGCGCACTCTGGTTCGCGGCCGACGGCTGGCCCGGCTGGCACCTGCTCGCGGTGTTCACGCTCGGCACCTTCCTGATGCGCAGTGCAGGCTGCTGCGTCAACGACGTGGCCGACCGCGACTTCGACCGGCATGTGAAGCGCACGGCCCAGCGGCCCGTGACGAGCGGCGCGATGTCTGTCAAGGAGGCGTTGGGGCTGGGCGCGGTGCTGGCGCTGCTGTCCTTCGGGCTGGTGCTCACCACCAACCGCACGACGGTGCTGTGGTCGTTCGCGGCGCTGGCGATCACGCTGATCTATCCGTTCGCCAAGCGCTTCGTGTCGATCCCGCAGGCGGTGCTGGGCATCGCCTTCAGCTTCGGCATCCCGATGGCCTTTGCCGCGGTGCAGTCGACGGTGCCGGCCTTTGCCTGGTGGCTGCTGGCGGGCAACCTGTTCTGGGTGCTGGCCTACGACACCGAGTACGCGATGGTGGACCGCGATGACGACCTGAAGATCGGCATGAAGACCTCGGCGATCACCTTCGGCCGCTTCGACGTGGCGGCGGTGATGGCGAGCTATGCGATCTTCCTGGCGGTCTGGATCTGGGCGGGTGCCAGCCGGTCGCTGGGGGTGCTGTTCTATCTGGGCGTCGCCGCGGCGGTGGCGCAGGCGCTTTGGCACTGGCGCCTGATCCATGACCGCACGCGCGAGGGCTGCTTCAAGGCCTTCCGCGAAAACCACTGGCTGGGCTTCGCGGTGTTCGTGGGCATCGTGGCGGGCTACGCCCTCCGATAGCCCCCGCCGGGCGGGTCAGCCGCGCCCGAATTCCTCGCCCAGCTCGGCCGCGCGCTTCTGCGCCGCGCGGATGGCGGTCTTGAACTGGCCCTTCACATCCGAGGCTTCGAGCGCGCTCAGGGCCGCGTAGGTCGTGCCGCCCTTGGAGGTCACGCGTTCGCGCAGCACCGACGGCGGCTCGGTCGCACTGTGCGCCAGCGCCGAGGCGCCGGTGAAGGTGCCGATGGCCAGCCGCTGGGCCTGGTCGGGCGTGAGGCCCATCTCGACGCCGGCCTCGGTCATCGCCTCGATGAAATAGAACACGTAGGCCGGGCCGGAGCCCGACAGGGCGGTCACCGCGTCGAGCGCGGGTTCGGCGTCGACCCAGATCAGCTCGCCGGTCGGCGCCAGCAGCTGGCCGACGCGTGCGCGGTCGGCGCTTTCGACGCCCGGCCGCGCGAAGAGGCCGGTCATGCCCTTGCCGACCAGCGCGGGGGTGTTGGGCATGGCGCGCACCACGCGCTCGGTGCCGAGCCAGCGGGCGATGCTGTCGGACGGAATGCCCGCCGCCACGCTCAGGTGCAGGGCGTCGGCCGCAAAGGCGCGCACCGGACGGGCGGCTTCGGCAAAGGTCTGGGGCTTGACTGCCCACACCACCACGGCGCAGCGCGAGAGGGCCTCGCTGGCCTCGGCCCTGGCGACGATGCCGTAGGTCTGGGCCAGCCTGGTGCGGGCTTCCTCGAAAGGCTCGACCACTTCGAAGTTGTCGGCCGCGACGCCTTGCTGGATCAGGCCGCCGATGATGGCGCTGGCCATGTTGCCGCCGCCGATGAAGGCGATGGGGGGCAGGGGGCCCGGCGCGGTGCGGGGCAGGAAGGTCACGGCGATGGTCATGGTCGGTCGGTGTAGGCGAAGGCGGCGAACTGCGTCACTTGCAGCGGGTTGAAATTGTCGTCGCTCACGACCACCAGCAGGCGGCGGCCGTCGGGCAGCGATGGGCCCCAGCACATGCCCTCGGTGTTGTCGAGGCGCGAGAGGCCGAGGGTGGCGAAGTCGGCCACGAGCGTCTTGGCGGCCGGCCGGTGGTTGCCGGGGGCGAGGGCGTCGATGGCGAGCACGTCGTCGGCGGCCCGGGTGTCTATTTCATACAGGCGCAGCGAATTGCCGACGCCCGTGGCGTAGGCGCGTTCCAGCACCAGCATGCGGTGGGCGTCGAGCATCAGCACCTCGCTCACGCCGTTGTCGGCGTAGGTGCCCGGCACCAGCGGGCGCAGCGGGATGGTGTCGGGCACGTAGGCGATCTGGCGCACGGCGCGGCCGGTCGCGAGGTCGACCTGGGTGAAGCGGCAGGGGCCGCCGGGGGGGGGTGGTGGTCGGGACGGGGCCGTCCTGGACCAGGGCGTTTTCCATCGCGAGCCAGGCCGACCGGTCGTCGGGCGTGAGGGCCAGGCCCTCGAGTGTCTGGTTGTCGCGCGGGCCGCGGCGCTGGGCCGGGTCCGGGGCAAACATCGCCGGCAGGGTGAATTCGCGCAGGAAGCGGCCATCGCGCGCCGATTCATACAGGGCGGGGCCGAAGCCGCGGGCGATGTCGCCTTCGCTGGTCCAGAGCAGGGTGCCGGCCGAGGGGCGCAGGCGCAGGGCCTCGGGGTCGGGAACGGGCAGGCCGTCGACCGCGTGGCGCCGGCCGGGCCAGGGGCCGCCGCCGGGGCGTTGCAGCTGGACAACGCTGGTGGGCTCGGGAGCGGCGTCGGCCGGCTGGGGCCAGCGCGTGGTGTAGCAGCGCACGGGAGCCAGGTCTGACCGGTCATCGCTGAGAAGCAGGTACTCACCTTTGGCGGGGTCGTAGTCGATGCCTGAGAGGCCGCCCGCCGTGGTGTTCTCTATAGAGCGTCGGTGCGCCCAGCGGGCTTCCCCCAGGCGCTGCAGCCGGCCGGTGTCCGGCGCCGGTGTTGCGCTGCGGCAACCCGCAAGCCCCAGCGATCCCAGGCCCAGCAGGCCCGCGCCGCCCGTCAGCAGGCGTCGGCGCAGCACGGAAGGCGGCGAAACGAGGGGGTGGATGGGGGCGCGCACGCCACAAAGTCTAGCGGCTGTCGAAGTTCGCGTGATGAGGCAGTTGACATCGCCCGGTATGGGTGCCACAATCGCGGGCTTCGCTTTCAAAAGGCGAAGCTTTCAGCCCAAAGCGGAAGCGTCTCGAGTGGTTCGAGGCGTGGACGACGGGCCCAAGACTGACCGCGGTGTCTCCCTCCTGGAGGCTCATCGGTACAAGTTGGGAATATCAAGAAATGATCCAAACTGAATCCCGGCTCGAAGTGGCCGACAACACGGGCGCGAAATCCGTCCTGTGTATCAAGGTGCTCGGTGGCTCCAAGCGGCGTTACGCCAGCGTGGGCGACGTCATCAAGGTCAGCATCAAGGAAGCCGCTCCGCGTGGTCGCGTCAAGAAGGGCGAGATCTACAGCGCAGTGGTGGTCCGCACCGCCAAGGGCATCCGTCGTGCTGACGGTTCGCTCGTCAAGTTCGACGGCAATGCCGCCGTGCTGCTCAACGCCAAGCTGGAGCCCATCGGCACCCGCATCTTCGGACCGGTCACGCGCGAACTGCGCACCGAGAAGTTCATGAAGATCGTGTCGCTGGCACCCGAAGTTCTCTAAGGACACAACGCCATGAACAAGATTCGCAAAGGCGACCAGGTCATCGTGTTGGCCGGTCGTGACAAGGGCAAGCGCGGCGTCGTGTCGCTGCGCGCAGACGACTCGCATGTGATCGTCGACGGCATCAACCTCGTCAAGAAGCACACCAAGCCGAACCCCCTCAAGGGTACGACCGGTGGCATCGTCGAGAAGACCATGCCGATTCACCAATCCAACGTGGCGATCTTCAATGCTGCGACCGGCAAGGCCGATCGCGTGGGCATCAAGGTCACCCAAGGTGCCGACGGCAAGCGCGTGGCTGTTCGCGTCTTCAAGTCGAGCGGCGACGAAATCAAGTTCGCCTAAGAGGTACTCACATGGCACGTCTCCAACAACACTATCGCGAAAAGATCGCGAAAGACCTGACGGAAAAGTTCGGCTACAAGTCGCCGATGCAAGTTCCGCGTCTCACCAAGATCACCCTGAACATGGGTGTGGGTGAAGCAGTCGCCGACAAGAAGGTCCTCGACAACGCCGTCGCCGACCTGACCAAGATCGCTGGCCAGAAGCCTGTGGTTACCAAGTCGAAGAAGGCCATCGCCGGCTTCAAGATCCGCGAAAACCAGCCGATCGGCTGCATGGTCACGCTGCGTGGCGTGCACATGTACGAGTTTCTGGACCGTTTCGTCACCGTGGCCCTGCCCCGCGTGCGTGACTTTCGCGGTATCTCGGGTCGCGCATTCGACGGCCGTGGCAACTACAACATCGGCGTCAAAGAGCAGATCATTTTCCCTGAGATCGAGTACGACAAGGTCGACGCCCTGCGCGGTCTCAATATCAGCATCACGACGACGGCCAAGACCGACGAAGAAGCCAAGGCGCTTCTCGCTGGCTTCCGTTTCCCGTTCAAGAACTGAGGTGATCTGTGGCTAAAGCATCTTTGATCCAGCGCGAACTCAAGCGCGACAAGCTGGTTGCCAAGTTCGCTGCGAAGCACGCAGAACTGAAGGCAACTTCCAACGACGCGAAGAAGAGCGACGAAGAGCGCGCAGCGGCCCGCCTGGCCCTGCAGAAGCTCCCGCGCAACGCGAACCCCACGCGCCAGCGCAACCGTTGCGAAATCACCGGTCGCCCCCGTGGCACCTTCCGTCAATTCGGTCTGGCCCGCGCCAAGATCCGCGAACTGGCTTTCAACGGCGACATCCCCGGTGTCACCAAGGCCAGCTGGTAAGCCAGGCAGGAGCAAACAACATGAGCATGAGTGATCCCATTGCCGACCTGCTGACGCGTATCCGTAACGCGCAGATGGTGGCGAAGCCCACCGTGTCGGTCCCGTCTTCCAAGGTGAAGATCGCGATCGCACAAGTCCTGAAGGACGAGGGCTACATCGACGGCTTCCAGGTCAAGACCGAAGCCGGCAAGAGCGAACTTGAAATCTCGCTGAAGTACTACGCTGGCCGTCCGGTCATCGAGCGCATTGAGCGCGTGAGCCGCCCCGGCCTGCGCGTCTACAAGGCCAGCACTTCCATTCCGCAAGTCCAGAACGGCCTCGGCGTTGCGATCGTCACGACCCCCAAGGGCGTGATGACCGACCGCAAGGCGCGCGCCACCGGTGTCGGCGGCGAAGTTCTGTGCTACGTCGCCTAACCGAGACATCGAGGAGTTACTGAAATGTCCCGAGTAGGAAAAATGCCGGTCGCCATCCCCGCAGGCGTGGATGTGTCGATCAAAGAAGACCAGATCAGCGTCAAGGGCACGGGCGGTACGCTCAGCCTGGCTCGCAACGCGCTGGTGAATGTCGTCAACAAGGACGGCAAGCTGAGCTTCGAGCCCGCCAACGATTCGCGTGAAGCGAATGCGATGAGCGGCACGATTCGCCAGCTGGTGAACAACATGGTGGTTGGCGTGACCAAGGGCTTCGAGAAGAAGCTCAACCTGGTCGGCGTCGGCTACAAGGCTGCAGCGTCCGGCGCCAAGCTGAACCTGCAAGTCGGTTACTCGCACCCGGTCAACATCGACATGCCGCAAGGCATCACGGTGACCACCGCGACCCCGACCGAAGTGGTGATCAAGGGCGCTGACCGTCAACGCGTCGGCCAGATCGCCGCTGAGATCCGCGCTGTTCGTCCGCCAGAGCCCTACAAGGGCAAGGGCATCCGCTATGCGGACGAGAAGATCGTGATCAAAGAGACCAAGAAGAAGTAAGGGGCAGCAAAATGATGTTGACCAAAAAAGCACAGCGTCTTCGCCGCTCGCGCCAGACCCGCATCCGCATTGCGACGCAGGGCGTGGCTCGCCTCACGGTGAACCGCACCAACCTGCACATCTATGCCACCGTCATCTCCGACGACGGCACCAAGGTGATCGCAACCGCATCGACCGCCGAAGCCGAAGTGCGCGCAGCACTCGGCGCCTCGGGCAAGGGTGGCAATGCCGCCGCTGCCACCGCCATCGGCAAGCGCATCGCTGAAAAGGCGAAGGCTGCCGGCGTCGAGAAGGTCGCTTTCGATCGCGCAGGTTTCGCCTACCACGGCCGCGTCAAGGCGCTGGCCGAGGCAGCCCGCGAAGCCGGTCTGCAGTTCTAATCGGACACGAGATTCAAAATGGCAAAGATTCAAGCAAGAACGCAGAACGAAGGTCCTGAGGACGGTCTGCGCGAGAAGATGATCGCGATCAACCGCGTCACCAAGGTGGTGAAGGGTGGTCGTATCCTCGGTTTCGCAGCGCTGACCGTGGTCGGTGACGGCGATGGCCGCGTCGGCATGGGCAAGGGCAAGTCCAAGGAAGTGCCTGCTGCCGTGCAGAAGGCAATGGAAGAAGCCCGTCGCAACCTGTTCAAGGCTCCGATCAAGAACGGTACGCTGCACCACCAGGTGCAAGGTCACCACGGTGCTGCCACCGTCGTGATGTACCCGGCTCCCAAGGGTACCGGCATCATCGCCGGCGGCCCGATGCGCGCCGTGTTCGAAGTCATGGGCATCACCGACATCGTGGCCAAGAGCCATGGTTCGTCGAACCCCTACAACATGGTTCGCGCCACGCTCGACGGGTTGAAGAACTCGACGACGGCCGGCCAAGTGGCTGCCAAGCGCGGTCTCACCGTCGAAGAAATCTTCGCCTGAGCGCAAGCTCTCGCAAGGCTGAAGGAAGCATTCAAATGACGCAACAACAAACCCTCAAGGTGCAGCTGGTGAAGAGCCCGATCGGCACCAAGGAATCGCATCGCGCGACCGTGCGTGGCCTCGGCCTGCGCAAGCTCAACAGCGTGAGCGAGCTGCAAGACACGCCCGCAGTGCGCGGCATGATCAACAAGATCAGTTATCTGGTCAAAGTTCTGTAAGAGAGACTGATATGGAACTCAATGGCATCAAGCCGGCAGCTGGCGCCAAGCACGCCAAGCGTCGCGTCGGCCGCGGTATCGGCTCCGGCATCGGCAAGACCGCAGGTCGCGGTCACAAGGGCCAGAAGTCGCGCGCAGGCGGTTTCCACAAGGTCGGCTTCGAAGGCGGTCAAATGCCGCTGCAGCGTCGCCTGCCCAAGCGCGGCTTCAAGTCGCATCTGCTGAAGTACAACGCCGAAGTCACGCTGACTGCTCTCGAGCAGCTCGGCCTGGCCGAAGTCGATGTCCTGGCACTGAAGCAAGCCGGCCTCGTGGGCCAGCTCGCCAAGGTCGTCAAGATCATCAAGACCGGCGAACTCACCAAGGCCGTCAAGCTGACGGGCGTGGGTGCGACCGCTGGTGCCAAGGCTGCGATCGAAGCAGCCGGCGGCAGCCTCGCCTGATCACCTTCGGACTGAAAGAAGTTCTTCGTGGCAACTAACGCGGCAACGATCGCAAAAACAGGCAAGTTCGGCGACCTCCGTCGTCGGCTCGTCTTTTTGCTGCTCGCGCTCGTGGTCTACCGGATTGGCGCGCACATTCCTGTGCCGGGTATCAACCCGGACCAGCTGGCAGCGTTGTTCCAGGGCCAGCAGGGCGGCATTCTGAGCCTGTTCAACATGTTCTCGGGCGGGGCGCTGTCGCGTTTCACCGTGTTCGCGTTGGGGATCATGCCGTACATCTCGGCGTCGATCATCATGCAGCTGATGACCTACGTGCTTCCGACCTTCGAGCAATTGAAGAAGGAAGGCGAGGCCGGTCGCCGCAAGATCACGCAGTACACGCGCTATGGCGCGCTCGGCCTGGCCCTGTTCCAGTCGTTCAGCATCGCAGTGGCCCTCGAATCGTCGGCCGGTCTGGTGATCGCCCCCGGTTTCGGCTTCCGCCTGACCGCCATGGTGAGCCTGACCGCTGGTTCGATGTTCCTGATGTGGCTCGGCGAGCAGATCACCGAACGCGGCCTGGGCAACGGCATCTCGATCCTGATCTTTGCAGGTATCGCGGCCGGTCTGCCGGGTGCGATCGGCGGCCTGGCTTCGCTGGTGACGACCGGTGCGATGAACCCCATCGTTGCGCTCTTCATCATCGCGGTCGTGGTGCTGGTCACCTACTTCGTGGTGTTCGTGGAACGTGGTCAGCGCAAGATCCTCGTGAACTATGCGCGGCGCCAGGTTGGCAACAAGGTCTACGGCGGTCAGTCGTCGCACCTGCCCCTGAAGCTGAACATGGCCGGTGTGATTCCTCCGATCTTCGCGTCGTCGATCATTCTGCTGCCGGCAACGGTGGTGGGCTGGTTCAGCGCCGGTGACGGTGGCTTCCGCTGGATCAAGGACATCGCCAGCGCACTGCGTCCGGGCGAGCCGATCTACGTGCTGCTGTATGCCGCTGCGATCGTTTTCTTCTGCTTCTTCTACACGGCACTCGTGTTCAACAGCAAGGAAACGGCCGACAACCTGAAGAAGAGTGGTGCGTTCATTCCTGGCATTCGCCCGGGTGACCAGACCGCTCGCTATATCGACAAGATTCTGGTTCGCCTGACGTTGGCTGGCGCGGTGTACATCACCTTCGTCTGCCTGCTGCCCGAGTTCCTGATCCTGAAGTACAACGTGCCGTTCTACTTCGGTGGTACCTCCCTGCTGATCATCGTGGTCGTCACGATGGACTTCATGGCCCAGGTGCAAAACTACATGATGTCCCAGCAGTACGAATCGCTGCTGAAGAAGGCGAACTTCAAGACATCGTAGGGCTGTGAGTTTCAGTATTGAGTCCGGGCGGTAGACCGCCACGTTAAACAGTTTTAGGAGAATGAAATGAGAGTTTCGGCTTCGGTCAAAACCATCTGCCGTAATTGCAAGGTCATCCGCCGTAAAGGTGTGGTGCGTGTGATTTGCACCGACCCGCGCCACAAGCAGCGCCAGGGTTGATTGAAGAGTATTAGAGGACGCACATGGCACGTATTGCTGGCATCAACATCCCGCCGCACAAGCACGCTGAAATCGGCCTGACCGCCATTTTCGGTATCGGTCGCACCCGCGCCCGTCAAATCTGCGAAGCGAGCGGCATCGAATATTCGAAGAAGATCAAGGATCTGACCGACGCCGATCTCGAAAAGATCCGCGACCAGATCGCTCTGTTCACGATCGAAGGCGATCTGCGTCGCGAGACGACGATGAACATCAAGCGTTTGATGGACATCGGCTGCTATCGCGGCTTCCGTCACCGTCGCGGCCTGCCGATGCGCGGCCAGCGCACGCGCACCAACGCCCGCACCCGCAAGGGTCCGCGCAAGGCTGCGCAGTCCCTGAAGAAATAAGGATAGACAAGCATGGCTAAAGCACCTGCAAACAACGCCGCACAGCGCGTTCGCAAGAAGGTTCGCAAGAACGTTGCGGACGGTATCGCCCACGTGCATGCCTCGTTCAACAACACCATCATCACGATCACCGATCGCCAGGGCAACGCCCTGTCGTGGGCTTCGTCGGGTGGCCAGGGCTTCAAGGGCTCGCGCAAGTCGACCCCGTTCGCTGCGCAGGTCGCTTCCGAAGTGGCCGGCCGTGCTGCTGTCGAACAAGGTATCAAGAACCTCGACGTCGAGATCAAGGGCCCCGGTCCTGGTCGCGAGTCGTCGGTGCGCGCCCTGGCTGCGCTCGGCATCCGGATCAATTCCATTGCCGACGTGACGCCCGTTCCGCACAACGGCTGCCGTCCCCAGAAGCGTCGCCGCATCTGATCGTCAGTCCGCAAGGCGCAGCCAGCTTTCGAGCGGCTGCGCATTTGTTTTTTCACTAAGCCCACCGCCATCGGCACATCCGCCGACGGCTCCCGCAGGCAACTGCGGCAGATGACACTAAGGAAATACCGTGGCACGTTACCTCGGCCCCAAGGCCAAACTTTCCCGCCGTGAAGGCACCGACCTGTTCCTGAAGAGCGCCCGCCGTTCGATCCAGGACAAGGCCAAGTTCGACTCCAAGCCCGGCCAGCACGGCCGCACCTCGGGTCAGCGCACCTCCGACTACGGTCTGCAGCTGCGTGAGAAGCAGAAGGTCAAGCGCATGTACGGCGTGCTCGAGAAGCAGTTCCGCCGCTACTTCGAAGAAGCCGATCGCCGCCGTGGCAACACCGGTGCCAACCTGCTGTTCATCCTCGAGTCGCGCCTGGACAACGTGGTCTACCGCATGGGCTTCGGCTCGACGCGCGCCGAAGCACGTCAGCTCGTGTCGCACAAGGCGATCACCGTGAACGGCCAGTCGGTCAACATCCCGTCGTACCTTGTCAAGACCGGTGACGTGATCGCCGTGCGCGAAAAGTCCAAGAAGCAGAACCGCATTGTCGAAGCGCTGCAACTGGCCCAACAAGTCGGCATGCCGGCCTGGGTCGATGTGAACGCCGACAAGGCCGAAGGCACCTTCAAGAAGGTCCCGGATCGCGACGAATTCGCAGCCGACATCAACGAATCGCTGATCGTCGAACTGTATTCGCGTTGATTTTCTCTACCCGCCTGCGCGTCCTTGCGCCGGCGGGAGATTGATATTGTTGTTCACGTTCCTGCTCCGCACTCTGTTGCGGATCAGGCGCTTCACCAGCCTTACCGGTGTAACGAGCCGGGGGTATTGAGAGGAAGTCTGCATGCAAACCACCCTGCTGAAACCCAAGACCATCCAGGTCGAGCAACTTGCCGCCAACAAGGCCAAGGTCACGCTCGAGCCTTTCGAGCGCGGCTACGGCCATACGCTCGGCAACGCGCTGCGTCGCGTTCTGCTGTCGTCCATGGTCGGCTACTCGGCCACCGAAGTCACGATCGCTGGCGTTCTGCATGAGTACTCGTCGATCGACGGCGTGCAGGAAGATGTCGTCAACATCCTGCTGAATCTCAAGGGCGTGGTGTTCAAGCTCCACAACCGCGACGAAGTCACGCTGAGCCTGCGCAAGGACGGCGAAGGCCCGGTCCTCGCATCGGACATCCAGACCCCGCACGACGTCGAGATCATCAACCCCGACCACGTGATCGCGCACCTGTCGCAAGGCGGCAAGCTCGACATGCAGATCAAGGTCGAAAAGGGTCGCGGCTATGTGCCCGGCACGATGCGCCGCTACGCGGACGAGCCGACCAAGTCGATCGGCCGCATCGTCCTCGACGCGTCGTTCTCGCCCGTCAAGCGCGTGAGCTACACCGTCGAAAGCGCCCGCGTCGAACAGCGTACCGACCTGGACAAGCTGCTGGTCGAGATCGAGACCAACGGTGCGATCAGCGCCGAAGATGCCGTTCGCGCATCGGCTAAAATCCTAGTTGAACAGCTCGCCGTGTTTGCGCAGCTCGAAGGCGGCGAACTCGCTGCATTCGATGCACCCGCACCGCGCAGCGCCCAGCAGTTCGATCCGATCCTGCTGCGCCCTGTCGACGAACTCGAACTGACGGTGCGTTCGGCCAACTGCCTGAAGGCCGAAAACATCTACTACATCGGTGACCTGATCCAGCGCACCGAGAACGAGCTGCTCAAGACCCCGAACCTGGGTCGCAAGTCGCTCAACGAAATCAAGGAAGTCCTCGCTTCGCGCGGTCTCACCTTGGGTATGAAGCTTGAAAGCTGGCCGCCGGCCGGTCTCGATAAGCGTTGATTTTTGTTTTGAATTGAGCCCATGAGGGCTCGTGCCCGGGCAGTACCTGATACGGCTGCCTGTTTAATAAAGTAAAGGAAAAGCACCATGCGTCACGGACACGGACTTCGCAAACTCAACCGCACCAGCTCGCACCGCCTCGCGATGCTGCAGAACATGATGAATTCGCTCATCGAGCACGAAGTCATCAAGACCACGGTCCCCAAGGCCAAGGAACTGCGCCGCGTCATCGAGCCGATGATCACCCTGGCCAAGAAGCCCACGCTCGCCAACAAGCGCCTGGCCTTCGACCGCCTGCGCAGCCGCGACAGCGTCGTCAAGCTCTTCGGCGAACTCGGCCCGCGTTTCGCAGCGCGTCCGGGCGGCTACACCCGCATCCTGAAGATGGGTTTCCGCGTGGGTGACAACGCCCCGATGGCGCTCGTCGAACTGGTCGACCGTGCTGAAATTAAAGATGCTGGCGCTGAGCAAAACGCCGCTGAATAAGCTATAATTTATACTTGCCGCGCGATGGAGCAGCCTGGTAGCTCGTTGGGCTCATAACCCAAAGGTCGCAAGTTCAAATCTTGCTCGCGCAACCAATTTAAAAGGCCCTTTGAGAAATCAAAGGGCCTTTTTCTTTGGTCGAATTCCTTTGGAAATTTCCGGTCGAAATTCGACACAAAAAAAGCCCTCGCGAAGAGGGCTTTTCTGTTTTCGGACCCGCCCCGCGAAGAGGCCGGTTTCGGGAACGTGCGCCGCAGCGGCGCCTGAAGACTGCGCTGGCGCGCAGCCCAAGGGCGGGGTCAGTCCGGAATGACCGCCGTCACCTCGATCTCCACCTTCGCGCGGTGCTCCACCAGCGCCGCCACCTGCACGCAGGTCATCGCCGGGAAGTTGCGGCCGAGCGCGTCGCGGTAGACCGGACCGAGCTCGGACAGGCGACGGCTGTACTCGTCGCGGTCCGTCACGTACCAGGTCATGCGCACCATGTGCTCGGGGCCGGCACCGGCTTCGCGCAGCACCTCGGCGATGTTGCGCAGCGCCTGGCCGCACTGGTCGATGAAGTCGTCGGATTCGAACTGCTGCTGGGCATTCCAGCCGATCTGGCCGCCGACGAACACCTGGGTGCCGCGCGCCGCGATGCCGTTTGCATAGCCCTTCGGGGGCAGCCAGCCCGGAGGCTGAATGAGTTTGTTCGTCATGATGGTGTGTTGCTGTTGAGTTGTCTCAATTTGAAGCGCTGGAGTTTGCCGGTTTCGGTGCGCGGCAGCGCCGTCACGAACTCGATCTCCCGCGGGTACTTGAAGGGGGCGATGGTGGCTTTCACGTGGTCCTGGAGGGCCTTCACCATCGCTGCGTCGCCGGTGTGGCCGGGCTTGAGCACGCAGAAGGCCTTCACGATCATGCCCCGGTCGGTGTCGGGCTTGCCGATCACGCCGCACTCGGCCACGGCCGGGTGCTTGAGCAGCGCGTCTTCCACCTCCGGGCCGCCGACGTTGTAGCCGGCCGTGATGATCATGTCGTCCGCACGCGCCTGATAGAAGAAGTAGCCGTCGTCATCCTGCACGAAGGAGTCACCGGGGTAGTTCCAGCCGTTCTTCACGTAGTCGCCCTGGCGCGGATCGTCGAGGTAGCGGCAGCCGACCGGGCCTTGCAGCGCCAGCTTGCCGACCGTGCCGCGCGGCACTTCGTTGCCCTGGTCGTCGACCACCTTGGCCGTGAAACCCGGCACCGCCTTGCCGACGGCGCCGCGGCGCACTTCGTCGCCGGCGGCCGAGATGTAGATGTGGAACACCTCGGTGCCGCCGATGCCGTCGAGCATCTCGATGCCGGTGGTCTCCTTCCAGAGTTGGCGCGTGGCGTCGGGAAGCGCCTCGCCTGCGCTCACGCAGATGCGCAGGCTCGGCGCCCCGTGCTGCCGGACGAAGGGCGCCATCTGGCGATAGAAGGTGGGCGCGGTGTAGCAGATGGTCGCGCCGACCTCGTTGATGAGCTTCACGAGCGCTTCGGGCGAGAAGGCCCCCTCGGGAAAGTACACCGACGCACCGGCCCACATCGGGAAGATCAGCAGGCCGCCGAGCCCGAAGGTGAAGGCCAGCGGCGGCGTGCCGACCACGATGTCGTCGCTGCGCGCGCGCAGCACGTGGCGCGGCCAGGTCTGGCACATGGCGACCACGTCGCGGTGCGTGGTGACGGGCGCCTTGGGCTTGCCCGTGGTGCCCGAGGTGAAGGCCAGCAGCGCGATGTCGTCGGCCGCCGTGGGGCAGGCGGGGAACACACCGCTCTTGCTTGCCGCGCGGGCCGACAGCGAATCGGGCGCGTCCGGCTGATTGAAGGCAATCACCGTCGCGAGCACGGGGTGCGCCTGCTGCGCGGCCACCAGCTCCTCGAGCAGGCGGCCTTCGCACAGCGCGGCCACGGGCTGCGATTTCTCGATGATCTCGCCGAGCTCCTTGGCGCGCAGCAGCGGCATCGTCGCCACCGCGATCAGCCCGGCCTTGACCACAGCCAGCCACGACAGCGCCATCCACACCGAGTTGCCGCCGCGCAGCAGCACGCGGTTGCCGGGCACGAGCCCGAGATCCTCGACCAGCACCTGGGCGATGCGGTTCACCTCGACGCCCGCCTGGGCGTAGGTGAGCACGCCGGCGGGCGAGCGCAGCATCGGCCGGTCGCCGAAGCCCTTGGCGACCGCCTTGTCCAGCAGTTCCTCGACCAGGTTCAGCTGGTCGGGGAACTGCAGTTCGGGCAGGTCGTAGCGAAAGACCGGCAGCTGCGCGGCAGGCGGCAGGCGGTCATGAACGAAGCGATCGACTTGGGCAGACACGGTTTCACCCCCGCAAAACGGATTTGCCGATGATCAGTTGCTGGACTTCCGTCGCGCCTTCATAGATGCGCAGCGAGCGGATGTCCCGGTACAGGCTTTCGATCTTGGTGCCGACCTTCACGCCGAGTCCCCCATGCATCTGCAATGCCATGTCGATCACGCGGCTCGCGTTCTCGGTGGCGCACATCTTGGCCATGGCCGCGGCAGCCGACACGTCGCCGACCGCCGGCGCGCCGCGGCGCTCCGCGTCGTCGCGCATCCAGGCGGCGCGGTAGGTGAGCAGCGCGGCGCTGTCGATCAGCGCGGCCATCTCGCCGAGCTTGGCCTGCGTGAGCTGGAAATCGGCCAGCGTCTGGCCGAACATGCGGCGACCCTTGGCATGCGCGATGGCTTCGGCCAGCGCGCGGCGCCCCATGCCGAGCGCGGCCGCGGCGACCGACGCGCGGAAGATGTCGAGCGTGCGCATCGCGAGCTTGAAGCCGCCGTTCAGCGTGCCCAGCTGTGCCGTGCGCGGCACGACGCAGTTGTCGAAGCGCAAGGTGGCCAGCGGGTGCGGCGCCATCACGTCGATGTGGGCCGAGGTGTCGAGCCCCGGCGTCGTCGCGTCGACGATGAACACCGTGATGCCGCGCGTGCCGGCCGTGGGGTCGGTCTTGGCGAACACGCAGTAGAAGTCGGCGATGCCGCCGTTGCTGATCCAGGTCTTCTCGCCGTTCAGGCGCCAGCCGTCGGCGGTGGGCTCGGCGCGCATCGCCATCGCCGCCACGTCGGAGCCGGCTTCGGGTTCGCTGAGCGCGAAGGCCGCGATCTTCTTGCCCTGGCCCACGGCCGTGAGGTACTGCGACTGTTGCTCGGGCGTGCCATCCAGCGTGATTGCGCCGCTGCCCAGGCCCTGCATCGCGAAGGCGAAGTCGGCCAGTGGCGAGTGGTAGCCGAGCGTTTCGCGCAGCAGCACGAGCGCGCGCGAATCGAGGCGTTCGAGCGCGCCGCCGGCACTGCCGGGCACCGCGTAGCGCAGCCAACCGGCGTCGCCGAGGCGGCGCACCCATTCGCGGCAAGCCGTGCGGTCGTCGCGCTCATCGATCTCCTGGGCGGCGCACCAGGGCAGCAGGTCGTTGGCGAGCGCGCGGTGCGCGTCGTCGAAGAACGGCAGCGCGAGGTGCGCGGTCGAAGGTGGGGCGGGGATCTTGGTCATCATGCGCGTCAGTCTCCGCCGAACACCGGCTTGCGCTTGGCCGCGAAGGCCTCGTAGGCGCGCTTGAAGTCTTCGGTCTGCATGCAGATCGCCTGCGCCTGCGCTTCGGCCTCGATGGCCTGGTCGATGGTCATCGACCATTCCTGCGACAGCATGGTCTTGGTCATGCCGTGCGCGAAGCTCGGGCCCTCGGCCAGGTCGCGCGCGACCTTGGTGGCGGCGTCGAGCAGCGAGGCGCTGTCGTGCAGTGCGTTGAAGAAGCCCCAGGCCTGGCCTTCGTCGGCGGTCATGGCGCGGCCGGTGAACAGCAGCTCCGAGGCTCGGCCCTGGCCGATCACGCGCGGCAGCAGCGCGCAGGCGCCCATGTCGGCACCGGCCAAGCCCACGCGGGTGAACAGGAAGGCGGTGCGCGTGGCGGGCGTGCCGTAGCGCAGGTCGCAGGCCAGCGCGATCATCGCGCCGGCGCCGGCGCACACGCCGTCGATCGCGCCGACGATGGGCTGCGGGCAGTTGCGGATGGCCTTCACGAGGTCGCCCGTCATGCGCGTGAACTCGAGCAGCTCGGGCATGCGCATGCCGGTCAGCGGGCCGATGATTTCATGCACGTCGCCGCCCGAGCAGAAGTTGCCGCCGGCGCCGGTGACGACAATCACCTTCACGTCGGTTGCGTAGGTCAGCGCGCGGAACAGATCGCGCAGCTCGGCGTACGAATCGAAGGTCAGCGGGTTCTTGCGCTCGGGGCGGTTCAGCGTGATGGTGCCGACGCCGGCTTCGTAGCGCCAGGCGAAGTGCTCGGCCTTGTAGTCGGCCTTGGGTTCGAATTGCGCGCGCATGGGATTGCTTGCGCCGATGTAGTGCTTCATGCGGTCTCCGCCAATTGGCTGCTGTGGGAATGTTGCTTGACCTTGCCGAGCAGCTTGTGAAGCTGCGCGATCTCCTTGGGGTTGAGGCTCGAGAACGCCTCGACGATCCAGTCTTCGTGCTGTTGCGCCATCTCGTTGAAGAGCTTGCGTCCGCGCGGCGTGAGGCGCACGCGCCAGGCGCGGCGGTCGCCCTCGACGTTGATGCGCTCCACCAGCCCTTCGGTCACGAGCTGGTCGGTGATGCCGGTGACGTTGCCGCCCGTGACCATCATGCGGCGCGAGAGCTCGTTCATCTTCAGCCCGTCGGGCGAGCGCTCGAGTTGCGACATGAGATCGAAGCGCGGCAGCGTGGTGGCGAACTGCGCGCGCAGGCCGTTGCGCACCTGCTTTTCCACCAGCTGCGTGCAGGTGAGCAGGCGCAGCCAGAGGCGCAGCGCCTCGGGGTGCTCGCTGTGGGCGCGTGCTTCGAGGTCCATGTCAGTGTGTCTCTTCGGTGTCGGCCGCGCGGCCTGCGGCAGCGGTGGCCGCGGCGATCTGCTGCTGCTTGGCGATCTCGCGGTACATCTGGTCGCGGCCGCTCAGGTACTGCTTGGGCCAGTCGACGTCGCGGCTTTGCAGCTTGGCGGCTTCGTGCAGCGTCCACGCCGGGTCGGCCAGGTGCGGGCGCGCCACGGCGCACAGGTCGGCGCGGCCGGCCGCGATGATGCTGTTGGCCTGGTCGGCGTCGGTGATGGCGCCCACCGCGATGGTCGAGATGCCGACCTCGTTGCGGATGCGGTCGGCGAACGGCGTCTGGTACATGCGGCCGTACACGGGCTTGGCGGCGCGCGTGGTCTGGCCCGAGGATACGTCGATGAAGTCGGCGCCGGCTTCCTTGAAGAGGCGCGCGACCACCACGGCGTCGGCGTCGGTGTTGCCACCGGGCGCCCAGTCGTGCGCCGAGATGCGCACGCTCATGGGCTTGTCGGCCGGCCACACGGCGCGCATCGCGCGGAACACTTCGAGCGGGTAGCGGCAGCGCGCTTCGAT
Source organism: Variovorax sp. GW822-FHT04E09 (assembly GCF_058800845.1). Lineage (NCBI taxonomy): Bacteria > Pseudomonadati > Pseudomonadota > Betaproteobacteria > Burkholderiales > Comamonadaceae > Variovorax > Variovorax sp. GW822-FHT04E09. The sequence goes on from NZ_JBXAMR010000009.1 coordinate 59,219, forward strand.
GTCGCCGCCGTACTCGTCGGTGCGCAGGTTGGTGAGCGGGCTGATGAAGGCCGACAGCAGGTAGCCGTGCGCGCAGTGCAGCTCGAGCCAGTCGAAGCCGCACTCGACCGCGCGGCGCGTGGAATCGACGAACTGGTCGCGCAGCGTGTCCATCTCGGCGCGCGTGATCGCGGCCGGCAGCTGGTTCTGTTCACCGTAGGGCAGGGCGCTCGCGCCGAGCACGGGCCAGTTGCCGCTTTCGAGCGGCTCGTCGGTGCCTTCCCAGCCCACGCGGGTCGAGCCCTTGGGGCCGCTGTGGCCGAGCTGGATCGCGATCTTCGCGCTCGACTGCGTGTGCACGAAGTCGACGATGCGCTTGAACGCGGCCTGCTGCGTGTCGTTGTACAGGCCCGTGCAGGCCGGCGTGATGCGGCCTTCGGGCGTCGGGCTCGTCATTTCGACGCACACCATCGCGGCGCCGCCAAGCGCGCGCGCGCCCAGGTGCACCAGCAGGAAGTCTTGCGGCACACCATCGACCGCGCTGTAGGTCGCCATCGGCGAGACCACGATGCGGTTCTTGAGTTCGAGCCCGCGCACCTTCAGCGGCATCAGCATCGGCGCCACGGCCTTGCCGCCCGCCAGCCACTGCTCGTAGCCGCCGAGCCATTGCGTGTCGCGCACGCGCAGGTTCTCGTGGCTGATGCGCTGCGAGCGCGTGAGCAGCGAGTAGGCGAACTGCTCGATCTCCATGCCCGTGTAGCGCGGCACGTTCTCGAACCACTCGGTGGAGTTGCGCGCGGCGTTCTGGATCTTCAGCACCTCGACGCTGCGGCGCGCTTCATAGCCTTCGAGCACGTGGTCGACAGTGCCGCCCTGCGCGAATTCGTTGGCCAGGTCGATCGCGTCCTCGAGCGCGAGCTTGGTGCCCGAGCCGATCGAGAAGTGCGCCGTGTGTGCAGCGTCGCCCATGAGCACGACGGGCACCGAGCGGCCTTCGACGTCGATGCGGTGCGTCCAGCGTTCGCACACCACGCGCGGAAAGCGGATCCAGTTGGCCGAGCCGCGCAGGTGCGTGGCGTTGCTGATGAGCGAATGCCCGCCCAGGTACTTTGCGAACAGCTTCTCGCAGAAGGCGATGGCCTCGGGCTGCTCCATCTGGTCGAGGCCGTGGGCCTTCCACACGGCTTCGGGCGTCTCGACGATGAAGGTCGAGGTCTTGTCGTCGAACTGATAGGCGTGCGCCTGGAACCAGCCGTGCTCGGTCTGTTCGAAGGCGAAGGTGAAGGCGTCGAAGGTCTGGTGCGTGCCCAGCCACACGAAGCGGCAGTTGCGCAGGTCGATGTCGGGCTTGAACACGTCGGCATAGCGCTGGCGGATGCGGCTGTTGAGGCCGTCGCTGGCAATGACGAGGTCGGCCTTGTACTGCGCGGCAATGGCCTGGTCGTCGGTGGCGTCGGTCTCGAACACCAGCTCCACGCCGAGTTCGAGGCAGCGCTCCTGCAGGATGTTCAACAGGCGCTTGCGGCCGATGCCGCAGAAGCCGTGGCCGCCCGAGCGCACCTGGCGGTCCTTGAAGAAGACCTGGATGTCGTCCCAGTGGTGGAACTCGTTGCCGATGAGCGCGGCCGTGGGGCCGTCGGCTTCGCGCAGGTTGCCCAGCGTCTGGTCGCTGAGCACCACGCCCCAGCCGAAGGTGTCGAAGGGGCGGTTGCGTTCGACCACCGTGATCTGCAGCGCCGGGTTGCGGGCCTTCATCAGCAGGGCGAAATACAGGCCGGCTGGACCCCCACCGATGCACAGGATGCGCTGGAGGTCCGAGGCGGGCGCGAGGCGGGGGGAGGTCAAGCTGTTCATGGTTGAATAGTTTAGGCATAAACAATCTGTTGTCAACGAGGGCTTCTCTGCAGAGGCCTGCGGCCCGCGCGGCTGCGCGATGTCATGCAAATCCTTGGAAAAATCAATACCATGGACGCATGCAACACTTGATACCCAAGATCGAGTCGCAGCTGGCCTCGCTGCCCGTGCCCATCGCACTGGAGCTGCCCGACGGGCGCCGGGTCGCCCAGGCGGGTTCACGCGTGACGCTGGCTTTCAAGGAGTGGTCGGTGCTGGCCAAGCTGGCCGGCCGGCAGGTCGGGGCCATCGGCGAGGCCTACGTCGAGGGCAAGGTGCAGATCGAGGGCGCCATGCGCGACCTGATCGACGCCACCGTCGGCCTGTTGCCCGGCAACCCGGCCGAGACCGACACCACCTGGTGGAGCCGCCTGCAGCGCCGCGCCAAGTCGCGCGGCTCGCACTCGCTGCGCAAGGACGCCGCGCAGATCGAGTTCCACTACGACGTTTCCGACGATTTCTACGCGCTGTGGCTCGACCCGCGCCGCGTCTATTCATGCGCCTACTTCCGCACCCCTGAGCTCACGCTGGCGCAGGCGCAGGAGGCCAAGCTCGACCACATCTGCCGCAAGCTCATGCTGCAGCCCGGCGAGCGCTACCTGGACATCGGTTCCGGCTGGGGCGCGCTGCTGCTGTGGGCAGCCGAGCACTACGGCGTAGACGCCACCGGCATCACGCTGTCGAAGAACCAGCATGCGCACGTGCAGCGGCTCATCGAAGAAAAAGGGCTGCAGGGCCGCGTGCGTGTGGAGCTGCGCGACTACCGCGAGCTGCCCGACGACCAGCCCTTCGACAAGATCTCGTCGGTGGGCATGTTCGAGCACGTGGGCGCGGCCAACATGCCGACCTACTTCCACAAGATCCACACCTTGCTCAAGCCGGGCGGCCTGGTGCTCAACCACGGCATCACCTCGGGCGAACTGAACTACCGCCAGCTCGGCGCGGGCATGGGCGACTTCATCGAGAAATACATCTTCCCCGGCGGCGAGCTGCTGCACGTGACGCACGTGCTGCGCGAGACCGCGGCGGCCGGGCTGGAGATGGTCGACACCGAAAGCCTGCGCCCGCACTACGCGCGCACGCTGTGGGCCTGGTCGGATGCACTCGAGGCGCAGCTCGATGCCGCGCGCGAAGTGCTGGGCCGCAGCGGCGGGCGCCAGGGCGAGAACGCCGAGCGCATCCTTCGCGCCTACCGCCTTTACCTAGCGGGCTCGGCGATGAGCTTCGAGCAGGGCTGGATCTCGCTGCACCAGATGCTGTCGACCAAGCCCGACGGCAAGGTCGAACACGGTGCCTTGCGCGGTGCGCAATCGGTGTACCCTTTTGCCCGTGACTACATCTACAAATAAGTGAGGACACCACCATGCTCTACCGCTTCAAATCCCGGGCCGCCCCAGACTTCGTGATGCTCGAGGTGCACGCGCGCCAGCTGCTCGACATCGTCGGCAAGCCGGCCGCGCCGCAGGGCATCATCACGGTCGAGCAGATCCCCGGCGCCATTGCTGCCCTCGAAGCCGCACTGGCGCTCGAAAGCAGCAAGCCCGCGCCGCACAACCACGACGAACACGTCGTCGAAGGCCACGATGCCGACGCCGAGAAGCAGCATGTCGGCCTGCACCAGCGCGCCGCACCGCTGCTGCACATGCTCAAGGACTCACAGGCCGAGAGCAAGGATGTGACCTGGGGGACCTGAGTCCCCCTGATCCTTCGCAGTCGTCACCCCACTCCCTTCCAGAAACACCGCGGAACCGGCTTTGCCGGGCCGCAGGTGTTGCCCCCTGCAAGGGGGTTGGCGTAGCGACACGAAGTGCGCGAAGACTGGGGGTTAGTCCACCTTTGCGCCGGAGTCTTTCACGACCTTCGCCCACTTCACATGCTCACTCGCAATGAGCTTCGTGAAGTCCGCCGGCGAATTGCCGCTCGGGATCGCGCCCTGGGCCAGCATCTTTTCCTTGATCGCCGGCGTGCCCAGCGACTTCGCGACTTCCTGCTGGATGCGGTTCACGATCTCCGGCGACGTGCCGGCCGGCGCCAGCAATCCGAACCATGAGCTCGCCTCGTAGCCCTTGAGCGCGGGGCCGCCGGCTTCTGCCACCGTCGGCACATCGGGCAGCGCGGGCGAGCGTTGGGCGCTGGTCACGGCCAGCGGCGTGAGCTTGCCGCCCTTGATCTGCGCCATCGACGAAGGCAGGTTGTCGAACATCAGGTCGGCGCTGCCGCCCACCAGGTCGAGCAGCGCCGGGCCCGAGCCCCGGTACGGGATGTGCGTCATGAAGGTGCCCGTCATGCTCTTGAACAGCTCGCCCGCCAGGTGGATCGACGTGCCGCTGCCGCTCGAGGCCATGTTGAGCTTGCCCGGGTTGGCCTTGGCGTACTTGAGGAAGTCCTGCACGTTGCGGATGTTCAGCGACTTGGCTTTCTCGGCGTTCATCTCCATCACGTTCGGCACCGCGGCCACCAGGGTGATCGGCACGAAGTCCTTGATCGGGTCGAAGGGCAGCTTGGGGTACAGCGCGCGGTTGATGCCGTGCGTGCCCACCGTGCCCATCAGCAGCGTGTAGCCGTCGTTGGGCGAGCGCGCGACGATCTCGGCGCCCACGTTGCCGCCGGCGCCCGCGCGGTTGTCCACGATGAACTGCTGGCCGAAGGCCTTCGAGAGCTCGGGCGCCACGGCGCGCGCCAGGATGTCGGTGGTGCCGCCGGCCGCGAAGGGCACGACGATGCGCACCGGCTTGGTCGGCCAGGTGGCCTGCGCGTGCGCCGCGCCGCCCAGCAGCGCGAGGGTGGCCGCAGCCGTGGCGACGAGCGCGAAGCGGCGGGTGGAGGAAGTGACGGAAGAAGAGCGGGAGATGGAAGTCATGCGCGCCTTTGTACAGGGGGGCGCCAAAGGCGTCGCGAGTAAAAACCCCGGCCTTCGATGGACATCGCCGCTCAACCCACCTGCATCCGCTGCGCGAACTTCGCCTCGCGAAAGCGCGCCAGCACGAAGTCGACGAACACCCGCGTCTTGGGCGGCAGCAGCTTCTTGCTCGGGTAGTAGATCCACACGGCGCCCGAATCCTGGTACCACCCGGGCAGCAACCTCACCAGCGCGCCGCTGCGCAGGCCGCGCTCCACGAAGGGCATCGGCAGCATCGCCACGCCGAGCCCCAGCAGCGCCGCCTGCGCGATCGCCTCGGGGTCGTTGAAGATCGCGCGCGGGCGCGCCGGCAGGTCGACCATGGTTTCCTCGCCGCTCGCATGCCGCAGCGTCCACGGTCGCAGCCTGCCCGTGGGCGAGGAGCGGCGCAGCAGCACGTCGAAGCGCGCCAGCTCGGACGGATGCGCGGGCAGCGCGCGCCCCGCCAGGTAGGCCGGCGCCGCCACCGCGACCACGTGGATGCGTGCCAGCTCGCGCGCCACCACACCGGGCGACAGCGCAATGCCGCCGCCGATGGCCGCGTCGAAGCCCTCGCCGACCAGGTCGACCTGCTGGTTGTCGAAATGCCAGTCGGGCACGATGCCCGGGTAGCGCGCCAGGAAGTCGCCCATGAACGGCAGCACGTGCTCGCGCCCGAAGGCCTGGCCCATGCTCACCTTCAGCGTACCCGAGGGCTGGCCGTCGTCCTGCGCGAGGCCGGCCACCGCGTCCTGCAGCGTGGCCAGCGCGCCGCCCACCTGCGCCAGGAAGCGCTCGCCAGCCTCGGTCAGCGTGAGCCGCCGCGTGCTGCGCTGGAACAGCCGCACGCCCAACCGCGCCTCGAGCCGCGCCACGTTCTTGCTGACCGCCGCGGGTGTGAGCCCCAGGCGCCGCGCGGCCGCCGAGAAGCTGCCGCCCTCGGCGCTCTGCACGAAGGATTCGAGGTGGTTGAGCGGTTCCATGCCGCCATTCTGGCGTTCATCTTCAACTTTGGGTTGAATCTGATCGGGCCGATTGATGGCTACCGCAAAGGGAATGGAATTCCGACACTGAAGGCCTTCCTCCTCCAACTGATCGGAAAAATCATGGCTTCCACCTCTGTGTCTTCTTCCCCCGTCCTGGCCGGCAAGGTCGCCTTCGTCACCGGCGGCTCGCGCGGCATCGGCGCCGCCATCGTGCGTCGGCTGGCGCGCGACGGCGCGGCCGTGGCCTTCACCTACGTCAGCGCCCAAGCCGAGGCCGACAAGCTCGCCGGCGAGATCCAGGCCGCCGGCGGCCGCGCGCTGGCCATCCGCGCCGACGCCGGCGACGCCGCCGCGCTCACTGCCGCCATTGCCCAGGGCGCACGCGCCTTCGAGCGGCTCGACATCCTGGTGAACAACGCCGGCGTGTACCTCGGCGGCGAGCTCGACACCTTCTCGCTCGAAGACTTCGACCGCACCATCGACGTCAACGTGCGCGCCACCTTCGTGGCCGTCCAGGCCGCCGCGCGCCACATGGGCGACGGCACGGGCCGCATCGTCAACATCGGCAGCATCAACGCCGAGCGCGTGCTGGACGCGGGCGCCAGCGTCTACGCGATGAGCAAGGCCGCCATCGTCGGCCTCACGCGCGGCCTGGCGCGCGACCTCGGCGCGCGCGGCATCACGGTCAACAACGTGCAGCCCGGTCCCATCGACACCGCCATGAACCCCGCCACCGGCCCGCGCGCGGCCTCGATGCACGACGTGATGGTGCTGCCGCGCCACGGCCGCGCCGAAGAAATCGCCGGCATGGTCGCCTACCTCGTGGGCCCGGACGGCGGCTTCGTCACCGGCGCCAACCTGAGCGTGGACGGCGGCTACACGGTCTGATCGATGGCGCCGGCGTCGGGCGCGCGCTCCACCGCGCGGATCAGCGTGTCGAGCGTGTCGCTCAGGCGGGCCAGCTCGCTGGCATCGACGCCCGCGAACAGCTCGGCCTCGCGCTGCCGTCCCAGCGCGCCGACGGTGGCGTGCAGCGCCTTGCCGGCGGCCGTGAGGTACAGGCGGCTGCAGCGCTGGTCGGTCGGGTCGCTGCGGCGCTGCACGCGCTGGTGGCGCTTCAGGCCCGCCAGCGCGCGGCTCACGGCCATCTTGTCCAGGCCGGTGAGGTCGGCGACCTGCGTGGCGCTGAGCCCCGGCTGCGCGGCCAGCACGGCCATTGCGCGCCACTCGTTCAGCGTGAGCTGGTGCTCGCGCCCCACGCGCTCATGGAACGGCCGCGCCGTGAGGTTGACGACCCGCACCAGCTTGAAGAAGAGCGGGTCCATGGGCGTTCGTGCTTTTGTGGTTCAGCCGGCCAGCTTCTTCGCCGCCGCCACGATCGCGTCCACGCCGACGCGCGACTGCGCCTCCAGCACCGGCGCGTAGCCGACCGGAATGCGCGGCGCGCCCAGCCGCGCGACGCGGCAGCCCGTGGCCTCGGCCGCGCTCGCGGCGATCTCGGCACCGAAACCCGCGGCCTGCACCGCCTCGTGCACCACCAGCAGCCGCCCCGTGCGCGCACATGACGACAGCACCGTCTTGCGGTCCCACGGCCACAGCGTGCGCAGGTCGATCAGGTCCACCGCGATGCCCTCGGCCGTCAGCGCGTCGCAGGCCGCGGCGCAAGGCTGCATCTGCTTGCTCCAGCTCACGAGCGTGAGCGCGTTGCCCTCGCGCACGCGCGCCGCCTGGCCCAGCGGCACGACCAGCGTGTCGTCCACCTCGCCGCGCACGCCCCACAGCGTCTTGTGCTCGATGTAGACCACCGGGTCGCCGCACTGCAGCGCCGCGCGCAGCAGCCCGTGGTTGTCCTGCGGCGTCGACGGGCTCACCACCACCACGCCCGGCAGGTGCGCGAACCAGGCCTCGAGCGACTGCGAATGCTGCGCCGCCGACGCGTCCCAGATGCCGCCCGGCATGCGCGCCACCAACGGCACGCGGCCCTGGCCGCCGAACATGAAGCGGTTCTTCGCGGCCTGGTTCACCAGCTCGTCCATACCGCACAGCGCGAAGTCGACCACGCGCATTTCGACGACAGGGCGCAGCCCCGCGAGCGCCATGCCCACGCCGGCGCCCATGATCGCGGCCTCGCTGATCGGTGTGTCGATCACGCGTTCGGCGCCGTACTGCTGCTGCAGCCCCTTGTACTGCCCGAAGATGCCGCCGCGGCCCACGTCTTCGCCCAGCACGACCACGCGCGGGTCGGCGTCCATCTCCTGCTGCAGCGCGCGCACGGCGGCTTCGGAATAGCTCAGCGTCGTCACAGCCATTGGCCTGCTCCCGTGGTCTGCACGTCGGTGAAGGCGGCGCTCGCCTCGGGCCAGGGCGCCGCGTCGGCCACGGCCAGGGCCGTGTCCACCTCGTCGCGCGCGGCATTCTCGATGGCGTCCAGCGTCGCGGCGGCCACGCCGGTGTCCAGCAGGTGGCCGCGGGCGCGCGCGATCGGGTCGGTCTCCAGCGCGGCCGCCAGCTCGGCCGGATCGCGGTAGGCCGCGAGATCGACCGACACATGGCCCTTCACGCGGTAGGTGAGCGCATGCAGCAAGCGCGGCCCCGCGCCGCTGCGCACCTCGGCCACCAGCCGCGCGGCGGCGGCATGCACCGCGAACACATCGTTGCCGTCGACCTGCGTGGCCGCGATGTCCATCGACGCGGCGCGTGCCGAGGCGCCGTCGCCGGCCGTCATCGGGCCGCTCGCGGTCGTGGCGCTCCAGCGGTTGTCCTCGCAGACGAAGAGCACGGGCAGGTCGTACACGCGGGCCCAGTTCAGCGCTTCGAGGAACGGGCCGCGGTTGATCGCGCCATCGCCGAAGAAGCAGACCGTGATGTCGTCGCCGTGCTTCAAGAGCTTTTGCGCATGCGCCGCGCCGACCGCGATCGGCAGCCCCGCCGCGACCACGCCGTTGGCGCCCAGCATGCCCACCGAGAAATCCGCGATGTGCATCGAGCCGCCCTTGCCGCCGTTGAAGCCCGTGGCCTTGCCGAACAGCTCGCACATCATCCGCGTGAGGTCCGCGCCCTTGGCCAGCGTGTGGCCGTGGCCGCGGTGCGTGGAGGTGAGGTAGTCGCTCGCGCGCAGGTGGGCGCACACGCCCGCTGGCACCGCTTCCTGTCCGGTCGACAGGTGCAGCGGCCCGCGCACCTTGGCGGCGCCGCCCGCCTGCTGGCCGTAGGCGCTGACCCCGCCCTGGCTGGCGGTTTCGGCGGCGTTCTCGAAGGCGCGGATGCGCACCATGACGCGGTACAGCGCCTCGCCGGCGCCTGGGGGGTTGCTCGGGTCCATCTTGTCTCCAACGCCCTGGGGATCGGCGCTTTGAGAAAAATCGTATCAACCGAGACGGATTCGACCTACCGGGCTAACCCTTCGCCCCCCCCGCCCGGCCTCTTTTTCGGGCGCGGGCTTCCTGCTCTCTTCTCTATTTATTCTTCTTATTTAAGTTAGTAGTAGTAGATAAGGGTAAACCCGCCCTGTGGACAGGGCACTTTTTCCCTTACCTGACAACAACTTGTCACACCCCGGACACTGTGTGCTCCTGTGCTTTCGCGGTGCTATCAAAACAGGAACAACTTGGGCGGGGTCGCTCCCGCTGTGGATAACAGGGGGCTTGTCCGGAAACTGTCCCCAGAGTTTTCCATTTGTATCTGGAGCGGCGGTGCCGTCCGGGAATTCCCGGGTGCCCGGAACCCCCCGCCGATGGGATAGTTAGTTCGCCACTCAAACTAACTACCCCGGCCCACCGTTCTGAGGAGAGACACCGATGCAACTGACAACGAAACACACCCTGGCCGCCCTGGCGTTCGGTCTCACGGCCGTGGGCGCGATGGCGCAGACCGTGGTCGGCGTGAGCTGGTCCAACTTCCAGGAAGAACGCTGGAAGACCGACGAGGCCGCGATCAAGGCGCAGCTGGAAAAACTCGGTGCGAAGTACATCAGTGCCGACGCGGGCGGCTCGCCCGAGAAGCAGCTGGGCGACATCGAGGGGCTGATGTCCAAGGGCGCGAAGGCGCTCATCGTGCTGGCGATGGACAAGGACGCGATCCTGCCCGCCGTCACCAAGGCCACGCGGCAGAAGGTGCCGGTGGTGGCGTACGACCGGCTGATCGAGGCGCCGGGCGTCTTCTACATCACCTTCGACAACGTCGAGGTCGGGCGCATGGAGGCGCGCGAGGTGCTCAAGGTCAAGCCCAAGGGCAACTACGTGATCATCAAGGGCTCGCCGAGCGACCCGAACGCCGACTTCCTGCGCGCCGGCCAGCAGGAGGTGCTGGACGCCTCCATCAAGAAGGGCGACATCAAGATCGTCGGCGACGAGTACACCGAAGGCTGGAAGCCCGAAGTCGCGCAGAAGAACATGGAGCAGATCCTCACCAAGAACGGCAACAAGGTCGACGCGGTGGTGGCGGCCAACGACGGCACGGCCGGCGGTGCCGTGGCTGCGCTCACGGCCAAGGGCCTGCGCGGCATTCCGGTGTCGGGCCAGGACGCCGACTTCGCCGCGCTGAACCGCGTGGCGCTGGGCACGCAGACCGCGACCATCTGGAAGGACTCGCGCGAGCTCGGCCGCGAAGCCGCCACGGCCGCGGTGTCGCTCGCAGCGGGCAAGCCGGTCGAGAAGGCCGCGCCGTGGGCCGGCGGCGCCAAGAAGATTTCGCTGTCCTCGCGCCTGCTGACGCCGGTGCCGATCACGCGCGACAACCTCGACGTGATCGTCAAGGCCGGCTGGATCAAGAAGGACGAGCTGTGCAAGGGCGTCTCGGGTGCGAACGCACCCGCGGCCTGCAAGTAACGCCGCAACCACCGGCGCGTTCGGCCCCTTTCCGAACGGCTGAACGCGCCGCTCCATCTCTTCGCAACATGGCTTCCGGCCGACCCGCAAGGGCCTGCCGGCGGGACGGTTGCGCACCTGTAGTCCGTCCTGAGGGGGCTTGAAAAAAATGAGCGATCCAACACCCGGCTGGTGGCGCCGCACCGGCATCGACCTGCGCCTGCTCCTGATGTGCGTGCTGCTGGCCGTGATGGCGGTGGCGTTCAGCGTCATGTCGGGCGGCGTGTTCCTCTCGCCCGAGAACCTCTACAACGTCGCGCAGCAGACGGCGGTGGTCGGCATCGTCTCCACGGTGATGGTGCTGATCATCGTGGCGCGCCACATCGACCTGTCGGTGGGCTCGGTGATGGGCTTCGTCGGCGTGCTCATTGCCTACCTGCAGTACACCTCGGGCTGGTCGTGGCCGACGGCCTGCCTGGCGGGGCTCGCGGTGGCGCTGCTGGTGTCGATCTACCAGGGCTGGCTCACGGCGGTGCTGGGCGTGCCGTCGTTCGTGGTCACGCTGGGCGGGTTGATGTCGTTTCGCGGCGCGGCCTTCCTGGTGGCCGACGGCAAGACGCAGCCGGTGAACGACGAGTTCTTCCAGCGCCTGGGCGGCGGCTACGACGGCGGCATCGGCGTCACGGCCAGCTGGGTGCTCGCGGGGCTGGTGGCGCTGGTGCTGTTCGGGCGCATGGTGCAAAAGCGCCGCGCGCGCCAGCGCTACGACATGCCGACCGAGGCGCTGTGGCTCGACGTGCTGCTCACGGCCGTGCCGGTGGCGGTGGTGGTCGGCTTCGCCTGGGTGATGAACAGCTACCAGATCTCGTCCAAGAGCGAGCCGCAGGGCATTCCGATTCCGGTGCTGATCTGGGCGGCGGTGGCGATCGTGCTGTCGTTCATCGTGCATCGCACGCGCTTCGGCCGCTATGTGTTCGCGATGGGCGGCAACCCCGACGCGGCGGCGCTGGTGGGCATTCCGGTGCAGCGCGTCACGCTGATGCTGTTCGCGCTGCTGGCGGTGCTGGTGACGGTGGCGGCCATCGTGTCGATCGCGCGGCTCAACGCGGGCACCAACTCGCTGGGCACGGGCATGGAGCTGTACGTGATCGCGGCGGCTGTCATCGGCGGCACGGCGTTGGCGGGCGGCAGCGGCTCGATCTTCGGCTCGGTGCTGGGCGCGCTGATCATGCAGTCGCTGGACAGCGGCATGCTGCTGCTCGACGTGCCGATCGGCAAGCGCATGGTGATCATCGGCCAGGTGCTGATCGTGGCCGTCGTCTTCGACGTGCTGTACCGCCGCAAGTTCGGGGAGAACTGACATGGCCGACATCGACAAGACCAAACCACTCGTCGAGCTGCGCGAGATCCGCAAGGCCTTCGGCGGCGTGAAGGCCGTGGACGGCGTGAGCATCAACCTCTACCCCGGCGAAGTGGTCGCGCTCCTGGGCCACAACGGCGCGGGCAAGTCCACGTTGATGAAAATGCTCGCGGGCGCCTACCCGATCGATTCGGGCGACACGCTCATCGCGGGCGAAAAGGTCCACATCCGCACGCCCGCCGAGGCGCAGGCGCAGGGCATCGAGACCATCTACCAGACGCTCGCGCTGGCCGACAACCTCGACTCGGTGGCGAACCTTTTTCTGGGCCGCGAGAAGATGACGGCGTGGAACACGCTCGACGACCACTTCATGGAAGTGCAGGCGCGCAAGGTGTTCCAGCGGCTGAACAAGAACTTCACCAACATCCGCATCCCGGTGCGGCGCCTGTCGGGCGGGCAGCGGCAGGTGGTGGCGATCTCGCGCGCGCTGTACTTCAACGCGCGCATCCTCATCATGGACGAGCCCTGCGCCGCGCTCGGCCCCGAAGAGACGGCGATGGTCGGGCGCCTGGTCAAGCAGCTGAAGGACGACGGCGTCGGCATCTTCCTGATCACGCATGACATGCCCGACGTGTTCTCGCTGAGCGATCGGCTCGCGGTGATGAAGAACGGCAAGCTCGTGGGCACCTACCGCACGGCCGACGTCACCGAAGACGAAGTGCTCGGGATGATCATTGCCGGCAAGCGGCCCGAGGGGCGCGAGCAGGCGCACCACGCAGCAACCGCGGCCACCGCCGCGGCATGACATGAAGACCATCGGCGACCAGCAGCTGCTCAAGCGCCTGAACCGCAGCGTGCTGCTGCGGTTGCTGCGCGCGCAGCCGGGCTTGTCGCGTGCGCGCCTCGCGAGCGAAAGCGGGCTCACCAAGTCGACCGTGAGCCTGCTGGTGCGCGAGCTGCTCGACGAAGGCTGGCTCAGCGAATCGGGCGCCGCCGTGGCCGACGGACTCGGGCGGCCGTCCACGCCGCTGCGCATCAACGTCGGCGTGCGCGCGCTGATGGGCGTGGAGATCGCCGTCGAAACGCTGCGCCTGGTGTGCGTCTCGCTGCAGGGCGAGGTGCTGCACGCGCAGGCCGAGCCGCTGGACGACGGTGAGCCCGCCCGTGTGTGCGCGCAGCTCGCGCGCATGGCGGCGGCGGCGCACGCGCAGCTCGACCAGCGCGGCCTGCGCCTGTCGAGCATCGGCGTGTGCGTGCCCGGCGCGGTGGACGACTGCACGGGCGTCGTGCGCTTCGCGCCGAACCTCGGCTGGCGCAACGTGAGCCTGCTGCCCGCGCTCGAAAAGGCGCTGGCCGCAGCGGGCCTGCCGGGCGTCACCGTGCAACTGCAGAACGACGCCGACGCCGCCGCACTCGGCGAGTACGAGTTCGCCGCGGGCGAGGGCGAAGACCCGCTGATCTTCGTCAACAGCGACGTCGGCGTGGGCGCGGGCGTGGTGCTGAACGACCGTCTCTTCACCGGCGCGCAAGGCATGGCCGGCGAGATCGGCCACACCATCCTGCAGCTGGACGGGCCGCTGTGCTCGTGCGGCCGGCGCGGCTGCGCCGAGGCCTTCTTCGGTTCGCGCGTGCTGGCGCGCGAGGGCGCGGACATGGCGCGCGCCGCCGCGTTCTTCGGCGTGCTGCTGCAGAACCTGTGGGTCACCTTCAACCCGCGCGCGATCGTGCTCGGGGGCAAGGTCTGCGCCGAGCATCCGGAGTTCGCGCAGGCCGCGTTCGAAGGCGTGAAGGGCCATGCGGAGCGTGCGGGCATGCCTGCGCCGGAACTGCGCACGGCGCGCTATGAAGAACTTGCGCCCGCGGTGGGCGCGGCGGCGCTGGCGCTGCACGATTACCTGCGGCCGCTGCAGCCCGATGCGAAGGCGCGCCGCGCGCGTGCACTGGCGCGCGCCGGCGCCTGAACCTGCGCTGTCCGTCAGTCCGCTGCTGCGCCGCTGTCGTCGTCGCGCCAGCCGCGCAGCCGCCGGTACAGCGTGCCGCGCGACACGCGCAGCTGCCGCGCCGCCTGCGACACGTTGCCGCCGTGCGCCGCGAGCGTGTCCTCGATCAGCTTGCGGCTGTGCTCGCGCAGGGTTTCGGTGGGTGGCGTCTCGCTAGTGGGAGCAAGCGCCACGGGCGGCTGCGCCTGCACGTCGATCGCCACGGGCGCATCGCCCTGTGCGCTCGCCATGTCAGGCATCGCCACCGCATGCCGGAAGTCCGCGCCGTCCGCGCCCTTGAGCTGCGCCTGCATCCACACGCCGAGCCCGCTGGCCAGCCGCAGCGGCTGCGCGGCCTCGCGCCGGCCCAGCCGCAGCAGGCTCGCGAGGTCGTGGCCCAGCAGGCATTCGACGTCGCGGTCGTCGGGTGCTTCGGGCAGCCGCCCCAGCAGCCGCGCGCCGGCGTTGTTGAGCCACGCGATGGTGCCGTCGGGCGCGATGCCCGCGAGCGCCTCGAGCGGCGTGCCCAGCAGCGTGGGGCTGGCCTGGAAGCGCAGGATGAGGTGGTCGCGCGACTGCGCCTGCAGCAGCCGGTTCTCGATGATGGTGGCGTGCAGCGCGACCATCGAGGCCGCGTCGAAGCCGAAGCGCCGCGCCTCCACCGTGAGGTCGAGAACGCCCGCGAGCCGGCCGCTCACGTCGCGGATCGGCGCCGCGGCGCATTGCATGTGGCACAGCACGTCGTAGTAGTGCTCGGCGCCGTCCACGGTGCAGGCCTGCCCGGTGCTGGCCACGATGCCCGGCGCCGTGGTGCCCACGACGCGCTCGGAGATGTTCACGCCCAGGCGCGCGGTCTGGCGCAGCACGGGCTGGTGCGTGCCGGCGGGCTGGCTCGTGACGTGCACCACCACGCCGTCGCGGTCGGTCAGGATCACGCGGCAGTCGGTGCCCGCGAGCATGTGTTCCATCTGCACGAGCTCGTGCCGCGCCACGTCCAGCAGCTCGCGGTTGCGCGCCAGCGTGGTGTGCAGCCGGCTGGGCGTGACGGCGTCGAAGGCCACCACGCGCTGCCGGTCGGTGTGGGTGCGGCTGCAGCGCATCCACGACTGGATGACCGCCTCGCCGACCAGCCCCGAGGGGCGCACGCCTTCTTCGAAAAACTGCTGCCGCGCCAGCGCCACGCGCTGCGCCGGCGTGCTGGCAAAGAGTTGGCGCGGCGCATCCGCCGTGCCGAGCCTGTCGAGCGCCATGGGTTCGCCGCCTCTTCCGGGTTCAGGGACCCTCTCGAATGTGTTCCGCAATGGAACAAGGCTTGATTGGGGAAATCCCGGGGGTGAAGGCCGATGCCGTGCGAACGATCCTTGGGGCAGAACGAAGAAGGAGACAGACCCCGATGAAGACGACAACGACACAGCCTCTTTCCGGGCGGCGCCTGCTTGCGGGCGCCTTGCTGTGCCTGGGCCTGGCGGCCCCGGCGCTGGCCCAGACGGCCGCCAGCCCGCAGGACCGCGCCGGCGCGGCCGCCAAGCGCGTCGACGGCAACTTCGTGCGCGCCAACGCGGCGAAGAAGACGCCCGACTGGCCTAGCTACGGGCTCGACTACGCCGAGTCGCGCTTCAGCAAACTCGACCAGGTCAACACCGGCAACGTGAAGCAGCTCGGGCTGGTCTGGTCGTACAACCTCGAATCGACGCGCGGCGTGGAAGCCACGCCGCTGGTGGTCGACGGCATCATGTACGTCACGGCCTCGTGGAGCATCGTGCATGCGATCGACACGCGCACCGGGCAGAAGATCTGGACCTTCGATCCGCAGGTCGACCGCACGAAAGGCTTCAGGGGCTGCTGCGACGTGGTCAACCGCGGCGTGGCGCTGTACGAAGGCCGCGTCTACGTGGCCGCCTACGACGGCCGCCTGATCGCGCTCGACGCCGCCACCGGCCAGAAGGTGTGGGAGAAGAACACCATCGAGGGCCAGAAGGGCAGCTACACCATCACCGGCGCGCCGCGCGTGTTCAAGGGCAAGGTCATCATCGGCAACGGCGGCGCCGAGTACGGCGTGCGCGGCTACGTCACCGCCTACGACGCGAAGACCGGCGACCAGAAGTGGCGCTGGTTCGTGGTGCCCGGCGACCCGAGCAAGCCCTTCGAGGACGAGTCGATGGCGCGCGCCGCCAAGACCTGGGACCCGAGCGGCAAGTACTGGGAAGCCGGCGGCGGCGGCACCGCCTGGGACAGCTTCGCCTTCGACCCCGAGCTCAACCTGATGTACGTGGGCACCGGCAACGGCTCGCCCTGGGCGGCCAAGGCGCGCAGCCCCAAGGGCGGCGACAACCTGTACCTGGGCTCGGTGGTCGCGCTCGACCCCGACACCGGCAAGTACAAGTGGCACTACCAGGAGACGCCCGGCGACAACTGGGACTACACCTCCACGCAGTCGATGATCCTGGCCGACGTCAAGCTGAACGGCAAGGCGCGCAAGGTGCTGCTGCATGCGCCCAAGAACGGCTTCTTCTTCGTCATCGACCGCACCAACGGCAAGTTCATCTCGGCGAAGAACTTCGTCGCGGTCAACTGGGCCACGGGCTACGACAAGAACGGCCGGCCCATCGAGGTCCCCGCCGCGCGGCAGAACGAGAAGCCGGGCGACAGCATCCCGGGCCCGTTCGGCGCGCACAACTGGCACCCGATGTCCTACAACCCGCAGACCGGCCTGGCCTACCTGCCCGCCCAGCACGTGCCGATCAACCTGATGGACGACAAGGCCTGGAAGTTCGACGAGAACGCCCCTGGCCGGCCGCACGCGGCGCTGGGCTGGAACCTGGGCAAGTTCGCCAACGTCGAGCCGCCCACCAGCAAGCCCTTCGGCCGCCTCGTGGCCTGGGACCCCATCAAGCAGAAGGAAGCCTGGGGCGTGGACTACGCCTCGCCGTGGAACGGCGGCACGCTGACCACTGCCGGCGACCTGGTGTTCCAGGGCACGGCCGACGGGCGCCTGGTGGCCTACCACGCCAAGACCGGCGAGAAGCTGTGGGAAACGCCCACCGGCACCGGCGTGGTGGCGGCGCCCGCGACCTACATGGTGGACGGCAAGCAGTACGTGTCGGTGGCCGTGGGCTGGGGCGGCGTGTACGGCCTGGCGCAGCGTGCCACCGAGCGCCAGGGCCCGGGCACGGTCTACACCTTCGCGGTCGGCGGCACGGCCAAGATGCCCGCGTTCGTCGAGTACCGCATGGCCAAGCTGGTGCAGGGCGTGAAGTACGACCCCGCCAAGGTCCAGGCCGGCACCATGCTGTACGTGAGCAACTGCGTGTTCTGCCACGGCGTGCCGGGCGTGGACCGCGGCGGCAACATCCCGAACCTGGGCTACCTCGACCCGGCCTACATCGAGAACCTCGACAAGTTCGTGCTCAAGGGCCCGGCCATGTCGCGCGGCATGCCCGACTTCACGGGCAAGCTCTCGGGCGACGACATCGAGAGCATCAAGGCCTTCATCCAGGGCACGGCGGACGCGATCCGGCCGAAGTAGAGGTATCGCGGACTCAAACAGAAAAGGCGCCATCGGCGCCTTTTCTTTTGGGGCAGGGCGCTGGTCAGCCCGCCAGCCGCAGCTCGTGGATCAGCCCTGCCACGTTGCCCACCTGCAGCTTGTCGTAGATCGACTGGATGTGGTTGCGCACCGTGGCCGGCGAGCGGTTCAGGATGGCGGCCACTTCCTTGTGGGTGTCGCCGCGCGCCAGCAGTTCGGCGATGGTGTGCTCGCGCGGCGTGAGGCTGTCGGCGCGGCAGCGATGGCGGCACTTGAGGAACAGCAGGCGCTGCTCGACGCGGTGCGTGACCACGATCTCGCGCCCGTTGAAGCGCGCGTGGCCCTGCAGGAAGTGCTGCAGCAGCGCATCGGGCAGCGTGCGGCCGTGCCAGGCCGGCCACTCGGCCTTCAGCGTGGCCTCGAACAGCCGGTCGGCGTGGTACAGCACGCCGCGCAGGTCGCCGATGGCCGAGCCGCCGGGCGACGCGCTGCCCGCTTCGAGGCGGTCCAGGTGCATCACGCGGTTCAGCGCCAGCGCCTGCATCACGTGCGGCGCGAGGCTGGCGAGCAGTTGCCGCTCTTCCTCCGTGCCGTGGGCTTCCGGGTCGGCGCGGAACAGGCTGAGCCAGTGGACGAAGCTCGTCTGCGGGTTCGAATCCGAGGTGATGAAGAAGTTGGCCTGCTCGAAGCGGCGGCCGTAGTCGCGCAGCTCGGCCTGGTCGTCACGGCAGAACCACGCCTGCGCATTGAAGGCGAGCGTGGCGTTCGACTGCTTGGCCACCTCGCCGGCGGCCGTGTCCATGTGCTTGACCTGCTCGTAGGCCGTGACCATCTCGAGCGGCTGGTTGTGCAGGTGGATCGTGTGGATGTCGATGCCGTGGTCGGTGCGGGTGGCGGTGCCCCACATCGACGAGTCGAAGAGCAGCACGGGCTTGAGGAGGTCGAGCGCGGCGTCCTGGAAGGCGTCGATGGGCAACTCGTGCGAGAGGCGGTACAGCCGCAACAGGAGGTCGCTGAAGTCGCGCGGGACACCGGCCGTGAAGGTCATGCGGGGAGTCTTCCAGCCCCGCCGCCGCATGCCCATCCCATGTTCCGGTGACGCGCGCGGGGCTCGGCCGCGCGGTTTCAAGAATGGTGCATTTGCATCATTTGATTTCCAAAAGCGAAAGCTATTGTTTGCAGCGCCCTCGGTTGCTGACCAGGCCCTTTCCCTTTTCGAGAGACCCACGATGCCCCACCCCACCTCCAGAATCCCCCACGCCCTGTCCCTTGCCACCCTGTTGATCCTCGGCGCCTGCGGCGGCGGTGGGGGTGGCGGAGGCGGCGGTGGTTTCGCATTCCCCGTCGGTACGGGCGGCAACGGCGGCACGCCGCCCGCCGCCGAGTCGCCCGGCACGCTGAGCGGCACCGTGGCCACCGGCGCGGCCTTTGCCGGCGCCGCGCTCACCGTGTTCGACCAGACCGGCGCCAAGGTCTGCGAAGTGACCGTGCCGGCCGAAGGCACCTACAGCTGCGTGCTGCCCGCGGGCACCAAGGCGCCGTTGGTGATCCAGGCCGTGCGCGACGACCTCACGCTCTACAGCACCACCGCCAGCACCGCCACCGGCACCACCAACGTCACGCCGCTGACCACCGTGGTGGTGGCGCAGCTGTCGCCCAACGGCGATCCGTCGAAGCTCGCCGCCGCGGTGCAGGCCGACGCCGGCGCCGTCACGCCGGGCGCCATCAGCGACCAGGTGGCGAAGCTCGTGGCCGCGCTGAAGCCGCTGCTGGACGCGCTCAACACCAGCATCGACCCGATGAGCGGCACCTTCCAGGCCAACGGCACGGGACAGGACCGCGTGCTCGACACGCTGAACGTCTCGGTGCGCCCCGACGGCACGGCCGCCAACATCGAGATCACCGTCAAGGCGCAGCCCGCGAGCGAAGAGAGCGCGCCGGTGTCCATCGTCTTTCGCACCGGCGAGAGCAGCATCGCGCCGCTGCCCGCGGTCGATGCCGCGGCCCTCGTGCAGCCGCCCACGCCGGCGATGGTCAAGGACCTGCTGGACCGCCTCAACGCCTGCTACGCGCTGCCGCTGAACGAGCGCGTGGACAGCACCATCGGCTCCGACGGCAACGCCTTCGGCGAGGCCGCCGACGTGGTCGCGCCGGCCTGCCGCACGCTGTTCGTGGGCGACGACCCGGCCAGCTTCGTCGCGGCCGGCCTGCACATCGGGCGCGCGTCGAGCGGCCCGCGCCGGCCTTTCGAAAGCCTGTTCCGCTTCGGCCCGACGAACCTGAAGCACGACCGCGGCAATTTCGAATACTTCCACCCGGGCGGCGACATCGCGCTCACCTACCGCTGGACCGACAGCGTGGGCAACACCGACAACGACGTGTTCAACGCCAGGATCGTGAATGGCGCGCTCAAGCTCACCGGCAACAGCAACGCCTACCGCGCCGCCGTGCGTCCGCAGCAGGAGCTGAAGGACTTCCTCAAGCACGCGAACCTGAAGTACCACGCCGCGGGCTACAACGTGTCGGTGGACAACGTGCTCGACGGCAACGGCGACTCGATCTTCACGAAGGTGGTGGCCACCTCGTCGGCGCTGCCGGGCCGCGAGCTGGTCCTCGTGCCCCGGGCCGGGCTGACCACCCTGGTGCTCACCACCGACGGGACCGCCAACGGCGCGCTGAACTCCTCGCTGTGGCGCATGGCCGCGCGCTACGTGGACCCGGCGCAAGGCGGCAACCCGAGCAGCGTCGAGCCCGGCAATCTCTTCGCAGCGCCGCAGTTCGACGACGCGCAGCTGAGCGCCATTCCCGATCAGGCGGTCTGGAAGCTCGAGTTCTTCCTGGCGGCCGGCGGGACCAACCCGGTGCAGTACGTGCGCACCTTCTCGCGCGCGCCGACCCTCGCCGAGGCCGTGCAACTGCCGACCGTGGAAATGACGCCCGCCCTGCGCGCCGAGCTGATGCAGGAAATCGACGGTGTCCCGCGCGGCATCGTGTTCCCGGCGCCGGTGCCCTCCGACCCCAGCGCCAACAACATCGACTTCAGCGCCGAGGGCAACCAGGACGGCTGGGCCGTGCCCAGCGGCGCCTACGCCCCGACCACTTTCCTGGTAGCCGGCCGTGGCCCGAACAACAACCGCTTCACCGACTCGATCACCGTGCGCACCTCGGCGCGCAAGGCCGTCATCTACTGCCAGCCGGTGAACTCGCCGAGCGACAACCACTGCGTGAGCGTCGGCAACAACGCCTACCAATACGCGCAGGGCTCGTCGGTCAGCAGCTTCATCTTCACGGCACGCACCGCGCGCCAGGTCGATGTGCGCAAGAACTTCGAGGCGTGGACCTACTCGCCTCCCTGATTCTTTTCCTGCTGTCACCGCATGAAAAAAGCCGCCGGCCCTTTCGGGTCGGCGGCTTTTTCGATGGGAGATCGAAAGGATCAGTCGGCGTAGACGCCAGCCGCCTTGATGATCGGGCCCCACTTGGCGATTTCAGCCGAGACGAACTTCTTGTGCTCGGCCGGCTCGACGCGCTTGTCGGTGGTGATCACGGCGCCCAGGCCTTCCTGGCGCTTGATGAAGGCCGGGTCCTTCATGGCGGCCTTGATGGCTTCGTTGACCTTCTTGAGCACCGGTGCGGGCGTGCCCTTGGGGGCGTACACGCCGTGCCAGATCGACACTTCGAAGCCCTTCAGGCCCGACTCGTCGAGCGTGGGCAGGTCTTTCAGCGCGGGCGTGCTCAGGCGCTTGCTGGTGGTCACGGCGTAGGCCTTGACCTTCTTGGCCTCGATCTGCGACGTGGTGTTGGTGGTCTGGTCGCACAGCAGGTCGATCTGGCCGCCCAGCAGGTCGGCGATGGCCGGCGCGGTGCCCTTGTACGGCACGGGCGTCATCTCGATCTTCAGCGCGCTCTGGAACAGCAGGCCGCACAGGTGCGAGGCGGCGCCCAGGCCGGCGTTGCCCAGGTTGATCTTGCCCTTGTTGGCATTGATCCAGGTCGTCAGTTCCTTGTAGTTGTTGGCGGGCAGGCCGGGCTTGCCGATGAGCGTCATCGGCACTTCATTGACCATGCCGAGGTATTCGAAGTCGTTCTCGACGTTGAACGGCAGCTTGCGGTACAGCGCCGGCATCGTCGACATGCCGATGTGGTTCAGCAGCAGCGTGTAGCCGTCGGGGTTGGCGCGCGCCACCTTGGCGGTGCCGATCGAGCTGCCGGCACCGGCGGTGTTGTCCACGATGATCGTCGTGCCCAGCGTCTTCTGCAGCGATTCGGCCAGGTCGCGGGCCACGCGGTCGGTCGGGCCGCCGGCCGAGAAAGGCACCACCAGCGTCACGGGCTTGCCTGCGGGGAAATCCTGGGCGTGTGCGCCGACGGCGGCCGCGGCAATCGCCGCGAGGGCAAACAGTTTCTTCATGATGTCTCCGACGGAGTTTTTAAATGGAAAGGGTCGCGATCTTATCGGCTGACCGGGGGCTGACCCATACCGAATAGCCCTTAGGAATGTCACCGTTTTCGCCCCATGCTGGGGCATGATCACGCCCGTCCCGCGCACCCGCGCCGGGGTGACCACAACCACAAACAGGCCAGCCCGACGGGCGGCATCGAGGAGAAGAAACCAATGGATCCCTGGGTCTATCCGCGCGAGCGCTGGCTCGGCAAACTCACGCTCGTTCTGGGCCTGCTGGCCTGGGCGCTGATCGTCGTCGGCACGCTGGGCATCGCGCTGCTGTACGTGCTGCTGGGCTTCATCGGCTACGTGTTCGCGCAGTCGGCGGTCATCGCCTGGATCAAGGGCACGGGCGTGAAGCTGTCGCCCCAGCAGCTGCCCGAGCTGCACGCGCGCTTCGTCGACTGCTGCACCCGCCTGGGCATCGCGCAGCCGCCCGAGGCCTACCTGCTGCACGGCGACGGCATGTTCAACGCCTTCGCCACGCGCTTCTTCGGGCGCAACTTCGTGGTGCTGCTGTCCGACGTGGTCGACGCCATGGAGGCGCAGCCCGACGGCATCCACTTCTACATGGGCCACGAGCTGGGCCACATCCGCCGCGGCCACCTCACGGGCCACATCTGGCGCGCGCCCGTGCTCTGGCTGCCGCTCCTGGGCGCGGCCTATGCGCGCGCCAAGGAATACACCTGCGACCTGCACGGCGCCGCCTGCTGCCGCGAGGTCGACTCCGCGCCGCGCGCGCTGGTCGCACTGGCTGCCGGCGCGCAGCAGTGGCGCAACGTGAACCTGCAGCGCTACGCCGCCCAGTCGGCCGGCAACCGCGGCTTCTGGGGCTCGTTCCACGAACTCATCGGCGGCTACCCCTGGCTCACCAAGCGCGTCGCGCGCGCCATCGACCCGGGCGCCAAGCTGCCCGAGCGCAACCCGGTGGCCTACCTGCTCGCGCTCTTCGTGCCGTATGCCGGCCGGGCCGGCGGCGGCGCGGCGGGTGTGCTGATCGTGGTGGCTGTCATCGGTGTCATGGCGGCTGCAGCCATCCCCGCCTACCAGGAGTACCAGACCCGCGCCGTCGTCGCGCAGGCCTGGTCCGAGGGCGCGCCGGTGCGCAACGCGCTCACGCGCCACTACGAAGAAAAGGCCGAGATCCCCGACACCCTGGCCGCCGTCGGCCTGCCGGAGAACCTGCCCAACGGCGCGACCCTCACGCTCGACCCCGACAGCATGGTGGTGGAAGTGGCCACGACCAAGGGCACGCTGCGCATGGAGCCGTCGTCGACCGACCGGGGCATTGCGTGGCATTGCAGCGCGGGTGAGGGGTTGAAGGACAAGGCGTTGCCGGCGAGCTGCAAGAAGTAGCCGGTCATTGGCCCTGATGACGTCTCCCGCTTCCATCGCACACGCGTGGCGCCTGCCGCGCGACTTCGCGCTCATCACCGTGGCGGTCGAAGCGGCCATCGTGGGGGTCCGCTTCGGCCGGCAGCTGTGGTCCGGCTCGGAGGACAGCGGCTATGGCCTGGATGTGTGGTTGGGCATGGCGGCCAACCTCGCGATGGCCTGGGTGCTGTCGGCGGCATTGGCCTGGAGCCATGCCTGCCAGGCGCTGGAAGTTCGCGGTGCCGCGCGCCTGGCGCAGCTGCGCGGCCCGCGTGTGCGCCTTGCCGGCGCCTATCTCATCGTGCGGGTGCTCGAGTACTTCGTGCTGAGCCCGTGGCTCTACGGGCTGGAGCTGCTCTACATGCCCGGCGGCCGACTGGTGCAACTGGCGATGCTGGTGCTGGGTGTGTGGCTGGCGACCTGGGTCGCGCTGAGGCAGGGCGCCCGGGCACCGGCCGCGTCGTCGTTCGATGCCGACGCCGAGGCGCCCCCGGGCGCATCGCCGGGCCGGGCCACGGTGGCGCTGTTGATCGCTGCCGTGTCCGCGTCGATCCAGGTGTGGTGCGTGATGGCCGTGGACCCGTGGAACGAGGTCGAAAGGACCTTGAATCGCGTGCTGCCCTTCCTGGGCTGGATCGCGCCGCCGCTGGTGCTCTTTGCGCTGGCGTTCTGGGGCGGGTGGCTGGGCCTCGGCCCCGGACCCGTTCCCGCACGCGTCCGGCCCTTCCGGGCCGTGGCGGCGTCGGTGCTCGCCCTGGTGCTGGTGGTGGCGAGCTGCGCGGCCATCTTTCTGGTGGGGCTGGCGCTGGTGCTCGTGCCGTCGTCGACCAGCATGGCCGGCCTCGGCGGCCTGATCGTGCTGGCCGCCGCCCTCGTGCCGCTCTACTTCGCACTGACCGTGCTGCTCACGCGCTTCATCACGCGCCGCCTGTACCGCCCCTACTTGTAGCTGCGCGCGTCCTCGATCACCTTGCCGTCGTTCGGCAGGCTGCCCGGCGCCACCAGTTCGATGGTGCCGCGCAGCTTGGTCACTTCGCGCACCGCGTCGGCAATGCGCGCGTCGAGCCCGGCCGGGGCGCCGGCGCATTCGAGCTTGAAGGTCATCTGGTCGTCGCCCATCTCGCCCGACACCACGAGCCGTGCGCGCACGATCTCGGGAAAGCGCCGCACGACCTCGGCGACCTGCGACGGATGCACGAACATGCCGCGCACCTTGGTGGTCTGGTCGGCGCGGCCGAGCCAGCCCTTGATGCGCTTGTTGGTGCGGCCCGTGGGGCAGGTGCCCGCGAGCACGGCCGAGAGATCGCCGGTGCCGAAGCGCACCAGCGGGTAGTCGGGGTTGAAGGTGGTGACGACGATCTCGCCCACCTCGCCGTCGGGCACCGGGTCGCCGGTGCCGGGACGCACGATCTCGACCAGCACGCCCTCGTCGATCACCAGGCCCTGGCGCGCGCTGGTTTCATACGCGATGAGGCCCAGGTCGGCGGTCGCGTAGCACTGGATGCCCTGCACGCCGTGCGCGGCGATCCAGTCGTGCAGGCTGGGCGGAAAGGCCTCGCCGGACACGAGCGCCTTGGTGAACCACGGCAGCTTCTGGCCTTTTTCTTCGGCCTTCTCCAGCAGGATCTTCAGGAAGCTCGGCGTGCCCGCGTAGCCGTCGGGCTTGAGGTCGACGATGGCTTCGAGCTGCTGCTCGGTCTGGCCCGTGCCGCCCGCGAAGATGGTGCAGCCCATGGCATGCGCGCCGCTTTCCATGATGGAGCCGGCCGGCGTCATGTGGTAGCTGAAGCTGTTGTGGATCAGCTCGCCGCTGCGAAAGCCCGCCGCATGCAAGGCCCGCGCGGTGCGCCAGTAATCGCGCGCCTCGCCCTCGGGTTCGTAGATGGTGCCGGGGCTCGCGAAGATGCGCGGCATGCGCGGCCCGCGCACGATCGACGCAAAGCCGCCGAAGGGGTCGTCGGCGCGGCGTGCCTTCTGCAGTTCGAGCAGTTCCGACTTCCGGGTGACGGGCAGCTTCGCGAGCGCTTCGCGCGAGGTGACGTCGCCGGGCTTCACGCCGTCGAGGATCTTCGTGAAGGCGGACGTTGCAGTCTGTGCCTGGGCGATCTGCTTGGGCAGCGCGGCCAGCAGGTCACGTTCGCGTTCGGCAGGGTCGCGGATTTCCAGTTGGTCGTAGTGGTCGTTCATGTCCGTACCCTTCGTCTATCGATTCGGTCGCTCTGGGGTGGGTACTTCAGGCCAACCAGCGCTTGCGGCGCTTGTAGCTCTTCACATCACGGAAGCTCTTGCGGTCCGCGCCGCCCACGCCGAGGTAGAACTCCTTCACGTCCTCGTTCTCGCGCAGGCTCTTGGCCTCGCCGTCCATCACGATGCGGCCGTTCTCCAGGATGTAGCCGTAGTCGGCGTAGCGCAGCGCCATGTTGGTGTTCTGCTCGGCCAGCAGGAAGGTCACTTTTTCCTTGGTGTTCAGGTCTTTCACGATCTCGAACACCTCTTCCACGATCTGCGGCGCCAGGCCCATCGAGGGCTCGTCCAGCAGCACCATGGTCGGGTTGGCCATCAGCGCGCGGCCGATGGCGCACATCTGCTGTTCGCCGCCCGAGGTGTAGGCCGCCTGCGAGGTGCGGCGTGTCTTCAGGCGCGGGAAGTACGCGTAGACCTTCTCCAGCGTCTCCTGCACCGAGGCCTTGCCGTCGGTGCGCGTGTAGGCGCCGGTCATCAGGTTCTCTTCGATGGTCAGGTGGGCGAAGCAGTGGCGGCCTTCCATCACCTGGATCAGCCCGCGCTTGACCAGCTCGGCCGGCGACAGCGCCTCGATGCGCTCGCCGCGCAGCTCGATGGTGCCCTTGGTCACGGCGCCGCGTTCGCCCGCGAGCAGGTTGCTCACGGCGCGCAGCGTGGTCGTCTTGCCGGCGCCGTTGCCGCCGAGCAGCGCCACGATGCCGCTTTCGGGCACGGTCAGCGACACGCCCTTGAGCACGAGGATCACGTGGTTGTAGATGACCTCGATGCCGTTGACGTTGAGAAGGATCTTGGGTTCGCTCATGGTGTGGTCCGAAGCATTCGCAAGAACGGCACATCGCCGTCCTTGCGAATGGCGGCTCTTGCGAGCCGCCACGGCACTCAGTGCATCAGGATTGGCAGTCGGCTGCTTCGCGGCGGGTGAGCTTCTTTTCGCCCGCGTACTTGTCGGCGGCCGCCTTCACCATCGGCTTGATGATCTGGCTGTCGGCCTCGTACCAGTCGGACATGCCGCCCCACTTGGCGCCGTCCCAGGTGTGCACGCGCGCCCAGGTCGAGCCCATGTGGTCCTGGCACGAGGTGCTCACCGGACGCATCACGCCCGAGAAGCCCAGCGCGTCCAGCTTCTTCTGGTCGAGTGCAAGGTTTTCCATGCCCCAGCGCACCTGCTCGCCGGTCATGACCTTGCCCTTGCCGAAGCGCTCCTGCGCACGCCGCACGGCCTCGATGGTCAGCATCTGGATGATCACGCCGCGCGTGTAGAGCACCGAGCCCACTTCGTCCTTCGGACCCGTGCCCTGGCCCTTGTCGTGCACCTGCTTGAGGATGTCCTGGATCACCTTGGGCTGCGTGCCCGAGGTGTTCAGCGCCAGCGCGTTATAGCCCTTGGCGTTGGCACCCACGTCCTTCACGTCGGGTTCGGCGCCGGCCCACCACACGCCGTACATCTTCTCGCGCGGGTAGCCCGTGGCCACGGCTTCCTTCAGGGCGGTGGAGTTCATCACGCCCCAGCCCCACAGCAGCACGAAGTCGGGACGCGACTGGCGCACCTGCAGCCAGGCCGACTTCTGTTCCACGCCGGGTGCGGTCACGGGAATGAGCGACAGCTCGAAGCCGTTCTGCTTGGCGCGCTCCTGCAGCAGCGGAATCGGCTCCTTGCCGAACGGCGAGTCGTGGTACACGAGGGCGATCTTCTTGCCCTTGAGCTTGTCCATGCCGCCTTCTTTTTTGCCGATGTGCTGGATCAGGATGTCGGCCGCGGTCCAGTAGGAGCCCATGAGCGGGAAGTTCCACTTGAACACGCCGCCGTCCTGCGAGGCCGACAGGCCGTAGCCCAGCGTGATGAGCGGGATCTTGTCGGTGGGCACCTTGTCGGTCAGCGCGAAGGTGATGCCGGTGGCCTGCGGGTCGAACAGCGTCACGCCCGGGCGGCCCTTCAGGCGCTCGTAGCATTCCACGCCCTTGTCGGTGGCGTAGCCGGTTTCGCATTCCTCGTACGTGATCTTCACGCCGTTGATGCCGCCGGTGGCGTTGATGTACTTGATGTAGTCCTGCTTGCCGTTGGCCCAGGGCGTGCCGTTGGGCGCGTAAGGGCCGGTGCGGTACACCAGCAGCGGGAAGAACTGTTCCTTGGCCTGGGCCTGCGCGAGCGAAGGCGCGAAGGCCGCGCCGAGGGTGCTGGCCACCAGGGCGGCGGTCAGAGCGAGCGATTTCAGTGTCATGCCTGTCTCCTTTTGTGGGCACCTCGGTGCCGGGTTTTTACGAACGAACAACAACAACGGGAACCTGTCAGTGCGGGAAGGGCCACAGCCGCAGCTTTTCCTTGGCCGTGGACCACAGCCGCGCCAGGCCGTGCGGCTCCACGATCAGGAAGAACACGATCAGCGCGCCGAAGATCATGGTCTCCAGGTGCGAGGCCAATGCGGTCGAGATCGAGAAGCCCAGCCACCCCGGCAACTGGTTCAGGAAGAGCGGCAGCAGCACGATGAAGGCGGCGCCGAAGAAGCTGCCCATGATCGAGCCGAGCCCGCCGATGATCACCATGAACAGCAGCTGGAACGAACGGTCGATGCTGAACGCCGCCGGCTCCCAAGCGCCCAGGTGAATGAAGCCCCACAGCGCGCCGGCCACGCCGACGATGAAGCTGCTCACCGCGAAGGCCGTGAGCTTGGCGTACACCGGGCGGATGCCGATCACCGCGGCGGCCACGTCCATGTCGCGCATCGCCATCCACTCGCGGCCGATGGCGCTGCGCACCAGGTTCTTGGCGAGCAGTGCGAACACCACCACGAAGATCAGGCAGAACAAATACTTCTGCACCGGCGATTCGATCGGCACGCCGAACACGTTCAGTCCCGCCACGCTCACCGAGCCCGAGGACGAGTTGTTGGTGAACCATTGGATGCGCAGGAAGGCCCAGTCGGTGAAGAACTGCGCAGCCAGCGTGGCCACCGCCAGGTACAGGCCCTTGATGCGCAGGCTCGGAATGCCGAACAGCACGCCGATCACCGTGGCGCACAGACCGCCCAGCAGCAGCGAGGCGATGAGCGGCATGCCGTCGATGCGTACCTGGAAGTTGTAAGCCGCGTACGCGCCCACCGCCATGAAGGCGCCGGTGCCCAGCGAGATCTGGCCGCAGTAGCCGACCAGGATGTTCAGGCCCAGCGCTGCCAGCGACAGGATCAGGAAGGGCGTGAGGATGGCGCGCATCCAGTAGTCGGACACGCCCATCGGCACCACGACGAACGCCACGAGCAGCAGCACCAGGATCGCCAGGCGGTCCTGCGCGATCGGGAAGATCTGTTGGTCGGCGCGGTAGCTCGACTTGAACTGGCCGTTTTCTCTGTAGAACATGTCAGACCCGATCGATGATCTTTTCGCCGAACAGCCCTTGGGGCCGCACAAGCAGGAAGACCAGTGCTAGAACATAGGCAAACCAGATCTCGATGCCGCCACCGAGCATGGGGCCGAGATAGATCTCAGACAGCTTCTCGCCGACACCGATCAACAGGCCGCCGATGATGGCGCCGGGGATCGAGGTCAGCCCGCCGAGGATCACCACCGGCAGAGCTTTGAGCGCCACCAGCGAGAGCGAGAACTGCACGCCGAGCTTGGAGCCCCAGATGATCCCGGCCACCAGTGCCGAGAAGCCGGCCACCGACCACACGATCACCCAGATGCGCGACAGCGGAATGCCGATCGATTGCGCGGCCTGGTGGTCGTCGGCCACCGCACGCAGCGCCCGGCCCGTGGCGGTCTTCTGGAAGAAGATCGCCAGCACCACCACCAGCGCGGCGGACACCAGTGCGGCGATCAGGTCTTCCTGGCTCAGCAGCAGGCCGCCCTGGAAGGTGCCTTCGAGCACCATCAGCGGTTCCTTGGGCATGCCCACGTCGATCTTGTAGATGTCGTTGCCGAAGATCGTCTGGCCCACGCCGTCCAGAAAGTAGGCGATGCCCAGCGTGGCCATCAGCAGCGTGATGCCTTCCTGGTTCACCAGCTTGCTCAGCGCCAGCCGTTCGATGAGCCAGGCCACCACGATCATCACCGCCATGGCCGCGATGAAGGCCAGGATGTTCGCGAGGATCTGGCTCTGGAAGCCGAACCACTGCGGGAACCACTCGGCGAAGCGCGCCATGGCCAGCGCCGCGAACAGCACCATCGCGCCCTGCGCGAAGTTGAAGACGCCCGAGGCCTTGTAGATCAGCACGAAGCCGATCGCGATCAGCGAATACAGCATGCCGACCATGAGGCCGCCGAAAAGGGTTTCGAGGAAAAATCCCATGGTCAATGCTCCACGCCGAGGTACGCCCGGATCACGTCTTCGTTGTTCCGAACTTCATCCGGCGTGCCGTCGCCGATCTTCTTGCCGTAGTCCAGCACCACCACGCGGTCGGAGATGTCCATCACCACGCCCATGTCGTGCTCGATGAGCACGATGGTCGCGCCGAACTCGTCGTTCACGTCGAGGATGAAGCGGCTCATGTCCTGCTTCTCTTCGACGTTCATGCCGGCCATGGGTTCGTCCAGCAGCAGCACCTGCGGCTCCATCGCCAGCGCGCGGCCGAGGTCGACGCGCTTTTGCAGGCCGTAGGGCAGGCGGCCCACCGGCGTCTTGCGGTGCGCCTGGATTTCCAGGAAGTCGATGATGTGCTCGACGAACTCGCGGTGCTGCAGCTCCTCGCGTTCGGCCGGGCCCCAGCGCAGCGCCTGTGCGAACAGGCCGCTCTTCATCTTGAGGTTGCGCCCGGTCATGATGTTGTCGAGCACGCTCATGCCCTTGAACAGAGCCAGGTTCTGGAAGGTGCGCGCCACGCCCATCTCGGCCACCTGGCGCGAGTTCATGTGCTTGAAGGTCTGGCCGCGGAAGGTGATGGAGCCCTGCTGCGGCCAGTACACGCCGTTGATGCAGTTCAGCATCGAGCTCTTGCCCGCGCCGTTGGGGCCGATGATGGCCCGCACCTCGTGCTCGCGCACGTTGAAGCTGATGTCGGTCAGCGCCTTCACGCCGCCGAAGCTCAGGCTGATGTTCTGGACGTCGAGGATGACGTCGCCAATCTTTCGGTTGCTCATGCAGCGGCCTTCACGATGGGGAAGGTCTTGGCGTCGTTGATCTTCAGCGTGGCGCTGACAACCCCCGTGCGTCCGTCCTCGAACTTGACCTGGGTCTCGATGTACTGCGCGGTCTTGCCGCCGTACAGCGCATCGACCAGCACGGCGTATTTCTCGGCGATGAAGCCGCGGCGCACCTTGCGCGTGCGGGTCAGCTCGTCGTCGTCGGGGTCGAGTTCCTTGTGCAGCACGAGGAAGCGCGCGATCTGCGTCTCGCCCATGCCGTCCTCGGCCGCGAGGTCGGCGTTGACCTTGGCGATGCACTCGGCCACCAGCGTCAGCACCTCGGGCTTGCCGGCCAGGTCCACATAGCCGCCGTAGGCCAGGCCGCGGCGCTCGGCCCAGTTGCCGACCGCCTCGAAGTCGATGTTGATGAAGGCGCAGACCTCGTCGCGGCCGTTGCCGAAGCACACGGCTTCCTTGATCTGCGGGAAGAACTTGAGCTTGTTCTCGATGTAGTTGGGCGCAAAGATCGCGCCGCCCACGAGCCGGCCCACGTCCTTGGCGCGGTCGATGATGCGCAGGTGGCCTTCGCTGTCGAGCACGCCGGCGTCGCCGGTGTGGAAGTAGCCGTTGGCGTCGAGCACCTCGGCCGTGGCGTCGGGGCGCTTGTAGTACTCCTTGAGCACCGACACGCCGCGCACCAGCACCTCGCCGTCGTCGGCGATCTTCAGTTCGATGCCCGGCGCCGCCGTGCCCACGGTCTGCAGCTTGACCTTGCCGTCCTGCTGCAGGCACACGTAGGCGCAGGTCTCGGTCTGGCCGTAGAACTGCTTGAGGTTCACGCCGATGGAGCGGTAGAAGCGGAACAGGTCGGGCCCGATGGCCGCGCCGGCCGTGTAGGCCACGCGGATGCGGCTCATGCCCAGCACGTTGCGCAGCGGGCCGTAGATGAGCAGGTTGCCCAGGCTGTACATGAAGCGGTCGCCGGTGCTCACGGGCGTGCCGTTGAGGATGTCGGCGCCCACGCGCTGTGCCAGCGCCATGAACTTCGCATACAGCCAGCGCTTGGGCGCGGCCGCGTCTTCCATGCGGATCGACACGGCCGTGAGCAGCCCTTCGAAGGTGCGCGGCGGGCCGAAGTAGTAGCTCGGGCCGATCTCGCGCATGTCGTTCATCACCGTCTCGGCCGACTCGGGGCAGTTGAGCGTGAAACCGCCCACCAGCCACTGCGCCACCGAGAACAGGTGGTCGCCCACCCACGCCATCGGCAGGTAGCTCATGATGTTGTCGCCGGGGCCGAGCTTGTCGGTCTCCACGCCGCCGCGCCCCGCCGCGATGAAGCTGGCGTGCGTCTGGCACACGCCCTTGGGGCGGCCGGTGGTGCCCGAGGTGTAGAGGATCACGCCGACGTCGCTGGCCTCGCCGCTGGCCACGGCGCGGTCGTAGTAGCCGGCGTTGGCCTTGTCGAAGGCCCGGCCCAGCTCGCGCAGCTGCTCGTAGCTCATGAGCCCCGGCTGCTCGTAGTGGCGCAGGCCCTTGGGGTCGTCGTAGATGATGTGGCGGATGCCCTGCTGCTGGCCCTCCTGGCCTTGCTGCAGCTCGCGGCATTCGAGCAGCTTGTCGACCTGCTCCTGGTCTTCGACGATCACGAACTCGATGCTCGCGTCGTTCAGCATGAAGACCATCTCGCTGGCGACCGCGTCCTGGTACAGCGGCACGGGCACGCCGCGCAGGCTTTGCGCGGCGAGCACGGCCATGTACAGGTGCGGCCGGTTGGCGCCGACGATCGCGAGGTTGTCGAAGGCCTTGAAGCCAAGGCTTGCCAGACCGCAGGCCATCTCGCGCACTTCCTGCGCCACGGCGTTCCAGGTCCAGGTTTGCCAGATGCCAAGGTCTTTTTCGCGCACGGCGGGAGCCTCGGGACGGGCCTCGGCATGCGCGAGCAGCAGACGGGGGAAGGTGGGGGCGGTGGTTTGCACAGTGGCCGGATCGTAGGTCCCACTTTGACGCCCGGTTGTCGTTCCAACGACAATCCTAGGGACACTACTCCCCGGAGTTTCCCGATGCCTCCTGGCAACCTCAACCCACAGAACGTGCTCGGCGGTTCCATCAAGGACCGCGTGCGCCCTGCCAATGCCGCTGAACTCGACGGCATTCCGTGGCTGCCCACGCTCACGCCCACCGAGCGCCGCCGCGCCGAGGCCACGCTCGTGGTGGGCGAGGCCGAGCCCGGCGACCTGGTGTGCCGCGTCGGGCGTTCGCCCACCTACTGGTTCGGCGTGGTCGAGGGCTTGCTGAAGATGAGCAACGACAACGCCGACGGCGGCTCGGTCACCTACACCGGCGTGCCGCCCGGCGGTTGGTTCGGCGAGGGCACGGTGATGAAGCGCGAGCCCTACCGCTACAACATCCAGGCGCTGCGCCGCAGCCTCGTGGCGGGGCTGCCGATCGAGAGCTTCCACTGGCTGCTGGACCACTCCATCGGCTTCAACCGCTTCGTGATGAACCAGCTCAACGAGCGGCTGGGCCAGTTCATCGCGGCGCTGGAGATCGACCGCCTCAACAACCCCGACGCGCGCGTGGCGCGCAACCTGGTGTCGCTGTTCAACCCGGTGCTGTACCCCGGCGTGGGCGAGGTCTTGCGCATCACGCAGCAGGAACTGGCGTACCTTGTCGGCCTGTCGCGCCAGCGCGTGAACGAGGCGCTCAATGCGCTGTCGGCGCAGGGGCTGATCCGCGTGGAGTACGGTGGCCTGCGCGTGCTCGACCTGCCGGGCCTGCGCGCCACCGCGATGTCCAGCCGCAAGAACAACAGCACCTCGAACTGAAAGATAAAAACATGGCCCTCTCCGACCACCTGCAGATCGTGCCCGCCGACGCACAGGCGAGCTTTCTTCCGCCGCAGCAGCAACAGGCCACGCAGGCCCGCAACGAGGAAGACGACGGCCCGACGCTGGAAGAAGCCATCGACCGCGCCGAGGCCTTGGGCGAACAGATCGACGCGCTCAACGAGATCCTGGCGCGCCCGCTCAAGGACATCCTGGCCGACCGCGAGAAATCGGAAGAGGCCGCGCTGGCCTGGGACCGCTTCGGCGCGATGTGGATGCTGTCGCAGCGCGCCATGCGCCGCGTCGCGCTCGACCTGGCGGCGCAGCTCGGCGTGAGCGAGGAAGAGGTCGTGGCGCGCGCCATGGCGAACGCCAACGCGGTGCTCAACGGGGCGGACGAAGTCGACCTCGGCGGCTCCATCGCACCGGCGCAGCTGCAGCACATCGCCCGCCACCGCAACTTCCTGCGCGCCCAGTTCCGTACCGGCTGACGCGCGCGGCCTTTCGATATCCCTTAGCCTTGCGGCCTTCTCCTGCTCCCACACCACCATGACCACCTCCGCTTCTTCCCACCTCACCGTCATCACCGGCGCCTCGCGCGGCCTGGGCCGTGCCATGGCCGAACAGCTGCTGCAGGCCGGCCACACGGTGCTCGGCATCGCGCGCAAGTCCTCGCCCGAACTGGCCGAAGCCCCCAAGGCGGCCGGCGCTGAACTGACGCAATGGGAGCAGGACCTGTCCGACCCGGTGGCCGCCGCGGCGCGCCTGTCGGACTGGCTGCGCACGCTGGACGGCCAGTGCTTCGACAGCGTCACGCTCATCAACAACGCCGGCACCGTCGGCAACCCCGCGCCGCTGTCGCGCGCCGTGCCGGCCGAGCTGGCCCAGGCGCTGCGCATCGGGCTCGAGGCGCCGATGCTGCTCACGGCCGCTTTCCTCGGCGGCACGCGCGAATGGCGCGGCGCACGCAAGGTGCTGAACATCTCGTCGGGCCTGGGCCGCAACGCCCTGGGCAGCCAGGCGCCGTACTGCGCGGCCAAGGCCGGCATGGACCATTTCTCGCGCGCCGTGGCGCTCGAGGAGGTGCATGCACCGAACGGCGCGCGCATCGTGTCGCTGGCGCCCGGCATCATCGACACCGACATGCAGGTGCAGCTGCGCGGCGCTTCGGCCGAACAGTTCCCGGACCGCACGCGCTTCGTGAGCATGAAGGAAGAAGGCCGGCTCGACAGCCCCCAGAGCGCCGCGGCCAAGGTGCTCGCCTACCTGGCGCGCGCGGACTTCGGCAGCAATCCCGTGGCCGACGTGCGCGACCCGGCCTGAACACGGCGACCACATCATGGCCACCGCAAAGTCCATCGACACCGTCGAATACAAGCTCTTCCCGTCGCCGAGGAACGTGCACCGCATCGTCTTCGAGCACCAGGTGTTCGTGCCGTACCCGTACGCGCTGATCGTGATGGACGAGTTCTATTTCAAGGGTCGCTACAGCCTGTTCTCGGCCTGCCGCATGAGCGACGGAAAGATGGGGCAGGTGGCGACGTTCGAGGATGCGGCGGACGTGGAGATCTTCAACGCCAAGTTCGTGCCGGACTGAGCTCGCCCCCAGGCTTCGCGCACTTCGTGTCGCTTCGCCAACCCCCTACCGGGGGCAACACCAGCGGCCCGGCAAAGCCGGTTCCGCGGTGTTCCTGGTATGAAAACCCCTCTTACTCGATCGTCGCGCCCGAGGCCTGCACGATCCCCTTCCACTTCTCGTAGTCCGTCTTCAGCAGCGCGCCGAACTGCTCCGGCGTCATGCTCTGCGGCTCCGCGCCCTGGGCAATGATGGCCGCCTTCATTTCGGGCGTGGCCAGCAGCTTGTTGACCGCCGCATTCAGCGTGGTGACGATGTCCTTGGGCGTGCCGGCCGGCACGAACACGCCGTACCAGGTGCTCACGTCGAAGTCCTTGTAGCCCAGCTCGGCCACGGTGGGCGTGTCGGGCAGCGAGGTGCTGCGCTTGGCGGAGGTGACGGCCAGCGGACGCAGCTTGCCGGCCTTGATCTGCGCCATGGCCGAGGGCACCGACGACACCATCAGGTCGACGTTGCCCGCGAGCACGTCCATCATGGCCGCGTTGGAGCCCTTGTAGGGCACGTGGCGCATCTTGATCTTGGCGGCGCCGTTGAAGATCTCGCCGGCCAGGTGGATGGTGGTGCCGTTGCCCGGCGAGCCGTAGGTGACGGTGTCGGGCGCGGCGCGCGCGGCCTTCACCACGTCGTCGAGCGTCTTGAACTTGGAGTTGGCCTGCGTGACGATCACCACGGGCGTGTAGGCCACGTGGGCCACGGCCGTGAGGTCCTTCACCGGGTTGTAGCTCAGGCTCTTGTAGAGCCAGGGCGCGACGACCATGTTGTCCTTCTGGCCCATCACGATGTCGTAGCCCGTGGGCGTGGCGCGCGCGGCCTCGGCGATGCCGATGGTGCCGCCGGCACCCGCGCGGTTGTCGGGCACCACGGTCCAGTGGTTGGCTTCGGTGAGCTTCTGCGCGACCAGGCGCGCCAGGATGTCGGTGCCGCCGCCGGGCGGGAAGGGCACGACCATGCGGATGGGCTTGGCGGGGTAGGCGGCGGTCTGGGCGTGGGCCGGGGCGGTGGCCGCCACGGCGGTGAAGGCCAGCGCAAAGGCCAGCGGACGGAGGAAGTTCGATGGGGTCATGGGGGGCATTGTCTCGTTCTGGGGGCAGGGGGGATGCAGTCTGCCGGAAGTGCCGGCGCGGGGTTTTCGCGGTTCGCGATGGCCCTCGTCTCGGCTGGCGGGGGCAGAACACGGGGCGGTGCGTACTTTCGGACGCCTTGACACCGCCCATCGCGCGTCGAATACTCCACCAAATGGTTGAGTATTTCTGGCTCGCCCGGCGCTCGGCGGCTTCCGGGCGCCATTCCTCTTTGCGGGAGGCACCCATGCTCGGACACATCAATGCAGTGGCCAACCTGGCGGTGAAAGACCTCGCCGTGGCCCGACGCTTCTACGAAGACACGCTCGGCCTCGCGCAGGTCGACGCCGAAGGCGACGAGGTCATCGTCTACCGCAGCGGCAACACGCGGCTCAACGTCTACCGCTCGGCCTTCGCGGGCACCAACCAGGCCACGGCCGTGACCTGGTCGGTCGACGGCGACATCGAGCGCCTCGTGGCCGCGCTCAAGGCCAAGGGCGTGCGCTTCGAGCACTACGACATGCCCGACACCACGCTCGCGGGCGACATCCACGTCATGGGCGAGATGAAGGTCGCGTGGTTCAAGGACCCCGACGGGAACATCCTGAACCTCATCAACGTCTGAGCAACCCCTGTCCATCCGGCATCCCCCGTTTGGGGGAAGCCAAGGGCAGCGCGCTGCGGACAATTCCTCCTGCCATGCACCGGCCTGGCATGGAGGAGTTCCCACATGAGCGCACCGTCGCCCGAGCAGCCAACGTTTGAGCCATCCGCGCGCCCCGAGCGCGTCGCGGTCATCGCCATCCACGGGGTGGCCGACCAGAAGGCTGGCGACACGGCGCGCGCCATCGCCTCGCTGATGCTCAACCACCCCGGCGAGGGCGCCACCTACCGCCAGGCCGACTGCGACAGCCACCTCCTGCCGGTGCCGCCGCTGACCTCGATGGTGCAGCAGCGCACGGGGCATCAGGACAAGAACGAGAAGGCCGCCACGGAAGGCGGCGCCGCGCAGAAGGCCTACGTGCCGCCCGTGCGCAAGGCGATGCGGCAGTCGAAGACGTCCGACTTCAGCGCCGACGACTGGATCTCGACCGCCGAGGCCGACGACGCGGGCGTGGTGCGTGCCGCCAAGGGGCGCGGGCCGCTCACGCCGCGCGAGCTGAAGAAGAGCAACCCCGACATCGCCTTCAGCGACTACCTGCTGTTCAAGTCGCAGCGCGCCGAGCCCGACCACGAGGCCTACGAGGCCACGCGCGTGCGCATGACGCGCGACGCCACCGATGCCCACGGGCAGCCGGTGCAGCAGCGCATCGACGTGCACGAGATGTACTGGGCCGACCTGTCGCGCCTGCCGGGCTCGGTGGCGCGCATCGTCGCGGAGCTCTTCACCATCGTGTTCCGCCTCTCGCAGCTGGGCCGCGACGCGGTGGACCGGGCCGCCGAAGCGGCTGGTGTGAACAGGAAGCCCAGACCTTCGGGCGCGCGGCGCTGGGCCTGCCTGGCGAAGCTGCAGACCGCGCTCGACTGGGCCTTTGCCAACCTGCTGGCGAACCTCTTCCTGCAGCTGCTGCTGGTCGGACTGGTGATCGCGGGGCTTGGCGGACTGGCGCGGGTCGAGCCCGCGCCCCATGCGTTGTCGCTCACCGAACTGCTGCGCCGGGTGCTGGCGGTGATCGTGCCGGTGCTGGCGATCTGGTGGTACTGCTACCAGGCGCGCACCCAGGCCTCCTCGCGGATCGTGGTGGGCCTGTACGCGCTGCTGGCGGGCTGGTTCCTGTGGGCGCTGGTGCCCGCGCACTGGGTGGTCGGCGTGGCCTGGCTGGCGCTGCTCGCCGCGTTGGCCGACCGCGCGCTGCGCATCGCGCGCGACCGCTTTCCGGCGGCGCGCACCTGGGGGCTGGGGCTGATGGCGCTGACCGCGGCGGCGCTGCTGGTGCACGTGGCGATCAACGCCTCGGCCGCGGGCGCCACGGACGACCTGCGCCACTGGGTGCGCGCCGGCATGCGGGTGGTCGAGTACCTGCTGCTGGGCGTCGTGGCCTGGTGGGGCGTGGCCGGCGTGCTGCTCATCGCCTGGCTGCTCGCCGGGGAGACGGTGCCCGACCGCGACGCCGCCGCGCGCGCCAGCATCGCCACGGGGCGGCTGGGGCTGTTCGTGTCGGTGGCGGCGTTCGTGGCGCTGTCGATGGTGTCGTGGGCCGTGCTGACGAACCTCGTGGAGCTCGGCGCGAAGGACGTCGACTACGCGCCGTTCTGGTTCGGCAAGGACGTCTACTGGGCCGACGGCGCGAACTTCCTGCACAGCCGCTATGAGAAGAGCACGCAGGCCTTCGCCTTGACGGCCGGCCTCACGCTGTCGCTGTTGGCCTACCTGGTGGCGGTGCTGGTGCCCAGCCTGTTCGCCGAGCTCAAGGTGGCCTTCGGCACCTCGCAGGGCCTGGGCCGCTGGCTCGGCGCGGGCTACCGGCGGCTGGACCGCTTCGTCGCCGTGCTGACCAGCGCCAGCGTGGTGGTCGCCTTCGCGGTGGCCCTGTTGCTGGTGCTCAAGCAGTGCAATGTCTCGGTCGGCGGCTGGATCGACGACGCGGTGATCTGGGTGTCGGCGCTGTCGCAAAGCGGGCTCAAGCCGCTGATCTTCACCGCCGCCACGCTGGCCGCCGCCGTCTCGCTGCTCGGCGGTTTTCTCACGCGCACCGTGCCGGGCCTGCGCATGCCGCTCGACGTGGCGCTGGACGTCGACGGCCACTTCCGCGAGTTCCCGCGCCGCGCCATTCCGCGCGCGCGCATCTTCTCGCGCTACGTGTCGCTGCTGGAGCACGTGGCGGCGCAGGGCTACGACCGCATCGTGATCGTGGCCCACAGCCAGGGCACGGTGATCTCGACCGAGCTGCTGCGCTACCTGCAGTTCCGCGCCGCGCAGAAAGTCGATGCGCGGGTGACCGACCTCTGGGCGGCGCTCAACAAGAGCCGCCTGCTGCTGCTCACCGCCGGCTGCCCGCTGCGCCAGCTGTATGCGGCGCGCTTTCCGCACCTCTATGGCTGGGTGACGGCGGAAGACGCGAATGGCGGCGGGCCGAGCGCGGCCCAGGTCGGCGTGGCCCGCTGGGTCAACCTCTACACGGCCGGCGACTATGTCGGGCGCTGGCTCTGGGGCGAGGACGACAAGCCCTACGAGCAGGTGACGACGCCACCAGCCTGGTGCGTCGCGGCCGAGCACGAGGCCTGCCTCGGCCTGGGCGCCCACACCCACTACTTCGACCTCGACCAGGCGCACGTGGCGCGCTGGATCGACTGGATGGTGACGGCGCGCCCATGAAAAAGCCGGCCCGCAGGCCGGCTTTTCTTCATGCCGACAGCGCGGGCTTCAGCCGAAGTTCTTCGCTGCGAAGTCCCAGTTCACCAGCTTGGCCAGGAAGGTCTCGACGAACTTCGGGCGCAGGTTGCGGTAGTCGATGTAGTACGCGTGTTCCCACACGTCCACCGTCAGCAGCGCGGTGTCGGCGGTGGTCAGCGGCGTGCCGGCTGCGCCGGTGTTCACGATGTCCACCGAACCGTCGGCCTTCTTCACCAGCCACGTCCAGCCCGAGCCGAAGTTGCCCACGGCCGACTTCACGAAGGCTTCCTTGAAGGCGTCGTAGCTGCCCCACTTGGCATCGATGGCCTTGGCCAGCGCGCCGGTGGGGGCGCCGCCGCCTTGGGGCTTCATGCAGTTCCAGAAGAAGGTGTGGTTCCAGATCTGGGCGGCGTTGTTGTAGATGCCGCCGCTGGACTTCTTGACGATCTCTTCGAGCGTCATCGCTTCGAACTCGGTGCCCTTTTGCAGGTTGTTCAGGTTCACCACGTAGGCGTTGTGGTGCTTGCCGTGGTGGTACTCGAGCGTTTCCTTCGAATACTCGGGGGCCAGCGCGTCGATGGCGTACGGCAGCGGGGGAAGGGTGTGTTCCATGGTGGAGTCTTTCTTTCTAGTTGGTGGAAGGGGAAAACAAAAAACAGGTCGGTGCCTCAGGCGCGGGCCTTCGGCACGATGCGGTAGGCGCAGCGCCGCGCGCCTGCAAGCACGTGTTCGACACGGCTCACGTCGGCCTCGGGCCCCAGCACCTCGTCGAAGAGCTGCAGCTCGCTGCGGCAAAAGCCGGTGCAGGCCTGCGCCGCGGTGCAGATGGGGCAGTGGTTCTCGATGAAGAGAAAGCCGTCGCCCTCGGCCCGGTACTCGGCCATGTAGCCCTCGCGGCTGCGGATGTCCGCCAGCCGCTCGAGCCGCGTCTCGAGGTTGCGCGCGCCGCGCATGGCCTCGGTGTAGGTGGCGCGCATGGTGGCTTCGCGCGCGCCGATGAGCTGGTCCATGCCCTTTTCGCCGAACACGCTGATCACGGCGCTGATCATCTGCACCGTCATCTCGGCGTGCGTGTCGGGAAAGCGCTTGTGGCCCTCGCCGGTGAGCCGCCAGATCTGGGTCGGACGGCCGCGGCCGCTGGAGCGGCTTTCGGCGTCCACCAGCCCTTCGGTCTCGAGCTTGGACATCTGCTGGCGCACCGCCTCGACCGTCACGTGCAGCACCTTGGCGATGTCGGGGATGCCGAGCGCGCCGCGGGTCTTCAGCGTGGAGAGGATGCGGTCTGCCGGCTGGTGCGGCATCCAGGTGGGCTTGGTGGCATCGGGGGCGGACATGGCGGCTTCGGTCGTGGGGGAAAACAGCGTCATTGTCAGGTGGTTGGCCCTCCCTTCGCATCCGTGGGCGCTTGCCAGCCTCCGCCCAGTGCTTTGTAAAGCGCGACGAGGCTGGTGAACGAGGCCGTTTCGGCCTCGGCCACGGCATCCTGCGCGCGCAGCAGGGTGCGCTGCGCGTCGAGCACGCTCAGGTAGGGCGCGGCGCCTTCGCGGTAGCGCACTTCGGCCAGCTCGGCGGCGCGGCCGCTGCGGGCCGAGGCCTCCAGCAGCCGCTGCAGGCGCAGCTGGTTCTGGCCGTAGCCGGTGAGGGCGCTTTCGACGTCCTCGATGGCGCGCAGCACGGTCTGTTCGTAGACGGCGCGCTCGCCCTCGGCACGCGCTTCGGCGCCGCGCAGGCGGGCCTTGACCGAGCCCAGCCGCAGCGCAGGCCAGCTCACGCCGGGCGTGACGCTGAAGGCGCGGCTCGACGAACTGCCCAGGTCGGCACCGCGCAGTGCGATGAAGCCCAGGAAGCCGCCGATGTCGACGCGCGGGTACAGCTCGGCCGTGGCCGCGCCCACGTCGGCCGTGCTGGCGGCCAGGCCGCGTTCGGCGCGCAGCACGTCGGGCCGGCGGCGCAGCAACTCGCCCAGGTCGCCGATGGGCAGGCGCTTGTCGAGCACGCGCAGCGGGTGCGGCTGCAGCATCGGTGTCAGCTCGGCCGGGCGCAGGCCCGCCAGCACGGCGACGCGGTGCGCGGCCTGGCGGCGCGTGGTCTCGAGCGCGGGCAGCTGGCTTTCGGTGCTGGCCAGGTTGGCCTGCGCGCTCGCCAGGTCGCCTTCGAGGCCGCGCCCGGTGCGCACCTGCGCCTCGGTCACGCGCAGGCTCTGGCGCAGGCTGTCGAGGGTGCGCTGCGTCACGGCCAGGCGCTGCTCGGCGCCACGCATCTCGTAGTAGTTGCGCGCCAGTTCGGCCACGGCCACGATGCGCACCTGCGCGAGGTCGGCCGCGCTGGCCTGGGCGCGCGCGGTGGCGGCTTCGTCCAGGCGCTGCAGCCGGCCGAACAGGTCGATCTCCCAGCCGGCGTCGAAGCCGGCGCGGCTGCTTTGCGCCAGCGTGCGCGCATCGGCCGGCACGCCGTTGCCCTGCGCGATGCTGCGCGTCTTGCTGGCGCCCAGCGTCACCACGGGCAGGCGGTCGAGCTCGGCCTCGGTCTGCATCGCACGCGCTTCCAGCAGCCGCGCGTGGGCGATGCGGATGTCGTGGTTGCCGGCCAGCGCACGCTCGATGAGCGCGTCGAGCTGCGGGTCGTCGAGCTGGCGCCACCAGTCGCGCTGCACCGCGTCGGGCGCGAACAGCGCGCGCTCGGGGGCGGCGATGGCCACCGGCGCATCGTTCGGCGCGGCGTACTTCGGCCCCACCGCGCAACCGGCCAGCACCAGCAGGCTGAGGGCGAACGGCGCGGCGTAGGAGAAAAGTCTTGTCGTCATGGTCATGCTCCCGGTGTCTCAGACGGTGTCGCCCGCAGGCTCGCGCGCCACGAGCGCCTCGAGTTCGGCGGCGCGCTGCGAGCGGCCCACCGTGCGGTGGTCGCGTGCCAGCAGCGTGTACATGGTGGGCAGCACGAACAGCGTGAACAGCGTGCCCACCAGCATGCCGACCACGATCACCAGGCCGATGCTGAAGCGGCTGTTGGCGCCCGCGCCGCTGGCGAACAGCAGCGGTACCAGGCCCACCACCATCGCGGCCGTGGTCATCAGGATCGGGCGCAGCCGGATGCGCGCGGCCTGCTCGATGGCGGCGCGGCGCTCCAGGTTCAGGCGCTCCTGGATCTCGTTGGCGAACTCCACCATCAGGATGCCGTGCTTGCTGATGAGCCCGATGAGCGTCACCAGCCCGATCTGCGTGTAGATGTTGATGGTGGCAAAGCCCAGCGCCAGCGGCACCAGCGCGCCGCAGATCGACATCGGCACGCTGACCAGGATGATCAGCGGGTCGCGCAGGCTCTCGTACTGCGCGGCCAGCACCAGGTAGATCACCACGATCGCGAACACGAACGCCATCACCAGCGCCGAGCCTTCCTGCGTGAACTGGCGCGCGTCCGACTGCCAGTCGTAGCTGAAGCCGGCCGGCAGTTTCTTGGCCTCTTCGCTGAGGAACGCCACGGCGTCGCCCATGGTCACGCCCGGCATCGGAATGGCCTGGAAGGTCGCGGCGTTGAGCTGGTTGAACTGCGTGAGCTTGTTGGGCCCCACGCTGGTCGACAGCTGCACCAGGTTGGCCAGCGGCACGGGCTGGCCGCTCGCGCTCTTCACGAAGTAGCGCGCGAGGGCCTCGGCCGTGAGCCGCTGGTCGCGCGGCGACTGCGGAATCACGTCGTACGAGCGCCCGTCCATGCCGAAGCGGTTGACGTAGTTCTCGCCCACCAGCACGGCCAGCGTGTCGCCGATGGCCTTCATGGTCACGCCCATGCTGTTGGCCTTGGCGCGGTCCACGCGCACCTCGGTCACGGGGTTGTTGAACTCCAGGTCGCTGTCGACCACGGCGAACTTGCCGCTCTCGCGCGCCGCCTTCTTCAGCGTTTCCATCGCCTCGAACACGCTGCGGTGGTCACCCGCGCTGCGGATCACCATCTGCACCGGAAGCCCACCGGTCGAACCGGGAAGCGACGGCAGCTGAAAGGCGAACACGCTGCTGCCCTCGACCTCGTTCATGCCGCCCTGCACGTCGCCCTGGATCTGGTCGGCGTTGCGCTGGCGAGCGTTCCAGTCGGACAGCTGCACGCCGCCGATGCTGTTGGACACGCCGTCCGAGCCGTTGATGAGCCAGCGGCCGGTGTTCTCGGGCAGCTTGGCCAGCACCTCGTCCCACTTCTGGCCGAACTTCTCGACGTAGTCGATGTTGGCGTGCTGCGGCG
Source organism: Variovorax sp. GW822-FHT04E09 (assembly GCF_058800845.1). Lineage (NCBI taxonomy): Bacteria > Pseudomonadati > Pseudomonadota > Betaproteobacteria > Burkholderiales > Comamonadaceae > Variovorax > Variovorax sp. GW822-FHT04E09. The sequence goes on from NZ_JBXAMR010000009.1 coordinate 102,828, forward strand.
ACTTGATGACGGTCATCACCATCGCCTGGTCTTCGCCCGGCGCCAGCTCGCGCTGCGCCGCGTTGTACAGAAAGGGCAGGCTCACGAGCACGGCCGCCGCCAGCAGGCCCGTGACCCAGCGGTGGTGCAGCGACACGTCGAGCAGCCGTCCGTAGGCCGTGGCCAGCTTGTGGAAGAAGGCCTCGGCATAGCGCGCCATGCGGCCCGCCGTGGCGTCCTGCGGCAGCAGGAACGAGCTCATCACCGGCGACAGCGTGAGCGCGATCACGCCCGACACCACCACCGCGCCCGCCAGCGTGAAGGCGAACTCCTTGAACAGCGACCCCGTGAGTCCGCCCATGAGGCCGATGGGCGCGTACACCGCGGCCAGCGTGAGCGTCATCGCGATCACCGGGCCGGCCACTTCGCGTGCGCCGATCAATGCGGCCTGCACGCGCGACTTGCCTTCCTCGATGTGGCGGTGCACGTTCTCGACCACCACGATGGCGTCGTCCACCACCAGGCCGATGGCCAGCACCATCGCCAGCAGCGTGAGCAGGTTGATGCTGAAGCCGAACAGCAGCATCAGCGCCGCCGCGCCCAGCATCGACAGCGGAATGGTCACCACCGGGATGAGCACCGCGCGCAGCGAGCCCAGGCACAGGAAGATCACCAGCACCACGATGGCGATGGCTTCGAGCAGCGTCTTCTGCACCTCGTCGATCGAGGCCTCGATGAAGCGCGCGAGCTCGAAGGGCAGCTGCACCTCCACGCCCGGCGGGAGGTTCTGCTTGATGCCGGGCAGCAGGTCGCGGATGCGCTTCACGATCACCAGCGGGTTGCCGTTGGGCGCGGCCTGCAGGCCGAGGTAGATGGCCTTGTCGCCGTCCATCGTCGCGCTGCTGTCGGCGCTCGCCGCGCCGAGTTCCACCGTGGCCACGTCGCCTAGCCGCACGATGGCATCGCCGTCGCGCTTGATGACCATGTCGCGGAACTCCGCCACGTTCACCAGGTCGGTGTTCACGCGGATGTTCGACACCACGTACAGGCCCTTCACCTGCCCGGGTGCGGCCTGCACGTTGTTCTGGCGCAGCGCGTCGGCCAGCTCGCCGGCCGAGATGCCGCGCGCGGCCATGCGGTTGGCGTCCAGCCACACGCGCATCGCCAGCGTCTGCCCGCCCGACACCTCGACGCCCGAGACGCCCTCGATCGACGCGAACTGCGGCTGCACCACGCGCGAGAGGTAGTCGGTGAGCTGCGGCACGGGCATCGTCTTGCTCGAGAAGCCCACGTACGCGACGGCCGTGGCCTCGCCCGACGACTTGAGGATCACCGGGTCGAAGGCCTCGGCCGGCAGCCGGTACTTCACCTGGCTGACCTGCGCCATCGCCTGCGTGAGCGCCTGGTTGGCGTCGGCGTTGAGCTTCATGCGCACGCTGATCACGCTGCGCCCGAGCGTGGACGACGACGAAAGGTAGTCGACGTTCTCGATGGTCGCCACCGCCTGCGCGATGGGCTGCGTGACGAAGCCCTGCATCAGCTCCGGCGAGGCGCCGGGGTACTGCGTGGTGATGGTGAGCGTGGTGCTCTCGGTGAGCGGGTACTGGCGCACCGGCAGGTCGCCCAGCGCACGCGCGCCGAGCAGCAGGATGAGCGTGCTCACCACCAGCGCCAGCACGGGCCGGCGCACGAAGAGGTCGGTGAACTTCATGACTTCGCGTCCTGCAGGGCCAGCGTGTCCTTCGCGGCCGGGGCCACGGCGGCGCCGTTGTACAGGCGCAGCTGGCCCGAGGTGACGACCTGCTCGCCGGCCTTCAGGCCTTGCTCGACGACGACCAGGCCGTCTTGCCGCTCGCCGGTCTTCACGAACACCTGCTGCACCGAGAAGCCGTCGCCCTTGTCGCCGGCGCGCACCACGAACACCGAGTCGCCGTGCGTGCTGTAGGTGATGGCGGTTTCAGGCACCGCGATGGCGTCGGCGCGCGCGGGCAGCGCCACCTTGGCGTTGACGTACATGCCGGGCGTGAGCGCGCCGTCGGCGTTGTCGACCGTGGCTTGCAGGCGCACGGTGCGCGTGTCGCTGCCGATCATGGGCTCGATGGCGCTGAGCTTCGCGGGGAACACGCGGCCCGGATAGGCGTCGACCGCGAGCGCCACCGCCTGGTTGCGCCGCAGCGCCGGCAGCGCGTTCTCGGGCAGCGTGAGGTTGGCGAACAGCGTGCGCGCATCGGTGAGCGACACCAGCGCATCGCCGGCGCGCACGAACTGGCCGAGGTTGACCTTGCGGATGCCCAGCACGCCGTCGAACGGCGCCCGGATGTGCTTCTGCTCGATGAGCGCCTGCACGCGGCGCAGCTCGCCGCTGGCCTGGTCGAAGGCGGCTTGGGCCTGCTCCATCTGCTCCTGCGTGGCGGCCTGCTGCGGCAGCAGGCGGCGCGTGCGTTCGAGCAGGGCCCTGGCATTGGCATGCTGGGCGCGCAGCCGTTCGAGGTCGCCCTGCTCGGGCGCGTCGTTCAGCTGCACCAGCAGCTGGCCGGCACGCACCTGTGCGCCCGGCGTGAAAAGGATCTTCGCGACTCGTCCCTCCACCTCGGCCGGCACCTCGACCTGCCGGTTGGCCTCCAGCGTGCCGATGCCGCCGAGAAAGCGCGCCATCTCGGTCTGCCGCGCGGGGGCCACCGCCACCTTGGCCGGCGGCATCGCGCCGCCCTGTGCATGGGCCGGCTGGAATTTCGCCACGAGCCCGTAGCCCGCCGCGCCCAGCACCGCGACCGTGAGACCGGCGCCGAGCCAGGTCCTGGATTGTTTGTTCATACGCAACCTGCTTTTTTATCAAAGAAAGTGCTTTGATTATTAGATCGCGTCCGAACGCTGTCGAGAAAGACGTGGCAATGGCCCCGATAGGGCAGGGCTATCTTTGGCGTCGCGTGCATGGTGGGTGCTCCGGGTGGTTGCGCGGGGACATCCCCGCACCCCGAAGACGGGCAGCGCGTCGCTTTTGTGACGCGGCGCCGGCGTGCAATCGCCATACGGCCGCCGGGACATCGCTCGCTGCGCCAGGCGCCGATGTACATTGCGACCTGCGCATGAACCTATTCAGCATGGCCACCAAACCCCGTAAGAAGTCCGCGGCTGTCACCGAGGACGAGGTCTTCGATATGGCCGCCGACCTGTTCCGGGCCATGGCCGCGCCCATGCGGCTGAAGATCGTGAGCCTGCTGTGCAACGGGGAGAAGAACGTGAGCGAGCTGCTCGCGCAGATCGACACCACGCAGCCCAACATGTCGCAGCACCTGAACACGCTCTACCAGGCGGGCGTGCTCGCGCGACGCCGCGACGGCGTGAGCATCTACTACAGCATCGCGAACGAAACCGTGGTGGCGCTGTGCCGCAGCATCTGCGTGCAGATCGCCATCGAGCAGGAATAAGAAGAGAAGAAGAGGGCCGGCATCAGCCGGCTTTCGCGCCTCAGGGCTTCAGGTAGACGTAGCCTTCCTTCGCCTGCAGCCGCGCCACCTCGGCCACGCCCGAGGGCACCACCTTGGTTTCCATCAGCAGCTTGCCCGCGTCGATGTTGCGCGTGGTCAGCGTGTTGTTGCACACCTTGAACTCCACGCCGCGTCCGGCCAATGCGCTCACCGGGCCGCTGAACTCGCGGCCCCGGCTGTCCTTCGCATCGCTCAGCAGGAAGTCGATGCCGGGGCCGTGCGTGACCACCACGATCTTCGCCTTCGGGTCTGCGTTCAGGTGGTTCGTGATGTTCGCCAGGATGGCTGCGCTGTTCTCCACGCCGGTGTTCACGTGGTAGACCACCTTGGTCTCCTGTGCGCCCGCGAACGTGGCGACCATGGCGAGCAGGAAAGCGATGAATGCGTGTCTCATGGGGAAACCCTCTGGCTGTTGTCGTTGCCCGCAAAATATCATCTTCTGCTTATATTTACAGCCGGGCAAGCCCGCGGCCCTCGCCGCCAAGCCCGCAGGAGACGACCCACGATGTTCCCGTGCCGGCCCACCGCCGTTCGCGCGAAGGCGCTGCTGATGTGCGCTGCGCTCTGGCTGAGCGCCAGTGCCGCGTTCGCCGCGCCCGAGATCCGCCCGCTGCCGGTGGCGCCCGACATCTACTACGTGCAGGGCATCCCCGCGCTGGGCTCGAAGGAGAACCAGAACTTCATCTCCAACGCCGGCTTCGTCATCACGCGCGACAGCGTCGTGATGATCGACGCGCTCGGCTCGCCCGCTGTCGCCGAGCGCATGGTGGCCGAGATCCGCAAGCTCACGCCCAAGCCGATCAGCCACGTCATCCTCACGCACTACCACGCCGATCACATCTACGGCCTGCAGGTGTTCAAGGCACTGGGCGCGCAGATCGTGGCGCACGCGCGGGGCAAGACCTACCTCACGTCCGACACCGCGCGGCTGCGGCTCGAGGCCTCGCGCCAGGAACTCGCGCCGTGGATCGACGAGCGCACGCGGCTGGTGCCGGCCGACGTGTGGATCGACGGGCGCACCGAGCTCACCATCGGCGGCACGCGCTTCGTGATCCAGCCCGCCGGCCCCGCGCACACGCCCGAAGACCTGGCCATCTTCCTGCCACAGCAGAAGGTGCTGTTCACCGGCGACATCGTGTTCCGCAACCGCACGCCCTACGTGGGCTCGGCCGACAGCCGGCACTGGATCACGTCACTCGACGCGCTGCTCGCGCTCGACGCACGCACCATCGTGCCGGGCCACGGCCCCGCGTCGGACGACCCGGCGCAAGACCTGCGGCAGACGCGCGACTACCTCGTCTTCCTGCGCGGCGCGATGCAGAAGGCCGCCACCGAGATGACACCTTTCGACGAGGCCTACGCCGCCACCGACTGGTCGCGCTTCGAGGCCTGGCCGCTGTTCAAGGTGGCCAACCGCATGAACGCCTACAACACCTACCTGCTGCTGGAGCAGGAGGCGCGATGAGCGGCGAGCGCACGCGCCGGCAGCTCGTTGCGGGCCTCGCCGCGTGGTGCGTCGCGCCAGTGGCCGTGCATGCGGCCGATGTGCAGTTGCCCGCGCCCGTCTCGCTGGCTGGCGCGCTCGCCGCGGCGCTGGCCCGCTCGCAACCGCTGGTCGTCATGGCCAGCCTGCAGGGCTGCCCCTTCTGCAAGATCGCGCGCGAGCACTACCTCATGCCCGAACTCGCCGCGGGCTTGCCCGTGGTACAGATCGACTTTCGTGATGCGCGCACCGTGCGCGACTTCGACGGCGCCACGCGCACGCACGACGCGCTCATCAAGGCGTGGCACGTCAGCGTCGCACCGACCGTGCTCTTCTTCGGCCGCAACGGCCGCGAGGTCGCCGAGCGCCTGACCGGCGGCGACTCGGACTTCTACGGCGCCTACCTCGAAGCACGCCTGCAGCAAGCGCGCACCGCCGTGCGCGGCTGACGTTATGCATGGCGAAACCGAACGGGTTTCCCCCAAGGGCAAAGCCCTTCCCTTGTTCACGATCGTCCCTAAAATCAATACATAACGATTTACTTATTTAACGATGAAACCGGCCGCTTCGGGGCGCGTTTCGAGGAGACCGAATTGAAGTTGCTGTTGCCGTCGCTCGCCGTTGCTGTCACCGCCTTGCTGCTGTCGACACCGGCCCTTGCCAACAAGGAACTGGCCCAGAAGAACGCCTGCCTCGCCTGCCACGCTGTCGACAAGAAGCTGGTCGGCCCGGCCTACCTCGACGTCGCGAAGAAGTACACCGGCCAGGCCGACGCGCTTGCCGTGCTCACCGCGAGCATCCAGAAGGGCAGCACCGGCAAGTGGGGCGCCGTGCCCATGCCCGCGCAGCCCGCGATGAGCGAGGCCGATGCCAAGGCGCTGGCCGCCTGGGTGTTGGGCGGCGCCAAGTAAGGCCCACGGACGCGACGCGATGAGCGGCAGCATCCAGCAGACCGGGCAGGTGCGCAAGGCACCCGAGAACTTTCTCGACGCGCAAGGCGTGCGCGCCGTCTTCGCCGAAGCCGGCAAGGGGCGGCGCGACTTCATCCGCAACGCCTTCGCGGCCGCCGTCGCAGGCACGGCGGCCACGTCGTCCGCGCTCGCGCAATCGCGCACCGTTGTGGGCGACGGCGATCCCGCCATCTTGAACCTGCCCGCGCACAGCACGGGCCTCGGCCAGCCGGTCGTCACCGACGGCTACGGCAAGCCTTCCAAGTACGAAGCCAACGTGCAGCGCCGCCAGAGCCCGGGGCTCACGCCGACTGCGCAGGCCTCGGTGTCGTTCGCGCCGCTGCAGTCGCTGTTCGGCATCGTCACGCCCAGCGGCCTGCACTTCGAGCGGCACCACCAGGGCTGGTGGGACATCGATCCGTCGAAGCACCGCCTGATGGTCAACGGCATGGTGAAGACGCCGAAGGTCTTCACGCTCGACGAGCTGATGCGCCTGCCCTCGGTGTCGCGCTTCCACTTCATCGAATGCGGCGCCAACACCGGCATGGAGTGGGGCAACGTCGCCGTGCCCACGGCCCAGTACACGCACGGCATGCTGTCGTGCAGCGAGTTCACCGGTGTGCCGCTGATCACGCTGCTCGAGATGGCGGGCGCCGACCTGAAGGGCGAGCGCTTCGTGCTCGCCGAGGGCGCCGACGGTTCGTCGATGACGCGCACCATTCCCATGAGCCTCATCCGCTCGGGCGAGGTGCTCGTGGCCTACGGCCAGAACGGCGAGATGCTGCGGCCCGAGCAGGGCTACCCGCTGCGGCTCGTGGTGCCCGGCGTGCAGGGCGTGAGTTGGGTCAAGTACCTGCGCCGCATCGAACTCGGCGACCAGCCCTACGGCGCCAAGGACGAGACCGTGCACTACGTCGACCTCATGCCCGACGGCCAGCACCGCCAGTACACCAGCATCCAGGAATGCAAGAGCGTCGTGACCACGCCTTCGGGCGGGCAGATGCTGCTCGACAAGGGCTTCTACAACATCACCGGCCTCGCGTGGTCGGGCCGCGGCAAGGTGAAGCGCGTGGACGTGAGCGTGGACGGTGGGCGCAACTGGCGCACCGCGCGGCTCGAATCGCCCGTGCTCTCGAAGTGCCTCACGCGCTTCAACATCGACTGGGTGTGGGACGGCACGCCCGCGATCATCCAGAGCCGCGCGATGGACGACACCGGCTACGTGCAGCCCAGCTACAAGCAGCTGCGCGCGGTGCGCGGCACGCGCTCGATCTATCACAACAACGCCATCCAGTCGTGGCAGGTGCAGGCGAACGGGGAGGTGGCGAATGTCCAGCTTTCCTAAGCGCGCGCTGCTGTTGCTCGTTCTCGCATGCGGCGCTGCGGCATGGGCACAGCCCAAGGCGGCAGGCTACGCCGGCATCGGCCGCGACGCCACGCCCAAGGAAGTGGCCGCGTGGGACATCGACGTGCGCCCCGACTTCAAGGGCCTGCCGCCCGGCTCGGGCTCGGTCACGCGCGGGCAGGACCTGTGGGAAGGCAAGTGCGCCTCGTGCCACGGCGTGTTCGGCGAATCGAACCAGGTGTTCAGCCCCATCGTCGGCGGCACCACGGCCGAGGACATCAAGAGCGGCCACGTCGCGCGCCTGAAAGACCCGGCCTTCCCGGGCCGCACCACGCTGATGAAGGTCACGAGCCTGTCGACCGTGTGGGACTACGTGTACCGCGCCATGCCGTGGAACCAGCCCAAGTCGCTGACGCCCGACGACGTGTACGCCGTCACCGCCTACATGCTGAACCTCGGCGGCATCGTGCCCGACGACTTCACGCTGTCCGACAAGAACATCCGCGAGGTGCAGGCCCGCATGCCCAACCGCAACGGCGGCACCACCGCGCATGCGATGTGGCCCGGCAGCGAGTTCGGCCGCGCGGCCAAGCCCGACGTGTCGGCCGTGGCCTGCATGCGCGACTGCGTGCCGGCGGCGTCGTCGGTCGCGCAACTGCCGGCGCATGCGCGCGGCAGCCACGGCAACCTCGCCGACCAGAACCGGCTGGTGGGTGCGCAGCGCGGCATCGCCACCGCAGCGCCCGCTGCTGCTGCCGTGAAGACCAGCGCACCGACCGCAGCACCGAAAGTGCCCGTGGCGCTGCTCGAGAAGAACAGCTGCACCGCCTGCCACGGCATGACGCAGAAGCTCGTCGGCCCCGCCTTCTCGGACATCGCGAAGAAGTACCCCGGCCAGGCCGACCACCTGCTGCAGAAGATCAAGGCGGGCAGCACCGGCGTCTGGGGGGCGATCCCGATGCCGCCGCAGACCCTCGGCGACGATGATGCCAAGGCCATCGCACGCTGGCTCGCCGACAGCGCCGGACCATGATTCGACAGGAGACAACCCCATGAAAAACCGCAGACAGATGCTCACGCAGTCCGCCGCCCTCGCAGGCCTGGCGGCCACCGCCGGCTGGCTCCCCGCCACCGCCCTCGCGTATTCGAAAGACGCCTTCGACGCCAAGAGCGTGGCCGACGCGCTCAAGGCCGTCGGTGTCACCGGCGCGCCCACCGAGAGCAAGGACGTCACCATCACCGGCCCCGACATCGCCGAGAACGGCGCCGTGGTGCCGCTCAGCGTGGCCACCGCCTTGCCCGGCGTGAAGCAGCTCATGCTGCTGGTCGAGAAGAACCCCAACGCCGTGGTCGCGATCTTCAACACCTCGGAGTTCGTCGAGTCGAACTTCACCACGCGCGCCAAGCTGGGCCAGTCGTCCGACGTGTACGCGATCGCGGTCATGAACGACGGCAAGGCGCTCTTCGCCAAGAAGGAAGTCAAGGTCACGCTCGGCGGCTGCGGCGGCTGAGCGACGGGCTTCACACACAGAACACGACGAGAAGAAGGAGACCACCATGGCAGATCCCATGCGCATCCGCGCCCAGGCCGCGGGCGACAAGACGACCGTGCGCATCCTCATGGCGCACGAAATGGAAACCGGCCAGCGCAAGGACGCCGCCGGCAAGACCATCCCCGCCTGGTTCATCCAGGAGGTCACGGCCTCGCTCAACGGCAAGACCGTGCTCACGGCCGACTGGGGCCCGGCGGTGTCGAAGAACCCCTTCATGCAGTTCACGCTGAAGGGCGCGAAGGCCGGCGACAAGATCGCCGTGACCTGGAAGGACAACCGCGGCGACACCCGCACCGACGAAGCCACCGTCAGCTGACGCTTTCTTCGACCACGCGAGCGATCGATTGATCGTTCGCGTGTTGTGTTCCCCACGAGAAAAAAAGGCGGCCCCATGAGGACAACCACATGCCTGAGCCTGCTGGTGCTGGCCGGCAGCATCGCACTGCCCGCCGCGGCGCAGAAGACCACGGCCGAAGGCATCGCCGAGTACCGCGCGCTGCTGCAGGACGGCAACCCCGCCGAACTGTTCGAGGCCAAGGGCGAAGACCTCTGGAAACAGAAGCGCGGCCCCAAGGCCGCGTCGATGGAGAAGTGCGACCTCGGCAAGGGCCCGGGCGTGGTGAAGGGCGCGTTCGCCGAACTGCCGCGCTACTTTCCCGACACCGGCCGCGTGCAGGACATGGAATCGCGCCTGCTCACCTGCATGGAAACCTTGCAGGGCTTCGACGCCGCCGCCATCGCCAAGACGCCGTTCGGCCAGGGCGAGCAGAAGAACCTCGAGGGGCTGGTGGCGTGGATCTCGGCCGAATCGAAAGGCCTGCCGCTGAACCTGCCGCAGTCGCATGCGAGCGAACGCCGCGCCTACGAAGTGGGCAAGCGCCTGTTCTTCCTGCGCGCCGGCCCGCACGACTTTGCCTGCGCCACCTGCCACGGTGCCGACGGCAAGCGCATCCGTTTGCAAGACCTGCCCAACCTCACGAAGAACCCCGGCGCCGGCGAAGGCTTCGGCGCCTGGCCGGCGTACCGCGTGTCGTCCGGCGAACTGTGGGGCATGCAACGTCGGCTGAACGACTGCTTCCGCCAGCAGCGCTTTCCGTACCCGGGCTACGCCAGCGACGTGACCGTGGCACTGGCCGTGTACATGGGCGTCAACGGCAAGGGCGGCAAGACCACCGCACCGGCCATCAAGCGCTGAAGGAGCCACGCCATGAAGTCTGATCATTTCTTCGGCCTGGCCGCCGTGGCCTGCGCGCTCACCGTGTTCGGCTGCGCGTCCGTCGACAGCGCCGCCGAGCTCGACAAGCTCACCGCCGACGCGCTGCAGCGCTCCTTCCGCGACCAGGGCATCGCCAAGGTCGACCGCCTCGTGCAAGACCCGGCCAACCTCGCGTGCAGCGAAGCCGATGCCAGCGGCAAGCCACTCGATGAGCAGCGCACCAAGGAGATCGAGGCCGCCAACATGAAGACCGTGCGCTGGCCGTCCGACGGCAAGTTCGTCGGCGACTGGCGCGAGGGCGAGAAGATCGCGCAGAACGGCCGCGGCCTCACCTGGACCGACGCGGCCAACGCCGCCAACGGCGGCAATTGCTACAACTGCCACCAGATGTCGAAGGAAGAAATCTCCTTCGGCACGCTCGGCCCGAGCCTGTACCACTACGGCAAGCTGCGCGGCGTGAGCGACCCGGCCAGCGCCGCGTCCAAGCCCATCGTCGAATACACCTGGGGCAAGCTGTGGAACGCGCGCGCCTACAACGCCTGCTCGAACATGCCGCGCGTCGGCCACTCCGGCATCCTCAACGAGAAGCAGATCCGCGACGTGATGGGCTTGCTGCTCGACCCCCAGTCTCCCGTCAACCGCTGAACGCCCGGCTTCTCTCTTCATGAACCTTTCCAAGCGCGAGTTCGTCCAGATGCTCGGTGCCGGCGCTGTCGCCGGCCTGGGCCTGGGCCGCCACGGCAGCAGCATGGCCGCCGGCCTCGACAGCATGTACACCGTGCCGGCCTTCGGCAACGTGTCGATGCTGCACATGACCGACTGCCATGCGCAGCTCAAGCCGCTGTACTTCCGCGAGCCGGGCGTCAACATCGGCGTGGGCAACATGCGCGGCAAGGTGCCGCACCTCGTGGGCGAGCACCTGCTGAAGGCCGCCGGCGTGAAGCCCGGCACGCGCATGGCGCATGCGCTCACCTACCTCGACTTCGACAAGGCCGCGCAGCGCTACGGCAAGGTCGGCGGCTTCGCGCACCTGGCCACGCTGGTCAAGCAGCTCAAGGCCAGCCGCCCCGGCGCGCTGCTGCTCGACGGCGGCGACACCTGGCAGGGCTCGGCCACGTCGCTGTGGACCGATGCGCAGGACATGGTCGACGCCTGCAAGCTGCTCGGCGTCGACGTGATGACCGGGCACTGGGAGTTCACCTACGGCATGGCGCGAGTGCAGCAGATCATCGAGAAGGACTTTGCGGGCAAGGTCGAGTTCGTGGCGCAGAACGTCAAGACCGCCGACTTCGGCGACCCGGTGTTCAAGTCCTACGTGATGCGCGAGATCAACGGCGTGCCCTGCGCCATCGTCGGCCAGGCCTTTCCGTACACGCCCATCGCCAACCCGCGCTACATGGTGGCCGACTGGACCTTCGGCATCCAGGACGACAACCTGCAGCGCGTGGTGAACGAGGCGCGCGGCAAGGGCGCGCAGGTGGTGGTGGTGCTGTCGCACAACGGCATGGACGTCGACCTGAAGATGGCCAGCCGCGTCACCGGCATCGACGCCATCCTGGGCGGCCACACGCACGACGGCACGCCCATGCCCACGCTCGTGAGCAATGCGGGCGGCAAGACCATCGTGGTCAACGGCGGCTCCAACGGCAAGTTCCTCGGCGTGATCGACTTCGACGTCAAGGGCAAGAAGGTGAGCGACTTCCGCTACCGCCTGCTGCCCGTGTTCTCCGACCTCATTCCGGCCGACAAGGAGATGGACGCGCTCATCACCCGCGTGCGCGCGCCCTACGAAGCCAAGCTGTCCGAAACCCTCGCCCACACCGACGGTGCGCTGTACCGGCGCGGCAACTTCAACGGCACCGGCGACCAGCTGCTGCTCGACGCGCTCATGGAGGTACAAGACGCGCCCATTGCCTTCTCGCCCGGCTTTCGCTGGGGCACCTCGCTGCTGCCCGGCCAGGCGATCACGCGCGAGTGGCTGATGGACATGACGGCCACCACCTACTCGTACGCCACCGTCACGCAGATGACCGGCGAGACGCTCAAGACCGTGCTCGAAGACGTCTGCGACAACCTCTTCAACCCCGACCCCTACTACCAGCAGGGCGGCGACATGGTGCGCGTGGGCGGGCTGCAGTACACCTGCGACCCGACCGCCGCCATGGGCCAACGCATCCAGGACATGCGCCTGGGCGGCAAGCCCATCGACGCCAGCCGCAGCTACAAGGTCGCGGGCTGGGCGCCCGTGAGCGAAGAGGCGCGCACCGCCGGCAACAAGCCGGTGTGGGAAGTCATCGAGCCGTGGCTGAAGTCGCGCAAGGTGGTGACCACGCGCCGGCTCGACGAACCCGTGCTGAAGAACATCGCGCCGAACCCCGGCCTGGGCTGAATGGGCCCCCGCACGCGCGGGGTCGCTCCCTAGAATCGGGGCATGTCCATCGCGCAGCTTTCCCTTCTCACCACGCTCGCGCTCGTGGCGGCCTTCGTGCTGTCGGCGGTGTTCGGCGCCGTCGCGCGCGCCACGCGCTTTTGCACCATGGGCGCGATCAGCGACGTGGTGGCGCTGGGCGACTGGACCCGCGTGAAGCAGTGGGCCGCGGCCGGCGGCGTGGCGCTCATCGGCTTCTCGGCGCTCGTGTTCGCGGGGCTCGTCGATGCCGACCGCACGCTCTACGCCTCGCACCAGATCCTTTGGCTCGCCGCGCTGGTCGGCGGCCTGCTGTTCGGCGTGGGCATGGTGCTGTCCTCGGGCTGCGGCAACAAGACGCTGGTGCGCCTGGGCGGCGGCAACCTCAAGGCGCTGGTGGTGCTGGTGCTCATGGGCGTGTCGGCCTTCGCCACGCTGAAGGGCATCACCGCGGTGCTGCGCGTCGCGACCGTCGATGCGGTGCATGTGGATCTGGCGATGAATGCCTCGCTGCCCGATGTGCTGGCCGCGTCTTTCCAATTGAACGCGGCCTCGCTGCGCCTCGCGCTCGGCCTCGTGCTCGGCGGCGCGCTGCTCGTGTGGGCCGCGTGGGGCCGCGAGACGCGCGACGTGCGCAGCCTCGTCGGCGGCATGCTGATCGGCGCGCTGGTCGTCGGTGCGTGGTGGCTCAGCGGCCACTGGGCGGTGGTCGAGGAGCATCCGCTCACGCTCGAGCACGTGTTCCTCGCCACCAACTCCGGCCGCGCCGAAGCGCTGAGCTTCGTCACGCCTGTGGCCTACGCGCTCGACTGGCTCATGTTCTACAGCGACGCCAACAAGCGGCTCACGCTGGGCATCGTGTCGGTGGCCGGCGTGGTGGCGGGCGCCGCGCTGCATGCGCTGTGGTCGCGCGAATTCCGCTGGGAAGGCTTCGCCGGCACCGGCGACCTCGCGCACCACGCGACGGGCGCCGTGCTCATGGGCATCGGCGGCGTCACGGCCATGGGCTGCACCATCGGGCAGGGCCTGAGCGCGCTGTCGACGCTGAGCATCGCGAGCCTGCCGGCCATCGCGGGCATCGTCATCGGCGCGGTGGTAAGCCTGAAGTACCAAAGCTGGCAGCTCGAACGCACGCTCTGATTTCCAGCGCCGTGCGTTGAAGCGAATCCTCACAATTTAGTTCGGTGCGCGGGGCGTTTTTCGCGCGTTCGCGACGATCGGGCGCGGTGGTGCTGGCTATCATTTTCCGCACCTGATGCCGCTGCGAACGATGGCCTTCATCGACGGGCGCGGCACCGAACAACCACAACCGAGGGAGAGCGCCATGACTGCGCACAACAACCGATCGGCGCGCACGCGCCTGTTTGCCTTGAGCCTTTGCTTCTGTGCCGTGCTCGCGGCCTGCAAGGAAGACAACAAGCCGACGCCGGCGGCAGCCTCGCCATCGCCGTCCGCATCGGGCAAGACCCAGCCCGCCAAGGACCCGGCCCGCGTGCAGGCCGCGGCCCGCACCACCTACAGCCAGGGCTACAACCGGCTCATCGACGACAACCGCAGCGTGGGTGCCAAGTACAAGAGCTACGTGCAGATGAACGTGAACGGCAAGTCGCCGAGCGGGAACTCGTTCTATGGCAGCCCTTCCGATGTGCAGTCCATCGTGGACGACCTGAAGAAGGCCCGCGCCGACGGCTCGGGCGACGCGGCGCTCGATGCGGCCGTCGACGGCGTGGTGGCCACGGGCGAGAAGCTCGTCGCCGTCTGGACGCCGATGGATCCGTACTACCGGTCCAAGAGTTTTCTCGAAGACAAGTGGGTCAAGGGCCGCGCGGCCGACGCCGACATGAACGCCGCCTTCAAGGGCCTGCTGGCCAGCATCGACACGCTGGGCGGCGAGCTGGACCGCGTGCAGGAGGCGTCGCGCACCGAACGCATGGCCAAGCTCAAGGCCGAGGGCGACATGCTCAACTACCACACGCTGGCCTCGATGGCGGTGGCCAAGAAGTTCGTCAACGGTCTCGACCAGATCGACGGCCTGAAGAACAAGGACGCCGTCGCCAAGGTCGATGCGGCGGCCAGCGAGTTGCAGGCCTCGCTGGAAGAACTCTCCAAGGCGCTGGAAGAAGCCAAGGCCGCAGCCAAGGCCAAGGGGGAAGCAGGCAAGGCGCCCAACTATAACTACGAGTCGCTGCACGGCAGCCTGCTGAACATGATCGGCCAATGGCGCACGTTCAAGGACAGCAAGTTCCCGTCGACGTACAAGAACATCGTGAGCTACTACAACTCCGCCGTGGGTTCGTACAACCGCGGCTTCGGCCGCTGACCCGGGCCATGGGCACCGCGCGGGTTCTTTCGCGCGGCAGCGTCGCGGCCCTGGCGGTCGCGGCGCTTCTCGCGGCGGCAGGCTGTGGCAGCGCCCGCGAGACGCAGCAGATTCCCGTCACCGCGTTCCGCAACTACGGCGCGTCGCCGCTGCAGCACACCTTCTACATCGGCTCCGACGCGCGCTTCCACCGCTTCCAATGGTCCAACGGCAAGCAGGGAGGCACCTGGCTGATCGCGCGCGCCGAGATGGACATCGTCAACGAGAAATCAGCCGACGACCCGCGCGCCGCCCGCGCCGGCTACTTCCTCAGCCGGCGTGACGACGGGCGGTGGATGGCGCACTGAGCCTGCGCCTGCGCCGCGCAGCCGGTCACCCGGCGCGTCAGTCCCACTCGCCATCGTCTGGGCCGTCGTCCTCGGAATCGTCGGGGTGGTTCTGGCGGGCGCGTTCGATGAAGTCATTCACATGGCCCCAGAACAGCCGGGCGCGCTGCCTTTCGCGCGTGGCCAGGACATCCTTCGCCCAGATGCGCAGGCGCCTGTTGGTTCTCGCCACGCGCCGCAGATCGTCGTCCCCCAGGTTCTTCAGGATCTCCACCAGCATTTCGTTCGGCAGGAAGTCGAGTGATCCGGCTTCTTCCATCAGTTCTTCTTTGTCGCCCATGTCGTTCGCCATTCAAAAAAAGTGAAAAGAACACGCCGGTCAAGGCGTGGCTAGGTCGGGCCGCACGACTGGAACTCACTTCCGGGTCCGGTGTAGCGGCTCGTGCTCACGGCATCGCCGAAGGCAATCAGCGCTTCCCTGAAGTTCCGCGCCGACCCGCTGAACTCCTGCGCCAACAAGGGCGACACCTGCTGCGCCAGTTGCCGCGCGACGAACTGCATGTCGTCGGCGGTACGCGCAACGCCAAGGCGCTGCACACGCATCCAGAAAGCCTCCGCGTCCGAGAGAAAGGCGACCGCCGCGCGCGCCTTGGCGATCTTCTCGACGATCTGCTGCTGGATGCCATGCAACGCCGCGTCGTTGGCGCGGAACTGGTCCCGGCTGCTTGCCAGCGTGCTTCTGAGCCGATTGGCCGCTTCCAGGGAATTGCGCAAGGAAGCGTGCATGCGATCGGCGTCCTGCAGCGCGGAGAACAGGTGGTCCTGCGTCTGGATGTCCTTCTGCGCGAGCGTTCGAATCGACAGATAGGTGCCGTAGCCGGGAACCCACCACCACTTCTCGAGTTCCCGCAGCTTCTTGCGGCGTTCCGCGAGACTGCGTTCCAGTTGACGCACGCGATCGTTGAGCTGGCGGATCTCGTCGCTGCTTGCGCGCTCGCGCGCGCTGGCCGCCGCGATCTGCGCTTCGACATCCGCGATCTTCCGGCCCAGGTCTTCCTGCGCCAGGAGGATCTCGCCGAGTTCCTTTTCCAGCCGGGCCGAGCGGGCCGCGCAGGTGCGATGCGCTGCTTCGGCGTTGCCGAGGTACTGCCGGGTTCTTCGTGTGATCTCGCCCGTCAAGGATTCGATGGTCTTGAGTTGCGCGTCCGCGCCTGCGACGTCTCCACGTTCTCCCATCTGCTGCGCGGCATCCAGGCCCCGAAGCACTTCGGTGGTGAGTTCGCCGAGCAGCCGGGGCGCGGGCACCTGCGCCGGCGCTTGTGCCGATGCCGCCGCGTGAAGCCCCGCGGCGAGCACGACGTAGGCCAGCGCACGCTGCAGCACCGCAGCGACAGGTCTTGAAAGAATGGCCATGGCTCCTCCTTCTGCTTCCTCTTTTCAGGCCCGAAGGCGGCTTCGCTGTCAGGCCGCCTTCTTGTTCGTCTCGAGAGCTTTTTGCGTCGCCGTCTTCTCCGCGGCGAGCGCCTGCTTGTCGTCGTTGGCCGCATCCATGTCCGCCTGAATGTCGCCCAGCAGCCGGGCGCCGAGCGAAGACGCCACCCGGCGCGCGCCATCGTCGTCCAGGTAGGTCTCGTAGTCCTTCTTCACCTGGTCCCGGATGCCGGACGTGGCCCGCATGTACTCGTTGGCGATATCGCCGAGTGCGACCCAGCCCGCCACGTAGCGCACCACGTCCTTCTTGAAATCGGGATCGGCGTAGAGCTCGCGCTTGAGTTCGACCGACTCCGACTGCATCGCCTTGACCTGTGCCGCGAAGCCCGGATCGGCCAGCCTGCCGCAGTGGGCGGACATGCCCGACCAGAAGAACGTCATGTCGCGAAGCACGCCGACCACCTGCCGCAGTGCCGCAATCACATTGAACAGGGCCTTGGCGGTCAGCTCCGCCGTCATCTCCTGTGCATGGGCGTTCTTCATCTCGACCGCGTACTTCTGCAGGTTGGCCGAGACCTCGATTTCCTTGTCCTTCTTCTGCATCAGCAGGTCGAGGTACTTGAGCTTCTCCTGGCGGTACCCCTCGGCGACCGCTGCATACCCATCGCCTTCGGTCTTGAGGCCGTTGGCCACGTTCTGCAGGTAGTCGCTCAAGGCCTTGCTGGCGGTGGCCAGGCGTGCGTCGGCGTCGCTGAGCGTCTTGTCGGCCTGGGTCATCGCGTCCTTGGCCCGTGTGGCCGCCTGCGTCGCTTCGGTGTCCTTGAGCTTCGCCGACGACAGGTCTTTCTCCGCCGCCTTCTTTTTCTCGGCGTCCTTGGCCTCATCGACCGCGGCTTGCGCCTGGAGAAGCGCGGCGCTGGCCTGGGTCTGCTTTTTTTGCGCGGCGGCCAGCGCCGCCTCGGCGTCGCTTTTCTTCAGGCGTGCGGCATCGGCCGCCTTGGCGGCCTTTTCCTTTTCTTGCTTGAGGGCGTCATCGTCCTGCTTTGCGCCGGCGTCGGCGCCTGCCGTCTTGCGCGGTGCGTCGGGTGGAATCTGCGGGTTCGCCGGTGTCTTCGATCCGGCGAATGCGCCTGCGAACGCACCGGCGGCCTGCGCGATCGGCGCAAGAACGGCTCCGACCATGCTGAGCGCGAACGAGCGGTCCTCTGCCTTCTCCGTCTTGCGCTTGGCTTCTTCATACAGCTTCTCGAGCTCCTTGCGGCTTTGCTCCAGGCGCCTGCTCAACTCCTCCGCCTCCGCGATCCTGGCTTCCAGATCCTGCGCGCGGACCCTGAGTTCTTCCGCGTTCTTCAGCTCGGTGCCGCGCGCCTTCTCCGTCGTCTGCAGCACATCGCTGGAGTCGTTCGCAAGGCTCTCGAATTCCCTGGCCAGCACGTCCATGCTCGCCCCAAGTTTCTGCGCCACCGACGACGCCCGCGCGAGAAAAACCAGTGCGAGGCTGTCCTGTCCGTTGACCAGGAACTTGAAGACGCGGTTGAAGGTCGGTAGAAGTTCCTGCGTAGCACTTTCGATGGCGCCCATCTCCTGCATGCACTTCCCGCACAGCACGCCGAAGCGGTCGTGGATGCGTCCGATCGGCGCGCGGATTTCTCCGTACTTGGCCGGGGTGCTGTTGTAGGCCAGGTTGATGAAATCGCCGGTGCGCTGCAGCTTGCTCACGAGGTCGTCCAGACGAAGCGTCTTGAGAACCTGTGCCTTCTGCGCAATCACCATCCGTGTTCCGGACCTGGGTGTTTCGATCAGGGAGAACTGCTCCCCGTCGATGTCGACGCGGTAGTCGTCAATGTTCAGGACATCGGCCATTTCATTTCCCTTGGGTTGCTTGTGGATCGATGCGCTCGCAACGGTGCTTGCGGCGTGTCGAGAGGCTAAGCATCCCTACGGAAATCGGTAGGAGGGAATGTCAGAAGCGGTTTACTTGTTTTCGGCGATGGCCTTCGCCGGAGCATCGGAATAGCTCACATCGCCTTGTCATTCTTTTGTTTCGCGTGGGCGCGTGCGGCTCGCAAAGTCCCCCATTGGGCCGCGTTTTTACGCTTTCTTTACGGCCCCCCACTCACTCTTTCCCCCGGTTTTACGCACGCCTGCCGAGACTCCTTTCATCTTGTTTGCAGGAGTGATGAATGGACATCGTCTGGATGGGCGCCTTGCTGGCGCTGTGGGTCGTGGTGGCGGCCATGGTCGTCGGGCTGAACCGGCTCGAAGGGCCGCAAAAGCCGCACGCGGGCGTTGAGACAACGCGCACGCCGGGAGATGCATCGTGATCGGCCTCGAAGTCCTGTACGGCTTCGGCGCGTTGGTCGCCGTGGTCCTGTTCGCGTACCTGGTGTTCGCGCTGATCTGCGCCGAGGAGTTCTGACATGGAAACCTCGGCCTGGGTCCTGCTGGCCCTTTTTCTCGGCGCGCTGCTCGTGCTGGCCTGGCCGCTGGGCAAGCTGCTGGCCGCGCTGTGCAGCGAGCGCGTGCCGCGCTGGATGCAGCGCGTCGAAGCGCCGCTGTACCGCCTCGCGGGCACGCAGCCCGAGCAGTCGATGCACTGGCTGCGCTACGCGCTGGCGCTGCTCGCGTTCAACGCCATCGGCGCGATCTTTCTCTATGCCCTGCAGCGCCTGCAGGGCGGGCTGCCGTTCAACCCGGCCGGCATGGGCGCGGTGTCGCCCGACTCGGCCTTCAACACGGCAGTGAGCTTCGTCGCCAACACCAACTGGCAGGGCTACGCCGGTGAGTCGACCATGAGCTACCTCACGCAGATGCTCGGCCTCGCGGTGCAGAACTTCCTGTCCGCCGCCACCGGCATCGCGGTCGCCTTCGCACTGGTGCGCGGCTTTGCGCGCCGGGGTGACGGCAAGGGCCTGGTCGGCAACTTCTGGGCCGACGTGACGCGCGTCACGCTGTGGGTGCTGTTGCCGATCTCGTTCGTGCTCGCGCTGTGCCTGGCAGGGCAGGGCGTGATCCAGAACTTCGACGCCTACAAGAGCGTGCAGACGCTCGAAGCCACGGCCTTCCAGCAACCGAAGAACGGCCCCGACGGCCAGCCGCTGAAGGACGACAAGGGCGCCCCCGTGATGGAAGACGCCACCACCCAAACGCAGACGCTCGCCATGGGCCCGGTCGCTTCGCAAGAGGCGATCAAGATGCTCGGCACCAACGGCGGCGGCTTCTTCAACGCCAACTCGGCGCACCCCTACGAGAACCCGACCGCGTTCAGCAACCTGCTGGAGATGCTGGCGATCTTCCTGATCCCGGCGGCGCTGTGCTTCGCCTTCGGCCGCGTGGTCGGCGACCTGCGCCAGGGCTGGGCCGTGCTCGCGGCGATGACGGTGCTGTTCGTGGTGGCGGTGCTGGTCGCCACGCCCGCCGAGCAGGCCGGCAACCCGCTGTTGGGCCCGCTGGGCGTGGACCAGATGGCGAGCGCATTGCAAAGCGGCGGCAACATGGAAGGCAAGGAAGTGCGCTTCGGCATCGACGCCTCGGCCCTCTTCGCCGCCGTGACCACCGCCGCCTCGTGCGGCGCGGTGAACGCCATGCACGACTCGCTCACGCCCATCGGCGGCATGGTCCCCATGGTGCTGATGCAGCTGGGCGAGGTCGTCTTCGGCGGCGTCGGCAGCGGCCTGTACGGCATGCTGGTGTTCGCCATGCTCGCGGTGTTCATCGCGGGCCTGATGATCGGGCGCACGCCCGAGTACCTCGGCAAGAAGATCGAGGTGCGCGAGATGAAGCTGATCTCCATCGCCATCCTGGTCACGCCGGTGCTGGTGCTGGCGGGCACGGCGCTGGCGGTGAGCGCGGGTGCGGGCAAGGTCGGCATCGCCAACCCCGGCGCGCACGGCTTCTCCGAGGTGCTGTATGCACTCACCTCGGCCGCCAACAACAACGGCAGCGCCTTCGCGGGCCTGTCGGCCAACACACCGTTCTACAACGGCCTGCTCGGCCTGGCGATGTGGCTCGGGCGCTTCGCGATGATCGTGCCGGTGCTCGCCATTGCCGGCGCGCTGGCCGCCAAGAAGCGCCTGCCCGTCACCAGCGGCACGCTGCCCACGCACGGCCCGCTGTTCGTCTTCCTGCTGATCGGCACCGTGCTGCTGGTCGGCCTGCTCAACTATGTGCCGGCACTGGCCCTCGGGCCGATCGTCGAACACCTCGTGCTCTGGAAATAAGAAGGAGCGCACCATGACTGCCAAAACCAAAACCTCTCTTTCGCTGTTCGATGCAGCGCTCGTGAAGCCCGCGCTGTGGGGCGCCTTCGCCAAGCTGAACCCGCGCACCCAGTGGCGCAACCCGGTGATGTTCATCGTCTACATCGGGAGCATCCTCACGACGCTGCTCTGGGTGCATGCGCTGAGCTTTCCCGGCGACACCGGCATGCAGCCCGCCTTCGTGCTGGCCGTGACCGTGTGGCTGTGGTTCACCGTGCTGTTCGCCAACTTCGCCGAAGCATTGGCCGAAGGCCGCAGCAAGGCGCAGGCGGCCTCGCTGCGCGGCCTGCGCAAGGACACCTGGGCCAAGAAGCTGAAGGACCAGCAGCAGCCGCACCATGGTGCGCAGTGGCTGCCCGAGCAGGCGCCCAACCTGCGCAAGGGCGACGTCGTGCTGGTCGAAGCCGGCGACGTGATCCCGCTCGACGGCGAGGTCATCGAAGGCGTGGCCTCGGTGGACGAAAGCGCCATCACCGGCGAATCGGCGCCCGTGGTGCGCGAATCGGGCGGCGACTTCTCGGCCGTCACCGGCGGCACCCGCGTGCTGTCCGACTGGCTGGTGGTGCGCATCTCGGTGAACCCCGGCGAGTCCTTCCTGGACCGCATGATCGGCATGGTCGAGGCGGCCAAGCGCCACAAGACGCCGAACGAGATCGCGCTGACCATCCTGCTGGTGGCACTGACGATCGTGTTCCTCATGGTCACCGTCACGCTGCTGCCGTTCTCGGTGTTCAGCGTCGAGGCCGCAGGGGCGGGCACCGTGGTGTCGCTCACCGCGCTGGTCGCGCTGCTCGTGTGCCTGATCCCGACCACCATCGGCGGCCTGCTCTCGGCTGTCGGCGTGGCCGGCATGAGCCGCATGATGCAGGCCAACGTGATCGCCACCTCGGGCCGCGCGGTGGAAGCCGCCGGCGACGTCGACGTGCTGCTGCTGGACAAGACCGGCACCATCACGCACGGCAACCGCCAGGCCAGCGCCTTCCTGCCCGCGCCCGGCGTGCCGAAGGGCCGCCTCGCGCGCGCCGCCATGCTCGCCTCGCTGGCCGATGAAACGCCCGAGGGCCGCAGCATCGTCGAGCTGGCGCGCCGCGACGGCCTCGAAGCGGCGTCGGTCGAAGGCGCGCGCTTCGTGCCCTTCACCGCGCAGACCCGCATGAGCGGTGTCGACCTGCCGGCCGCGCCGAACAGCCTGGACGTCGACGCCATCGTGCTGCGCAAGGGCGCGGTCGATGCGGTGCGCCGCCACGTCGAATCGCTGGGCGGCAGCGTGCCGGCCGAGATGCTGCGCGCCGCCGAAGAAACGGCACGCCGCGGCAGCACGCCGCTGGCCGTGGCCGAAGGCAACCGCGTGCTCGGCGTGGTCGAGCTCAAGGACATCGTCAAGACCGGCATTCGCGACCGCTTTGCCGAGCTGCGCCGCATGGGCATCAAGACCGTGATGATCACCGGCGACAACAAGCTCACGGCCGCCGCCATTGCGGCCGAAGCCGGCGTGGACGACTTCCTGGCCGAGGCCACGCCTGAAGACAAGCTCGCGCTGATCCGCAAGTACCAGGCCGAAGGCCGTCTGGTCGCGATGACCGGCGACGGCACCAACGACGCCCCCGCGCTCGCGCAGGCCGACGTGGCCGTGGCCATGGGCAGCGGCACGCAGGCCGCGAAGGAGGCCGGCAACATGGTCGACCTCGACTCCAACCCGACCAAGCTGCTCGAGGTGGTGGAGACCGGCAAGGCGCTGCTCATGACGCGCGGCTCGCTGACCACCTTCTCGATCGCGAACGACGTGGCGAAGTACTTCGCGATCATTCCGGCGATCTTCGTGTCGACCTACCCGCAGCTCGGCGCGCTCAACGTGATGCGCCTGGCCAGCCCGTCGTCGGCCATCCTGTCGGCGGTGATCTTCAACGCGCTCGTCATCGTGTTCCTGATTCCGCTGGCGCTCAAGGGCGTGCGCTACCGGCCGGTGGGCGCCGCTGCACTGCTGCGCCGCAACCTCGCCATCTACGGCCTGGGCGGTTTGCTCGTTCCTTTCATCGGCATCAAGTTGATCGACTGGCTGCTGGTCGCAGTCCATCTGGTCTGAGGAGTTCTTCATCATGAAAAACAACAACGGCAGCATCGTTCGCCCCGCGCTCGTGCTCTTCGCACTGCTGAGCGCATTCACCGGCCTGCTCTATCCGGCGGCCGTCACCGGCGCCGCGCAGGCGCTGTTCCCCGCGCAGGCGGCGGGCAGCCTGGTGATGCGCGACGGCAAGCCCGTCGGCTCCGCGCTCATCGGCCAGAACTTCAGCGACCCGAAGCACTTCTGGGGCCGCCCGTCGGCCACCGCGCCGCAGCCCTACAACGCGAGCGCCTCGGGCGGTTCCAACCAGGGCCCGCTGAACCCCGCGCTGGCCGATGCCGTGAAGGCGCGCGTCGAGGCGCTGCGGGCGGCCGACCCGGGCAACACCGCGCCGGTGCCGGTGGACCTCGTCACGGCCTCGGCCAGCGGGCTCGACCCCGACATCAGCCCCGCCGCCGCGCACTACCAGGCCGCCCGCGTGGCGCGCGAACGCGGCATGGCGCCCGACCAGGTGAATGCGCTGATCGTGCAGAACACCCAGAAGCCGCTGTGGGGCGTGCTGGGCGAATCGCGCGTCAACGTGCTGGCGCTGAACCTGGCGCTCGATGCTTCTTCGACGGTGCGTTGAGGAGAAAACAACCATGGCCTATGCCGCCTACCGTGAACATCCTGTCGCCGTCGTGCGAAGTCCGATCGCGCCGCGCACGACGCAGTTCCACGTGCTCGACGTCACCGTCTGCTGCGCCGACGCGCTGCGCGTGCGCCGCAGCATCGCCGCCTGCGCCGAGGCCGGCGTGGTGCGCTGCGAGCCGCTGCTGCATGCCTGCAGCTCGCAGGAAAGCGACGCGCCCTGCGTGCGCCTGATGATCCGTTTTCCGACCACGCGCTATGCCGAGGTGCTGCACCGCCTCATCGAATGCGTGCCTTCGGGCGAGATCGGCCGGCTCATGAGCTGGCGCGATCACCTCGCGCGCTGCGGCCTGCGCCATGGTCACTGACCTGCTGCACGCGCTGCTGGCCATGGCGGCGCTGTTCGTGCCGCTGGGCTTCGCCTGGTGGGTGCTGTCGCGCACCGCGCGCCGGCATGAACGGCGGCGCAAGAACGGGCCGATGCGCTAATCTGCACTCCCCCATGCCCGAGACCCGCCCCGACCCCGACGCCCTGCTCGCGCAACTGCGCAGCGACGAGGCGCGCGCGCTGCGCGGCAAGCTGCGCATCTACTTCGGTGCCAGTGCCGGCGTGGGCAAGACCTGGGCCATGCTCAGCGCCGCCCGGCGCGAGCGCGAGGCCGGGCGCGACGTGCTCATCGGCGTGGTCGAAACCCACGGCCGCAGCGAGACCGCCGCGCTGCTCGCGGGGCTCGACACGCTGCCGCTGCGCGAGCTGCCCTACCGCGGTCGCACGCTCGCCGAGTTCGATTTGGACGCCGCCCTGGCGCGCAAGCCCGCCGTGCTGCTGGTCGACGAACTCGCCCACACCAACGCGCCCGGCTCGCGCCACGCCAAGCGCTGGCAGGACGTGCAGGAGCTGCTGGCCGCCGGCATCGAGGTGTGGTCGGCACTCAACGTGCAGCACCTGGAAAGCCTCAACGGCACCGTCGGCGCCATCACCGGCGTGCGCGTGCACGAGACCGTGCCCGACACCGTGCTCGACGAGGCCGACGAGGTGGTGCTGGTCGACGTCACGCCCGACGAACTCACGGCGCGGCTCGCGGCCGGCAAGGTCTACCTGCCGCAGCAGGCCGAGCGCGCCGCACAGAATTTCTTCCGCAAAGGCAACCTGATCGCGCTGCGCGAGATCGCCCTGCGCCGCACCGCCGAGCACGTCGAGGACGACGTGCGCGGCTGGCGCGTCGAGCAGTCGGGTCCCGGCGGCAATGGGCAGGGCGGCGCGGCGCTGCAGGCCTGGAACACCTCGGGCGCGATCCTGGCCTGCGTCGGCCCGCATGAGGGCGCAGCGCAGACCGTGCGCACCGCCGCGCGGCTCGCGGGCCAGCTCAACGTGCGCTGGCATGCCGCGTACGTCGAGACGCCGCGGCTGCAGCGCCTCGATGCCGCGCAGCGCGACCGCATCCTCGCCGTGCTCAAGCTGGCGGAAGAGCTGGGCGCGGCCACGGCCGTGCTCACCGGCGCCGACGTGGCGGAGCAACTGTCCGAGCAGGCGCGGCGCCTGAACTGCGCGACGCTGGTCATCGGGCGCGCGGAGCCCGTGCGCGGCTGGCGGCGCTGGTGGGGTGCGTCCGCGGTGCCGCTGGCGCGCGCGCTGGCGCAGCGGGCGCCGGCGCTCGACATCCTCGAAGTGGGCCGCGCCGACAGCGCGCGCCGCCTGTCGCAGGCGTCGCTGGTCGCCACGCAGGCCGACGACGACGACGAACGCGCGCAGTCGCGCTGGCCCGGTTACGCCTGGGCCGCAGCCACCAGCATTGCGCTCACGCTGCTGTGCACGCCGCTCACGGGCGTGCTGGAGCTGTCCAACATCGTCATGCTGTTCCTGCTCGGCGTGGTGGGCGTGGCGATGCGCTTCGGGCGCGGGCCTTCGGCGCTCGCGGCGATGCTCAACGTGGCGGCCTTCGACTACTTCTTCGTCGCGCCGCGCCTGTCCTTCGCGGTCAGCGACGTGCAGTACCTGCTGACCTTCGCGGTGATGCTCGGTGTGGGCCTGCTGGTGGGCCAGCTCACGGCCGGGCTGCGCTTCGCGGCCGGCGTGTCGACCAGCCGCGAGCGCCGCGCGCGCTCGCTGTTCGAGCTCACGCGCGAACTCTCGGCCGCGCTCGAAAGCACCCAGGTCGTCGCGCTCGGCGCCGCCGCCGTGCAGGCCCATTTCGGCGGCCATGCGCGCGTGCTGGTCACCGACGCGGCCGACCAGCTCGTGCCCCCCGCCGACCCGCCGCCCGGCTTCGACGCGCAGGTGGCCGACTGGGCCTTCCGCCACGGCCAGCCCGCCGGCCTGGCCACCGCCACGCTCGCCGCCCAGCCCTGGCACTACGTGCCGCTGCGCGCGCCCATGCGCGTGCGCGGCGTGCTCGCGCTGTGCCCGGCCCGCCCGCGCTGGCTGCTGATTCCCGAGCAGGCGCAGCAGCTGGACACGCTGGCACGCCAGATCGCCATCGCGCTGGAGCGCGTGCACTACGTCGAAGTCGCGCAGCGCGCCGTGGTCGAGATGGAATCGGAGCGCCTGCGCAACGCGCTGCTCGGTGCCATCTCGCACGACGTGCGCACGCCGCTCACCGCGCTCATCGCATTGGCCGAGTCGCTGCAGACCCTGCCGCCCGAAGAACACGGCGAGGCCGCGCGCGCCATCGTCGCGCAGGCCCATGCCTTGCATGCGCTGGTCAGCAACCTGCTCGAC
This sequence comes from Variovorax sp. GW822-FHT04E09, assembly GCF_058800845.1. Lineage (NCBI taxonomy): Bacteria > Pseudomonadati > Pseudomonadota > Betaproteobacteria > Burkholderiales > Comamonadaceae > Variovorax > Variovorax sp. GW822-FHT04E09. The sequence goes on from NZ_JBXAMR010000009.1 coordinate 128,996, forward strand.
ATGGCGCGCCTCGAAAGCGGCGTGGCCGGCGGTGCGGTCAACCTGCGGCGCGACTGGCAGTCGGTCGAAGAGGTGGTGGGCGCCGCCATCCGCGCCGCCCGCCCCGCGCTGCGCGGCATGACCGTGCAGACCGCGTGGGACCCCGAGCTGCCGCTGGTCGAGTTCGACGCCGTGCTCATCGAGCGCGTGCTCGTCAACCTGCTGGAGAACGCCGCCAAGTACGGCGCCGCGCCCATCGAGGTCGGCGCGCGCGCCGAGCCTGCCGCGCTGGTGCTCACCGTGCGCGACCACGGCCCCGGCCTCCCCGCAGCGCTGCACGGCCGTGAGCAGACCCTGTTCGACAAGTTCACGCGCGGCGAGGCCGAGTCCGCCACGCCCGGCGTCGGCCTCGGCCTGGCCATCTGCCGCGCCGTGGTGAGCGCGCACGGCGGCGAGATCAGCGCGGCGAATGCGCGCGACGGCGGTGCAGAATTCACCGTCACCTTGCCGCGCCGCGAGCCACCCGAACCCGCTGAAGCCCAGCTCTGAAACCCGCCATGCCATCCCCCACCGCCATCGTGATCGAAGACGAGCCGCAGATCCGCCGCTTCGTGCGCGGCGCGCTCGAGGCCGAAGGCTGGCAGGTGCACGAGGCCGGCACGCTGCGCGACGGCCTTGCCGCCGCCGGTACGCGCCAACCCGATCTGCTGGTGCTCGACCTGGGCCTGCCCGACGGCGACGGCGTGTCGCTGATCCGCGATGTGCGCGGCTGGTCGCAGGTGCCGATCATCGTGCTCTCGGCCCGCACCGACGAAGCCGACAAGATCGCCGCGCTCGACGCCGGCGCCGACGACTACCTCACCAAGCCCTTCGGCACCGGCGAACTGCTCGCCCGCGTGCGCGCCAACCTGCGCCGACCGCGCGCCGCCGGTGGCAACGGCGACGAACCGGCCGCCGAGGCCGTGTTCCGCTTCGGCGAGATCGAACTGGACCGCGCCGCACGCATCGTGCGCCGCGCCGGCGCCGAGGTGCACCTCACGCCGACCGAGTACCGGCTGCTCTCCGTGCTGGTGGCCAACGCCGGACGCGTGCTGACGCAGCGGCAGCTGCTGCGCGAGGTGTGGGGCCCGTCGCACACGGACCAGAGCCACTACCTGCGCATCTACATGGGGCATCTGCGGCAGAAGCTGGAGGCCGATCCGGCGCAGCCGAAGCATCTGTTGACGGAGACGGCGGTGGGGTACCGGCTGGTCGTCTAGAACCGCGAGGCCGGCGGCGAACGCCATGTCTTTCCGTGACAACAGAGCGCAAGGTCGTGCTTGCCTTTGCGCATCGAGACCACCACAATCCGGCCCACCATGAAATTCATCCAAGCCATCGAGGCGAGCATCGCCACCTGACATCGCCCTCGATCGCGTTCGGAAGGCGTTGCGCCTTCCGGTCTCCAACCCCGGCAGGTTCGTCCCTCCGGGGTTTTGTTTTTTCAGAGTTCACTTCACGTCATGCGTACCTACGACAAGCTGATCGCCACGATTCCCCTGCGCCGGAGCGTGGATTCCGTGCGCCCGGGCTCCGGCCGCCGCATCAGCAGATTGCACATCTCTCGTCGCTAGCCTTCAGGCGAATCCTGCCTGGGGCTGGCGCGTCGTCACCCAGGCTTCCGAAGCGCAACGAGCGCTTCGGTCAGAAAGATTCGTCATGAACCCGAAACTCAGAAACATCCGCAACATCGGCATCATTGCCCACGTCGATGCGGGCAAGACCACCACCACCGAACGCATCCTGTTCTATGCCGGCGAGAGCCATCGCATCGGCGACGTGAGCCGTGGCACGGCCCGCATGGACTTCGAGCCGCAGGAGCAGAAGCGCGGCATCACCATCAGCAGCGCGGCCATCACGGTCCGCTGGAACGCAACGCAGATCAACCTGATCGACACGCCCGGCCACATCGACTTCAACATCGAAGTGAACCGTTCGCTGCGTGTGCTCGATGGTGCCGTGGTCGTTTTCGACGGCGTTGCAGGCGTGGAGCCACAGACCGAGACGAATTGGCGCCTCGCGGACAAGTACCGCGTGCCGCGCATCGCCTTCGTCAACAAGCTCGACCGGCTCGGCGCGGATTTCCTGCGCGTGGTCGCGATGATGGAAGAACGCCTCGGCGTGAAAGCCGTGGCGGTGCAACTGCCCATCGGCGCGGAAGGCGACTTCCGCGGCGTGATCGACCTGATCGGCATGCGTGCGCTCGTCTGGGACAAGGACGATGCCAGTCAGCCGTACCGCGTGACGGACGTGCCGGCCGATGCCTTGGCCTCGGCGCTGCACCATCGCGCACGGCTCGTGGAACTGGCGGTCGAGCAGGACGAGGCATTGATGCACGCCTACCTGGCTGGCGAAGAGCCGACGCCCGACGTGCTGCGCATGTGCATCCGCAAGGGTGTGCTGTCGGGTGCCTTCGTGCCCGTGCTCGCCGGTTCGGCGTTCCGCAACCGTGGCGTGGAGCCCCTGCTTGACGCCGTCGTGGACTGGCTGCCGAAACCCGGCGAGGTGGAGATGCCATGCGACCCCGCAGCGCCCTTTGCGGCCCTTGCGTTCAAGGTCGTCACCGACGACCACGGCGCGATGGTGTTCGTGCGGGTCTATGGCGGCCGGCTGCGGCGCGGCGACACGATGCTCAATGCGAGCACCGGGCGAAGCGAGCGTGCGGCACGGCTGTACGAAGTGCAGGCGGACGACCGCATCGAGCGCGACGAACTCGTGGCTGGCGACATCGCAGCCATCGTCGGGCTGAAGGACACGCTGACCGGTCACACGCTGTGCGACCGGAACCATCCGGTGCATCTGGAAGAGATCAGCGTGCCGGAGCCTGTGATCCATGTCGCGATCGAGCCGAAGGCGAAAGCCGATCAGGCGGGGTTGTCGAAGGCGTTGCAGGCCATGCTGCGCGAGGATCCGAGTCTGCAGCTTCGCCAGGATGCCGAGTCGGGGCAGACGATCCTGTCGGGCATGGGCGAGTTGCAGCTCGAAGTGTCCGTCGAGAAGTTGCGAGCGAAGTACGGCGTCGAAGTGTCGGTGGGGCGGCCTCAGGTGGCCTACCGGGAAACGATCACACAGGAAGTGGAGGTGAACCATGTTCACAAGAAGCAGACCGGAGGCCCCGGTCAGTTTGCAGAGCTGAGGCTTCGCCTCGCGCCCAAGGCGCGGGGCGAGGGCATTGCGTTCGAGAGTCAGGTGGTGGGGGGTGTCATTCCGCGCGAGTTCATTCCCGCTGTGGAAGCCGGCATCCGCCGCGCCGCGCAATCGGGCGTGGTCGCCGGCTATCCCTGTGTGGACTTCGTGGCCACGCTGGTGGATGGCAGCCATCATGAGCGTGACTCGTCGGCCATGGTCTTCGAGCTGGCAGCCGCCGCGGCATTCCGCGAGGCGGCTGGCAGGGCAAGACCGCAGGTGCTCGAGCCGGTGATGGCCGTGGAAGTCATCACGCCGGCTGACCACTTGGGCGATTGCATCGGCGATCTTCACCGACGCCGCGGCACGGTGCGCGGCCAGACGATGCGTGGCAACGCGGCCGTCGTCGAGGCGCATGTGCCACTGAAGGAGATGTTCGGCTACATCGGCAGCCTGCGTGCGTTGTCTTCGGGCCGCGCGCAGTACTCGATGCAGTTCGATCACTACCAGGTGGCGCCTGCAGATGAAATGGCCCAGCTCGTTCAGAGCTAGTCGGCCTTGAAAGGGCGGTCCAAACGGATCGCCCTTTTCTTTTTCGCGCCTACAAAGATGAGCGAAAGCAAGACAGCCTTCACGCCACGACAAGCGCCCGGCAGGAGGCGGTGCGGTGTGGGCGGCCCCTCTGTGCCGCCGAGGAGCGCAGTGTTTCGCGGATCAGGGCTCGCAGCTGTTTGAGCGAAGCGAGTTCTGCGAGACCCCGCGAAACGCGAGCACCGCAGGGCAGCCGCGAAGCGGCCGGCACAGTGGGGCCGACCGCGCCGCACCGCCTGTCGGGCGCGCTCCCGAGAGAGCGCGAACCCAATCACCCCTTGTTCGGATTCAGCAGGAATTTCTCCCCGGTAGCCTGCTTCCCATACACCCCGATCGCATCGAGCTGCAGCGCCTCGACCAGCGACACCTCCCGCGTGTAGTGGCTCGCAAACGTCGTCTTCAACTCTGCGATCACGCGCGAACGCAGCCGCTGCGTGCCTTCATCGCCCAGCTTCTGCAGGAACGGGAACAGCAGCCAGCCGCCCATGCCCCAGGCCATGCCGAAGTTGCGCACGAACTCGGTCGGGCTGCGGTCCAGGCCGCCGTAGATGTAGACCTGCTTGTGCGTGGTCGAGCCGTAGCGGCTGTATTCCTTGGCCGTGCGGTTCAGCGCCGCTTCCATGCAGCCGAGGATCTGGCCGGCCAGCTTGCCGCCGCCGGTGGCGTCGAAGGCCAGCGTGGCGCCGGTGGCGACTAGGGCGTCGGTCAGTTGTTCGAGGAAGTCCGGCGAACTGGCGTTGCAGACGTACTTCGCGCCGATGCCGCGCAGCAGCGCTTCCTGCTCGGGCTTGCGCACGATGTTGACGAGGTCGATGCCGTCCTTCTGGCAGATCTTGTTGAGCATCTGGCCCAGGTTGGACGCGGCCGCGGTGTGCACCAGCGCCTTGTGGCCTTCGCGCTTCATGGTCTCGACCATGCCCAGCGAGGTCAGCGGGTTCACGAAGCACGACGCGCCCTCGGCCGGCGTGGTGCCCGCCGGCAGCTCGAGGCACATCGCCACGGGCACTGCGCGGTACTGCGAGTACATCGCGCCGCCGATGGCCGCCACGGTCTTGCCCAGCAGCGCCTGCGCGGCCGGCGACGAACCGGCCTTGACCACCACGCCTGCGCCTTCGTTGCCCACCGGCATCGACTGGTCGAGCCGCGCCGCCATCGAGGCGCGCGCGCGTTCGGGCACGGTGGCGGTGACGACGGGGCGATCGGCGGTGCCGGAGGCCACGGCGGTGCTCATGTCGGCGGCGCCGAAGAGCAGGCCCAGGTCCGACGGGTTCATCGGCGAGGCCTCGACGCGGATCACCACCTCGTGGGCCTGCGGTTCGGGCACCGGGTCGTCGTGCAGGGAGAGTTCGAGTTCGCCGTTGGAACGGACGAGGGAGCGCAGTTGGAGTGCCATGGGAAAGCCCCTGTGAAAGGTCGTTCGGAGATGGCCATCGGCCACGGGGCGGCCAGTATAGGAGCGGGTGCGCGCGGCTGCTGGCGCCTTCAAGACACCATGGGCACCGCCGGGGCATGGGCCAGCGCATGGCGCATCCGCAGCGGATCGAGCCGCTCGATGTAGCGCGGGATGTTGCGCCACAGCGTGTGGTACCCATAGCCGCCGCGCAGCATCTCCTGGCGCGCGCTGTCCTTGTCCCAGTCCTGCACGGCCATGCGGTAGACGGCCGCCACCACGCCCGTGCGGTCGGCGCCGTGCATGCAGTGGATGAGCACCGGCCCCTGCTTTTCGGCCTCGCGCATCGCGACCAGCGCGCGCAGCACCTTGGCGTCATCGATCGACCAGGTGTTGATCGGCACGCGCACCAGCCGGATGCCGCTGCCGGCAAACACCTTCCGGTCGTCGTTGAAGGAACGCAGGCTCACGACGGTGCGGATGCCCAGCGACTGCAGCGCCGCCACGTTGGCGCGGCGCGGCTGCGCGCTGCGGTACAGCGTGGGCGTGATGCGGTGCAGGTTCTCGACCTGCAGGGCGTCGAGCGGATCGGCCCAGTGGCCGGGGCGCAGGTCGGCGGTGTCTTGCTTCATCGCGCGCGGCGCGGCCAGTGGCGACGCACCAGGATCAGCAGCGCCACCGCGAGCCCGCCCCAGTAGTCGACCGGCGCGCCCCACAGCCAGTGCTTGTGCCAGAAGGCCTTCACGGGGTTGAAGTTCTCGAAGCCGAAGGCCGGGTTGATGAGAAACCACAAAAAGTCTTCGCAGACCCAGAACACGATCAGCCCCGCGAGCGCCAGCCCCCAGTCGCGCAGCGTCCAGCGCCCCTGGAAGGCCAGTGGCGAGAAGAACACCAGCATCATGAAGGTGAACACCCAGGCGTGGTACCCCGTCATCGCGCGGCCGCCCCAGAACAGGTCGAGCCAGATGTTGTTCTCGATGCGCCACGTGGGCAGCGAGGTGGCCCAGCCGGCGCCGCCTTCGATCTGGATCTCGGCGTTGGCGAAGAAGAGCGCCATCGTCACGACCCACGCGAGGTAGACCAGCGTGCGGCCTATGTGCGGCCGTGGCTCCGTAGCGTTGCCGCTCATTCGGCAACGCCCAGCACGCGCTGCAGCACTGCGCGCGCGGCCTGCGGCTTGCCCAGCGCGCGGCTGCGCGCGGCCATGGCCGCGAGCTTGGCGGGGTCGGCCATGAGGCGCGCCACCTTGTAGTCCAGGCCGATGGCGTCGTACGCCAGCCAGGCGGCGCTTTCTTCCATGAGGAAGCCGGCGTTGTGCTCTTCCTGCCCCGGAATCGGCGAGATCAGCAGCATCGGCTTGCCCAGCGCCAGGCACTCCGACACCGTGAGGCCGCCGGGCTTGGTCACGACCAGGTCGGCCGCGGCCATCATCTTGTGCATCTCGTTCGTGAAGCCGACGGCCACCACGCGGCCCGGATGGCGCTGCGACAGCGCCTCGAGCCGTGCGTGGGCCTCAGCGTTGCGGCCCGCCACGGCGATGACCTGAAAGGGCGTGTCGCCGCCCAGCGCCAGCACGCGCTCCACCATGCTCGGCAGGTCGCCCACGCCGGCACCGCCCGAGGCCATCAGCAGCACCGGGCGCGCAGGGTCCAGGCCCAGCGCACTGGCGCAGGCCGCGTGCGCGAGTTCCGGCGCATCGGGCTCGGAAAAGGCCGGCATCACCGGAATGCCCGTGACGTGCACGCGCTCGGGCGGAATGCCGCGCGCGCGCAGCCGGAAGGCGACTTCTTCCGTGGCCGCGAGGTAGCCCGTCATGCCTGGCACCAGCCACATGTTGTGCAGGTCGTAGTCGGTGATCTGCAGCCACACGGGGCACTCGATGCGGCCCCGGTTGCGTTCGCGCATCAGCAGCTCGGCCGGCAGGAAGTGGGTGCAGATCACGGCGTCGGGCTTGGCGCGGCGGATCTCGCGCACCAGCGCCCCGGTGCTCAGGCGTTCGATGCCGCGGCGCAGCCGCTGCGAGGGCGCGTGGTGCGGCGTGACGTCGGTGCGCTGGTGCAGGTACGACCACAGCTCAGGCGCGCGGTTCACCAGCTGCAGGTACCAGTCGGTGTACACCTTGCGAAAGCCCGCCGGCACATGGGCCATGGCGTCGACATGCACCGCGGTATGCGGCGCGAACGACTGGGCGAGGGTGGCTTCAAGCGCCTGGGCGGCGCGCACATGGCCGTTGCCGGCGCTCACACTGAGGATCAGGAGTTTGGTCATGGATTCGGCGGTCTGGTCGCCGGATTATGGACATGCCATGTGGCACGGCCGGTGCACACGCGCCGTGCTGGAAGGATCACCGCCTCAGAGCGGCGCCCGCGACGTGACGAGCTGATTCACGCCTGCGGCCGCCCGCTCGCGAATCGCCTCGAAGGTGGTGTTCGCGACGATGCGTCCGTTCTCGAACACCGTTTGCAGCAGATCGACCTGGCCGCTCGCCAGCGCTTCCTCGCGCAGCGTCTGTACTTCGCCGCGCGCATTGCGCACCAGCGCGAGCCGCCCCTTCTTCGAGGCCTTGTTCACATCGCCCACCGGCGACTTGTAGACATCGCGCCACTCGCTGTTCACCTGCATCGCCGAGCACTTCATCGCCCATTGCATGGTGTCGCGGTTGACCTGCTGCAGCAATCCGCCGCCCATGCCGAAGGAGATGTTTTCGGTCGAGAAGCCGTTGTGGAAGAAGTTCGAGAGGCACAGCCGCAGCGAGTCGAGGTTGACGCCGTCGCCCTGGATGATGCGCACGTTGTTCAGCACGCGGAACCCCTTGGCATTCGTCGTGGTGCCGAAGCGTTCGGCCAGGATCTGCGCCACCTTGAGCGTGGTTTCGGCCGGGTCGCCCGAGTCGGGCCGCACCACCAGCGTCGCGCCCGAGGCCACCACCTTCGCCTTGAGCTCGTCGCCCCAGATGCGCGCGCAGGCGTTGAAGATGTCGTAGCTGTCGCTCACCACGGCGAAGGTCGTGCCGGGCTTGGCGAACTGGTCGACCATGTTGCTGTACGCGTCGGACTCATGGTCGCGGCCCCAGCCCGTGATGGTGCTGTGCTCGGCCGCGGGAATCGAGAAGCCCGCCACGTCGCAGTCGTAGTAGCGCCGCGCCGCCACCAAGGCGGCCAGCGTGTCGGTGCCCATGAAGTTGACCAGGTGGGCCATGCCGCCGAGCGCCGCCGACTCCAGGCTCGACACGCCGCGTGCGCCGAAGTCGTGCAGCCTGAACGCGATCTGCCCTTGCGGGTCGTCGCAGGTCGCTTCGAGGTAGCGCAGCAGCGTGGTGCGTGCAGCGGCCGAGAGCGTGGCCACCGTGGTCGGATACCAGATGGCGCGCAGCAATTCGGTTTCGAGAAAGCTCGTGACCCAGAAGAATTCGGGGTCGGTGTTCTCGATGGTCGCGAGCACGTTGTGCACCGGCAGCACGCTGCCCTCGGGGACCGCGCGGATGCGCACGGGCATCAGTCCGTCGTGCTTCTCGATCAGCCGCAGCCACCCTTCGCGGTTGAAGGGTTCGCCGTGCACGGCCATCATCGCGGCGGCCTCCTCGACGTCGCTGCGCGTCACCGGTGTCTGCAGGTACTCGCGCAGGTACGCCTGCAGGCCGAAGAACAGCGAATGGCTGAAGAGCCCGCCGCGCGATTCGATGTAGCTGTGCACGGTCTGCGTACCGGGCGGGTACTGCATCCAGTGCGACACCTTGTAGGAGTCGGTGCGCAGCAACAGGTTGTTGCCCAGGGGCGAGGAGGTGAGGTTGCGGTTCATGTGAAAGCTCCTTTCACGTGGGCCCCGTCAACCGGAGCCCGTTCTTGCTGACAAAGCCTGGTCGTTCAGTTCTTGCCCAGGCCACCCAAAAAATGGTTTGCGATGAAGTAATGGTCTTCGTAGATGCGGTCCGGCATCCCGAGGAACTCGGCAATCGGCACCCACCGCACGGCGGCCGCGTCGTCGTCGGCACGCACGTCCGACAGGCCCGTCCACTGGTTGTGGGCCAGCTCGAAGAAGAAGCCGTGCGTGATCGTGCGGCCGCGCTGCGAGCGGTCGGGCGCATCGAACACATGGCTGGCCTTCATGCTGCCGTTGAGCACGGGCACGGGCACCTTGAGGCGGGTTTCTTCCTTCAGCTCGCGGATGGCCGCGTCCTGCAGCCGCTCGTGCTGTCCGACGAAGCCGCCGGGCAGCGCCCACGTGCCCTTGCCGGGATGGAACTTGCGCTGCACCAGGAGGATGTGGCCGGCCTCGACCACGATGGCATCGACCGTGGTGTAGATCGGCGGAAAGTCGCTGCCTGCGTAGCGGTACTTGTCGCGGTAGTCGACGAGGAAGGCGCGCTCGTCGCAGAGCTCGGCATAGTCGGCGGTGCCGGTGAACTTGTCGAGGAAGGCGGCGGTGCCGTCGGGCAGGTCGGCGCGTGCGAGCTGGCCGCGGTTCTCGGGGTCGAAGTAGAGGTTGCGCACGTCGGTGGCGTTGAGGCTTTCCACGCTGTGCTGGCCCACGAACTCCCAGTGCGGGAAGAGCTTGAGGTAGTAGCTGGAGCTGTCCTTCAGGTGTCCCACCAGCGCGACCTTGGCCCGCGCCGCGGGCACGAGGCCATCCTGCTGGATCAGCCGCTCGACGGCAGACTGGATCGACGCGATCCAGATCTGGTCGTTGTAGGGCGAGTCGCCGACGCCGACGACGCTCACGCGCATCTGCTCGCTGCCGCGCAGGCACGCGCGCACCATGCGCTCGCGTTCATCGAAGGTGAAGGGGTCTTTGACGCTGCGGGGCTTGCGGTCGGAGCCGACCACCACGATGACCCGATCGGCGGCGCGAAGGCCTTCTTCGATGAGTCGCTGGTGGCCGAAATGAACGGGCTGGAAACGCCCGATGACGATGGCGTACTGAAACTTGCGTGTGTTTGGCATGCTCACTTGGGAATCCCCCAAAAAGGGCGCAATCAACTTGCGCCTAGATTCAGGATAGCACCGGTGCGACGCATCGATCAAGTGTTCTTGGCCCCACGGGGCAGGCGGCCGATGGCAAACGGCCAGATACTCGCAGGGCGCATTTGCTAGGATTCGCCCCCCCATGACCGAGCCCTCCACCTCCCCCCACGCGCCCGTGCGCCTCAACAAACGCATGGCCGAACTCGGCCTGTGCTCGCGCCGCGAGGCGGACGACTGGATCGCGCAGGGCTGGGTGCGCGTCAACGGCAAGCCCGCCGAGATGGGCGTGAAGGTCACGCCCAACGACCGCATCGAGGTCGACAAGGCCGCCAAGGGGCAGCAGGCGAACCAGGTCACGATCCTCATCAACAAGCCCATCGGCTACGTCAGCGGGCAGGCCGAGGACGGCCACGAGCCGGCGGTCACGCTGTTCACGCCGCAGAACCGCTGGTCGGAAGACAACGCGCGCTTCTTCTTCGGCCCGCAGCAGCTGCGCGGCCTGGCGCCGTGCGGGCGGCTGGACATCGACTCCACCGGCCTGCTCGTGATGACGCAGGACGGCCGCATCGCGCGCCAGCTCATCGGCGAAGACTCGACGATGGACAAGGAATACCTCGTGCGCGTGGCCTACCACGGCCTGGACCAGCCCGCGCCCACCGGCCAGCTGGTGCGCCTGGACGACGACGACCCGGTCACCACCAACGTGCAGGCGGTGTTTCCGCCCGCCATGCTGGCCCGGCTGCGGCACGGCCTGAGCCTGGACGGCCAGGCGCTCAAGCCGGCGCGCGTGGAGTGGCAGAACCCCGAGCAGTTGCGCTTCGTGCTCACCGAAGGCAAGAAGCGTCAGATTCGCCGCATGTGCGAGCTGGTCGGCCTCAAGGTGGTGGGCCTGAAGCGCGTGCGCATCGGCAAGGTGATGCTGGGCAACCTGCCGGTGGGCCAGTGGCGCTACCTGGCGCCGCACGAAAAATTCTGACGACCTGGCCATGGCCGCGGTGCTGAGCCGTCGCGCGCTGAACCGGGCCACGCTCGCGCGGCAGATGCTGCTGGCGCGGCGCAAGGCGAGCGTCGCGCAGGCCATCGAAAAGCTGGCCGGGCTGCAGGCGCAGGCGCCCAACCCGCCCTACGTCGGCCTGTGGAGTCGGCTCGAAGGCTTTCACCGCGCGCAGCTGACCGACGCGCTGAAGAACCGCCGCATCGTGCGCATGTCGACGCTGCGCGCCACCCTGCACCTGATGACCGCTTCGGACGCGTGGGCCTGGCGGCCGTTGCTCGAGCCCGTGCACCAGCGCGGCCTGTCGGGCCTGCATGCGCGGGCCCTCGAAGGCATCGACCGCGCGGCCGTGGTGAAGGCGGGCCGCGCGCTGCTGGGCGACGGGCCGCTCACCGGCACCGCCCTCGGCCAGGCGCTCGCGATGCGCTGGAAAGACCACGCGCCGGCCTCGCTCGCCGCGCTCATCCGCAACAACGTGCCGCTGGTCCACCTGCCGCCGGCGGGCAGCTGGAATTCGCACCAGAACGCGCTGCTGCAGCCGCTCGGTGATTGGCTCGGCGATGCCACCGCCGAGATCGCCGCCGCCACGCAAGACGACCTGCTGCTGCGCTACCTCGCCGCCTTCGGCCCCGCGACGCTGGCCGATGCCGGCGCGTGGTCGGGCCTCACGGGCTGGAAGGCCGTGGCCGATCGATTGAGGCCGCGGCTGCGCGTGTTCATTGGCGAGCAGGGCCAGGAACTCTTCGACCTGCCACGCGCGCCGCGCCCCGACCCCGACACGCCCGCGCCGCCGCGCCTGGTCGCCGAGTGGGACAACCTGCTGCTCTCGCACGCCGACCGCCGCCGCGTGCTCGACGAGGCGCACCGCGCCCGCGTCTTCACCATCAATGGCATCGTGCGCGGCACGGTGCTGCTCGACGGCTTCGTGGCGGGCACCTGGAAGATCGAACGCGCGACGCAGGCGGCCACCGTCGTTCTGGAACCCTTCACGCGCTGGTCGGCGGCCGACCGGCGCGGCGTGGAGGAAGAGGCGCTGCGCCTGCTGGCCTTCGCCACGGACACAGAGAACGAGCGGCACGCCGTCCGCGTCCTGCGGCCCTAAGCCCCGCCTAAGTCTTCGCGCCTACGCTGCGCCGAGGCGCAGGGCCCCTGACGATCATCCCGGTCGCGTGCTACCTTGCGCGCAAAGGAGTCGCCGCGATGCGCGTGCTGCTGGTGGAAGACGACGAAATGATCGGGCGCAGCCTGAAGCAGGCGCTCGAGGGCGCGGGCTGGTCGGCCGACTGGGTGCGCGACGGCGAGCTGGCGCACAGCGCGCTCGGCGACGGCGGCTACACCTGCGTGCTGCTCGACCTGGGCCTGCCCCGCCAGGACGGCACCGAGGTGCTGCGCCGCGCGCGCGAACGCGGCGATGCGACGCCCGTGCTGGTGCTCACCGCGCGCGATGGCCTGGACGACCGCATCCACAGCCTCGACCTCGGCGCCGACGACTACCTGCTCAAGCCCTTCGAGTTCCGCGAGCTGCTCGCGCGCATGCGCGCCGTGGTGCGCCGCCGCGACGGCGCCGCGCATTCGCTGATCGGCACCGCCGCGCTGCAGCTGGACCTCACGACCCGCGAGGTGGCCGTGAACGGCGTGCGCGAGGCGCTCACCGCGCGCGAGTTCGCGCTGCTGCATGCGCTGCTGGAGCGGCCCGGCGCCATCCTCTCGCGCGAGCAGCTCGAGAACCGCATCTACGGCTGGGGCGACGAAGTGACCAGCAACGCCATCGACGTGCTGATCCACGGCATGCGCCGCAAGCTCGGCGCCGACGCCATCCGCAACGTGCGTGGGCTCGGTTGGCGAGTGGCCGCATGACCGGTGCCCGCCGCTGGTGGCGCCCGCGTTCGCTGCGCACCCAGCTGCTGCTGTGGCTGGTCACGCTGCATGTGGTGGCGGCGGTGCTCACGGCGTGGTTCTCTTTCCTGGCCTACGGCAACCTCGTGCACAACGCACTCGACGACCAGATGCGGCTGGTGGCCGAGTCGTACGCGGGCAACGACCCGCCCAAGACCCCGCGCGCGATGGACGGCGAGGCGGCCTTCTCGCGCGGCGCCTTCGTGGTGCAGATCTGGAGCGCCGACGGCGCCACCTTGCGCGCGAGCTCGTGGCCCGCGCTGTCGGTGCCGCTGCAACCGGGCAACGGCTTCAGTGACGTGCACGCCGAAGGTCCCGCGCATTCGCGCTGGCGCGTGTTCACTGCCGAGCCCGCGCCGCATGCCGACGCGCCGCGCGTGCAGGTGCTGCAGAACGAGGACTACCGCCATCGCCGCGCGCTGCGCCGCGCCCTGCTCGAAGGCCTGCCGATCGCGCTGCTGCTGCCGGCGGCGCTGCTGGTGCTGTGGCTCATCGTGTCGGCCGCCTCGCGCTCGCTGCGCGGCGTGGCGCGCGACGTGGCCTCGCAGGACGAGCGCCGCCCCACCGAGCTGTCGCTGGCGCGCGTGCCCGACGAGATCACGCCGCTGGTGGGCGCCTTCAACCACCTGCTGTCGCGCGTGCGCAGCGCCTTCGCCACGCAGCGGCGCTTCGTGCAGGACGCGGCGCACGAGCTGCGCACGCCGATGGCCGCCATCGGCCTGCAGATCGAGAACCTGCGCGCGCACGTGCCGGCCGGCGAAGCCACCGAGCGCTTCAACCAGCTCGAGGCCGGCGTGACGCGCGCGCAGCACCTCATCGAGCAGCTGTTGCAGCTGTCGCGGCAGGACGCACCGCCGTCGGATGCGCCGGGCGAGCGGGTCGACATCGAGGCGCTGCTGCGCGACAGCCTGGGCCAGCGCATGGTGCTGGCCGATGCGCGGCGCATCGACGTGGGCTTCGAAGGTTTGACCGGTGCGGTGGTGGCCGCGCCTGCGATCGAGTTGCGCAGCGTGTTCGACAACCTGATCGACAACGCGCTGCGCTATGCGCCCGAAGGCGGCGTGGTCGATGTGCGGTTGCATCGGGTCGACGGGCAGGCGGTGGTCGACGTGCTCGACAACGGGCCGGGCATTCCGCCGGCCGAACTGGAGCGCGTGTTCGACCGCTTCTTCCGCGTGCCCGGCGCGGCGGCGGGCGGCAGCGGTCTGGGTCTGGCGATCGCGCGCACGGCGGCCGAGCGGCATGGCCTGCGCATCGAGCTGCGCAACAGGGACGACGGGCCGGGGCTGAGGGCGCGGGTGCTGCTGCCGACGTAGTCATCGCGTGGTGCTCACTCCGGGCTCATTCTTCGCTCACGCTGGCCTCAGTCAGGCTGCCTAGAGTGGCTGCAGGTCCTGCTGCGCGCGGTCCGCGCGACGGCACCGGACCGGAGACAACCTGCCCTCAGGAGAACACACCATGCGCACTTCGTTCAAGCTTCTCGCCGTTGCTTCCTTCACCGCGTTCGCGGCGCTGGGCACGGTCAACGCCTCCGCCGAAACCACCGACGGTTCGGACTTCCACCCGCTGCAGTTGAATTCGCCGGAGAACCCGGAGGTGCAGGCCGGCGCGATGGCGGCGGCACGTCCGAGCGGCACGGAGCCCATTGGGCAGTCGACGTCGGCGCCGGCGATCAACGGGATGACCCCGGTGTCCGACATCCAGGCCGGCGCCTATGCGGCGTCGCATCCGACCGGCACCGAGCCCATCGGGCAATCGACTTCACTGCCGATGGTGAAGTCGGGCAGCGGAAGCTGATTCCGCTGCCGGGGACTTACAAGTTCAGTCGTCGTTGCTGCTGAGCAGTGCGCGGTAGATCACCGCGCCGATGATCGCGCCCACGATCGGGGCGACCCAGAACAGCCACAGTTCCGACACCGCGTACGACGGGCCGAACAGCGCCGGGCCGGTGCTGCGCGCCGGGTTCACCGAGGTGTTGGTCACGGGGATCGACACCAGGTGGATCAGCGTCAGGCACAGGCCGATGGCCATGCCCGCGAAGCCGGCCGCCGCGCGCTTGGCGGTGGCACCCAGGATCACGATCAGGAACACGGCGGTCATTACCACTTCGCTGATGAGTGCGGCCGTCATGCCGTACTTGCCGGGCGAGTGCTCGCCGTAGCCGTTGGTGGCAAAGCCGCCGATGTCCGCGCCCGGCTTGCCGGTGGCGATCAGGTACAGCACGCCGGCCGCCGCGATGGCGCCCAGCACCTGCGACACGATGTAGCCCGGCAGCTGCCCGGCCTTGAAGCGGCCCGCGGCTGCGAGGCCGATCGACACGGCCGGATTGAAGTGGCCGCCCGAGATCGGACCGAGCGCATAGGCGCCCGTGACCACCGTCAAACCGAAGGCCAGCGAGACGCCGAGCAGGCCGATGCCGACGCCCGGAAAGGCCGCTGCCAGAACTGCGCTTCCGCAGCCTCCGAGCGTGAGCCAGAAAGTACCAATGAATTCTGCAGACCACTTTTTGTAGGTACTGTGTTCCATAACGCTCCATCCTGAAGTTGAGAAAGCACGCACGGCGGGAGCCGAACGCGGGCCGCATTCTAGGAACGGGAAATGGAGGCGTCGAGCAAACCGGCGCGCTTAGCGGCAACTGTTCACGAATGCTGTGGATTTGTGCAGTGCGTCATTTGCAAATGGGCGGGCGAGGGCGGGGCTGCGTCACATCGTCGTCATGCCATCGTCACGACGACCTTGCCGAACGCGCCGCGTTCCAGATGGTCGAGCGCGGCGGGCAGCGCATCGAAGCTGTAGCGCGCGGCGATCACCGGCTTCAAAGCATTCGCATCGACCGCGCGCACCAGCTCTTCGAGCGCACGACGATGGCCGACGCCGATGCCCTGCACCGTCACGCGGCCGAGCACCATCGCGTAGAACGACGCGCTCAGCGTGTCGCCGCCGAGCATGCCGATGATCGACACGCGCCCGCCCTGCTTCACGGCCTGCAGCGAGCGGTCGAGGTCGGGGCCGCTGGAGAGTTCGAGCACGTGGTCGGCGCCGCGTCCGTGCGTGAGCCGGCGCACCTCGGCGGGCCAGTCGCTGTCGCGCGCCAGCACGTGCGTGGCGCCGAGCGCGCGTGCCGCGGCCTGCTTGTCGGCGCTGCCCGTCACCACGATGGCCTGCGCGCCATGCAGCCGCGCAAGCTGCAGCCCGAACAGCGCGACGCCGCCGGTGCCGTGGACCAGCACCGTCTCGCCCGCGCGCAGGGCGCCGGTCTCCACCAGCGCGAACCACGCCGTGAGGCCGGCACACGGCAGCGTGCTGGCTTCCTCGAGGCTCAGCGTGGCGGGCGCGGCCACGGCCCAGTTCGCATCGATGCACACGTGCGAGGCCAGCATGCCCGGCCCGGGGCCGCCGAGCAGCGTGGTGTCGGCGTGCCAGTGGCTGTCGGTCCAGCCGCCCCAGAAGGTGTTGATCACGCGGTCGCCCACGGCGAAGCGGCGCACGCCGGGGCCCACGGCCATCACCGTGCCTGCCATGTCCGAGCCGAGCGTGAAGGGCAGGTCGAGCGCCATGCCCATGCCGTCGCGCACCATGAGCAGGTCGCGGTAGTTGAGCGCCACCGCGCCCACGCGCACGAGGATCTGGCCCGCGCCGGGCGAGGGCATCGGCGCCTCGGCTTGTTCGAGGTGGGCGCGGCCCAGTCGGGGAAGCTGCCAGCGGCGCAGCACGTCGGGTTCTTGCATCGGAAAAGGCTCCATCGGAAAAGATCGGCCTCGATGCTATTGACGATGAAAACGATCCGGTGGTGGATAATTTTCCGAAGAATGGTGCTTGAAAGTATCCAATGAGCCAACGCCTGCAAGGCATCGAGGAGTTCGTCGCGGCGGTGGAGGCGGGCAGCTTCGCGCTCGCCGCGCAGCGCCTGCACGTCACCCGTTCGGCCGTCGCCAAGAGCATCGCGCGGCTCGAGGCGCGGCTGGACACGCGCCTGTTCCTGCGCACCACGCGCAGCCAGAGCCTCACCGAGGAAGGGCACGGCTACTACGAGCGCTGCCGCCGCGCGCTGGCCGAGCTGGAGGCGGCCGAGGCGCTCACCGACGCCGCGCGCCACACGGCCGCCGGCCTCGTGCGCCTGAGCATGCCGGCGATGCTGGGGCGGCTCAAGGTCGGGCCGCTGCTGCTGGCATTGGCGCGCCAGCATCCGCAGCTGTCGCTGGAGCTGGCCTTCAACGACCGGCGCGTCGATCTCGTGGAAGAGGGGCTCGACCTGGCCATCCGCAGCGGCGAGCTCGACGACAGCGCGG
Organism: Variovorax sp. GW822-FHT04E09; assembly: GCF_058800845.1. Taxonomy (NCBI): domain Bacteria; kingdom Pseudomonadati; phylum Pseudomonadota; class Betaproteobacteria; order Burkholderiales; family Comamonadaceae; genus Variovorax; species Variovorax sp. GW822-FHT04E09. Next base: position 146,261 of record NZ_JBXAMR010000009.1, read on the forward strand.
GCCTCGTGGCGCGGCCGGTCGGCGTGCAGTGGATGCTGCTGTGCGCCGCGCCCGCGTACCTGGCCGAGCACGGCCATCCACGCGACCTCGCGGCACTGGTCGCGCCGCACGAGGCCGTGTACTACGCCCGCGACGGGCAGGTCTCGCCCTGGCGCTTTCGCGAGGGCGACGCGGTGGTGGAGGCCGCGCTGCCCTCGCGGCTGCGCTGCGACAGCGCCGAGGTGCTGCTGGAAGCCGCCATCGGCGGCATGGGCCTGGCGCGGCTGCCGGCCTGGCTGGCGGCCGACGCGCTCGCGGCCGGCACGCTGGTGCGCGTGTTCGAGGAGCCCGAGCCTTTCGGTTTTCCGCTGCACGTGATCCGCACGCCGAGCCGCTATCTGCCGCTGAAGACGCGTGTGGTGATCGACTGGCTGGTGGCGCACCTGCCGCCGCTGCTGGCGGCGCGCTGACCTCAAGCACCCACGCCGGCGCTATCCTGCGCTGTCATACAACGTCGAACAACGAGGAGACCTGCCCATGCCTTCATTCGCTCCCCGGCACACCGTGCGTGCCCTTGCCACCGCCTGCCTGGGCACGGCGCTCTTGCTCGGGGCGCCGCAGGCCGCCGCGCAGGGCACCGTCAACGCGCTGTGCAGCACCGACGCGGGCTGGTGCGAAGCGGCCGCCACGGCCTTCACGCGCGAGACCGGCATCAAGGTGCAGCAGGCCCACAAGGGCACCGGCGAAATCGGTGCGCAGCTGCGCGCCGAAGCCGCCAACCCCAAGACCGACCTCTGGTGGGGCGGCACGGGCGACCCGTTCCTGCAGGCCGCTGAGCAGGGCCTGCTCGAGCCGTACCGCCCGGCCTACATCAACGACCTGCACGACTGGTCGGTGCGCCAGTACGCCATGTCGCAGAACATGGTGGGCGGCTTCTACACGAGCGCGATGGGCTTCGGCTTCAACACCGAGCTGCTGAAGAAAAAGAAGCTCGCCGAGCCCAAGTGCTGGGCCGACCTCATCAAGCCCGAGTACAAGGGCGAGATCGAAATTTCGCACCCCGCCACCAGCGGCACGGCCTACACCGTCATCGCGGGGCTGGTGCAGCAGATGGGCGAGGAGCCCGCGTTCGACTACCTGAAGAAGCTGCACAGGAACGTCACCAGCTACACGCGCAGCGGCCAGGCCCAGGCGCCCAACGTGGCCAAGGGCGAGGTGGCGATCGGCGTGAGCTTCATCTTCGGCTTCGAGCGCTGGCGCCACGACAAATTTCCGGTGAAAACCGCCGCGCCCTGCGAAGGCACGGGCTTCGAGATCGGCGGCATCGCGCTCGTGAAGGGCGCGCGCAACAAGGAGAACGCCAAGCGCTACTACGACTGGCTCATGAGCCCCGCGGGCCAGTCCATCGGCGCCAAGGCCGGCAGCCTGCAGTCGCCGGCCAACAAGACCTTCAAGCCCGATCCGCGCATTCCGTCGATGGAGAGCGTGAAGCTCATCAAGTACGACTTCGAGAAGTACGGCAAGGCGGCCGAGCGCAAGCGGCTCATCGACCGCTGGACGCGCGAGGTGGAATCCCAACCTCGCTGAAAGCGCGGCGCTGAGCCGACACCCGTGTGACAAAGTTCGCGCGGCCTTGCGCTCGTTGTTTTTTGGCGCGACAACCCCAGTTCATAAAGTTGGCAAGGCCGCCGCCCACCATGGGCGGCTCGCCTTAGAATTTTTTGGCTTCGATCCCTTTCTTTCCCATGGCTGATTCCTCCAATACCAAACTCCCGTTCCAGGCTGAAGTCGCGCAACTGCTGCACCTCGTCACGCATGCGCTGTACTCCAACAAGGAAATCTTCCTGCGCGAGCTGATCTCGAACGCGTCCGACGCGTGCGACAAGCTGCGCTTCGAGGCGCTCGACCACCCCGCGCTGTACGAAGACCAGCCCGACCTGGACGTGCGCCTGACCTTCGACAAGGCCGCGCGCACCCTCACCATCACCGACAAGGGCATCGGCCTGTCGCGCCAGGAAGCCATCGACAACCTGGGCACCATCGCCAAGAGTGGTACCAAAGACTTCATGAGCCGCCTCAGCGGCGACCAGAAGGCCGACGCGCAACTCATCGGCCAGTTCGGCGTGGGCTTCTATTCGGGCTTCATCGTGGCCGACAAGATCACGGTCGAGTCGCGCCGCGCGGGCCTGCCCGCCGACCAGGGCGTGCGCTGGGTGAGCGGCGGCGCCGGCGACTTCGAGGTGGCCGACATCACGCGCGCCGCGCGCGGCACCAGCATCACGCTGCACCTGCGCGACGATGCCGACGAGTACCTCAATGCCTGGAAGCTCAAGCAGATCGTCGGCAAGTACTCCGACCACATCTCCCTGCCCATCCTGATGGAAAAGGAAGAGTGGAAAGACGGCGAGAACGACCAGCCCGGCGACATGGTGAAAACCGGCGAGTGGGAAACGGTGAACAAGGCCAACGCCCTGTGGAGCCGCCCCAAGAAGGACATCACCGCCGAGCAGTACGAAGAGTTCTACAAGAGCATCAGCCACGACTTCGAGGCGCCGCTGGCCTGGAGCCACAACCGCGTCGAAGGCAGCACCGAGTACACGCAGCTGCTGTACATCCCGTCCAAGGCCCCGTTCGACCTGTGGAACCGCGACAAGAGCGCCGGCGTCAAGCTGTACGTCAAGCGCGTCTTCATCATGGACGACGCCGAGGCGCTGCTGCCCAACTACCTGCGCTTCGTGAAGGGCGTGATCGACTCGGCCGACCTGCCGCTGAACGTGAGCCGCGAGCTGCTGCAGGAAAGCCGCGATGTGAAGGCCATCCGCGAAGGCAGCACCAAGCGCGTGTTGTCGATGCTCGAAGACCTGGCCAGGAAGCAGAAGACTGCGCCCGAGAGCGGTGAAGGCAAGGTCGACGTGGGCTCGGGCGAATCGGTGCCCGCCCCCGAGCCGACCGAAGGCGTGACCGATGTCGTCGACAAGAACACCACCCCCGCCGCCGAAGCCGCCGCCGAGTACGCCGACGAATCGGGCAAGTTCGCCAAGTTCTACGCCGAGTTCGGCGCGGTGCTGAAGGAAGGCCTGGGCGAGGACATGGGCAACCGCGACCGCATCGCCAAGCTGCTGCGCTTTGCCTCCACCACGAGCGACGTCGCGAGCGTGAGCTTCGCCGACTACAAGGCGCGCATGAAGGAAGGCCAGGACGCCATCTACTACATCACGGCCGACAACCTCGCCGCCGCCAAGAACAGCCCGCAGCTCGAAGTCTTCAAGAAGAAGGGCATCGAGGTGCTGCTCATGACCGACCGTGTCGACGAGTGGGCGCTGAACTACCTCAACGAGTTCGACGGCACGCCGCTGCAGAGCGTGGCCAAGGGCGCGGTCGACCTGGGCAAGCTGCAGGACGAAGCCGAGAAGAAGGCCGCCGAGGAAGCCGCCGAGTCGTTCAAGCCGCTGCTCGAGAAGCTGAAAGAGGCGCTCAAGGACAAGGCCGAAGACGTGCGCGTGACCACGCGCCTGGTCGACTCGCCCGCCTGCCTCGTGGTGGAAGACGGCGGCATGAGCACGCAGCTCGCGCGCATGCTCAAGCAGGCCGGCCAGCCCGCGCCCGACCTCAAGCCCGTGCTCGAAGTCAACGCCGAGCACCCGCTGGTGAAGAAGCTCGAAGGCTCTGCGCATTTCGACGATCTGGCGAACATCCTGTTCGACCAGGCGCTGCTGGCCGAAGGTGGTCTGCCGGCCGACCCCGCGGCCTACGTGAGGCGCGTCAACGCGCTGCTGGTGTGAACGCCCGGCCGCGCATCGTTCGTCGCGCAGCGGCTGCCACGTCGGCGCTGCTGCTGTTGCTTCTGGTGGGCGGCTGTTCGCACTATCACATCGGCATTCCGCTGGTGCCCGGGCTCTCGCTCGGGCTCGGTGCCACGAAGGACGGCAATTTCTCCGTCGGCCTGAACACCGGCTGGGGCCCGCTCGGCGCGGGCGTGGCCCTGCACGACAACGGCGCCGTCACCGGCTCGGCCAGCGTCGGCGTGGGGGTCGGCGTCGGGCCGATCGGCACCGGCGTGGGCGTCGGCAAGAGCGTGGTGCTGCACAACCCGTACGAGACGGCGCCGGCAGCGCCTGGGCAGGCGACGCCTGGCGTGGTGGTGCCTGCTTCGGCAACGGCCACCGCGCCTGTCAGCGTCACCAAGGCCGGCGTCACGCGGCCCATGTCGCCGTCGCCACCGATCGCCGCCACACCCGTGCCGGCGGCACGCGTGTCCTACCGCGCCCCCGCTGCGAAAACAGCGGTCGTGGCCGGCGAAGCAGGCACGCCCGGCAACCCCATCGCGCCCTGATGGTCGCGCCCCTCCCACCCCTGACCGCGCCGCGGCCCGGCGCGAGGCTGCCCTTTCCATGAGTCTCAGTACCGAAGCCGTCCTCGCGCTCGCGCCGGACGATGCCTCCGCGAAGGCCGCCAAAGGCCTGCTCGCGCCCGCCAAGTGGCCCACGCTCGGGCATTCCGACGACGCCGTCTGGGGCGAATGCCAGGGCAGCGGCAGCAAGCCCTACCAGACGCAGGTCGACCTGTCGGGCCCGGTGTTCCGCTGCTCCTGCCCGAGCCGCAAGTTCCCTTGCAAGCACGGCTTGGCGCTCTTGCTGCTGCGCGCGCAAAGCGAAGCCAGCTTCACCGCCGGCGCGCCGCCGCCCTGGGTGGCCGACTGGCTCGCCTCGCGCCGCGAGAAGGCCGAGAAGAAAGAAGCCCGCGCCGCCGAACCGGCCGCCGCACCCGATCCCGCCGCGGCCGCCAAGCGCGACGCGCAGCGCTGGAAGCGCATCGAGGCCGGCGTGCAGGAGCTCGCGCGCTGGCTCGACGACCAGACCCAGCGCGGCCTGGCCGCGCTCGGCAGCGAGCAGGCCGAGGGCTGGGCCGCCATGGCCGCGCGCATGGTCGATGCGCAGGCGCCGGGGCTCGGCCAGCGCATCACGCAGGCGGCCGAGCTGATCGGCGCCGGCGAAGGCTGGCCCGCGCGGCTGCTCGACCGGCTGGGCCGGCTGCAACTGATCGTCGATGCGGTGCCGCGCCGCGACAGCCTCTCGCCCGCCACGCGCGCCGATCTGCGCGCCGCCCTCGGCTGGCCGCAGGACCGCGAGGCGCTGCTGGCCGACGGCGAACGCGTGAGCGACCACTGGCTCGTGCTGGGCCAGTGCCTGGACGAGCGTGACACCAAACTGATCGAGCGCCATGTGTGGCTGCAGGGCCGCGCGAGCGGACGCCGCGCGCTGCTGCTCGACTACTCGCACGGCGGACGCGGCTTCGAGACCGGCTGGGTCAGCGGCAGCGAACGCGCGGCCGTGCTGTGCTTCTATCCCGGCCACGCCTCGCAGCGCGCGGTGGTGGCCGAATTGCCGGCCGAGGCCGCGTCGACCGCAGCGCCGGTCGCCACTGACGACGAAGCTGGTGAATGGCAACGCATGGCACAGCAGATCGCGGCCAACCCGTGGCAGCCGCTGCTGCCTCTGGTGTGGGCCGATGCCGTGCCCGCGCGGCACGGCGACCAGTGGTGGCTGCGCCTGGGCGCCGCGTCGCAGGCCCTGCCGATGCAGCTGGCCGCGGCCGAAGCCTGGCAGCTGCTGGCGCATTCGGGCGGCGCGCCGCTGCGCGTCTTCGGCGAATGGGACGGCGAGCAGTTCGCGCCACTCACCGCGTGGGCGGCTGAGGGTGGAACACCCGTCTGGACCTTGAGCGGAGCGCGCACATGAGCCACTGGAACACCTTGCTGCAGACCGCCCTCGTCGGCACGGCACGCCAACCCGTGCCGGCCGCCGACGGCATGGCCGGCGATTTCGGCGCGCTGCTCCAGGCGCTGCAACAACCCACCGACGCTGCGCAGGGCGTGCTGCTGCGCGTCGCGGGCGCCGTGGCCGTGGGCCGCCGCGCGGGCTTCGTCGCGCCGGGCCTGCCCGCCGACGACGCACCGCCCGCCGCCAACGACACCAGCCCCGCGCTCGGCGACCCCGCCTTGCTCGCCGTGATCGCCGATGCGCTCGCCTCTGGCCCGCAGCGCCTGCAGCACGAAGTGCTGGCCGTGCTCGCCACCGCCGGTTGGCGCCTGCCGCCCAGCCTGCTGCCCGCCGCGCTCGATGCCGGCCGCCGCGACACCGCACTGCGTCCCGCCGTCGTCCTCGCGCTCGGCGAGCGCGGGCGCTGGCTGGCCGCGCGCAACGACGACTGGCGCTACGCCGTCGGCGCCAGCGCACAGGCCGACACCCAAACCCGCTGGGACGAAGGCAGCATCGACCAGCGCCGTGCCGTGCTGGCCGAGCAACGCCGCGACGACCCGGCCGGTGCGCGCGAGCGCCTCGCCGCCGAACTGCCGCAGTTGCCCGCCAAGGAGCGCGCCGAGCTGCTCGGCGCACTGGCCGAGAACCTCGGCCCCGACGACGAAGCGCTGCTTGAAGCCCAGCTGAAAGACCGCGCGCGCGATGTGCGCCAGACCGTGGTCGAGCTGCTGCAGCGCCTGCCGGCCAGCGCGCACGTGCGGCGCGTCGAAGCCTTCCTCGCGCCCTTGCTCTCATCGCAAGGCGCGACGTGGCAACTGAACGCCCCCGAGGCCGCCGACCCGCGCTGGAAGGACGACGCCATCGACGCCGCGCGCCCCACGCACGACAGCCTCGGCGAGCGCGCGTGGTGGCTCTACCAGCTGGTGCGCCAGATGCCGCTGGCCTGGTGGACCGCGCGCACCGGCCTGACGCCCGCTGCATTGCTCGACTGGGCCGCCAAGGGCGACTGGCACGACGCGCTGCTGCGCGGCTGGAACGAGGCCGTGCTGGCCGCGCCCGATTTCGACTGGTGCGACGCGCTGCTCGACCGCCCGCGCGGCCACCGCGGCGGCGTGGGCCCGCTGCTGGCGCTGCTGCCGCGCGAGCGCCGCGAGCGCCACTGGGCAACGCAGCTCGGCGATGCCGGGCAGGGCGTGCAGGACGTCGTCGCGTTTGCCGACCAGGCCTGCGCACCCGGCGACACGCCCTCGGCCGCGCTGTCGCTGCGCATCGCCCAGGCGCTGCGCATGCGCGTTGAGCGCGGCGACCTCGTCAACGACTACGTGCTGCGCCAAGTGCTCGGCACCGCCGCCGCGCTGCTGCACCTCGATGCACTGCCGCTGCTGGCCGACCTGCCGCGCGCGGCCGAGGAAAGCCCCGGCCTCGCCAACGCACTGGCCGACACCGCGCGCATCGTGCGCGCGCGCCGGCTGGTCGCCACGCTTCCTTCTTCTTCCTCTTCTTCTTCACTTTCAACCTCTTCCCAAGGCCGTCCATGAGCAATGTCCTGCGCCAGCATGCCGAACAGCAATTCGCCGAAGAACTCGAAGCGCTCCAGAAGGTCGACGACCGCCAGCGCCCGGCCAACTGGAAGCTCTCGCCCTGGGCCGTGCTCACCTACCTGATGGGCGGCAAGTTGGCCAACGGCTTCGAAGTCAGCCCCAAGTACATCGGCAATTCGCGCCTGATGGAAATCGCCGTGTCCACGCTCGCCACCGACCGCGCGCTGCTGCTGTACGGCGTGCCGGGCACGGCCAAGTCGTGGGTGTCGGAGCACCTGGCCGCCGCAGTGAGCGGCGACTCGACGATGCTGATCCAGGGCACGGCCGGCACCAGCGAAGAGCAGCTGCGCTACGGCTGGAACTACGCCGAGCTGCTGGCCCACGGCCCGTCCGAGAAGGCGCTGGTGCCGAGTCCGCTGGTGCACGCCATGCGCCTGGGCAAGATCGCGCGCGTCGAAGAACTCACGCGCATCCCGGCCGACGTGCAGGATTCGCTGATCACCGTGCTGTCGGAAAAGACGCTGCCCGTGCCCGAGCTGGGCACCGAGGTGCAGGCCACGCGCGGCTTCTCGGTGATTGCCACCGCCAACAACCGCGACAAGGGCGTGAACGAACTGTCGAGCGCGCTCAAGCGCCGCTTCAACACCGTGGTGCTGCCCGTGCCGTCGAGCGAAGCAGAAGAAGTGCAGATCGTCGTCAAGCGCGTCGGCGAGCTGGGCCGCGCGCTCGCGCTGCCGGCCGAGCCGCCCGCGCTGCAGGAAGTGCGCCGCGTGGTGCAGATCTTCCGCGAGCTGCGCAACGGCCAGACCGAAGACGGCAAGACGCGCATCAAGTCGCCCACCTCCACGCTCTCGACCGCCGAGGCCATCTCGGTCATCAACAGCGGCATGGCGCTGGCCGGCCACTTCGGCGACGGCGTGTTGCGCTCGGCCGACGTGGCCTCGGGCCTGATCGGCGCGGTCATCAAGGACCCGGTGCAGGACCAGGTGGTGTGGAAGGAATACCTGGAGACCGTGGTGAAGGAACGGGCCGACTGGAAGGACCTGTACCGCGCCTGCCGAGAACAGCTTTGACGCGAGCCGGCGCATGAGCACGAGCGCGGCGCCTTCGCCGCTGCACTACTTCGGCATCCGCCACCACGGCCCCGGCTGTGCGCGCAGCCTGTTGCGCGCCTTCGAGTCGCTGCAGCCCGACTGCATCCTCGTCGAGGGCCCGCCCGAGGCCGAGCCGCTGCTGTCCTTCCTGGCGCACGCCGACCTGCAACCGCCGGTCGCGGTGCTGATCCACGCGAGCGAGGACACCGGCCTGGCCGCGTTCTATCCCTTCGCCACCTTCTCGCCCGAGTGGCAGGCGCTGCAGTGGGGCGCCGCGCGCGGCGTGCCCACGCGCTTCATCGACCTGCCGCAGGCGCACCGCATGGCGATCGAGCAGGCCGCACGCGCGGCCGACGAGGCGAAGGCGCGAGCGCCTGAAGAAACACCGTTGGGCGATGACGAGACCGACACGGTGCCCGTCGCCGAAACGGTCGAAGCCCCCGAGGAAGAACAGGCCGCCAACACGCTGCCCGACGACCCCTTCGACTGGCTCGCCCATGCCGCCGGCTATGCCGACGGCGAGAGCTGGTGGAACCACATGGTCGAGGAGCGCGGCGACGGCGAAGACCTGTTCGGTGCCATCGCCGAAGCCATGACGGCCGTGCGCGCCGAAACGCCCGAAGACCGGCGCGGCGTGCGCGCGATGGAACGCGAGCAGCGGCGCGAAGCCTTCATGCGGCAATCGATCCGCGAGGCCGTCAAGGCCGGCCACCAGCGCATCGCCGTCGTGTGCGGCGCCTGGCACGTGCCCGCGCTGCAGGGCGCGGCCACCGCCAAGGCCGATGCGGCGCTGCTCAAGGGCCTGCCCAAGCTCAAGGTGCTCGCGACCTGGGTGCCGTGGACCTATCGCCACCTCACGAGCGCCAGCGGCTACGGCGCCGGCATCGATTCGCCGGGCTGGTACGAACACCTGTGGCAGCAGGGGCACGAGGTGGCGGGGCGCAGCACCGGCTGGCTCGCACGCGTCGCGCGCCTGCTGCGCGAGCACGACCTCGACTGTTCTTCCGCCCACCTCATCGAAGCCACGCGCCTGGCCGACACGCTGGCCGCGCTGCGCGAGCGTCCCGCGCCCGGCCTGCCCGAGCTCGACGAGGCCGTGCGCAGCGTGATCTGCATGGGCGAGCAGGCGCCGCTCACGCTCATCCGCGAGCGCCTCACAGTCGGCGACCGCATGGGCCAGGTGCCGGCCGACGTGCCCACCGTGCCGCTGCAGCGCGACCTCGAACAGGCGCAGAAAAGCCTGCGCCTCAAGCCCGAGGCCACCGCGAAGACGCTCGACCTCGACCTGCGCCAGCCCAACGACCTGGCGCGCAGCCACCTGCTGCACCGCCTGCGCCTGCTCGGCCTGCCGTGGGGCGAGGTCACGGCCGGCCAGCGTGCGAGCCGCGGCACCTTCCACGAGGTGTGGCAGCTGCAGTGGCAGCCCGAGTTCGCGCTGCGCGTCATCGAGGCCAGCCGCTTCGGCGCCACCGTGGCGCATGCCGCCAGCGCGCGCGTGATGGAAGGGCTCGCGGCCGAGACCTCGCTCACCGCACTGGCCGAGCAGGTCGACACCGTGCTGCTGGCCGACCTGCCCGTGGCCGTGCAGGCCGTGACCCGCGCGCTCGAAGACCGCGCCGCGCTCACCGGCGACGCCGTGCAGCTCATCGGCGCCGTGCCGCCGCTGGCCAACGTGTTCCGCTACGGCAGCGTGCGCCAGACCGACAGCGCGCTGCTCTCGCACGTGCTCGACAGCCTCATCGTGCGCGGCGCCATCGGCCTGCCGATCGCCTGCGGCGCGCTCGACGCCGAGGCCGCCGAGTCGCTGCGCACCCGCCTCATCGGCGCGCACGACGCGGTGCGCCTGCGCGACGGCGAAGAAACGACCACCGCCTGGCGCAACGCGCTGCGTGCCATCGCCTTCGGCGAAACCGGCGCGCCGCTGCTGCGCGGCGTGAGCTGCCGGCTGCTGCTCGACGACGCGCAGATCGACAGCGACGGCGCTTCGCAGCAACTCGCGCGCAACCTCTCGGCCGGCGCACCGCCGACCGATGCGGCGGCCTGGCTCGAAGGCTTTCTCAACCGCAACGCGATGGTGCTGCTGCACGACGATGCCGTGTGGTCGCTGGTCGATGGCTGGCTCGCGGGGCTCGGCGAGGAGCACTTCGTGCAGGTGCTGCCGCTGGTGCGGCGCAGCTTCGCGGACTTCTCGGGCGCCGACCGGCGCGCGCTCGGCGAACGCGCCAAGCGCGGCGCCGTCGGCGGCACCTTGCCGTCCGCCGTGGCCGCCACCGACTGGGACGAATCACGCGCGGTGCTCGCGCTGCCGCTGCTGCGGGAACTGCTGGGAGTGAAGGCATGAGCGCGAATCCAACACCCATCGACGAAGAACAAACCCTGCCGCCCACCGACCGCCTGCAACGCTGGCGCCTCGTGCTCGGCAGCGAGGCCAACGCCAGCTGCGGCGCCATCGAAGGCCGCGTGCGCGAGATCGACCAGGCGCTGGCCGCGCTCTACGAAGCCGACGGCCGGCGCGGCCTGGGCCAGGGCGGGCAGCGCGGCGGCCGGGGCGATTCGGCGCCCAGCGTGGCCCGTTGGCTCGGCGACATCCGCAAGTACTTCCCGAGCCAGGTGGTGCAGGTGATGCAGCGCGACGCGATGGAGCGGCTCAACCTGCGCCAGATGCTGCTGCAGCCCGAGATGCTCGAGAACGCGCAGCCCGACGTGCACCTGGTCGCCAACCTCGTCGCGCTGGCGAGCGTGATCCCGGCCGGCACCAAGGACACGGCGCGCGCCGTGGTGCGCAAGGTGGTCGACGAGCTCATGAAGAAGCTCGAGGAGCCGATGCGCAGCGCCGTGAGCGGCGCGCTCAACCGCAGCCAGCGCAACCGCCGCCCGCGCCATTCGGAGATCGACTGGCACCGCACCATCCGCGCCAACCTGCGCCATTGGCAGCCCGAGTACCGCACCGTGGTGCCGCAGACGCTGGTGGGCTACGGGCGCAAGGCGCGCCAGCCGCAGCGCGAAGTGATCCTGTGCATCGACCAGAGCGGCTCCATGGCCGCGTCGGTCGTCTACTCGAGCATCTTCGGCGCAGTGATGGCGAGCCTGCCGGCGGTGTCGACCAAGCTCGTGGTGTTCGACACCGCCGTGGTCGACATGACCGAGCAGCTGCAGGACCCGGTCGACCTGCTGTTCGGCGTGCAGCTGGGCGGCGGCACCGACATCAACGGCGCCGTGGGCTACTGCCAGACGCTGGTGCGCGAGCCGCGCAACACCATCCTGATCCTCATCTCCGACCTGTACGAAGGCGGCGTGGAAGACGGCCTGCTGCGCCGCGCCCACCAGCTGGTGGAGGCCGGCGTGCAGTTCATCGCGCTGCTGGCGCTCAGCGACGAGGGCGCGCCCTCGTACGACCGCGACCTGGCCGCCAAGCTCGCGGCGCTGGGCGTGCCCTCGTTCGCGTGCACGCCCGATGCGTTCCCCGGCCTCATGGCCGCGGCCATCAAGCGCGAGGACGTGTCGACCTGGGCCGCGGGGCAGGGCCTGAAGACCAGCCGGGCCGCCCCGTGATGCAGCGCCCGCCGGACCTGACACGGCGGCGGCTGGCCGCGCTGCTGGGTCTGATGGCGGGCACGGCGTGGGCGCAGCAGCCCGACGACACCGCGCGGCCGATCCGCTGGATCGTGCCCTTCCCGACGGGCGCGATCGCCGACGTCGTCGCGCGCGCCATCGGTGCCCAGCTCGCCATCGACACGGGCCAGCCGGTGCAGATCGAGAACCGCCCCGGCGGCAACACCGCGCTCGCCGCCCTCGAGGCCGCGCGCGCGCCGGCCGACGGCCACACCGTGCTGTCGGCCGACAACGGCATGTGGGTGTTCAACCCGGCGCTGTACCGCAGCCTGAGCTACAGCCCGTCGCGCGATTTCACGCCCGTCACGCAGCTGGTGCGGCTGCCGATGGTGCTGCTGGTCGGCCCGGCCAGCGGCGTGCGCGATGCGCGTGCCTTCATCGAGGACGCGCGCGCCTTCCCGGGCCGCTTCAGTTTTGCGTCGGCCGGCAACGGCAGCGCGCAGCACCTCGCGATGGCGTTGCTGGCGCGCGAGGCCGGGCTGGAGATGGTGCATGTGCCGTACCGCAGCGCCGGGCCGGCGCTGGTCGAGGTGGCGGGCGGGCAGTTGCCGTTCGCGATGGGCGAGCTCGCCACGGCGCGCCGCTTCATCCAGGGCGGCCGGCTGCGCGTGCTCGCGGTGGCGAACCCCGCGCGCCTGGCCCAACTGCCGGGCGTGCCGACCTTCGCGGAGCTGGGTTTGCCGAAGGTCGAGGCCGCGATCTTCCACGGCCTCGTGGCGCCGGCGGGCACGCCGCCCGAGGTGGTGGCGCGGCTGCAGCGTGCGGTGGCCAGCGCGCTGCACAACCCGGTGGTGCAGCGCCGCCTCGCCGAGGCCGGCGTCGAGCCGGTGGGCGGCACGCCGGCCGAGTTCGAAACGCTGCTGGCGCGCGAGTCGGCGCGCTGGCATCCGCTGATCCGCGCGCTCAAGCTCTCGCTCGACTGAGCGCGCGACAGGTCAGCGCGCGGCGTTGTCGTCGTTGGGCAGGAACGCGTCGCCCGGCGTCAGCGGCGCATGGCGGTAGCTGGCCGGCGTGCGGCTGAGCTTCACGGGCGCGCCGATGCCGCGGTAACCGCCTTCCATCTCCACCACCATCTCGCGGTGCAGCGTGTGCGGGTGCTGCAGCGCGGCCGCCACCGGCAGTACGGGCGCGGCGGGCACGCCGGCGGCCATCAGCTGGTCGACCAGCGTGCGGCCGTCGAAGGCGGCGAGCGCGGCTTCGAGCTGCTGCTTGAGGCCCTCGCGGTTCACCGAGCGCGCGCCGGCGGTGCGGTACAGCGGGTCGTCGGCCAGCGCGGGCAGGCCGATGCAGCGGCAGAAGCTCGCGAACTGGCGGTCGTTGCCCACGGCCACGAAGATCGGGTCGGTGCCCGTGGCCAGCGCGTCGTAGGGGTAGATGTTGGGGTGCGCGTTGCCGGTGCGGCGCGGCGCCGTGCCGTCCATGAACCAGTTGGCCGCGTGCGGGTGCAGCAGCGAGAGGCCGCTGTCGTACAGCGCCGCCTCCACGAACTGGCCGCGTCCGCTGCGGTTGCGCTCCTGCAGCGCGAGCAGCACGCCGATCACCGCGTTGAGTCCCGTCACCATGTCGACCACCGGCAGGCCCACGCGCAGCGGGCCGCCGTCGGCCTCGCCGTTGATGCTCATGATGCCGGTCATGGCCTGCACGGCGGCGTCGTAGCCCGGCAGCGCGCCCAGCGGGCCGTCGGCGCCGAAGCCCGACACGCGGCACCACACCAGGCGCGGAAAGCGCTGCGACAGCGTCTCGTAGCCGATGCCCCAGCGCTCCATCGTGCCGGTCTTGAAGTTCTCGATCAGCACGTCGGCCTCGGCCACGAGCGCCAGCAGCGCCTCGCGGCCTTCCTCGGTCGAGAAGTCCAGGTGCTGCACGCGCTTGTTGCGGTTCAGGCCGTGGTAGTACGAGGCCACGCCTTCCTTGAAGGGCGGGCCCCAGGTGCGCGTGTCGTCGCCCTGCGGCGGCTCGACCTTGAGCACGTCGGCGCCGTGGTCGCCGAGGATCTGGCCGCAGTAGGGGCCGCCGAGGATGCGCGAGATGTCGAGCACGCGGATGCCCGCGAGGGCGCCGGTCGAAGAAGGGGCGGTGGTCATGGGGTGGATTCGGAAGAAGGAGAAGCGGTGCGCGGCACCAGCTTGAAGGTGCCCGTGGCCAGCGCGAGCAGCTCGCCGTCGGCGTTGCGCGCCTCGCCGCGCGCGAAGCACATCGCGCGCCCGCGCCGCTCGCACACGGCGGTGGCGATCACGTCGCCGGCGCAGGGCGCGGTGTAGTGCACCGTGATGTCGACGGTGACCACGCCGAAGGCCGTGGGCGCGTGCGAACGCACGGCGCTGGAGAGCGCGCAGTCGAACAGCACGGCGATCGCGCCGCCGTGCACGTCGCCGCGGCTGTTGGTGTGGTCCGCGCTGTAGGGCATGCGCACGCGCGCGCGCTCGTCGCCGATGGCCTCGCCGCGCAGCGCGAAGGCGCGGGCCATCGGCATGGGCAGGCCGAACAGCACGCCGGCGGGCTCGTCGATGAAAGCGGGGTCCTGCATGCGGCGCACTCCGTGGTCAGTCGAGCAGGCCGCGTTGGCGCAGGCGCGCCACGCGTTCCTTCTCGCGCGCGGTGGTCGCCAGCGCGTAGCGGCGGTACTGCTCGGGGTCCATCGCGTTGGCCTGCTGGTTCAGCTGCTCCAGCACGCGCAGGCCGGCGGGCGATGCCAGTGCCTTGCGGAAGGCGTCGTGCACGGTCTTCACGCGCGCCGGGTCCATGCCGGCGGGGCCGGCGATGCCGTAGGGCGAATCGATGACCGCGTCCACGCCCTGTTCGCGCAGCGTGGGCACCTGCGGGTAGCGCTTGACGCGCTGCGGCGTGAGCATCACGAGGTAGCGCATCTTGCCGGCGTCGATGTGCGGCACGGCCACGCCCGAGAGCGGCGCGGCGTCGATGTGGCCGCCGAGGATGGCGTTGGTGACTTCGGCGTCGCCCTTGAAGGGCACCATGTTGAGCTGGACCTTCGCCATCTCGGCGGCTTCGTCTATCACGATGCGCGGCGTTCCCACCGCGCCGGTGGCGCCCACGTTGAGCTTGCCGGGGCGGCGCGCGGCATCGGCCGCGAAGTCCTGCCAGGTCTTCCACGGTGCGTCGGCCTTCACGGCGAGGCCGAAGGTGTAGTCGGACAGCATCACCACGTATGAGAAGCTGCGCGCGGGGTCGAAGGCTACCTTGTTGATGAAGGGCTCGCGGTACACCGAGGCCGGCAGCACGGCCAGCGTGTAGCCGTCGGGCGCGGCGCGCACCAGCGCGGCGGCGCCGTTGGTGCCGCTCGCACCGGGGCGGTTGTCGAGCACCACGGGCTGGCCCAGGGCCTTGCCGGCCTCGTCGGCGACGGCGCGCAGGTGCTGGTCGGTGGGGCCGCCCGCGGCATACGGAACGATCAGCGTGACGGGGCGTTGCGGGTAGGTCTCTGCGGTGGCGGCGCCGGCTGCGGTGAACAGCGCGGCGAGGGCGAGCAGGCGTGACAGCCGTTGCGTTTTCATTTTCTTGTCTCCTTGTTTTTCTTGTGCGTCGCGGCGGTCAGTCGAGCTGCGCGCCGGACTTCTTCACCACGTCCTTCCACTTGGCCGTTTCGCTGCCGATGAACTGCGCGAGCTTCTGCGGCGAGGTGTCCGCCGTGGCTTCCAGGCCCTGCGCGGCGAACATCTGCTTGACCTTCGGCGAGTTGAGCACCTCGGCGAACGCGTGGTTGAGCTTGGTCACGCGGTCGGCCGGCGTGCCGGCCGGCGCGACGATGCCGAAGAACACGCTCACGTCGTAGGGCTTGTGCAGCTGCTCGGTGATGGTCGGCACCTCGGGCAGCGCCTGCGAGCGGGCCGAGGTGGCCACGCCGAGTGCGCGCAGCTTGCCGGCCTTGACGTAGGGCAGCGCGGTGAGGATGTCGGTGAAGGTCATGCTGACCTGGTTGCCCAGCAGGTCGTTGAGCGCCGGGCCCGTGCCCTTGTAGGGCACGTGCAGCAGGTCGGTGCCGGCCACCGAGTTGAACAGCACGCCCGCCAGGTGCGACGAGGCGCCGTTGCCCGACGAGGCGTAGCTGAGCTTGCCCGGGTTGGCCTTGGCGTAGGCGACCAGCTCGGCCACGTTCTTCACCGGCAGGGCCGGGTTCACCACCAGGATGTTCGGCAGGTAGCCGACCTGGATCACGGGCGCGAAGCTCCTGGTCGGGTCGTAGCTGATCTTGCGGTACAGGCTCACGTTGATGGCCAGCGGGCCCGAGGTGCCGAACAGCAGCGTGTGGCCGTCGGCCTCGGCGCGCGCCACGTAGTCGGCACCGATGTTGCCGCCCGCGCCCGCGCGGTTCTCCACGATCATGGGCTGGCCGAGCTTGTCGCGCAGCTCGGCGGCCAGCGTGCGCGCCATCGCGTCGGTCGGGCCGCCGGGCGGGAAGGGCACGACCAGCGTCATCGGCTTGGTCGGGAAGGCGCCGGGCTGGGCGTGCGCGGCGGGCGTGGCTGCCAGCAGCAGCGCGGCGCAGGCGGTGCCGAGGATGAGGCTGAGTCGTTGTCGCATGGGGTCTTGTCTCCGTTGTTCTCGAAAAAGGGGCTCAGGCGGCCGTGCGCACGAGCGCGGCGTGCCAGTCGGCGGGCAGCGCGTCGGGTGCCAGCGGATCGCGCGGCAGCACGCGGTGCAGCAGCACCAGCTGGGCCCAGCGCAGGCGCGCGGCGGAGCCGCCGGCCGAGGCCTCCCAGGCCATCGCGGCGGCGCTGGTGCAGTGGTACAGGGCTGAGGCGGCCTGGCGCGCGAGCACGTCACCGCCTTCGCGCGCGGCGGTCTCGGCCAGGGCGCAGGCGCGCGCCATGGTGTCGCGCAGCGCGGCGGCAAAGGCCGGTGTGAGCGTGGTGGCGTCGCTGATGAGCTTCTCGACGTGCGCGCGCAGCACGGGCAGCGAGCCTTCGCGCTTCACGGCGCGGATCACGTCCAGCGCCACGATGTTGCTGGTGCCTTCCCAGATCGATCCCAGGTGCGCGTCGCGCACGAGGCGCGGATCGCTCCACTCCTCGATGTAGCCGCAGCCGCCGCGCACTTCCATCGCATCGCCCGTGACCTGGCGCGCATCGCGGCAGGCGCGGAACTTGATGAGCGGCGTGAGGATGCGCAGCAGCGCGTACGCATCGGGCTCGCCGGCGTCGGAGCGCGCCAGCGCCTGCGCGGTCTGGCAGACCATGGTGCGGGCCTGCTCGGACGGCACGCGCAGCTTGTCGAGCTGGCGCTGCATCAGCGGCATCTGCTCGAGCGCGCGGCCGAAGGCGCGGCGCTCGGAGGCGATGTACTCGGCCTCGGCCACCGCGCGGCGCATCAGGCCGGCGGAACGCACGCCGTTGGACAGGCGCGAGTTGTTGACCATGTCGGCCATCTGCTGGAAGCCGCGGCCTTCCTCGCCCACGAGGTAGGCCACCGCGCCTTCGAGGCGGATCTCGCCGCTGGCCATCGAGCGCGTGCCCAGCTTGTCCTTGAGCCGGATGATGCGGTAATGGTTGAGGCTGCCGTCGTCGAGTTCGCGCGGGAGCAGGAACAGCGACACGCCCTTCATGCCCGCGGGCGCGTCGTCGGCGCGCGCCAGCACCATCGCAAAGCCGGCGTCGGGGTTGGAGCAGAACCACTTGTCGCCGGCCAGGCGCCAGCTGCCGTCGGCCTGGCGCTGCGCGGTGGTGGCGGTGGCGGCGATGTCGGAGCCGGCGGCCTGCTCGGTCATGAACATCGCGCCCTGCGCGAGCTCGTCGAAGTCGAGCGAGGTCAGGCGCGGCAGGTACTTGGCGACCAGCTCGGGCGCGCCGAACTTCTTCAGCGTGCGCGTGAGCGAGTCGGTCATCGAGACCGGGCAGCACAGGCCGAACTCGGCCTGCACGAAGAGGTAGGTCAGCACGTACTTGACCAGCGGCGGCATCTTGCCGGCCCAGCCCAGCGTCTCGTCGCGGTGCGAGATGGCGGCCAGGCCGAATTCGCTGAGCGCCAGGCGCTCCATCTCGACATAGGCCGGGTGCTTGATGACCTTCTGCTCGTCGATGCCGGTGCGCGTGCGCTGCTTCAGCGTGGGCGGGTTGCGGTCGGCGGTGCCGGCCAGGTCGTCCAGCAGGCCGCCCGCCAGGCCGCCCAGGCGCTCGAAGTGCGGGCGCATGTGGGTGCGCAGGGCCTCGGGCAGGTACAGCGCGAGCAGCGTGTGCAGCTCGGTGTCGGTGGTGAAGAGGTTCTGGCCGTGGCGATCGGGGATCGGGTGCGCGGCGGCTGTGGCAGCGGAAGCAGCGGGTGTGGGCATGCGGGCGTCTCCTGGTTCGCCGCATTGTTGAGTTGGCAATGATCCGTGTCTAATATTGATTTGGTCTTGTACGATTTGATTTAGCTATTCATGGAACTGCGGCACCTGCGCTACTTCTCCGTGCTCGCCGAAGAGCTGCACTTCGGGCGCGCCGCGCGGCGGCTGGCCATTTCGCAGCCGCCGCTGTCGGTGGCGATCCGCCAGCTCGAAGACTCGGTGGGCGCGCGCCTGTTCGAGCGCAACAGCAAGGAAGTGCGGCTCACGCCCGCGGGCGAGGCGCTGCGCGTGTCGGCGCGGCGCGTGCTGCTGCAGGCTGAAGAAGCGGCGCTGGAGGCGCGCGACGTGGCCACCGGCTCGGCGGGCCGGCTGCGCATCGGCTTCGTGGGCGCCATGCTCTACCGCGGCCTGCCGCCCGCGCTGCGTGCGTTCCAGGCGCGGCATCCAGCGGTGCGCATCACGCTGAGCGAACTCAACTCCGGCGTGCAGATCGCCGAGCTGCTGCACGATCGGCTCGACCTGGGCTTTGTCCACACCAGCCGCATGCCGGCCGAGCTGCAGCACCGGCTGCTGCTGTCGGAGCCCTTCGTGGCCTGCCTGCCCGCGGGCCATGCGCTGGCGCGCAAGCGCGTGCTGGCGCCGGCCGACCTGCGCGACCAGCCCTTCGTGCTGTTCTCGCGCGAGGCTTCACCCGATTACCACGAGCGCATCCTGTCGATCTGCGCCGACGCGGGCTTCCTGCCCGAGGTGCGCCACGAGGTGCGGCACTGGCTGGCCGTGGTGTCGCTGGTGTCGCAGGGCATGGGCGTGGCGCTGGTGCCGCAGGCGATGCGGCACTCGGCGCTGCGCGGGGCGGTGTTCCGCCCGCTCGACCGCGCGGTGGTGCAGTCGGAGGCCTATGGCGTGTGGCGCGCCGGGCCGGTCAATGTGCTGGTCGAGCGGCTGCTCGAAGGCGTGGCGCAGAGCCTGGCCGCGAACGCCGCTCAGTGATCACGCGTAGAGGGGCTCTTCCGCCATCTGCTCGCACTGGTCTTCCAGCACGAGGATCTGGCCCTTCCAGTAGTCGCTGGAGCCGAACCACGGGAAGTTGATCGGGAAGATCGGGTCTTCCCAGCGGCGTGCCAGCCAGGCGCTGTAGTGGATGAGCCGCAGCGTGCGCAGCGGCTCGATGAGCGCCAGCTCGCGGCGGTCGAATTCGCGGAACTGCTCGTAGCCGTCGAGCAGGCCCGACAGCTGCGCCGTGCGCTGCGCGCGGTCGCCCGACAGCAGCATCCACAGGTCTTGCACCGCGAAGCCCGTGCGCGCGTCGTCCAGGTCGACGAAGTGCGGGCCGCCGCCGGGGCGGTCGGTGGGCGTCCACAGGATGTTGCCGGGGTGCACGTCGCCGTGCAGGCGCAGCTTGCGGGGCTTGAAGTCGGAGGCCGGCGGCTGCAGCGCCAGGGCGGTGGCGCGAACCATGTCCAGCGCCTCGTTGCAGATTTTTTCCCAGTCGCGCTGCATGTCGAGCGGGATCTTGTCGTTCTCGAGCAGCCAGTCGCGCGAGTCCAGCCCGAAGGTCTGCAGGTCGAGCGCGGGGCGGGCCTCGAAGGGCTTGGCGCTGCCCACCGTGTGGATGCGCGCCAGGAAGCGGCCCACCCATTCGAGCACCTCGAAGTTGTCCAGCTCGGGCGCGCGCCCGCCGCGGTAGGGGCTCACGCTGAAGGCAAAGCCGGCGTGGTGGTGCAGCGTCTTGCCGTCGAAGGCCAGCGGCGGCACGGCCGGCACCTCGCCAGCGGCCAGTTCGAGCGAGAAGGCGTGCTCTTCGAGGATCTCGGCCTCGCTCCAGCGGCCGGGGCGGTAGAACTTGAGCACCACCGCGGGATGGGGATTCGGGTCTTCCAGGTAGACCTGGTAGACCCGGTTTTCATAGGAGTTCAGGCCGGTGAGGCGGCCGTCGCCGTGCAGGCCGAGTGTCGCGAGCGCGTCGAGCACCACGTCGGGCGTGAGGCTCTCGTAAGGATGGGTGTTCGCGGGCGCGACAGAAGAAGGGGTCATGCGGCGATTGTCGCCACATGGGCCCCGTGCGGGTCAGCGAGCGCCCGCTTGTTTGTAAAGCGAAAGGATATGGCCGGTGCGCGGGTCGCCCTTGCCCGCCAGCACCTGCGCGTAGGCGGCCTGCACCGCCTCGCCGCCGTGGTGGTGCTCGGTGTGCAGCCAGGGGTTGCTGGCGTCGGTCACCGTGGCCAGGAAGCGGTGCCACGCGGCCACCATGCGCCGGCCGAACTCGTCAGCGCCCCATTCGGTGGTGCGCTTTTTTATCTGCGCCGGCGCAAAGAACAGCGTGGCGCGCGGGCCGGTCAGGCTCTTGCCCGCGCCCTTGGCGGCGAGCTGCTCCACGTGCGTGCCGCCGATCGAGCTGCTGTACTTGAGGTTCGTGAAGCGTTCGTGGATCGCGGTGCGCAGCTCGCCGTTGCCGGCGAAGTCGATGTACACGCACGGGGTGTCGGCCGCGATGGTGTCCAGCGCGTCGTAGGTCACCACGCGGTCGTAGCAGCCCAGGCTCTGGCAGAAGGCCACGTTGGCGGGCGAGGTGAGGCCGACCACCTCGATGCCGTCGCGCTGGTGCAGCTGGAAGGCCGTGCCGTAGGCCGTCTTGCTCGACGCGCTCGACAGCAGCATGGTGGTGGCGCCGAAGAAGTCGTTGTCGGCCATGAAGTCGTCGATCAGCCACGAGGTGATGAACAGCGGGCGCAGCAGCGCCTGCAGGTCTTCGGTGTCGGTGGTGTACAGCGGGTCGGCGTTGCAGCGGAAGTACTGGTTGTAGACCGCGGGCAGCTCGGCGCGGTGCGCCGCCGCGTCGGTGAAGCGCGAGGGCGAGAGCCGGTCGGGGCTGAGCACCGCGCTCGTGGACATCGGCCAGTAGCCGTAGATCCGTTCGCCCACGGCCACGCCCGGGTGCTGCGACTGCACCACGCTGGCAAAGCCCCACACCGGGATGCTGCCCCAGCCTTCTTCCTCTGAGGGAAAGAACTGCCAGTAGCTCATCGCATCGCCGAAGGCGGCGTAGGTGATGTTGTTGGAGGTGAGCGCAAAGCTGTCGATGCGCACGCGCACCTGGCCGTCGGTCAGTGGCCGGTCGGAGGTGTCGGTGTGCAGGCGCGCGGTGGCCAGCTGGTCTTTGCGGATCAGGAGGTGGGTGGTGCTCATGGGGTCGATCTCCACGGGTGTGTGTTGAAGACGGGGGGCGGGACGGGCGAGACGTGCGGCCACATTAGCCAAGCTTGGTGAAAGGCGCTATCTCGGCGTGCGTTTCGGCGTCACCCGTGAGACAGACATGAAAAAAGCGCCCAGGCTTGGGGCCGGGGCGCTTTGTTTCACGAAACCGTCAGAGCGGAATCAGACGATGGTGAGTTCCACGTCGATGTTGCCGCGGGTGGCGTTCGAGTAGGGGCAGACCTGGTGAGCCGTGTCGACCAGCAGCTTCTTCTGTGCGTCGTCCAGGCCGGGCAGCGAGATCGCCAGTTGCACCGAGATGCCGTAGGCCGCGCCGCCGTTCGTCGGGCCGAGGGAGACCTTCGAGTCGATGGCGACTTCTTCCGGCACCTTGACGCTGATCTTCGGGCCGACGGCCTTCATGGCGCCGATGAAGCAGGCGGCGTAGCCGACCGCGAACAGCTGCTCGGGGTTGGTGCCGGGCTTGCCCGAGCCGGGCGAGCTCAGCTTGACGTCGATGGCGCCGTCGCTGGACTTGCCGGCGCCGTCACGGCCGCCGACGGTGTGGGCTTCTGCGGTGTAGAGAACTTTGTCGAGCTTGGTGGTCATGGTGATTTCCTTTGGTCAGGGGAGTGGTGATGAAAGGGCTTCTTCTCACGAAGCCGGGGAGAACTCTGGATGGGTTGTTTGTGTGTCAGGCGGCTTTGCGGATGCGGTCGCGCAGGGTTTGTATTTGCTGCGTGAGGGCGATCAGCTCGGGGACGGAGCATTCGGCGGCGGCCATGAGGCATTCGGGGACGTTGGCGGCTCGGGACTTGAGCTTGCGGCCTGCGGGGGTGAGCGTGATGTGGACGCGGCGCTCGTCTGCGACGTCGCGGACTCGGGCTACGTAGCCGTTGGCTTCGAGGCGCTTGAGGAGCGGGGTGAGGGTGCCGGAATCCAGCGAGAGACGTTCGCCGAGGGCGGAGACGGTGGGGCCGTCTTGCTCCCAGAGGGCGAGCATCACCAGGTATTGGGGGTAGGTGAGCTGGAGCTTTTCGAGCAACGGCTTGTAGAGGCGGGTCATTGCCAAGGAGGCGGAGTAGACGGCGAAGCAGAGCTGGTTGTCTAGCTTGAGCAGGTCGTCTGTGTTGGGTTTCGTTGGCATGGATTGAATTGTAGTTCGCAATTGAATTGTGTGCAATGTAGTTGTTTTGGATTGGTTTTGGGGGTTGCTTTCCGGGGCCGGGTCTCGCCCCGGCGGGCGACTCACTTTCTTTTGCTTCGCCAAAAGAAAGTAAGCAAAGAAAAGGCGACC
>NZ_JBXAMR010000010.1:0-130471 GCF_058800845.1 Variovorax sp. GW822-FHT04E09
GCCTTTCTTTTGCCTACGTTTCTTTGGCGAAGCAAAGAAAAGTAGGTCGGCCGCCGGGCCGAGACCCGGCCCCGGAACAAAAACCAGCCCAGAGCGTTTCAAGCCACCACCCACATCAAAGTAGCGAGCGGCGGCAAGCTGACAACAACAGAATCCGCCTTCCCATGCCACCCCACCGGAGAACTCTCGACAACCCCGTTCCCAACCCCACTCCCCCCATACACAACCCCATCCGTATTGATGACCTCCCGATACGAGCCAGCCACAGGCACCCCCAACCGATAGTCATGCCGAGGCACAGGCGTGAAGTTGCAAACCACCACAACAACCCCCCCATCCCGAGCCCGCCGAACAAACGCAAACACCGACTGCGCCACATCGTCATGCACCAACCACTCGAACCCAGCCCCCTCGTGGTCCAGCTCATGCAAAGCAGGAAAGTGCCGATACACGTTGTTCAGATCGCGCACCAACCGCCGCACCCCTTGATGCCCCGCATGTTCGAGCAAGTGCCAGTCCAGCCCGCGATCCGCATTCCACTCCGCGTACTGCGCAAACTCCCCGCCCATGAACAGCAGCTTCTTCCCCGGATAAGCCCACAGGTACCCATACAGGTTGCGCAACCCCGCGAACTTCTGCCATTCATCGCCGGGCATGCGCCCGATCATCGACCCCTTGCCGTGCACCACTTCGTCATGCGACAGCGGCAACACGAAGTTCTCGCTGTGCGCGTACATCAGCCCGAAGGTGATCTGCTGGTGATGGTGCTTGCGGTAGACCGGATCGGTCCCCGCATACGCCAGCGTGTCGTTCATCCACCCCATGTTCCACTTGTAGTGAAACCCCAGCCCGCCGTCTTCCGGCGGCTGCGTCACACCGGGAAAGCTCGTCGACTCTTCCGCGATGGTCACAGCCCCCGGACGCTCCACGCCCACCACGCGGTTCATGCGGCGAAGAAAGTCGATGGCCTCCAGGTTCTCGCGCCCGCCCTGCGCATTCGGCACCCACTCGCCGGCCTTGCGGCTGTAGTCGCGGTACAGCATCGAGGCCACCGCATCCACGCGCAGGCCGTCCACGCCGTAGCGCTCCAGCCAGTACAGCGCATTGCCCACGAGGTAGTTGCGCACCTCCGTGCGGGCGTAGTTGAAGATCAGCGTCTGCCAGTCGTTGTGGAAACCCTCGCGCGGATCGGCGTACTCGTACAGCGCGGTGCCGTCGAAGTTGCCCAAACCATGCGCGTCGGTCGGAAAGTGCGCGGGCACCCAGTCGAGGATCACGCCGAGCCCCGCGACATGCGCGGCTTCGACGAAATGGCGGAAGTCGCCGGGCGTGCCGAAGCGCGAGGTCGGCGCATACAGGCCGATGGGCTGGTAGCCCCACGAGCCGTCGAAGGGGTGCTCGGTGATGGGCAGCAGCTCGATGTGCGTGAAGCCCATGTCGCGCACATAGGGCACGAGCGTGTCGGCCAGCTCGCGGTAGTCCAGCCATTCCTGCCCATGGTGCTTGCGGCGCCACGAGCCCAGGTGCACTTCATAAATGCTGATCGGCGCCTGGTGCGCGTTGGCCTCGGCGCGCCCGGCGGGCATCGGCACGGGCGCGGGCAGCGGCGCCACGACGCAGGCGGTGCCGGGGCGCAGCTGTGACGAGAACGCGAAGGGGTCGGCCTTGCGCAGCACCTCGCCGCGCGACGACAGGATCTCGAACTCGTAGCTGTCGCCGGTCGCCACGTGCGGCGCGAAGATCTCCCACACGCCGCACTCGCGGCGCAGCCGCATCATGTGGCGTCGGCCGTCCCAGTTGTTGAAGTCGCCGACCACCGACACGCGCCGCGCATTCGGCGCCCACACGGCAAAGGCCACGCCCTTCACGCCGTCGATCTCGCGCAGGTGCGCGCCCAGCCGCTCCCACGGCCGCAGGTGCGTGCCCTCGGCCAGCAGCCACACGTCGGTCTCGCCGAGCACGAAGGGAAAACGGTAGGGGTCTTCGAGCCGCGAGGCGTGCCCGGTCTCCCAGTCGACCTGGAACGAGTAGCCCATGCGCGCCTCGGCCGCGGGCACGAGGCCGCTGAACAGGTCGGAGCCCTCGTGCCGCGCAAGGATCGACAGCGGCCAGCCGGTGCGCGAATGCACCACGGCCACCTGCCGCGCGCCGGGCATCAGCGCGCGCACCTCGAGGCCGTCGGCGGTCTCGTGAGGGCCGAGCACGGCGAACGGATCGCCGTGCTCGGCGCGCATCAGCGCCTGGATGTCGGCCGGGAGGAGGAAAGGAGAAGGGGGCATGGGGTTCAGCGTCCTCCTGCTTCGGCAGGCGTGCCGAAGAACACGCCATAAGGCGCCAATGTCAGCAGGGGCTTTGGACCGGCGGTGACGGTCGCGGTCGGCGCGAGCGGGTGGCCTGTCAGCGGCACCAGCGGCGCGGGCAAGGGAAGCGCGACAGGTTCGATTCCTGTATTGAAGATCGCGTGCAGCACCGCCTCCCCGTCGCTTCGCACGATGTGCAGCAGCGGCGCGGGCGCATCGACGAACGCCAGCGCGCCCGTGCGCAGCAGCGGCTGGGTGCGCCGCCAGTGCAGCAGCGCGCGGCTGAAGGCGAGCATCGAGCCGGGGTCGGCCTCCTGCTGGTCGACGGCCAGCGGCAGGTGCGCGCCGTCCACCGGCAGCCAGGGCGTGCCGGTGCTGAAGCCGGCGTTGGGCGCATCGGCGGTCCAGGGCATCGGCGTGCGGCAGCCGTCGCGGCCCTTGAACTCGGGCCAGAAGGCGCGGCCGTAGGGGTCTTGCAGAAGTTCGAAGGGCACGTCGGCCTCGGGCAGGCCGAGCTCTTCGCCCTGGTAGAGGCTGGCGCTGCCGCGCAACGCCAGCAGCAGCGCGAGCCAGAGCCGGTCGCGGCGCGTGTCGGGCGCCTGGCCATCGCTCCAGCGCGTGGCGACGCGCGGCACGTCGTGGTTCGACACCGCCCAGCAGCCCCAGCCGCCCGTCACGGCCAGTGCGGCGTCGAGCGATTCGACCTGGTGGCGCAGGTGCTTCGGGCGGTGGTCGGCCGTGAGCAGGCTGAAGCTGTAGGCCAGGTGCAGGCGCTTGCCGAGTTCGGTGTACTGCGCCATGACCGGGGGCGCGTTCTCGTCGCCGACCTCGCCCAGCGCGACCGCGCCGTAGCCGTCGAGCAGCCGGCGCAGGCGCTCCAGGAACACGAGGTTCTCGGGCTGGCTCTTGTCGTACAGGTGGACCTGCATCGCATACGGGTTGTCGGCGCGCACGGTGCTGACCTCGCCCATCGATTCGACCGTGGCGGGCGGGTTGTCGCGCAGCAGCGCGTCGTGGAACTGGTGGTTGCAGGCGTCGAAGCGGAAGCCGTCCACGCCGCGCTCGCACCAGAAGCGCACCTCGCCGAGCAGGGCGTCCTGGACTTCGGCGCAATGGAAGTTGAGATCGGGCTGCTCGGCCAGGAAGCTGTGCAGGTAGTACTGCCGGCGGCGCGAGTCCCACTGCCAGGCCGAGCCGCCGAAGACCGAGAGCCAGTTGGTGGGCGGCGTGCCGTCGGGCTGGGGATCGGCCCAGACGTACCAGTCGGCCTTGGGGTTGTCGCGCGAGCTGCGGCTTTCGGCGAACCAGGCGTGCTGGTCGGAGGTGTGCGAGAGCACCTGGTCGATGATGAGCTTCAGGCCCAGCGCGTGCATGCGTGCGCGCATCGCGTCGAAGTCGTCCAGCGTGCCGAACAGCGGATCGACGGCGCGGTAGTCGGCCACGTCGTAGCCGAAGTCCTTCATGGGGGAGCGGAAGAAGGGCGAGACCCAGACCGCGTCGACGCCCAGGCGGGCGACGTGGTCGAGCTTCGACGTGATGCCGGGCAGGTCGCCGACGCCGTCGCCGTTGCTGTCCATGAAGCTGCGCGGGTAGATCTGGTAGATCACCGCGCCCCGCCACCATTCGCCGTTGCTGCCGCTCATGCCTGCCCCTGTGGTCGAAATTCATTGTGGCATGCGAAATCCGGGCCAGCGGTACGCTGTGGCAGGCGGGCGCCGCGCGGAAGTGGGTAAATTCAGCAGGGCGGGGCGCTGCCGCCCCGACCCCCGACCGATGACCACCGACGACACCGCTTTCTCCCCCTCTGCCCCACCCATCGGCCTTGCCGCGCTCGAACGCCGGCTCGCTCAGGACCTCGACTACCTCGGCTGGCCCGCCCGCGTCTGGGTGCCACCGCGCCAGGTCGACGGCGAACCCGTGCTCGACGTGGCCATCATCGGCGGCGGCCAGGCCGGGCTGGCCGCGGCGAGCGCGCTGGCGCAGCAGGGCATCCGCGCCGTGGTCTTCGACCGCGCCCCGGCCGGGCGCGAAGGCCCCTGGGCCACCACGGCGCGCATGGAAACCCTGCGCTCGCCCAAGGAGCTCACGGGCCCGGCGCTGGGGCTGCCCTCGCTGACCTTCCGCGCCTGGTTCGAGGCCCAGTTCGGCACCGAGGCCTGGGCCGCGCTGGACAAGATCCCGCGCCTGCAGTGGATGGACTACCTGGTCTGGTACCGACGCGTGATGGGCGTGGACGTGCGCAACGACACCGCTGTGACTGGCTTGCAACCGTTGCCCGACGCCAGCGCCGTGCGCCTGGACCTGCGCACGCCCGAGGGCGAGCGCCGCGTGCTGGCGCGCCGCGTCGTGCTGGCCACCGGCCGCGACGGCCTGGGCGGCCCGGCCGTGCCCGCCTTTGTCGACGGCCTGCCGCGTGCCAAGTGGGCGCATTCCTCCGACGAGATGGACTACGGCCGCCTGAAGGGCCTGCGCGTGGGCGTGGTCGGCGCGGGCTCCTCGGCCATGGACAGCGCCGCCACCGCGCTCGAAGCCGGCGCGCACAGCGTCGAGCTGCTGATCCGCCGGCCCGACCTGCCGCGCGTCAACAAGGGCAAGGGCGCCGGCGTGCCGGGGCTCACGCAGGGGCACTACGACCTGCCTGACGAGCTGAAATGGCGCATCCGCCACTACATCAACGTGCTGAACGTGCCGCCGCCGCACGGCAGCACGCTGCGGGTGTCGCGGCACGCCAACGCCTTCTTCAACTTCGGCTGCCCCATCCTGGCCGTGGCGCCGCAGGGCGAGGCGCTGCGCGTGGCCACGCCCAAGGGCGATTTCGAATTCGACTTCCTGATCGTGTCGACCGGTTTCCAGGTCGACTGGGCCGCCCGCCCCGAATTCGCGGGCATTTCCGCGCACATTCGTACCTGGAAAGACCGCTTCACGCCCGCGCCCGGCGACGAGGACCGCGAACTGGCCGATTCGCCCGACCTCGGGCCGGCCTTCGAATTCCAGGAAAACGCGCTCGGCGCCTGCCCGGGTCTGGACCGCATCCACTGCTTCTGCTACCCGGCGGCGCTGTCGCACGGCACGGTGTCGGGCGACATTCCCGCCATCAGCGACGGCGCACGGCGCCTGGCGGCGGGGCTTGCCAGCCTGTTCTACCGGGAAGACGCGGCCCACCACTGGGCGAATCTGGAGGCCTACAGCGAGCCGGAACTGTTCGGCGACGAGTGGACGCCCGCCCCGCCGCCGCAGGAAAGGGCCTGATTCCGGCATGGGGCCCGGGGGACGATCACGCACGGCGCGATAATCCGCCTTCCCGGCCGCCGTCGAGCCGGGCCCTGCCGAGATGTCATGAACCCCAGCTACAAACCCAGCGACGTCGAGTCCGCTGCCCAGGCGCAATGGCGCGCCGCCGATGTCTACCGTGTCACCGAGGACGCGAGCCGCAAGAAGTACTACGCCTGCTCGATGCTGCCGTACCCCAGCGGCAAGCTGCACATGGGCCACGTGCGCAACTACACGATCAACGACATGCTCACGCGCTACCTGCGCATGAGCGGCTACAACGTGCTGATGCCCATGGGCTGGGACGCCTTCGGTCTGCCGGCCGAGAACGCGGCGCTGAAGAACGGCGTGCCGCCGGCCAAGTGGACCTACGAGAACATCGCCTACATGAAGGGCCAGCTCCAGGCCATGGGCCTGGCGATCGACTGGAGCCGCGAGATCGCCACCTGCGATCCGAGCTACTACAAGTGGAACCAGTGGCTGTTCCTGAAGATGCTCGAAAAGGGCATCGCCTACCGCAAGACCCAGGTGGTCAACTGGGACCCGGTCGACCAGACCGTGCTGGCCAACGAGCAGGTGATCGACGGCAAGGGCTGGCGCACCGGCGCGACCGTCGAGCGCCGCGAGATCCCCGGCTACTACCTGAAGATCAGCGATTACGCCGAAGAACTGCTCGAGCACACCCAGCACAAGCTGCCGGGCTGGCCCGAGCGCGTCAAGCTGATGCAGGAAAACTGGATCGGCAAGAGCGAGGGCCTGCGCTTCGCCTTCACGCATGACATCCGTGACGCGAGCGGCAAGCTCATCCAGGACGGCCGCATGTACGTGTTCACCACGCGCGCCGACACCATCATGGGCGTCACCTTCTGCGCCGTCGCGCCCGAGCATCCGCTGGCCGCGCACGCCGCCACGCTCGATCCGAAGGTCGCGGCCTTCATCGAGGAATGCAAGGGTGGCGGCACGACCGAGGCCGAGCTGGCCACGCAGGAGAAGAAGGGCGTGCCCACGGGCCTCACGGTCAAGCACCCGATCACCGAGGAGCAGGTGCCGGTCTGGGTGGGCAATTACGTGCTCATCGGCTACGGCGACGGCGCCGTGATGGGCGTGCCCGCGCACGACGAGCGCGACTTCGCCTTCGCCAACAAGTACGGCATCGAGATCATCCAGGTCGTGCTGGTCGACGACGAGCCGCACTTCGACTATCACAAGTGGCAGGACTGGTACGGCGACAAGCAGCGCGGCGTGACCATCAACTCCGACAACTTCAGCGGCATGACCTACAAGGAGGCCGTGGCCGCCGTGGCGCATGCGCTGGGCCAGAAGGACCTGGGCGAGCTGCAGACCACCTGGCGCCTGCGCGACTGGGGCGTGAGCCGCCAGCGCTACTGGGGCACGCCGATCCCGATCATCCATTGCGAAGAACACGGCGCGGTGCCGGTCCCCGAAAAGGACCTGCCCGTGGTGCTGCCCACCGACTGCGTGCCCGACGGCTCGGGCAACCCGCTGGCCAAGCACGAAGGCTTCCACGCCGGCGTGGTGTGCCCCGTGTGCGGCAAGGCCGCGCGGCGCGAGACCGACACGATGGACACCTTCGTCGATTCGTCGTGGTACTTCATGCGCTACTGCGACCCGACCAACGACAAGGCCATGGTCGCCGAGGGCGCCGACTACTGGATGCCGATGGACCAGTACATCGGCGGCATCGAGCACGCGATCCTGCACTTGCTGTACGCGCGTTTCTGGACCAAGGTCATGCGCGACCTGGGCCTGGTGAAGGCCGACGAGCCCTTCGCCAAGCTGCTCACGCAGGGCATGGTGCTCAACCACATCTTCTACAAGCGCAACGAGAAGGGCGGCAAGGACTACTTCCCGCCGCTCGAAGTCACGGCGGTGCTCGACGCGCAGGGCCGCATCACCGGCGGCACGCTGGCCGACGGCACCAAGGTCGAGTACGGCGGCGTGGGCAAGATGGGCAAGAGCGAGCGCAACGGCGTCGACCCGCAGGACCTGATCGAGAAGTACGGCGCCGACACCGCGCGCCTGTACACCATGTTCACCGCGCCGCCCGAAGCCACGCTCGAGTGGAACGACGCGGCCGTCGAGGGCAGCTACCGCTTCCTGCGCCGCGTGTGGAACTACGGCGTGGCCCAGGCCGACGTGGCGCCCGTGGCGCTTGCCGGCCAGAGCTTCGGCAAGCCCGCCCAGGCCCTGCGCCGCGAGGTGCACACCGTGCTGCGCCAGATCGACTACGACTACCAGCGCATGCAATACAACACGGTGGTGTCGGGCGCGATGAAGCTGCTCAACGCGCTCGAGGGCTTCAAGTCCGACGGCAGCGCGGGCGACGCGGCCGCCGCGCGCGAGGGCTTCGGCATCCTGCTGCGCTGCCTGTACCCGGCCACGCCGCACATCGCGCACCAGCTGTGGCAGCAGCTCGGCTACGACAAGGCATCGGGCGACCTGCTCGACGCCCCCTGGCCCGTGGTCGACGTGGCCGCGCTGGCGCAGGACGAGGTCGAACTCATGCTGCAGGTCAACGGCAAGCTGCGCGGCAAGCTGCTGGTTCCGGCCGGTGCTTCGAAGGACGAGATCGAGCGGCTGGCACTCGCCTGCGACGATTTCGTCAACTTCGCCGAAGGCGCGCCGGCCAAGCGCGTGATCGTGGTGCCCGGGCGCCTGGTCAACGTGGTCATCTGAACCCGACACTGCAGAACGACGGAAACGACAGACGCATGAACATTCGCAATGCCTCGCAGCCGCGCCGCGGCTTTCTCCTGGGCCTCGGCGTGGCAGGCGCTTCGCTGGCCCTGTCCGGCTGCGGCTTCGCGCTGCGCAAGGCGCCGAACTTCGCGTTCAAGACGCTGTCGCTGGAAGGCAATACGGCGCTCATCAACCAGCTGCGGCGCGAGTTGCGCGCGGCCGGCAACGTGACGCTGGTGCCCAAGGAAGAGGCCAGCACCGCCGACGCCGTGCTGGTCGTGCTGGGCGAGGACCGCGACCGCTTCGTGATCTCGACCAACTCCGCCGGCCTGCTGCGCGAATTGCAGCTGCGCCTGCGCGTGCGCTTCAGCCTGCGCACGCCGGGCGGCAAGGAATTGCTGCCCGCGTCCGAGGTCTCGCAGACACGCGACCTGAGCTTCAACGAAACCAACGCGCTGGCCAAGGAAGGCGAGGCCGACCTGCTGTTCCGCGACATGCAGGCCGACATCGCGCAGCAGCTGATGCGCCGGCTGGCGGCGGTGCAGTCCCTGTAAGCGTCGCTTCCGTTCTTTTTTCAATGCAACTTGCCAGTGCCCAGCTCGGCGCCCACCTGCAAAAGGGCCTGAAGCCGCTTTACACGATCCACGGCGACGAGCCGCTGCTCGCGCAGGAGGCGGCTGACGCCATCCGCGCCGCCGCGCGCGCCCAGGGCCACACCGAGCGCAGCTCGTACACCGTGGCCGGCGCGCACTTCGACTGGAGCGCGGTGCTGGCGGCCGGGGGCTCGCTTTCGCTCTTCGCCGACAAGCAGATCGTCGAGATCCGCATTCCTTCGGGCAAGCCCGGCAAGGACGGCAGCGTCGCCCTGCAGCAGCTGGCCGAGGGCGCGCCCGGCAACGACAGCACGCTCACGCTGGTGATGCTGCCGCGCCTGGACAAGGCCACGCGCACCGGCGCCTGGTTCTCGGCGCTGGAGAACAACGGCGTGAGCATCCAGGTCGACCCGATCGAGCGCGCCGCGCTGCCGCAATGGATCGCCCAGCGCCTGGGGTTGCAGAACCAGCGCGTGATGCCCGGCGACGAAGGCCAGCGCACGCTGCAGTTCTTTGCCGACCGCGTCGAAGGCAACCTGCTCGCCGCGCACCAGGAAATCCAGAAGCTCGCGCTGCTGCACCCGGCGGGCGAACTGAGCTGGGAGCAGGTCGAGGGCGCGGTCAACAACGTGGCGCGCTACGACGTGTTCAAGCTCTCCGAGGCCGTGCTGGCCGGCAACCCGCAGCGCGTGGCGCGCATGCTCGACGGCCTGCAGGCCGAGGGCGAGGCCGAGGTGCTGGTGCACTACACGATCGCCGAGGACATCCGCGCCCTCAAGCGCGTGAAGGACGCCATGGCCGCCGGCCGCCCGCTGCCGATGGCGCTGCGCGAGAACCGCATCTGGGGCCCGCGCGAGCGCGCCTTCGAGCGCGTGCTGCCGCGCCTGGACGACCGCATGCTGACCCGGCTGCTGCGCGCAGCCCATCTGGTCGACGGCATCTGCAAGGGCCTGAAGCAGCCCGACTGGCCCGCCAGCGGCTGGCAGGCGCTGCAGCGGCTGGCGCTGATGCTGTGCCGGGCCTGCAGCACGGCCGCGGCGCCGCGCCGGGCCTGACGTCGATCGCCATTAAAAGGCCCGCGTCAGCCGGGCCGAAGGTCCGCGTGGGAAAATGCCAGTCATGAACGCGTTCAACGTCAGCGAGCACATGCAGACCCTCGGTCTGCAAGCCAAAGCCGCTGCATTCCTCATGGCCCGTGCGGATGCAGCTACCAAAAACAGAGCACTGAAGGCGCTGGCCCGGCGCCTGCGCGAAGCCGGCCCCGCGCTGGCCGTCGCCAACGAGAAAGACCTGGCCCGTGCCACGGCCGCCGGCCTGTCGGCCCCGATGGTCGACCGGCTCAAGCTCACGCCCAAGGTCCTGGAGACCGTGGCCGAGGGCTGCGAGCAGCTGGCCGGCATGGCCGACGTGATCGGCGAGATCATCGGCATGAAGCAGCAGCCCAGCGGCATCCGCGTGGGCCAGATGCGCGTGCCGATCGGCGTCTTCGGCATGATCTACGAGAGCCGTCCCAACGTGACCATCGAGGCCGCGAGCCTGGCGATCAAGAGCGGCAACGCGGCCATCCTGCGCGGCGGCTCGGAAGCCATCGACTCGAACAAGGCGCTGGCGCTCCTGGTGTCCGACGCGCTGGCCGAAGCCGGCCTGCCGGTCGATGCGGTGCAGCTGGTGCAGACCACCGACCGCGAGGCCGTGGGCCAGCTCATCGCCATGCCCGAATTCGTCGACGTGATCATTCCGCGCGGCGGCAAGGGCCTGATCGAGCGCATCAGCCGCGACGCCAAGGTGCCGGTCATCAAGCACCTGGACGGCAACTGCCACGTCTACGTGGACGACACGGCCGAGTTCGACATGGCGCTGCGCATCGTCGACAACGCCAAGACCCAGAAGTACAGCCCCTGCAACGCCGCCGAAGGCCTGCTGGTGGCGGCCTCGGTGGCCGACCACTTCCTGCCCGAGATCGCCGCCATCTTCGCCGCCAAGGGCGTCGAGATGCGCTGCGACCCGGCCGCCGCCGCGATCCTGCGCGCCAGCGAGGCGCACCATCCGCAGGCCAAGGTGATCGATGCGGTCGAGTCCGACTGGTCCGAGGAGTACCTGGCCGCCGTCATCAGCATCAAGGTGGTGGCGGGGCTGGACGAGGCCATTGCGCACATCAACCGCTACTCGAGCCACCACACCGACGCCATCGTCACGCGCGACCACATCAACGCCCAACGCTTCCTGCGCGAGGTCGATTCGGCCAGCGTTATGGTGAATGCGAGCACACGCTTCGCGGACGGTTTCGAGTACGGGCTGGGCGCCGAAATCGGCATCAGCACCGACAAGTTCCACGCGCGCGGCCCGGTCGGCATCGAAGGCCTGACCTCGCTCAAGTACGTGGTGCTGGGGCAGGGCGAAGTCCGCGGTTAATCGGGGTCCGAAGGGCCGGGGCCATCGGGCCGGCGGCGCGGCGAGGCCCGTGCCGCGGTGTTCTTGCAACGTGTGTTGTGGATTGGGGTGCTTTGTTCTCTTTGGCTGCTTGTCATCGGGCGCGCCATCCCCAAATCCTACAATTCCACTCCACCTTTAAGCACAAAACCAACAAGGCCGCTGCATGGTTCCGCATCTCGTCACTGCCCTGACCGGCCCGATCAACGAACTGGAGCAGCGGGTGCTCGACTCGATGCCCGCCATCGAGCGCTGGTTCCGCCTCGAGTGGATGGAGCACACGCCGCCGTTCTACAGCGCCGTCGACATCCGCAACGCGGGCTTCAAGCTGGCTCCGGTCGACACCAACCTGTTCCCCGGTGGCTGGAACAACCTCACCAAGGAAATGCTGCCGCTGGCGGTGCAGGCCGCGCAGGCGGCCATCGAGAAGATCTGTCCGGAAGCGCGCAACCTGCTCGTCATTCCTGAAAACCACTCGAAAAACACCTTTTATCTCGCCAACGTCGCGCAACTCGTGCGCATTTTCCACATGGCGGGCCTCAATGTGCGCATCGGCTCGATCGATCCGGCCATCAAGTCGCCCAAGAAGATCGAGCTGCCCAACGGCGAGACCGTGACGCTCGAACCGGTGGTGCGCTCCAAGCGCCGCCTGGGCCTGAAGAACTTCGATCCCTGCACAATTTTGCTCAACAACGAGCTTTCTGCAGGAACACCAGGCATCCTCGAAGACCTGCACGAGCAGTACCTGCTGCCGCCGCTGCACGCGGGCTGGTCGGTGCGCCGCAAGAGCAACCACCTGCACAGCTACGAAGAGCTGTGCAAGCGCTTCGGCAAGCTGCTGGGCATCGACCCCTGGCTCATCAACCCGATCTACGCGCGCGCCGAAGGCGTCGACGTGGCCGAGGGCCGCGGCATCGACGTGCTCACCAGCCATGTCGACGCGGTGCTCACCAAGGTGCGCCGCAAGTACAAGGAATACGGCATCAACGAGAAGCCCTTCGTGGTCGTCAAGGGCGGCCACAGCGGCAGCGGAAGCCCCGGCGTCGTGACCGTGCGCGACGCCAAGGAGGTCGAGGCGCTGATCGGCAAGTCGCGCACTGCCACCTCGTCGCCCGCCAAGACCAGCGCCGGGCGCGACCTGCGCGAGCCCACCGAGCTGATCGTGCAGGAAGGCGTGCTCACCAACGAGCGCGTGCACAACGGCGTGGCCGAGCCGGTCGTCTACATGATGGACCGCTACGTGGTGGGCGGCTTCTACCGCGTGCACGCCGAGCGCGCCGCCGACGAGAACCTCAAGCAGCCGGGCGCCAGCTACGTGCCGCTGGCCTTCTCGGAAAGCGCGCAGCTGCCGCAGCCGGGCGCCAAGCCCG
Source organism: Variovorax sp. GW822-FHT04E09 (assembly GCF_058800845.1). Classification (NCBI taxonomy): domain Bacteria; kingdom Pseudomonadati; phylum Pseudomonadota; class Betaproteobacteria; order Burkholderiales; family Comamonadaceae; genus Variovorax; species Variovorax sp. GW822-FHT04E09. The sequence continues at coordinate 12,664 of NZ_JBXAMR010000010.1, forward strand.
GCGCCAGCGCCCCCAACCGTTTTTACATGTATGGCGTGGTGGGCCGCCTGGCCATGGTCGCGGCCAGTTACGAGATGGAAGCGACCGACCCGGACGCCGAAATCTACGAATGAGCGGCGGGGGCGGGTTGCGGCGTCGGCGGGCAACGGCAAAATAGCGGCCCCACAGCAACGGAACCAAAAGGGCGGAGGGATGCGCGGCACGGCCGCGGCACCCCGGCGTGACTGACGCGTCGATCATTGCGAGCCAACCTTTTCCCATCGACCCCCGTGTCAGCCCCCAAAAACATCTCTGCCGGCCTCATCGTCGGCGCCATCGGCGTCGTCTACGGCGACATCGGCACCAGCGTTCTCTATGCGGTCAAGGAAGTCTTCGGTCACGGCCATGTGCCGTTCACCGTGGAGAACGTCTACGGCATCCTGTCGATGTTCTTCTGGACTCTCACGGTCATCGTCTCCATCAAGTACGTCGTGCTCGTGCTGCGCGCCGACAACGAAGGCGAGGGCGGCCTGGTCGCGATGCTCGCGCTGGCCTCCCAGGCGGTGGCCGACAAGCCCAGGCTGCGCCAGCTGCTCCTGATCGTCGGCATCTTCGGCACCTCGCTGTTCTACGGCGACGGCGTGATCACGCCGGCCATCTCGGTGCTCTCGGCGGTCGAGGGCCTGGAGGTGGTGTCGCCGCACTTCAAGCACTACGTGATCCCGATCACGCTGGTCGTGCTGTTCTGCCTGTTCGCGGTGCAAAAGCGCGGCACGGCGGGCATCGGTAAGTTCTTCGGCCCCGTCACGCTGGCATGGTTCGCGGCCATCGCCGTGCTGGGCGTGTGGCAGATCGCGCACCACCCCGAGATCATCAAGGCGCTGAGCCCCTGGTATGCGCTGAAGTTCATCTGGGACAACCCGGGCACCAGCTTCATCCTGCTGGGCGCGATGGTGCTGTGCGTGACCGGTGCCGAGGCGCTGTACGCCGACCTGGGCCACTTCGGCAAGAAGCCGATCCGCATCGCGTGGTTCTCGGTCGTCATGCCGGCGCTCACGCTCAACTACCTGGGCCAGGGCGCGCTGCTGCTGGAGAACCCCGAGGCCGTGAAGAACCCGTTCTTCATGATGGCGCCTGAATGGGCCCTCATTCCGCTGGTGCTGCTGGCCACGCTCTCGACGGTGATCGCCTCGCAGGCCCTCATCACCGGCGCCTTCAGCGTCACGCGCCAGGTGATCCAGCTGGGCTACCTGCCGCGCCTGAACATCGAGCACACCAGCGTGCGCACGGCCGGCCAGATCTACATCCCGCTGGTCAACTGGGGCCTGTTCGTCGCCATCGTGATGGCGGTCGTGATGTTCCGCACCTCGAGCAGCCTGGCCGCGGCCTACGGCATCGCCGTGACCACCGACATGCTGATCACCACGATCCTCACCTTCTTCGTGATCCGCTACGCATGGAAGCTGCCGCTGGCGCTGTGCATCGCCTCGACCGCGATCTTCTTCGTGGTCGACTTCCTGTTCTTCGCCTCGAACCTGCTCAAGCTGTTCGAAGGCGGCTGGTTCCCGCTCCTGATCGGCGGCGCCGTGTTCACGCTGATGGTCACCTGGAAGGAAGGCCGTCGCCTCATGGGCGAGGCGCAGCACGCCGACGCGATCGACCTGAAGTCCTTCCTCGGCTCGGTGTTCATGAGCCCGCCCGCGCGCGTGGACGGCACGGCCGTGTTCCTCACGGCCGAACCGGGCGTGGTGCCCAACGCGCTGCTGCACAACCTCAAGCACAACAAGGTGCTGCACGAGCAGAACATGTTCGTCACCGTGCGCAACCACGAGGTGCCCTGGATCCCGATGGACAAGCGCATCGAGATCGAGGCGCTGGGCAACCACTGCTGGCAGGTGATCGTGCACTACGGTTTCAAGAACGACATCGACCTGCCGCGCGCGCTCGACAACGCACGCATGCGCGGCTGCCAGCTCGAGCCGATGACGACCAGCTACTTCCTCTCGCGCGACGTCGTGATCCCCACGCTGGGCAGCGGCATGGCGCCCTGGCGCGAGAAGCTGTTCGCGCAGATGCACCACAACGCGAGCGGCGCGGCGGCCTTCCTGGGCTTGCCGAACAACGCCGTGGTCGAGCTCGGCTCCAAGATCGAGATTTAGGCTCGCCCCCAGGCTACGCGCACTTCGTGTCGCTTCGCCAACCCCCTACCGGGGGCAACACCTGCGGCCCGGCAAAGCCGGTTCCGCGGTGTTTCTGGCGAAGAGATGTCGCGGGCAGAATCGCGGCATGCGATTCTTCAAGGACCTGAGCCTTTCGGCCTTCACCGCGGGCTTCGTCGCCGTGCTCGTGGGTTTCACGAGTTCGGTGGCCATCGTGTTCCAGGCCGCCCAGGCCTTCGGCGCCACGCCCGAGATGGCGGCCTCGTGGATGTGGGCGCTGGGCATCGGCATGGGGCTGGCTTCGGCGCTGCCCTCGCTGTGGTGGCGCAAGCCCGTCATGATCGCCTGGAGCACCCCCGGCGCGGCCGTGCTGGCCGTGGCCGGCGCGGGCTACGGCATGGGCGAGGCGGTGGGCGCCTTCATCGTCTGCGCGGTGCTGATCGTGCTCGCGGGCGCCACGGGCTGGTTCGAGCGCGTGATGAACAAGATCCCGATGGCCATCGCCTCGGCGCTGCTGGCCGGCGTGCTCGCGCGCTTCGGCATCTCGGCCTTCACGGCGGCGCAGACCGCGCTGCCGCTGGTGCTGCTGATGCTCGCCACCTACCTCGTGGGCAAGCGCCTGCTGCCGCGCTACGCGGTGCCGCTCACGCTGCTGGTGGCCATCGCCTTCACGGCCGCGCGCGGCGAGCTGGCGTGGTCGGCCGTGCACCTCTCGCTCACCTGGCCGGTGTTCACGGTGCCGGTGTTCACCTGGCAGGCCATCGTGAGCCTGGCGCTGCCGCTGTTCGTCGTGACCATGGCGTCGCAGAACCTGCCCGGCGTGGCGGCGATCCGCGCCAGCGGCTACAGCGACCTGCCGGTCAGCAAGCTCATCACGATCAGCGGCCTTGCCACGCTGGTGCTTGCGCCCTTCGGCGCCTTCGCGCTCAACCTGAGCGCCATCACGGCCGCCATGTGCATGGGCCGCGAGGCGCACGAAGACCCGGCGCGGCGCTACACGGCGGCCGTGAGCTGCGGCGCCATCTATGTGGTGATCGGCCTGTTCGGCGCGGCCGTCACGGGCCTGCTCACGGCCTTCCCGAAAGAGCTGGTCGCGGCCATCGCCGGGCTGGCGCTGCTGGGCACCATCGGCGGCGGGCTGGCGGCGGCGGTGCGCGACGAGGCCCACCGCGAGGCCGCGCTCATCACCTTCCTGGTCACGCTCTCGGGCGTGACGCTGGCCGGCATCGGCTCCGCCTTCTGGGGCGTGGTGGCCGGCGCGGTGGCGCTGGCGGTGCAGCAGGTCGGTCGTGCACAGGTGCAGGTGCCTGTTGAAAAAGCCCCCGCCGGCAAGGACATCGCCGCTTCCGGCAACATGCCGCCAGAAAACCCCTCCACAGCCGCCGCTCCCGGCGCCGGAAAGAACGCCTGATGAAAAACATCCTCTTCGTCGCCGACCCGCTCGATCACTTCAAGATCTACAAGGACACGACCTTCTCGATGATGCGCGAGGCCCAGCGCCGCGGCCACCGCATCGCGGCCTGCCTGCCGCAGGACATCCAGTGGACCTCCGGCGGGCGCGTCTCGGCGGTGGTGCAGCAGATCACGCTGACGGGTGACCCGAAGGACTGGTACCGCGTCGACATCGTCGAGTCGAAGGCGCTGAAGGACTTCGATGCCGTGCTCATGCGCAAGGACCCGCCCTTCGATGCCGAGTACATCTACTCGACGCACCTGCTGCAGCAGGCCGAGCGCGAGGGCGCGAAGGTGGTCAACTCGCCGCGCGCGCTGCGCGACCACCCCGAGAAGCTCGCGATCATGGAGTTTCCGCAGTTCGTCACGCCCACGCTGGTCACGCGCAGCGCGCAGGCCGTGCGCGACTTCCATGCCGAGCACGGCGACATCATCCTCAAGCCGCTCGACGGCATGGGCGGCATGGGCATCTTCCGCGTGAAGCAGGACGCGCTCAACCTCGGCTCCATCGTCGAGACACTCAACAAGGACGGCGCCGAAACCATCATGGTGCAGCGCTTCGTGCCCGAGGTGACGCAGGGCGACAAGCGCATCCTGATCATCGCGGGCGAGCCGGCGCCCTTCGTGCTGGCGCGCATTCCGCAGGGCACCGAGGTGCGCGGCAACCTCGCGGCCGGCGGCAAGGGCGTGGCCCAGCCGCTCACGGCGCGCAACCGCGAGATCGCCGAAGCCATCGGCAAGGTGCTGGCGCCGCGCGGCCTGCTCTTGATCGGGCTCGACGTGATCGGCGACTCGGTCACCGAGATCAACGTGACCAGCCCGACCTGCTTTCAGGAGATCACCGAACAGACCGGCTTCGACGTGCCGAAGATGTTCATCGATGCGCTCGAGGCGCACCTAGCCTCGGCCTGATCAGAAGTCGACCGACGCCGACAGCGTGAAGGTGCGCGGCGCGCCGAGCACGAGGTAGCCGTTGTTCGGGTAGCCGCCCACCGAGGCCCAGTAATTGCGGTTGGTCAGGTTGTCGATGCGCGCGCGCAGCGTCACCAGCTTGCCGGCCACCTCGGTGAGGTAGCGCGCGCCGACATCGAAGCGCGTCCAGCCGGGCACGCGCAGCGTGTTGGCGGCGTCGGCGTAGCTCGGGCCCGTGGCCACCACGCGGCCGTCCAGCGACAGGCCGCGCACGCCCGGCACGTCCCATTCCACGCCGAGGGTGCCCTGCGTCTTCGCGATGCCGATGACGCGGCGGCCGTCGGTCGTGGCGTCGCCCGTGGCGCGCTGCTTGGCGTCCAGGAAGGTGATGCCGCCCATCAGGCGCACGCCCTTGGCCGCTTCGCCGAACGCGGTCAGCTCCAGGCCCTGGTGGCGGTCGCGGCCTTCGGCCACGTAGTAGCCGGCGCTGTTGACGAGGGCGCGCGGCTTGTCGGTGGTGAAGAAGGCCAGGCCGCCGCCGATGCGGCCGCCGTCGAACTTGATGCCGATCTCTTTCTGCTTGGACACATAGGGCGAGAGCTGCGTGCCCGCGTTGCGCACGGCGCCGGCGGTTGACACCGTGGGCGCGGTGTCGCCCTTGCTCAGGCCCTCGATGTAGTTCGCGTACAGCGACACCTGCGGCTGCAGCTTGAACACGAAGCCGGCCATCGGGCTGGTGCGGCTCTTCTCGTACGCGGTGGGCTTGCCGGTGTCGTAGGCGAAGTCGGTGCTTTCCAGCTTCTGGCGGCGCACGCCGAGCGTGAGCTGCGCGCGGTCGTCCAGGAACGACAGGGTGTCGCCGATCGCCAGGCTGCTCAGGCGCGTCTGCGTCAGCAGCGCGGGGTTGTCCATGTCGTTGCCGCGGAACGCGCTCGCCGTGTAGGCCGGGATCGGGTAGCCGACGGGCGCGTACAGGTGGGTCTTCAGGGGGTTGAAGAAGTCCCACTTGTAGGCGTTCTTCTCCTTGAGCTGGTAGTACGAGTACGAGGCCACCACCGTGTGGTTCACCGGGCCGGTCGTGAACTTGCCGCGCACGCCGGCCTCGGCCGTGCGGGTGCTGTCCTGGCGCTGGTTCTCGAAGCGCGACATGTTGCCCATGCCGAGGTTGTTCGTGAGCGTGAGGCCGGCCAGCGCATTGCCTTCGTGGCTCTTGCGCGCGCCGCCGGCGATCCAGGCCGTGACGTTGTCGGTGAGGTCGTACTCGCCGCGCAGCGAGCCGAAAGTGTCGCGCTCGTTGGAGTAGGTCCAGGGCTGCGCGTAGTTGAGCTGGCTGTCGGGCGCGGACGGCACGCGCGTCACGCCGGTGCCGAGCGTCACGTTCGGGCGCGTGCGCGTGAGCCGGTGTTCCTGGTGGCCGAGGTCCGCCGAGATGCGCGCGTTGCGGCTGCGCCAGTCGAAGCCGACCGAGGCCACGTCGAGCTTGACCTGCTCGGCGTCCACGCCGGTGCCGCCGTCGCGGTGGGCCGCGTTCAGGCGCACGCCCAGGCTCTGGTCGGGCCCGAAGCGGCGCGCGATGTCGGTCGACACATAGCTCTGCGAGCCGCTGGCCGTGCCCAGCGTGACCTGCGTCAGCGGCTCGTTCGGCGCGCGCTTGGGCAGCAGATTGATGTTGCCGCCGATGCCGCCGCCCGTGGGCGTGGCGCCGTTCAAGAAGGCGCTCGCGCCGCGCAGCACCTCGACGCGCTCGAACAGCTCCGACGAGATGTACTGGCGCGGCAGCAGGCCGTACAGGCCGTTGTAGGCAATGTCGTCCGAATTCACCACGAAGCCGCGGATGAAGTACGACTCCTGGAAGTTGCCGAAGCCGCGCGCCACGCGCACCGAGGGGTCGTTCTGCAGCACGTCGGCCACGCTTTTGGCCTGCTGGTTCTGGATCAGCTCGTGCGTGTAGCTGGTGCTGGAGAAGGGCGAATCCATCATGTCCTGGGTGCCCAGGATGCCCACGCGCCCGCCGCGCGCCACCTGCCCGCCCGCGAAGGGCTTGGTGAGGCCTTCGGCCGAGGCGTCGGCGCTGGCTTCGACGGTGACGGTGCTCAGCGTGCCGCTGGCGGGGGCCGCCGGTTCGGCGGGCGGTGTCTGCGCCAGGGCCGTCAGGGCGTGAAGGGCCAGCAGCGAGGCGGCCACGGTCGGGCGGAGAAAGAAATGGGGAGCGGGCATGAAAGATCGACCGGATGCAAATGAGAACAGTTATTGTTCATTGTTTGCACTCACTCATCGATACTTTCTTGCGCTGTTGCAAAAAAGTGTCAGCCAAAAGACTGAATGTCAGGCCTCAGCGCGGCATCCGTTGGCCGTCCACGAACACATGCAACTCGCCCGAGGCGAAGGGCGTCCAGGTCTCGTTGGTGGTGAGCGGCGCCGTCACCACCACGGCCACGCGGTCGGTGGGCGTGGTGTGCTGGGCGAAGTCGATCTCCAGGTCTTCATCAGACAACTGCGCCGTCACGAAGGGGTGGCGGCGCTCCACGTACCAGAGGTTGGTGGAGGCATGCGCCCACAGCGCCTGCCCGTTCGACAGCATGAAGTTGAAGGTGCCGTGCGCCGCCAGCTGCGGCGCCAGTTCGCGCAGCGTGAGCGTGAGCTCCTCGACGCTGGGCACGCCCGCGTGCGACTTGGCCAGCTCCTGCATGATCCAGCAGAAGGCGTGTTCGCTGTCGGTGTTGCCCACCGGGTGGAAGTTGCCGTGCAGGCGCGGGCGGAAGTCCTTCAGGTCGCCGTTGTGGGCGAACACCCAGTAGCGGCCCCACAGCTCGCGCACGAAGGGGTGGCAGTTCTGCAGGTTGACCTCGCCCTGCGTCGCCTTGCGGATGTGCGCGATGACGTTGCGGCTTTGAATCGGGTAGCGCCGGATCAGCTCCGCCACCGGCGACTCGCAGGCCGGCTGGTGGTCGACGAAGTGGCGCAGCCCGCGGTCCTCGAAGAACGCGATGCCCCAGCCGTCGGCATGGTGGTCGGTGCGGCCACCGCGCTGCGCGAACCCCGTGAAGCTGAAAGTCACGTCGGTCGGCGTGTTGCAGTTCATCCCTAGCAATTGGCACATGGCTGTGATTAGACCGCGATTCAGGGTTTCGGGGAGGCAGCAGCAGTGGTGGGCAGCCGCAGCCAGCCGAGCACGCGCTCGGTGCCCAGCTGCGTGCGCCCGTCGGCGGTGAGCGCCAGCGACAGGCGTTCGCGCGAGGTGCCGAAGGGCCCGGGGTTCTGCTGCACGATCTCGACCGCGTCGGCGTCCACGCGCGACACGATCGCCACGTGGCCGTAGGGATTGAAGAGCCACGGCGCGAACACCACGATGTCGCCCACGGCGGGCGCCACCGCGCTGCCGTTGCGGTGCTGCACCAGGTTGCGTGCCGCGTTCAGCGCGCCATCGGCCACGGCCGCGTCGAAGAAGGCCTTGGCGTGCCCGCGCGCCTCGGGCATGCGGTGCTGGTGCCGCTCGTAGTAGTAGCGCTTGACGAACTCCACGCACTGCCAGCGCAGGCCGATGTTGTAGCCGTCGGGCGCCACGCTGCGCCCGTCGACGTGGTTGATGGCGCCGTTGTAGTACACCGGCACGCCCTCGAACTGGTCGATCACTTCGCCGGGTGCGTGCGCCGGGTTGACGTTGAAGCGGCTCGCGCCCCACAGGCCGAGCAGGGCGACGAGGACGAGGGCAGAAAGAACGACGACGGTGCGGCGGTTGATGAAGCGGGGCATGGACTCTGAAGCAGGACGCGCGGCCACGGGCCGGCAGCGACGAGCTTAGTCCATGCCGCCGTCTCAGAGCCCGTGCAACGCCGCCATCTCGCCAATCAATTCACGCTGGAACGCATCGAAGCGCGCCGACGGTTGCTGCAGCCCGAAGAAGTCGCTGAACGGGTCTTCCACCTCGGTGCGGTGGCCCGACAGTTCTTCCACCACCGCCAGTCCGCAGAAGGGCACGCAGGCTTCCGAGTAGCCGCCCTCGTGCACCACCACCACGCGCCCGTCGCAGTGCTTCGCGGCCAGCGCGTTGACCTGCCGCATCATCTGGCGGAACGACTCGGGGTGCAGCTGCATGCGCGCCAGCGGATCGACGCCGTTGGCGTCCAGCCCGCTCGCCACCACGATCAGCTCGGGCCGGTAGCGGTCGATCACCGGCGTCACGATGCGCTCGAAGGCATGCATGTAGGCCGCGTGCCCGCCGCCCGGCTGCAGCGGGATGTTGACGTTGAAGCCCAGCCCCGCGCCCGTGCCGCGGTCTTCGGCGCCGCTGTAGCCGGGCGGGAAGCAGTTCTCCTGGTGCAGCGACAGCGTGAGCACGTCGGGGCGGTCGTAGAAGATCTCCTGCGTGCCGTTGCCGTGGTGCACGTCCCAGTCGATCACGGCCACGCGGCCCAGGCCGTGGCGCGCCTTCATGGTCTCGATGGCGACCGCGATGTTGTTGAACAGGCAGAAACCCATGCTGTGCTCGCGCAGGCAGTGGTGGCCCGGCGGGCGCGTGAGCGCAAAAGCGTTGCGGTGGCGGCCCTGCAGCACGCTGTCCATCGCCGCAATGGCCAGGCCGCTCGAGAGCTTCGCGATCTCGTAGCTGCCCGGGCCGAAGGGCGCGACCTCGCCCAGGTCGCCGCCGCCGGCGTCGCTGGCGGCCTTGAACTTCTGCAGGTAGCCGGCGGGGTGCACGCGCTGCAGGTCTTCTTCGCTGGTCATCGGCGCGCTCAGCACGTCGAGCTGCGCGCTCAGGCCCGACACGTCCATCAGCGACTTGATGCGCCGCTTGGAGTCGGGCGACTCGGCCATGCCGCTGCCGGCCATGGGCTGCACCCAGCCGCCCACCGGCAGGAACAGGGCATGCAGCCCGCCGGGCACGTGCCAGAAGGTGCGTTCGTCGTGAAAGAAGGCGGTGGTCTTCATGCGGTGCGTCCTTGCGTGGAGGGAGGAAGAGGTGCGGGCAGCGAGGCTTCGTCGTGCGGTGGTGGATGGCGCTGCACGCTCAGGCCGCGCCAGCCCCAGCGCTCGCGCGCCAGCCCCCACAGGCCGCGCGGTGCCAGCAGCATGACAGCGATGGCGATGCAGCCCATCGCGATCAGGTACCAGCCGCCCGACATCGCGAACCAGGTGTTGAACAGCTCGCGCAGCCCGAAGTAGATGACGGTGCCGATCAGCGGCCCCTCGATGGTGCCGATGCCGCCGATGATCACGATGAACATCGCCGTCACCACCCAGTTGATGTCGAAGGCCGAGTCGGGCGAGACGAACATCGTGCCCATGAAGTGCGCCCCGCCGGCCAGCCCGAAGCCCAGCCCCGACAGCACGAAGGCGATGAAGCGGTTGCGCCACACGTTCACGCCGATGCTGGTGGCGGCCAGCTCGTTGTCGCGCACCGCCATCAGCCCCAGGCCGAAGGGCGAGCGCATCAGCAGGTACACGCCGGCCACCGCCGCCAGGCCGATGGCGCCCGAGATCCAGAACGCGTTCTGCTGGAAGCTCTCGGCCTCCACCAGCCGCACCGCCTGCAGCGGCACGCCCGACTCGCCGCCGAACAGCGGAAACTTGGCGACCAGCAGGCGCACGATCTCGGCCAGCACCCACATGCCGATCGAGAAGTAGGCATCGCGCAGGCGGAACATCAGCGGCGCCACCACCGCGGCCAGCAGCGCGCCGCCCAGGCCCGCCACCGGCACCATCCAGTAGGGCGAGATGCCCAGCCGGTCGGAGGCCACGAACAGCAGGTAGGCGCCGATGCCGGCAAAGGCCTGGTGGCCCATCGACACCAGCCCGGTGTAGCCGGCCAGCAGGTTCCACATCTGGGCCATGGCCAGCGTGATCAGCACCTCGCTGAGCAGGCGCAGCAGGCCGCCGTCGGCCACGGTGGGCGCGAAGGCGATGGCAAGGGCCGCGGCGGTGAAGCCGATCCAGGGGGCGAGGGACGGAGGACGCATCGAAGTCATCTCAGGTACGTGCGCCAGCGATGCCGTTGGGGCGCACCATCAGGACCGCGAAGAACAGCAGGTGGGCGTACAGCGCGCCCGCGTTGGAATCGAGCCGCTGGCCCACGAGCTGCGCCACGCCCAGCGCGATGCCGCCGACCAGCGCCCAGCGGAACGAGCCCAGGCCGCCGATGATCACGACCTCGAACGCGCCCAAGAGCCGCTCCACGCCCGAGAACGGCGTGAACGAGGTGCGCAGCGCCAGCAGCAGCCCCGCCACCGACGCGAAGGCCAGCGACAGCCCCATCACCACCGCATACACATGGCGCGGGCGCACGCCCATCGTGCGCACGATCTCGCGGTGGTCCGAGGTGGCGCGCACCACGAGGCCGAAGCGCGAGTGCTGCAGCAGCCACTGCAGCGCGCCGAAGGCCAGCACCGCGAGCACCAGCACCAGCACCGGGTACCAGCCGATGCGCAGCCCGCCGATCTCGAAGCCGGCCGTGGCCAGCGCGCCGCCGTCGAGCGCGCGCGGGTCGGCGCCGAACAGCTCGACCATCAGGTTGCGCAGCACCACCGCGATGCCGAAGGTGACCAGCACCGGCGTGAGCGGATCGTCGGTGGCCACCGCGCGGTTCAGCAGCAGCCGCTGCAGCAGGTAGCCCATGCCGAAGGCCGCCAGCGCCACCGGCGCGATGAAGAAGAGCGGCGACACGCCGGGAAACTGCGTGGCCAGGAAGACCGCGAAGTACGCCGCCAGCACCACGAACTCGCCGTGCGCGAGGTTGACCATGCGCATCACGCCGAAGACCAGCGCCAGCCCGAGGCCGAAGAGCGCATAGAGGCCGCCGAGCAGCACGCCGTTGATGAGGGTTTCGAGCCAGGCCATGGTGGGGTGGTGTTCAGTGTCCGAAGTAGGCGTTGGCGATCTGCGCCGCGCTGAAGTCGCTCGCGCGGCCCGCCAGCGTGACGCGGCCCTTGAGCAGGCAGTACACGCGCTGCGCGATGCGGCAGGCGCGCGTCACGTCCTGCTCCACCACGAGCAGCGCCGTGCCCTGCGCGCGGATGTCGCCGAAGGCGCGGTAGATCTGCTCGATGACGACCGGCGCCAGGCCCAGCGAAATTTCGTCGCACAGCATCAGGCGCGGGTTGGCCATGAGCGCGCGGCCGATGCTCACCATCTGCTGCTGCCCGCCCGACAGCTGCGTGGCCGGCCGGTGGCGAAACTCCTGCAGGATCGGGAACAGCGCATACACGGTGGGCAGCGTCCAGTGGCCCGTGCGGCCGCACAGCGCGCCCATGCGCAGGTTTTCTTCGACGCTGAGCGAGGGGAACAGCATCCGCCCCTCGGGCACCAGCGCGATGCCCCGGCGCGCGATGCGCTCGGCCGGCTCGGCCTCGATGGCCTGTCCGTCGAAGCGGATGGCGCCGCGGCTGCGCGAGCCCAGCCCGGCAATGGCGCGAATCAGCGTCGACTTGCCCGCGCCGTTGGCGCCGATGAGCGCGGTGGCCTCGCCTTCCGCCACGTCGAGCGAGAGGTCGAACAGCGCCTGCAGGTCGCCGTAGTGGCTGCACAGCTCGCGCACTTCAAGCAGCGACATGGGTGCTCTCCTGCAAGGTGTCTTCGTCGCCCACGCCCATGTAGACCTCGCGCACCTCGCGGCTGGCCATGGCGGCGGCGGGTGTGTCTTCCAGCAGCTTGCGGCCGAAGTTCAGCACCATGATGCGGTCGGCCACGGCCATCAAGGCCTGCGCGATGTGCTCGATCCAGATCATCGCCACGTCCTGCTTCAGCTCGAGCACCAGCGCCACCAGCACCTGCACCTCGGCCTCGGTGAGGCCGCCGGCGATCTCGTCGAGCAGCAGCAGGTGCGGCCGCGCCGCCAGGCCCTTGGCCAGCTCGAGCCGCTTGCGGTCCAGGAGCGGCAGGCGGCCGGCCGGCACGTCGGCGCGGTCGGCCAGCCCGGTGCGTTCCAGCACGGCCCAGGCCTGGCGCGCGGCCTGCGCGCGCGGCAGCCGCGCGGCGAAGGTGGCGGCGGCCAGTGCGTTCTCGTAGGCGCTCAGGTGCGCGAAGGGCTGCGGGATCTGGAAGGCGCGCGCCACGCCCAGCCGCGCCCGTGCATCGGCGCGCAGCCCGACGAGTTCGCGGCCTTCGAGCCGGATGCTGCCCGCGTCGGGCACGGCCACGCCGGTGATCAGGTTGAACAGCGAGCTCTTGCCCGCGCCGTTCGGCCCGACCACGCCCAGGCACTCGCCGCGCGCGAGCGAGAGCGCCACCTGGTCGGCCACGACGATCTCGCCGTAGCGCTTGCACAGGCCGTCGATGACGAGGCAATCGCTCATGCAGCCTTGAGCTGCGACAGCAGCTTGAGCTCGTCTTCCACCGGAATCTGCTTGGCGGTGCTGTTGTGCGTGATGACCAGCTCGTACGGGAACTTGCTGCCCGCCTTGGTCTTGCGCCACTGGCCCGCCACCATCGGCGTGACGGCCACGCTCTTGATCGGGCTGCCCTTGAAGTCGATGCGCCCCACCACCGAATCGAGCTGCAGGTTGGCCAGCGCGTCGCGCACGGCCTTCTTGTCCTTCGGGTTGGTGGCGTTCTTCAGCGCGGCGATGCCGACCTCGAACAGCGCGTGGCCGTAGCCGATGGGCTGCGTCCACTGCTTGCCGGTGGTGGCCTCCCAGTCGGCCGCCAGCGCCTTGGCGCTCTGGCCCGTGAGCGAGGACTTGAACGGGAAGTTGGGCGTCCACCAGACCTCGGTCGACATGCCGTTGCCCGCCGCGCCCAGCGACTCCACCGCGCTCGGGAACAGGAACGACGCGGCCATCGTCACCACCTCGGGCCGGTAGCCCGCCTGCTGTGCCTGCTTCCAGAAGGTGGCGAAGTGGTTGGCGTAGGCAAAGCCCGAGACGATGTTCGCGCGCGCCGCCTTGAAGCTGGAGACCTGGTTGCTGAAGTCGTCGGTCGCGATCTTGAAGAAGCCGCCGTTGGTCTCCTTGTAGCCGCGCTGCTTGGCGCCGCCCGGGATGCCCGTGGCCGGATCGGCGAAGGCGTGGCCCGGGCCGTTGTCGATGTACAGCGTGCCCAGCGTGCGCTCCACCTTCAGCGGCTCCCACATGCCGAAGAAGTTCTTCAGCACGTCGTCGGCGCCCCAGAAGAAATGGAAGGAGAACGGAAAGCCTTTTTGCGGCGTGGAGCCGCGCCCGAAGGTGATGGCCTGCCACGGCCCCATGGTCGAGACCATCGGCACGCCGTTGACGTCGCACAGCTGGCCGGCGGCCAGCGCGGCGTCGCTGTCCTGCACCAGCAGCAGGTCGACCTTCTCGCGCAGCAGCAGTTCGCTGGACATGGTGGCGCCGCGGTTGGCGTCGGACTGCGTGTCGCGCACCACGATCTCCACCTTGTAGGTCGTGCCGCCGATGGTCAGGCCGTCTTTCAGCGCGGCGCGCACGCGCTCCAGGCTCCACGGATCGGCCTCGCCGAAGTTGGCGCGAACGCCCGACAGCGTGGTGAGGTAGCCGATCTTGATGGTCTTCGATTGCGCATGCGCCAGCGCGGGCACGCCGGCCAGCGCGGCCGCGCCGCCGCCGATGACGAGTTGGCGGCGCGTGAGGGCGCCGGAGGCTGCGGGGAAAAGGTCGGCGGACATGGAGGTTCTCCTTGGCGGATGAAGGATGGACAGGTCCGCATCCTCTCTCTGCGCGCCGCCGCGGCGTTATCGAAAACTGGCAAAACGCGGGCCCGTGCCCGCGGATGTCATTCGGGCCGCAGGTTGACCGACTTGGCGATGGCGCGGTAGCGCTCCATGTCGGCCTGGTAGCCGCGGCGCAGCTCGGCCAGCGTCTGTTCGGGCGCCACCTTGCTGCCGCCGAGTTCCAGCGCGCGGCGCAGCTCGGGCTTGAGCATCATCTGGTTGAAGGCCGTGTGCAGCCGCTGCTGCGCCTCCTCGGGCACGCGGTGCGACACCTGGATGCCCGCCCACAGGCTGTAGACGAAGTCGTCCAGGCCCTTGCTGTTGCGGATCAGCGGAATGGCGGTGAAGCGCTCGTGCGGCGCCGAGGCCGCGATGCCCAGCGCCTTGACCTTGCCGGCGTCCAGCAGGTCGGGCACGTTGCCGGCCAACGGCGCAAACACCAGGTCGATCTGCCCGCCCAGCAGGTCGTTCACCAGCGGCGCGAAGCCCTTGTAGGGCACGTGCAGCATCTTGGTGCCCGTCTGCTGCATGAAGCGCTCGCCCAGCAGGTGGTACAGCGACCCGGGGCCGATGCTGCCGTAGCTCAGCTCCTTGGTGTCGGGCCGGCGCAAGAGCGCGATGAGTTCGTCGACGCTGCCCGCGCCCAGGTCCTTGCGCGCCAGCAGCACCATCGAGGTGACGGCCATCACGCCGATGGGGCGGAAGTCCTCGGCCTTGTAGCGCGCGCTGCTGAGCGTGAGCGGCGTGAGCATCAGCTCCATCGGCGAACCCACGAGCAGCGCCGTGCCGTCGGCCGGCGCATTGGCCGCCTTCATCACGCCGAGCGATCCGCTGGCGCCGGGCACGTTGTCGACGATGGCCGGCTGGCCCAGCAACCGCGACAGCTCGGGCGCGGCCAGGCGCGCGTTGATGTCGGAGCCGCCGCCCGCGGGGTAGGGCACGATCAGGTTCAGGGTCTTGCCTCCCAGGCCCTGCGCCAGGGCGGGCAGGGCGATGGGGGACAGGCCGGCGGCCAGGCCGGCAGCAATCAGCGAACGTCTGCGCATGGGTTCTCTCCTCGGGGTGTGTGTGATGTGTCGGAGTACGGAAACAGGGGGCTTGTGGTTGCTACGGCTGCAGCAGCGGCGACTGCACGTTCGCGAAGGGCACGGCCTGGTGCCAGCCGTGCGCCATGCGCAGCACGTCGAGGTCCGCGCCGGGGCGGCCGATGAGTTGCAGGCCCATCGGCAGGCCGCGCGTGCCCTCGGCCTGCGAGAAGCCGGCCGGGATGGCCATCGCGGGCAGGCCGGCGAGCGAGGGGCCGATGGTCACTTCCATCCAGCGGTGGTAGGTGTTCATGGCGCGGCCGCCGACCTCGCGCGGCCAGTGCACGTCCACCGGCAACGGGAACACCTGCGCGGCCGGAAGCACCAGGAAGTCGAAGCGTTCGAAGAGCTTCAGCAGCGCGGCATGCCACTGCGTGCGCGTGACGGCCGCCTCATGCAGCGCGGCGGCGCTCAGGCGCTCGCCTTGCTCGATCTCCCAGCAGGCCTCGGGCTTGAGCTGCGCGCGCGTGGCCGGATCGGCATGCAGCCCGCGCAGCGCGCCGGCCACGATGAAGCCGCGCAGACGCAGCCAGGCGGTCCACAGGGCGTTGAAGTCGAAGGCGGGCACGGCAGGTGCGACGCTGCAGCCCAGCGTGTCGAAATGCCGCAGCGCCGATTCGCACAGCGCCATCACGCCCGGGTCCATCGGCAGGTGGCCGCCGAGGTCGCCGAGCCACGCGATGCGCTGGCCGCGCAACTCCGCATCGAGCGGCTGCGCGAAGGCCTCGCCGTCGCCGGCCAGGCTCAGCGGCGAGCGCGCGTCGTAACCGGCCTGCACCGACAGCAGCCAGGCCACGTCCTCGGGCGTGCGGCCCATCGGCCCTTCGCAGCCCAGCTGCTGGAAGAACAGCTCCGGCCCCGGCCCGGTGGGCACGCGGCCCAGCGAGGGGCGCAGGCCGTAGACGTGGTTCCAGGCCGCGGGGTTGCGCAGCGAACCCATCATGTCGCTGCCGTCGGCCACCGGCAGCATGTGCAGCGCGAGCGCCACCGCGGCGCCGCCGCTGCTGCCGCCGGCCGCGTGGTCGAGGTTCCATGCGTTGCGCGTGGTGCCGAACACCGTGTTGTAGGTGTGCGAGCCCAGGCCGAACTCGGGCGTGTTGCTGCGGCCCACGAAGAGCGCGCCGGCGCGGCGCAGGCGCTCGACCATGATCGCGTCGTGCGGCGTGACCTGCTTCGCGAACACCGGGCTGCCCATGGTGGTCGGCAGGCCGGCGGTGGCAACGAAATCCTTCGGCGCCATCGGGAAGCCGTGCAGCCGGCCCACAGCGTCGCCGCGCGCGCGTTGCGCATCGCAGGCGTCGGCCTGGCGCAGCATCTCTTCGGGCGCTTGCAGCGACACGAGCGCGTTGACCTGCGGGTTGAGGCGCTCGATGCGCGCGAGGCAGGTCTGCATCAGTTCGCGGCACGAGAGCTCGCGGCGTTGCAGGGCGGCGGCGAGCGAACGGGCGCTGGGAAGGGGTGGCAGCGTGGCGGACATATGGCGGTCAACGATAGCGACCGCCTCCGCAAGCAGGTATCAAAAAACGGCAAAACTGGCGCTCCGAAAACCGAGGGATTCCCCTCGGCCCGTGCACCGGATCAGTGCCTCGTGAGCGCCGCGCCGCGCAGCGTCTGCGAGGGCAGCTCGCCGAACTGGCGCCGGTAGTCCGTCGCGAACTGGCTCAGGTGCCAGAAGCCCCAGTGCGCCGCGATGTCCTGCACCGAGCGCGACTCGGGCCGCTTCAGTGCGCGGCGCACGCCGTTCAGGCGCAGCGCCCGCAGGTAGCGCGCGGGGCTCAGGCCCAGCGTTTCCTGGAAGCAGTAGTTCAGCTTGCGCTGGCTCGCACCGATGCGGCTGCACACCTGCAGCATCGACAGCGGCTCGTCGGGCCGCGACATCATCAGCTCGCAGGCGCGGCGCACCACGCGGCGGTGCGCCTCGGTGGCGCGCAGCTCGCGCAGGTCGACGTCTTCGGGCAGCGCGTTGAGCCAGGCCAGCAGCACGTCGTCGCGCAGCTGCACCGTGGCGACGGGGTCGTCGAGCAGGCCGGGCATCGCGTCGAGCGCGCTGAAGGCGCCGCGCAAGGTGCCGCGCAGCGACTGCATGGTGGGGTCGTCGAAGTGCAGCACCACGCGCCGTTCGAGCCAGGCCGGCGGCGCGCGGTCATTCAGGCGTTCGGTGAGCGACTGCAGCAGCGCGTTGTCGACCACGATGCCCGTCAGCTCGAAGCCCGGCGGGCTGCACAGGTCGAGCTCGTCGCAGCGCCCGACCATCACCGACTCGGTGTCCAGCCGCTGGCCCGAGAAGCGCGCCTCGCCGTCCTGCCGGCAGGTGAGGGCGAAGCCGCAGCAGTCGGGGTTCATCTCGCCGTGCTGGCGCAGCGCGCGGTTGGTGGTCTCGCGCACCAGCCGCAGGCCGGGCAGTTGCACGTGGTCGAGAAAGCCGGCGAAGCTGCCGCCCGAGAGCATGTCGCACGCCAGGTGCCAGCCGTTCTGGCCGCTGGCGTAGGCGTCGATGTCGTGCGTGGACAGGGTCCAGCGCGTCGCGACGGTGGGGGCGGGAAGAACGGAGGCGGTCTGGCTGGTCATGGCGGTCCGGCGAAGCGGTGGCAGGGGTGCGAAGACCCGTGCCGGAAGCAATCTCCAGACCAGATTGTTTCGTTGACAACGATCTTAAAGTGACAGGGCAAACCCCTAAGCCACCCGACCGTGGCCTATTCGAGTTCGCCGCTGGGCTCGAAGCCGGTGGTGCTGTCGAACAGCTTCTGCACGATGGTCTGCAGCACCTGGCGCTCGTCCGCCGTGAGCTGCGAAAACAGGCGCTGCGCCGTGTCGTGTGCCAGCGGCACCATGTCGCGGTACAGCGCCAGGCCTTCTTCCTCGAGCGACACGATGACCTTGCGGCGGTCATCGGCCGAGGGGTGCATGTTGGCCAGCCCCAGGTCCACCAGCCGGTGCTGCGCGCGGCTCACGCGGGCCTT
Organism: Variovorax sp. GW822-FHT04E09; assembly: GCF_058800845.1. Lineage (NCBI taxonomy): Bacteria > Pseudomonadati > Pseudomonadota > Betaproteobacteria > Burkholderiales > Comamonadaceae > Variovorax > Variovorax sp. GW822-FHT04E09. The sequence continues at coordinate 30,851 of NZ_JBXAMR010000010.1, forward strand.
GTCCATGCTCGTCTTCTGTGCGATTTCGAGCGCCGACAGCGCACCGTACTTGCCCAGCACCACGACGATGCGCCACTCCGGAATCTGCAGCGAGAAGCGGCTGGCAATCGACTGGCCCACCGTCTGGCTCACGCGGTTGGCGACCACCGAGAGCTGGAAGGGCAGGAAGGTCTCGAGGTCGAAGGCCGGGGCGCTCGCGGCGCTGCTGCGTGCCTTGGGCAGGGGCTTGGCGCTGGGCCGGGAAGGGGTGCGTGAACGGGGCACGGTGAGGTCGTGGCGTGAAGGCGTCGTGAAAGAAGATCGGCGCGGACAGTATAGGAAGGCCCTTGCGCATCACGCACGAGGCCGCGCGAGGTTTGCCAGTTTTCGATAACGCGGCAAGGGGCTCGCTCCCTATCGTGCAGGGCATGGACTACCCCGAACTCGCACTGCACATCGCCGGCCAATGGCGCACGCAGACCGCCGGCGGCCGCCGCGCGGTCGTCAACCCTGCCACTGAAGAAGTCATCGCGCAGCTGCCGCTGGCCGGCCGCGACGAACTCGCCGAAGCGGCCGCGTCCGCGCGCCGCGGCTTCGTGCAGTGGCGCGGCAAGAGCGCGCTCGAGCGCTGCAACATCCTGCGCGCCGCCGCGCAGAACATCCGCGAGCAGGCCAAGACGATTGCGCACGTGCTCACCCTCGAGCAAGGCAAGCCGCTGGCCGAGTCGCTGCGCGAGGTCACGCTGTCGGCCGACATCATCGACTTCCAGGCCGAGGAGGCCAAGCGCCTGTACGGGCGCCTCGTGCCGCCGCGCGTCGAGGGCATCCTCTCGCAGTCGGTGATGCGCCAACCGGTGGGGCCGGTGGCGGCCTTCACGCCGTGGAACTTTCCGGCCAACCTGCCGGCGCGCAAGCTCGCGAGTGCACTGGCCGCGGGCTGCAGCGTGGTCATCAAGCCGGCGGAAGAAACGCCGGGCACCTGCATGCTGCTGGTGCGCGCCTTTCTCGACGCGGGTGTGCCGCCCGACGCACTCAACATGGTGTGCGGCGACCCGGCCGAGGTGTCGTCCTTCCTCATCGACCATCCGGCGATCGCCAAGGTGTCGTTCACCGGCTCGGTGGCCGTGGGCAAGCTGCTGGGCGAGCAGGCGGCGCGGCATGTGAAGCGCTTCACCGGCGAACTCGGCGGCCACGCGCCGGTGATCGTCTGCGACGACGCCGACTTTCCCTTCGCGCTCAAGCAGTCGCTGGCCGCCAAGTTCCGCAACGCGGGCCAGGTGTGCGCGTCGCCGATCCGCTTCTACGTGCCGCGCGCGCGCTTCGGCGGATGGAGCGACGCCTTCGTGCAGGCCGCGCGCGCACTGCGCCTGGGCGAGGGCACCGACCCCGCCACGCAGATGGGCCCGCTCGCGCACGCGCGCCGCATCGAGGACATGCAGCGCTTCGTCGACGACGCCGTGGAACGCGGCGCGCAGCTGCTGTGCGGCGGCCACCGCGCGCAGCGCCCCGGCTTCTTCTTCGAGCCCACCGTGATCGCCAACGCACCGGCCGACAGCCGCGTGATGCGCCAGGAGCCCTTCGGCCCCATCGCCGTGCTGCAGCCGTACGACACGCTGGACGAAGCCATCGCGCAGGCCAATGCCTTGCCCTACGGCCTGGGCGCCTACGCCTTCACGCGCGACCTGCACACCGCGCACCGCCTGGGCGACGCGCTCGAGGCCGGCATGGTCGGCATCAACCACTTCGGCGTCTCGCAGCCCGAGATGCCCTTCGGCGGCTGGAAGGAAAGCGGCATCGGCCAGGAGATGGGCGCCGAGGGCCTGCTGCACTACACCGAGGTCAAGACCCTCACCGTCGGCGTGCCGTCCTGAGCACGCGCATCGAATACTTCCGGAGACCTGCATGACAACGACCGATGCCGCCGCCGTGGCGGCGCTCAAGCAAGACAACGCCCAGTACCTGTGGCACCCCATGGCGCATCCGCAGGCCATGCTCAAGACCAAGCCCGACATCATTGCGCGCGGCCAGGGCTGCTGGATCTGGGACGTCGACGGCCACAAGATGCTCGACGGCGTCGGCGGCCTGTGGGCCGCGAACCTGGGTCACAGCAACCAGCCGGTGCGCGACGCCATCGTGGCGCAGCTGGACGAGCTGCCCTTCTACAACGTGTTCCGCGGCACCACGCACCCGCGCGCCATCGAGCTGTCGGCGCGCCTGGTCAAGACCATGGAACCCGACGGCGTGGCCGCCGTGTTCTTCAGCAACGGCGGCTCCGACGCGGTCGAGGGCGCGCTCAAGCTCGCGCGCCAGTACTGGAAGCTCAAGGGCCAGGCCGACCGCTTCAAGTTCATCGCGCTGCGCCAGGGCTACCACGGCGTGCACTTCGGCGGCATGAGCGTGAACGGCAACCTGAACTTCCGCCGCGCCTACGAGCCGCTGCTGCCGGGTTGCTTCCATGTCGACACGCCGTGGCTGTACCGCAACCCCTACACGCAGGACCCGGAAGAACTCGGCGAGATCTGCGCCACGCAGCTGGAGCGCGAGATCCAGTTCCAGGGCCCCGACACCGTGGCCGCCTTCATCGCCGAGCCGATCCAGGGCGCGGGCGGCGTGATCGTGCCGCCGCCCAACTACTGGCCGCGCGTGCGCGAGATCTGCGACAAGTACGGCGTGCTGCTCATCGCCGACGAGGTCGTCACCGGCTTCGGGCGCGGCGGCGCGATGTTCGGCACGCGGCTGTGGAACGTGAAGGCCGACCTGTGGTGCCTGGCCAAGGGCATCTCGTCGGGCTACGTGCCGCTGGGCGCCACCGCCATCGGCAGCAAGGTGGCCGAGGTCTTCCTCAACGACCCCACGGGCCAGGCCGCGGTGGGCCACGGCTACACCTACAGCGCGCACCCGGTGGCCGCAGCCGCCGCGCTCGCCACGCTGGACCAGATCGAGGCGCTCGACGTGCCCGGCAACGCGGCGCGCGTGGGCGCGCATTTCCAGGCGCGCGTGCGGCCCTTCGTCGACAAGTTCAGCTTCGTCGGCGACGTGCGCGGCATGGGCCTCATGCTGGGCATCGAGATGGTGGCCGACAAGGCCACGCGCGCCACGCTGCCGCGCGGCAACCCGATCGCCGCCAAGGTGGCGCAGGCGGCCTACCAGCGCGGGCTGATGGTGCGCATCTCGGGGCCGAACCTCATCCTCTCGCCGCCGCTGGTCATCACGCGCGAGGAGGTGGACTTCATGGTCGATGCGCTCGAAGGCGCGTTCGCCGACGTGGAAGCGACGCTGTGAGTGCATCGCCCACGATCCTGTTGATCGGCACCGCCGACACCAAGAGCGCCGAGCTGCTGTTCATGCGCGAATGCATCGAGGCCGGCGGCGGCCGTGTCGTCGTGATGGACGTGGGCGTGCTCGACGGCGCGCCCTTCACGCCCGACATTCCCAACACCGAAGTGGCCGCGGCCGCCGGCAAGACCGTGGCCGAGGTGGCGCACAGCGGCGACGAGAACAGCGCCATGACATTGATGGCACGCGGCGCCGCGAAGCTCGCCGCGCGCTGGCAGGCCGAGGGCCGCATCGACGGCCTGCTCGCGCTGGGCGGCACCATGGGCACCGACCTGGCGCTCGACGTGGCGCAGGCGCTGCCGCTGGGCGTGCCGAAGGTGCTGGTGTCGACCATCGCCTACTCGCACCTGCTGCCGCCCGAGCGCATCCCGCCCGACCTCATCATGGTGCTGTGGGCCGGCGGTCTCTACGGCCTCAACAGTCTGTGCCGCTCGGCCTTGAGCCAGGCCGCGGGCGCGGTGCTCGGCGCCTGCCGCCAGGCCTGCGTGCCGGCCTTCGAGAAGCCGCTGGTGGGCATGACCTCGCTGGGCTCCAGCGCGCTCACCTACATGAAGACGCTCAAGCCCGCGCTCGAGGCGCGCGGCTACGAGGTCGCCGTGTTCCACACCACCGGCATGGGCGGTCGCGCCTTCGAGGCACTGGCCGCCGAAGGCCGCTTCTGCGCGGTGATGGACTTCAGCCTGCAGGAGCTGGCCAACCAGCTCGGCGGCTCGTGCGTGACGGCCGGGCCTGATCGCCTGCTCGGTGCGGGCCGCGCGGGCACGCCGCAGATCGTCGCGCCCGGCGCCATCGACATGCTCGACTACCCGGCCTGGCAGTCCACGCCCGAAGGCCTGGAAGGGCGGCCCACGCACATCCACAACCGGCTGCTGGCCTCGGCGCTCAGTGCGCCCGCGTTCCGCCGTGGCGTGGCCGCCGAGATCGCGCGCCGCCTCGCGCGCGCCGAGGGTGCCACCTGCCTGCTGATGCCGCTGCAGGGCATCGAAGGATGGGACCGCCCCGGCGAGCCGCTGCACGACCCCGAAGGCCTCGCGGCCTTCACCGAGGCACTGCGCGGCAGCGTGGACCCGGCGCGGTTCGTCGAGCTCGATGCGCACATCAACGACGGCGCCTTCTGCGACGCCGCATTGCGCGTGTTCGACGCCTGGGTGGCCGACGGCACCGTGCCCGCTGGGAGGCTCGCATGAGCCCCGCCGCACAAGCCCTCGTGCTCGACTTCGGCGGCGTCATCAGCCGCACGCTGTTCGAGACCCACGCACTCACCGAAGAGGCGCTGTCGCTGCCGCACGGCACATTGACCTGGCGCGGCCCCTTCGACCTCGCGAGCGATCCGCTGTGGCGCGACATGCAGGCCGACAAGCTCTCGGAGCGCGACTACTGGATGGCGCGCACGCGCGAAGTGGGCGCGCTGGTCGGTGAACGCTGGGACCGCATGGAGACCTTCGTGCAGCGCGCACGCGGCGCCGACCCCGAGGCCGCCATCCGCCCCGAGGCGCTCGCGGCCATCGAGGCGGCGCGGCGCGCCGGCTGCCGGCTCGCCATCCTGTCGAACGAGCTCGACCTGTTCTATGGCGCGGGCTTTCGCCAGCGCCTGCCCTTCATGAGCGCCTTCGACGTGGTGGTGGACGCCACGCACACCGGCATCCTCAAGCCCGATGCGCGCGCCTACCAGCAGTGCCTGGACCAGCTCGGCCTGCCCGCCGACGCCTGCGTGTTCGTCGACGACCAGCTGCGCAACATCGCCGGCGCGCAGCGCGTGGGCCTGCGCACCGTGCACTTCGACGTGATGCATCCGGGCGCGAGCTACGCGCAGGCGCTGTCGATGCTGGGCGTTTCTCCTTCTTCTTCCATTTGACCGAGTTTGCGATGACCCCGACCTTCGAACCCACCGTGCCGCGCGAGCGCGTGCAGGCCCTGATGCAGGCCGAACAGGCGCGCTATGCGCGCACCCACGCGCGCAGCGGCGAACGCTTTGCGCAGGGCCAGCAGGCCTGGCTCTACGGCGCGCCCTCGCACTGGATGCGCCGCTGGATCGGCGGCTGGCCGCTGTACGTGCAGGACGCGCAGCTGCCCTACGGCGCGCGCTTTGTCGACGTGGACGGCAATGGCTACGCCGACTTCTGCCTGGGCGACACCGGCGGCATGTGCGGCCACGGCCACCCGGCGGTGGTCGAGGCGCTGGCGCGGCAGGCGCGCGTGGGCAGCTCGCTGATGCTGCCGACCGACGATGCGGCCTGGGTCGGCGAAGAGCTGTCGCGCCGCTTCGGCCTGCCGTACTGGAACCTCACGACCTCGGCCTCGGACGCCAACCGCGCCTGCATCCGCCTGGCGCGCATGGTCACGGGACGGCCGCGCGTGCTGGTGTTCTCGGGCTGTTACCACGGCTCGGTGGAAGAGGCGCATGTGGAGCTGCGCGACGGCGCCGTCGCGATGCGCAACGATATCCACCCCAACGGCTTTCCGCACGACCAGCTGTCGGCCGTGGTCGAGTTCAACGACGTGCCCGCGCTGGAGCGCGCGCTGCGCGCCGGCGACGTGGCCTGCGTGCTGGCCGAGCCGGCCATGACCAACTACGGAATGATCGCGCCCGCGCCCGGCTTTCACGACGCGCTGCGCCGCCTCACGCGCGAGACCGGCACGCTGCTCGTCATCGACGAGACACACACCATCTCGAGCGGGCCGGGCGGCTACACGCGACAGCACGGCCTCGACCCCGACATGTTCGTGATCGGCAAGGCCATTGCCGGCGGCATTCCCGCCGCCGCCTTCGGGCTGAGTGCCGAGACCGCCGAGCGCGTCTGGCAGGTGCTGCCCAAGCTGCACCCGACCAAGCGCCAGTCGGCGCACGCCGGCTTCGGCGGCACGCTCGCGGGCAACGCGCTCACCGTGGCCGTGATGCGCGCGGTGCTCTCGCAGGTGCTCACGCCCGAGGCCTTCGATCGCATGCTGGTGCTGGCGCAACGCCTGGCCGAAGGCGTCAACGCCAGCATCGCCGCGGCGGGATTGCCTTGGCATGCGACGCAGGTCGGTGCGCGCGTGGAGACGCTCTTCTGTGCCGACGCGCCGCGCAACGCGAGCGACGTGCGCCGCACGCGCGACGGCGAGCTCGAAGCGCTGCTGCACCTGTACATGATGAACCGCGGCGTGCTCATCACGCCCTTCCACAACATGATGCTGTGCTGCCCCGGCACCACCGAGCGCGAGGTCGACGAGCACAACGCGGCCTTCGCCGAGTTCGTGCGGGAGTGCAAGGGATGAGCACGCCCGATCTCTTCGGCCTGCAGGGCAAGGTGGCGCTGATCACCGGTGGCGGGCGCGGCATCGGCGCGGCCATCGCGCAGGTGTTCGCCGAAGCGGGCGCCTCGGTGCTCATCGCCAACCGCACCGGCAGTGCGGGCGAGGCCGTGGCGGCCGAGCTGCGCGCACGCGGCTTCGCGGCGCAAGCGCTGGCCTGCGACATCGGCCGGCGCGACGAGGCCGAGCGCGCGGTGGCCGAGGCCGTGCGCGTGTTCGGCGCGCTCGACATCGTGGTCCACAACGCGGCCGTCAACCCCTGGGCCGCCATCGACGCGATGACCGACGAGCAGTTGGAGCACACGCTGGCCGTCAACCTCAAGGCCTGCTTCTGGCTCACGCAGGCTTCTGTGCCGCACCTGCGTGCGCGCGGCGGCGGGCGGCTGCTCGTCACCTCGTCGGTGACCGGGCCGCGCGTGGCCATGCCGGGCAGCGCGCACTACGCGGCCAGCAAGTCCGGCGTGAACGGCTTCATCCGCACCGCAGCGCTGGAGTACGCGCGCGAGGGCATCACCGTGAACGGCGTGGAGCCGGGCTACATCGCCAAGCAGGGCGGCTCGCTGCTGTCCGACCCGGCGAAGGCCGCGCGCATCGCGCGCCACATCCCGGCCGGCGAACTGGGGCGGCCTGAAGACATCGCCTACGCGATGCGCTTCCTGGCGAGTCCCGCGGCGCGCTACATCACGGGGCAGACGATCGTGGTCGATGGCGGCTCGACGCTGCCTGAAAGCCCGTTCTTCGCGGAGGCATCGGAATGACCGCGCGCCTGCATGGCAAGGCCTGCCTCGTCGTCGGTGCAGCGACCGGCATCGGCGCCGCCGTGGCCGCGCGCTTCGCGGCCGAGGGCGCGCGCGTCGCGGTGGCCGGCTGGCCGCGTCCGCAGCCGGTGGGCGACGACCCGGCCTTCGACTGCGACGTGACCGACGACGCGGCCGTGCGCGCCACCGTGGCCGCGGTGCAGGCCGCATTCGGGCGCATCGACGTGCTGGTGAACTGCGCCGGCATCGTCCGCAACGACGATGCGGCCGACATCGACGACGGCGACTGGCAGCGGCTGCACGAGGTCAACCTCGGCGGCACCATGCGCTGCCAGCGCGCCGTGCTGCCCGGCATGGTCGCGCAAGGTGGTGGCGCCATCGTCAACATCGCCTCGGTCGCGGCCTTCAACGCCGGCGCCGGCATGGCCAGCTATGCGTCCAGCAAGGCCGGCGTGGTCGCGCTCACGCGCTCGGCTGCGCAGGCCTACGGCCCGCAGGGTGTGCGCGTGAACGCGCTGTGCCCCGGCTGGGTCGACACGCCCATGAGCCGCCAGGAGATGCGCGACCTGGCCGCCGAACGCGGCATCGACGAGGATGCCGCGCGCGCGCAGACGGTGGCGCGCATCGCGCTCGGCCGCATGGCCACGCCCGAAGAGATGGCGGCTGTCTGCCTGTTCCTCGCGAGCGACGAGGCCTCGTTCGTGACCGGCGCGGCGCTGGTGGCCGATGGCGGAGCACGGGTGCCGGCGGCTGCGCGCGCCGTGTAAGCGCCGAGAGACGCCACGCCCGAGCGGGCGTATGCTTGCGCGCCGCGGAGGGTTTTCAAAGATGCTTCCCATCGTCGTTGCGCTCATGGCGACCGTCATCCTGCTGGTCTGGATGGGGTTCTTCATGATGGGCTCGCTGCCCTTGCTCGTGCTCTCGCACGACACGCCGCTGGATTCGCGCTTCATTCGCGGCCTGTTCAACGTCTACTACGTGGCCGTGGTGCTCACCGCGAGCGCGGCGGCGCTCAGCTATGCGTGGTGCGGCAAGCCCTTCTTCGCAGTCGGCATGGCCTTCATCGCCGGCCTGGCCTTCGCGCTGCGCCGCTGGCTCATCATTCCGCGCATGGACCTTCTGCGCCACACGATCCCGGCCACGGACACGTCGATCGTGCAGTTCCGAAAGCTCCACATCGCGGGCATGGTGCTCAACGTGATGCAGCTGGGCACGGTGGCCTGGGCGCTCACGCAGCTGGGGCTGTGAGCGGGGCCGGCCTCTGTCTCTATCGCAGGAAGCGCCCTTCCTTCGTCACCCGCACCATCTCGATGAAGCGCGACCCCGTGTTGCTCGCACCCGTGAAGTCGATCTCCATGTTGCCGATGCGCAGCTTCATCGCCTTCAGCGTGGCGTGCAGCTTCGCGCGCGTGAGGTCGCGGCCGGTGCGGCGCAGGGCCTCGATCATCACGAGCGCGTTCACATAGCCTTCGTAGCTGAGGTAGCCGATGTCGACCTTGGCGCGCTCGGCCAGCTGGCGGAACTCGCGCGCGGTGGCGTCGACCTCGCTCCAGGGGTAGGGCACGATCTGCGAAATGGCCAGGCCGCTGGTCTTGTCGCCCACGAGCTTGGCCGTGACGTCGCCCGGCACGATCGACATGCCGTAGAACATCTGGCGACCGCCGGCGGCCCAGGCGCTCTTCATGACCTCGCCGCCGATGCCGCCGCCCAGGTACATGAGCACGGCCTGCGCCTGGCTGTCGGCCAGCGCCTTGCCCGCAGCCTCGTTGGTCGTGCCGTCGCCCTTCACGGGCACCGCGGCCACGGGCTTGAGCTTGAGCGCGTCGAGCGCCGCCTCGACCAGCCGCGCCACTTCGGCGCCGCCGGGGTTGTCGAGGTAGGCGACCGCGATGCGCGAGACGCCGATGGTGCTCAGGTGCTGCACCAGCGCCTGCGCCTCGCGCGCGAAGGTGGCGCGCACGAAATAGCCTGCGCCCGCGACCTTCTCGCGCGCCGAATCCGACACCGCGTAGCCGCCCACCATCGGCGCGCCGCTCTGCCCCAGCACCTTGGCCGCGGCGGCCGTGGTGCCCGAGCCCACGCAGCCGAAGAAGGCGAAGGCGCGGTGCTCGGCGAGCAGCTTCTCATAGTTGGCGACGGCCTTCTCGGGCTTGAGCTCGTCGTCGAGCGAGATCAGCTTGAGCTTGCGGCCCGCGAGCCCGCCCTGCGCATTGACCGCGTCGAAGGCCAGCCCGGCGCCGGCCATCACGACCTTGATCGGCACGCCCAGCGGCCCGCTCAGGATGCCGGTGTGGCCGAGCACGATCTCGCCGTCGCTGACGCCGTTCTCGGCGGCCAGCGCGGTGGAAGGCAAGGAAAGGAGGGGGCCGAGTCCGGCCGTCGCCGCGGCCGAGGCGGCGAGAAAACGTCTGCGATGCATGGAACCGATTCCGCTTTTAGATACAACTGATAACAATTGAAAGCGAAAGCGAGTCCCCGCGCCGCCGGGGTTTACCCCCTGTGTTGCGCCGTGTCCTCGCCGGGCGGCTCGCGAAGCTGCCAGGCCGCGCAGACGGCCAGCGCGCACAGGCCGGCCAGCATCAGGAACACCTCGTCGAAGGCGGCCAGCCGCGCCGCGGTGCTCACCGGGTTGGCGAGCGAGTCGCCGTGCGCCGCCAGGCGCCATTCGAGAATGATGGCGCACAGGCTCACGCCAACGGCGCCGCCGAGCATGCGCACGAAGCTGATCGCGCTGGCGCCCTGCGGGATGAGCGGCTTGGCCAGCGGGCGCATCGACCCGAGGTTGAGCGAGGGCAGGATGAAGCCCAGCCCGATGCGCCCGACGATCGCGAACACCACCAGCAGCCACAGCGGGCTGTCCAGCCGCAGCACGGCCATGAGCGCGAACGACACCGCCAGCAGCGCCAGGCCGATGCTCACCAGGAGCCAGGTCGGCTGCTTGTCGGCCAGCCGGCCCACGCCCGCGATGGTGAAGGCCAGCACGATGCCGGCCGGCAGCAGGGTGGTGCCCACGTGCGAGGCCGACAGGTGCAGCCCCACCTGCATGTACACGGGCAGCAGGTAGGTCGAGCCGAACAGCGCGGTGCCGTAGATGAAGGCGACCAGGCTGCCCATGGCGAACTGGCGGTAGCGAAAGAGCGCGAGGTTCATGAGCGGCGCGCCGCCCGAGGCCATGAGCCGGCGCTGCCACCAGACGAAGGCGGCAAAGGCGATGAGCGCGCCGGCCAGCAGCAGCGCGGCCTGCAGCGGCGAATCGCCGCGCAGCTCGACCAGCCCGTTCAGCAGGCACAGCGTGCCCACGGTGCCCAGCGCCAGGCCGCGCGCATCGAGCCCGCTGCCGCGCGTCGCGGCCACGCCGCCGGGCGCGGTCTTGGGCACGAACCTGTAGGCCAGCCAGATCGAGGCCAGGCAGAAGGGCACCACCATGAAGAAGATCGAGCGCCAGCCGAACAGGTCGACCAGCACGCCGCCGATGCTCGGCCCGATGGCCGGCGCCAGCACCACGCCCATGCCGAAGATGCCGCTGGCGCGCCCCTGCTCGTGCGGCTCGAAGGCGCGCAGGATGATGATGGCCGGAATGGGCTGCACCACGCCCGCCGCCAGCCCCTCGGCCACGCGCGCCAGCAGCACCAGCGGGTAGTGGTTGGCCAGCCCGCCGACGATGCCGCCGGCCAGCAGCAACAGCATGGTGCCGACGTAGGTGCGCCGGTAGCCGTAGCGCGACAGCAGCCACGGCGTGGTGAGCATCGACACCGTCATGGCCACCATGAAGCCCGAGCTGACCCACTGCGCGCGCTCCTGGCCCAGCGCGAAGTGGTGGCTCATGTCGGGGATCGCCACGTTGACGATGGTCGAGGACATGATGGACGCCATCGTGCCGACCATGACCGACAGCAGCAGGTACCAGCGGTAGCGCTCGCCGTAGCGGGCGCGCAGGACACCCATGGAGGGCGGCGTGTCAGGGGTTTTGGGGGAGGTCATGGGGCGGCGCAGGGACGGTCGCGGGTCCGTCGTCCTACAAGCATATCGGTGTTTGCGGCGTCGACCGCGCGCGGGCCGGTCGCACAATGCGGCGGCTGTCCCCTGTGCGTCAAGTCGTCATCAAAAGAACAAACAAGCCATGAACCCGTCGATTCAAGAACCCGTCAATGAACCGGCCGACCCCGCCGTGCCCGACGCCGCTCCCACGCTCGCGGCCGAACTCGCCGCCCCCACCGTCAGCCGCGCCTACCGCTGCCAGTGCGGGCGCCCCGTGTTCCTGCGCAACAGCGAGTGCCTGGCCTGCCACACGCCGCTGGGCTACGTGATCGACCGGCTCGGCGTGGTGCCGCTGGCGCCGGCCGAAGGCGAGGGCGCGCTGCCCGACACCTTCACCGTCTTCGGCGACCCGCACGGCGCCACCTACCGCCGCTGCGCCAACCTCATGACGCCGGCCGCCTGCAACTGGATGGTGGCGCAGCCGCGCGAGGGCGAGGCCATTCCCGCCGACACGCAGGGCCTGGCGCCCGGCTACTGCCTGGCCTGCAGCGTCACGCGCACCATCCCCGACCTGTCGGTGGAGGCCAACGGCGAACTCTGGCGCAAGCTCGAGATGCCCAAGCGCCGCCTGATCTCGCAGCTGCTCGCGCTCGGCCTGCCGGTGGTGAGCCGCCATGCCGATCCGGTGCACGGGCTGGCCTTCGACTTTCTCAGCAACATGCCGGGCGCCCCGCACGTGATGACGGGCCACGAGCACGGCCTGATCACGCTCAACGCCGAGGAGGCCGAAGACGCCGTGCGCGAGCGCATCCGCGCCGAGATGCACGAGCCCTACCGCACGCTGCTGGGCCACTTCCGCCACGAGATCGGCCACTACTACTGGGACCTGCTGGTGCTGCCCACGCGCTGGATCGACGACTACCGCGCGCTCTTCGGCGACGAGCGCGCCGACTACGGCGCCGCGCTGCAGCAGCACTACGAACAGGGCCCGCCGCCCGACTGGGCGCAGCGCTTCGTCAGCAGCTACGCGAGCATGCACCCGTGGGAAGACTGGGCCGAGACCTGGGCCCACTACCTGCACATGGCCGACACCGCCGACACGGCCATGAGCTTCGGCATCGACGCGAGCAACGTGGAGCTGCAGAACGATTTGTTCACCGCCGCCGACCTGTGGCAGCCCGAGCATCCCGACGCCGCGAAATTCCTGGACTTCATCAACGGCTGGGTGCTGCTGACCAGCATGCTCAACGAGCTGTCGCGCAGCATGGGCCAGCCCGACTACTACCCCTTCGTGCTGCCGCGCGCGGCGGTGGGCAAGCTGCAGTTCATCCACGGCGTGGTCACCGCGCAGCGCAGCGGCACGGCGCCGACGATGGTGACGGCGGGGGATGTGGCGGAAGCTGCGACGGAAGCTGCCGAGCCTGCACAGGGGCAGTCGCAGTCCCAATCACAGTCCCAGTCGCAGTCGCAGGGCGACGTCGCTCAGTCCTGAGGCGGCGGCTTTCCTGCGGCGCAGCGCGCGCAGATGCAGGCCTGGCCGCGCAGCGCCGGCGGCAGCGTGTCGAGCGGGGCCAGCGAAAAATCGGCGGCCATGCACCAGCAGGGCGGCTGCGCCTGCCCGGTCTCGCGCTCGATCTCCATCGCGCAGCGGTTCGCCTCGCCGCACAGCGGACAGCGCGCGGTGTCGATGACCACCGTCATGCGAGCGCGAAGGCCGGCAGCTTCTTCGGCACCGCCACGTTGCGCAGCGTCGCGTACACCGGCAGGCCGTCGCGGTAGGCGGGGTAGTCCTCGCCCGCGATCAGCGGCAGCAGGTAGCGGCGGCACTTCTCGGTGATGCCGTAGCCGTCGTCCGAGATGAAGTCGCGCGGCATCGGCTTCTCGACATTGGCCACCGCTTCGAGCGGCGCCGCGCCCAGCGTGTAGGCATAGGGCACGTCGCTCGTGCGTTCGATGGTCGGCATCACCGCGTTGCGGCCTTCGAGCGCCAGCTCGACCGCGCGCTGGCCCAACTCGTAGGCCTGCTTCACGTCGGTGGCCGAGGCGATGTGGCGTGCCGCGCGCTGCAGGTAGTCGGCCACCGCCCAGTGGAACTTGTGGCCCAGCGCCTCCTTCACCATCTGCGCCACCACCGGCGCCGCGCCGCCCAGCTGCGCATGGCCGAAGGCATCGCGCGCGCCCTGCTCGGCCAGGAAGGTGCCGTCGGGATGGTGGCAGCCTTCGGACACCACCACCGAGCAGTAGCCGTGCTGCTGCACCATGGCATCGACGCGCGCCAGGAAGCGGGCCGCATCGAACTCGATCTCGGGGAACAGCACCACCACCGGAATGCCATGGTCGGCCACCAGCCCGCCGGCCGCGGCGATCCAGCCGGCGTGGCGGCCCATCACCTCGAGCACGAACACCTTCGTGGAGGTGGCGGCCATCGAGCGCACGTCGAACGAGGCTTCGAGCGTGGACACCGCCACGTACTTCGCCACCGAGCCGAAGCCCGGGCAGCAGTCGGTCAGCGGCAGGTCGTTGTCGATGGTCTTGGGCACGTGGATGGCCTGCAGCGGGTAGCCCATCGACTGCGACAGCTGGCTCACCTTGAAGCAGGTGTCGGCCGAGTCGCCGCCGCCGTTGTAGAAGAAGTAGCCGATGCCGTGCGCCTTGAACACCTCGATCAGGCGCTCGTACTCGCGGCGGTTTTTTTCGAGCGACTTGAGCTTGTAGCGGCACGAACCGAACGCGCCCGAGGGCGTGCTGCGCAGCGCCGCAACGGCCTCGGCCGGCTCGGCACTGGTGTCGATCAGGTCCTCGGTGAGCGCGCCGAGGATGCCGTTGCGCCCGGCATAGAGCGTGCCGATGCGGTCCGGGTGCTGGCGCGCCGTCTCGATCACGCCGCAGGCCGAGGCGTTGATGACCGAGGTGACGCCGCCCGACTGGGCGTAGAAGGCGTTGAGGATGGGCATGCGCGGCATTCTCCCGCAGCCCTTTCCATGGCGCCAGTGGTGCCAAATGACGCGTGGGTCAGCGCCCGCCGAGGCCCATCGCGCGCGTGATCACCTCTTTCATGATCTCGTTGGTGCCGCCGTAGATGCGCTGCACGCGCGCGTCGGCGTACGCGCGGGTGATCGGGTACTCCCACATGAAGCCGTAGCCGCCGTGCAGCTGCACGCACTCGTCCATCACCTTGCACTGCAGGTCGCTGGTCCAGTACTTGGCCATGCTCGCGGTGGCGGTGTCGAGCTTCTCGGCCATGAGCAGCTCGATGCACTTGTCGACGAACACCTGCGCCACCTGCACCTCGGTCTGCAGCTCGGCCAGCGTGTAGCGCGTGTTCTGGTAGTTGCCCACGGGCTGGCCGAACACCTTGCGCTCCTTCACGTAGGCCACGGTGTGGTCGATGGCGGCCTGCGACGCCGCCACCGCGCTGATCGCGATCTGCAGCCGCTCCCAGGGCAGCTGCTCCATCAGGCAGACGAAGCCGCGGTTGACCTCGCCCAGCAGCGCCTCGGCGGGCAGGCGCACGTCGTTGAAGAACAGCTCGGACGTGTCCTGCGCCTTCAGGCCCAGCTTCTTCAGGCGCTTGCCCTTCTCGAAGCCCGGCATGCCGCGCTCGACGAGGAACAGGCTCGTGCCCTTCGCGCCCGCGGCCGGGTCGGTCTTGGCGACCACGATCACCAGGTCGGCATGCCAGCCGTTGGTGATGAAGGTCTTGCTGCCGTTGAGCAGGTAGCTGCCGTCGGCCTGGCGGAGGGCGCTGGTCTTCACCGCCTGCAGGTCGCTGCCCGCGCCGGGTTCGCTCATGGCGATGGCGCCGACCATCTCGCCGCTGGCGAGCTTCGGCAGGTAGTGCTGCTTTTGCGCCTCGGTGCCGTAGCGCAGGATGTACGGCGCAACGATCTCGTTGTGCAGGCCGAAGCCGATGCCCGTGAAGCCGCGTGCCCACAGTTCCTCGAACTGGATCACCGAATACAGCAGGTCGGCGCCCGCGCCGCCGTAGGTGTCGGGCAGCGCCATGCACAGGAAGCCGTTCTCGCCGGCCTTGGTCCAGACGGCGCGGTCGACGTAGCCCTGCTCTTCCCAGTCGTCGTGGAAGGGCGCGATCTCCTTGTCCATGAAGCGGCGGAAGCTGTCGCGGAAGGCCTCGTGGTCGGCGGTGAAGAGGGTGCGTTCGATGGTCATGGGGACGTCAGCGGGTTTCGAAAACGGGAGGGCGCTTCTGCAGGAAGGCGCTCACGCCTTCACGGAAGCTGGGGCGGTCGATGAGCGCGCGCTGGCGCTCGCTCTCGTAGTGCAGTTGTTCCTTCAGCGTGTGGTGCTCCGAGGCGTCGAAGGCCTCGCGCGCTTCGAGCACCGCGTGCGCCGGCAGGCGCGCCAGGCGCTGCGCGATGGCGCGGGCCTCGTCCATCAGTTGCTCGTCGTCGGCGCAGGCCCAGATCAGGCCCCACTGGACGGCGCGCCCGGCGCTCAGGCGCTCGTCCAGCAGCGCCATGCCCATCGCGCGCGCACGGCCGGCGCGGCGCGGGATGGCCCAGGTGCAGCCCAGGTCGGGCACGATGCCGAGCTTGGGCAGGAAGGGCAGGTAGAAGTAGGCGCTGCGCGCCGCGATGGTCACGTCGGCCGCGAGCGCCAGGCCTACGCCCGCACCGGCCGCCGGGCCGTTGACCGCTGCCACCACCGGCACCGGCAGCGTGCGCAGCGTCTCGATGAGCGGGTTGCTGAGCTTCTGCATCCACTCGGCGGTCTGGTCGCCGAGCGTCTGGCCGGGTTCGCCGGGCGGCGCCATCGCGCTCAGGTCGGCGCCCACGCAGAAGGCCTTGCCGGCGCCCGTGAGGATCACGGCGCGCACCGTGCGGTCGTCGCGGATGCGCTCGAGCGCGTCGCGCAGTTCGACCTGCAGGTCTTTCGCGATCGGGTTCAGCTTGTGCGGCAGGTTCAGCGTGAGCGTGGCGATGCCGTCGGCCTGCTCGCACAGGATGCAGGGTTGGGGTGTGGGTTGCGGCGCGGTCATGCGAGCGCTGCGCCGGAAGTGGTGGTCATGGGCGTGTCCCTTTCAAGGCCAAGAAGGAAAACGGACGCCCAAAGCAAAAAGCCGCCTGTCGTCACGGCGGCGCGCGGTGCTGCTCCCTGCGGGGGCGGTCCATGGCATCGAGGTTCGATGCCACGGCGCCCGCGGTCAAGCCGGGGACAACCCGTGCAGCGCCAGTCGCCAAGGCGACCGCACGCGAGCCTGTGCGCGCGAGGCCGGGTTCGGCAGCGCGGCGGGCTGCGCGTCCGACACCGAGATGCACGACGACTCCAGCGCCGACACCAGCACGCGGCGGTGCTCGGTGCTTTCGAAGCGCTCGCCCGGCCCGAGCACGATGTCGCGCGGGTCGCGGTCGAGCGTGATCCACACCGCGCCGCTGCGGCATTCGATGCCCACGCCCGCGCCGTCGGGCACGGCGAAGACGGCGCGGCTGGGCAGGCTCACGTGGAAGCGCGAGCTCGACGAGGAGAAAAAGGTGGAAGGGGACCGGTCGGTGGTGCTCATGGGAACCTCCATTGCATTCGTGATACGAATGAATATAGTGAGCCGAACCCTCTCTTACACGCGGTCATTCGGAACTCGTTGCATGCCTCCAGAGAATGCGAAAACCCCTGCCGGCGAGCTGCCACCGCTCGAGCTGCTGCGCAGCTTCGAGGCCGCCGCGCGCCGGCTCAGCTTCACCTTGGCGGCGGGCGAGCTGCACCTCACGCAGTCGGCCGTGAGCCGGCAGATCCAGCAGCTCGAAGCCAGCCTGGGCGTGCTGCTGTTCGAGCGCCGCCACCGTGCGCTCGCGCTCACCGAGGCCGGCGGCGTGCTGCAGCGCGCCGTCACCGACAGTCTGGAGCGCCTGCGCGACGCCACTGCGCGCGTGCGCGCCAGCGCCGCGCCGCGGCAGGTGTCGATCACCACCACGCCGGGCTTCGCGTCGCTGTGGCTCATTCCGAAACTGGCGCGCTTCACCAGCACGCATCCGCAGGTCGACGTGCGTGTGTCGGCCACGCTCGACGTGCTCGACCTGGACGTGAGCCGGCTCGATCTCGCGGTGCGCTTCGTACCCATCGGCCGCGGCGTGGGTCCGGCGCTGTTCGAGGAGTCGGTGATTCCGCTGTGCGCGCCGCAGGTGGCCGCGTCGCTGCGCGAGCTGTCCGATTTTTCCAAGCTCACGCTGCTGACCATCGAGTACCCGGATCACAGCGAAGCCCCGACCGCCGACTGGGAGCCGTGGCTCAAGGTGATGGTGCTGGAAGACCTGCGCATGAAGAGCACGCTGCGCTTCTCGCAGTACGCCGATGCGGTGGCCGCCGCGGTGGCGGGGCAGGGCGTGGTGATCGGGCGCCTGCCGCTGCTGCGCGAACTGGTGCGCGACGGCCGGCTCGTGGCGCCGCTCGGCCAGGGCGTGGCATCGCACCGCGGCTACTTCATCGAGATGTCGCGGCGCGCCGCGGGCAACCGCGACGCGCAGGACTTCGCGCAATGGCTGCGCGACGAAGCGGAGGCCGCGCAGCGGAGCTGACTCAACCTGGCAGCAGCACCTTGTTGACGACGTGGATCACGCCGTTCGACTGGTAGACATTGGCGATCGTCACCGCCGCCGTGCCGCCCTTGGCGTCGGTCACCCACACCGTGCCGCCGCTCATCGTGGCCGTGAGCGTGCCGCCGCTGGCGGTCTTGAGCATCGCCTTGCCGCCGCCCGCGTTGATCGCGCTCGTCAGCGCCGCGCTGTCCATGCGTCCGGGCACCACGTGGTAGGTCAGCACCTTGGTGAGCGTGGCCTTGTTCTCGGGCTTGAGCAGCGTGTCGACCGTGCCGGCCGGCAGTGCCGCGAACGAGGCGTTGGTGGGCGCGAACACCGTGAACGGGCCCGGGCTCTTGAGCGTGGCCACGAGGTCGGCCGCCTTCACCGCGGCGACCAGCGTCGTGTGGTCCTTCGAATTCACCGCGTTGTCGACGATGTCCTTCGTCGGGTACATCGGCGCGCCGCCGACCATGGGGGTGGCGGCACTGCTGCTGGCGTTGCTCATGCCACTGCCGGCGCACGCGCCGAGCAGGACCGACACGCCGAGGGCGATCACGAGTTTTTTCATGGATGTCTCCTGGAAGGAAAGGCTCTGTGGAAACCGCCAACAGCTCGGAGGCGCGATGCGCTTGAGATGCCATACGGCGCGATGCGCGAAGCGGATTCAACCGGCGTGTGCTGTCAGCTTTGCGCCACAGCACTGCGCGCCCCGCTTGCGCGCGGCGCGAGCCCTCGCCAGAATCCGCCCTTCCTTTTTCAGCGACAGTTTTTTCCGACACCACGCCCGGCGACGATCAACCTCCCGGGCGAGAACACCAACCAATGAACCGTTCACTGAACACCTGACGCACACCGACCGCCCCGGCCGGATGTGCTCTTTCGCATCCGCCGCGGCCGAATCGACAAGGGCCCCGCGCGCAACTGCATTCGCCGGGGCCTTTTTGTTTCTTTCGGAGTGTGTGCACATGAGTGCTCAACGAAAGGCCCGCGACGACGACAAGCGTCTGGGCCGGTTCTACTTTGCGGTGCCCGCGTCGGCACCGCGCAATCCCGTGGTGGCCGCGATGGCGCGCCGCGAATCCAGCCAGGGCGCAGGCCGCCACCTGCGCACCCACCGCGCCGAGCGGCGCGCGCAGAAGGTGGCGCTGCAGAAAGCCGCGCGCGACATCGCACGGAGGGCCGACGATGCGTGACGACATGGACAAGGTGATCGTCGAGCGTCCGCGCGGCGGCTGGCGCGTGCAGGGCGATGGCCGCCCGTGGCGCAACAGCCCCGAGCGCGGTTCGCACCTGGGCATGAAGCGCGGCCTGCAGCATCCGAAATGGCTGAGCGAAAACCTCCAGCCGCTCAAGCGCTGGCTGCACAAGCAGGTGCACCGGCCGTGGGACAAGGTGTACGCCGAGCTGTGCAGCGGCATCGATCGCCGCAGCACGGTGCAGGCGCACATCTTTTTGCACGTCGACGACTTCGTGGCGCGCGACGCGGTGCTGTGCGATGGCGAGGTGCGGGTGCGACCCTACCGCTGGGGAACCCGCGACGGCGTGCCGCTGCACGAAGCGCCGGGCGTCGAGCTGTTCGTGCACCCGGTCACCGGCATCCTGCTGCCGAACCGGCGCCTGCGCGAGGCGCGCGCGGCGCGCCGTGTGGACCGGGCCGCGCGGCGGGGCGACACGCCTTACGCGGTCTACCACGTGATCGACGAGACCACGCAGTGGCACTGCGTCGACGGCTGCTGGTTCGAGGTCGTGCTGGCGAAGTTTTCTGAGCGCGCAAGCGCGACGCAGGCGGAGCCCAAGTGCTACGACGTGCTGCGCCGTTGCATGGTCACGCGCTGCGGCGCGGCGCGACGTTCAGCGCCGGGCCTGCCTACGCACTTCGACATGTATGGGCGTCACGATGTCTATGCCGTTGCCAAGCGGCAGCTGAGCCGGCGCGAGGTACGGGCGCGGTTGGGGGATGCGGCGTGAGGCCGCGTGTCGGCGATCAGGGCGTGGGACGCACTGGCACCTTCGCCCGCGGCAGCACCCAGAACGCCAGCGTCCCCGCCGCCAGCATCCCGCTCACCGTGAGGAACACCGCGCGAAACGGCTCGCTGCCCTGGGCCACGGCCCAGGAGGCGGCGACGCCGGTGGTCCATTGCATCAGCGAGACGCCGAGGAACATTGCCATGTTGAGCAGCGCCATCGCGCGGCCCGTCACGGCCGCCGGGTAGGCGTTCTTGGTGTACGCGTACAGCAGCACGCTGTAGCCCGACAGCATGCCGTAGACGATCGGCAGGCCGATGTCGATGGCGCGCGACTGCGTGAGGGCCATGGCAGCGAACATCGCCGCGCCGGCGAAGGCGCAGCGCATCATCCAGCGCGTGCGGCGCGCGCCGCCGGGGTCGAGGCGGCCGAACAGCATGGGGCTGGCCATGCCGGCGACGGTCATCACCAGCGCCACGTTGCCGCTGGCCACGAGCGAGAGGCCGTGGCGGTCGTGCAGCACGGGGCCGAGCCACAGGCCGCGCAGCGTGATGAAGGCGGCATACGACACGCAGGCGAAGCACAGCAGGCCGAGCGTGTGCGGCATGGCGAACAGCGGCAGCAGGTCGCGCACGGCCTGGCGCAGGGACTGGCGTTCGGGCGCGGGTTCGTCCGATGTAATCGTTGGTCGCGCGGGCTCGTGCACGCGCCAGAAGATGACGATCCACGAGAGCACGGCGAAGGCGGTCAGCGCGGCGTAGCCGGCGCGCCACGAGGCGGCCTCGATCAGCAGCGCCAGCGGCGTGCCGGTGAACAGGATGCCCATGCCCGCGAGGCTCATCACCAGCCCCGACATGGCGGTGAAGCGCGCGGCGTCGAAGTGCCGCGCGATGAACACGGTGCAGGCCAGGAAGGCCGGCGCGCAGCCCACGCCGATCAGCGCCTGCCCCAGCAGCAGCGCGCCGAAGCCCGGCGCCACGGTGCACAGCGCGGCGCCCGCGATGGCGAGCGGAAAGGCGGTGAGCACGGTGCGGCGCACGCCGAAGTGGTCGATCGACACGCCCATCGCGAGCTGCATGATGCCGAAGGTGAAATGGAAGGTGCCGGCCCACGTGCCCAGCGCCTGCGGCGTGAGGCCGAAGTGCTGCGTGAGCGGCGTGGCCATCATGGCGCCGACGGTGCGAAAGGCCTGGCTCAGCGCGAAGGCGGTGGCCAGTGCGACCAGCATGGCCGCGGCCGAGGTCGACCCGCGGGTCGGGGGCGGCGAAGCCGCGTGCTTGTTCATCGGGAGAAACGGAGACCGGAGAGAGAGAAGAGGGCGGCGTCGATGCTACCGGCATGTCGCGCCCCATGCAGAACGGCGCCCGAGGGCGCCGTTCGTTGCGTGTCTCCGAGGCGTCAGTGCCGGCGGAGGCCGGCACTGCGCAAGGCGCGCGTCAGGCCGCGGCCTTGACCTTCAGGCGCCAGGCGTGCAGCAGCGGCTCGGTGTAGCCGCTGGGCTGCTCGATGCCCTTGAACACGAGGTCTTGCGCGGCCTTGTAGGCGGCCGAGGTGTCGAAGTGGCCGGCCATCGGCTGGTACAGCGCGTCGCCGGCGTTCTGCTCGTCGACCACCTTGGCCATGCGCTGGAAGGCCTCGTCGACCTGCGCCTTCGTGACCACGCCGTGCAGCAGCCAGTTGGCGATGTGCTGGCTCGAGATGCGCAGCGTGGCGCGGTCTTCCATGAGGCCGACGTTGTGGATGTCGGGCACCTTCGAGCATCCCACGCCCTGGTCGACCCAGCGCACCACGTAGCCCAGGATGCCCTGCACGTTGTTGTCGATTTCCTGCTGCTTCTCGGCGTCGGTCCACTTCGCCTGCGCAGCGATCGGCACCTGCAGCAGCGCGTTCAGGATGTTCTCGCGCTCGCCGTCGGCGTCGATCTTTTCCAGTTCCTGCTGCACGGCGGTCACGCTGACCTGGTGGTAGTGCAGCGCGTGCAGCGTGGCGGCGGTCGGCGAGGGCACCCAGGCGGTGTTGGCGCCGGCCTTGGGGTGGGCGATCTTCTGCTCGAGCATCGCGGCCATCAGGTCGGGCATGGCCCACATGCCCTTGCCGATCTGCGCCTTGCCGCGCAGGCCGCAGTTCAGGCCGACGAGCACGTTGTTCTTTTCGTAGGCGCCGATCCAGGCGCTGGACTTCATGTCGCCCTTGCGGATCATCGGGCCGCCCTGCATGGCGGTGTGCATCTCGTCGCCGGTGCGGTCCAGGAAGCCGGTGTTGATGAAGGCCACGCGCGCGGCGGCCTCGGCGATGCAGGCCTGCAGGTTCACGCTGGTGCGGCGCTCCTCGTCCATGATGCCGAGCTTGACGGTGTTGGCGGGCAGGCCGAGCAGCTGCTCGACGCGGCCGAACAGCTCGCTGGCAAAGGCGACTTCGGCCGGGCCGTGCATCTTGGGCTTGACGATGTAGATGCTGCCGGTGCGCGAGTTGCCCTTGCGCTTGACGTCGATCATGGCGATGGTGGTGGTGACCACGGCGTCCAGGATGCCTTCAGGGATTTCCTTGCCGCCTTCGTACAGGATGGCCGGGTTGGTCATCAGGTGGCCCACGTTGCGCAGGAACATGAGCGAGCGGCCGTGCAGCTTCAGCGGCTGGCCGTTGGCGCCCGTGTACTCGCGGTCGGCGTTCAGGCCGCGCGTGAAGGTCTTGCCGCCCTTGGCGACTTCTTCGGTGAGCGTGCCCTGCACGATGCCCAGCCAGTTCGCGTACGCGACGACCTTGTCGGCCGCGTCGACCACGGCCACCGAGTCTTCCAGGTCGAGGATGGTCGAGAGCGCGGCTTCGAGCACGAGGTCGCTCACGCCGGCCGCATCGCTCTTGCCGATGGCGGTGCTGCGGTCGATGCGGATGTCCAGGTGGATGCCGTTGTGCTTGAGCAGCACCGACGACGGCGCGGCGGCGTCGCCCTGGTAGCCGACGAACTGCGACGCATCGGCCAGGCCGGTGGTGCTGCCCTGCAGCGCGACGACCAGCTGGCCGTCCTTCACGCTGTAGCCGGTGGCGTTCTTGTGCGAACCATTGGCCAGCGGGGCGGCCTGGTCGAGCACGTTGCGCGCGAACTCGATGACCTTGGCGCCGCGCACGGGGTTGTAGCCCTTGCCCTTTTCGGCGCCGCCGGTTTCGGGGATGGCGTCGGTGCCGTACAGCGCGTCGTACAGCGAACCCCAGCGCGCGTTGGCGGCGTTCAGGGCGTAGCGCGCGTTCAGGATCGGCACCACCAGCTGCGGGCCGGCCTGCAGCGCGAGTTCTGAGTCGACGTTGGCCGTGGTGGCCTTCACGCCCTTGGGCTGCGGCAGCAGGTAGCCGATCTTTTCCAGGAAGGCGCGGTAGGCCGGCATGTCGGCGATCGGGCCGGGGTTCTTCTTGTGCCAGGCGTCGAGTTCGCTCTGCAGGCGGTCGCGCTCGGCGAGCAGGGCGACGTTCTTGGGCGCCAGGTCATGGACGATGGCGTCGAAGCCCTTCCAGAACACGTCGCTGGCCACGCCGCTGGCGGGCAGGACCTTCTCTTCGACGAAGCGGTGCAGTTCGGTCGCGACCTGGAGTCGGTGGGCGGTGGTGCGGTCGGTCATGTGTTTCTCCTTGGGGAACGCAATGCAAAAAACAGGAAATCGGGGGCGGCGCAGCAGTGGGGCGCACTTGCCCCAGGTGAAGCCATGGGAGAACTGTATTCGATACTTTGCGGGCCAGTAAGAGCCGAAAGTGAGATTTATCTGTGACAAAAATGAAGGTAATCGATAAGAGCCCAAGCGCCGCTTCAAAGGGTAGGCCCTGAGGCCGGGCCGGTGGCAGCTGTATATATTTAACTTCTTAAATAATCAGCTCCCGCCGCAATGATCCTCCTGGCTTCCAACGAAAACCCGCTCGGCATGCCCGAGTCGGCCCGCCGCGCTGCGGCCGCCGCCCTCGAAGGTGCGGGCAACTACCCCGACAGCAACGGCACCGCGCTCAAGCAGGCGCTGGCCGCGCGGCTCGACGTGCCGCCCGAGTGGCTCACGCTGGGCAGCGGGTCGAGCGAAATCCTCGAGCTTGCGGCGCAGGTCAGCCTGAAGCCCGGCGAGAACGTCGTCTATTCGCAGTACGGTTTCATCGTCTATGCGGCGGCCACGGCGCACGCCCACGCGCGCGCCACCGTCGTGCCCTCGCGCGACTTCGGCCACGATCTGGACGCGATGCGCGCCGCCATCGGCGACGACACGAAGCTGGTCTTCGTGGCCAACCCGAACAACCCGACCGGCACCTTCATCGATGCTGCGCCGCTGCGCGAGTTTCTGCAATCGGTGCCCGCGCACGTGACGGTGCTGCTCGACGAGGCCTACACCGAGTACCTGTCGCCCACGCAGCGCTACGACAGCATCGAATGGGTGCGCCGCCTGCCCAACCTGATCGTGGCGCGCACCTTCTCCAAGGCTTTCGGCCTGGCGGGGCTGCGCATCGGCTACGGCGTGTCGCAGCCGGCGCTCACGGCGCGCATGAACGCGCACCGCCCGCGCTTCAATGTGACGACGCCGGCCCAGGCCGCGGCCGTGGCGGCGCTGGGCGACACCGACTTCCTGGCGCGCACCTACGAACTCAACACCGCCGGGCGCGAGCAGCTCGCCGCGGGCTTCGCCGCGCTGGGCCTGCCGCACGTGCCGTCGTCGGGCAACTTCGTGATGGTGCAGGTCGGCGACGCGCCGGCCGTGCACGCGCGCCTGCTGGCCGCCGGCATCGAGGTCTCGCTGCTCGGCCCTTATGGCCTGCCGCAATGGCTGCGCGTGAGCGTCGGCCTGCCGGCGCAGAACGAGGCGCTGCTGGCCGCGCTGCGCTGACGGCTACACGCACAGAGCACACCGAAGAACAACCACCCCGAGGAGACCGCCCCATGCAACGCCGCCAGTTCGCAGCGCAGGCCGCTGCCGTCATCACTGCCACGGCGCTCGCGCCGATGGCGTTCGCGCAGGAGCGCACGGTGCGCATCCTGATCGGCTTTCCGCCGGGCGGCTCGGCCGACGTGGTCGCGCGGATCCTGGCCGACAAGATGCGCGTGTCGCTCGGACAGAACGTCATCGTCGACAACAAGCCCGGCGCGGCCGGCCGGCTGGCGCTGGCCGAACTCAAGCGCTCGCCGCCGGACGGCAGCGTGCTCATCTTCTCGCCCAGCGGCGCGATGGTGATCCACCCGTGGCTGTATTCGAACCTCGGCTACGACACGGTGAAGGACTTCACGCCGATCTCGCTCGGCAGCACCTTCGACTTCGCGGTCACGGCCGGGCCGGGTGCGCCGGCGGGCGACCTGAAGGCGGTGCTGGCCTAGATGAAGGCCAACCCGGGCAAGGCCAATTACGCGACCTCGGGCGCCGGCACGGTGCCGCACTTCGCGGGCCAGCTGCTGGCACAGGCCTCGGGCGTGCCGATGACGCACGTCGCCTACCGCGGCGGCGCGCCGGCCGCGCAGGACCTCATCGGCGGACAGGTGCCGCTGATGGTCGACACCGCCTCGGAAACCATCGAGCACCACCGCGCGGGCAAGGTCCGCATCCTCGCGGTGACGGGCGAAAAGCGCAGCCGCGCGCTGCCCGACGTGCCGACGCTGAAGGAGGCCGGCATCAACGTGACGGCCGATGCCTTCTTCGGGCTGTATGGCCCGCCGGGCATGTCGCCCGAGCTGGTCGCGCGCATCGACAAGGCCGTGGCCGACGCGCTGCGCATGCCCGATGTGCAGGAAAAAATCTACGCGCTGGGCCTCGTGCCGGCGCATGCGGGGCCGGCGGAGCTGGCGACGATCCAGGCGACGCACCTGAAGCGGTGGGAACTGCCGATCAAGAATTCCGGCTTCAAGGCTGAATCCTGATGCTCAGACCTGCCCGCTGAGCGCCTTCGCCGCCGCGCGCACGGGCTCGATGTAGGCTGCGTCGTAGCGGTGCGTCGGCATCGTCAGCGTGACCGCCGCGGCCAGGCCGCCATCCGCATGGAACACCGGCGCCGAGATGCCCGCCAGCTCGGCCGTGCGGTCGCCCACCAGCGCGCAATAGCCTTGCGCGCGGATCGCGTCGTACAGCTTGCGTTCCCTGGCGCCACGCGGCCGCTCGGCCTCGGGCCCGAAGGCGATCAGCACGCGCGCGCCCGCGCCCCGGTCGTTGGGCAGCAGGTCGCCCGCGCGCACGTGGTCGCGCACGACGTGCGACGAATCGACGCGGAACTGGCACAGCCGCACCCAGCTATCGCCCTGGTCCTGCCGCACGTGGTACGCCGCGCTCTCGCCGGTGGCGGCGGCGAGCGTGCGCAGCACCGGCAGCACGAGGCGGTCGAGCGACTGCGACGCCGCGTACAGCCCGTGCAGCCGCGCGATCTCCAGCCCCAGCGCATAGCGCCCGTCGTCCTGCCGGCGGATCAGCCGCGCATGTTCGAGCGAGGCCAGCAGGCGCAGCACCGTGCTCTTGTAGAGCTGCGTGCGCTCGGCGAACTGGGCGAGCGACAGCGCCTCGTCGCCAGGCCGGAAGGCCGACAGCAGGCTCAGCGCGCGGTCGACCGCGGCGGCGCCGCCGGGGGCGGCGTTGAGGTCGGACACCGATTCGGTCTGGGCTTTGCGGGGCATGGCGTGGCTTGACAGTCGGCGGGCTTGCCGATTTAATTCTGTTTAACAGAATATAGTTCTGCAAGATAGAACAGTCAAGAAAGCACCCGATGACCTCCCCCGACGTTCTCATCAGCGAGGTCGGTCCGCGCGACGGCCTGCAGTCCGTGAAGGCCACCATGCCCACGGCCGACAAGCTGCGCTGGATCGACGCGCTGCATGCCGCCGGCTTGCGCGAGATCGAGGTCGCCTCCTTCGTGCCCGCGAAGCTGCTGCCGCAGATGGCCGACGCCGCCGAGGTGGTGCGCCACGCCGTCACGCTGCCCGGCCTCGTGGTGATGGCGCTGGTGCCCAACCGCAAGGGCGCGCAGGCCGCGCTCGAGGCGGGCGTGCACAAGCTCACGATGCCGGTGTCGGCCAGCGTGGCGCATTCGCTGGCCAACGTGCGCAAGACGCCGACCGAGATGGTCGAGGAGGTGCGCGCCATCGCCGAACTGCGCCGCGCCGTCGCGCCGCAGGTGAAGCTCGAAGCCGGCATCTCCACCGCCTTCGGCTGCACGCTGCAGGGCTTGGTGCCGGAAGACGACGTGATCCGCCTGGCCGTGCAGTGCGTCGAGGCCGGCGCGCAGGAGGTCGGCCTGTCGGACACCGTGGGTTACGCCAATCCCGCGCAGGTGCGCCGCCTCTTCAAGCGGCTGCGCGCCGAACTCGGCGTGCACGCGGGCGCGGCCCACATGCACAACACGCGCGGCCTGGGCATCGCCAATTGCCTGGCCGCGTGGGACGAGGGCGTGCGCACCTTCGACGCCTCGCTCGGCGGCCTCGGCGGCTGCCCTTATGCGCCGGGCGCCTCGGGCAAC
This sequence comes from Variovorax sp. GW822-FHT04E09, assembly GCF_058800845.1. Lineage (NCBI taxonomy): Bacteria > Pseudomonadati > Pseudomonadota > Betaproteobacteria > Burkholderiales > Comamonadaceae > Variovorax > Variovorax sp. GW822-FHT04E09. The sequence goes on from NZ_JBXAMR010000010.1 coordinate 58,149, forward strand.
GCCGTCACCGAAGACCTCGTCTTCATGTTCGAGGCCATGGGCGTGCGCACCGGCATCGACATCGACAAACTCATCGCGGCGCGTGCGCCGCTCAAGGCCGGCCTGCCCGGCGAGCCGGTTTACGGCATGACGCCCGAAGCCGGCCTGCCCAAGGGCTTTGTCCAGGAAACCCTCTCTCATGTCTGAAGCCAATCCCTTGCCCTACGCGGGCGTGCGCGTCGTCGAGTTCACCCACATGGTCATGGGCCCGACCTGCGGCCTGTTGCTGGCCGACCTGGGCGCCGAGGTCATCAAGGTCGAGCCCATCGAAGGCGACAACACGCGCCGCCTGCTGGGCTCGGGCGCGGGCTTCTTCCCGACCTTCAACCGCAACAAGAAGAGCATCGCGCTCGACCTGAAGAAGCCCGAGGGCGTGGAGGCTGCGCTGCGCCTCATCGCCACCGCCGACATCGTGAGCGAGAACTTCAAGCCCGGCACGATGAAGAAACTGGGGCTCGATTACGACACGCTGGCCAAGCTCAACCCGCGCCTCATCTACGTGAGCCACAAGGGCTTCCTGCCCGGCCCGTACGACCACCGCACCGCGCTCGACGAGGTGGTGCAGATGATGGGCGGCCTGGCCTACATGACCGGCCGCGCCGGCGACCCGCTGCGCGCGGGCACCAGCGTGAACGACATCATGGGCGGCATGTTCGGCGCCATCGGCGCGATGGCCGCGCTGCGCCAGCGCGAGCTCACCGGCAAGGGCTGCGAGGTGCAGTCGGCGCTGTTCGAGAACAACGTGTTCCTCGTCGCGCAGCACATGATGCAGTTCGCGGCCACCGGCAAGGCCGCCGACCCGATGCCCAGCCGCATCTCGGCCTGGGCCGTGTACGACGTGTTCACGGTGAAGGACGGCGAGCAGATCTTCCTGGCGGCCGTGAGCGACAAGCAGTGGGCCATCTTCTGCAAGGCCTTCGGCCTCGAGGAGATGCTGGCCGACCCGCGCCTGAAGACCAACAACGACCGCGTGCGCGCACGCGAGTGGATGATGCCGATCCTGCGCTCGCACCTCGCCAACCACAGCGCGGCCGAACTCAGCGCGGTGTTCGAGCAGCACGAGCTGCCCTTCGCGCCCATCACCAAGCCGCAAGAATTGTTCGACGACCCGCACCTGAACGCCACCGGCGGCCTCGCACCCGTGCGCATGAACGACGGCCACATGGCCAAGGTGCCGCTCGCGCCGTTCACGCTGGGCGGCGAACGCCCCGGCATCCGCCTGCAGCCGCCGCACATCGGCGAGCACAGCGAGGCGCTGCTGAAGGAGGTGGGCTACAGCGACGGCGACATCGCCGCGCTGCGGGCGCAAGGCGTCACGGCCGGCGACTGAACCCCTGCTCCATGCGCGGCGGGCGATATAGTTCCCGCGCCATGGACCGCCTCAAGCAGCTCGAATCCTTTGTCTCGGTCGCGACCCGCGGCAGCCTCACCGCGGCGGCCAAGGCGGAAGGCGTGGCGCCCGCGATCATGGGCCGGCGCATCGACGCGCTCGAAGAGCGCCTGGGCGTCAAGCTGCTGGTGCGCACCACGCGCCGCATCGCGCTCACGCACGAAGGCAGCGCCTTTCTCGAAGACTGCCAGCGCCTCCTGACCGAGTTCGCGAACGCCGAGGCCAGCGTGAGCGCCGGCGGCGTGAAGGCCAGCGGCCACCTGCGCGTGACGGCGCCGGCCGGCTTCGGCCGCCGCCATGTCGCGCCGCTGGTGCCGCGCTTTCATGCGCTGCATCCCGAGGTGACGATCTCGCTGAACCTCAGCGACCGCGTGGTCGACGTCACCGGCGAGAGCTTCGACTGCGCCGTGCGCGTGGGCGACCTGCCCGACTCGTCGCTGGTGAGCGTGCGCCTGGCCGACAACCGCCGCCGCTGCGTCGCCACGCCCGAGTTCCTGCGCCGCCACGGCGCGCCCAAACACCCGGGCGAGCTGTCGCGCTTTGCCTGCCTCACGCTGTCGAGCGACGCCTCGCAGACGCGCGGCTGGGCCTTTCGCATTACCAGCGAGGAGGGCGTGCAGGAACTCATCCATCTGCGCCCCAGCGGCCCGCTCGACTGTTCCGACGGCCAGGTGCTGCACGACTGGTGCCTCGCGGGCCACGGCATCGCGTGGCGCAGCACCTGGGAGGTCGAGGCCGAGATCGACGCCGGCCTGCTCGTGCCCCTGCTCGACGACTTCGCCGCGCCGCCCAACGGCATCTATGCGGTGTTCACAGGCACCAAGCACCTGCCGCTGCGCGTGCGACTGTGGCTTGATTTCCTCAAAGCGCAGTACGGGCAGCCGGAATTCTGGGGCGGGCGGTCCTGAAATCGTGACCGGGCGGCACAATGCTTTTTGCATTTGCTTGCAACCCCGATGAAGAAAGTTTCCGATGACCCTCGAAGCCATCCTCGCCTACCTGCATCTGTTGGCCATCCTCACGATGGTCGTGTTCATCTCCAGTGAAGCCGCGCTGTGCCGCGTGCAATGGCTCAATGCCGCCGTGGTCGAGCGGCTGGCCAAGGTCGACATGGTCTACGGCATCGCCGCCATCGCGGTGCTGGCCACCGGCATCGCGCGCACCTGGTGGGGCGTGAAGGGCACGGCCTGGTACTGGACCAACCCGCTGCTGCACGTGAAGCTCACGCTGTTCATCATCGTGGGCGTGCTGTCGATCTTCCCGACGCTGACCTACTTCCGCTGGCGCAAGACGCTGCGCGCCACGGGCAAGCTGCCGGCAGAGGCCGACATCCTGAAGACGCGCAAGCTGGTGATGATCCAGGCGCACCTGATCGCGCTGATCCCGCTGGTGGCGGTGTTCCTGGCGCGCGGCTTCGGCAAGTAATCAATTCAAAAGACAAAAAGAAAAGGCCCGCATGAGCGGGCCCTTCGGGAGTAACAAATGTCAGCGCCACACGGCGCCGCGCCGGATCAGGCCTTGGCCGCGTCGGCTTCGCACTTCTTCATGAAGCTGTTCTTGGCGGCACCGGCCAGGGCCTTGCCGTTCTTGTCGACCGCCTTGGCGGCGCAGGCGGGTCCGGCGGCGGCCTTGGTGCACTTCTTCATGAAGCTGTTCTTGGCGGCGCCGGCCAGGGGCTTGCCGTTCTTGTCGATCGCCTTGGCATCGCAGCTGGCGCCACCGGCGGGTGCGGCCGCAGCGGCAGGGGCTGCCGCAGGTGCGGCGGCGGCAGCGGGGGCCACGACCGGGGCGGGTGCCTTGTCCTGCGCGTAGGCGCTGAACGACAGGCAGGCGCCGAGCGCGACGGTGGAGGCGACCAGGGAAAGGAGCTTCTTCATGGTGGATATGTCCTTGCAAGGTTGGGTTGTGACAGACGCCCCGCCTCGGGGCCGACCATCCTAACGGGCGACATCGCCCATCGGATGACGATCGTTAACTGGGTCCGGGTTTGCCCCCGGTAAAATTCACAGATGCTATTGGTCAAACAGGAGCTGCTCGCGGCGCTCGCGAACACGCTCGAAACCCTCTCTCCCGGCGCTGGCGCCAAAGCCGCGTTCGAGTCGCCCAAGGTGGCGGCGCACGGCGATTTCGCCAGCACCGCTGCCATGCAGCTCGCCAAGCCGCTGGGGCGCAAGCCCCGCGAACTGGCCGAGGAACTGAGCGCTGCGCTGCTCGCCACCCCCGCTTTTGGCCAATGGGTCGAGGCCATCGAGATCGCCGGCCCCGGCTTCCTCAACATCCGCCTGAAGGCCGCCGCCAAGCAGCAGATCGTGCGCGAGGTGCTGGCCGCCGGCGAAACCTTCGGCCAGCAGCCCGCCACGGGCGAGAAGGTGCTGGTCGAGTTCGTGTCGGCCAACCCGACCGGTCCGCTGCACGTCGGCCACGGCCGCCAGGCCGCGCTGGGCGACGCCATCTGCAACCTGCAGGCTTCGCAGGGCCAGAGCGTGTGGCGCGAGTTCTATTACAACGACGCCGGCGTGCAGATCCAGACGCTGGCCAACAGCACCCAGCTGCGCGCCAAGGGCTTCAAGCCCGGCGACCCCGAGTGGCCCAGCGGCGAAAAGGCCCCGGCCTACAACGGCGACTACATCGCCGACATCGCCGAGGACTTCAAGGCCAAGAAGACCGTCAAGTCGGACGACCGCGAGTACACCGCCAGCGGTGACATCGACGACCTGGACAGCATCCGCGAATTCGCCGTGGCCTACCTGCGCCGCGAGCAGGACCTCGATCTGCAGGCCTTCCGCGTGCGCTTCGACAACTACTACCTCGAGTCCAGCCTCTACACCAGCGGCCGCGTCGAGGCGGCCGTGGCCAAGCTCGTGGCCGCCGGCAAGACCTACGAGCAGGACGGCGCGCTGTGGCTGAAGTCGACCGACTACGGCGACGACAAAGACCGCGTGATGAAGAAGCAGGACGGCACGTACACCTACTTCGTGCCCGACGTCGCGTACCACATCGCCAAGTGGGAGCGCGGCTTCCACAAGGTCGTGAACATCCAGGGCACCGACCACCACGGCACCATCGCGCGCGTGCGCGCCGGCCTGCAGGCCGCGGGCGAAGGCATTCCCGAGGGCTACCCCGACTACGTGCTGCACACCATGGTGCGCGTCATGAAGGGAGGCGAAGAGGTCAAGATCAGCAAGCGCGCCGGCAGCTACGTCACGCTGCGCGACCTGATCGAGTGGACCAGCACCGATGCCGTGCGCTTCTTCCTGCTCAGCCGCAAGCCCGACACCGAATACACCTTCGACGTCGACCTGGCGGTCACCAAGAACAACGACAACCCCGTGTACTACGTGCAGTACGCCCACGCGCGCATCTGCTCGGTGCTCGCGGCCTGGGGCGGCGACGTGGCCGCGCTCAAGGCGGTCGACCTGTCGCCGCTGGACAGCCCGGCGGCCCAGGCGCTGATGCTGCTGCTGGCCAAGTACCCGGCCATGCTGACGGCGGCAGCGAAGGATTTCGCCCCGCACGACGTGACTTTCTACCTGCGCGAACTCGCGGCCAGCTACCACAGCTACTACGATGCCGAGCGCATCCTGGTGGACGACGAGCCGGTCAAGCTGGCGCGTCTCGCACTCGTCGCAGCGGCCGCGCAGGTGCTGCACAATGGCCTCGCGATCCTCGGCGTCAGTGCGCCGAGCAAGATGTGAATCACCCTCTGAACATGAAGAAGACAAGCAGACAACGCGGCAACATCGTCATCGGGCTGATCATTGGCCTGGTGCTCGGTCTGGGCGTCGCCCTGGGCATCGCGGTCTACGTCACCAAGGTGCCGATCCCGTTCGTCAACAAGACGCAACGCGGCGGTGCCGAGCAGGACGAAGCCGAAGCCCGCAAGAACCGCGACTGGGACCCGAACGCGCCGCTGGCCGGCAAGGCCGGCGCGCCCAAGCCCGCCGCCACGCCGCCGGCCGCCACGGCCACCGGCCCGGTGAACCCGATCACCGGCGCGCCCGCCACCGTGGCGCCCGGCACGCCGCCCGTCGCCACCGCGCCGGTCACCGCCCCGGCCCCCGTGGTGGTGGCGCCCAAGCCGGCGCGCCCCGCGCCGGTGCCGGCCGAAGCCAACGCCCTGCCGCCGTCGAACGATCCGCTGGGCGACCTCGCCCGCGCCCGTGCGGGCGGCAGCACGACCACCGCGTCCGCCGCGCCGAGCCACACGGCCGCCGCCGCACCGTCGTCCTCGGGTGCCGATCCCTTCATGTACTTCGTGCAGGCCGGCGCCTTCCGCACCACCGACGACGCCGAGGCGCAGCGCGCCAAGCTGTCGCTCATGGGCGTCGAGGCCAAGGTCACCGAGCGCGAGCAGGCCGGTCGCACGGTCTACCGCGTGCGCGCGGGCCCGTTCAACAAGAAGGACGACGCCGACCGGCTCAAGGAACGGCTCGACGGCGGCGGTCTCGAATCGGCGCTGGTGCGCGTGCAGCGCTGACCGACGCTTTTCTTGAACAGCCTTTAAGCTCTCGCCCGCGCGGCATTCGCCGCACTCGTTTGTCAATTCCAGCGCCTCGGGCGCGCCGCCCACGGGGAACTCCCGGCGGCGCGCCGGCTCTGTACTGCGGTACCCACAGGAGAACCTTTTCCATGAAACGTCGTGACTTTTCGCTGGCCGCCACTTCGATCGGGCTGCTTTCGCTGGCTGCCGTTCCGGCACACGCCCAGCGCGCCCCCAAGGCCGGCACCGATTTCCTCGTGCTCGACAAGCGCGTGCCCGTCGATGCACCCGCCGGCAAGGTCGAGGTGGTCGAGTTCTTCTCGTACAACTGCCCGCATTGCAACGACTTCGAGCCCTCGCTCGAAGCCTGGGTCAAGGCAGCCCCGAAGGAAGTGGCCTTCCGCCGCATCCCCGTGCCCTTCGTGGGCAACGACGTCGAGGCCAAGCAGCGCCTGTACTTCACGCTCGAAGCCATGGGCAAGCTGGACGAGTACCACTCGAAGGTGTTCGCCGCCATCCACGCGCAGCGCCAGAACCTGAACGGCGACGCCAACATCCAGGCCTGGGCCGAGCGTGCCGGCCTCGACGGCGCCAAGTTCAAGGAAACCTTTGCGTCCTTCGGCGTGGCCAGCAAGGCTCGCCGCGCGGCGCAGCAGACCGAGGCCTACAAGGTCGCCGGCGTGCCGGCCCTGGCCGTGGCGGGCCGCTGGTATGTCGACGGCGAAACCGCCGGCAGCATGTCCAAGGTGCTGCAGGTCGCGACCTTCCTCATCGGCGAAGCCAAGAAGGGCTGACAGACCCGGCGACCTGGTTCTTCGGTCGAATGCAAGGCCCGCTTCGGCGGGCTTTTTCATTGGCGGCGGTGGGCAATTGCCATCCCACGCATACAATGTTTCAGAGCAAGTTTCGTGCCTTTATGACATTGCCCTCCATCCCCACATTCCCCACCCTTCGTCGCCTCGGCCGCCTGGCTTTCGGCGCGCTGTTGCTGGCCGGTGCCGCCTCGGGCGCCCTGGCCGAAACCGCCGACCGCACCAAGCCGATGAACATCGAGTCCGACTCGATGCGCTACGACGACCTGAAACAGACCAGCGTGTTCACCGGCAACGTGCTGGTCACGAAGGGCACGATCATCATCCGCGGCGCGCGGCTGGACGTGCGCCAGGACGCCGAGGGCTACCAGTACGGCGTGGTCACGGCGGCGCCCGGCAAGCTGGCCTATTACAAGCAGAAGCGCAACGCCGGCGACGAGTGGATCGAGGGCGAGTCGGAAGTCATCGAGTACGACAGCCGCGCCGACAACGTCAAGTTCATCCGCCGTGCCGTCATGCGCCGGCTGATCGGCGCCACGGCCAACGACGAGAGCAGCGGCGCGCTGATCGTCTATGACCAGAGCAACGACACCTACACCGTCAACGGTTCCCTCGTGCCGCCGAACGCCGGCGTCTCGGCGGGCGGTGGCGGCCGCGTGAAGGCCATCCTCACGCCGAAGGCCACGCCGGCCCCGGCGGCGCCCGGCTCCGCACCGGCGGCCGGTGGCAAGAAGCCCGCGGCCCCGGCACCCACCCCCGCGCCCGGCGCCGGGCTGCGCCCGACCACCACGCTGGGCGGCACCGAAGGGGAAGGGCGCAAGTGATCGAAACCGCAGGAACCCAGACCGCCGACGGCATTCCAGGCAGCCGCCTCGTGGCGCGCGGCCTCAAGAAGAGCTACGGCAGCCGCACGGTCGTGAAAGACGTCTCGCTCGACGTGCAAAAGGGCGAGGTCGTCGGACTGCTCGGCCCCAACGGCGCGGGCAAGACCACCTCGTTCTACATGATCGTCGGGCTGGTGCGCGCCGACGCCGGCGAGATCACCATCGACGGCGAGCCCATCGCCCACATGCCCATCCACCGCCGCGCGCGCATGGGCCTGAGCTACCTGCCGCAGGAAGCCTCGATCTTCCGCAAGCTCACGGTCGAGGAAAACGTGCGCGCCGTGCTCGAGCTGCAACGCGAGCCCGACGCCAACGGCCGCATGATGCCGCTGACCAAGCAGCACACCGAAGAGCGCCTGGCCGACCTGCTGGCCGACCTGCGCGTGGACCACCTGCGCGATTCGCCCGCGCTCGCGCTGTCGGGCGGCGAGCGCCGCCGCGTTGAAATTGCACGCGCGCTGGCCACCCAGCCGCGCTTCATCCTGCTGGACGAGCCCTTCGCCGGCATCGACCCGATCGCGGTGATCGAGATCCAGCGGATCATCAGTTTCCTGAAAGAGCGCGGCATCGGCGTGCTCATCACCGACCACAACGTGCGTGAAACGCTGGGCATCTGCGATCACGCGTTCATCATCAGCGACGGGCACGTGCTGGCACAAGGCACACCCTCGGAGATCGTCGACAACGCCGAGGTACGCAGGGTGTACCTGGGCGAGCACTTCCGCATGTAAGGGAGGGTCGGGTCTCCATGAAGCAAGGGCTGTCCCTTCGCGTCTCGCAGCATCTGGCCTTGACGCCTCAGCTGCAGCAGTCGATCCGGCTTCTGCAGCTCTCCACGCTCGAACTGAGCCAGGAGGTGGAGCAGATGCTGGACGAGAACCCGTTCCTTGAACGCACCGCGGAAGAAGCGGCGCGCGAGGAGTTCGGGCTGGACACGGCCGATGCGCCGGTGCCGCGCGACGACGCGGGCGAGGGGGAGGCCGAGTTCACGCCGTCCGCCGCCAGCACGTCCTCCACGTCCAGCGACACCACCACCTCGACCCCCGACACCGACGGCCCCGCCGCCGAGATCGCCGAGCGCGAGCCCGACTGGGAAGGCGACGGCACCGTCGACATGGCGCCCGACGACAGCGAGTGGGGCAGCGATGCGCCCGCGCGCCAGAACAACCTGGGCGACGACGAGCGTGCCGACGCCACCGAACTCGCGCGCAGCCAGGAGTCGCTGCAGTCGTTCCTGCACCGCCAGGCGCTGAGCCTGCGGCTCAATGAAAACGACTGCGCCGCGCTGCGCTTTTTGATCGAGTCGCTCAACGACGACGGCTACCTCGAAGACTCGCTGCCCGCATTGGCCTCGGGCCTGGCGGGCGACGACAACGACCAGTTCGACGACCTCGTGCACCACTTCCAGGTGGCGCTGGGCCTGCTGCAGAGCCTGGAGCCGGTGGGCGTCGGCGCGCGCGACCTCGGCGAATGCCTGAGCATCCAGCTGAAGGCGCTCGCCAGCGAAGACGAGACCGAGGCCGAAGCGCTCATCCGCAAGACCGCCATCGCGATCTGCAAGCAGCCCATGGAGCTGCTCGCGCGGCGCGACTTCAAGCGCCTGGCCACGCTCACGCGCACCAACGAAGACCTGGTGCGCTCGGCGCTGCAGATCATTGCGCGGCTCGAACCCAAGCCGGGCCGCCGTTTCGTCGACGTCGAGCGCAACATCGTCATTCCCGACGTGATCGTCACCAAGACCGGGCGCGGCACCAACGTGAAGTTCCGCGTCATGCTCAACCCCGAGGTCATGCCGCGCCTGCGCGTGCACGACATCTACGCCGGCGCGCTCAAGTCGCACAAGGGCGAAGGCAGCCAGGCGCTGTCGCAGCGGCTGCAGGAGGCGCGCTGGTTCATCAAGAACATCCAGCAGCGCTTCGACACCATCCTGCGCGTGAGCAACGCCATCGTCGAGCGCCAGAAGAGCTACTTCGTGCACGGCGAGTTGGCCATGCGCCCGCTGGTGCTGCGCGAGATCGCCGACGAGCTGGGCCTGCACGAGTCGACCATCTCGCGCGTGACCACCGCCAAGTACATGGCCACGCCCTTCGGCACGGTCGAGCTGAAGTACTTCTTCGGCTCGGCGCTGGGCACCGAGACCGGCGGCAACGCGTCGAGCACCGCGGTGCGCGCGCTCATCAAGCAGTTCGTGAGTTCCGAGAGCATCAAGAAGCCGCTGTCCGACAGCCAGATTTCCGAGATGCTGAAAGAGCAGGGCATCGAGTGCGCGCGCCGCACCGTCGCCAAGTACCGCGAAGCGCTGCGCATCGCGCCCGCCAATCTGCGCAAGGCACTCTAGAAGACCGACGATGACGAGCCGCCTGCTGTCGCGCTGTGGGCATTGGGTGGTCGTCGTCGCGGCGGCGCTGCTGTTTGCCGGCTGCGCAACGCTGCCCGACGACGCACCGCGCCCGCCCACCAAGGCCATCACCGTCTCGACCGACACCGCGCTCGGCAAGATCGCGCTGGCCTCGCAGCCCGACCCCGACCTCAGCGGCTTTCGCCTGATGCCCGGCGGCGACTTCGCCTTCGACACGCGCTTGCAGCTGGCGCGCCGCGCGCAGCGCACGCTCGACGTGCAGTACTACCAGATCGAGAACGACGAGACCGGCCGCTACCTGCTGCGCACCCTGCGCGATGCGGCCCAGCGCGGCGTGCGCGTGCGCCTGTTGATGGACGACCTGTACACCTCTGGCGAAGACGAGCTGCTGCTCGGCCTGGCCGCCACGCCGAACGTGGAGCTGCGCCTGTTCAACCCGTTCCCGGCCGGGCGCGGCAGCCTCTTGAAGCGCTTCACCGCTTCGCTGTTCGACTTCAGCCGCGTCAACCGCCGCATGCACAACAAGCTCTTCATCGCCGACGGCGCGATGGCGGTGGCGGGCGGGCGCAACATCGGCAACCAGTACTTCCGCCGCACCACCGGCCCGAACTTCATCGACCTCGACACCTTCGTGACGGGTGCGCTGATCCCGCGCCTGGGCGTGCTGTTCGACCAGTACTGGAACAGTCCGCACGTGCGCCCGATCGGCGCGGTCGTGCACACCGACCTGCCGCGCGAGGAGCTGCAGCGCCGCTTCGACGCCGCCACCGGCCCCGACACCACGCCGCCGCCGCCCAAGCCCGCGCCCAACGACCTGCTCGGCTACAGCCCGGTGGCCGACGACCTCGACGCCGGCAAACTGGGCCTGATCTGGACCACCGCCGAGGCGTATGCCGATTCACCCGACCGCGTGATCGGCAAGACCGCGTCGTATGGCGGCGTGCCGCTGCTCGACGTGGACAGCGTGCGCTACAACGTGGTCGAGCAGATGCGCCGCGCGCGCAGCGAGGTGACGCTGGTCTCGCCCTACCTGATCCCGGGCGCGTCGGGGCTGGAGGTGATGCGTGAGATCCGCGGACGCAACGTGAAGATCAGCGTGGTCACCAACTCGCTCGCCGCCACCGACGAACCGCTCGTGCACACCGCCTACCGCCGCTACCGCGCCGACATGCTGGCGCTGGGCGCCGAGCTGCACGAGCTGAGTTCCGCGCGCACGCGGCGCAGCGTGCGGCTGGGTTTGTTCGGCACCTCGGTGGGGCGGCTGCACGCCAAGTCGGCGGTGATCGACCAGCGCATCCTGTTCGTCGGCTCGATGAATTTCGATCCGCGCTCCGAGATTCACAACACCGAGATCGGCCTGTTCATCCGCAGCCCCGAGATGGCGCAGCAGACACTGAAGCTGCTCGACGTGCTCAAGCAGCAGGGCGCCTACCGGCTGCGCTTTGCCGAAGGCGCCGATGCGGGCGCCACCGGCTCGCGGCGCATCGAGTGGGTCAGCGAGGAAGGCGGCAAGACCACCGTGCTGCACGAAGAACCCGACTCGGGCTTCTGGGACCGCACCATGCTCGAGCTGCTGGCGCCGCTCACGCCCGAGAGCTTGCTGTAGCGCAGCGGTGCTTTGCGAAAGGCTTTGCAAGCATGGCGCTGCCGCAGATGGTCGCTGGCGGCGAGCCTCAACGCGGGAGCGGTGGCTTTTCGGGAGTCGCGCAGGTCATTTGAGACTTCGGGACACGAAATCTCGTCTCGACCGTATCGAACCAGGCCATGTAAGAGCGCACGGAGTGTTCGTCGATCTCAAGAATCTCATCGCAGAATGAAAAGCCGGGCCCAATGATCGGGTTGCTGCTCGCAGTGATCACGGCGCAGATGCGATTGCCCTGAATCTTGTAGCGCATTGCCGCGGTGTAGGGCTCCTTGCTTTCAGGAAAAGCCCCACAAAAGGAGCTTGTGCCGTCGACGTATTCGTCATACCCATGGCACGTTTTTCCACCGTCATCGGAGTTGCACCACACGCCCTGCAGGGCCCTGTTCAGATCTTCGTCCTGTAGCGTCGCGGAAGAGGACTGTGTTGCAACAACCGTGAGAGCGGCGGCGATCAGGAGTTGGTGGACGAATGGCATGCGATGGGCTTGATGACGAAGCTGGACCTGGAAGCGGGACCATAGCCGTTGCCGATTGAAAACAACCCGGCTGCCGCGCACATCCCCTCAAGAAATCCAGACCGCGTGAAGAAAGACGCGGCTTCCCCCGGGCGCATTGCCCGGAGCCGGCATCGCCGGTCGAACCTGATCGATCAGGTGCCGCGCACCGCCGACCACACCAGCCGCAGGCCCAGCAGGCCCATCACGCCGCCGGCCGCACGGTCGATCCAGGTCTTGTAGCGCAGGTAGGCTGCGCGCGGCGCGGCCGATGACAGCGCCAGCGCGACGATCGCGTACCAGCCCGTCTCGATGCAGAAGATCACGGCCGGCACCGCGAGCGCCAGCACCAGCGGCACCTCGCGCGGCAGGAAGGCCGCGAAGATGCTCGCGTACACCACCGCCGTCTTCGGGTTGCTGATCTGCGTGGCCAGGCCGAGCAGGAAGGTGCGTCCGCTGCGGCCCTGGCTGCGGGGCGAGGCGTCCGTGTCGGGCGTGATCGCGAGCGGCTGGCGGGCGCCGCGCCAGATGCGAAAGCCCAGGTAGATCAGGTACGCGCCGCCGAAGGCCTTGATCGCGAGGTACAGCCCCGGCACCGCGAGGAACGCCGCCTGCAGTCCGGCCAGCGCCGCGATGGAGAACGCCAGCCCGCCGGCGCCCATGCCCAGCGCCGCCGCGAGCCCGTCGCTGCGCGAGGCCACGGCCGTGCGCGCCACCATCACGAAGCTCGGGCCGGGGCTCATCGCGCCCACGGCCATGGCGCCGGCGATGCCGAGCAGGGACAGGAGGTGGGCGTCGGTCATGAGTGGGCTCCGGTGGGGGATGGGTTCATTGCACGTTCACGGCTTCGACCTGCACCAGCAGCTTCACCTTGTTCTCGAAGCCGAAGTTCAGGCCCCAGGTGATGCCCCAGTCGCTGCGCTGCACGGTGGCCTCGAAGTCGCCGCCGCAGACCTGGCGGTTGATGAGCGGGTTCAGGTAGCAGTTGAAGCGCACGGCCTTCAGCGTCACCGGCTTGGTCTGGCCCATGAGCGTGAGCGTGCCGGGCACGTCGGTCACCTTGTCGCCGCTGAAGTCGATGCGCTCGGCCACGAAGCGGCCGGTGGGGAATTCGGCCACGTTGAAGAAGTCCTTGCTCTGCACGTGGCGGTTGAGCAGGTCGACGCCGGTGTTGATGGAGCTGATGTCCATCGTGATGTCGACCTTGCCGCTGGCGCCGGTGCCGTCGATCTTCACCGAGCCGTCCTTGGTGCTGAAGCGGCCGCGGTTGGTGGTGGTGCCGTAGTGGCCCATCTCGTACATGACGAAGGTGTGGGTCGGGTCGATCACGTAGCTGGCGTTCTTGACCGGCCCGCCCGCGGGCTTGGCGGCCAGCGGCGGCGCGGTGTATTCCTGGGCCGTGGCGGCCAGGGGCAGGGCCGCGCCCGCGCAAAGGGCCGCGGCGAAGAAGAGCTTGTTCATGGCAAAGGAAGAAGGATGCATGGGAAATGAAATCGTCGTCACAGCGGCCCGAGACCCGCGAGCGTCAGCTTGAAGCGCACCTGCACCTCGTTGCCGACCACCGAGGTGTCGGTCCATTCGCCGTCGCCCACCTTGTAGTCGAGCCGCTGGATCGTGAGGGTGCCCGTGGCGACCGAATAGGCGCCGCCCGACGACACGATGTTCACGGGCACCGTCACGTACTTGCTGACGCCCTTGATGGTGAGCTTGCCGGCCATCTCGAAGCGGCCCTCGCCTAGCGCCTTGATGGCGCTCGAGCGGAAGCTGGCCTGCGGGAAATGCGCGGTGTCGAACCAGGTCGGCTTGGGCAGCTCGGCATCGCTCATGGGCACGCCGAAGCCGGCGCTGGCGGTGTCGATCTGCAGCACGACCGAGCCGCCCTCGGGCTTCTTGGGGTCGAAGGCGACCTGCGCGTCGAAGCGCTTGAAGCTGCCTTCCACCGGCACGCCCATCTGCTTGCTGACGAAGGCGATCTGGCTCTTCTCGGGCACCAGTTTGGCGGTGGTGGCCGGCATGGGCTCGGCCGCGGCGTGCAGCGCGAGGCCGAGGAGGGCGGCGGTGCCCCACAAAAGACGGGTCGTCATCCGGCGGATTCCTTGCGTGGCGCGGGCCACATGCGTTGCAACAGACCGTCGTGGTCGATCCAGTGGTGCTTGAGCGCCGCCGCCACGTGCAGCAGCGTGACGCCGGCCAGCAGGAAGGCGCTGCGCTGGTGCAGCGGCTTGAGCACGGCCTCGGCGAAGTCCTTGTCGACCGTCACCAGGTCGGGCAGCGGCAGCAGGCCGAACCACACGACCGGCACGCCCATGCCCGAGCTGTAGGCCCAGCCGAACAGCGGGACCGCGAAGAACAGCAGGTACATCAGCGTATGGCTGATGCGGTGCGCGGCCCGCTGCCAGGCCGGCATGGCCGCCAGCACCCGCGCCGACAGCGGCGGCGGGCGGTGCGTGAGGCGCCACAGCAGCCGCAGCGCCGACAGCAGGAGGATGGTGATGCCGGCCCACTTGTGCCAGCTGTAGAGCTTCAGGCGCTGCGGCGAGAAGGGCAGGCCCGTCATGTAGAGCCCGACGCCGAGCGAGCCGACGATCATCGCCGCGAGCAGCCAGTGCAGGGTCATCGCGACCCGCCCGTAGCGGGGCTCGCGCAGGGCGGCGGCGCCAACGGCAGGGGCGGGAAGGGGTTCGACGGGCATCGGGGCAGGGGCGGCGGCGGCCTGTGCGCGGAGCATAGCTCGGAAGCGATGACACCGCAGCGGGGCCGGCCCGCGCCGAGCGCTACGACGGCGACGGCGGTTGTTGCTGCTGCTGGGCCCGCAGCAGCACGCGCCGCAGCGCGTCCGGCTGCACCGGCTTGCGCAGTGCGTGCCAGCCGCGCGCGGCGGCCAGCTGCTGCGTGGCCTCGGTGATGTCGGCCGAGATCAGCGCGATCGTCAGCGCGGGCTTGCGCTGCGCCAGCCGCTCGGCCAGCGCGATGCCGTTGAACGCGCCGGGCAGGCGGATGTCGCACAGCGCCGCGTCGAGCGCGTCCAGGTCGGCCAGCGCGAGGGCCTCGGCGGCGCTGGCGTAGATGCGCGGCGCCACGTGCCAGTGCCGCAGCAGCGCCGAGAGGCTGTCGGCCACCACGATGTTGTCTTCGACCACCAGCACGGCCAGGCCGGGGCGCAGCACGGCATCGGCGTCGGGCTCGTCCAGCGCCACCGAGGGCGCGGGGGCCGGCACGGCCGCCGCACCGGGGCGGGCCGCCGGCAGCTCGAAGCTGAAGACCGAGCCCTTGCCCGGCGCCGAGCGCAGCGCGACCTTGATGCCCAGCTGCCCCGCCAGCCGCCGCACGATCGCCAGCCCCAGGCCGTGGCCGTGCTGCAGGTTGCGCTCCACGTTGCCGACCTGTTCGAAGTCGTCGAACACGCGCGTCTGCGATTCGGCCGCGATGCCGATGCCGCTGTCGCGCACCTCGACGCGCCACGCGCGCCCGGTGTCCGTGCCGGGCCGGCGGCGCGCCCGCACGGCCAGCAGCACGCGCCCGCGCGGCGTGAACTTGAGGGCGTTGTCCAGCAGGTTGGAGAGCACGCGGCGCAGCGCCACCGCGTCGGTCCAGGCCACCGCCTCGGCCGGGCAGCGTACCGCGACGCGGCCTTCGCCGGCCTGGCGCGCCAGCTCGTTGAGCAGCGGCGCCAGCGCCACCGCCGCCGGGCGCAGCGGATCGACCGCGGCCTCGATGCGGCCGATCTCGAGCAGCTGGTTGGTCAGGCCCTCGAGCGCCTGCTGCGCGCGCGAGAGCGAGGCCACCGTGTGCTGCACCGCCGCGCTGTCGGTGCCGTGCTGCAGCTGCTGGCGCAGCACCTCGGCCTGCAGCCCGATGGCCATCACCGGCTGGCGCAGGTCGTGGTTGGCCGCCGAGAAGAAGCGCAGCCGCTCGGCCTGGGCCTGCTCGGAGGCGCGCAGGCCGGCCAGTGCCTGTTCGCGCAGCGTGCGCTCGTTCAGGCGCAGGCCGATGTTCTCCTCGAGCTGGCGCGAATGGTCGGCCACCAGCTTCCACATCATCGCGGTCAGGCCGATGCCGATCACCGCGACGGCCATCATCACCGGCGCCCCGAGCCACAGGCCCGTGACGATCACCGGTGCCAGCAGCAGCGTGATGGCCAGCTGCGTGGCCGGCGTGTAGAACGACACCGAGAACGCCGACGACAGCGTCATGCCCATGAGGATGAGGCCCAGCAGCAGTTGCAGGTCGGGCCGCTCGGGGTTGAACAGCAGCACGCCCGCCAGGCCGTGCGCCAGCTCCCAGATGGCCGTGCGCAGCGTGTGCTGGCGCTGCGCGGCGCGCAGGGTGGCGGGGGTGAAGGGCTCGGGCAGGCGCTGCGCAAAGAAGCCGCGCATCACCGTGACCCCGGTGACCAGCGCCAGCCACACCAGCGCGCGCACCGGCGAGAACTGCCAGGCGAAGAGCGCCGCCACGCCGCAGTTGAGCAGGTACTGCACCAGCAGCACCGGCCCGAGCGGGCGGATCGACAACCGCAGCACTTCGCACTGGATCGCGAAGCGGTGGTCGCCGTCGCGGGCGTCTGCCGGGGGGGCCGCGGAGGCGGGGGTGGGCGTCATGGGCAAATCGACTATATAGAGAAGGCCCCAGCCCCGGCGACAATGGGGGCCCTTAGCGGGCTTCCCGATGGCCGACTTTCCGTGAACGATCTCTCATTTTTCCTGCCTTGCGCCGCCGGCGTCGAGGAATTCCTTGCCCAGGAGGTGCATGCCCTGACCGGCCGTGCCGGGCAGGACCTGCTCACCCTGCGCGGTGGCGTGCGCGTGCGCGCCGACTGGCGCGACGGCCTCAAGCTCAACCTGCACAGCCGGCTCGCGCAGCGCGTGCTGGTCGAACTGGCCCACGGGCCGTACCGCAACGAGAACGACCTGTACACCATCGCCAACGGCGTGGCCTGGGAGATCTGGTTCACGCCCAAGCAGACCTTCAAGATCGAGACCACGGCCCAGCACAGCCCGCTGCAGAGCCTGAACTTCGCCACCCTGCGCATCAAGGACGCCGTGGCCGACCGCTTCCGCGCCAAGGCCAACGGCGTGCGCCCGAGCATCGAGACCCAGTGGCCCGACTGCCGCATCTTTGCGCACCTGACCACCGACAGCTGCACGCTGTACATCGACACCTCGGGCGAGCCGCTGTTCAAGCGCGGCTGGCGCCAGGACAAGGGCGACGCCCCGTTGAAGGAAACCCTGGCCGCCGCCATGCTGGCCGCCAGCGGCTGGTGGAACCCCGAGACCGGCGAGGTCGCCAAGGCCCCGCTGTACGACCCCTGCTGCGGCAGCGGCACCATCGCCATCGAGGCCGCGCAGATCGCCAGCGGCATCGCGGCGGGTTCGCTGCGGCGCTTCGGCTTCGAGAAGCTGCTGCCGTTCCAGGCGCATGTCTGGGCCGCCATCAAGAATGAAGCCGCCAACGCGCAGCATGCGAGCGCCATCGCCGTCTTCGGCTCCGACGTCTCGCACCGCATGGTCGACTTTGCCGAGCGCAACGCCGAACGCGCGGGCGTGGCGGGCGCCATCGAGTTCCGCGGCGGCGACGCCCTGCAGCGCATGCCGCCGGCCGAGGGCGGCGTGATCATGCTCAACCCGCCGTACGGCGAGCGCATCGAGGTCGGCGGCGTGGCGCGCTTCGGCGCCCGCGAGGCCGCCCAGACCCCGGGTGACGGTGAAGGCGGTGACGGCGGCGACTTCTTTCCGCAGCTCGCCACCCACTGGAAGAAGAACTACGCGGGCTGGACCGCCTGGGTGCTCACGCCCGACCTGAAGCTGCCCAAGCAGATGCGCCTGAAGGAGTCGCGCCGCGTGCCGATGTGGAACGGCCCCATCGAATGCCGGCTGTTCCGCTTCGACATGGTGCGGGGCTCGAACCGGGCGGCGCCGCCAGACGCCGGCACCTGAATCAGCTCTGCAGCTTCAGGCCTGCAATGCCCAGGAAGATCAGCGCGATGCACGCCAGCCGCAGCGGCGCCGCGCTCTCCTGGAAAAAGAAGATGCCGATCAGCGTGACGCCGATGGCGCCGATGCCGGTCCAGATCGCGTAGGCCGTCCCGACCGGCAGCGTCTTCATCGCGGCGGTGAGCAGCACGATGCTCGCCAGCGCCGCGCCCAGGCCCAGCGCGCCGGCGCCGGGGCGCTCCCAGCCCGCCGCGGCCTTCAGCGCGAGGGCCATCACGATCTCCACCAGTCCGGCGGCAAGCAGAAGAAGCCAGGCCATGGCGTTCGCTCCCTTCACAGCAGCTTGATGATGGCCACGCCGAGCAGCAGCACGGCCACGCCGGCCATGCGCAGGCCCGACACCGGGCGCTGCGGCAGCCGGAACCAGCCGTAGCGGTCGACGAACACCGACGCCACCTGCTGCCCCGCCACCGTCAGCCCGACCGCGGCCGCGGCGCCGATGGCCGGGATCGCCGTGAACACCGTCGTCACATAGGCCGCGCCCGCCAAGCCACCGAGCCAGCCCCACCACGGCATGCCGCGCAGCGCGGTGCCTTGCGGTGCCCTTGCCGCGGGCGCACGCCGGAACAGCGTGACGAGCAGCAGCGCCAGGGCCATCGCCAGCGTCGCCACGAAGAAGCTCACCGCGCCCACCGCGAAGGGTGCGCCCAGGTCCTGCCGCAGCAGGCCGTTGACCACGCCCTGCACCGGCAGCACCGCGCCGGCCAGCAGCGCCAGCACGATCCAGCCGGCCTTGCCTGCCAGCGCCTGGCGCAGGCTGCCGGCCTGCCCGGCGACGATGGCCCCGGCCCCGAGCAGCACCGCCAGCGTGCCGCCGGTCATGGCCGGTGTCAGCGCCTTGGGGGCCACGCCGAGCAGGCCGAAGGTGTCGAGCGCGAACGAGGCCAGCATCTGCCCCGCGATGAACAGGCCGACCGCCACCACCGCGCCCAGGCGCGGGAACAGCAGGATGGTCGAGACCACGTAGAAGGCGCTGGCCGTGCCGCCGATCACGTGCCACCACGGCACGCCCGGCAGGCCGGACAGCGCCGTCAGCGTGCCCGTGGCGAGCGCCACCGCCAGCAGGGCCAGCGTGCCGACCGACAGCTGCAAGGTCGTGGCGGTGAACGGGCTCCCCGTGGCCTTGGAGAGCTGGGCGTTGGCGCCGGCCTGCACCGCGAGCAGGCCCCCGGCGACGAGCGAGGCGGGAATGAAAAACGCGTCCATGGTGGTTCGACCTCCGTGTGGTGTGGATGCGGGGCAGGCGAATCGCGGCCCCTTGCGGACGACTGTAGGATCGGCACGTTTGCAAAGTCATTCGAAAAAATCGCATCCGGGATATGCATAAATGCAGGACACAGACTGGGACGACTTTCGCGTGTTCCTGGCCGTCGGCCAGGCCGGCTCGCTTTCCGGCGCCGCGCGCCAGCTGGGCGTGAACCACTCCACCGTGCTGCGGCGCCTGGGCGCGCTCGAGGCGCGCATGGCGGTGCGCCTGTTCGACCGCCTGCCCGCCGGCTACGCGATGACGCTGGCCGGCGAGGCGCTGCGCGAGCGCCTGCAGGGCGTGGGCGAGCAGATCGACGCCGCGCAGCGCCACCTCATGGGGCTCGACCTGCGGCTGACCGGCGTCATCCGCATCACCAGCACCGACACCTTCATGGCCGGGCTGCTCGGGCCGATCCTGGCGGACTTCCGGGCGCTGCACCCGGGCATCGAGCTGCAGGTGGTGATGAACAACCTCTTCCTGAGCCTGACCAAGCGCGAGGCCGACGTGGCGATCCGCCCGACCAACGCGCCGCCGGACCACCTGGTCGGGCGCCGGGCCGGGCGCCTGCAGACGGCGGTGTACGCGTCGAAGGCCTACCTCGCGAAGCACGGGGCGACGACCCCGCTAGACCAGCACGACTGGGTCGCGCCCGACGAAGGCCTGTCGCACCTGCTGCAGGCCAAGTGGCTGCGCGCGCAGGTGCCGCCGGCGCGGATCGCGGCGCGCGTCGACAGCCTCGTCGGCATGACGCAGCTCGTGAAGCGTGGCCTGGGCCTGGGCATGCTCCTGTGCATGCTGGCCGATGCCGAGGAAGAGCTGGTGCAGGTCGAGCCGCCGAGGGAGGCGCTGGACACGCAGGTCTGGGTGCTGACGCATCCCGACCTGAAGGAGGTGGCGCGGATCAAGGCCTTCACCGACTTCGCCTACGCGCGGCTCGTCGCCGACGCGAAGGTGCTGGCCATGCCCTCGGGGCGGCCGGCGGCGCGCTAGAAGCCCGGGCGCCGCATGGTGCAACATCGGCGATAGACAGATTTCACGCGACCATGACCTTGCCTGCCTCCGACCTCGTCGTCATCGACACCAACATCGCGCTCGACCTGCTGGTCTTCGAAGACCCGGCCTGGGCGCCGCTGGTCGACGACCTCGCACGCGGCGCGCTGCGCTGGCTGGCCACGCCCGCGATGCGCAGCGAACTGGAACGCGTGCTGGGCTACCCGCTGATCGCCCGGCGCATGGCGCAGCGCGAATTGACGATTCCCGTGGTGCTCGCGGATTTCGATGCGCGCGTGCAGCTGGTGACCGAGGTGCCGGCGCGCGCGCCCTGCGTGTGCAGCGATCCGGACGACCAGGTGTTCATCGACCTGTCCGTGGCGCACGGGGCGCAGCTGTTCAGCAAGGACAAGGCGGTGCTGTCGATGAAGAAGCGGCTGGCGCTGCGCGGGGTGGCGGTGCGCTCGGCGCTGGCCTAGGCCACGCCGGTCCGTCTCAGGCCTTGTTCAGCTCGTACCACTGCCCCAGCAAGCGCGCGACGGCCCGCACGCGCTGCGTATCCCGTCCCCAGCGCCGGCTGGCCGGCAGCTTCTGCGCCCACTTCATGCGCCGCGCCGCGTTCGCGATGCGCTCGCGCACTTCCTCGTCAACTTCCGCCAGCGCCGCGTGCCAGTGCTGCCCCGCCGCCTGCGGCGCGGCGGCCTCGAGCATCATGGCCGTGGAGTGCAGGTAGCTCAGCCAGTCGCGGGCCTGGCATTCGGCCAGGGTCATGACCTCGGAGGGGTCGTCCTCGAAATCGATGTAGCCGATCACGCCATCGGGGCACTGCACGAGGTTGCGGTCGAAGGCCTGGCTCAGGTGCTGGCCGCACAGGTGCACGGCGGCGATGGCGGCCAGGCCCTCGCGCCACACGGCGAGCAGGGCGGCGGGGCCGGCGGCGGCGGCCTGGTCGATGCGCTCCTGCAGCACCACGGTGGCACGGCCGCTTTCGCCAAGGTCGGAAATCAGCAGCCCGTCGGCCTGCTGCGCCAGCACGATCGGCACGCGCAGACCCGCGGCGGCCAGTTGTTTCAGGCGGCGTGCCTCGGTGGCGATGGCGGCTTCGCCGCCCGGGTTGGGCACGGGCTTGATCACGTCGAGGCCGGCCAGCCGCGCGGCCAGCGCCATCACGCGGTAGCCCCACTTGCCGTGGCGCGGGCCGGCCTTCTTGAGCCAGACGCGCTCGCTGCCGAAGCGGTGGCTGGCCACGTTCTTGGCCTGCCTGGGCAGCGTGACGCGCAGGAACTCGGCGTAGTCGCCGGGCGCCGAGCCCGGGGCGTCGTCGAGCGGCGCGGGCGCCGATGCGGCGCCCCGTTGGCTGTACAGGCGCGTCGCGGCGCCTCCTCGTCTCAGTGGATTCATGCGGCCATGGCGAAGCCCGGCGCCAGCAGCCCGTGCGGGCCCTGCGTCACGGGCTGGAAACTCTGTGCACTGGCCAGCGGCCAGTAGGTGCGGAAAACGGTGTGCTGGTTGTCCAGCGGCCCGAGCAGCGCGCCGGGCTGCACCTGCATCACCAGGTTGCTCAAGAGGCGCACCTCGGTGTCGGAGATGCGGCGCACGATGTGGTGCGCGGTGATCTGCTGCGGATGGTCCAGGCCCGCGGCCTGCACCAGCTCCTGCAGCGCATGCAGCGTGCTGCGATGGAAGTTGCGCACCCGGTCGGCCTTGGTCGGCACTACCAGCGCCTGCTGGCGCACCGGGTCCTGGGTGGTCACGCCGGTGGGGCAGTGGCCGGTGTGGCAGCTCTGCGCCTGGATGCAGCCCAGCGCCATCATGAAACCGCGCGCCGCGTTGCACCAGTCGGCGCCCAGCGCCATCATGCGCGCCACGTCGAAGGCGGTGATCACCTTGGCCGCGCAGCCGATCTTGATGCGGTGGCGCAGGTTCACGCCGATCAGCGTGTTGTGCACCAGCAGCAGGCCTTCCTGCAGCGGCGCGCCGACGTGGTCGCTGAACTCGACCGGCGCCGCGCCGGTGCCGCCCTCGGCGCCGTCGACCACGATGAAGTCGGGCGTGATGCCCGTCGCCTGCATCGCCTTGACGATGCCGAACCATTCCCACGGATGGCCCAGGCAGAACTTGAAGCCGGTCGGCTTGCCGCCCGACAGCTCGCGCAGCTTCGCCACGAAATGCATCATCTCGGTCGGCGTGGAGAACGCGCTGTGCGACGAGGGCGAGACGCAGTCCACGCCCACCGGCACGCCGCGCGCCGCCGCGATCTCGGGCGTGACCTTGGCTGCCGGCAGCACGCCGCCGTGGCCGGGCTTGGCGCCCTGGCTGAGCTTGATCTCGATCATCTTCACCTGCGGGTCGCGCGCGTTGGCGGTGAAGCGCTCGGCGTTGAAGGTGCCGTCGTCGTTGCGGCAGCCGAAGTAGCCCGAGCCGATTTCCCAGATCAGGTCGCCGCCGTGCACGCGGTGGTGCTGCGAGATCGAGCCTTCGCCGGTGTCGTGCGCAAAGCCGCCCATCTGCGCGCCCTGGTTGAGCGCGAGGATGGCGTTGGCCGACAGGGCGCCGAAGCTCATCGCCGAGATGTTGAACACGCTCGCGCTGTAGGGCTGCGTGCAGACCTGCGCCAGGTTCGCATCGGCCGGCTGCGGCGTGCCGCCGATCACGATGCGGAAATCGTGCCCGGCCAGCTTCGTGGGCTGCATCGAGTGGTTGATCCACTCGTAGCCCGCGGCCGACACGTTCAGCTGCGTGCCGAAGGGCCGGTTGTCGGGCTCGCCCTTGGCGCGCTGGTACACCAGCGAGCGCTGGGCGCGCGAGAACGGCGCGGCCTCGGCGTCGCTCTCGATGAAGTACTGGCGGATCTCGGGGCGGATGAACTCGAGCAAAAAGCGCAGGTGCCCGATGACCGGGTAGTTGCGCAGGATGGCGTGGCGCGCCTGACGCAGGTCGTGCACGCCGGTGCCGGTGAGCACCGCGAAAGCGGCCACGCCGATCCACGCGAGCCACAGGTGCGGCGAGGCCAGAACCAGCGCCAGGCAGGCGACCAGACCCAGCACACACAGGGCGAACGCGCTGTAGCGTGCGGGAAACGGAATAATCGTGGGCATAGTCATCAGATGTCGGCGGGAGCCTGCTGCATCATAGAGGGCTGCCCCCAACCTGCCATGACTGCTGCCATGACGACCACACCCGACACCCCCGATACCCCTGACACCGCCCTGGCCGCCTCCTCGCAAGCCCTGGGGCCCGACGATTTCGACGCCCTCGACACCGCACTCGACGCCATGCGCGAGCACGACGAGGAAATTCCCCAGTGGGAGTTCTGCGAAGGCTTCATGGCCGCGCTGATCTGCACGCGCCGTCCCATCGACCCCACCGAATACTGGCCCGTGCTGCTGGGCGACCACTTCGTGCCGGCCCAGCACATGGAGTTCGTCTGGAACTGGAAGCGCCGCTGGCGCGAGATCGAGGAAGGCCTGGACGCGCCCGTCGAATCGCTCGAGGACGAGCGCAGCTGGCAGCCCGAGGTGCTCGACACCCGCGGCGCCATCGCCTCGCTGCCCGAGGAAGAGCGCGCCGAGATGGCCGCCGAAGAGATCCCTTCGTTCGCGCAGGTCTGGGCGCTGGGCTTCATGTACGCGGTCGAGAACTGGCCCGAAGACTGGGCCGCGCCGCGCGACAAGGAAGCCGCGCAGATGCTCGACGACGCGCTCGACAACCTCGTCGCGCTGACCGAGGACGACACCGCCAAGCCCACGCTGTCGATGTACGACGAGAACGGCCCGCCGAGCGTGAGCCAGCAGCGCCTGGACGACTTCGGCGCCGCGATCTGGGCGGTGTACGACCTGCGCCAGCTCTGGAAGAGCCTGGGCCCGAAGGTCGAGACGATCCGCAAGGAAGCCACGCCCGGCCGCAACGATCCCTGCCCTTGCGGCAGCGGCAAGAAGTACAAGAAGTGCCACGGTGAGTGACTGGGTTGAGTCCCAGGCGTCCCGGACGGCTTGCCGTTCAGGGCGCGCTCACGCCGACGGGGTACCTTGCTCCGCGAATGTCCCCCGGCCTTCGGCCTCCTCCTTGATTTCGCTGCGCAAGGCACCCCATCGGCGTGAGCGTTGGGCAGTGCAGCTGTTGATTGGCCACACAACGACCGCGCCCATCGTGCGCAGGACACTGGGTGCTTCCCGCAGCGAAATCAAGGAGGAGGGGCGAAGCCCCGGGGGACATTCGCGGAGGGAAGTACCCGGTGGCCTGTGCACGCGCCCTGAATCACAGCAAGAACACTGACGAATCATGAGCCCTGCAGCACAGCCCCTGACACCCCGAGCCGCCTGGGTCATGGTCCTCGCCCTCTGCGCAGGGGTTGCGCTCAGCCAGGCCTTCCGCACCGTCGGCGCCATCATGGCGAGCCCGCTGCAGTCGGACTTTCATCTCTCCGCCCAGGCCCTCGGCATCTTCTCGGGCGCCTTCCACTTCGCGTTCGGCGCGATGCAGCTCTTCATGGGCATCGGCATCGACCTGCACGGCGTGCGCCGCACCGTGCTCGTGGCCTTCCCGGTCGCGATCGCGGGCGCGCTGCTGTCGGCTGTGTCGCCGAACTACCTCGTGCTGGTGGCCGGGCAGGCGCTGATCGGCGTCGGCTGCGCGCCGGCCTTCCTGGTGTGCACGGTGTTCATCGCGCGGCACTTTCCAGCGGCGCGTTTCGCCACCGTGTCGGGCCTGGTGCTGGCCATCGGCGGCCTGGGCATGCTGGCCACGGGCACGCCGCTCGCGTGGCTGGTGCAGGCGTATTCGTGGCGCGCGGGATTCCTGGTGCTTGCACTGGCGTCTGCGCTGGCCTGGCTCGCGATCTGGCGCTGGGTGCACGAGCCCGCATCGGCCGTGCCGCAGGTGAAAGAGTCGATTCCCGAAGCCGTGCGCCAGTTCGGCGCGCTGTTCGCCATGCCGCACACGCTGGGCATCATGGTGCTGGGCGCGGTGACGTATGCGGCCTTCATCTCGCTGCGCGGGCTGTGGCTGGGCCCGCTGATGATGGAGCGCCACGGCTACTCGCTGGTGCAAAGCGGCAACGTCGCGCTCGCGGTGTCGGTGATCGCGCTCTTCGGTTCGCCGCTGTTCGGCCGCTTCGACCGCGACGGCGCCGCGCGCCGCCGCTGGATCGTGGCTTGCGGCCTTCTCTACGCCGGCCTGTTCGCGCTCATCGCCGTGGTGCATTCCGCGTGGCTGGACATCACGGGCATGGTGCTCATCGGCGTGCTCTCGGGCTTCATCGTCTGGCAGTACGCCGACGTGCGCGTGGCCTACCCGGCCGCGCTCACGGGCCGCGCGATGGCCGTCTTCACCATGGCGATGTTCCTGGGCGTCGCGTTCATGCAGTGGGGCACGGGCGTGGCGGCCTCGGTGGCCGCGGCGCACGGCGGCGATCCGCTGACCGCCGTGCTGGCCGTCATTGCGGCGCTGCTGGTGATCGGCATCGCAGCCTTCGCGTGGCTGCCAGCGCCGAAGGCGGCCTCCGTCAGATCTTGAAGGCGCGTTGAATATCCGGCCGCACGAGGTCGGCGTACTCGCGGTGCTTGCGGATGTAGCCCGCGATGAACTGGCACACCGGAATCACATGCCGCCCGTTGGCGCGCGCCTCGTCGAGCACGTGCCTCGCAATGCCCGAGCCCACGCCCTTGCCTTCATGCTCGGGCAGCACCTCGGTGTGCGTGAACATGATCGCGTCGGTCAGCAGGTTGTACTCGGCATAGGCCGCGAGCTTGCCGTCGAGCGCGGCTTCGTAGCGGTGCTGCGCTTCGTTGTTCGTGAAGGTGAGGGCGGTCGAGGAAGAGGTGGTCATGAGGGTTGGCGTGCAAGAAAAGTGGCGAGGTTGGCGGCGGCGGTGGCGCGCACCTTGTTGCGCAGCATCGGCGTCCAGCCCAGCAGCAGGCCCGGCGTGCCCAGCGCCTGCCGCGACCAGGTCCAGAACGGGAAGCTGTCGCGGTGTGTGGCGATCAGGCCGTCGGGCGTGAAGGTGAAGCGCGCGTCGATGCTGTTGTCGACCAGGCGGCCGGTGGCGCTGAAGCGGTAGTGGGCGTCCCAGTGCGCGCTGCCCGTGCGGCCGTCGGCCTGCACGTCGCGCCAGCTCAGGCGCCACACGTCGGCGCCCTTGGCCTTGGTGGCGTCGCAGAGCATGCGCCACATGCCGCCGATCTCGCGCCGGCCGCGCAGCGAAAAGGCCTCGTCGTCGAACACTGCGTCGGGCGCGTAGCAGGCGGCCATGGTGGCGGCGTCGAGTTGCGAGAACGCGCTGTAGAAGCGCTCGATGGTCGGGGCGTGGGTGGCTGCGGTCATGGGGCCTCGGGATGGGTGGTGCCGGATCATCGCCCGGATGCGCCGTGCAAGGAAGTGCACGGGTGATTCCGGGTGTCCCGCATTAACATGCGCCCCGATGCCGGTCCTTGCAGGCCCGGTGCCCTGGCGGTGGCGCAGAAAAACCAGAACCACAGCGCTGCGCCCGCCGCACACAACCCAAGGGGACGCATCCATGGCCGAGGTGATCAACGACTGGCAGTTCGTCGAGGCCGTCATGGCCGCCCGCACGCTCGAGGAGGTCGCGCAGGTCAACCGCCGCGCGATGCGGGCGATGGGCTTCAACCACGGCGCCTACGTGCTCAAGCGCCCGGTGCCCGCGCCCCGTGCCGACGCCCCCGCGCAGGACGCGCTGGTGTTCTTCCACGACCTGCCCCCGGCGTGGGCCCGCACCCGCTACGAGTCGCTGCGCAGCAACGCCGGCGAGCAGGCCGACGCCCGCGTGCAGCATGTGCGCGCCGGCATGCCGGCCACCGCGTGGAGCTGGCTCGGGCAGGTGAGCCACACGCGCGCCGACATCGGGCAGCGCGCCCGCGGCCTGCTGCGCAGCGCCGGCGAGCACGGGCTGAAGGCGGGGCTGACCGTGCCGCTGTGGACGCCCGGCATCGACTGGGCCTTCATGACCCTCACCACCGACGCGACCGCCGACCTGCGCGAACTGCGCGCGACGTTGGCGCCGATGAACTACTTCGCCTCCTGCCTGCATTCGACCGTGCGCCGGCTGCAGGGTGACGCCAAGGTGCCGCTCCTGAGCGCGCGCCAGCGCGAGGTGCTGCACTGGGTGGCCGTTGGCAAGTCGACCTGGGAGATCTCCGAGATCCTGCACATCAGCGAGCGCACCGTGTACTTCCACCTCGTGGGCGCCGCCCGCAAGCTCGACACGCAGGGCCGCACCGCCACCTGCGCGCGGGCCCTGGCGCTGGGCCTGCTCACGCCCTGAGCCGGCCCCCCTGTCGGAAACGACAGGGGGCCGCGTGGCGCCGCACGGGGCGGTGCTGCAATCGGCCACGGGCAGGCCGTGTGTCACGCGCCCGATGCTTCAACCGATCGAGCCCATGAGAGAACGCAGAAATTTCGTGCGCCTGCTGGGCGGCGGCCTCGCGGTGGCGGCGGGCGCCACGGCCCTGGCCACCTGGTGGCTCCACGCCGACGTGCCGGCCGCCGCCTTCGAGATCTGGAACGGCCCGGGCGACGAGCCCGACGTGCGCAAGCGCGCCGTCGCCTATGCCGTCACCGCGCCCACGGCCTACAACGGCCAACCGTGGCGGGTCGACCTGCGCGAGCCCGACGCCATCGTGCTGCACGCCGACCGCGCCCGCGTGCAGCCCGCCACCGACCCCTTCGGCCGCCAGCTCATGATCGGCCACGGTGCGTTCATCGAGCTGCTGGTGATGGCGTTGGCCCAGCAGGGCGTGCAGGCGCGCGTGCAGCTGTGGCCGCAGGGCGAGCTGGTGGGCGATGCGCCGCAGCAGTGGCCCGACCTGCCGGTGGCGCGGCTCACGCTGTCGCGCGGCGGCACGCCCGATCCGCTGTTCGCGCAGGTGCTGCGGCGGCGCACGCCCAAGCAGCGCTTCGACACCGGCCGCACGGTGTCGGCCGACATGCTGCAGGGGCTCACCGCGGCCGTGGCCTCGGGGGCGGGTGGGGGCGTGCAATCGGCCGGCACGGTCGACATGGCCCGCGTGCTGCCGCTGCGCAAGCTGTGTGCGGCGGCGGCGCGCGTGGAGCTGGTCACGCCCCACACCGCGCGCGAGAACCTGCGCCTGCTGCGCATCGGGCCGCAGGAAATCCTGGCGCACCGCGACGGCTTCTCGCTCAACGACCCGGCGCTGCGCATGGCGGTCGCGCTGGGCCGCTTCGACCGCGAGGTGCCGGCCGCCGAAGACAGCCTCTCCTTTCGGCAGACGCTGCAGATGTTCGAGGACCAGGCCCACACGGCGATGGGCTTCGTCTGGATCAGCACCGGCGGCAACAGCCGCAGCGAGCAGATCGCCGCGGGCCGCGCCTACGTGCGCCAGCAGCTGCGCGCCACCGACCTGGGCCTGGGCATGCAGCCGATGAGCCAGCCGCTCGAGGAGTTTGCGGAGATGGCGCCGCACCACGCGGCGGTGCACGACATGCTGATCGGCGCCGCGCCGTCGCGCCATGCGCGCAGCCCGACCGTGCAGATGATGTGCCGCCTGGGTTTTCCGACGGCGCCGGTGCCGCCCGCGCCGCGCCGGCCGGTCGGCGATTTCATGCAGGCCTGAACAGCCCGCGCGCGATCAGCGCGGTAGCAGCTGGATCAGCGTCTGCAGCGCGTAGTGCACCGTGGCCGCGCGCACCGTGGCACGGTCGCCGTCGAAGCGGCGGCGCTCGGTGCGCACCTGCCCGTCGACCGACCAGCCGAACCACACGGTGCCCACCGGCTTGTCGGGCGAGCCACCTGCCGGGCCGGCCACGCCGGTCACGGCCACGGCCGCGCGCGCCGGGGCACCACGGGCAATGGCGCCTTCGGCCATCGCGCGCGCCACGGGCTCGCTGACGGCGCCGTGGGCCTCGATGAGCGCGGCGTCCACGCCCAGCATCTCGGTCTTGGCGGCGTTCGAGTAGGTGACGAAGCCGCGCTCGAACCACACGCTGGAGCCCGCCAGGTCGGTGCAGGCGCCGGCGATCAGGCCGCCGGTGCAGCTTTCGGCGGTGGCCATCATCCAGCCCCGGGCCTGCAGCCGTTCGGCCAGCGTCGCGACGAGCGCGGGCACGTCCTGTTCGGCCAAGGCCGGGGAAGCGGAAGGTTGCATCGGGTTCACCATGCGCGCCACAGCGCAATGACCAGGAGCGTGCAGAAGGCCGCCACCAGGTCGTCCAGAAGAATGCCGAAGCCCGCGCGCCACCACTGCACCCGCGCGGGGTCGTGCGGCTTGAAGGCGGCGTCGGCCCAGCCCACCGGGCCGGGCTTGGCGGCGTCGAAGTAACGGAACAGCGCAAAGGCCACGACCTGCGCCCACAGGCCGGCCGGCGTCACCAGCCAGAGCACGAGCCAGAAGGCGACCACCTCGTCCCACACGATGGCGCCGGGGTCGGACACGTTCATGTTCCGCGCCGCCACCGTGCAGGCCCACCAGCCGATCGGCAGGCCGGCCAGAATGATCCAGCCGATGGTCGCGGGCGTGAACCACAGTTGCATCACCACGAACGCGGCCCAGGCCCACAGCGTGCCCACGGTGCCGGGCGCGAAGGGCGACAGCCCCGAGCCGAAGCCCAGCGCGATGAAGTGCGCGGGGTGCGAGAGCAGGAAACGCAGGGTGGGGCGACGCATCGGGGGACGGGGCAGGGCGCCGGTGGTGGCGGAAGAGGAATCCATCGAGGAAGAAGGGGAAGAAGAAACGGCGTGCATCGGTTTCGAAGTGTCGCGCATCCTGTGCGACGGCAGCGCGCCGAAGTTTCTATTTATCAAAGCAATAGCTTGTTTAATTGAGGGGCGCCGCCTAGTATCCAGGCTCCTTTGGCGTTCTCCTTCGTTCTCATGTCGTCCTCCTCCTCTTCCCTCGACGCTGCCGCCGTTGGCGCGCCGCCGCCCACCGCCGCGTGGCGCGAGCTGTTCAGCGGGCGCAACGGCTGGCGCGCGCTGGCGCTGACCGGCGGCGTCGCGCTGCACGCGGTCAACGTCCACATCGTGACCACCGTGCTGCCCTCGGTGGTGCGCGAGATCGGCGGGCTCGACTGGTACGCCTGGAGCACGACCCTGTTCGTGGTCGGCTCGATCCTCGGTGCCACGCTCTCGGTGCGGCTCTTGGCCGCGCGCGGGCCGCGCGGCGCCTGCCTCACGGCGCTGGCCGTGTTCACGGCCGGCTCGGTCGGCTGCGCGCTGGCGCCGGCCATGCCGTGGCTGCTCACGGGGCGCACGGTGCAGGGGCTGGGCGGCGGGTTGCTGGCGGCGCTGAGCTACGGGCTGATCCAGCGCGTGTTCGAACCCCGGCTGTGGCCGCGTGCGGTGGCGCTGGTGTCGGGCATGTGGGGCGTGGCCACGCTGTGCGGGCCGGCCGTGGGCGGGCTGTTCGCGCAGGCCGGCCACTGGCGCTGGGCCTTCTGGGCGCTGCTGCCGGTGGCGGCGGCGCAAGCCCTGCTGGTGGCGGTGCAACTGCGGCCCGCGGCCGGCATCCGGCATGACCGGCCGGCGCAGATGCCGCGCGTGCCGGCGCCGCAGATCGCGCTGCTGGCGCTGTCGGTGCTGGTGATTGCCGCCAGCGGTTTCTGGCCCGGCCTCGCGGGGCAGGCCGTGGGCGTGGCGCTGGGCCTGGCCATCGGTTTCGCCGCCACCCGCATCGACCGCCGCGCCGGCGCCGTGCGCCTGCTGCCGACCGGCGCCTATGCGCTTGGCACGCCGCTGGGCGCCATTTATGCGAGCGTGGCGCTGCTGCTGATCGGCACCACCACCGAAATCTTCGTGCCCTACTTTTTGCAGCTGCTGCACGGCCACTCGCCGCTCATGGCGGGCTACCTCACGGCGGCGATGGCGGGCGGCTGGAGCATCGGCTCGCTGACCTCGTCGGGCCGCACTGGCGCGGGCGCCGACCGCATGCTGCGCGCCGGGCCGGTGGTCTGCACCGCAGGCCTGCTGGCGCTCGCGTGGCTGCTGCCGACGCCGGGGGCGCTCAGCGCCAATGTCGAGACCTCGCTCGTGGCCGTGGCGCTGGCCGCCGTCGGCTTCGGCGTGGGCATCGGCTGGCCGCACCTGCTGACGCGCGTGATGGCGCTGGCGCCGCGCGGCGAAGAGGGATTGGCGTCCGCCTCCATCACCACCGTGCAGCTGTACGGCATGGCCGTCGGCGCGGCCGTGGCCGGGCTGGTGGCGAATGCGGCGGGGCTCACGGTGCCCGGCGGTGTGGACGGTGCACGCTCGGCCGCGATCTGGTTGTTCACGGTCTTCGCGCTGGCGCCTGCCATCGCCGCGTGGCTGGCGTGGCGCGCGGTGGCGCGGCGCTAGGCCAGCACGCCTTCCCAGGCGAGGGCGCGGCGGCGGCCACGTTCGCGGCGCGTTTCGCCGCGCAAGGTGGCGACGAGGTCATACACATCCGCCGGCAGGTGCGCGCCGCGCCACGCGATGTGCTGGTCGGCGCGGCACATCACGAGGCGGTGCGCATAGGCCTTGGGCAGGCTCGCGGTTTCGATGTCGAGCACCGTGAGCGGCATGCGGTAGGCGGCGGCCGCGCGTTCCAGCGGCCGCACGTCCACGCTGCGGTCGAAGCGCAGCAGCGTGTAGCCCGGGCCGAAGGCGTCGTAGAGCGAGCGCCCGTCGGCCAGCCAGAAGTGCGGCGCGCGGCAGCCGGGCACGGTGGAGGGCGTGAACTCGCCCATCGAGTACGGCGGCGCGCGGTGCTCGCCGTCGGGCACGATGATCGGTGAGCCGGTGTAGAAGTAGCCGAAGTTGAGCCCGCCGCAGCAGAACTGCTGCACGTTGAGCGCGTAGGCCTCACGGCCGATCTCGGCGCGCTGCGCGTCGCCCGCCGGGCCGGGCGCCTCGATGTCGGGCGGCACGGCGCGGCGCGCGCGGATCATCTTCTGCGCATGGTCCATCGCGAACTGCGACACCTGCTCGGTGATCGGCAGCCGCTCGGCCTCGTAGGCGTCGAGGATGGCCTCGTCGCCCCAGCCCTGCACGCAGGCGCCCAGCAGCCACGAGAGGTTGAGCGCGTCGGCGATGCCGGCGTTCATGCCGTAGCCCGCGTAGGGCACCCACAGGTGCGCGGCGTCGCCCGCGAGGAACACGCGGCCGTCGCGAAAGCGCGTGGCCACGAGGCGCCGGCCGATCCAGTCTTCCTTGCTGATGATGTCGTAGTGGAAGTCGGGCCCCACGCCCAAAATCTCGCGGATCGAGGTGTCGCGGTCGACCGAGTCGAACTCGGGCTCTTCGGCGTTCAGGTGGTTGTGCACCAGCCAGGTCTCGTGGCCGTCGATGGCGAACATCGTGCCGCAGCGGCGTGGGTTCATCGCGTAGTACGACCACGCGGGCTTGCCCGGAATCATGTCGCGCAGCTGCGGCGCACGGATGTAGGTCGACTGCACGCGCTGGATGACGGCCGTGCCTTCGAGCTTGGCGCCGATCTGCTTGCGCACCGGCGAGCTGCCGCCGTCGCAGCCGACCATGTAGCGGCAGCGGATGCTGCGCGTGGCGCCGCTGTCCATGTCGGTGGCGATGGCGCTCACGCCGTCGGCGTCCTGCGTGAAGCGCTCGAAGCGCGTGCGGTTGAGCAGCGTCACGCCCGGCAGCGCGGCCGTGTGCTTCAGCAGAATCGGCTCGAGGTAGATCTGGTTGATGCGGTGCGGCGGCTCCGGCGTGGGCCACCACGCGTCGGGGCCCTCGGTCTCGGTGTAGCGGTCGCGCCGGCACGGAATGGGAATGCGCGTGAGCTCGGTGCCCGTCACCGTGGTGCGAAACACCACGTCGTTCGGGTGGTCGGCCGGCAGCCCGGCATCGCGCAGCTGCTGCGCCACGCCCAGGCGGCGGAACTGCTCCATGGTGCGCGAGGCCACGTGGTTGCACTTCACGTTCGGGGGCTCGGCGAAGCGGCGCGTCTCGCACAGGATCACCGAGACGCCGCGCGAGGCCAGGTCCATCGCCAGCGTGAGGCCCACGGGGCCTGCGCCGACGATCAGCACGTCGGCTTGCATCGAGGTGTCGGCGGTCTTCGTCATGTCTCTATCGGCTTGTCGTTCAATCGAGCTTGATGTGGGCGTCCTGGATCACCTGGGCCCACTTCTTCGTCTCGGCGCGGATGTAGCTGTCGAAGGATTCGACCGAGCCCGGCGCCGGCTCCACGCCGAGCGCGCGCATCGCGGTCTTCACCTGCTCGTCGCCGAGCGCGGCGTTGAGTTCGGCATTGAGCCGCGCCACCACCGGCGCGGGTGTGCCGGCCGGCGCGACCACGCCGAACCAGCCGGTCGAGTCGTAGCCCGGCAGGCCGGCCTCGGCCACCGTCGGCACCTCGGGCAGCATCGGCAGGCGCTGCGGGCTGGTCACGGCGAAGGCGATCAGCTTGCCGGCGCGGATCTGCTGCAGCGACGACGGCAGGTCGACCACCGCCAGCGGAATCTGCCCGCCCAGCACGTCGAGCGCCGCCGGGCCCGAGCCGCGGTAGGGCACCTCGACCAGCCGCGTGCCCGCCATCTGGTTGAACAGCGCCGCCGACAGGTGCATGGCCGTGCCGTTGCCTCCGTGGCCGATCGACAGCGTGGCCGGCTTCGCCTTGGCCAGCGCGATGAGTTCGCGCTGCGTCTTCGCGGCCACCGACGGGTGGCCGACCAGCACGAAGGGAATGGCCGCCAGCATGCCCACCGGCTTGAGGTCTTTCTGCGGATCGAAGGGCATCTGCGGGTACAGGCTCACGTTGGCCGCCAGCGCGCCCGCCGCGCCCACGCCCAGCGTGTAGCCGTCGCCCGGCGCCTTGGCCACCAGCGTCAGCCCCACGTTGCCGCCCGCGCCGGGGCGGTTGTCGACCACCACCTGCTGGCCCAGCTTCTCGTTCAGGCGCGGCACCAGCATGCGCACCACGCCGTCGGCGCTGCCGCCGGGCGGGAAGGTCACGACCATGCGGATCGGCTTGGTAGGGAAATCGCCCGCCGGGGCCTGCGCCAGCGCGGTGCCGGCCACCAGCGCGCCGGCCACGGCCCACAGCAGTTGCCTGCGTCGCCCACGAAATGCGTGCATGCCGCAGGCGATGGGTGCTGTCATTCGGGCCTCTCCTTGAATTCGGTGCTTTGATCGGAGATTGAACGATGGCAGCATTCATTCGTAAATCAAGAAATTCCGAATGATTTTTCAAATTTTCTGATGAATACGAACTTCAGTCCTACGATCCGCCAGCTGCGTGCGTTCCTCGCGGTCTACCAGCTGCGCAAGCTGGGCGCCGCGGCCACGCGGCTGTTCGTCACGCAGTCGGCCGTGAGCATGCTGATCCGCCAGCTTGAGGAGGGCCTGGGCACGCGCCTGTTCGACCGCACCACGCGCGCGCTCAAGCCCACGGCCGCAGCCGAACAGATGATTTCCACCGTCGAGCGCGTGCTGCGCGACGTCGATTCGCTGTCGGCCGATTTCCGCGAACTCGCCACGCTGGAACGCGGTCGCGTGACGCTGGCCATCACGCCCACGCTGGCCGGATTTTTATTGCCCGATGCGCTGCGCGCCTTTGGCGAGCAGCACCCGAAAGTTCGCGTGCTGGTGAACGACTGCGCGCCCGACCAGTTCCTGTCGCGCATCCTCGGCGAGCACGTCGACTTCGGCATCGGCACGCCCGAGCGGCCCGGTCCCGAGGTCGAGGTGCAGCGCCTCATGCGCGATCACCTCGCCGTGGTGTGCCGCACCGACCACCCGCTGGCCAAGGCGCGCGTGGTGCGCTGGTCGGACCTGGGCCGCCACCCCGTCATCACCGTGCGCCCCGGCTACGGCGTGCGCCCGCTGATCGACGGCACGGCGGCGGAGGCGGGCGTGACGCTCGACGTGGTGAACGAGGTGTCCTTCCTGTCCACCGCGCTGTGGATGACGGCGGCCGGCATGGGCGCGTCGATCATGCCGTCGGCCTTCGCGCGCGCCGAGAAGAACCCGGTGCTCGTGGTGAAGGTGCTCAGCGCGCCGCGCGTGGTGCGCGACATCTCGATCGTCACCAAGCGCGGCCATTCGCTGTCGGCGGCGGCGCGGGCGTTCATCGAGGCGTTGAAGCAGAGCCTGCAGTAGCCGCGGGGGCGGGCCGGTCGTATGCTGGCCGGTCTTTTTCCTTTGCGCGAAAGCAGGTGCCCCCATGACAACAACCACACGGTCCCGTTTCTCTTCCGCATGGCTGGTCCTGGCATTCGGCCTGATGCTGTCGATGCTGCTCGTGGCCTGCGGCAACAAGGAGGCCGAGCAGCGCAGCGCCTTCATCGCCTACCTGCAGACCCGCGTGCTCGACAAGCCCGGCTTGCGCGTGCCCACGCCCACCGCCGAAGAAAAAGCATCGTTCGGCGACTACGCGCAGCACTACGCGGTGATCACCGATTTCAACGAAGGCATGAACAAGTCGGTGAGCCAGCCGATGACGCAGGTCATGAACAAGGGCGCGCTGCGCTCGTTCGTCGATCTGCCGGCACGCCGTGACGATCTCAAGGCCGCCAAGGAGGGCCTGGGAGGCCTTCGCACCGCGCTCGATCAGCAGTTGGCCAAGGCCGATGCGGCACGCGCGCAACTCAAGCAGCCCGACGACCTGAAGCAGGTCTATGCCAAGGCCTACGAGAAGACCGTGACCACGCCCGCCACCACGTTCAAGGAGGTGTTCCCTCCGGTCGACGCCGTGATCGACAGTGCGTTGGCCATCGCCGATTTCATGGAGAAGAACAAGTCGAAGCTTCGGGTTTCCGGCGGCACGCTCACCGTGACCGACCCGGCCGTGGGGGACGAACTCAACAAGATGGCGCAGCAAATGGGCAAGCAGTCGGCGGCGATCAACACCGCGCAGGACAAGATGCGCGCGGTGATGCGCGGGTCTTGATCAGACGAAGTGGTCGAAGGAGCCGAAGCGCTGTGACACCGGCGCGCCGCTCGCATCGACGATGCGAAGCCCCGCGTCCGCCTCGATGCGGCCGATGCGCGTCACGCGCGTCGCGCTGGCTTGCCCGGCCTGCGCCACCGCATCGCGCGCCGAGGCCGGCGCAGTGAACACCAGCTCGTAGTCGTCGCCGCCCGAGAGCGCGCAGGTGCGCAGCGCCTCGGTGGGCAGGCCGGCCGTGTCGACGGCGATCAGCGCGGTGGTGGCGTCGGCATCGAGCGTGGCGCCCACGCCGCTGGCCGCGAGGATGTGGCCCAGGTCGCCGATGAGGCCGTCGCTCACGTCCACCGCCGACGTGGCGATGCCGCGCAGCGCCTGGCCCAGCGCCACGCGTGGCGTGGGTTGTTCCATGCGTGCGCGGGCCTGTGCGAAGGCGTCGGCGGGCAGGCTCAGCGTGCCGCGGAACACCTCGAGCGCCAGCCGCGCATCGCCGAGCGATCCGCTCACCCACAGGTCGTCGCCCGCGCGCGCGCCCGAGCGCAGCAGCGCGGCGCCGGCCGGCACTTCGCCGAACACGGTGATGCAGATGTTGAGCGGGCCGCGCGTGGTGTCGCCGCCCACCAGCTCGCAGCCGTGGGCGTCGGCCAGCGCGAACAGGCCGCGCGAAAAGCCTTCGAGCCAGGGTTCGTCCACGCCGGGCAATGCCAGCGCGAGCGTGAAGGCCAGTGGCTTCGCGCCGCAAGCGGCCAGGTCGCTGAGGTTCACGGCCAGCGCCTTGTGGCCGAGCCGGGCCGGCTCCACGGTCGAGAGAAAGTGCCGCCCCTCCACCAGCATGTCGGAGGACACGGCGAGCTGCATGCCCGCGGCCGGCGCGAGCAAGGCGCAGTCGTCGCCCACGCCCAGCGGCGAGCGCGTGGCGGGGCGTTTGAAATAGCGTGTGATCAGGTCGAATTCACCCATGGGTGCGAGAGCATAACGACCTGGCGCGGGGCCGCCCGCCGCGGCGCCCACGGGAAAGGGGGGGCTGACACTGGAAGCATTTTGTAATACCGTCATGCAAGCGGATACACCGAAAGTCCAAACAGGAGAAGGCCGCCATGACAGCCATCGTGCAGGGAGGCGTGTCCGCCGAGGCCGACACCGACCGGATCGTTGCCTTGCTGTACGACGGGATCACCTGTCCCGGCGACTGGTACGACGCGCTCGATGCCATGCGCGAGGTGCTAGGCGCCGCCTGCTTTCACACGCTCACGGTGCGCCGCGCCGACTGCTCGGTGGTGGGCGCGGGGCTCGCCAACCTCGAGAGTCCGCCCGACAAGGTGCGCGAGTACGAGCAGCACCTGGCGCGCGACGACATCCGCATGCAGATGCCGGTGAACGCCCCGCTGGGCACGCCGGTGACCGACCACACCTACTTCGGCGCGCGCACGCTGTCGCGCAGCCCGATCTACGTCGACTGGCTCGCGCCGCTCGGCCTGCGCCACACGCTCGCCATGGGGCTGCGCGCCGACGACGACACGCGCGAAGTGCTCGGCTTCATCCGCCCCAGGGCCGAAGCGCCCTACGGTCCTGAGAGCGAGGCCTTCTGCCGGCGCCTGTCGCCGCACCTGGTGCGCGCCAGCGAACTGCGCGCCCGCATGATGCAACTGGGCGAGCACGCGGCCACCGGGCTGTCGGCGCTCGATGCGCTGCCGCAGGGCATCGCCGTGGTCGACGAGGCCTGCCGCATCGACCACCTGAACGCGCGCGCGGCGGCGTGCGCGGGCCGTGGCGGCCTGTTCGACAGCGCGCAGGGGCGATTGCGGCTCGCGTCGTCCGCGCTGCAGTCGGCCTTCGAGCAACGGGTGCGCGAGGCCTGCGCCCCGGCCGGCGGCGCGCGGGCCGGCGTGCTGCACCTGCCCGTGGCCGGCATCGTGGTCCGCATCACGGTGCTGCCGCTCAAGCCCTCGCACCCGCTGGCCGTGCTGCGCCAGCGCCATCGCGCGCTCGTGGTCTTCGCCCATCCGGCCGAGGCGGCGCCCGTGGAGCCGCGGCAGCTGGAAAGCCTGCTCGGCCTGAGCCCGACCGAGGCGCGGCTCGCGCTGCTCCTGGCGAGTGGCAAGACCGTGAAGGACTTCGCCGCCGCGCAGCACTGCTCCGAACACACGGCGCGCAGCCACCTGCGCAACGTGATGCGCAAGACGGACTGCCACCGGCAGGCGGAGCTGGTGCTGCTGGTGCAGTCGCTGCGGGACTGAGCAGCAGGTTCTACTGCGAACGGGGGATGGCGCCGCGCGGCGGTTGCGAGAACCATGGCGCCCTCTACACGAGGAGTTCGCCATGGCTGTCTACTGGGACGAGACCAAGATGCAGATGGGCCCGCACGGCACCGCGACCATCCTCGCCTTCGGCGATTCGTGGTTCTGGTACCCGCTGCCGGGCGGCAGCCTGCTGAACTTCCTGGGCGACGTGGTCGGCGCGCGCGGCCACGTGATCCTGGCCAAGGGCATGAACGGCGCGGAAGCCCAGGACTACGTCGAAGGCAAATACCGCAACGCCGTGCGCGAGTCGCTGCGCCTGTACGGCCCGACGCTGTCGGCGGTGTTCATCAGCGGCGGCGGCAACGACTTCGCGGGCTTCAACGACCTGCGCCCGCTGCTCAAGTCCGATTGCACGGGCGAGACCCAGGCCGCGCAGTGCTTTCGCAACGGCAAGGGCGGCTTCGACCAGTTCCTCGTCGACATGGACGAGCAGTACCGCGCGCTCATCGGCCTCATCTACACCCGCACCAGCGTGGACTGCCACATCGTCATGCACAGCTACGACTACGCGCCGCCCACCGGCAAGGCGCTGTTCGGGCGCGAAGGCTGGTTGCGCCCGGCGCTGGTCGACGCGGGCGTGGCGCCCGAGCTGTTCAAGCCCTGCGTCGACCACCTGATCGACGGCTTCCACGGCATGCTGCAGAACATCGCCGCGGGCGACCCGCAGCACCTGCACGTGGTGGACAGCCGCGGCACGCTGGGCCCGACCGACTGGGCCAACGAGCTGCACCCCAACGGCCGCGGCTTCAAGAAGATCGCGGTGCAGCGCTGGCAGCCCGTGCTGCAGCCGCTGAACCTGGCCTGAACTCTTGTGAAGTTCAGACGCCGCGCGCGCGGCGGTTGGACATGACCACGTTGTCCTTCTCGATCGCTGTACCGCTCTTCAGCGCAGCAACCCACGCGTCGGTCGTCGCCACGGCGGCAAAGTTGCTGTGGAACACGACGCTGAAGACACGGTGGATTTCCTCGGCGCTCACGCGGCCGGCCGCATTCTCGTAAGGCAGCGCGCCGGTGGCGTCCGACAGGAACTCCACGCTCAGTCCGCGGTGCATGGCTTCGAACACGGTGGAGGCGTCGCAGTTCTGCGTCATGTAGCCGGTCACGCTCAGCGTGTCGATCTCGTGGCGCGCGAGCCAGTCGGCGAAGTCGGTGCCGGTGAAGACGCTCGGGAAGGCCTTGGTGACGAGGTGGTCGCGCGGGCGCTGGGCGATCTCGGGGTGCAACTGGCCGTGGAACTTGTCGGCCTGAAAGACCGGCGCACCCTTCGGCGCGTGGTGCTGCACCACCACCACCGGCACGCCGGCCGCGCGGGCCGCGTCCATGGCCTGCGCGATCTTCGGCAGCGAGCGCTCGACCGGCGGGTATTCGATGGGCAGGCCGCCGCCTTCGAAGTATTCGTTCTGCACGTCGATGACGACGAGGGCGCGGCGCGGTGCGGTTTGGCTCATGGGGTATCTCCTTCGGTGGTGTGTTTGGAATGACTCGATTCTTCGCGCACCACGGGTTTTGCGACAGTGGCCCGAAAGCCATTCATCGATAAGATCGGGCCATGCGCTCATCTGCCGCCAAAACCATCGCCGAGACCATTGCCGTGGTCGCCTTCGACGGCATCAGCCCCTTCCACCTCTCCGTGCCCTGCATGGTGTTCGGCGAAGACCGCACCGACACCGGCGCGCCGCGTTTTCGGGTGCAGGTCTGCGCGCCCGAGCCGGGGCCGCTGGCCACCAACGCGGGCTTCACGCTCGTGGTGCCGCACGGCCTGGAGGCGATCCGCCGCGCGCAGATCGTGGTGGTGCCGTCCTGGCGCGACGACGGCCGGCCCGCGCCGCCCGCGCTCATCCGCGCGCTGCAGGCGGCGCACCGGCGCGGCGCCACCGTGGTCGGGCTGTGCCTGGGTGCTTTCGTTCTGGCCGAGGCCGGCCTGCTCGACGGCCGGCCCGCGACCACGCACTGGCACCTGGCCGCAGCCTTCGCCAAGCAGTACCCGCAGGTCGTGCTGCAGCCCGAGGTGCTGTACGTGGACGACGGCAACGTGCTCACCTCGGCGGGCACGGCCGCGGGCATCGACTGCTGCCTGCACCTGCTGCGCGTGCGCTACGGCGCCGACACCGCGAATCGCGCCGCGCGGCGCATGGTCGTCGCGCCGCACCGGCAGGGCGGGCAGGCGCAGTACATCCAGCAGCCCGTGCCGGCCGCGGCCGAGCGCGACCGGCTCACGCCGCTGCTCGAATGGCTGGGGCGGCATCTGCAGGTGCCGCACGAACTCGACGACCTGGCCCGCCGCGCGCTCATGAGCCGGCGCACCTTCACGCGGCGCTTTCGCGAATCGACGGGCACGACGGTCGGCCAGTGGCTGCAGAACCAGCGCCTGGCGCTGGCGCAGCGGCTGCTCGAAACGACCGACCGCTCCGTGGAGCGCGTGGCGGCCGATGCGGGCTTCGGCTCGGCGGTGCTGCTGCGCAAGCACTTCGCCACGGCGTTCAAGGTGTCGCCGACGGTGTAC
The DNA here is from genome assembly GCF_058800845.1 of Variovorax sp. GW822-FHT04E09. NCBI lineage: Bacteria > Pseudomonadati > Pseudomonadota > Betaproteobacteria > Burkholderiales > Comamonadaceae > Variovorax > Variovorax sp. GW822-FHT04E09. The sequence goes on from NZ_JBXAMR010000010.1 coordinate 99,119, forward strand.
CGCCGGCAGTTCTCGCAGGAGGCCGTGGCCGCCTGAACAACGTCAGGCCGCGCCGCGAAAACGCAGCGAGGCCTGGCGCACCACTTCCGCCAGCAGCCGTTCCTTGCCCTGCTTCTCGCGCAGCCAGCGCGCGTCGTTGCGGTTGGCCTCGACGCTGGTGCGCAGCTCGCCCAGCGCCTGCGTGGCGTTGAGCGCCTCGCTGTGCCATTCGAGCTGGGTCATGGTCATCAGGATGTGGTCGCGCAGCGGCATGTGCTGGCCGCTGGCCGGGTCCACATACACCGCGTCCAGGCCGAAGCGGCAGGCCTGGAAGCGGTTGTAGGTGTAGACGAGGTAGTCGTCCTCGCTCGGCTCGAAGGGCTGCTCCTGCAGGAACCACGCGGCCAGCGACTGCACATAACCCGCGAGCGCGGCGGCGCGCTCGATGGTGAGCGGCGTGTCGAACACGCGGATCTCGATGGTGCCGAACTCGGGCTTGGGACGGATGTCCCAATAAAAGTCTTTCATGCTGCGCACGACGCCGGTGCGGGTCATGCGCTCGAAGTAGGCCTCGAACTCCTTCCAGCTCGTGGTGAAGGGCGCGCGGCCCGAGAGCGGGAACGCGAACACCGAGTTCAGGCGTGCCGAGTCGAACTGCGTGTCCTGCCCCTGCACGAAGGGCGACGAGGCCGACAGCGCAATGAAGTGCGGGATGTAGCGCGACATGCGGTGCAGCATCAACAAGGCCGAATCGGCGTCGGGGCAGCCGATGTGCACGTGCTGGCCGAAGATGGTGAACTGCTTGCTCAGGTAGCCGTACAGCTCCGACAGCTCGCGAAAGCGCGGCTTGTCGTAGATGCGCCGTTCGTGCCACTGCTGGAAGGCATGCGTGCCGCCGCCGACCACCGCGATGTTGAGCTTGTCGGCGTTCTTGATCAGCGCTTCGCGGATCGGCGACAGCTGCGTGATCACGTCCTGCGCCGAATGGCAGATGTCGGTCGAGATCTCGATCATGCTCGAGGTCATCTCGGGCACCACGCTGCCGGGCAGCGGCGTCTGCGCCATCAGGCGCAGCATGTCCTCGGCATACGGCGCGAGGTCGTAGTCGTGCGTGTTCACGAGCTGCAGCTCGAGCTCCACGCCGAGCGACAGCGCCTCCGACTTGTTGAAGGGCTCGAGCTTGACGGCGCGGCTGGCCGGATCGGCGGGCAGCGGTGCGGAGCGCACGTCGTCGCTGTCCGGGTCGATCGGGAGGACGGAGGTGGGGTTGCTGTTGCTGCTCATCGCTGCGTGTCTTCCGTGGTGCTGAAGGCCTGCGGCGTCCAGGGGACCGAACTCTCGCCCACGGCGTGGATCGCCACGGTGGCGAGCACGGCGCCCATCACTTCCATCAGCAGGATCGAGGGCAGGGCGACCTGCGTGATCATGGTGCCCAGAAGCGGCGAGGCCGAGGCGAAATTGGAGGCGATCAGCAGGGCGATGGACGACAGCGGCGTCATTGCGCAGCCGACCCAGAAGGCCTGCTTCCAGCTGGCGCCGCTGCCCGGGTTGGCAATGGCCACGCCCGAGATCTTGGTGACCAGGCGCACGCCGATCACGGCCAGCACCACGCTGGCCACGGGCAGGGTCCAGTCGGCCTGGGCCGCCACCATCGACACCAGCACGAACATCAGCATGGTCAGCAGCGACGAGGCGGTGCCGAGCTGGCGCTGCCAGGCCCAGGGCTTGGGGTTGAGCGTCTTGAGCAGCACGCCGCCGATCAGCGCCGCCAAGGGTGCCGAGCCACCGATGTGGGCCGTGAGCGCCGCGCCCGCCGCGATGATCGCCAGCAGCAGGATCGAGGTGTTCTCGCTGTTCGGGCTCATCACGCGCAGCGCCGAACGCAGCGCCAGCGCCATGATCGCGCCGACCACGAACGACATGCCGAGCACCACCGCCACCGGGTAGAGCTTGAGCATCAGCGACTGCGGCGCGCGCTCGATCAGGCCGGCCTGCGCGTAGCCCAGCGTGAGGGCGTAGAAGGTGTTGAGCGTGGCCAGCGTCATGGCGCGTTCGGTCACCGGGCCGGCAGCGCGGGTGTCCATGATCACGCGGCTGAGCACGGCGGGCGAGGCGACGATCGCCATCAGCGCGATGGGGTTGGCCACCGGCTCGGGCAGGCCCAGAAGAATCAAGATCCAGTACACGCCGAAGTAGGTCAGCCCCGCCTCCAGCAGGCTCTGCACCAGCACCATCGGATTGTGGCGGAACCAGCGCAGCGGCAGCCGGCCACCCGCTTCGAACAGCACCACGGCCGCGCCCAGCTCCAGCAGGAACAGGCTGATGCCGCGCAGCGGCCAGATCGCGCCCTCGAAACCGGCAAAACCCACCACCGCGCCCACCACCGAATAGCCGATGACCTTGGGCATCCCCAGGTAGCGCTGCACCAGGTGGCCGGAGGCCGCGGCGGCGGCCACCAGCAGGGCCCAGAGCACGGTGGGCAGGCCGGCCGAGGGGCGCGCCCATTCGGCCCAGAAGCCCTGGAGTTCGGCGAGGAGTGCGGTCAGGTTCATGTAGGCAGGAAGAAGCTCACCGGCCGGCTGCGCCAGCGGGCCCAGATCGCGCTGCGGATGCGGGCGCGGTCACCGAGGCTCACGCTGTGCGCGCGCAGCGCCAGCCGGAAAGCGAAGTAGAAACTCACGCTCACATTGAGCGCGCCGATCACCGGGATCGCCGCAACCGCCCACCACAGGGCCGGCTGGTGCAGTGCCGGCAGGCCGATGGATGCCGCCGCGGCCGCAATCTGGCCGGCCGACAGCGTGACATGGCGCACATCCAGCCCGAGCCCGAAGAAGCCCGCGAACGCGGGCAGCAGTCCGAGCATGAGTCCCAGCGAGATGTTGGAGGCGAAGCCTGAGATGTGTGTGCGCATGAAGGCGGCCCAGCGACGGGCCCGGGCGGCACCGAGAAAGGCGCCGATGCGAGGGTTGTAACGCATGGCGGAGTCCAGGCGATGCAGGACAAAGGCGTTTTCTGTCCATCCGGCGATGATGCTGGACGAAAACAGCAGGATGCCGGTGATTGCCGCGAAAAGCACGGTCGGTCCGAGCAGCGACAGCGAATGCAGCGTGGAGGCCGCATGCGCCGCGTCCAGCAGCGGCCGGCCCAGCGCGGCCTGCCAGCCCAGCACCAGCAGACCCACCGCCGGCACCACCAGGAGCACGTTGCCCAGCACGGCCGCCACCTGCGAGCGCACGAGGTTGGCCACCTCGTCGACGAACTGGTCCACGGCGTCGTCCGACTTGATGTCGCGCAGCCGCGCCGCCATGGCGGGCGCGGTCATGGCCGGCTGCTTGGTGGCCAGCGTCAGGTGCAGCAGCTGGATCGCCACGAAGCTGGCCGCATACATGAGGCCCGCGGCCAGCCCGCTCCAGAAGGCCGACAGGGCCAGCGCGTAGATGCCGAACTTGGCCAGCACCGTCAGCGCCGTGAAGGCGCCGCCGCCGGCGGCCTTCTTCACCATCTGCAGGTAGCTGCGGCGGTCGCGGGTGATGTAGTGCTCGCCCGTCTCGGCGCTGCGCTCGGTCACCTTGGCCGCGAGCATCGACGAGTTGGAGGCGATCAGCGCGCGGATGCTGTTGCGCTCGCCGCCCGCCAGCACCAGCTTGCCGACCAGCCGCGCCATGCTCGGCCCCGGCACGGGCGACATCAGGCAGTCGAGCAGCTCGCGGATGCGCAGCACGCGCTCGCGCAGCTGGCGCAGCCGGAACACCAGGCCGACGGAGATGCCGTTGTCTTCCAGGTGCGTGTAGACCGACGAGGCGCTGGAGCGGCAGGCGTCGAGCCGGTCGCGAAAGGCCACGAAGGCGGCCTGCAGGGATTCTTCGTCGCGCGGCAGGGCGAACATCTGCTCGCGCAGCGCGTCCAGGTCGGCCATGAGGGCGTGGAAAGGGCGCGCCTCGCCCGCTTCGGGGCTGATGCGCAGCCGCAGCTCGGGCGAAAAGCCCGTCGCCACCACCTGGCTGCAGCAGTAGGTGACGGCGTCCATCACCGTGTGGCGCCAGCGCGCCGAGCCGTCGGGCATGGGCGCGGCGTCGGCCAGCAGCGCGCCGATGCGCGCGAGCTGGGTGTCGTCGAGCAGCGCGATCCAGCCGGCGTCGAACACGCCGGGCAGCACCAGCCGGAACAGGTCCGAGGCGTCGGTGGTTTCGGGCGTGCCCGGCAGGATCTTGCGGCGCATGCGTTCGCCGAACTCGCTCAGGAAGGCGGTGCGCGGCGCAAAGCCGTAGTCGGCCAGCAGCGCCGTGAGGTCGACCGATTGCGTGAACGCGCGCCACCAGGCGCGCAGCCGCTCGCACAGCTCGGGCCGTGCCTCGACGGCGTCGAGCAGCAACTGCACGCGGCCGATGGCGGCCTGCGGCGAGGCGCGGTCGCCGCGCAGCCAGTCGAAGAGGTTGATGAGCCAGATGTGGCGCTGCGCCACATCGGCCGTGGGGTCGAGGCCGGCAAGCAGCCCCTGCAGATCGCGCGATGCGGCAGCCATGGGGAGCGGGGAGAAAAGAAAAAGAACGAGCGCGGCGCGCTCAGTGCAGCACGCGCGAGACGGGGGCGCCGCCGATATCCGCTTCGAGCACGAACATGGGAACCGGCACGTCGAAACGCTCGCCTTCTTCGGTCACCACGAAGAAGCTGCCGTGCATCGTGCCGCTGGCCGCCTGCAGGCGGCAGCCGCTGGTGTAGCGGAACGATTCGCCGGGCGCCAGCAGCGGCTGCTGGCCGATCACGCCGAGGCCCTTGACCTCCTGCGCATGGCCCGAGGCGTCGTTGATGAGCCAGTGGCGCGCGATCAATTGCGCGCCCACCGTGCCCACATTGGTGACGGTGATCGTGTAGGAGAAGGTGTAGACGTTGTCCTTGGGCGAGGACTGGTCGGCCAGGTAACGCGGTTCGACCTGTACGCTGAAGGGGCTGTGTGACATGGGGCGCATGGTAACGGAGGCCTTTCCTCGGATTTCCGTCGGCTGCGAGAATCCGGGGTTATGAGCAGCACCCCGTTCCGCATTGCGCCCTCCATTCTTTCCGCCGACTTCGCGCACCTCGGCCAGGAACTGACCGACGTGATCGCGGCCGGCGCCGACTGGATCCACTTCGACGTGATGGACAACCATTACGTGCCGAACCTGACCTTCGGCCCCATGATCTGCCAGGCCCTCAAGCCCTACGCCAAGACCGCCGACGGCACGCCCGTGCCCATCGACGTGCACCTGATGATCCAGCCGGTCGACGCGCTGGCCGCGTCTTTTGCGCAAGCGGGCGCTGACTACATCAGCTTCCACCCCGACGCATCGACCCATGTGCACCGCAGCATCCAGGCCATCAAGGCCGCCGGCTGCAAGCCCGGCCTGGTGTTCAACCCCGGCGCCGGCCTCGAGGCGCTGGACTGGGCCATCGACGACATCGACCTGATCCTCATCATGAGCGTCAACCCCGGCTTCGGCGGCCAGAGCTTCATCGACTCGGCGCTGCGCAAGATCGAGCAGGCGCGCAAGCGCATCGAACAGAGCGGGCGCGACATCCGCCTCGAGGTGGACGGCGGCATCAAGGCCGACAACATCGCCCGCGTGGCCTCGGCCGGCGCCGACACCTTCGTGGCGGGCAGCGCGATCTTCAACGCCAAGGATTACGGCGCGGTGATCGGCGATATGCGCCAGCAGCTGGCCACCGTCAAGGCCTGACCTTGCCGTCGGGCGTGCGCTCGGGCGTGAGCCCGCGGTCGGTGTCGACCACGCCGCGTTCCACGTCCTCGTAGCCACGCCGGCCCTTCTCGGGCGGCTGGCCGTCCTGCATCACCTGGCTGTCCGACGACTGGTCGCGCTCGTGCGGCAGGCGCGGCGCCGATTCGCCGTCCTTTTCGACGCGGGTGGTGTCCTTCTTGTCCTTGCGCGGCTGCTGGGCCATCGTGTGCTCCTTCAAAGTTCGGGTCTGGCGCCAGCTTGCGCGGCGCCCCGCCACGGGGCGGTAGGACAGGCCAGGGCGCGGCTGTAGGTTTGCGCTGCGCGCCCGCCAAGCCACAGGGTCTTGCCTTTTGCGTGGCCACAGTCGCCTCCGCATAATCGCCCGCATGTCCACCCCGCTTTTCGACGACGCCGCGACCGCCACCGACAGCCTGCGCCTGCATGCGTTCGCGTCGCTGAACCCGGGCCCGCGCCTGCTCGTGATCGGCGGGGTGCACGGCGACGAGACCTGCGGCACCGAGGGCATCGCGCGCGTGCTGGCCGAGTTCGATGCCGGCGACTTGCGCCTGCTGCGCGGCGAACTCACGCTCGTGCCCGTGGCCAACCCGCTCGCACGGCGGCGCCTGCAGCGCGAGGGCCAGCGCAACCTCAATCGCCTGTTCCGGCCGAGCGAGACGCCGGCCGACTACGAGGCCCGCATCACCAACCGGCTGGCGCCCGTCATCGCGCGCCACGACGTGCTGCTCGACCTGCATTCCTTCCAGAGCGAGGGCGAGGCCTTCGCCATGATTGGCCCGCGCGACAACAGCGGCAGCCTCGAACCCTTTGCGCGCGCGCAGGAAGAAGGCCGGCTCGCGCTGCACATCGGCACGCCCGTCGTGGTCGAGGGCTGGCTCGACATCTACGCCGCCGGCCTCGCGCAGCGCGGCGCGGCGGTCGACGAGGCCGCCATCGACTTCGGCCGCGGCACCAACGAGTACATCCGCAGCTGCGGCGGCTACGGCGTCACCCTCGAATGCGGCCAGCACCAGGACCCGCAGGCGCCGCAGGTGGCGTGGGCGGCCATCCGCCGCACGCTCGCGCTGCTGGGCATGGCGGCGCTGCCGCCGGGCCTGTCGGCCGCGCCGCCGCAGCCGCCCCAGCTGCTGCGCCTGGCGAGCGTGACCGACCGCCTGCACGAAGACGACAGCTTCGTGCGCGACTGGGCCACCTTCGACCCCGTGCAGCGCGGCGAGCCCGTCGGCATGCGGCACGACGGCACGCTGGTCAGCGCGCCCGACGACGGCTTCATCGTGTTCCCGAACGCGATGGCGCTGCCGGGCGCCGAGTGGTTCTACTTCGCGCGGCCCAGCGAGCGCGTGCTCGACCCGGGCGCCTGAGGCTCGCGCCTGTCGGCGCCCTCCTACCGGTGACGCCCACCTTCTCCCACAGACGGGGAGGGGCGGCCACTACGGCCCGCGCACCGGGCCCCACCTAAGCTTCCTCTTTGCGGATTTGCCGGCTTGCGGCCCCGCTTCTCTCGGAGGGAAAAACATCATGGAAATCTCGGCACTGTTCGATTCGCTCATGGGCACCTGGGGCGACGACATCCTGATCTGGGCGGTGGCTGCCGTGACCGCCTGCATCGGCCTGATCGCCGTGGTGAACGTGCTCGACATCTTCATCGGCAGCGGCAACAGCAACGAGGCCGGCTGAGCCGACCCGCATCGATGCCCAGAACCCCGATGTCCCCCCAGAACAAGGCCGCCGCAGGCCGCCGCGCCAGCACCGCCAAGACCGGTGACGGCGCCAACGCCAAGCAGTTGCAGCTCGAGGGTTTCACCACCGAGCACCCCACGCACCTGACGACCAACCAGGGCCTGCAGGTTCCCGACAACCACAACTCGCTCAAGGCGGGCGTGCGCGGGCCGACGCTGCTCGAAGACTTCATCCTGCGCGAGAAGATCACGCACTTCGACCACGAGCGCATTCCCGAGCGCGCCGTGCACGCGCGCGGCTCGGCGGCGCACGGCTACTTCCAGGTCTACCAGTCGATGTCGCAGTACACCTGCGCCGACTTCCTGCAGGACCCGGATGCCAAGACGCCCGTGTTCGTGCGCTTTTCCACCGTGGCCGGCTCGCGCGGCTCGGCCGACACCGTGCGCGACGTGCGCGGCTTCGCCGTCAAGTTCTACACGCGCGAGGGCAACTACGACCTCGTGGGCAACAACATCCCCGTGTTCTTCATCCAGGACGCGATGAAGTTCCCCGACCTCATCCACGCCGTGAAGCCCGAGCCGCACCACGAGATGCCGCAGGCCGCGAGCGCGCACGACACCTTCTGGGACTTCGCCTCGCTCATGCCCGAGAGCACCCACATGCTGATGTGGGCCATGAGCGACCGCGCCATTCCGCGCAGCCTGCGCATGATGGAAGGCTTCGGCGTCCACACCTTCCGCTTCGTCAATGCGCGCGGCGAGAGCCACTTCGTGAAGTTCCACTGGAAGCCCAAGCTCGGCGTGCACGGCCTCGTGTGGGACGAGGCGCAGAAGATCGCCGGCAAGGACCCCGACTTCCACCGCCGCGACCTCTGGGAAGCCATCGAGCAGGGCCACTTCCCCGAGTGGGAACTCGGCGTGCAGCTCATCGCGCCCGACAAGGCCGAATCGCTGGGCTTCGACCTGCTCGACCCGACCAAGCTGATCCCCGAAGAGATGGTGCCCGTGCAGCGCATCGGCAAGCTGGTGCTCAACCGCAACCCCGACAACTTCTTTGCCGAGACCGAGCAGGTGGCCTTCCACCCGGGCCACGTCGTGCCGGGCATCGACTTCAGCAACGACCCGCTGCTGCAGGGGCGCCTGTTCAGCTACACCGACACGCAGATCTCGCGCCTGGGCGGCGCCAACTTCCACGAGCTGCCGATCAACAAGGCCGTGTGCCCGTTCCACAACATGCAGCGCGACGGCATGCACCGCCAGACCATCGCGCGCGGCCAGGTCGCCTACGAGCCCAACACGTTGGGCAGCGGCACCGAGTTCCGCGTGGACGGCGGCAGCCACGGCTTTCAGTCGTTCCCCGAAGAGATCGAGTCGCCGAAGGTGCGGCGCCGCAGCCCGTCGTTCGACGACCACTTCACGCAGGCGCGCCTGTTCTTCAACAGCCAGAGCATGGCCGAGAAGGAGCACATCGTCGCGGCCTTTCGCTTCGAACTCTCGAAGCTCGAAGTGCCCGCGATCCGCCAGCGCATGGTCGACAACCTTGCGCACGTGGACGAGAAACTCGCACGCCGCGTGGCCGAGCCGCTGGGCATCGGCGAGCCCGACGCGAAAGCGGCCGCAGGGTACTCGGGCTTTCGCGAACACCGCATCGAGTTGCCCATCGACGAGTCGCCCGCGCTGCGCATGAGCGACGGCAGCGCCGACGGCGTGGTGCGCACGCGCAAGGTCGCGATCCTCGTGGCCGACGGCGTCGACTCGGCCTCGCTGAAGCCCATCCGCGACGCGCTCGAGCAGGTGGGCGTGCTGTGCAAGGTGGTGGGCCCGAAGCTCGGCACCGTGGCCAGTGCTTCGAAGCGCCAGATCGACGTCGACATGACCTTCACGAACACCGCCTCGGTGCTGTTCGACGCCGTGCTCGTGCCCGCCGGTGCCGAGGGTGCCGCCGCGCTCGCGGCGCAGGGCGATGCCGTGCACTTCGTGCTCGAGGCCTACAAGCACTGCAAGGCGATCTGCGCGGTGGGCGAGGGCGTGCAACTGCTGGCGACACTCGGCGTCACGGCCGAGGGCGAGGCGCCGGCCGGCGTGGTGGTGGCCGAAACGCCTGTCACGAACCTGGGCGACGCCACGGCGGCGACGCAGATCGCGCACGACTTCATTGCAGCGATCGCGAAGCATCGGCACTGGGACCGACTCAACATCGACAGCGTGCCCGCATAGCGTGAGCAGGCTCTACGCCATTTGCGCTAGACCGTATTGCGAATAGGCGAGGTGAACACCCGCTCCTAGACTTTCCCACGAGGCCTGAACGGCGCGCACTCCCGCGGCGTCGAGCGTTCGCGGCAGCGAGTGCATGGGTCGAGGGGGTTCAATGGCGTGGTTTTCGAGATGGGGATGTGCGCATCCGGCGCGTCGCCGTGCCGGTCTTGCCGGTGCGGTCGGCCTGGTGGGTGTGCTGCTTCTGGGCCCCGGCGGTCCTTCGGCGCTGGCACAACGTCCGGCGCCACCACCTGCGACTCCCGCTGCTGTGGCGGGCGGCCCGAATGCCGAGGCCGCGGCCGACCGGATGGCGCAGGCGCGGCTGGCCGACACCGACACGCTGCTGGCCCTGACCAGCGAAGGCGCGGTGCTCTACGGCCAGGACGCGGTCAAGCTCTCGGGCTATCAATACTGCAGCCAGGCGGTCGCATTGGCCGAGGCGGGCGAGTTCCGCCAGAGCGTGCGCGCCGCGAGCAAGGCGCTGCACCTGGCCAACGCCACCAGCGACCCGAACCTGCGCGCCGTGGCCAACCGCGACCTGGCGATCGTCTACAGCTACTCGGGCCAGCTCGAGAAGGCCGAGGAGTTCGCGCGCGAAGCGCTGCGCCACACCGCGCGCGACCCCAAGCTGGTGGTCGGCCCGGTGCAGAAGGTGATCGGCGACGTGCGCACGCGGCGCGGCGACTTCGCCGGCGCGGTGCTCAGCTACGACGAGGCGCTGGCCAACAGCTCGCCGCGCTACGCGCCGCTGGTGCAGGCCTCGCTGGTCAACGCGCTCATCGAATCGGGTGACGCGGCACGCGCACGCCAGGTGCTCGGCGACATGGCCGAGCCGCGCGAAGCGCCGCTGGCCGCACAGCTCGAACGTACGCGCGCCCGCCTGCTGCTGGCCGAGAACAAGCCGGCCGAGGCACGCGACAAGTACCGTGCGCTCACCACGCGCCAGGTCGGCACCGACACTGCCTACTACCGGCTCTGGGCCTGGGACGGCGTGGCGCGCAGCGAACTCGCGCTGGGCCAGAAGCAGGCCGCGGCCGAGGCGGCGGGCCGCGCGCTGGCCGACGTCGACCAGGTGCGCGCGCGCTTTCGCAGCGAAGAAGTGAAGATGGGCCTGTTCTCCGACCTGCAGTCGGTGTTCGAGCGCGGCGTGGCGGTGTACAGCGAGGCGGGCGATCCGCAGCGCGCCTTCGAGGTCAGCGAGCACAGCCGCTCGCGCGCGCTGCTCGACGCGGTGCGCGGGCGCGCCAAGCTCAGCGAATCGTCGGCCGGCACGGTCGGCGTGGCCGCGCTGCAGCGCACGCTGGCGGCCGACGAGCGCGTGGTGCAGTACCACGCGCTGCCCGACCGTCTCATGGTCTGGGTCGTGGGGCCGGACAGCATTGTCGAAAAGCGCATCGCGGTGAAGCGCGAGGAGCTCACTGAACTCGTCGAGACCTTCCGCAATTCGATCGTGCGCGGCCGCCGCGCGGCCATCACGAACGCCGACAAGCTCGGCGCCGCGCTGCTCGGCCCGCTGGGCCTGGCGCCGGGCCAGCGCGTGGTGGTGGTGCCGCACGGGCCGCTGCACTACCTGCCGTTCCAGGCGCTGCGCCTGGACGGGCGCTACCTCATCGAGACGCACCCGGTGTCGGTGGCGCCGTCGATCAGCATCGCGGTGCAGCTGGCGCAGCGCACGCCGCGCGTGAACGCGTCGCTCACGGCCTTCGGCAATCCGCGCATCGAGGACAAGTACGACCTGCCGGGCGCCGAGACCGAAGTGAAGCAGCTCGCGCAGCTGTTCCCGCGCAACACGGTGTACATGGGCGCGGCCGCCACCAAGACGCAGTTCCGCGACGTGGCCTCGCGCTCGCCGCTGATGCACGTGGCGGCGCACGCCGAGGCCGACGAGGTCGATCCGCTGTACTCGCGCATCCTGCTGGCCAACGAAGGCGGCAAGCAGAACTTTCTCGAGGCGCACGAGATCCTCGCGCTGCCGATGGACGGCACGGCGCTGGTCACGCTGTCGGCCTGCGAGTCGGGCCTGGGGCGCATCGCGCAGGGCGACGAGGTGCTGGGCTTCACGCGCTCGTTCCTCTCGGCCGGCAGCTCCAGCCTCATCGCCTCGCTGTGGCCCGTGTCGGACGACGCCACCGCCGTGCTCATGGGCACGCTCTACGGCGAGCTCGCCAAGGGCCGCGACATCCAAAAGGCCATGCAGGCCGGACAACTGGCCGTGCTGAAGGACCCCAAGATGTCCCACCCCTTCTTCTGGGCGCCGTTCAACCTCATCGGCAACTGGCGCCTCACCGTGGGAAGCTGACCATGTCTTCGCCACGCTCCCTCCTGCAAAGAAGCACTGCCATGGCCCCTGCGATCCGCCTTCGTCCACGGCCCACGCCGGTCGCTCTCGCCGCCATGGCACTCGTCGGCGCCACGCTGTGGGTCGCCATGCCCCGCGCCCAGGCGCAGGAAGCCACCACGCTGTTGCCCACCAAGGACCCGTGCGGCAGCTGCGACCGCCCCGTCGCGCAGGCCACCGGCGCCGTCGCCCCGCAAACCCTGCCCGCGCCGCCACAGCGCGCCTCCGCGGGCAGCTTCAAGCTCACCGACCTGCGCCTGAACGGCGTGAAGGCGCTGAGCAACGAAGAGCTGCAGACCATCACCGCGCCCTACATCGGCCGCGACGTCACGCTCGGCGACCTCGAAGGGCTCGCGCAGGCCATCACCACGCGCTACAAGGAACGCGGCTACTTCCTCGCGCAGGCGGTGGTGCCGGTGCAGACCGTGCGTGACGGCATCGTCGAGATCAGCATCATCGAAGGCCGGCTCGGCAAGGTCGACGTGCTGGTCGCGCCCGAGGCGCCGATCAGCGAGGCGCGCGTGCGCGGCTTCCTGGCGGCGCTGCAGCCGGGCGAGGCGGTGAACGCGCCGGCCTACGAGCGCGCCATGCTGCTGCTGTCGGACCAGCCCGGCCTCAAGGTGTCGTCCAGCCTGCAGGAAGGCGCGCAGGCCGGCACCACCGACCTGTCGGTGGAGGTCGAGGCCGGCGCGCGCTGGGCCTTCTCGGCCGAAGCCGATAACCACGGCACCAAGGAGGCAGGGCGCTACCGCGTGGGCGGCACGGCGCGCTGGCTCAGCCCCTTCGGCATCGGCGACAACCTCGATGCGCGCCTGCTGCTGTCCAACAGCAACGCGCTGCAGTACGGCCGCGTGGCCTACGAGGCGCCGCTGGGCACCAGCGGCCTGCGCGCGGGCATCGGCATCTCGCGCGTGAGCTACGACCTGGGCGGCAAGTTCGTCGACCTCGACGCGCGCGGCCGCGCCGACGTGCTCGACGTGTCGCTCAACTACCCGCTGATCCGCCAGCGCCAGCAGAACCTGTTCCTGCGCTTCACGGCCGACGTGAAGGACCTCACCGACGAGCTGCGCGGCGTCGACTTCACGGCCAAGAAACGCGTGCAGGGCTTCGGCATCGGCTGGGCCTGGGAGCGGCGCGACGAGGTGCTGGGCGGCGGCTACTGGGCCAGCTCGGGCACGCTGTACCACGGCGACCTGTCGATCCGCGACGCACAGAGCTTCCAGTCCGACCAGCAGTTCGGCGGGCGCCACACCGAAGGCGGCTTCACCAAGCTGAGCTTCCAGGTGTCGCGGCTGCAGGCCATCGTGCCGCGCCACTCACTGTACTTCTCGGTCGGCGGGCAGTGGGCCAGCAAGAACCTCGATGCCTCGGAAAAGCTCGCGCTCGGCGGCGCGCGCGCGGTGCGCGCCTACCCCTCGGGCGAACTGCTGGTGGACCAGGGCCTGATCGGCACCTTCGAATACCGCTGGGCAGCCACCGACGAGATCACGCCCTACCTGTTCTACGACGCGGCACGCGGAAAAATCGCGCGCCATCCCTCGCCCTTCGACGGCGAGAACTCCCACAGCCTGCGCGGCTACGGCATCGGCCTGAGCTGGTCGCGCCCGGGCAACTTCTCGATCAACGCCACGCTCGCCTGGCGCGCCGGCACACCGCCCGCGCAGACCGACGGCGGCGGGCGCAACCCGCGGCTGTACGTGCAGCTGCAGAAGGCGTTCTGACCATGAAGCCCCGCACCCCCTTCCAACCCCGGCATCCGCTGCGCCCGCTGGCGCTTTCGATTGCCTGCATGGGCCTGGCCCCGGCGCTGGCACAAACCATCCTGCCGAGCTTCGGCCCGAACGGCTACACCACGCAGGGCGGCGTGACCGTGGGCACCACCACGTCGGCCACCAGTGTGGGCGGACAGGCGCTGGGCATCTCGCAGTCGTCGCTGCGCGCGATCATCAACTGGAACAGCTTCTCCATCGGTGCCAAGGACGCGGTCAACATCAGTCAGTCGATGGGCGCGTCCAGCATCCTGCTCAACCGCGTGACGGGCGGCGAGCTCTCGACCATCGCCGGCCAGCTCACGGCCAACGGGCGCGTGTTCCTCGTCAACCCGAGCGGCGTGGTGTTCAGCCAGGGCGCGACGGTCAACGTGGGCGGTCTCGTGGCGTCCACGCTGGCACTGAACACCACCGACAACGACTTCCTCACTGCTGCCAGCACCAAGCTCGATTTCCTGCGCGACGACGCCAACGCCAAGGTGGTGAGCAACGCCGGTGTGCTCACCGCCGTGGGCGGCCCCGTGGTGCTGATGGGCGCCGAGGTGACCAACACCGGCCGCATCGTCGCCGACCACAGCACCGTGGCGCTGGCCTCGGGCCGCAGGATCAGCTTCGACCTGGGCAACGACGGACTCACCAACCTCGTGGTCGCGGCCGAGGCCATGGCCGCCACCAGCGCCAAGGTGGTGAACGCCGCGGGCGCCACCTTGCAGGCCGACGGCGGGCGCGTGATGCTCATCGGCAGTTCCACCACGGCGGGCGAGCTGGTGGTGAACCAGTCGGGCACGGTGCGCGCGCGCACGCTGGAGAACGTCAACGGCGAGATCGTGCTCGGCGCCGGCAGCAACAACCGCATCGAGATGAACGGCGGCACGCTCGACGCCACCGGCATGGGCGCGGGGCAGCACGGCGGCACCATCCGCATCGCGGCGGGGCAGGTGCGCATCGAAGGCACGGGCGGCGGCGACCAGCGCGCGGTGATCGACGCCAGCGGGCAGGCCGGCGGCGGCAGCGTGTCGGTGCGTGGCTACGACGTGGCGCTGTCGTCTACCTCGGTGCTGCGCGCCGACGCCACCACGGGCGGCGCCGGCGGCACCGTCACCACGGCCAGCGCCCAGGGCCAGACCCTGGTGGGCGAAGCCGATCCGGCGCCCGAGCGCGAGTCGCGGCTGCAGGCCTACGGCGAGATGACCGCGCGCGGCGCGGGCGCCGGCAAGGGCGGCGCGATCTCGAACGAGGCCGATGCGGTGCGCGTGCAGGCCGTGCGCGTCGACTCGGGCGGCGGCGCGCAGGGCGGTGCCAACGGCAGCTGGACGGTGAACGCGAAGCAGTCCGACCTGGGCATCGTCGAGGCCGCCAACGTGCCGGCGTATGACAGCAAACTGCCGGCCTTCACCGGTGGCACCGTGAGTGCCGGCAGCATCGGCGACACGCTGGGCCGCGGCACCGACGTGACGCTGGCGAGCGGGCGCACCGGCCTCGGCGCGGGCGTGACCTTTGCGCCCGGTGTGCAGGTCGTCAAGAGCGAGGGCGGCACGGCGCGGCTGCGCGTCGATTCGGCCGGCAGCATCGTGATGAACGAGGGCTCGGCCATCACATCGCAGCAAGGCGCGCTGCACGTCGACTTCAACGCCGACGCGACCGGCCGCGTCGCCACCAACGCGAAGAACATCAACAACAGCAGCGGCAACCCTTCTGCGGAGACCGACTATGCCGGCGCCATCGTGCTGACCGGCGCGACCATCGCGGCCAACGGCGGCGACGTGCGCTTCTTCGGCCAGGGCGACGCGCAGAACGGCCGCGCCATCGGCGGCATCGTCCCGCTCGGCGGCGACACCGGCGACTTCGTGTGGCGCGACGGCGTGACGCTCGCCGGCAGCCAGGTCACCACCGGCGGCGAAGGCCGCGTGGCGATGCGCGGCCAGGGCCGCACCTGGATCGACGACCAGAACAACAGCGACTTCATCTTCCGCGGCAGCAACGGCGTGTCGATCACGGGCGGCACGGTTGAAGCGGGCGCCGGCGGCCTGCAGCTCGACGGCCTCGCGGGTTACGGGCGCAGCGGTGTCGCCATCGGCAGTGGCGCGGTGCTGAAGTCGGTGGGCGACATCGGCATCAAGGGCCAGGGCCCGACCTGGACTTCCAACATCGGCGGCGCCGCGGTGGGCACCAGCACGGCGGTCGTCATCGACGACGCCACCGTCGCCGGCGAGCGCGACGTGCGCATCGAAGGCCAGGGCGCCAACCTCGACGGCCTGCGCACCGACACCGGCTTCGCGGCGGGGAACATGTCGGCCGGCGGCGGCAACGGCGTCGCCATCCGCGGTGCGGTCTCGGCCGGCGCGGGGCGGCACATCGACGTGATCGGCCACGCGGGCAGCGAAGGCTTCAGCGCCACGCTCGGCAGCCCCGACATCATCATCACGCCGTCCACCACGCCCACCTACGGCGTGGCCGTGACCGTCGATGGCGACCGTCCGACTGCGCTGCGCACCAGCGGCGGCACCATCGCCATCGACGCCCAGGGCACCGACATCTCGATGCGCATGGTCACCTCCTTCTCCGGCGTGGGCACCAGCGTCGGCACGCTGGCCTCGGTGGCCAGCGACAGTGGCAAGGGCGGCAGCATCTCGGTGCAAGGGCGCAACGTGCTCATCGACGGCGCCACGAATTCCGACGGCTCGCCCGCGGTGGCGCGCCTGGACGCCAGCGGCGCGACCGGCGGCGGCAGCATCGACATCGCGGCCACCAACGCCATCGCCCTCGGCGGCAACACGCGCCTGGAAGCCAACGCGGGCACGGGCGCGGGCAACGGCGGCAGCATCAAGGTGGTGGCGACCGAGTCGCTGCGCGCGCATGGCCAGCTCTCGGCGCGCGGCGGCGTGGCCGGCGGCGACGGCGGGCGCATCGAGACCTCGGCCGGGCGCTTCGACCTGCGCGGCGCGCGCGTCGACGCGTCGGCACCGGTGGGCGCGGCGGGGCAGTGGTTCATCGACCCCTTCGACCTCACCATCGCCCACGGCACGGCTGCGGGCACGCTGCCGACCAACCCCTACGACGCGGTCGCCAACTCGACCATCCAGGACGGCGACATCAACACCGCGCTGAACGGCGGCACCAGCGTGAAGATCACGACGGGCACCGGCACGGGCGGTGGCGGTGTCATCACGCTCGACGCCGACGTCGACATCAACTACACCGGTTCCAAGGGCCCGCTCACGCTGCAGCTGGACGCCGCCAGCGGCATCCAGACGCGCACGCCCGGCACCACCATCCGCGCGACCGGCGGCGACGACCTGAACGTGGTGATGAACGCGGGCGTCAACCCCGACGGCACGCCCTCGGGCAACAGCGGCTTCATCGACTTCGGGGGCAACATCCTCACGCAGGGCGGCAGCGTGACGATGAACGCGCTGGGCACGGGCACGCCCGGCAGCGGCTTCATCCGCCTGAACGGCGGGCAGGTCATCACCGACGGCGGCAACGTGTCGCTGCTCAGCGGCCAGCCCGGTGCGCCCACCGGCACCGTGGTGCTCACGCAGGACGTGCAGGTCGACACGCGCGTCGGCCAGAGCGACGCGGGCGCGGGCGGCAACGTGCGCATCGAGGGCGGCGACGTGCTGCTGCAGGGCGCGCGCATTGCCAGCGCCACCGGCAACGTGGACATCCGCGGCACCTCGACCACCTGGGACAGCGGCGTGGTCATCACCAGCGGCCAGATCGGGCCGAGCACCATCAGCACCACCAGCGGCAACGTCACGGTGCAGGGCGTGGCGCGGCGCCAGGCCTCGTCGACCTTCGCGGCGGCGCACGGCGTGCTCATCAACGGCGGCAGTTCCATCACCACCGGCAGCGGCAACATCGCGGTGCGCGGCTACAACTTCAACAACGACCCGTCGGCGCCGGGCGTGACCGAAGACAGCGGCGTGCGGCTGGAGAACGGCGCGCAGCTCGTCACCACGGGCGGGGGCAACATCGAGGTCACGGGCCGTTCGCAGAACGGCGGGCGCGGTGTCGTGCTGCAGGCCGGCGGCGCGCCGACCGCGCCGGGTGCGCTGCCCGGCATCCGCAGCAGCGGCAACGTGCTGCTGCGCGCGAGCAACGACGGCAGCGGCGATTCGATCGTGATCGAGGCGCCGGTGGTCGCGGCCGGCACCATCGACCTGCGCCCGGGCGGGGTCGATGTCAACATGGTCGCGTCGGACGACACGGCCACGCCCATCGTGCTGGGCGGCCCGACGGTCAACGGCTTCTCGGTGTCGGGCGCGGAGTTCGCGCAGCTGTCGGCGCCGACCATCGTCGCGGGCAGCACCACGCACGCGGGCGCCGTCACGGTGGCGGGCGCGCTCACGACCTCGGGCGCGCTCACCCTGCAGAACGAAGGCGGTGGCGGCGGCATCGCGCTCAACGCGCCGGTCTCGGCCGCGACGCTGGGGCTGCTGTCGGGCGGCAACGTGAGCCAGTCGGGTGCGGGCACGATCACGGCGGGCACGCTGCTCGCGCGCTCGCGCAACGGCAGCGTCGATCTGCGCAACCCGGGCAACGACGTGGCCACGGTGGGCGGCGGCGCGGCGGGCGGCTTTGCCTACGTGGACGCGAACGCGGTCACGATCGGGCCGGTGTCGGTCACGGGCTTCGATGCGGCGGGCAACCTGCCGCAGGTCACGTCGGCCGATTCGATGGCCGCCAACACCGTGTTCGTGCGCACGCTGAGCGGCGACCTCACGCTGGGCGCGCCGGTCAGCAGCAGCAACGGCACCGACCTCGTGGCGGCGGCGCGCTTCCAGAACCCGGGCGGCCATGGCATCTCGGGCGCGCTGTGGCGCGTGTGGGCCGACACCTGGGTGGGCGAAACGCGCGGCGGCCTGGCCGGCTCGGGCCCGCTGCCCAACTTCTATCACTGCGCCTACCTGGGCCTGTGCACCGTGAGCGTGACGCCGGGCGACAACCACTTCATCTACGCGCAGCAGCCGACCGCGACCATCGTGATCGCCGACGCGTCGCGCACCGTGGGCGCGCCCAACCCGTTCTTCATCTACAGCATCACCGGCCTGATCCTGGGCGACACCGGGGCGGGCTTCAGCGGCTCGATGTTCTCGCCGGCGCTGCCGGGCAGCCCGCCGGGCCTGTACCCGATCAACGGCAGCTTCACCTCGGCCGAGGGCTACGCCGTGCGCGTGGTGCCGGGCCAGCTGCGCGTGAGCGGCCTGCCGCTCTTGCCTTCGGTGGACGTGGTGCGCGAGCCGCTGACCTCGTACCTGTACGACCGGAACATCGGCCAGGCGCCGATCTGCCTGGCCACCGGGCCGTTGGACGGCGACCGCGCGCAGCAGGGCGCCGACGTGCTGGCGCGCGAATGGTCGCGCGTGCGCTCGCGGCCCAACCTGCTGAGCTGCGTGAACACCGAGCGGCGCAACGGCTGTTCGGATTTCTGAGAAGGTGTCAGCGCGGCGCGTGATCGCGGGCCGTGAGCACGAAGAGCTGCGCCATCAGGTCCGCGAGCAGCCGCAGCTGCGGGTCGTCGGTGAGCGGGGCGTGACGCCACGGCGCGACATGGGCCTCGAGGCCGTCGAGCGGCCCTGCGAAGAACAGGCGCCGCAACGCACCGCCGAGCACGTCGTGCGCGGCCGATTCCGAAGGGCTGCCGAGGGTGCTGTCGGCATGGCTGCCCCATGCCGGCGTGGCGAGGAAGGGCGAGAGCACCACGCCTTGCAGGCGGCCGTCGCGCAGGAAGCCGCCCAGCGTCAGGTCGTAGGGCTGCAATGGCCCGTGCGCGAGCGCTTCCTGCAGCAACGCGGGCAGCACGCGCAGGCCCTTCGGCGTGACGACGTAGGCGACCGCGCCCCAGTTGTAGAGCGTGCGCGCGTCGAGAAAGTCGATGCCCGACAGCGCATGGCGCGGCGCACCACTTCCTTGCGGCGGCAGGCGCCGCTGCAGGCTGTGCCAGAGCGCGAGCAGGTGCTGCGTCGAGGTCACGGGCTGGCACTCGAGGAACGCGATGTCGCAGCCTTCCGCTTCCAGTTGCGCGAGCGCGCCGCTGCGCAGCACGGTCGGCAGGGCCTCGCTGAGCTGTGCGTCGTCTTCGAGCACCAGCAGCGCTTCGTCGGGGTTCGCGCGCGCGAGGGCTTCGGTGTGCGAGAGGAAGCAGGCGCGCTCGCCGGGCGTGATCGCCGCGCTGCTGGCCGCGAGCGTCTGCGCATCGATGGCGGCCAGGCGGTGCACCTGCGTCAGCCCGAGCCGCTGCAGCTGCGCGTCCATCGCGGCGCGACGCTCGGTGCTTCGCTCGAGGTTGATGTAGCAGCCTTGCATGGGC
This sequence comes from Variovorax sp. GW822-FHT04E09, assembly GCF_058800845.1. Taxonomy (NCBI): domain Bacteria; kingdom Pseudomonadati; phylum Pseudomonadota; class Betaproteobacteria; order Burkholderiales; family Comamonadaceae; genus Variovorax; species Variovorax sp. GW822-FHT04E09. The sequence continues at coordinate 119,185 of NZ_JBXAMR010000010.1, forward strand.
ATCTCCGGTGCGTCATCGCTGAAGGAGCGATGCAGTGAACATCATGGCGTCGGAAGGTCGAGAGGCTGACACGAACCGTCCGTGGCTCAGCGTCGTGTTGCCTTTCTACCGCAAGCTTGCCGACTTCGAGCGCGTGCTGCCGATGAATGCGGGGTATTGGGCGCGGCCCGGCATCGAGGTGGTGATCGCGCTCGACGAGCCCGGCGAGGAGGCGGGTGTGCTGGCGCTGGTCGAACGCTTTCCGCAGATCCGCTGGAAGGTGCTCGTCAACGACGTCACGCATGCATGGCGCCCGCCCTGCAAGGCCATCAACGCCGGTGTGCGCCGCAGCGCGGGGCGCTTCGTGCTGGTCCACTCGCCCGAGTCCGCCTACGCCGGCGATGCGCCGGCCCTGTTGCTGCAGGCGGCGATGGGGCACGCGCGCGGCGTGGCGGTCGGCCGCGTCGGCTTTGCGCGCTTCGACGAACTCACGGACACCCTCGAGACCGTCTTCGCACGCCAGGTGCCGCCCGAGCTGCTGCTGCAGACCTTCTACGGCTCGCTGTGCTGCGCGCGCGAGGCCTTCGAGGCCGTGCACGGCTACGACGAATCCTTCGAAGAATGGGGCGGCGACGACGACAACCTGCGCGTGCGCCTGGAGATGGCGGACTGGCAGCTGCTGGCCTGCCCGGGCGCGCACCTGCTGCACCTGTCGGATGAAACGCGCACGGGCGGCGAGCAGTTCGACCGCGACGTCGACTGGATCAAATGCACGCCGCACGAGGCGCGCGCGGGCGATGCCGGCTGGGGTCGTGACTTCGACCGCATCGCACGCGACGACAGCGCCCGCGCGTGGTCCGCCGAAGCGCCGGGCTGGCCGGCCGCCGCACCCGTGGTGCCGATGGGCTCGCGCCGCCAGTGCGAAGTCTGCGCACGCCTGCTGCACCACGAGCCCAGCGCTTTTCATTGCCCGCGGTGCGCGCCCCCACCGATCGCACCGCGTCTCACCTCGCGGCTGCGCATCGTCTGCGTGCTGCAGCTGCGCAACGAGGCGCGCTGTCTGCCGGGCTGCCTCGACCACCTGCGCGGCCATGTGGACGGCATCGTCGCGCTCGACGACGGTTCGACCGACGGCACCGCCGACATCCTGCGGCGCGAGCCGATGCTGCTGGAGCTGCTGTCGAACCCGCCGAGCGATGACGCCACGCACGTCTGGCGCGAGAACGAGAACAAGCGCCGCCTGCTCGAAGCGGCGCGCCGCCACGGCGCGGGCTGGGTGCTGGTGTGCGATGCCGACGAGCGCTACGAGCAGCTGTTCCTGCGCCACCTGCACGCCACCGTCGATTCGCTGCCGGACAACCAGCTCGCGAGCCTGTCGCTCGTGTCGTGTGAGCTCTGGAATTCGCCCGACGCCTGGCGCAGCGACGGGCCATGGGGCCGCAAGTCGCGCGCGCGGCTGTTCCGGTTGCCGCAGCAGATCTCGTTTGAATCGAGCTCGGAACTGCACGGCCCGTGGCTGCCCGACGACGCGCAGCGCCACGGCCCGATGTTCTACAGCCGCTACCGGCTCTACCACCTGAAGAGCATCCGGCATGCGGACCGCGTGGCGCGGCGCGACCTGTACACGCGGCTCGATCCGGCGCGGCAGTTCCAGGCTATCGGCTACGACTACCTCGCGCAAGAAGGGCCGGGGCTGCAACTGAGTCGCATCGAGGCCGACCGCGACTACGACCGCCGCACCTTGCCGCCCGACCTGCAAGCGGCTCAGCCGCCCAGCCCCAGCGTTCTCGCGAAGTCGCCGCGGTAGGTGCGCAATCCCTGGTGCGACAGCCGCGAGCGCGTGTCGACATGCACGCGCCCGCCGATCGATTGCCAGCGCCGGCAGAAGCCGTAGTCCTCGCTGAGGTAGCGCCCGTTGCCCGGTTCGGCGAACACGTCGAAGAAGCGGTAGTGCGGCCGCGCCGCGGCGACCGGGTCGTCCATGCGGTCGGGCGTGTAGCGCAGCTCGGGCAGCGCCTGCGCCATCTGCTCGAGCACGCGGCGCGCGATCAGCATGAAGCCGGTGGGCGCGTCCAGCACTTCAAGGAAACCGTCGGCGTCCACGCGCGCGCCCGCATCGTTCACGTTGACCGGAAACGCCGCATGCAGCGCCTCGAAGTCGGCGCGCGTGGTGCCGGCCGGCAGCGGCGCGCGCAGGCCGCCTTCGGGCCAGCCGTCGCTCTTGTGCGGGTACACGCCGGCCACCACGTCGCGGCCCGCGCCCAGCAGCCGCAGCGCGGCCTCGGGCTCGAAGCCGATGTCGGCGTCGATCCAGAACAGGTGCGTCCAGCGCGTGTCGGCCAGGAACTCGGCGGCCAGCCGGTTGCGCGCGCGCGTGATGAGGCTGTCGCCGTCGAGAAAGCGCGTCTGCATCGCGAAGCCGTGGGTCCACGCGAGGTTCACCAGGCCGAGCAGGCTGCGCGCGCACTCGGTGCCGACCGCGCCGCCGTGGCAGGGCGTGGCGACAAAGGGGCGGACGTCTTTCAGGTCGATGGCGGTGGGCATGAGTGGTCAGGCGCCGGGCGCATGGCGCCGCGTGGTGAGTAGTGCGCGCAGCTTGGCCGGCGCCACCGGTTTGGTCAACAGCGTCACGCCGCCGTGGCGCAGCCGCTGCAGCACCTCGGGCCCGGTGGCGCCCGACACCAGAACGGCGAGCGCGCCGGGCTGCAGGCGGCGGGCGGCATCGATCACTTCCACGCCGTCGGCGTCGCCGGCCAGCTGCAGGTCGCACAGCACGGCGTCGTAGACGATGTCGCCGGTGCCCAGCCGCGCGAGGGCCTCGGCGCCGGTCGTGACGCATTCGACTTCGCACCCCCATTGCGTGAGCAGCGCGTGGGTGCCGTCGAGGATGGCGGGGTCGTCATCGACCACGAGGCAGCGCAGGCCCGCCAGCGGCGCGGGCGCGACCGGGGCGGGCTCGGGCGGCGCGACGTCGGCCTTGCGTGCGGGCGGCAGCGTGAACGCGAAGGTGCTGCCGGCCTGCAGCGCCGAGCGCACGGTGATGCGGGTGCCCAGCAAAGTGGCGATGCGCGCGCAGATCGCCAGCCCCAGGCCGAAGCCGCGGCGGCGGTCGCGCTCGGTGTTGGCCACCTGGTAGAACTCTTCGAAGATGCGGCCCTGATGGATGGGCGCGATGCCCACGCCGTTGTCGCGCACCTCGATGCGCACGCCGGCCCGGCTGCGCCGCGCGGCCACCAGCACGGTGCCGCCTTCGGGCGCGTGGCGCAGCGCGTTGGCCACCAGGTTGCCGACGATGCGCTGCACCATCGCCGCGTCGCTGCGCACCGCCAGGCCGCGGTCGCGCCAGTGCAGCCGCACCTGCGCGGCGCTCGCGGCGGGGGCGTGCTGTGCGTCGAGCTGGTCGAACAGCGCGGCCAGCGAGACGCGCGTGATGGCGGGCGTGAGCACCTGCGCGTCCAGGCGCGAGATTTCCAGCAGATCGTCCAGCAGCACGCCCATGAAGCCGGTGCTCTCCTGCAGCCGCAGCACGGCCGGGCGCTGGGCCTCGGTGGCGCTGGGCAGCAGGCCGTCGATGAACAGACCCATGGCGTGCAGCGGCTGGCGCAGGTCATGGCTTGCGGCGGCCAGGAAGCGCGCGCGCGACAGGGCGGCCTGCTCGGCCTCGGCCATGCGCTGCAGCGCGACGGCGGTGGCTTCGCGCACGCGCTCCTCGCTCACCTGGCGGTTGTATTGCAGGCGCTCGGCGAGGCGGTCGATGTCGTGCGCGAGCACGGCCAACTCGTGCGTGCCGCGCGTGCCGCCTTCGACCACGTCGCAGCGCACCTCGAAGTGGCCGGCCTCCAGCGCCGCCACGGTGCGCGACACGCGCCGCAGCGGGCGCGCCACCGTGCGCGCCATGTGGCGCACCGAGGCCCACGCCGCCAGCAGCGCGACCAGCGCGATGCCGATGCCGGCGATGAGCGAGCGGCTGCGCTCGTGCGTGTAGGCGGTGGTGTCGCGGAAGGTCTGCACCAGCCCGATGGGCGTGTCGCCCGCCGCGGTGGAGCCGGCCGGCGCGAAGGCGCTGGCGCGCGAGGCTTCGCGCAAGGTGACCGGCGCGCTGAACATGCGCAGCTGCGCGAGCGATTCGTTCTTGGGCCCGGCCGTGACGTACACGCCGGCGCTGTTGCTGATCTCCACCCGCGTCACCTGTCCGCCGCGCAACGCCGCCGAGGCCACGTTCTGCAGCGCCGGCAGGTCGCCCGCGTACAGGCTCAGGTCGGACATCGCCGCCACCTGCCGGGCGACGGCCTGGCCTTCGGCGTCGAAGGCGGCTTCGAGCGTCTGCAGCCGGTTGTGCGTGAACCAGCCGGTGAGCGCCAGCGCCACCGCCGCGCAGGGCACGACGCCCAGACGGAACAGATCGCGCTGCAGGTTGCCGCGCACCACCAGCGAAGTGGCGGCCGGTGGTGGAGGGGGCGGTGGCGATTCGGTCGCCGTGGCCGCGCCCGCCGCCGTCGGGCGGGACAGCGGGCCTGGGGGGACCGGCGTGGTGCTCATCGCGGGGCTGCGAGTCGTTCGGTGAGCTCCCGTTCCTCCGGCGGACGCAGGCCGAGCCCGCGTGCCACGGTCGCGTTGATCCGCACGGTGGCCGGCGTGGCCGCCTCCACCAGCGGGCTGCTGTTGCTGCCGGTGCTGCCGGCGCTGGCCACTTTCTGTCCGAGCTGGCGCGCTTGCTGGGCCAGCTGGCCGGGCGTGGAGACCGCCGCCGCCAGGCCGCCCGAGCGCACCAGGCCCTCGCTGGCGCCGAACACCGGCAGGCCCGCGCCGGCGCCGGCATGCAGCACCGAGAGCGTGGCGGCCTGGCTGTCGCCGATGAGGTCGGGCAGCACCATGAGGGCGTCGCTGCGCGGCACCAGCGCGCGCAGCGCGGTGGCCAGCGAGCGGGCGTCGGGCGCGATCTCGACCTGCAGGTCCCAGGCCGGGTTGGCGTTCTGCGCGGCGCGCTGCAACTCGCGCACCAGCGGTTCGGATTCGGGCGTGGCGATGACGCCCAGGCGGCGCTTCTGCGGCAGCACGGCGTTCACCAGCGCGAGCTGGTCGGCCATGGCCGGGTCGCGCAGCAGCACGCCCACGCGCCGGTCGCCGCGCCGCAGGGCGGCGGGGCTGGCGGTCTTCAGGGTCTCGTAGTCGAGCCGGCTCAGCATCGCCAGCACCAGCGGCTCGGCGCCGGGCCGTTCGAGGGCGGCGCGCGCAGCGGCGGTGCCGACCGCCACGGTGAGGCCCGCGTCGCTCGCGGTGCGCAGGCTGCGCGTGCGCACGCCGGTGTTGGCGGCGGGCTCGGTGTCGGCGCTGGCCGGCTCCGCGGCCGGGGCGCCCGGTCCGATGCGCACGAGTTCGAACTTGCCGGAGGCCGACTGGCCGGTGCGCAATTGCTGCACGAACTCGGCCGACGCGGCCTGGTCGTCGCCGACGAGCACCGTCAGCGTGGCCGCCGATGCCACGCGCGGCGCGGCGGCCAGGCACAGCACGAGGCCGAAGGCCAGCAGCGCGTGGACAGCACGGTGCACTCTTCCGGAGAAAAGCGGAATGGGGAGGTTCACAGCGACGGACATGGACTGCTTTGTGCAGCGAGAGGCAATGGTCCAATGTAAGGACGCGCCCTGTTTCCCGCGATAAGGCGGAGGGCTTATGCCCGCATGCGCGAGGGCCTGCGCGTGTGAGGAAGATCACACCGCGGCGGCTGCTTGGTCTATGTCCGACGGACTACCCGGCGCCTACCGGGAAGGTACCGTGTCAGAGGCCCGCCGCAATCACCAGCGCGGCCGCGCGCTGCGCCTGGATCGCCTGGCGCAGCACGCGCGGCGACACCGGCTTGTAGAGCACGGCGATGCCGGCGGCGGCCACCTCGCGCAGCCGGTCGGGCTTGGTCTCGCCGGTGACCAGCAGGCGCGCGGTGCCGGCACCGATGCCGTTCGGGTGGCGCTCGAGCGCGGCGATCACATCGAGGCCGTTGTCGCCGCCCTGCAGCAGCAGGTCGCTCACCACCACGTCGGGCGGCGTGTCCCAGTGGTCGGCCAGCGCCAGTGCCTCGGCGCGCGTCTGCGCGGCCAGCACCGTGGCGCCCCAGTTGGACAGCACCACGCTCAGGCCTTCGAGGATCGTGCGCTCGTCGTCGATGACCAGGATGCGCAGGTCCGCCAGGCTGTCGCCGTGGTTGTCGTCGTCGGCGGTGGCCGCCGCGGGGGCCTGCGCCACCGGCGCCGGCAAAGCGACGGGCGCCGCGCGCACCTGCACGCGCACGCAGGTGCCCTTGTTCAGGCGCGAGCTGAGCTCGACGCGCGTGTTCAGCAGCTCGGCCAGCCGCTGCACCGTGGCCAGCCCCAGGCCCATGCCGCGCGCGCCGCCGGGTGCGTTGCTGCGGTTGGCCGGCTCGACCTGGTAGAACTCCTCGAACACCCGCGCCTGGTGGTGCGCGGCAATGCCCACGCCGGTGTCGACCACGTCGATGCGCACGCCCTTGCCGCGGGCGCGCGCGCCGATCAGCACGCCGCCCTCGACCGTGTGGCGCAGCGAGTTCGACACCAGGTTGTTGAGGATGCGCGAGAGCATCACGTAGTCGCAGCGCACCCACAGCTCGGTCTTGCGCACCACCAGCCGCAGGCCCTGCTGCTCGGCCACGGGGCGGAAGTTGCGGCTGATCTCGTCGAACAGCCGGTCCAGCGGAAAGTCGGCCCACTGCGGCTGCAGCACGCCGGCGTCGAGCTGCGACAGGTTCAGCAGCTCCGAGAACAGCCGGTCGAGCGAATCCACGCACTCGCGGATGTGGCCGATGCGTTGCAGCTTCACCGGGTCGGTCTCGCCGTTGGCCAGCCCGTCGGAGAACAGCGTGAGCGCATGCAGCGGCTGGCGCAGGTCGTGGCTGGCGGCGGCCAGCAGCCGCGTCTTGGCCTGGCTGGCCACCTCGAGCAGCTGGTTCTTGCGCGCCAGCTCGGCGGTGGCCTCGTTGATGCGGCTTTGCAGCAGCCGGTGGCTTTCGGCGAGCGCGCGCGCCGCCTGGTTGAAGCCATGCTGCAGATGGCGCACTTCGGAGGTGCCTTCGATCGCCACGCTGGCGGCCTCGCCTGCGCCGAGCCGGTCGACCGCCTCGCCCAGCGCGCGGATCGGCTCGCTGATGCGGCGCGCCGCCCACCAGCCCGCCAGCCCCACGCCCAGCAGGCTCATGGCCAGCACCAGCGCCACGTTGAGCCAGACCGAGCGGCGCGCGCTCTGCACCGCGTCCAAACCGATCTCGACCATCACCTTGCCGTTGTGCCGGCCGTCGTCGCTGACGATCGGAACCACCACCTGCAGGCCCTCGCCGCGCCGGCGGTCGACGGTTTCGGAGTTGGCGACGATCTCGCCGTCTTCCGTCCAGATCTGCACCTGCTGCACGTGCGGCTGGTAGGTGCCCGTCTGCGCGGTGCGCGCCAGCGCGCGGCGGTCCATGCGCGCCAGCGGGGCCTGCGCCACCGTGGCCACCTGCAGCGCCACCGTCTGCGCGTTGGCGCGCATCAGCTCGGTGAGGTTGCCCAGGTGCTGGCGCGTGAGCACCGCGATGGCCACCAGCGTGGCCGCCGTGGCCGGCACCAGCGCCAGCAGGATCAGCTGCTGGGCGAAGGTGAGGCGGGCCAGCCCGCGCAGGAGGCGGAAGTTCCAGTTCATGAAGGCCTTGAACGCATGGGGCGCGAGCTTAGGGCCACGGCCCCGAACAGGGAAGACCGGAAAAACATCACGAGAAAGACTCGCATTTGGGATGTAATGGCGTCCGCGTCGCCCATGTTAGACCCCGCCGGCTCGCCGCGGGCCCCGTGTCTTCCGCTCCTTTCATGCAGGCCTTCTTGCGTCGTTTCGGCAGTTTCATCAGCACCGGCCGCCGTGCGGCCCTGGCGCTGGCCGTGGGGCTCTTGCTGCTGCCGCTGCTGGCGGCGGCGCAGGCCTCGGCGTCCGCCGCGGACGCGCCGGTGCGCTTCGGCATCCTGCCGCTGGGCGGGGCCTTCGAGTCGCGCAGCGACTGGGACCCGCTGCTGGCCGAACTCAGCCGCGCCATCCAGCGGCCGGTGAGCGTGCTCTCGGTCAATTCGTACGAAGCGCTGGAGCAGGCCATCCAGCGCGGCGAAGTCGACATGGCGTTCCTGTCGGGAAAGATGGCGCTCGACGCCGTGAGCCAGAAGCGCATGAAGGTCGTGGCCCAGGTCGTGCGGCACGACGGCCTGCCCGGCTACCGCGGGCTGCTGCTCACGCGCAAGGCGCCGCCCTTCAACACGCTGAAAGACCTCGTCGACCAGCCCGAGCGCTGGCGGCTGGCGCGCGGCGAGCGGCAGTCGGTGTCGGGCTTCATCGTGCCGCAGCTGCAGTTCTTCCTGCCGAACCACATCGTCATGGAGACGCGCTTCCTGAGCGAGGTGGTTGGCACCCACCAGGCCAACGCGCTGGCCGTGGCCAACAACGAGGCCGACGTGGCCACCAACAACTCGGCCGACTTCGAGCGCTTCAAGCTGCGCTTCCCGGCCGAGGCGCAGCGGCTGCAGGTGCTGTGGGAGTCGGAGCTGATCCCGCACGCGCAGATCGTCGTGCGCCGCGAGTACCCGCCTGAGCTGCGCCTGCGCGTGCAGGCCTTCCTGGTCGCGTATGGCCGCGGCAAGGGAGCGCGCGGCGACGCCGAGCGCGTGGTGCTCAAGTCGCTGCACGACCTAGCGGGCTTCGTGGCCGCCGACAACAGCTCGCTGCTGCCCGCCGCCAAGCTGGCCTACCAGCTCGCCATGCAGAACGCGAAGACCGCGCAATGGGTCAACGACGCGGCGCGCCAGGCGCGGCTGCAGCGCCTGGAGAGCGGCTACGCCGAGCAGCTCGCCGTATTGAAGGATGTGAGCCCTTGAACCGCCGGACCCTGCTTGCGATGGCCCTGTCGTCGTCGCTGATGGCGCCATGGCCGGCGGGCGCGCAGCCCGCGCCGACGCCCGCCGCCAAGGGCACGCCGGTGATCAAGGAAGTGCGCTTCGGCGTGTTGCCGCTGGGCGGCACCGTCGAGTCGCGCGCCTTGTGGACGCCGCTCATGGCCGACATGAGCCGTGCGCTGGGCCTGCCCGTCAGCGCGTACTCGGTGCCGTCGTACGAAGAGCTCGACCGCGCCATCGGCCGCGACGAGATCGACATGGCCTTTCTCTCGGCCAAGATGGCGCTCGACGCCGTCATGCAGCGGCGCATGAAGGTGGTGGCGCAGATCGCGCGGCGCGACGGCATGCCCGAGCACCGCGCCGTGCTGCTGGCGCGCAAGACCGGACCGCTCAACACGCTCGAAGGCCTGCTGGCCCAGCCCGAACGCTGGCGGCTCGCGCGCGGCGACAGCCGCTCGGTCACCGGCTTCATCGTGCCGCAGAGCCAGCTCTTCCTGCCCAACCAGATCGAGATGGAAACCCGCTTTCGCAGCGAGTTCGTCGGCACCCACCAGGCCACCGCGCTGGCCGTGGCCAACGGCGACGCCGACGTGGCCACCAACAACACCACCGACTTCGAGCGCTTCCGCCAGCAGTTTCCGGTCGAGGCCGCGCGGCTGCAGGTGATCTGGGAATCCGAGCCGCCGCCCGGCGCGCCGATGGTGGTGCGCCGCGACTACCCGCCCGAGTTCCAGGCGAAGCTGCAGGCCTTCCTGGTCGGCTACGGCAAGGGCAAGGGTCCACGCGCCGACGCCGAGCGCGAGGTGCTGAAGAACCTGCGCGCGGCGTACGGCTACGTCGCGGCGGACGACAGCGCGCTGCTGCCGGAGGCCAAGCTGGAATACCAGCTGGGGCGCCAGCGCGCGTTGTCGGCGGCGTGGGTCAACGATGCGGCGCGGGAGCAGCGGCTGCAGCGCATCGAGAAGGCGTATGCGGCGCAGGTGGAGGCGCTGAAGGCGTCGAGCGCTTCGCGCTGAGGCACGGCCCGCGCAGGCCGCGCCCATGACAAATCACTCGCTTTGCGCGGGTATCTGAAGACACGTCGCGGCGGGCGACCATTGTTGTCAATGCAAACGCGTGGTGGCTTCCACACTGCGCGACCTCTTTCCGGGTGAAGGCTGTTGTCGTCGAAGGCGTTCTTGCGAACGGCTTTGCGCGGTGTGCGTTGCGCGTCGGAGAGAGGACGGGGCGAGAGCCCACATCCGACAACAACGATCTCTATCGGGAAGGCAGTCACGCAATGAAGACCTACAAGATATTCAAGGACCCCCTCGGCAGTGTGCAGGCCATCAAGGACGGCTGGAGCTGGCCGGGGTTTTTCTTCGGGGCGTTCTGGGCCCTTTTCCATCGCATGTGGTGGGTGGGGCTGGGCCTTATGGGCTTGGCGATGCTCATCATCCTCGGAGAAGACATCATAGGAACGGCAGCCACGGACGGGTTGCTCAACGTGCTTTCTGTCATCGTGTCGGTGGGGTTCGGCATGGGCGGGAACGCCTTGCGCGTGGGACAACAGATTCGCAGGGGCTATGAGGAGATCGCGGTGGTGCAAGCCGCCAATGTGGAGATGGCGCTGATTCAGGGGCATGCGGCAGCGGCAGCGAAGCCCGGGACGCTCTGAGAAAAATCTCACGCATGGTGAACGCGGTGCGTGGAGTTTGACGATTGTTATCAGTGTGATCGCGAGGCGACTCGCAAACTGCGCGACCTGTTTTCCTCCCAAGGAAGTCGTCGATGCCGCGCACGCTGTCCGTTTCTTCTGCTGCGATCCCTGTTGTTCTTGGTCAGGCCGCACTGGCGCCTGTGCGGCTGTCGGGGCATGAAGGGGTCAACAGCCTCTTTGCCTACGAACTGCTTCTCAAGACCCCGGATGCCCTGGCTCTGTCCGGCGTCTCTTCTGGCGCTGACTTCGACCTGGATGCCTTCATCGGCCAGGAGATCAGCTGCAAGATCGAGCTCGATGGCTCTTCCCCCCGCCAACTCAACGCCCTGATCACCGACGCAGCCCTGTGGGGCGAGGAAGGGCGCCACGCCCAGTACAAGCTCACCCTGCGTCCCTGGCTGCACCTGGCCACCCTGCGCACCGACTGCAGGATCTTCCAGAACCTCAGCGTCGTCCAGATCCTGGACGAACTCCTGGGCGGCTACGCCTTCCCCGTGGACAAACGCCTGATCGAGCACTACCCCGTGCGCGACTACCAGACCCAGTTCAACGAGAGCGACTTCGCCTTCCTTGCCCGCCTGTGCCAGGAATGGGGCATCAGCTACCACTTCGAACATTCGGACGGTAAGCACCGCCTGGTGCTCTCGGACGCCATGGGCGCCTATGCGGCTGGCGATCCGCTGTACGAGCATGT
>NZ_JBXAMR010000011.1:0-112239 GCF_058800845.1 Variovorax sp. GW822-FHT04E09
CTTTCTTCACCATCCACAACCAACGCTCCTGAGAGCACCAGTCGCTTCAAACACCAGAGGTATTCAGCAGCGAAGCCCACGAGTATATGACAGATTTCGGCTCGTGCAAGCCAAGCCGAAAGAAACTTGAAGAAGACCTTTGCGGCCCCGCTCGCCGCCCGCTTCACGCCTCTTCCCTGACTGCCGGCGTCTCTCCCAGGGGACGCCAGTCCCTTTTATATAGAGAGTCACAAAGAAGCCTTCTCCCCCAGCCGCCAGGCGCCGTCACCCGCCCCTCCGATAATCCGTGCCACATGGCACTCATCACACTCCTCGACGCGCAGCTCGCGTTCGGTCACGTCCCGCTGCTGGATCATGCGGACTTCTCTCTTCTCGAATCGGAACGCATCGGCCTGATCGGCCGCAATGGTGCCGGCAAGTCGTCAATGCTCAAGATACTGGGCGGGCTGGAAAAGCCCGACGACGGCACGCTGCAGCTTCAGCAGAACCTGCGCGTGGCCTACGTGGCACAGGAACCCGCGCTGGACATGGATGCGGACGTCTTCACCGCCGCCAGCCAGGGCCTGGGCGAAGTCATCGCCATCCGCGACCTGTACCTCTCCGGCGCGGACGGGCTCGACCTGGACGCCCTGCAGTCCAAGATCGAAGCCTACGACGCCTGGAACTGGGAACAGCGCGTCGAAGAAACGCTGCATCGCCTCCACCTCGACCGCAATGCGCGCGTCGGCTCGCTCTCGGGCGGCACGCGCAAGCGGGTCGCGCTGGCCCAGGCCCTGGTGGCCGCGCCGGACGTGCTTCTATTAGACGAACCCACCAACCACCTGGACCTCGACTCCATCGAGTGGCTGGAGCAGCTGCTGATCGACTTCAAGGGCAGCGTCGTCACCATCACCCACGACCGCAGCTTCCTGAACCGCGTCGCCACCCGCATCGTGGAGCTTGACCGGGGGAAGCTGGGCTCCTACCCCGGCAACTTCGAGCAGTACCTCGTCCAGAAGGAAGAACAGCTCGCGCAAGAGGCGATCATCAGCGCCAAGGCCGACAAGCTGCTGGCCCAGGAAGAGATCTGGATCCGCAAGGGCGTCGAGGCGCGCCGCACGCGCAGCCAGAGCCGCATCACGCGGCTGCAGGAACTGCGCGCCAGCCGCGCCGCGCGCCGCGAGGTGCAGGGCAGCGTCAACATGGACGTGGCCTCGGGCCAGTCCAGCGGCAAGATCGTGGCCGAGCTCACCGACGCCACCAAGTCCTTCGGCGAGAAGACCGTGATCCGCGGTTTCAGCGGCACCATCCTGCGCGGCGACAAGATCGGCCTGCTGGGCCCGAACGGCGCCGGCAAGACGACGCTGCTCAAGCTGATCCTGGGCGAACTCGAGCCCGACAGCGGCAAGATCCGCCGCGGCACCAACCAGCAGGTGGCGTACTTCGACCAGATGCGCGACAAGCTCGACCTCGACGCCACGCTGGAAGACTTCATCAGCCCCGGCAGCGAGTGGATCGAAATCGGCAGCCAGAAGAAGCACGTCAAGAGCTATCTGTCGGACTTCCTGTTCTCGCCCGCGCGCGCCAACTCCCCCGTGCGCTCGCTCAGCGGCGGCGAACGCAACCGCCTGCTGCTGGCGCGCCTGTTCGCGCGCCCGGCCAACGTACTGGTGCTCGACGAGCCGACCAACGACCTGGACATCGACACGCTCGAGCTGCTCGAAGGCCTGCTGCAGGACTACGACGGCACCGTGTTCCTCGTGAGCCACGACCGCACCTTCCTGGACAACGTGGTGACCAGCACGATCGCCTTCGAGGGCGACGGCCGCTGGCGCGAGTACGAGGGCAGCGTGGAAGACTGGCTGATCCAGTCCAAGCGCGCACGCGAAATCGCCGAGCAGCGCCTCGCGTCGGCGCCGCCGCCGCCTCCAGCCGCCGCCCCGGCCCCGGCACCCGCGGCTGCACCCGCCGCCGCCCCCGCCGGCGGCCCCCGCAAGAAGCTCTCTTACAAGGAGCAGCGCGAACTCGAAGCCCTGCCCGCGCAGATCGAAGCCCTCGAAGCCGAGCAGAAGCGCATCAGCGAAATGCTCGAACTCGACGGCGGCGCCATCTACGCGAGCGACGCCTCGCGCGCGGTCGAGCTGAGCGAGCGCCACGCCAAGATCGACGACGAACTGCTCGCCGCGCTGGAGCGCCAGGAAGAGCTCGGCGCCGGGCGCTGAGCGCCGTCTTCCTGCGCCGGTTGGCCGCCCGTCCCACCCACGACTGGCGCCAACTCGGCTATACATGCGGCACCGCCTTCCCAAGCCCCCCGGAAAGACCCCGCCGCATGCCTTCTTCTTCCTTCCACGCGTTGGTCCGCCGCAGCGTCGCGCTGCTGGCCCTTCTGGTGCTCGGCGCCTGCGCGCAGTTGCCGAAGGATGTGGACCGCCCCGTCTCGACCGCGCTCGCCTCGCCCGACGGCACGGCGCTGGCGACCTTGCTGCGGGAACGCCGCAACGCCGACAAGGCGCGCTTCGACTCCGGTTTCCTGCTGCTGGGCGGCCCGCAGGCCGCTTACGGCAGCCGGCTGGCGCTGATCGAGAACGCACAGAAGACGCTGGACCTGCAGTACTACGCCATCCACGCCGACGCCAGCACCGGCCGGCTGGTGCGCGGGCTGCGCGCGGCGGCCGAGCGCGGCGTGCGGGTGCGCATCCTGCTGGACGACTTCCACACCATCGGCCGCGACGCGCTGGTGCTCGGCCTGGCCTTCATTCCGAACATCGAGATGCGGCTGTTCAACCCGCTCGCGGGTTCGCGCGGCACCGGCTTCAACCGCATGCTCAACGCCATCGGCGAGGTCTCGCGCATCCAGCAGCGCATGCACAACAAGCTGTTCCTGGCCGACAACGTGATGGGCGTGACGGGCGGGCGCAACCTGGGCGACGCCTACTTCGGCAATGCCACCACCGGCAACTTCGTCGACGTCGACGTGCTGGCGGCCGGCCCGATCGTGCAGGACCTCTCGCGCAGCTTCGACAGCTACTGGAACAACGAGCGCGCCTACCCCGTGCAGTCGCTGGTCTCGCGCGAGGAGTTCCAGCGCATCCGCGACCGCGCGCGCCGGGTCGACCAGGAACTCAGCGACGAAGCGGCCGAAGCGCGCAACCAGCCCAAGCCCCCGGACGGCGAGCCGCGCCCCGGCGCCGGCCCCACGCCCGAGCAGCGGGCCCGCGCCTGGGACGAGAAGCCGCTGGACCTGCGCAGCGCCGCCTTCGTCTGGGCCCCGGCGCTGATGCTGGCCGACGCGCCCGGCAAGATCCCCGCCGACAGCGGCCCCGGCGCGGTGCGCAACCCCGACCTCGTGGTCAGTCGGCCCGAGCTGCCCTCGCGCAGCGCCACCGCGCTGGCCGACCTGGCCTCCAGCGGCGACACGGTGGTCGAAGGCCTGCTGCACCTGATCGGCCAGGCGCGCACCGACCTGCTGATCATCTCGCCCTATTTCGTGCCCGGCCCCGACATGCAGCAGGCCTTTGCCGCGGCACGCGCGCGGGGCGTGCGCATCCGGGTGCTGACGAATTCACTGGCCTCGAACGACGCACCCATCGCCCACGTCGGCTATGCGCGCCACCGCAAGGCGCTGCTCGCCGCGGGCGTGGAGCTGTACGAGCTGCGCAGCGAGCAGGCCGACTTCGGCAACGTGTTCGGCTCCTCGGGCGGCAGCGGCGTGAGCGGTGAATCGCGCGCAATGCTGCACTCCAAGGTGCTGGTGATGGACGGCCGGTTGCTGGTGGTCGGCTCGATGAACCTGGACCTGCGCTCGCAGCTGCAGAACACCGAGATCGCGCTGCTGATCCGCAGCGGCGAACTTTCGCGCATGGCGGCCGAGCAGATCGAGCGCGGCATGCGCGAGCGCGCCTGGCATGTCGAGCTCGCAAAAGGCACGCTGGTGTGGCACGCGCCCGAAGGCAGCGGCCTGCAGGACACGGACACCGAGCCCGACGCGAGCGCCACGCTGCGCTTCCTGCTGCGGCTGTTCGGACCGCTGGCGCCGGACCAGCTGCTCTGACGGTCCAGCCAGACCCCGTCGGGGTCAGTGCTTGTGCTGGTGCGCACCGCCCACCGCGGGCGCGGCAGCAGCGGCGCCTTCCGGCGCACCGACCGGCAGCTTCAGCTCCAGCGTCGTCTTCGCGCCCTTGGCGTCCTCGAACTTCAGGGTCATGGGCACGGTCGCGCCCTTGGTCATGGCGCCCTTCAGGTCCATCAGCATCACGTGGTAGCCGCCGGGCTTGAGCTCGACGGTCTTGCCGGCCGGCAGCTCGAGGCCGCCCGCGAGTTCGCGCATGCGCATGGTGTCGCCTTCCATCTTCATCTCGTGCACCTCGGCCACACCGGCGGCAGGCGTCGAGATGCCGACCAGCTTCGTGCCCGTGGGCGCGGTGAGCTTCATGAAGGCGCCCGTGCCGCTCTGGCCCGGCACCGACTGGCGCACCCAGGCGTCGCGCACGTCGACCGTGGCCACGCCCTGCGCCACCACGTCGAGCTTGGCCGCGGGCGCCTTCAGGCCGGCCGTGGCGCTGCCCGACGCGGGCACTTCGGCCCAGTCGACGCTGCCGACGTCGCAGTCCTGGCGCACCTTGAACCACAGCGGGCCCGGCGTGGCGGGCACCTTGCCGCGCAGCACGAACTCGCCGCGCTCGCTGCCGGGCAACGCGTTCTGCGGCGTCTCTGCCGTCCAGCGCACTTCGCCTTCGGCGCTGCCGGCCTTGGGCGCGTCGAGCTTCCAGCCCTTGCGCGCCTGGGCGTCGGTGAGCACGAAGCCCTTGGGCAGGCGCACCGCGAGGCCGGTGGTGGCCTTGGCGCCTTCGCAGGCGTGGCCGACGCGGAAGGCGGCGTTGTACTCGCTGCCGACGGTGGCGCCGCCCGGGGGCAGGCTCACGTGGGCGCCGGCGGCGCCGGCACCGGCCAGCAGGGCGCAGGCGGCGAGGGTGTGGAACGTAGGGGTCGAAAGCTTCGTCATGGCGGGTGTCCTTGAATAGGAAAAAGTGAGGGTCAAAGGTCGAACTTGAGTTCGGCCACGAAGGTGCGTTGCGGGTACGGGTGGAAGGCCCAGTAGGTGCGGTTGTTCAGGTTGTCGATGCCGACGGCGGCGCTCCACTGGCGGTCGATGCGGTAGCGGATGCGCGCATCGACCACGAAGAACTTCGAGAAGCCCATGAAGGCCATGCCGTTCGGGTCGCTGTTGTCGAGCGTGCCGTACTGCCGGCCGCTGTAGCGCGCGCCGACGGTGTAGCTCCACTTCGCATCGGGCCGGTAGGTGGCGAGCAGCGAGGCGCGCACCTTGGGCACGCGCGGCTGGTCGCGCCCGACGCTGGCCGGGAAGCCGCGGTTGGCGGTGATCTTCGAATCGGTCAGCGTGAGGCTGCCGCCCAGGTCCAGCCCCTGGATGCCCGCGTCGACCGTGTTGATCGCCACCTCCAGCCCGCGCGTGCGGATGGCGTCGACGTTCTGCACGGTGCTCACGAGGTTGGTGAGCGCCTGGGTGTACAGCGCGTCCTTCGTGTGCTCGAAGAACAGCGTGGTGCGCAGCACGCCGTCGACGCCCCAGCGCTTGAGGTCGCGCTCGGCGCTCAGCTCGGCGGTCCACGAGCGCTCGGGACGCAGCTCGGGGTTGGTGTTGACGATGCGGTTGCCCTCGATCGAGCCCTGGTAGAGCTCGCTCACGGTGGGCATGCGCACGGCGCGGCCGACCGAGGCCTTGAAGTGCCAGTCGGGCGTGGCCTGCCAGGCGAGCGCGGCCTTGGGCGAGACGAAGCTGTTCTTGCGCGGCGCGAAGTCGAGCAGCCGCGCCGCGTTGCCCAGCTGGCCGCCGTACGCCTCCCAGCGCTCATGGCGCAGGCCCAGCGTGGTTTTCCAGTCTTTGGCGAAGCGCCAGGTGTCCTGCACGTAGAGCGAACGCAGTCGCGTGTTGCCGTTGAAGGCGGAGAACGGCGACACGGCCGGCCCGCCGGTCCAGTCGCGCGTGTTGCCGATGGCGCTGCGCAGCCGTGCGGTGTCCTGCTGGACGCCGAAGTCGACCACATGCGCGCCCACGCCTTCGGCCGAGCCGGTGGGCCGCCAGGTGCCCGCGGCCTTGAAGGTGTGCCAGCCGGTGCCGCCCATGTCGGTGGTGCGGCCGGGGCCGCCGTAGAAGGCGCCCGGCAGTGCCGTGGTCGGCGTGCGCGAGGTGTCTTTCGCGTAGTCGAACAGGCTCGCCGCCACCTCCCAGTCGAACACGCCGCCCGTGTGGCTCTTCACCGAGAGGCCGTGCATGTAGTGCGTGAGCGCCGTCTCGGTCGGCGCGAAGGCCGCCGCCGGTGCGTCCAGGTTGTAGGTGCGTCCGCCGAGGTTCACGCGCCCGCCGTACACCGGCTGGCCGAGCGCATCGCGCAGGTAGGTGTCGGTGCTGCCGTGCGTGGTGTTGTGCCAGGCGCCCAGCGTGTAGGTGGCGCGCACGGTGGGCGAGAAGTCGTAGGCCAGCTTGAGCTTGGCCTGCTCCTGGGTCGTGTCGTAGGCGGTGATGCCGCCCAGCAGCCACCATGGCTGGTTCGACGGGTTCAGCCCGAGCACCGCGCCGGTGACGGGCGTGCCCGCGCTGCCCACCGTGCCGGCGCTCACGAGCCGGTTGGCAAACGACAGCGACTGCCCCTTGCTGTGGGTGCGCGAGGCGCCGAGCCACCACGACCAGTCGCCGCTGCGGCTGCCCAGCGACAGGTCGAGCTGCTGGCCGCCCGGCGACGAATGGCTGTTGTACAGGTCGAAGTTCGAGGTGAAGCCGCTGAGCTTGACGTGCGCCTCGAGCTGCGTGGGCATGCGCGTCACGTAGTCGACCACGGCGCCCACCGAGTTGCCCGGGTAGGCGGCCGAGAACGGGCCGTAGAGCACGTCGACGCGCTCGATCTCGTCGGGCGACACCATGCCCCAGCGCGGCGCGAAGGTGGCGCCGTTGCCCAGCGGGTTCGACAGCATGATGCCGTCGGCGTAGACCATCGCACGCGCGCTGTTGCCCGTGCCCGAGGCGCGCGTGGCGAGCACCGCGTGGTTGAAGTCGCCGATGTAGCGCTTGCGCACCAGCAGGCTCGGCAGGTACTTGAGCGCGTCTTCGGCGTCGGTCGCGTTGACCGTCTCGGCGATCTGCTCGGCGGTCACGCCTTCGATGGTGGTGGGGATCTGCGTCGGCAGCGAGGTCGGCCGGCCGCCGCTGATGGTGACGGTACCCAGCGTGCGGCCCGGGGCGGCCGCAGCGCCGGCCTCCGGCGGATCAACGTCCGGCGGCGTTTGCTGCTGCGCCCACACCGGCGCGCTGAAGGGAAATGCCATGGCGATCGCCAGGGCGCGGGAGTGCTGCTTCATGGGGAACCGGCTCCACGAACTTCAAGCCAAAGGGACTGCCTGCGCGCACCCGGGGTGCACCGACAGACAGCGCTGTTGCTGATCGCTCAGGCGGAACGCGGAGGCCCACGGGCCGGAAGCGGCGCGGCCGTGGCCGCGGCATGGCGCGCGGCGGGAATGGGTTGAAGCACGCGCCCCAGCGGCAGGGGCGCATCGAACGCGGCCGCCACGGGCGGCGGGGGCGGTGCGCCGGTCAGCACGCACAGCGGGCAGTCCATGTGCGTGGCGCCCATGTCCTGCACGCCATCTTCGGTGTGCACCACCACCTTGATGGTGCCGGCGCCGGAACACACCAGTTCCATCGCCTGCGGATGCACCACCGGCGACGCCACCGCCACGCCCAGCGACAGCATGAACCACAGCAGCACCCAGCGGCCGAGGCGGCCGATCAGGCGGGGGTGGGGGCGCAACGTGTGCATGGCGGTCGCGATTATCGGCGCACTTTGCTGTTGGTGGCCTTGGGGGCGGCACGGGGTGCGGCCTTGCCTTTCGGCGCGGCAGCGGCTTTGGCGGTCGGCTTGGCCCCGCTCTTCGCGGTCGCCTTCTGGCCCGTGCCCTTGACCGCCTTCTGCCCCTTGACGTTCTTGCCACCGCGCACCGCCTTGCGGGCTGGCGGCTCGGGCGCGGCGAGCGCCGGCATCGGCAGCGCCTGCTGCGCCTGCGCCTCGGTGAGCACTGGCGTCACGCGAAAGCCGCGCGCCACCATCAGCGTGGGCAGGCCCTGCGCGCCGACCATGTGCAGCGCGCCGACCGCGGCGAACGCGCTGCGCCCGCCCGCGTGCAAGCGCTCGATGCCGTCGGCCAGCCCGGGGTTGCGGTCGTCGAGCAGGCGCTTCATGAGGCGCTGCTCGGCCGGCGTGTTCAGGCACTCGCACCACTCGGCGTAGCGCGCCAGCCGGGCCGCGTCGCTGCGCGCCCAGACATCGGCCAGCGTCTTGAGCTGGCCGCGCAGCCGGCCCGATTCGAGCTCGTCGAGCATGGCGTCGATCTGCTCGGCCTCCTCGGCTTCGGAACCGCCGGTGAGCCAGCGCAGCTGGTCGGCCGCGTTCTCGAGCGCGACGATCGGCTTGTTGCTGTTGCGCGCCGAGACGGCCAGCGTCTCGTCGACGCCGAACTCCGCATACAGCCCGTCGGCGCGCGCCGCCAGCGCGGTCAGCGCCGTCACCTGCAGGATGGGCGGCAGCCGGGCGGTCGAGCCCGGCGGCACGCAGGCCTCGGCGTTCTGGCGCTCGAGCCGGCGGGCGCGTTCGCCGCTGAGCACGCGCGCCACCGCGGCCGGGTCGGCCGGCTGGCTCAGGGCGCGCACCGTGGCGTCGTCGCGCGAGTCGAGCTCCAGCGCGAGCGTGTCGCTCTGCGCCAGCGCCTTCTGCACGGTCGGGCCGGGACGCACCCATTCGCCGCGCCCCAGGTGCAGGGTGCCGTAGAGCCACGAGGTGCGGCCGTCGCGCTCGATGCGCCACAGCAGGCCGCGGTCGATGCCGTTGCGCAGGCCGATGCCGGGCTTCTCGAGACTCGCGATGGCCGAGGGCGGGCAGGCGGCGGCGTGGGCCGCGACCGCGATGAAACAACCACCGACGGCCGCGAAGGCCTGGCGGGTCAGACGTGCAAGAAGGCGCTGGGGCGCCGGCCGGTCGGTGCCGCGCGACAGCAGGCGCAGCGGTGCGACGAGGGCTCGGAGTATCCGCAAGGCGAGCTCCATGATTGAAAGAAAGTCCGGCATTCTCACAGCACCGCTGCCCATAATCCAAAACCATGCAAAGCATCTTTCACCTTGCCTTCCACGTGCGCGACCTGGACGGCGCCCGCCGCTTCTACGGCGACGTGCTGGGCTGCGCCGAAGGCCGCAGCACCGACACCTGGGTCGACTTCGACTTCTTCGGCCACCAGATCTCGCTGCATCGGGGCGAGCCCTTCGCCACCACCCGCACCGGCCGCGTCGGCGACGCAATGGTGCCCATGCCGCACTTCGGCATCGTGCTCGCGCTGCCCGACTGGCAGGCGCTGGCCGGGCGCCTCGAAGCCGCCGGCACCGAGTTCGTGCTGAAGCCGCAGGTGCGCTTCGAAGGCCAGCCGGGCGAGCAGTGGACGATGTTCTTCTGCGACCCCTTCGGCAACCCGATCGAGGTCAAGGGTTTCCGTTCGCTCGACACGCTCTACGACAAGTGACCCTGCGCCCGCCCGCTTCCGATCTTCGGGCGCCCCGGGCGGCCGCGTCCCTCCTCGGCCCGGCCGCGATCGCATTGGCCGCGCTGCTGGGTACCCCGACGGTCCATGCGCAGCAGGAGTGCGAGCTCAACGGCCAGCGCGTGAGCCCGGCCGACGGCAACAGCACCGCCGGCAAGACCGGCCTGATGCGCTGCAAGGACCGCGGCACCGGCGAGCTCCAGCGCGAGCAGCAGGTGCAGAACGGCGTCTTCATGGGCCTGGTGCGCTTCTATGAAAAGGGCAAGCTCGCGCGCGAGCACACCATCAACGCCAAGGGCAACATGCACGGCCGCGCGCGCGAGTTCGCGCCCGGTGGCCAGGTGCTGCGCGACGCCATGTACGACGACGGCCAGGAGCGCGGCCTGGTGCGCAGCTTCTACCCCGGCGGCCAGCTGCGGCGCGCCACCTTCTACCCCGACCGCGGCACCGAGCGCGCCATGGTCGAGTTCACCGAGCGCGGCCAGATGTCGATGCTGCGCTGTGCCGAGGCGCCGGTGCTGGCGCCGGTGGCCGACGATGCCAGGCTGTGCGGCTTCACCGGCGGGCCGTCGAACGTCGACCTGTTCGACGCGCGCGGCACGCTGCGCTCGCGGCTGTCGTACCAGGCGGGCAAGCGCGTGCGCACGCAGGAGTTCTACGACAACGGCAAGCCGTCGGTGGTCGACGAGACCAGCGGCAACCGGCGCGTGGAGCGCAGTTTTTCGTCCGAGGGCGTGAAGCGGCGCGAAACCGTGTGGCTGCTGGTCGGGCGCTCGTCGATCCGCCAGCGCGAGCAGGAGTTTTCCGACCGCGGCTCGCTGGTGCGCGACCAGCGCTGGAACGCCGCGGGCGAGCCCCTGAGCGACGACAGCTATCACCTCAACGGCCAGCCGCGCAGCAAGGCCGTCTACAGCGGCGCCGGCAGCGAGCGCACGGTCGACGTGACCGAGTTCTACGACAGCGGCCAGCGCGCCGCGCAGGGCCGCTACCTGGCGCCGGGGCGCGGCCGGCAGGTGCCCGTGGGCACGCACCAGCGCTTCAATGAAAAGGGCGAGCTGCTGGCCGAGTCGAGCTTCGACGACAAGGGCCGCGTGACGCGCGAACGCAGCTGGGACGAGAACGGCGAGCTGCAGCGCGACGACGAAGTCTTCGAAGACGGCTCGCGAAAAGCATTCGCCCGCTAGGACGAACGCCCCTGGGCGGCATCAGTCCAGCTTGATGCCGGCCTGCTTGATGATCGGACCCCAGCGCTTCGATTCCGCGCGCGACAACGCCGCGAACTGCGCCGGCGTGCCGGGCATCGCTTCCATGCCGAAGTCGTCGAAGCGCTTTTGCACGGCCGGCGTGCTGAAGGCCTTGTTCAGGTCGCTGTTGAGCTTGTTCACCACGGCAGCCGGCAGGCCGGCCGGGCCCAGGATGCCCTGGAACGCGAACACCTCGGTGTTGGGCACGCCCACTTCGGCCAGCGTCGGCACGTCGGGCAGGCGCTTGCTGCGCGCGCCCGAGCCGATGGCCAGCACGCGCACCTTGTTGCCCTGCATGATCGGCAGGCCCGAGGCCAGGTCCAGGAACATGCACGGCACCTGGCCGCCCATCACGTCGGCCATGGCCGGCGCCGCGCCGCGGTACGGGATGTGGGTGATGAAGGTGCCGGTGCGCGCCTTGAACATTTCCATCGCCAGGTGGTGCGGCGAGCCGTTGCCGGGCGACGCGTAGTTGACCTTGCCGGGGTTGGCCTTCACGTAGGCCAGGAACTCCTTGAAGGTCTTGGCCGGGAAGTCCGGGTGCACCACCAGCGCGAGCGGGAACTTGCCGATGGCGCCGATGTAGGTGAAGTCTTTCTCGGGGTTGAACGGCAGCTTGCTGAACAGGTGCTCGTTGAAGGCCAGCACGGCGTTGTCGGCCGACAGCACCGTGTAGCCGTCGGGCTTGCTCTTGGCGACCAGGTCGGCGCCGATGTTGGTCGACGCGCCGGGGCGGTTGTCGACCACGATCTGCTGGCCCAGCGTCTGGCGCATGGCCTCGGCCAGCACGCGTGCGATCACGTCGGTGCCGCCGCCCGCGGGGTACGGCACGACCCACTTGATGAGCTGCGCGGGGTAGTCCTGTGCGTGGGCGAAGGGGGCTGCGGCCACGGCGGCGCCGGAGGCGAGCGTGGCGAGAAGGGTGCGGCGATCCATGAGATCAATCTCCTGTTTTTTGTTCGGAAGCGGACAGCGATGGTACGGGCAGCGCGCGCAACGCGTCGGCCAGCGCGGCGCGGCAGCGCGCCTCGTCGCCGACCTGCTCGAACAGCAGTAGCGCGAGCCGCGCGAGGAACAGCGATTCGCGCTCGGCGCCGGCCTCGGTGATGGCGCGCGCGCACTCGGCGTACAGGCGGTCGCGGGCGTCGGGGTGGAGCGAGGGGGCGGAGGTCGTCATGCGGGAGTGTCCTGTGAAGTGGCGGCAGCCGCGCGCGCCAGCGCGGCGGGAAGCGCGCCGGCCGGCAGGCGATGCCAGCGCGCGGCCACGTGGCCATCGGGGCGCAGCAGGTAGACGGCGCCATCGCCGGCGCCGAGCGCGGCGAAAACGGCGGGGGACACCCGCGCATCGGTGCGGTCGTTGCTCCCCAGGCTGCCGATGGTGCGCACCTCGAAAGGCAAGGCGCCTTGCTGCGCGTGCGCGATGTCGGCGTCGGGCAGCGACGCCAGGTCCGGCTGCAGCACCAGCAGCGTGAACACCGGGCCGACCCAGTCGGTCAGATGGCCTTGCGCGAGCGGCTGCTCGGGCATCGCCTCGCCCGGCAGCGGGCCGGCCGGCAGCGCATCGCCCGTGCTCGACAGCGCCGAACCGTCGTAGCGCACGGCCTGCGTCTGGCGCGGGTTGATGAGCTGCGCGATGCCGCGGTGCGCCTCCGACAGCGACAGCGCCGCCTCGCGCAGCAGGTCGAAACCGCGCGAAGGCGGCGACATGAACTCGGTGCTGCGCATCGCGCTCTCGGCGTTGATGTGGAAGGCCGCGATGCGCTCCTGCGAGTACGAATCCAGCAGCGCCGGGCCCGACAGGCCCTGGGCCACGAAGGCCAGTTTCCAGGCCAGGTTGTCGGCGTCGTCGAAGCCCGAGTTGAGACCGCGCACGCCGAAGATCGGCATCGCGTGTGCCGCGTTGCCCGCGAACACGACGCGGCCGTGGCGGTAACTGTCGAGCGTCATCGCGCCGGCGCGGTAGACCGAGGTCCACACCGTCTTCCACGGCAGGTGGCCTTCGCCGATGGCGTCGAGGTGACGCTGCACGAACTCGGCCACCGCCGCGGGCTGCAGCGCGTCTTCGGTGCTCTGGCCGGCGCGCAGCTGGTAGTCGATGCGCCAGATGTCGTCGGGCTGGCGGTGCATCAGCACGGTCGAGCCGGGGTTCCACGGCGGGTCGAACCAGGCGCGGCGCTCGGTCGGGTGGTTGCTGTGCAGCTCGATGTCGATGATCACGTAGCGGCCTTCGTAGCCCGTGCCCTCCAGCGCCAGCCCGAGCGACTTGCGCACGAAGCTCTGGCCGCCGTCGCAGGCCGCGAGCCACTGGCCGCGCAGGCGGTAGGCGCCCTCGGCGTTGCGCACGTCGAGCGTCACGCCGCCGCCGTCCTCGTCCTGCGCGAGCGCGGTGAGCTCGGTGCCCCAGCGGATGTCGACGAGCCCCGGCGTCGCGGCATTGCGGCGCTCGATCTCGTCCAGCAGGTACTGCTCGATGTAGTACTGCTCCAGGTTGATCATCGGCGGCAGCTTCTGCTGCGCGGCCTGCGGCATCTCGAAGCGGAACACCTCGGCCGTCTTGTAGAAGCTGCGCCCCACGCTCCACGGCAGGCCCTTGCCCATGAAGGCCGGCAGCGCGCCCAGGCGCTCGACGATCTCCAGGCTGCGGCGCGAGATGCAGGCCGCGCGGCTGCCCACACAGACCGTGTCGTCGGCCTCGAGCACCACGCAGCGCACGCCGTGGTTGGCGAGCCCCAGCGCCAGCGCCATGCCCACGGGGCCGCCGCCCGCGATCACGACGGGGTGGCGGCCGGGCTCCATGCCGTCGGCGCCGAGCGTCGGCAGCCGGGGCGCGAAGCGCGTGTAGTGGAAGGCGCCGACCGAAGGCGGCAGCGCGGTCGCGCTGGCTGGCGGCGGCACGGGGCCGGTGGCGGCGTCGGCGGTACGGGTGGTGGTCATGGAACGGGATTGTCCCGATGCACCGCCCGCGCCAATGTCATAACTTCGTAGGAGGTATTTACCCTAGCCTCCCTTCGAAACCCATGAAACGCTGGCGCCTCCACCCTGCCGCCGACGCCCGGCTGTCGGCGGCCGTCGTCGGCGACGTGCTGGCAGGCATCGGCACGCCGCACCTGGCGGCCAGCTGCCTGGCGGCGATGCACCGCGTGATGCCCGTCACCTTCTGCACCGTGTTCGGCGTCGACGCCACCGGCCGCATCGAGACCGTCTCGGCCGCCAGCAGCTACGGCCACACGGCCGAGCGCACCGCCGAGCGCTACGTGGCGCAGCGCTACGACCGGCTCGACCCCCACATGGCGTGGCTGGCCGCGCGCAAGCTGCCGAAGCGCGCGCAGCTGTGGATGGGCCACCAGCACGGCGACGAGGTGGCCGACCCCGCCTACCGCGCCGCCTGCTACGGCGACGTGGGCATCCGCGAGCGCAGCTCGGTGCTGCTGCTGCGCCCGAGCGGCCAGCGCGTGGCCGTGAGCTTCTACCGCAGCCTGGCGCAACCCGAGTTCGGCGACACCGACTTCGGCGTCGTCGCCGCCCACGCCACCCTGCTGGCCGACGCCGCCAGCGCCCACAGCCGCAGCGCGGCGGCCGTGCACGAGGCGGCCGCGCCCACCCTCGCCTCGCGGCTGTTGACGCTGAGCCTGCGCGAGCGCGAGGTGATCGGCCACCTGATGGCGGGCCGCACGGCGAAGGAAACGGCGCGCGTGCTGGGCGTGGAACTCAGCACGGTGCGCACGCATCAGTACCGGGCGTTCCGGCGGTTGGGGATTCGGACGCAGAAGGAGTTGCTGCGGGGCGCGATGCCTGCGGCCGTCACGGCATCGTGACGATCTGCCGGATGGCCTCGCCGCGCTGCAGGCGGTCGAAGCCCTCGTTGATCTCCTCAAGCTTCAGCCGCCCGGTGAGCAGCCGGTCCACGGGCAGCTTGCCCTGGCGGTACAGCGCGATGAAGCGCCCCAGGTCGCGCCGCGGCACGCAGCTGCCGAGGTAGCTGCCCTTGAGCGTGCGCTCCTCGGCCACGAGGTGCCAGACCGGCGTGTTCAGCGTCTGGATGGCGGCGGGCAGGCCCACGGTCACGGTGGTGCCGCCGCGGCGCGTGACCTTGTAGGCGAACTCCAGCGCCTTGGCCGAGCCCACCATCTCGAGCGCATGGTCGACGCCGCCCTCGGTCATGTCGCGCAGCCGCTTGGCCGCGTCGGGGTCGCTGGCGTTGACGCTGTCGGTGGCGCCCAGCGCGAGGGCGAAGTCGAGCTTGTCCTGCGCCAGGTCGACCGCGATCACGCGCGCGGCGCCCGCCGCCAGCGCGCCCATGAGCGCGGCCAGCCCCACGCCGCCGAGCCCCACCACGGCCACGGTCTGGCCCGGCCGGACCTGCGAGGTGTTGACCACTGCCCCGACGCCCGTCACCACGGCGCAGCCGAACATGGCAGCAATTTCCAGCGGCAGCTCGCGGTCGATCTTGTGCAGCGAGCGGCGCGACACCGTCGCGTACTCGGCAAAGGCCGACACGCCCACGAAGTGGTCCATCGGCTCGCCGCGGTACGACAGCCGCCGCGCGCCGCCGAGCAGCGTGCCCGCCACGTTGGCCGCGCCGCCCGGCTCGCACAGCGCGGGGCGCCCCTCGGCGCACGGCGCGCAATGGCCGCAGCTCGGCACGAAGACCAGGATCACATGGTCGCCCGGCGCCAGGTCGGTCACGCCCTCGCCCAGCGCCTCGACCACGCCGGCCGCCTCGTGGCCCAGCACGATCGGCGTGCGGCGCGGCCGGTCGCCGTTGAGGATCGACAGGTCCGAGTGGCACAGCCCCGCGGCCGCGATGCGCACCAGCACCTCGCCGGGGCCGGGCGGCGCCAGCTCGACCTCCTCGATCTCGAGCGGTCGGCTCTGGGCATAGGGCGCGGGGGCGCCGAGGCGCTGCAGGACGGCGGCACGGACTTTCATGGGGTCTCCTTGGGTTCGGTCAGGCGATCAGGACTTCGCTGCGGCAACCAGCGGGCACTTGCTCTTGGACAAGGGCTGGAAGGCCTTGTCGCCGGGGATCGTGGACAGCACCGTGTAGTAGTCCCACGGGTACTTCGACTCGGCGGGCTTCTTCACGCTCACCAGGTACATGTCGTGCACCATGCGGCCGTCGGCGCGGATCGTGCCGCCCTGCGCGAAGAAGTCGTTCACCGGCATCGCCTTCATCTTCGCGGCCACGGTGGCGCCGTCGTCGGTGCCCGCGGCCTGCACCGCCTTCAGGTAGTGCGTGACCGCCGAGTAGGCGCCGGCCTGGATCATCGAAGGCATCTTCTTCATGCGCTCGAAGTAGCGCCGCGCCCAGGCCCGCGACTCGGGCGTGCGGTCCCAGTAGAAGCCGGTGGCGAAGGTCATGCCCTGCGCCTGCGCCAGGCCCAGCGCATGTACGTCGTTGATGAACATCAGCATCGGCACCACGCGCTGCTTCGGCGACACGCCGAACTGCCGCGCCGCCTTGACGGCATTGACCGTGTCGCTGGTGGCGTTGGCCAGCGCGATGGTGTCGGCCCCCGAGGCCTGCGCCTGCAACACGTACGACGAGAAGTCGCTCGCGTTGAGCGGGTGGAACACGCTGCCGATCACCTTGCCCTGCAGCTCGCCGACGAACTCGGTCATGTTGGCGGCCATGGCCTTGCCGAAGGCGTAGTCCACGCCGATCAGGTACCAGGTCTTGCCGCCCTGGCGGCTCACGCCCTGCGCGGCGCCGTTGGCCAGCGCATAGGTGTCGTAGGTGTAGTGGACCGAGGTCGGCGCGCAGGCTTCGTTGGTGAGCGCCACCGAGGCGCCGCCGGTGTTGATCGCCAGCTTCTGGCGCTCACGGGCCAGGTTGACCACCGACAGCGCCACGGCCGAGTTGTTCATGTCGAAGATGGCGTCGACGCCGTCGCGGTCGTACCAGGTGCGTGCCAGCGAGGCGCCGATGTCGGCCTTGTTCTGGTGGTCGCCCGAGACCAGTTCGATGGGCCGCCCGAGCACTTTGCCGCCGAAGTCCTCGATGGCCATGCGCGCGGCCTCGACCGAGCCGCGCCCCGCGGTGTCGGCGTACAGGCCCGACATGTCCGACAGCACGCCCACGCGCACCTTGTCGTCGCTGAGCTTCTGGGCGGCGGCCTGCCCGGCCAGCGCCATGCCCATCACCCCCCATGCGCACAACGCGCGCCCCGCCAGCTTCGGCATGCCCATGGACCTGTCTCCTTGCAGTGAACGGATCGCTGCATCCTAGGCAGCGCCCGCCGCGCAGGGTTGGGCTTTGCGGAACGGGGGCTTCCGGCCAGCCGAACGGGGAGAAACCCCGACAGGGTCTCAGTCGCCGGCGGCGGGTGCCGGCGCGGTGCCGGTGTCGGTTCCGGCCTGCGGCTTGGTGAGCGACACCGGCGCCTCTACCGGCCGCCCCGCCGTCGACACGATCTCCTGGTCGATCGCGCCGAACAGCGAGCGCCCGTCCAGGCCCTTCATCTCGATGCGAATGGTGTCGCCGAACTTCATGAAGTCGGTGGCGGGCGCGCCGTCCTGGATGGTCTCGATGCAGCGCTTCTCGGCGATGCACGAGTAGCCCTTGGGCCATTCCATGCGGCCGTTCTTCTCGACGCCCTTGTTGCTCACGGTGCCGCTGCCCACGATGCTGCCGGCGCGCACGTTGCGGGTCTTGGCGATGTGGGCGATGAGCTGGCCGAAGTGGAAGGTCATCTCGGGGCCGGCGTCGCACAGGCCGACCTTGCGGCCGTTCCAGCTGCTTTGCAGCGCCAGGTGCACGCGCCCGTCCTGCCAGGCCTCGCCGAGCTCGTCCAGCGTGACGGCCACGGGGCTGAAGGCGGTGGCGGGCTTGCTCTGGAAGAAGCCGAAGCCCTTGGCCAGCTCGGCCGGGATGAGGTTGCGCAGGCTCACGTCGTTGGCCAGCATCACGAGGCGGATGCCGTCGAGCGCCTGGTCGGGCGTGGCGCCCATCTTCACGTCGCCGGTGATGACGGCGATCTCGGCCTCGAAGTCGATGCCCATGGCTTCGCTGGGCACGATCACGTCGTCGACCGGGCCCAGGAAGTCGTCGCTGCCGCCCTGGTACATGAGGGGGTCGGTGTAGAAGCTCTCGGGCACCTCGGCGTTGCGCGCCTGGCGCACCAGCTCGACGTGGTTCAGGTAGGCCGAGCCGTCGGCCCACTGGTAGGCGCGCGGCAGCGGCGCCATGCACTGGGCGGGGTCGAAGGGAAAGGCGTGGCGCGCGCGGCCGTGGTTGAGGGCGTCGTACAGGTCCTGCAGCTGCGGGCTCATGAAGCCCCAGTCGTCCAGCACCTGCTGCAAGCGGCTCGCGATGCCGGTGGCGTAGTGGGCGAGCGTGAGGTCGCGCGAGACGACGACCAACTGGCCGTCGCGCGAGCCGTCCTTCAGGGTGGCGAGTTTCATGGTGCGGGCGTGAGCAAGAAAAAGGGCGCGGCGCCGCGCCCACTAAACTGGTTGAACGGGCGGCAGTGTACCGAGTGGACTTCGTGAACCTCGGCGCCGCAACCCACTCCACACACCCATGTCGACGCACGTCGCGCCCCCACCGCTGTCCCTGGGCCTGCCCGGGCGCCCGTCCTGGCGCGCGCTCGCGGGGCTGACGCTGGCGGTGGCGCTGGCGCACCTGCTGCTGCTCGGGCTGGCGCCGATGGCCATCGGGCCGGAGCCCTCGCCGCTGGCCAGCAAGTTCATCACGCGCACGATCGTGATCGCGCCGCCCGCGGCGGAAGCTCCGGCTGCACCGGCCGCCGCGCCGGTCGCGGCCAAGCCGCCACCACCGGCCAAGCCCCGGCGTCCGCGCGAGGCGTCGGTGCCCCGCCCCAAGCCGGCCCCGGCGCCCGTGCCGGACGCGCCGGCCCAGACGCCTCCGCCCGAAACGCCCGACCAGACCGCGCAGGCCGCTACAGATTCAGGAGCAACCGCCCCCGAGACACCGGCCAGCGCCCCGGCCGCCGCCACGGGCACCACGGCCGGTGGCACGCAGGGCGGCACGACCACGGCCGGCAGCGGCGCCTCGGGCACCATCGCCGGCACCCAGGCGCTGCGGATTCCGGGCTCGGTCACGCTCGATTTCGAGGCCACGGGCCAGAAGGGCGCCTCGCCGCAGCGCGGCGTGTTCGGCGAGCTGGTCTGGCTGCAGGACGGCAGCCGCTACGACGGGCGGCTCACGCTCAAGGCGGT
Source organism: Variovorax sp. GW822-FHT04E09 (assembly GCF_058800845.1). Taxonomy (NCBI): domain Bacteria; kingdom Pseudomonadati; phylum Pseudomonadota; class Betaproteobacteria; order Burkholderiales; family Comamonadaceae; genus Variovorax; species Variovorax sp. GW822-FHT04E09. Next base: position 19,002 of record NZ_JBXAMR010000011.1, read on the forward strand.
GTTCTTCACCCTGCTGAACTGGCACAGCACCGGCAAGATCGGCCCCTCGGGCCTGGAACCCGAGCGCTACTCGGAAAGCCGCAAGGCCGAGGTGGCCTCGCATTTCGCGCGCGACCAGGGGCAGATCATTTTCAGCAACAACGCCCCCTCCGTGCCCCTGCAGCCCGGCGCGCAGGACCGCATGAGCGTGATGATGCAGCTGGGCGGCCTGCTGGCGGCCAGCCCGGGGCGCTACCCGCCCGGCACCCGGATCTCGGTGCAGACGGTGGGCGTGCGCGACGGCGATGTCTGGGTCTTCGAGGTCGGCGACGAGGAACAGCTGAGCCTGCCGGCCGGCGACTTCACCACGCGCAAGCTCACCCGCACGCCGCGCAAGGATTTCGACCGGAAACTGGAGCTCTGGCTGGCGCCGCGCTACGGCTACCTGCCCGTGCGCATCCGCCAGACCGAGGCAAACGGCGATTTTGCTGACGCCCAATTGCGCAAACCCCTACCCGAAGCGCCCGCCAATTGAGGCAAAAAGACTCACATATCAACGGCGCGACGACAACTGTTCTTGAAACTGGCGCGTTGATTGCTATCTAACCCCCATGAACGCCATCGACATCCTCACAGGGCCCGCCATGAACATGCTTTACGACTCCGAGTCCTTCGTCGTCGTGCACGTGCAGCCGAACGACGGCGACGAGCCCAGCACGACGCCCAACGGCCCCGTGCTGGAACGCCACGGCTTCGAGATCGTGGACAAGCGCTCTGGCAAGGAGGTGTACCTCGACGGCTCCTGGGCCGAACTGTTCCAGCAGCAGATCGCCGCCTGGCAGCTCAACACGCCCACGCAGGAAGAGGTCGAGGACACGCTCGAAGGCTACGCCGAGCTGGCGCACACGCCGGTGCTGGTGCACTGAGCGCCCTGCCCGCCCGAACGAAAAAAGCGCCCCGCGGGGCGCTTTTTCTTTGCCTAGGCGCCCCAGCGCTCGGTCCAGCGGTACATCGGCCCCACGATCAGCAGCACCGCCACCAGCCGGCACACCTGGAAGGCCGTGACCACCGGCACGCCCAGCTGCAGCACCTTGGCCGTGATCGACATCTCGGCGATGCCGCCGGGCGAGGTGCCCAGGATCATCGTGGCCGGATGCAGCCCCGTCGCCTCGGCCAGCAGCCAGGCCGCGCCGGCGCACAGCACCAGCATGCCGACCGTGCCCAGCGCCACCGAGCCGAGCCAGCGCGGCGCCGTGTGCAGGAACTCGCGGCTGAAGCGCACGCCCAGGCTCACGGCAATCACCAGCTGCGCGGTGTTCGACAGCCAGGTCGGCACCGCCGACAGCGACTGCCCCGCGACCGTGAAGCCCATCGCCACCAGCAGCGGCCCCATGAACCACGGGTTGGTGCGGCCCAGCGCCCGCATCACGAGCCCGCCCACGCCGGTGGCCAGCACCAGCAGGGCCAGCCCGGCCGGGTTCACCTCGCGCACGCCGGGCGGGTTGATCTCCAGCCCGTGCAGCCCGCTCCACTGCATCGCGAACGGGATCGTCACGGTCACCACCATCAACCGCAGGCTGTGCGCGGCGGCCACCAGGTCGGTGCGCGCGCCGGCCGATTCGGCCAGCAGCGTCATCTCCGAAGCGCCGCCGATGGCGCCTGCGAAGTAAGTCGTGGCTCTCATGGATTTCGCCGGCACATGCGGCATGCGCGCCGCATGCACGCGGTGCAGCCAGCGCCCGAACGCCCAGCCCAGCAGCAGCGCCCAGCCGATGGCCAGCAGGATCGCCCACCACACGCCGGCCACCAGCGTCACCACCTGCGGCGTGAAATACAGGCCCAGCGCGGTGCCGATGACCCACTGTCCCAGGTTGCGCAGCGGCGTGTGGCTCGCGGTCGGCTGGCCCGCGATCGAGGCCAGCGACACCGCGAACAGCGGGCCGATCATCCAGGGCAGCGGGGTGTGCAGGGCGACACAGGCGAGTGCGGCGGCCAGCGCCAGCAGCAGCGTGGCCAGCACGCGAAGGGGAAAACGAAAGGACACGGGCAGAGAAAGCAGCGGAAAAGGACGACAGCCCGGTGCAGGGCGCCGGGCATAGTATGGCGGGATGCCTCCTCGCCCTTCCCGTGCTTCCCGGTTCCTGGCGCCCCTGGTCGCCGCCGCCCTGCTCGCCGGCTGCGCCGCGCTGTCCGCCGAAGCGCCCGTCGCGCGCCGCGTGGCGGCCCTGCTGCCGGCCGATGCGCTGCTGCTCGGCGAGCAGCACGACGCCCCCGAACACCACGTCCTCGAACGCGAGACCGTGCAGGCCCTGGCCGAACGCGGCCAGCTCGCCGCGCTGGCGCTCGAGATGGCCGAGGAAGGTCGCAGCAGCGCCCGCCTGCCCGCCACCGCGACCGACGCCCAAGTGCAGACCGCCCTCGGCTGGAACGACAAGGCCTGGCCCTGGACGCGCTACGGCCCCACGGTGATGACGGCGGTGCGCGCCGGCGCGCCGGTGGTCGGCGCCAACCTGCCGCGTGCGCGCATGAAGGACGCGATGGCCGACGTCTCGCTCGACGTGCAGCTCAACGGCGAGGCCTACGCCGCGCAGCAGGAGGCCGTGCGCGAGGGCCACTGCAAGCTGCTGCCCGAATCGCAGATCGGCCCCATGACGCGCATCCAGGTCGGACGCGACCGCGCCATGGCGCAGGCGCTGGTGAAGGCCCGGCAGCCGGGCAAGACGGTGGTGCTGATCGCCGGCGCGGGCCACGTCACCAAGGTGCTGGGCGTGCCGCAGCACCTGCCGACCGACGTGTCGGTGAAGACGGTCCACCTGCAGGCCGGCGGCCCGGCCGAGGACGACACCGACGCCTACGACGCCACCTGGCGCACGCCGGCGCTGCCGCCGGTGGACTACTGCGCGGGCGTGCTCAGGCGAACTTCCTGATCGAATCCGCCAGCGTGTTGACCAGCGTGTCGATGTGCTGCTTCTCGACGATGTAGGGCGGCGCGATCACCAGCACGTCGCCCGCGGGCCGCACCAGCGCGCCCTTGTGGAAGCAGTCGAGGAAGACCTCATACGCCCGCTTGCCCGGCGAGCCGGCGATGGGCGCGAGCTCCACGGCCGCCGCCAGGCCCAGGCTGCGGATGCCCACCACGTTCGGCAGGCCCTTGAAGGTGCTGTGGAAGGCATCGCCGAGCACCTTGCCCATCTCGCCGGCGCGGGCGAACAGGTTTTCTTCCTTGAACAGGTCGAGCGTGGCAATGGCGGCGGCGCAGGCCACCGGGTGGCCCGAGTAGGTGTAGCCGTGGAAGAACTCGACCACGTGCTCGGGCGCGTCGGTCTTCATCATCGCGTCGTAGAGCTTGTCGCGGCAGATCACGCCGCCCAGCGGAATCACGCCGTTGGTCACGCACTTGGCGAAGTTCAGCATGTCGGGCACCACGCCGAAATAGTCCGACGCGAAGTTGGTGCCCATGCGCCCGAAGCCGGTGATGACCTCGTCGAAGATCAGCAGGATGCCGTGCTTGTCGCAGATCTCGCGCAGGCGCTTCAGGTAGCCCTGCGGCGGCAGGTACCAGCCGGCCGAACCGGCCACCGGCTCCACGATGATCGCGGCCACGTTGCTCGGGTCGTGCAGCGGCAGGATGCGGGTTTCGAGTTCGACCAGTGGGTCTTCGGTCCACACCGGCTCCGCGTTGTGGATGTAGGCATGGTTCACCGGGTCGTGGATGAAGCGCATATGGTCCACGCGCGGCAGGAAGGCCGAGCCGAACACCTTGCGGTTGCCCGGAATGCCGCCCACCGACATGCCGCCGAAGCCCACGCCGTGGTAGCCCTTCTCGCGGCCGATGAACACGTTGCGGTGGCCTTCGCCGCGCGCGCGGTGGTAGGCCAGTGCCACCTTCATGGAGGTGTCGGCGGCCTCGGAGCCCGAGTTGCAGAACAGCACCTTGTTCAGGTCGCCCGGGGCCAGCGCGGCGATCATTTCGGCCGCCTTGAAGGCCTTGTCGTTGCTGACCTGGAAGGCGGTGGCGTAGTCCAGCGTGTCCAGCTGCTTCTTGATCGCCTCGTTGATCGGCTTGCGGTTGTGGCCCGCGCCCACGCACCACAGCGAGGAAATGCCGTCGACCACCTTCTTGCCGTCGTGCGTGGTGAACGTCATGCCGTCGGCCGCCACGAACACCCGCGGGTCCTTCTTGAAATGGCGGTTGGGCGTGAAGGGCAACCACTGGTTGTCCATGTTGAAGTCCTGGAAGGCCATGTCTCGCTCCTGCGGTTATGTGGGGAGGGAAAATCGCGATTCTGGCACCCCTGCCACAATCCTGCCCCTGATGACGACCACTACGCCTGCCTACATCCTGAACCTCTCCTGTCCCGACCGGACGGGCATCGTGCACGCCGTGTCGGGCTTCCTGCTCGAGCGCGGCGCCAACATCGAAGAGGCCGCCCAATACAACGACCACGGCACCGGCCTGTTCTTCATGCGTGTGCGCTTCGCCTGCGGCGACCACAGCGAAGCCGTGCTGCGCGAGGAGCTGAAGGCCTTCGCCACCGGTTTCGGCATGAGCCTGCAGCTGCACGCCGCCGCCGACCCGATGAAGACCGTGATCCTGGTCAGCAAGGAAGGCCACTGCCTGAACGACCTGCTGTTCCGCTGGAAGAGCGGCCTGCTGTCGATCGACGTGCGCGCCATCATCTCGAACCACCGCGACTTCTACCAGCTGGCCGCCAGCTACAACGTGCCCTTCCACCACATCCCGGTGACGGCCGCGACCAAGGCACAGGCCGAGGCGAAGCAGCTGGAGATCATCGAGGCCGAGGGCGCCGAACTCGTGGTGCTCGCGCGCTACATGCAGATCCTGAGCAACGACCTGTGCAAGAGCCTGGCCGGCCGCGCGATCAACATCCACCACTCGTTCCTGCCCAGCTTCAAGGGTGCCAAGCCCTACTACCAGGCGCACGACCGCGGCGTGAAGCTGATCGGCGCCACCGCCCACTACGTGACGGCCGACCTCGACGAGGGCCCGATCATCGAGCAGGACGTGGCCCGCGCCGACCACACCGACACGGTCGAAGACCTCACGGCCCGTGGCCGCGACACCGAAAGCCAGGTGCTGGCCCGCGCCGTGAAGTGGCACAGCGAGCACCGCGTGCTGCTGAACGGCCACCGCACGGTCGTGTTCCGCTAACCCACTCCATCGCCGCTCCCAGATGCGCCTGCAGCTTCCGCTTTTCGCCCTTGCTGCCGCTCTGGCAGCGCCCGCCACCTTCGCCCAGGACGCCCGCGCCGGCGGCGCCCCGCTGGCGCCCGACGCGCTGTTCGCGCGCGTCTCGCCCAGCGTCTGGGTGGTGCAGGCCAGCGACGCCCAGGGCAAGGTCCTGGCCACCGGCAGCGCGGTCGCCACCGGCCCGGGCACGGCCGTCACCAGCTGCAAGCTGCTGGCCAAGGCCAGCGCCGTGGCGCTGCGCCGCGACAACGTGAGCTACGGCGCCGTGCTGGAGCTCCCGGACGTCGAGCGCGACCTGTGCCAGCTGCGCATCGCGAACCTCGTGTCGCCGACCCTGGGCGTCGTGCCCGCGGGGGCGCTGCAGGTCGGGATGCCGCTGTACGTCATCGGATCGCCGCGCGGGCGCGAACTCACGCTCGGCATTTCCATGCTCGGCGGCGTGCGCCGCAACGCCGCGGGCGCGCTCGAGTCGCTGCAGCTGGCCACGCCGACCGAGGCGGGCCTGGCCGGTGCCGGCCTGTTCGATGCGCAGGGCCGCTTGGTGGGACTGGTCGCCGGATCGGCCCCAGCCACCCTCGCCCTGCCGGCCGCGTGGATCGCGGAACTGCCGACGCGCGGCCAGCGGGCCATCGAGCGCCTCGCCTCGCAGCCCGCGCCGGCCAGCGTGTCGCTGCAGCGCCCGAGCATGGTGGAGTACCAGCTGCACGACCGCCTCACCAACACGTACCGCAAGGTGATCTACCGCGCGGACACGGCCACCACCAGTGACGACCGCCTCAGCTTCAACAACGGGGGCTGGATCGAGAAGCCGGGCGGCGAGGTGATCGGCGTCACGACGGCCGTGGGCGGCGAGTTCGACAACGTCATGCCGCCGGGCGGCTGGGCCCGGCCGACCCTGGAACAGAACGCCGCCTGGACCACGGAATACGACGCCACCATGGGCGGCACGCGCATCAAGATGGATCTGCGCGCCAACGTGGTGGACGACGCCGCCATGCTGCCGGTCAACGGCCGCGAGATGAAGGTGGTGAAGATCGACTACCGCGGCCACACCCAGCGCTTCGCGAACGCGGGCGCCTGGAGTGGCAACCAGTACGGGACCTACCGCGCCAGCGTGTGGTTCTCGCCGGAGCTGGGCCGCGTCGTCCGCTTCGAAGTGCAGACGCGTGGCGGTGCGAGCGGCGGCGCGTTCCAGGTCAGCGAAGTGCTCGAACTGGTGAGCATCCGTTAGCCCCGGGGCGCGCCGCGCGCTCTCTATCGATCAATTGCGGTACGGGTTGTCCGGACGCCGGTCCTGGCGGTTCGGCACGCCGTCGCCGTCGCGGTCCCAACGGCCGCGGTTGTATTCCCAGCGGCCATTGTTCTCGCGCCATTCCGGCGCGCGGTAGGCATAGCCCGGGCGTGCGCGCACGTACATGCCGCGCACCCACACATGGCGACCGCCACGCCACTCATAGTGGCCCGGCGACCACACATAGCCGCGACGCGGCGGCGGCATGCGCTCGTAGCGCGGCGGGGGCGGCGGCCCCTGGATGGTGATCACCGCCTGCGCCTGCGCGGCCGTGGGAACGGTCAGGGCGCCCACCGACAGCAGCGAAGCGGCACCGATGGAAAGAGCGACTGCGAGTGTTTTCATGAGAAAGCCCCATGGTTGTTGGAGGAGCCTTCATGCTGCCGGGACCGTGTGAAGCGCCTGTAAGCGCTGCGCGAAATCTTGTGTAGAGCTGTTTCGCTGCCGCGGACGCGCTTTATTCCTGCAATTCGCGCAGGTCGATGGCCGCGGCCATGGCCGCGTGGCCGGCGCGGTTGGGATGCAGGTGGTCGCCGCTGTCGAATGTCGGATTCAGCTGACGCGGCGCGGCCGGGTCGCGCAGCACGGCATCGAAGTCGACCACGCCGTCCACGTCCTGGCGGCTGCGCACCCAGCGGTTCACGGCCTCGCGCATGGCCTCGTTGGCGTCGGTGCCGTAGATCGTGTTGCCGAAGGGCGGCACGGTGCCCAGCAGCACCTTCACGCCCTTGGCGCGCGCCTGCTTGACGAGCTGCCCCAGGCCCTCGGTGACACGCTCGGCCGTGGGCACGTCGTGCGACGGCACCTTCAGGCCGGGGATGCCCGCGAAGATGGCGCGGCCGATGTCGTTGGTGCCCAGCAGCACGATGACGTGCGTCACGCCGCTCTGGCCCAGCGCATCGCGCGCAAAGCGCGACAGGCCGTCGGGGCCGATGCCGTTCACCAGCAGCCGGTTGCCGCCGATGCCGGCGTTGATCACCGACACCGCGTGCGCGGCCTGCGGGCTGTCGCGCAGCCGCGTGGCGAGCATGTCGGGGTACGAACCGTCGCCCGACTCGCCACCGCCCGCGGTGATCGAATCGCCGAACGCAACGACGGTGCGCACGGGTCGGGTGGTGAGCACGTCGAGCCCGGTCACGATGTGGCTCATCGGCAGCGCCGTCGCCTTCGACAGCCGGGGCGACGCCACGACGTTGCCCTGGGCCAGCCAGCCCGTGTCAGTGGACAGCAGGTACATCGTGGCGAACGGTGTCGCGCGGTCGAGAAAAAGGCTCACGGCCACGGCCTGGCCCGCCGCAACGTTCAGCGCCACGCCGTCGCTCCATGCTTCCGCGCCCGGCGCCACGGTGACGGTGGCGCGGCCGCCGAAACGCAGCGTGCGCAACGAGGCCGGCGAGATGGCGTCGCCGCCCGTGCCCAGTGCCACGGTGGCCGCGGCGATGCGCAGCGGCGTCTTGCCGAAGCGGTTCGACACCCGCACGCGGATGCGCTCGCCGTCGATCGTCGGGCGCATCATCTGGCGCAAGGTCTGGCCGCGGAACACATGGTCGCCCGGTCCGCCGATGGCGGCCGTGGCGGGGTTGGCGTCCAGCTCGGCGAAGTCGAGCACCGCCACGGCCCAGCTCGCCACCCAGCGCGCTTCGGCCGGCTGTCGTGCCGCCTGCTCGACCTTCTCCGCCCACACCGCCTGCACGCCCACGAGCAACACCGCAAGGCCGAGAACGGCCATCCAGTATGCAGGGGAGAAGGCGGCGTCGCGCAGACGGACGCGCCAGCGGGCAGGAAGCTTCATGCGTGCAAAAGCGGCCCAGTGTACGGAGCCGCCTTGCCCGCGCCAGTGACGAGGTCTAACCTAAAGTTACCAAGTGTCGACGTACGCCGAGACCGCCTCGGCCGGCCGCGTCGCCGACGCCAGGCCGCGCACCAGCCAGGTGCGCGTGTCGGCCGGGTCGATCACCGCATCGATCTCCAGCGTCTGCGCCATGTGGATCGCCTCGCCGTTCGCGTACTGCTGCGCCACCAGCTGCTTGAACAGCGCGTCGCGCTCGGCGCCCTCGGGCACGGCCGCGAGTTCCTTGCGAAAGCCCAGTCGCACCGCACCTTCGAGGCCCATCGCACCGAACTCGCCGGTGGGCCAGGCCACGGTGAACACGGGCGCATCGAAGCCGCCGGCGGTCATGGCCTGCGCGCCCAGGCCGTAGCCCTTGCGCAGCACCACCGCGAAGAAAGGCACGCGCAAGTGCGAGGCCACCATGAACATGCGGCACACGTGGCGCACCTGCGCCTGCGCCTCGACCTCGGGTCCGACCATGAAGCCGGGCGTGTCGCACAACGACACGATCGGTAACCCGTGGGCATTGCACAGTTGCATGAAGCGTGCGGATTTGTCGGCCGCCTCCACGTCGATCGCGCCGCCCAGGTGGTGCGGGTTGTTCGCCATCAGGCCGACCGGCTTGCCCTCGATGCGTGCGAGCGCGGTGACGATGCCCGCGCCGAAACCCGCGCGCAATTCGAGCAGCGAGCCGGTGTCGGCCACGCCGCGCATCGCGGCGCGCACGTCGTACACGCGCAGGCGGTTCTCGGGCACCACATGGCGCAGCGTGCGCGGATCGGCGCATTGCCAGTCGGTGGTTGCCCCCTGGAAGTAAGAGAGGTACTGCTTGGCTGCAGCGACTGCTGCAGCTTCGTCTTCCACCAGGATGTCGATCACGCCGTTGCGCGACTGCACGCTGCTCGGCCCGATCTGCTCGGGCGCGAAGGTGCCCAGGCCGCCGCCTTCGATCATCGCGGGGCCGCTCATGCCGATGTTGCTGCCCTTGGTGGCAATGATCACGTCGGCGCAGCCCAGCAGCGCCGCGTTGCCCGCGAAGCAGCGCCCGTGCACGATGCCGACCACCGGCACCTTGCCCGACAGCGCCGCGAACTGGCTGAAGGTGTGGTTGTTCAGGCCCGCGACGATCGGCATGTCGGTGTCGCCCGGCCGCCCGCCTCCGCCCTCGGCGAACAGCACCACCGGCAGCTTGAGCTGGTGCGCCACCGCGAGCAGCCGGTCGGTCTTGTGGTGGTTGCGCATGCCCTGCGTGCCAGCCAGCACGGTGTAGTCGTAGGCCAGCACGGCGCAGCGCGACTTCTCGGGGCCGAACTGCTTCGCGTTGACGCTGCCCAGGCCGGTCACCATGCCGTCGGCCGGCGTGTTGGCGATGAGGTCTTCGAGCGAGCGGCGGCGCGTCTGCGCGGCGATGGCGAGCGCGCCGTACTCGATGAAGTTGCCCGGGTCGCCGGCCATGTCGCACAGGTCGGCGATGTTCTCGCGCGCGGTGCGACCGCCCTGCGCATGCCGCTTGTCGACCGCCGCCTTGCGGTTCGCATCGAGCGTGGGCGCATGGCGGTCGATGACCTTCTGCAGGTCGGGACGGATCGCATCGAGGTCGTGCGCGACGCGCGCCTGCGCCTGCACACCCTGCGCATCGACGGCCTCCAGCCGCACCAGCGACTGGCCTTCGACGAGGTAGTCGCCGGGCGCGGCCAGCAGTGCCAGCACGCGGCCGGCCACGGGCGCGTGCAGCAGGTGCTCCATCTTCATGGCCTCGAGCACGCCCAGCTGCGCGCCGGCAGGCAGCACGTCGCCCACCGCGACTTCGAACTGCACCAGCTTCGCGGGCATCGGCGCCTTGACGGTAAGGCCGTCGTCGTCTTCTTCGTCCGGCACCGGTGCGCTCGCGGCGGCGGGCGCGGTCACCTTCTTCGTGTGCTTTTCAAATGCCTTCGCGTCGGCGAGCAGGTCGCCCAGGTGTGCTTCCACGAAACGCGTGTGCACCGCCTGCGTCGCGAACTCGGGCCGCGCGGCAATGGCGCACAGCAGCGGCAGGTTGGTGGCGATGCCGTCGATGTGGCATTCGTCGAGCGCGCGCAGCGAACGGCGCAGCGCGTCCGCAAAACGCGGCGACGGCGAATGCACGATGAGCTTGGCCAAGAGCGTGTCGTAGTGCGGCGAAGGTGCGAGGCCCGCGTAGCCGTGCGTGTCGACGCGCACGCCGGGACCGGCCGGCAGGTCGAAGCGCGCGAGCGTGCCGCCCGCGGGGCGTGCGTTGCCTTGCGCATCGAGCGTCTCGGCGTTGATGCGCCACTGCACCGCGAAGCCGCGTTGCGGCGCCGTGCGGCCGGCCTCCACGCCGAGCGCGTCCAGCGTGTCGCCCGAGGCCACGGCGATCTGCAGCTGCACGAGGTCCAGCCCCGTCACGGCTTCGGTCACCGTGTGCTCGACCTGCAGGCGCGGATTCGCTTCGATGAAGACGAAAGGCATGGTGGTCGACGCGGCATCGACCAGGAATTCAAAGGTGCCGAGGCCGCGATAGCCCACGGCCTTGGCCATGCGCAGCGCGGCCTGCGTGACCTGCGCGCGCAGCGGCTCGGGCAGCGAGGGGCTGGGCGCAATCTCCACCAGCTTCTGGAAGCGGCGCTGCAGCGTGCACTCGCGCTCGCCGAGGCTGGCCACGGCGCTGCCGTCGCCGAGCACCTGCACCTCGATGTGCCGCGCATTGCGCATCAGGCGCTCGACGTACACGCCCTCGATGCCGAAGGCCGCCTTGGCTTCGGACATGCAGCGCGCGTGCGCCTCGGGCAGCTCTTCGGCGTTCAGCACCGCGCGCATGCCGCGCCCGCCGCCGCCGCCGATGGCCTTGACCATCACGCCCGCGCCCTGCGCATGCTGCTCGGCGAAGAAGGCCTGCGCCTGCGCGAGCGTCACCGCGCCGGCGCTGCCGGGCATCACGGGCACGTCGCATTGCGCGGCCAGCTCGCGGGCGCGGGCCTTGTCGCCGAACAGGCCCAGCTGCTCCGGCGTGGGGCCGATGAAGACCAGGCCCGCGTCGGCGCAGGCCTGTGCGAAGTCGGCGCGCTCGCTGAGGAAGCCGTAGCCGGGATGCACCGCATCGCAGCCTTGCGCCTTCGCCACCGCGATCAACGCGGCCACGTTGAGGTAGGCCGAAGGGCCGGTCGCGTCGAGCGCCACCGTCACGTCGGCCAGCTGCACATGCAGCGCGGCGGCATCGTCGCGCGCATGCACCGCCACGCTGGCGATGCCCAGGTCGCGCAGCGCGCGCACCAGGCGCACGGCGATCTCGCCGCGGTTGGCAATCAGAACTTTGGAAAACACGCGAGGAAGCCTTTCAGGTCTTGTCTTTGAGCAGGCGGCGCAGCACCTTGCCCGCGCCGGTGGTCGGCAATGCATCGATGAAGCTCACGGCGCGCGGCGCCTTGTAGCTCGCCATGTTCTCGCGCGCCCAGGCGACGAGCGCGTCGGCTTCGAGCGCGGCGCCGGGCTTGCGCACGATGAAGGCCTTCACGACCTCGCCCTTCTCGGGGTCAGGCTGAGCGATGACCGCCGCCTGCGCCACCGCAGGGTGCTTGATGAGGATGGTCTCGACCTCTTCGGGGAACACGCTGTAGCCCGAGACCTTGATCATTTCCTTGAAGCGGCCGATGAAGGTGAGGTAGCCGTCGGCGTCGAGCTTGCCCATGTCGCCCGTGTGCACCCAGCCGTTGCGCAGGGTGGCGGCCGTGGCCTCGGGCTTGTTCCAGTAGCCCTTGAACGAGCCGGCGCTGGTGAGCACGATCTCGCCGACCTCGCCCGTGGGCATGTCGGCTTGCGTCTCGGTATCGATGATGCGGATGGTCACGCCCGGCACCGGCACGCCCTGCGTTCCCCAGCGCGGCGCCACGTGCGGCGTGTAGGTGTCGCAGGTGTGGGTTTCGCTCAGGCCGTAGGCGGCCTCGAACGAGCTGCAGTGGTTGGCGTGCGAGCGCCACTGCGCGGCCAGCGGTTCGGTGAAGGCGATGCCGAAGCTGGTCACCGGGTTCATCTTCAGGCTCGACAGGTCGAAGCTGGCGATGTCGGGCACCTGCATGCAGGCCACGTTCATCGGCGCGATGCTGTACCACCAGCTCACTTTGTAAGCGGCAATGGCTTGCAGCACGGCGCGCGGATCGAAGCGATGCATCAGCACCGAGGCCGCGCCACTGAGCACGGGCACGTTGACGCCCATGAGCATGCCGGCGATGTGATACAGCGGCGCGATCGACAGCAGCACGTCGCCAGGCCCCACGCCGTTGCAGTCGGCCGCGGCGCGCGTCTTGAAGAGCGCGTTGCCGTAGCTGAGCATCGCGCCCTTGGGCAGGCCGGTGGTGCCCGAGGTGTAGGTCATGAGCGCGATGTCGTCCATGTCGATGGCGACGGGCTGCGGCGTGGCGCCGCTGCGCATCACGGCAAGGAAGTCTTCGCAGCCTTCGGGCACGGTGCGTTCGGCCGTGCGCTCGGCGGCCAGTTCAGCCGGCAGGTCGAGCGTGGGCTCGGCGGGCAGCAGGTCGGCGTAGTGCACCACGAACACATGCGCGAGCGCGCTTTCGGCTTGCACCTTGCGCACCAACGGCACCAGCGGCGCGGCCGCGACGATCACGCGCGCCTTCAGGTCGTTGACCTGGTAGGCCAGTTCGTGCTCCTTGTTGAGCGGCCCGCTCGGGCAGACGATGGCGCCGATCTTCTGGATGCCGAAGTGCGCCACCAGGTACTGCGGGCAGTTGTTGAGGAACAGCACCACGGGTTCGCCCTTGGCCACGCCCAGGGCCTGCAGGCGCGCGGCGAAGGCGTCGCTCGCGCGGTCGAGCTCGGCCCAGCTCAGGGCCTGGCCGTACCAGAGGCAGGCGGTGGCGTCGCCGCGCGTGCGTGCGTGGTCGCGCAGGTAGGCGTGCAGGGGCTGCTGCACGCGCGGCGGCAGCTCTTTCAGACGTGCGGGGGTGGCGGGCGTTGTCTCCATGGCGTCACTTTCTCAGGGTTATCGATAGCCGCCTGCACAGGGCCGGCGCTTGCCAATGCGGCATCGTGCACGAACAATCCTACCCATGGGTATAACTTCCGCGACACCGAACAAACCCTCTGCCACGCACACGGCACTGGCGGCACAGCCGCACCTGCCGCAGGGCACGGGCCGCCAGCGCGCGGCCACGCAGGGCACCGACCTGCAGCGCGAGCGCATCCTGCAGGCCGCGGCGCAGCTGTTTGCCGCGCAGGGCTACGCCAACACGACCATGGCGCAGATCGTGCGCGAGCTGGGCGTGACCAAGCCCTTCGTGTACTACTACTTCCGCGACAAGCAGGAGATCTTCGAAACGCTGTCGTGGCGCCCCGCGGTCGACTGCTTCACCGCGCTCGACTTCGCCGCCGCCGACCCGCGCCGCGCGAGCGAGAAGGTGATGAAAGGCATCGAGGGGCTGATCCGTGCCACCATCGCGCACCACCCGGTGGCCTTCTTCGCCTACCGCGAGCCGCAGGTGTACCGCCCCGAATACCTCGAAGCGCAGAAGAAGCTCGCACATCACTTCTATGACCTGCTGTGCCCGCTGCTCGAAGAAGCCCGGCGCGACGGCGACCTCGACTTCGACGAGACCAAGATCACCGCGCTCGCGGCCTGCAGCCTGCCGGGCTTTCTCTACAGCTGGTACCGCCCCAACGGGCGCCTCTCGCCCGACGAGGTGGTGGCGCAGCTCACCAAGCTGGCCAGCCGCGTGATCGGGCTGCGCGCGACGCACTGATTCCGTCTTTCACACACCCTCCGGAGACACCCATGAAGCTCACGCATGCGCCCCTGGCGCGGATCGCCCTTGCCTCTTTGTTTGCCATTGCCGGCACCGCGGCGCAGGCGCAGGCCCCGCAGCCGACCTACAAGATCGCCTACATCGATCCGCTGTCGGGGCCGTTCGCCAACGTGGGCGAGCTGATGCTGATGCACACGCAGTACGCCATCGAGGACATCAACGCCAAGGGCGGCGTGCTCGGCGGCATGAAGCTGCAGCTGCTGCAGTTCGACAGCAAGCTCTCGGCGCAGGAAAGCCAGAGCGCGCTGCAGGCGGCCATCGACCAGGGCGCCAAGGCGATCGTCACGGGCGGCTCGGGCTCGTCGGTGGTGACGGCGCTGGTGCTGGCGGTGGCGCGCTGGAACCAGCGCAACCCGGGCAAGGAACTGATCGTGCTGAACCACTCCTCGATCGACCCCGAGATGACCGGCAAGGGCTGCAGCTTCTGGCACTTCCAGACCGAGGCCAACACGGCGATGAAGATGAAGGCGCTGGCCAACTACATCAAGAAGACGCCGGACGTGAAGAAGGTCTACCTGCTGAACCAGGACTATGCCCACGGCAAGCAGTGGGCCAGCTACGGCCGCCAGCTGGTGGGCCTGGCGCGCCCCGACATCCAGTTCGTCGGCGAGACACTGCACCCCATCGGCCGCGTGAAGGACTTCGCGCCCTACATCGCCAACATCAAGCAAAGCGGCGCCGACTCGGTCATCACCGGCAACTGGGGCCAGGACATGACGCTGCTGCAGAAGGCCGCGGGCGACGCGGGCTACAACCTGCGCTACTTCAACCACAGCGCGGGCTCGGTGCCGGGCACCGTCACCGCCGTGTCGCAGGCCAAGACCGGGCAGCTCACCTGGGTGGCCGAATGGCACCCGGGCCAGGCCGACACGCCGAAGGTCGACGCGCTGGCCAAGGCCTACAAGGCCAAGACCGGCAAGGACTTCCTCGCACCGCGCATCGACCTCACGCCGCGCCTGCTGGCCGCTGCCATCGCCAAGGCCGGCAGCGCCGACACGGTGAAGGTGGCGCGCGCCCTCGAAGACCTGAGCTTCGACTCGGTGGTGGGCCCGGTGCGCATGCGCGGCGAAGACCACCAGCTGCTGCTGCCGCAGGTGGTGAACACCATCGCGCCGGTGGACGGCAAGGCGGTGAAGACGGGCTGGGAAGGCACCAACTACGGCTTCCGCACCGATGCGGTCTATACCGGGAACGAGCTGGCGCAAGGCACCGACTGCAAGATGGTCCGACCCTGACTGAGTTCTTTCGGGGGACCTGCCCAGGCCACTGTGAATAGCGATCACGCTGACGGCGTGATCGCCCCCTGCGCCGCGTCATTGTTTCCTAGGGAAACCCCGTCCTGCCCACCCCCTGTGCCATCGGGATACTCCGGATTCGCATCCCGGACATCCGAAGCGGGTCCATACCGAAGGCACAACAAGGTACACCATGGCAGGAAAGAACTCGCTCCATCCGATCCCCCATCCGGCGAAGAAACCCTTCGTCGGCAATCTGCTGTCCATCGGCTCCGACTCGCCGGTGCTCGACATGTGGAAGATCGCGCAGGACCTCGGCGGCATCTACTGGCTCGACATGCCGGGCATGCCGGTGATCGTGGTGTCGTCGCCCGCGCTGGTCGACGAGCTGTGCGAAGAGCCGCGCTTCGACAAGAGCACGCGCGGCGCACTGCGCCGGCTGCGCGCCGCGTCGCACGGCCTGTTCACTTCCGACACGCACGAGGAGACGTGGTCGAAGCCGCACAACATCCTCTTGGCCAACTTCAGCCAGCGCGCGATGCAGGCCTACCACCCGATGATGCTGGACATCGCGGGCCAGCTGGTCACCAAGTGGGAGCGCCTCAATTTCGATGAAGAGGTGGACGTGGTGCGCGACATGACCGCGCTCACGCTCGACACCATCGGCCTGTGCGGCTTCGGCTACCGCTTCAACTCGTTCTACCGCGAGGGCTTCCATCCTTTCGTCGATGCGATGGTGCGCACGCTGGAGACGGTGCAGAACCGGCGCGGCATTCCGCTCGAGGAGCTGATGCTCAAGAAGGAGCTGGCCCAGCAGCGCAAGGACATCCGCTGCATGCACAAGATGGTGGAAGACATCATCGAGGAGCGGCGCGCCAGCGGTGCCGACATCGCCACCAAGCCCGACCTCCTGAGCTACATGATCGCGGGCGTGGACAAGAAGAGCGGCGAGAAGCTCACCGACAAGATGATCCGCGACGAGTGCATCGAATTCCTCATCGCGGGCCACGAGACCACCAGCGGCCTGCTGTCGTTCGCCATCTACTTCCTGCTGAACAACCCCGAGGCGATGGCCAAGGCGCAGGCCGAGGTCGACAGCGTGTTCGGCGGCGACACCACGCAAAAGCCCACCTACGCGCAGGTCAACCGGTTGCAGTACGTGATGCAGGTGCTGAAGGAATCGCTGCGCCTGTACCCGACCGCGCCCGCGATCTCGATGCGCGCGAAGGAAGACACCAAGATCGGCGGCCAGTACACGATCAAGAAGAACAACATGGTCATCATGCATGCGCTCGCGCTGCACCGTGACAAGGGCATCTGGGGCGAGGACGCCGACCAGTTCAACCCCGACCACTTCAGCCGCGAGGCCGAGCGCGAGCGGCCCGTGAACGCCTTCAAGCCCTTCGGCAACGGGCAGCGCGCCTGCATCGGGCGGCAGTTCGCCCTGCAGGAGGCAGTGCTCACGCTGGGCATGATCCTGCAGCGCTTCAACCTCGTCGATCACACGGGCTACAAGCTCAAGATCAAGGAAGCGCTGACGATCAAGCCCGAGAACTTCAAGATCAAGGCGCTGCTGCGCGACCCGGCCTCGCGCCCGCGCGGCACCGTGGAGACAACGGCCACGCCCGACGCGCCGGCCAAGCCCGTCGCGCGCAAGCCGCAGGCGGCGCGCCACGGCACCTCGCTGCTGGTGCTGCAGGGCTCCAACCTCGGCACGGCCGAAGACCTGGCGCGCCAGCTGGCCGAGGCCGGAGAGTTGCGCGGCTTCTCGACCCAGCTGGCCTCGCTCGACGACTATGCCGAGCGGCTGCCGGCCAGCGGCGCGGTGGCGATCGTCTGCGCCTCGTACAACGGCGTGGCGCCCGACAACGCGGCGGAGTTCCACCGCTGGCTCGACAAGGCCGACGACTCGCTCAACGGCGTGCGCTTCAGCGTCTTCGGCTGCGGCAACACCGACTGGGCCGCCACCTACCAGGCGGTGCCGCGCCGCATCGACGAACGGCTCGAGGCGCTGGGCGCCGACCGCGTGCACGCGCGCGGCGAAGGCGATGCGCGCGAGGACATGGACGGCGCCTTCCAGGACTGGAGCGACGCGCTGTGGCCCGCGCTGGTGAAGACCTTCGACATCAAGAACGGCGCCGACACGCCGGCCGAGGCCGAGCCGCTGTACACGCTCGAAGAGCTGCCGCCGCCGCAGAAGAACGCGCTGGTCGATGCGCTGGGCGCGGTGCCGCTGCGCGTGATCGAGAACCGCGAACTGCAAAGCGCCGGCGCCAACGGCGAGGCCGGACGCTCCACGCGCCACGTCGAGCTGATGCTGCCCGAGGGCGTGAACTACGTGCCCGGCGACCACCTGAGCGTGGTGCCGCGCAACAGCCCGGCGCAGGTCGAACGCGCGATGGCGCGCTTCGGCTTCGACCGCTCGGCGCACGTGCGCCTGTCGGCCGTGCCGGGCCGCAAGGCGGCGCTGCCGGTCGACCAGGTGATCGCTGTCGATCGTTTGCTGGGCGACTACGTCGAGCTGCAGGACGTGGCCACGCGCAAGCAGATCGCCACGCTCGCGGCGCACACCGAGTGCCCGTTCACCAAGCCGAAGCTGCAGGCGCTGTCGGGCAGCGACGAGGCCTCGCAGGCCGCGTACAAGGCCGAGGTGCTGCACAAGCGCAAGTCGCTGCTGGAGCTGCTCGAAGAGCACCGCGCCTGCCAGGTGCCGTTCGCGGTGTTCCTGGAAATGCTGTCGCCGCTGTCGCCGCGCTACTACTCGATCTCCTCGTCGCCGACGATGACGCCGGGGCGCTGCAGCGTGACGGTGGGCGTGGTGAGCGCGCCCGCGCTGTCGGGCAACGGCACCTTCGAGGGCGTGTGCTCCAACTTCCTGGCGCGCGCCGAGGCCGGCGACACGGTGCACGGCGTGATCCGCGAGACCACGGCCGAGGGCTTCCGCCTGCCGGAAGACGCCAACCGGCCGCTCATCATGATCGGCCCGGGCACCGGCCTGGCGCCGTTCCGCGGCTTCCTGCAGGCGCGCGCCGCGCAGGTCGAACGCGGCGAGGCGCTGGGCGAGGCGATGCTGTTCTTCGGCTGCCGCCATCCCGAGCAGGACTTCATCTACGCCGAGGAGCTGCAGGCCTGGTCGCACCGCGGCCTGATGAAGCTGCACACGGCCTTCTCGCGCGCCGGCGACCGCAAGGTCTACGTGCAGGACCTGATCCGCGAACAGGGCGCGGCCGTGTGGAAGCTGCTCGAAGCCGGCGCCGTCGTGTATGTGTGCGGCGACGGCTCGCGCATGGAGCCCGACGTGCGGCGCACGCTCAGCGACCTCGCGCGCGAGCATGGGCAGGACAGCGCGGCGTGGATGGACCAGATGATTGCCGAGCAGCGCTATGTGCTCGACGTGTGGGCCGGGGCCTGAAGAACCAAGCCTGGAGCCTCAAAGAAGAAGACCGGCATTCGCCGGTCTTTTTTCTTGGGGAGCGCGCGCCTCAGTTCAGACGTTGCGATCCGGGTCCGGGTACACCAGCGGCCCGAGCATGCCGCGGTTGAACGGCTTCCATTCGCCCTCGGGCTGCGCCAGCCGGTCGGCCACCGCATAGAGCACGGCCGGGTGCGCGCCGAGCCCCAGGTGGCTCGCCACCACCTCGATGTTCTCGGACTGCGGGCCGGTCTTCTCGAGGCTGCAGCGCCATGCGACGACGCCGTCGGTGCGGCTGAAGATCGAGGTCGTGGGCACGGGCGGCGTGGGTTCGACGAACTTCATGCGGCGCGGGTCGTGCGAGCTCTGGCCGCTCACGCCTTCGTACACGCGCCAGGCGTTGGTGGCGCGCGGACTGCCCGAGAACGGGCTGCCCAGCGTGATGACGTTGCGGATGAGGTCCTTCTGCGCCGAGGCCAAGAGCCGCGCGTAGACGCCGCCCAGGCTCCAGCCGATCACGCTGACCTTCTGCCCGCTTTTGTCGGCCAGGGTCTTGAGCAGGTCGACCATGCCGTCCTCGACGCCGGCGCGCGGGCCCAGGTTGCGGCCCTGGCCCCAGCCGTGGGCGTCGTAGCCGCGGCTGCACAGGTAGCGGCGCAGCAGCAGCGTGGACACGTCGCTGGCCACCAGGCCCGGCAGCACGAGCACGGGGTGCCCGTCGCCGCGCGGCGCGAGCTGCAGCAGCGGCCACATGGCGAGGCCGGCGCCGGTTTCCCAGAGGGCGCGCGCTTCGGCCAGCAAGAGCAGGCGCGACGGCGGTGCGATGGGTTCGTGGGTGGCGGTGGTCATGATGGCGGCTTCCTTTCTGTTTCTTTCTTCTGTAGGACGACGATGGGGGTGCGAAGTTGCATTCCCCGTCAGACGACGACTTCATTTATCCGAGGTATTTGCCCCTCAGGTAATCAAGATAAGCCCTCGATTCGCTGGAAACATACGGAGAAACCAGCGTGAGTGTGTAGAAAGCCGCCAAACCGGGGTCGGCCTGCGCCAGGGCGTCGCGTCCCGGCACCAGCCGTTCGAACGAGAGCCAGCAGGTGGTGGTGAAGACCATCTGCAGCGCCAGGATGCGCGCCTGCTCGGCGCTGGTCTCGATCACGCCCGAGGCCACCAGCCCTTCGCACAGCGTCTGGGCCGCCAGCAGGTTCTGCGCGGTCATGGCCTGGGCGCGCTGTCCCAGGGCCGGGTACTCGCTGGCCAGGAAGGCCATGTCGCGGTAGATGAAGCGGTATTCGTCGATGGCCTCGAAGCGCAGGTGCAGTGCGAGCCACAGGTCGTCGATGGCGGCAATGGACGCCGACGAGCCGTTGAGCACCTCGAGCCGCTGCTCGAAGCGCCGGAACAGCCATTCGACGATCAGCTGCTTGGCCTTGAAGTGGTAATGCAGGTTGCCCGGGCTCATGCCGAGCTCGGCCGCGATCTTGTGCGTGGACACGGCCGGAAGACCTTCCGCGTTGAACAGCGCAAGGCTGGTCTGCAGGATGCGATCGCGCGTGGTGTTGGAGCTGGCCACAAGCGGCGTGTTGCGTGCGTTGCGTGCCGCTCAGCGCTTGCCGCCGGAGCCACTTGAACTGGACGGTTTCTCGAGTTTCGCGAGGCGTTCGCGCAACTGCGCCACCTCGTCGCGCAGGGCCTGAACCTCGTCGGCGCTGGGCATGCCCAGGCGTTGCAGGGCGGTGGCGACACGCTGGTCGAACACGTCCTCGAACTTGCGGATGCCGAAGGTGTCCAGGCTGGGGAAGCCGCGCGTCAGCGCCGCCTTGGCACCGGCCGCGTCGGCCTTGCCGTGCCCGATGCCCAGCAGGCCTTCGATCACGTTGGCCTGGCGCTTGGCGACATCGTTGCGCACGTTGTCCAGCGCCTTGAGGCCGGCGCGCAGCAGCGCTTCGGCCTTGTTGGTGCCCGCCGCAGCGGTGTCTGCGGGCGGGGCTTTTGCAGCCGGCGCCGCCTTGCGGGGCGCGGCCTTCTTCTTCGCCGCCGGAGCCTTCTTCGCAGGCGCCGCCCTCTTCTTCAACTTGGCAGTGTCATCGGGACGGGTCGCCATGCGGTGGTGCTCCAGGGGCGGTAGAAATGAAAAGGGCGCGGTCAGCGCCCCGGGATCAGGCCGCCTTGCGGGCAGCGCGGCGAACCGGCTTCTTGGCCGCAGCGACCTTGGCCTTCACGGTGCGCACGGGGGCGGCTTCTTCGGTGCCGCTCACACGGGCTTCGATCTGCTTGGTGCCGGCGACGATGCGGTCGGCGATCTGCACCGACACGGTGGCGAAGGGCTGGTTCACGGCCGACAGGGCGTTCAGCACGGTGGTGGCAGCGGGCGATTCGATCTGGGCGACGCGGTTGGCGACGGTTTCGATGCCGCTGGTGGTGCCGGCAGCGACGCGGTCCATCGCGTTCACGATGCGGCTGGTGTCGATGTCCAGGCGGTTGGACAGGAAACCATGCACCTTTTCTTGCGCGCCGATCAGGTTGGCCTTGATCTGCTCGCTCACCATCGGGATCTGGCGGTTGCCCAGGAACTCGCTGTAGCGCGAAGCAGCACCGCCCAGCAGGCGCTGCACGCCGGTGCGGTAGGCACCGACCAGGGTCTTGCCGGCGTCGTTGTACTGGCCGACGACGTGGATGGCGGCGGAAGCGATGTTGGTTTGCGTGGACATGTGAGATTTCTTTGAAGTTGAATGGCTCGCGGGGAATCGCGATGGGCCAATCATCTTCCGCAGGGCCTAGGCCTGGAAAACTAGAACGGTCGGAAAACTAGTCCAACTGCCCCAATTTTTTTTCCAGGCCGGGCCGGCCCTGTCGATCATGCCGCAGCGGCGCGCGGCGATGCGGCGGCCTTGCGGGCCGCGGGCCGGGGCGCAGCCTTCTTTGCCGCCGCCTTCTTCGCAGGGGCTTTCTTCGCCGCCGCCTTGACCGGTGCGGCCTTGGCAGGGGCCTTCTGCGCCGTCTTCTTGGCGGCGACGGCCTTCACCGGCGCCTTCTTGCGCGCGGCCGGCTTGCGGGCCGGTGCAGCGGCCTGGGCCTCTTCGTCCGCTTCTGGGGCGGGGGCGGCCACGGGCTTGGGCGGTGTGGCCGGCGCGCCGGAGACGGCCGGGTGCTTCTGCGTCAGCTCCATCAGCAGCTTGTGCTCGGCCAGCAGGTAGTCGCCGATCTCGGTGATGTCGGGCACGGCGCGGCGGCAGGCGATCAGGCCGTAGTCCATGCGGCCGTTGTAGCTTTGCACGGTGACGTTGAGCGCGGTGCCGTGGCTGGCGATCGACACCGGGTAGTAGCAGGTGACCAGCGCCCCCGCGAAGTACATCGGGAACGGCGCGCCCGCCACGTTCGAGACGGCCACGTTGGCCGCCGGCGGCAGCAGGTTGACGATGCCCGAGCGTCCCACCATCGACGCGATGCCCGACACCAGCCAGGGCGCGGCGAAGGTCGGGAAGTCGTCCAGGATCACGGCCTTGAAGCGGTTCATCGTCGACTTGGACGAGTTCGACGAGGCGTTGATCGCCTTCAGCCGCTGCAGCGGATCGGTGATGTCGGTGGCCAGGCTCACGAGGATCATGCTGGCCTGGTTGTTGGCCGTCTGGTCGCCCGCCTCGCGCAGGCTCACGGGCACGCCGGCCACCAGCGGCTTGGCCGGCAGCTCGTTGTTGTCGGCCAGGTAGTGGCGCAGCGCGCCGGCCACGGTGGCCAGCACCACGTCGTTGAGCGACACGCCGAAGTGCTTGGCGATGTACTTGGTCTCGGCCAGCGAGATGGTGCGCCCGGCGAAGGTGCGCTGGTTGGTGATCGACACGTTCAGCGAGGTGCGCGGCGCGAAGAGGTTGAACTTCTTCGGTGCGGTGGCGGCCGCCTTGTCGGCCGCCTTCTCGTCGGGCTGGGCCAGGCCGCCGATGGCGCGCGCGATGGCCGGCGCCATCTTGAAGAGCTTCACGTACTGCTGCGCCGTGTTGCGCAGCGCCGCCGTGGCGAGCTCGGCCATGCCCAGCTGGTAGCCGTTGCTGCGCGGGCGCGCACGCGGCGGCTTGATCACGCGGCCCGTGGCCTCGAGGTCGAAGATGGCCTTGCCCAGCTCGACGCCGGCCTGCCCGTCGATGCCCGCGTGGTGCACCTTGGTGTACAGCGCCACCTGGCCGCTCTTGAGGCCGTCGATGATGAAGAACTCCCACATCGGCCGGCTGCGGTCCATGAGCGTGGAGTGCAGCCGTGCCACGTACTGCTGCAGCTGGCGGTTGGTGCCCGGCTTGGGCAGCGTGATGTGGCGCACGTGGTAGTCGAGGTCGATGTCGTCGTCCTCGACCCACACCGGATTGGTCATGTCGAAGGGCATCAGCGCGAGCTTGCGCGTGAACACGTCGGCCAGGTGGATGCGGCTGGCCATGAAGGCCTTGGCGTCTTCGTAGAAGTCGCCCTTGTAGCCCTTGGGCAGGTCCAGCACGTTGAGCGAACCCACGTGCATCGGCATCTCGGGGGTTTCCAGGTGCAGGAAGGTGGCATCAAGACCGCTCAGGTGTTTCATGTGTGGTTCTCCTCGTTGGGGCATGCGCCGTCCGGCAGGATACCGTGGGCATCGCGTTCGTGGGCCTTCGCTTCTTCAGTGTTTCCACCGGGGGAAGGCACGCCCGGGACAGGGGTTTGCCCCAAGGATGGCCGGGGCGCGCATCCACATGTAATGAAAAAATCGACGCGCCTCGAATGCAGCAACAACTGCTCACAGGCCGCCGCATTCACGGGGGCTTCGTACACTGTGCCGCATGACCTCTGCGCACAACGACGACCCCCATCTCTGGCTCGAAGACATCGACGGCGAAGCCGCTCTGGACTGGGCTCGCCAGCAGAATGCAAGCGCCGTTCACACCTATGCGCAGTCGCCGGCCTTCCAGGCGATCGAGCAGGGCCTGCTCGAGGTGCTCGACTCGGACGCGCGGATTCCGATGGTCAGCAAGATCGGTGCGCTGTACTACAACTTCTGGCGCGACAAGGCGCACCCCAAGGGCCTGTGGCGCCGCACCACGCTCGACCAGTACCGCACGCCCGAGCCCACGTGGGAGACCGTGCTCGACCTCGACGCGCTGGCCGCGCAGGACGGCGAGAACTGGGTCTGGCACGGCGCCGACTGCCTGGAGCCCGCGTACGAACGCTGCCTGATCTCGCTGTCGCGTGGCGGTGCCGATGCCGACGTGGTGCGCGAGTTCGACCTGGTGAACCTGGCATTCGTCGAAGGCGGCTTCGCGCTGCCCGAGGCGAAGAACCACGTCACCTGGAAAGACATCGACCACCTGTACGTGGGCACCGATTTCGGCCCCGGCTCGATGACCAGCTCGAGCTACCCGCGCCTGGTGAAAGAGTGGCAACGCGGCACGCCGCTGGCCGAAGCCGTCACCGTGTACGAAGGCGCGCACGAAGACATGTCGGTGAGCGCCTGGAGCGACCACACGCCCGGCTTCGAGCGTGACTTCGTCTCGCGCCAGATCGACTTCTACGACAGCGAGACCTGGCTGCGCGCGCCCGACGGCACGCTCGCCAAGATCGACGTGCCCGACGACGCCAACACCGGCGTCACGCGCGAGTGGCTGCTGATCGAGCCGCGCGAAGACTGGACCGTGGCCGGCCGCACCTACACCGCCGGCTCGCTGCTGGCCGCGCGCTTCGACGACTACATGGCCGGCACGCGCGAGCTCACGCTGCTGTTCGAGCCCGACGACACCACCGCGCTCGACGACTACTCGTGGACGCGCCACCACCTCATCCTCAACGTGATGCACGACGTGGTGAACCGGCTGGAGGTGCTCACGCCGCCGGCGGACGGCCTGGGCGAGTGGGCCCGCGACAGCCTGGGCGGCGCGCCCGCGCTGTCGTGCGTGGCGGCCGGCGGCATCGATGAGACCGAGAGCGACGACTACTTCCTGACCGTGAGCGGCTTCCTGCAGCCGACCACGCTGTACATCGGCACCCTCGGCCAGGGCGAGCCGCAGCCGCTGAAGCACAGCCCCGGCTTCTTCGACGCCTCGCGCTTTCGCGTGAGCCAGCATTTCGCGACCTCGGCGGACGGCACGCGCGTGCCCTACTTCGAGATCGCTGCGAAAGACCTGGTGGCCGACGGCACGAACCCCACGCTGCAGTACGCCTACGGCGGCTTCGAGATCTCGCTGGAGCCGAGCTACAGCGGCGGCATCGGCCGTGCCTGGCTCGAACGCGGCGGCGTGTACGTGGTGGCGAACATCCGCGGCGGCGGCGAGTACGGCCCGCGCTGGCACCAGGCCGCGCTGCAGGAAAACCGCCTGCGCACCTGCGAAGACTTTGCGGCCGTGTCGCAGGACCTGTTTGCGCGCGGCATCACCTCGCCCGCGCACCTGGGCGCCATGGGCGGCAGCAACGGCGGCCTGCTCATGGGCAACATGCTCACGCTGTACCCGCAGCTGTACGGCGCCATCGTGAGCGAGGTGGCGCTGCTCGACATGAAGCGCTACACGCAGCTGTCGGCCGGCGCCTCATGGATCGCGGAGTACGGCGACCCGGAACTGCCCGACGAGTGGGAATTCATCCGGACCTTCTCGCCCTACGAGAACGCCCGGGCCGGCACGCCCTACCCGCCCGCCCTTTTCACCACCTCCACGCGCGACGACCGCGTGGGGCCCGTGCATGCGCGCAAGATGCACGCGAAGCTGCTCGCACAAGGGCACGACAGCAGCTTCTACGAAAACATGGAAGGCGGCCACAGCGCCGCCGCCGACAACAAGGCGTCCGCCTTCATGGATGCGCTCGGCTACGCCTACCTCTGGCACCACATCGGGAGACCGGCATGAACAGCAGCAGTACCGCCACCACCCTCGAACTGATCGGCGCGCCGACCGACATCGGCGCCAGCGTGCGCGGCGCGGGCATGGGCCCCGACGCGCTGCGCGTGGCCGGCCTGGCCGAGGCGCTGGCGGGCCAGGGCTTCACGGTGCTCGACCGCGGCAACCTCGCGGGCCCGGCCACACCGTGGGCGCCGCCGGCCAACGGGCTGCGCCACCTCACCGAAGTGATCGCGTGGAACCGCTCGGTCTACGCCGCCGTCGACACCGCGCTGGGCGCCGGCCACGTGCCGGTGATGCTGGGCGGCGACCACTGCCTGGCGATCGGCTCCATCAGCGCCGTGGCCTGGCATGCGCGAAAACGCGGCAAGAAGTTGCGCGTGCTGTGGCTCGATGCGCACTCCGACGTCAACACCGAGACCACGAGCCCCAGCGGCAACCTGCACGGCATGCCGGTGTCGTGCCTGCTGGGCCACGGGCCGGCGGACCTCACGGGCTGGAGCGGCGAGCCCGCGGCGCTGGCGCACGACGCGATCCGCTTCATCGGCATCCGCAGCGTCGATGCCGACGAGAAGGAAGCGATCCGCACGCTCGGCCTGCACGTGTTCGACATGCGCCACATCGACGAGAACGGCATGCGCACCACCATGACCGAGGCGCTTCAAGATGTGGACGAAGACACCCACCTGCACGTGAGCTTCGACCTCGATTGCCTCGACCCGGCCGATGCGCCCGGCGTGGGCACGGGCGTGCGCGGCGGGCCGACCTACCGCGAGATGCAGCTGTGCATGGAAATGATCGCCGACACCGGACGGCTCGGCTCGGTCGACGTGGTGGAACTCAACCCCGCGCTCGACGTGCGCAACCAGACGGCCGAGGTGGCGGTGGAGCTGATCGAGAGCCTGTTCGGCAAGTCGACGCTGGTGCGCTGACTGCCAAGCTTGTTCAGCCGCGGTTCGGCGACGGCGATACCGGAAAAGTCGTTGCAGCGGGGCGTGCAGTCGGCTTCGGTGCCTCATCCGCGGGTGCGGCATCGGCCGGCATGTCGGGGCCGCCGCCCTGCAGGAAGCGCTCGACCAGCGTGAAGAAGCGGTCGTAGAAACGTTCGTCGGACAGCGTCTCGCTCGCCACCTTGACCATCGCCTCGTTGCTGCCGCCGAAGGGCAGCGAAAGCGAGCCGATGGCGCCCACGCCCAGGCTGGCCGAGTTGCTGCCCTTCTTCAGGCCGTAGCGGTCCTGCAGCGCGGTCGCGAAGGCCACGGTGCTGCGTCCGGCCGAGGCGCTGCCAGTACCCATTTCTCGCGCGCAGACCACGCGGAACTCGACCTCGACGTGCGTCTCGGCCGCGGGCTGGAAGCTCTTGCGCGCGGTCACCAGGTCGGCGTTGGCGGCCGTGACCATGTAGCCCTGGCTCAGCAGCGCACGGCGCGCCGCCTCGCAGGTCTGGGCCTCGCTGGCGGCGTAGTTGCGCGTGTGGGTGGTGGTGGAGTCGAAGTCTTCGGGCTCGTAGGCCTGCCCCTTGCCGAAGCTGCCGCAGCCGGCCAGCAACAGGGCCGACAGCAGGCCCGGGAACAGAAACGCCGGCACGCGGGCCGGCGAAGAGAAGAAAGCAGCAGGAGTGGTGGGGGGCATGGCAGGGCGGGAAGGACACCGGATGCTAACCAACCGGCGGCTTCGCTTCGAGCCCCCGGCAGGCCGGGGGTTCCCGAAAGGCCCTGAAAGCCCCGGAGATCGCGTCAGGGGTACAGACCGCGTTCCTGGCGCGCCATCAGGATGCGCTCGCAGGCCACCGCATACGTGGCGGTGCGCAGCGGGATCTTGTGCTTGTCGGCCGTGTCCCAGATCTGGTTGAGCGCGTTCATCATGATGCGGTCGAGGCGCACGTTGATCTCGTCCTCGTCCCAGAAGAAGGACGAGAAGTCCTGCACCCATTCGAAGTACGAGACCGTCACGCCGCCGGCGTTGCAGATCACGTCGGGCACGACCAGCACGCCGCGCTCGGCCAGGATGTCGTCGGCCTCGGGCACCGTCGGGCCGTTGGCGCCTTCGAGCACCAGCTTGGCGGTGGTCTTCTTGGCGCGTTCGGCCGTGAGCTGGCCTTCGAGGGCGGCGGGGATCAGGATGTCGCAGGTCACGTCCCAGAAGTCTTCGTTCGGCACGATGTCGCCGCCGGCCTTGAAGCCAACCACGCCGTCGGTGCGCGAGATGGGCACCAGCTGGGCCAGATCGAGGCCGTTGGTGTTCACGATGGTGCCGGTGTGGTCCTGCACCGCGACGATCTTGGCGCCTGCCTCGACGAAGAGTTCGGCCGCGACCGAGCCCACGTTGCCGAAGCCCTGCACCGCGATGCGCGCGCCGCGCAGGTCCATGCCCAGGCGGCGGGCCGCTTCACGGCCGGTGACGAACACGCCGCGGCCGGTGGCCTTCACGCGGCCCAGCGAGCCGCCCAGGTGCAGCGGCTTGCCGGTGACCACGCCGGTGGCGGTGCCGCCGACGTTCATCGAGTAGGTGTCCATCATCCACGCCATGATCTGCGCGTTGGTGTTCACGTCGGGCGCGGGGATGTCGGTGTGCGGGCCGATGATGATGCCGATCTCGCTGGTGTAGCGGCGCGTGACCTTCTCGAGTTCTTGCAGCGACAGCTTTTTCGGGTCGACGCGGATGCCGCCCTTGGCACCGCCGTACGGCAGGTTCACGGCGGCGGTCTTGATGGTCATCCAGGCCGACAGCGCCATCACTTCTTCCAGCGTGACGTCGGGGTGGAAGCGCACGCCGCCCTTGCCCGGGCCGCGGCTCATGTTGTGCTGCACGCGGTAGCCCTCGAAGTGGGCGATGGTGCCGTTGTCCATCTCGATCGGCACGTCGACGATCAGCGCGCGCTTGGGGCGCTTGAGGGTTTCGACCCAGCGCGCCAGCGGGCCGAGGTACGGCACGACGCGATCGACCTGCGACAGGTAGGTGCCCCAGGGGCTGTTGGCCGTCGGATTGACGAAGGAGAGTTTCTCGTTCATGGAAGATTCCCTTGGTTGGAATGGATGGGCGCAACGATATTCCGACTGAGGGCCGCGCGCCATGGCTTATGCATGCCGCGATGGCGGTTATGCAAGAGAAGTTGGAAGGCCCCTTGCGGCCCCTCTCGGCGCGGCCCGATGCAGGTGGATACGCACATGACAAAACCGTCATCCAGACGTTATCGGTCGCGTGGATGCGCTTCGTACAGTCGTTCTCACCAACCAAGCAACCACCTCAAGGAGTGAACGAACATGAAGCTGTCTGCCACCACCCGCCTTCTGAACACCGCCGCCGTCGCCGCCCTGCTGGGCCTGGCCGCCGCGCCGAGCTTTGCCGGCAACTACGCCGAAGGCGACCCGCGTCCCGCACCCTTCGCGTCGTCGACGACACGCACCGCCGTGACGGCCGACGCCCAGCAGTGGCTGAAGACCGCGCCCACCCAGGGCTACAACGAGAACATGGGCCAGGAGCCGGTCGCGGTCTCGGCCAACAGCCGCGCCGCCGTGGCCGCCGACACCCAGCTGTGGATCCGCTCAGGCCTGGCCGCCCAGCAGTCGGGCGAAGCCGGCGCCGACACGTCGCGCCCCGGCTACCGCGAAGCCCAGGCTGCGTACACCAAGCTGCGCGAAGGCCCGGCCTACGGCGCGCTGGTCGACCAGCTCTCGGGCCGCCAGGCCGCCGCACCCGGCGCGACCACGGTGCGTTGAATGCGGTGACCCACGGCTTTCGGTAGTTCAAATGACTGCGAAAGGGTAGTCCAACGGCATTTCCTTGGTTCTATCTCCTATGGCCGTGGCAAATAGGCCGCATTTCTTGCAGCCGATCGATGTGTGCGCCGGATAATCCTCGAATGCTTGATCTGGACCGCATCGATCTGCGCCTGCTGAAGATCCTTCAGGAAGACGGCCGCATCACCAACCTCAAGCTGGCAGAGGCGGTCGCGCTCTCCCCCACCGCCGTGCTGGCGCGCGTGCAGCGCCTCACGCGCGACGGCTTCATCCTGGGCTACGAGGCCCGCCTCGACCCCTACAAGCTGGGGCGCGGCTTCACCGTGTTCGTCGAGGTGCTGCTCGACCGCACCACCGCCAACGTGTTCGACCAGTTCAAGGCCGCCGTGCAGGTGCGCGACGAGATCATGGAATGCCACATGGTCGCCGGCGGCTTCGACTACCTCCTCAAGACCCGCATGGCCGACATGGCCGCCTACCGCGAATTCGCCGGCACCGTGCTGTGGCAGTTGCCCGGGGTGCGCGAGACGCGCACGTATGCGGTGATGGAAGAGGTGAAGAGCAGCGCGCGCTTGCCGCTGGGGGTCTGAGGCGCACGCCCGCCCGGGGCGTTTGGGCTGGCGTTATTGCATGCGACAATTAAATTTTGTCGACAATATGTCGCCGCGCACCGAGCGGGGCGACACGCCCCCGAAGAAGCAAACCATGGAAAACGAGCCTGGAAAAACGCTGTCCCAGACCATCTCGGACCGCCTGGCCGAGGAAATCGTGCTGCGCCGTTTCCAGCCCGGCGAGCGCCTGGACGAACAGACGATCGCGACGCGCTTCGGCGTCTCGCGCAGCCCGGTGCGCGATGCGCTGCGGCAGCTGGCCTCGACCCGGCTGATCGAGCACCTGCCGCGCCGCGGCTTCTCGGTGGCGACAATGGCGCCCGCCGATCTGGACGGCCTCTTCGAAGCCTCCGGCGAACTGGAAGCCCTGTGCGCCAAGCTGTGCGCGCTGCGCGCCGCGCCGTCGGAGCGCAAGCGCATCGAGTTCGTTCACCAGCAAGCCGGGCGCGCCGCGGCCGAGGGCGACGCGAAAGCGTACGCCGCGCTGAACGAGGAATTCCACGCGCTGATCTACGCCGGCGCCCGCAACAAGACGCTGCAGGACCTCGCACTGAGCCTGCGGCAGCGCCTCGCCCCCTTCCGCTCGCAAGGCTTCTTCACGACGGAAAACCGCCTGCAGCATTCCCATGTCGAGCACGAAGCCCTCGTTGCCGCCCTGCTGGCGCACGACGGTGACGCCGCCGCCGCCGCCATGCACAGCCATGCGGCCAACTCGGCGATGAACGTGCTGCAGCACTTCGACGGCAGCGCCTCCCGCACCCCGTCTTCCAGCGCCGCCGCCTGACGCGGCTGCCGCGCCCCCTCCCTCCCTCCCGTTTCCGCTGCCCGCCCCGGCCCGCCGCTCCCGGCGCAGGCCGGCCGCGGCATGCGTCCGCACGCCCGTTTCAGGCATGCCGCGACAAACCCTTGACGTTCGTGAACACCAAAACATAAAATTGCACACAATTCGCAGACACTGAATGCAAAACACCCGTCGCGGATTCCAACCCACCTACAAAAGAGGAGTCAATCGAATGTCTTGGATCGCGCTCGCCACTTACCGCCGCGCCGGTGGGCTTGCCCCCGCCCTGGTGATCGACAGCCAGCTGTACGACCTGGAGGCGGCCCGCGCGGCCGGCCTGCCACCGCTGCCCGAAACCTGGGTCACGCAAGGCGTCGAAGCCATGCTGCGCGACTGGGCGAACGCCCAGGCCTGGCTGCGCGACGCCGCGCCCATCGCCGCCGCGCTGGCCGCCTCGGGCGCGATCCGGCCGGTGGCCGACGGCGCCGCGGCCGTGGCTGCGCCCTTCGTGCCGAGCCGCATCTTCTGCGCCGCCTCGAACTACGCCTCGCACGCCAACGAAATGGGCACCGTGCTGGCGGCCAAGTCGCAGAGCAAGCCGTACATGTTCCTGAAGCTCTCGAACACGGTGATCGGCAACGGCGAGACGATCCAGATGCCGCCCGAAACCAGCAAGCTCGACTGGGAGGTCGAACTCGCCGCCGTGATCGGCAAGCGCTGCCGCCGCGTGTCGGTCGAGGACGCACTCGACGCCGTGGCCTGCTACACGATCGTCAACGACATCTCGGCGCGTGACCTCAACATCCGCGGCGACTACCCGTTCAAGCACGACTGGTTCCAGGGCAAGTGCCACGACACCTTCGCGCCCATCGGCCCGTGGCTGGTGCCCGCCTGGCAGATCCCCGACCCGCAGGCCGTGCAGATGCGCCTGGACGTGAACGACGAGCCCATGCAGCAGGACAGCACGGCCAACATGATCTGGACGGTGCGCGAGCAGATCGCCTACCTGTCGACCATCGTCACGCTCGAACCCGGCGACGTGATCGCCACCGGCACGCCCACCGGCGTGGGCATGGGTCGGGGTATCTACCTGAAGCCGGGCGACCGGCTGGTGGCGAGCATCGAGGGCATCGGACGGCTTTCCAATCAAGTGCAGGCAGAGCGCGTCTGAGCGCCGCCACGGCGGGGCCACGGCCCCGTTCTTTCGCATCACAACAAGGTATGGAGACAACGACATGCAACCCACCCGCAGAGGATTCGCCGCGATCGCGCGCGCACTGACCGGCCTCGCCTTCAGCGCGTTGCTGGCCGGCGCGCCCCCCGCGTTCGCCCAGGAGAAGGTCACCTACAACATGGCCTGGCTGCCGCAGGGCAGCTCGGTGGGCGTGATCGTCGCGCAGGCGCAGGGCTACTTCCGCGAACTGGGCCTGGACACCGCCATCGTGCGCGGCTACGGCGGCAACCGCACCGCCAATGAGCTCGACCAGGGCCAGTTCGAATTCGGCTACGTCGACCCGATCAGCCTCGTGCTCAACCGCGCCAACGGCGGCAAGATCCGCATGATCGGCGCCATCAACACACGCTGGCCCGCCGGCATCTGTTTCGACACCAAGCGCCACCAGCCCAAGACGCCCGCCGACATGAAGGGCCTGCGCCTGGGCGGCGGCTCGGCCTCGCCGGTGCACAACGTCGTGCCCGCCTGGCTGGAGCTGAACCGCCAGCCCAAGGGCAGCATCCGCCTGCTGCGCATGGACCCCGCCGTGGTCGACGCCTCGCTGATCGAAGGCAAGGTCGACCTGGCCGAATGCTGGCGCGGGAGCAACCGCGCCGTCACCCAAAAGCAGGCCAACGCCGCGGGCGTGACGCTCGGCTGGATCGAGTACAGCGACTTCGGCCTGGA
This sequence comes from Variovorax sp. GW822-FHT04E09, assembly GCF_058800845.1. Taxonomy (NCBI): domain Bacteria; kingdom Pseudomonadati; phylum Pseudomonadota; class Betaproteobacteria; order Burkholderiales; family Comamonadaceae; genus Variovorax; species Variovorax sp. GW822-FHT04E09. The sequence continues at coordinate 51,652 of NZ_JBXAMR010000011.1, forward strand.
CGCCTACGGCAGCGGCTTCGCGGCCAGCGAAGACCTGATCAAGAAGCGCCCCGAGGTGGTGAAGAAGTTCCTGCGCGCCTCGTACCGCGGCTACGAGTTCGCGATGGCCAACCCCGAGCAGGCGGCCGACCTCATGGTGAAGATGTTTCCCACCACCGACCGCGCCGTGGCGCTGGCGCAGATCAAGGACATGAACGACCTGCTGGTCGACCCCGCGGCCAAGGCCAAGGGGCTGGGCCACCTGCGCGATGACCGCATGCGCGCCACCGTGCAGTTCGTCGACAAGGCCTTCGGCCTCGGCGGCAAGGTGCAGCCGCAGGACGCGTACAGCAACGACCTGCTCGCACCATGAGCGCGGGAGCAACACCGATGGTTCAACGCCCCCGTCCCCAGCGCCTCGGGCACGTCGTGCTCAACGTGCGCGACCTGAAGGCCTCCGTGCGCTTCTACACCGAGATCGTCGGGCTGGAAGTGTCCGACCACATCGAGGACCAGATGGCCTTCCTGCGCTGCGGGAACGACCACCACGACCTGGCGCTGGCGCAGATTGCGCCCGGCGACCCGCAGCATGCGGCCACCTACGTGCCGGGACGGCCCGGGCTGGAGCACTTCGCCTACCAGCTCGGCTCGCTGGCCGAGATCGAGGACGCCGCGCGCTACCTGCAGGCGCAGGGCATCGACATCGTGCGCGGCATCGGCAAGCACGGGCCCGGCGAGAACCTGTTCCTCGTGTTCAAGGACCCCGACGGCAACTACTGCGAGTTCTACGCGGAGATGGTGCAGATCACGCCCGCGCAGCCCTACACGCCCCGCGTCTGGAAGAACGACCTCGCGGCCTTCGACCAGTGGCACTTCGACCGGTTCGTGGTGCCGCCGCCCGAGTGGGGGCCGCGCACGGCCCGGGACGAAGACAGCGACGACCCGAAGCGCTGAACGCCCACCACGCGACAAGACACGACACATAAAAAAGATCCGGAGACAAGACACATGCACCCCGCCCCTTCCTCGCGCGCCGAATCGTGGCGCCGCTTCACCGACCCCGCCCTGCTGTTCCTCGCACTGGGCCTGCTGTGGGAAAAATCGGTCGACGTGTTCGGCATCAAACGCTACCTGCTGCCGCCGCTGTCGCAGGTGCTCGACAGCCTGTGGACCAACCGCATGGCACTGCTCGTGCAGTCGTGGGTCACGACGCAGGAGGTGCTGGCCGGCTTCGCGCTGGCGGCCGTCGGCGGCGTGCTGCTCGGGCTCGCGATCCACGCCATCCCGGTGGTGCGACGGTCGCTGTACCCGCTCATCGTGGTGTTCCAGGGCCTGCCCAAGATCGCGCTGGCGCCGCTCATGGTGATCTGGTTCGGCTACGGCGACACCTCGAAGGTGCTGATGGCCTTTCTCTTCGCCTTCTTCCCGGTGGTGATCGCCACCATGGGCGGGCTGGCGGGCACGCCGGCGCACCTGGTGGAGCACTTCCGCGCCATCCGCGCCTCGTCCTGGACCACCTTCCGCCGCCTCTACGTGCCCTCGGCGCTGCCGTCGATCATGGACGGGCTGCGCTCGGCCATGCCGCTGGCCGTGATCGGCGCGATCGTGGGCGAGTTCGTCGGCTCCGAGCGCGGGCTCGGCCACCTCATCCTGGAGGCCAACGCCAACGCGCGCACCGACTACCTGTTCGCCGCGCTGGTGGTGATCTCGGTGGTCGCCGGCCTGCTGTACCTGCTGGTCGAGCTGGCCGCCAAGCGCATCTGGTGGCGCGGGCTCTGAGCCCCTTCCTTTTCTCTTTCGCCTTTTCCAAAAATTTCAACTCAGGAGACATCCCCATGGCCAAACTGCGTCACATCGCCCTTGCCGTTCCCGATCCCCAGAAGGCGGCCAAGTTCTACAGCGAGGTCTTCGACCTCACCATCGTCGAGCCCACACACTCGCCCATCGCCGACGGCGTGTACCTCACGGACGGCACCATCTGCCTGGCGCTGCTGAACTACAAGACCGACGAGGCCGCAGGCCTTGAGAAGGGCAAGGACTGGATCGGCACGCACCACTTCGGCTTCTGGGTCGACGACCTCGATGCACAGCGCAAGGCCATCGAGGACCACGGCGGCACCTTCTTCATGGACCTGCCGCACGACAAGAAGAGCCTGTACTACGAGATGAAATTCCGCGACCTCGACGGCGTGGTCTTCGACATCTCCGAAGGCGGCTGGGTGGGAGCACGCAAGTGAAGCCTGGGACCGTGGCCACCGGCGAGGCGACGGTGCGCGCCCCCGGTGCCATCGACACGGCGATCGGCGTCAGCCGCGTCGCCAAGACCTTCGACGCGCGCCACAGCGTGCGCGCGCTGGAGCAGGTCGACTTCACGGTGCAGCGCGGCGAGTTCGTCTCGATCCTGGGGCCGAGCGGCTGCGGCAAGAGCACCCTGCTGCGCATCGTGGCCGGGCTGATCCAGCCCGACGCGGGCGGTGAGGTGCGCGTGCTCGGCCACCTGCAGACGCGGATGTCCGACGACGTGGGCGTGGTGTTCCAGACCCACAACATGCTGCCGTGGGAAACCGTGGAAGCCAACATCCGCCTCGCGGCCGAGGTGCGCAAGCTGCCGAAGAAGGACATCGACGAACGCGTGGAAGCGCTGCTGCCGATCCTCAAGCTGGAGAAGTTCCGCCGCAACTACCCTCACGAGCTCTCGGGCGGCATGCGCCAGCGCGCGGCGCTCGGGCAGATCCTCGTGATGCGGCCCCAGGTGCTGCTGCTCGACGAGCCCTTCGGGGCGCTCGACGCACTCACGCGCGACCAGCTCAACGTCGAGCTGCTGCGCCTGTGGCAGGAGATGCGCCAGACGGTGATCCTCATCACCCACAGCATCTCGGAGGCCGTCTTTCTCTCGGACCGCGTGCTCGTGATGTCCGAGCGGCCGGGGCGCATCGTCGAGGACATCCGCATCGACCTGCCGCGCCCGCGCGACCCGCGCACCACCAAGGAAGCGGCCGCCTTCGGCCACTACGTGGTGCAGCTGGGCCACCTGATGGGCGTCGACTGACGCCGCCCGTCGCCCCCTTTTTCTTCTGGAGCTTTCTGCCTTGAACCTCTCGAAATTCCACGGCGTCGTGCCCGCCATGGCCACGCCTTTCACCGCCGACCACCGGCTCGACGAAGCCCGCGTCGGCGAACTGATCGACAGCTACATCCGCGCCGGCGTGCACGGCATTTCCGTCGCCGGCAGCCAGGGCGAGTTCTTCGCCCTGGAGCGCGACGAGCACATCCGCCTGCTGGAGCTGTCGATGCGCGCCATCGACGGCCGCGTGCCGTTGTATGCCGGCACCGGCGGCGCCACCACGCGCGACGCCATCGCGCTCACGCAGGCCGCCGAAGCCCTGGGCGCCGACCTGGCGCTGGTGATCACGCCGTACTTCGTGCAGCCCACGCAGGACGAACTGGTGGCCCACTACACCGCCGTGGCGCGCGCGACGAAGCTGCCGGTGATGCTCTACAACAACCCGCCGCGCACCGCCGTCAACGTGCTGCCCGCCACGCTCGCGCGCTGCATGCAGGCGGCCGACAACATCGTGGGCATGAAGGACTCGGGCGGCGACCTCACGCAATCCATCGAGTACCTGCTGACCGCGCCGCGCCCCGCGCTGCTGTTCTCGGGCCGCGACACCATCGCGCTGTCGATGATGTTCCACGGCGCGCAAGGCACCATCTCGCCCGCCGCCAACGTGTTCCCCGAGCTCATGGTGCGCATGTACGACGCGCTGCGCGCCGGCCGCCACGACGAGGCGCTGCGCGTGTCGAACATCTTCGCGCCGCTGCGCGCGGCCTGGGCCTGGGGCTCGTTCCCGGTCGTCATCAAGGAAGCGATGACGCTCGCGGGCCGCAGCGCCGGGCCGACGCGCCCACCCGTCGCCGCGCTGCCGGAGAAGGTGCGCGCCGACCTGCGGGCCGTGGTCGAGCGCATCGGCGCCAGCGCGTAACCCGCCATGCCGCCGAACCCCACGGCCGGCGACGGCGAGCGCCGCTACAACGCGCGCCTGGCCGTCCCGCACTACCAGGACATCTTCGACGGCTGGGCACGCGCGTCCGCCGCGGTGCGCGAGCGCGCCCGCGCGCGGCTCGACATCGCCTACGGGCCGCACGCGGCCGAGCGCCTCGACCTGTTCCTGCCCGAGGGCCGCCCACGCGGCACGCTGGTGTACATCCATGGCGGCTACTGGCGCTCGCTCGACAAGAGCGACGCCTCGCTGGTCGCGCCGCCTTTCACCGCGGCCGGCTACGCGGTCGCGGTCGTCAACTATGCGCTGTGCCCGGCGGTGGACGTGGAGACCATCGTCGCGCAGGTTCGCCGTGCGGCCGCATGGCTCGCGTCGCACCACGCGCAATGGGATGCCCCGCCGGCACGCCTGTTCGCCTGCGGGCATTCGGCCGGCGGGCACCTGGCGGCGATGCTGCTGGCCACCGAGCCGGTGGTGGCGGCCGCGATCTGCATCAGCGCGCTGTACGACCTGCGCCCGCTGCTCGACGTGCCGTCGGTGATGGACGCCACGCGCTTCACGCCGCGCAGCGCGGCGGCGCTGAGTCCGGCGCTGTGGCGTCCCCTGACCGGTACGCGACTGCTCACCGCCCTGGGCGGCAACGAGAATCCTGGCTTCCGCGAACAATGCGACACCATCCGCCTGCACTGGCGCGACGTTCATGCGGGCCACATCGAGTGCCCGGGTCATGATCATTTTTCGATCCTCGACGAACTGACGCGCGCCGACGGCGCGATCGCGACAGCGACCTTGCGGCTGATGCAGTCCTTCGACCTTCCACGTTCCCCATGATTCCAGACAGCGCCCTCGACACCCTCTTTCGCCAGGCCCGCTCCCACAACGGCTGGCTGCCCCGCCCGGTCAGCGAGGCGCAGCTGCGCCAGATCCACGAACTCGTGAAGTGGGGTCCGACTTCGGCCAACTGCTCGCCGATGCGCGTGGTCTTCGTGCGCACCGACGAAGGCCGCGAACGCCTGCGGCCGCTGCTCTCGCCCGGCAATGTCGAGAAGACGATGACGGCGCCCGTCACCGCGATCCTCGGTTTCGACACGGCCTTCTACCGCGAGCTGCCACGGCTCTTTCCGCACCGGCCGTCGATGCAGGACGACTTCACGGGGCCCGACAAGGAGGCGCACGCGCTGCGCACGGCCTTTCGCAACGCGAGCCTGCAGGCGGGCTACTTCATGCTCGCGGCACGCGCCATCGGGCTGGATTGCGGGCCGATGTCGGGCTTCGATGCCGCAGGCATGGACGCAGCGTTCTGGCATGGCACGTCGGTACGCACGAATTTCCTGTGCAACCTCGGCCACGGCGACCCTGCCCAGCTGTTCGACCGCCACCCGAGGCTCGCGTTCGAAGAAGCCTGCCGCTTCGCCTGAGGGTCGCGCGATGCTTGTCGATGCGACGTTGATCGCCGCAGCCTTCGTGGCGGGCACCCTGAACGCGGTGGCCGGCGGCGGCAGCTTCCTGACGCTGCCGGCCCTGGTGTTCGCGGGCGTGCCGGCCGTGAGCGCCAACGCCACGGGCACGCTCGCGCTGCTGCCCGGCTACCTGTCGGCGGCCTGGGGCTTGCGCGGCGACACCCAACCGCCGCCCGGGCTGTCCATGCGGACGCTCGTGGTGCTGTCGCTGATCGGCGGCAGTACCGGCGCGCTGCTGCTCCTGCTGACGCCCGATGCCACCTTCCGCCGCGTCGTGCCCTGGCTGCTGCTGCTCGCCACCTTGCTGTTCGTGCTGGCACCGCGCCTCACGGCGTCTCGACAGTCGGGCGCGCACCGGCCGGCGGTCGCGATGGTCTCGGTGCTCGCCGTCACGGTCTACGGCGGCTACTTCAACGGCGGGCTGGGCATCCTGCTGCTGGCACTGTTCGGCTTGCTCGGCCAGACCCGCCTGCTGGCGGCCAACGGGCTCAAGAACCAGGTGTCGGCGCTGCTCACGCTGATCGCGGTCGCCCTCTATGCCTGGGGCGGCCTGATCGCCTGGCGCGAGGCCGCGATCATGGCGGGCGCCGCGCTGCTCGGCGGCTACCTCGGCGCCCGGGGCGCGCGGCGCCTGCCGCCGGCCTGGCTGCGCGCGGGCATCGTCGCCACGGGGCTGACGATGAGCTTGCTGTTCTTCCTGCGCTAGGGGCCTATGACTTCAGGCGGGCTTGCGCGCCCGCCCGCCGAAGATCGCCGTACCGACCCGCACCATCGTGCTGCCGGCGCTGACCGCCGCTTCGAGGTCGCCACTCATGCCCAGCGACAGCGTGTCCAGCGCGATGCCCGCCGCGCGGATCGCCTCGAACACCGCATGGGCGCGCAGGCACAGTTCGCGCTGCGCCGCGAAATCGGGCGCCGGTTCGGGGATCGCCATAAGCCCGCGCAGCGTCAGTTGTGGCAAGGCCGCCACAGCGCGCGCGAGCGCCAAGGCTTCTTCCGGCGGCACGCCAGACTTGTTCGCGCCGCCGTCCACGTTGACCTGCAGGCACACCTGCAACGGCGGCAGGTGGGCCGGGCGCTGGGCCGACAGGCGCTCGGCGATCTTCAGGCGGTCGATGCTGTGGACCCAGTCGAACTGCTCGGCCACGGGCCGCGTCTTGTTGCTCTGCAGAGGGCCGATGCAGTGCCATTCGAGCCCCGCGCGCAGGTCGGCCAGCGCGGCAATCTTGTCCAGCCCCTCCTGCACGTAGTTCTCGCCGAAGGCCGCCTGGCCGGCCGCGTGCGCCTCGCGCACCGCCTCCGGCCCGAAGGTCTTGGACACCGCCAGCAGGCGCACCGCCGACGGGTCGCGCCCGGCCTGCGCACAGGCCCGGTCGATCCGGGCCCTTACTTGCTGGAGATCGTCGCCAATCATCGTCATAATCTTCCGAATTCGTATCAAAACGTCACTAAAGCCTGCCTGAGGAGCCCCGTGGACATCACCCAACTGCTGGCGTTCAGCGTCAAGAACAAAGCCTCCGACCTGCATCTGTCGGCCGGCCTGCCGCCGATGATCCGCGTGAACGGCGACGTGCGCCGCATCAACGTCGATGCGCTGGACCACAAGGCGGTGCATGCCATGGTGTACGACATCATGAGCGACACGCACCGCAAGCACTACGAAGAGTTCCTGGAGGTCGACTTCTCGTTCGAGATCGACGGCCTCGCGCGCTTCCGCGTGAACGCCTTCAACCAGGCGCGCGGTGCGGCCGCGGTGTTCCGGACCATTCCCTCGAAGATCCTCACGCTCGAGCAACTCAACGCGCCGAAGATTTTCGGCGAACTCGCGCTCAAGCCGCGCGGCCTCGTGCTGGTGACGGGCCCCACGGGCTCGGGCAAGTCGACCACGCTGGCGGCGATGGTGAACTACCTCAACGAGAACGAGTACGGCCACATCCTCACGGTGGAAGACCCGATCGAGTTCGTGCACGAATCCAAGAAGTGCCTGATCAACCAGCGCGAAGTGGGGCCGATGACGCTGTCGTTCGCCAACGCGCTGCGCTCCGCGCTGCGCGAAGACCCGGACGCGATCCTGGTGGGCGAATTGCGCGACCTCGAAACCATCCGCCTCGCGATGACCGCGGCCGAAACCGGCCACCTGGTGTTCGGCACGCTGCACACCTCGTCGGCCGCCAAGACCATCGACCGGATCATCGACGTGTTCCCGGGCGAAGAAAAAGAAATGATCCGCGCGATGCTGTCCGAATCTTTGCAGGCCGTGATCTCGCAGACGCTGTGCAAGACCAAGGACGGCCAGGGCCGCGTGGCGGCGCACGAGATCATGCTGGGCACGCCGGCCATCCGCAACCTGATCCGCGAGGCCAAGGTCGCGCAGATGTACTCCACCATCCAGACCGGCCAGGGCTCGGGCATGCAGACGCTCGACCAGAACCTGACGGAGCTGGTGCGCCGCAATACGATCTCTGCCGCCGAAGCGCGCGGCAAGGCCAAGATTCCAGAAAACTTCCCCGGCTAGTCATGAGGCCCCCCGGCTTTTCACTTCGCTGCGCTTCGTGTAACTCCACCCCCCAAGGGGGAGGCGCGGCCGCCTTGGGGCGGCCCGGCGGTCGGCCGCCTGCAGATTCAATCTAGACATCAAGGAGCGCTCTCATGGAACGCGATCAAGCCAGCCAGTTCATCAACGACCTGCTCAAGCTCATGGTGAGCCGCAACGGCAGCGACCTGTTCATCACCGCCGATTTCCCGCCGGCCATCAAGGTCGACGGCAAGGTCACCAAGGTGTCGCAGCAGGCGCTGGGCGCGCAGCACACGCTGGCGCTCACGCGCTCGATCATGAACGACCGCCAGACGGCCGAGTTCGAGCGCACCAAGGAGTGCAACTTCGCGATCTCGCCGACGGGCATCGGGCGCTTTCGCGTCAACGCGTTCGTGCAGCAGGGCAAGGTCGGCATGGTGCTGCGGACCATTCCCGCCAAGCTGCCGACCATCGACGGGCTGGGCATGCCGCAGGTGCTCAAGGACGTGGCGATGACCAAGCGCGGCCTCACCATCCTGGTGGGCGCCACGGGTTCGGGCAAGTCGACCACGCTGGCCGCGATGATCGACTGGCGCAACGAAAATTCGTACGGCCACATCGTCACGGTGGAAGACCCGGTCGAGTTCGTGCACCCGCACAAGAACTGCGTGGTGACGCAGCGCGAAGTGGGCATCGACACCGACAGCTGGGAAGCGGCGCTGAAGAACACACTGCGCCAGGCGCCCGACGTGATCCTCATGGGCGAAATCCGCGACCGCGAAACGATGGAGCACGCCGTCGCCTTTGCCGAAACCGGCCACCTGTGCATGGCCACGCTGCACGCCAACAGCGCCAACCAGGCCCTGGACCGCATCATCAACTTCTTCCCCGAAGAGCGCCGCGCGCAGCTGCTGATGGACCTGTCGCTGAACCTGCGCTCGCTGGTGTCGCAGCGGCTGGTGCCCACCGAAGACGGCCAGGGCCGCGTCGCCGCCGTCGAGATCCTGCTGAACACGCCGCTGATCTCCGACCTGATCTTCAAGGGCGAAGTGGGCGAGATCAAGGAGATCATGAAGAAGAGCCGCAACCTGGGCATGCAGACCTTCGACCAGGCGCTGTTCGACCTGTTCGAGGGCAACGCGATCAACTTCGAAGAGGCGATCCGCAACGCCGACTCGGCCAACGATCTGCGCCTGCAGATCAAGCTCAACAGCCAGCGCGCGCGCAGCACCGACCTGGCGGCCGGCACCGAGCACTTCGCGATCGTCTGAGGCCGCCCCGCCGGCGCACCGCGGGGCGCGCCGGCCTTGTTTCTTTCTTTGGCTTTAAGCTGTCGGCCATGAGCAGCATCAACTCCCGCACCTACGAATCCGTTCCCGCCCAGACGGTGGCCTTTCTCGGCCTCGGCGTCATGGGCGGGCCCATGGCCGGGCACCTGGTCAAGGCCGGCCACACGGTCACGGTCTACAACCGCACGCCCGCCAAGTCGCAGGCCTGGGTCGCCGAGTTCGGCGCCCCCGGCCGCCACGCCCCCACCCCGCGCGAAGCGGCGGCCGGCGCAGACATCGTGTTCTGCTGCGTCGGCAATGACGACGACCTGCGCTCGGTGGTGCTGGGCGACGACGGCGCGCTGGCCGGCATGAAGCCCGGCGCCGTGCTCGTGGACCACACCACGGCCTCGGCCGACGTGGCACGCGAACTGTCGAAGGCGGCGCTCGCGCGCGGCTTGCACTTCATCGACGCGCCCGTGTCGGGCGGCCAGGCGGGCGCGCAGAACGGCGCGCTCACCGTGATGTGCGGCGGCGACGCGGCCGTGTTCGAGCGCATCCGTCCGGTGGCCATGGCCTTCGCGCGCGCCGTCACGCTGCTGGGCGACAGCGGCGCGGGCCAGCTCGCCAAGATGGTGAACCAGATCGCCATCGCGGGGCTGGTGCAGGGCCTGTCGGAAGCCATCGCCTTCGGCCAGCGCGCCGGCCTGGACATGGAAGCCGTGCTCGGCGTCATCGGCAAGGGCGCGGCCCAGAGCTGGCAGATGGACAACCGCGGCAAGACCATGATCGAAGGCAAGTTCGACTTCGGCTTTGCCGTCGACTGGATGCGCAAGGACCTGGGCCTGGTGCTCGACGAAGCCAAGCGCAATGGCGCGCGCGTGCCGGTGACGGCGCTGGTCGACCAGTTCTATGCCGACGTGCAGCAGGCCGGCGGCAGGCGCTGGGACACCTCCAGTCTCATCATCCGACTCAAATGAAAAAAGCCCGCGGAAGCGGGCTTTTTGGTTTCAGCGGACCGGCGAGGTCGTTGCACCACCGGCCGGCGCGGGCAGCGGCTCCATCGGCGGCAGCGGCACGCGCGAACCCGAGGCAGCACCCGGCGTCGATGGCGTCGCATTGCTCACCGGTGCGGGGCCCGTGCCGCCGCGCTGCGCAGCCGACTGGTTGGCCGCTTGGCTCGCGGCCAGGTCGGCCTCGCTCACCACCTCGACCACGCGCACGACCTTCGCCACGCCCGTCACGCCGCGCGTGATCTCGGTGGCGCGGTCGGTCTCGCGGCGCGTGGCGATGCCCATCAGGTAGACCGTGCTGCGCTCGGTCACGACCTTGAAGGAGTTGGCGAAGATGTCCTTGGCGTCGAGCAGCGAGGCCTTCACCTTGCCGGTGATGTACAGGTCGTTCGAGCGGTCCTGGAAGGTGCTCGGGGCGCCGATGGTGAGTTCGTTCACCACCGAGCGCACGTTGACCACGCGGCTCACCTCGTCCTCGACGCGGCGGCGGTCGGCGTCGTTGCCGACGGCGCCGGTCAGCAGCACCTGGCGGTTGAAGCTGGTGACGCTCACGTACATGTTGTCGTTGGCGATGTCGCGCACGCGGGCCGCGGCGCGCAGCTCGATGCCCTGGTCGTCGAGCTGGGCGCCCGAGCTGCGGCGGTCGGTCGCCACCATGCCCACGCCCACCACCGCGGCGCCGCCCACGACGAGCGGCACGCAGGCGGACAGTCCGGCCACCAGGGCGGCGCCCAGGGTGAGCGCCAGGGCGAAACGTTGGGTCGAGGCCTTGGTCAGGGTCGTCATGGTCATGAGGAAACTTCCTGTTCTCCGAGTAGCTGGGCATCCACGCCGTCGCACAGGCAATGCAGCGCGAGCAGGTGGATTTCGTGAATGCGCGCCGCACGCTCGTGCGGCACGCTGATCTGTACATCGGTTTCGCGCAGCGCGCGCCCGATGGCGCCGCCGGTGCCGCCGACGCCGGGCGCCGCGGTGGCCAGCCCCGTGGCGGCGTTGCCGAGCAGCGCCACCACCGTCATGTCGCGCTCATGCGCGGAAAGCACGGCGGCCAGCACCGCGGACGACTGCCCGCTGGCGCTGAGCACCAGCAGCACGTCGCCGGCCTGGCCGAGCGCGCGCACCTGGCGCGCGAAGCGGTCGGCATCGGCGGCCTGCGGGCTGTCGGCCGCCGGGTCGGTGGTGTCGCCGGGCAGCGCGATCGCGCCCAACTCGGGCCGCTCGCGTTCGAAGCGGCCCACGAAGTTCGACGCGAACTGGGCGGCCAACAGGCCCGACACGCCGGCGCCGCAGGCCAGCACCTTGCCGCCGCTGGTCACGCAGGCCAGCAGCGCCTGCATCGCTTGAGAGATGGGTTTGCTGAGGACCGGGCCGGTCTGGTATTTGAGGTCGGCACTGTCGATGAAGTGCTGCTGAATCCGTTGCTCGAGCATGGGGCGCGATGATAACTGGGGGTCGTGAAACAAGACGTTTGAGTGGTGGAGCCTTCAGCAAGGCTTCAGTTCCCTTTCGGGGTGCGTCAGCCGGCGTCGAAAGCGGCTTTCAGCCAGGTGATTTTCTCCTCGATCAGCACCACATCGAAACGGCATGGCGGCAATGCGCGCAAACGGCCCAGGTAGTGCCGCGCGGCCAGCACGATGCGCCGCTGCTTGCCCGCCGTGATGCTGCCGCCCGCGCCGCCGTGCGAGCCCGCGCTGCGCTGTCGCACCTCGACGAACACCAGCGTGCCATCGCGCGGATCGCGCATGATCAGGTCGACCTCGCCGCCGCCGCGCCCCGGCGTCCGATAATTGCGCGCGACCGGCACGAGGCCGGCCCGGCGCAGGTGGTCGAGCGCGGCGTCTTCCGCCGCATCGCCGCGATGCTTCGTCGTCGTGGTGCTTGTCGTCATGGCTCCCTGCCCTGTTTTTTGTTTTCGCTGCCCTACGGAGAAACCCCTTGGCTTCACTCGCCCCCGCTTCCTTCGGCGCGGCCCTGCCGGCCGCGCTCGACGCCGCGGGCGCGCAGCATTATCCGCAGGGCACGCTGTATGTCGTCGCCACGCCGATCGGCAACCTGGCCGACATCACGCTGCGCGCGCTGCATGTGCTGCAGCTGGTGGACGCCGTCGCCTGCGAGGACACGCGCCACACGCAGAGCCTGCTGCGCGCCTACGGCATCGACCGCCCCGGCGCCCAACTGCTCGCGGTGCACCAGCACAACGAGGCCGAGGCCGCACAGGCCGTGGTCGCGCGGCTCGCGCAGGGCGAGCGCATCGCCTACGTGAGCGACGCCGGCACGCCCGGCGTGAGCGACCCCGGCGCGCGCCTGGCCGCCGCCGTGCGCGCGGCCGGCCAGCGCGTGCTGCCACTGCCGGGCGCCAGCAGCGTCATCACGCTCGTGAGCGCGGCCGGGCTCGTGGCCGACGGCGGCGAGAGCAGCCACGCCCACAACAGCAGCGCCTTCGTGTTCGCGGGCTTCCTGCCGAGCAAGGCCGGCGAGCGCGACACCGCCGTGCAGGCCCTCGCGCAGGAGCCGCGCGCCGTGGTGCTGCTCGAAGCGCCGCACCGCATCGACAGCCTGGCCCGCGCGCTGGCCGTGCTGGGCGAGCGCCGCATCACCGTCGGCCGCGAGCTCACCAAGCAGTTCGAAGAAATCGCCACCGTGGCCGCCAGCGCGCTGCCCGACTGGTTCGGCGCCGACCGCGACCGCACGCGTGGCGAGTTCGCGCTGGTGCTGCACCCCGTGGCGGTGAGCGGCGACGGCGGTGCGGAAGGCGAGCGCGTGCTGCGCCTGCTGCTGGCGGAACTGCCGGTGAAGACCGCCGTGAAGCTGGCCGCCGAGATCAGCGGCGCGCCGCGCAACACGCTGTACGAGCTGGCGCTGCGCATCCGCAACGGCGCGGAAGGCGAGTAGACCGGCCGCGGCTACGCGCCGGGCCCGGGTTCCGACAGGAATTCCGGCGGCACGCGCGCGGTCAGCCAGACCCCGTTCTCGGCGAGATGAAACGCGTGGCCGAGCGCATGCATGCGGCCGGTGTCCACCCGCAGCACAAGCGCCTTGCCATGGCGCCGCCCCACCTGCACCGCCGTGGCCTCGTCGGCGGACAGGTGCACATGCTGCCGCGCACCCGGCAACAGACCCTGCACGCGGATGGCCGCCAGAAAGCGCGTCGCGGTGCCGTGGAACAGCAATGCCGGCGGCGTCACCGCCTCGAAGCTGCGGCTGACCTGCGCCGTGGAGTGCCCTTGCAGCGCGCGGATGCGCAGCCCGTCGCCTGACAGCTCGTAGCGCTTCTTCATCCCCGAATCGACGGCGCGCACGACGTCCGGCCGGGTCAGGTCGCGGCCAGACGCCACAGCGCCCGCGACGAGATCGTCGATGCCGGCCCACCCCTCTGCGTCGAGGCGCAGCCCGACGGATTCCGGCGCATGCCGCAGCACGTAGGCGATGAACTTGCTCGCGTCTTCGGGTGTCATGGCGCCTTCCGGCCGGAGGACTGAAGGGCCGCCCGCCAATGGTCGGCATGGGCCAGCAGTGCGTCCTTGAGGCGCTGCTCGTGCGGCGTGGGCGGACGGTCGGCCGCATGGAACACGTGGTACTCGAGCGGCGGATAGCCCTGTAATGGAATGGCGACCAGTTCCCGGGGGATGCGGCAGCAGGCATTCACCACTGCAAGGCCGAAACCCAGCTGGGCGAAACGCAGCATCAGTTCCCAGCCGTTGGCTTCGAGCGAGGGCTGCCAGGGCACCGACTCGGCCTGCAGCAGCCGGCCGAGCAGTTCGCGGTGCGGCCTGCCGGCGGGCGGCACGATCAGGTGCGCGCCCTTCAGGTCCCGCAGGCGCACCGACTTGCGCCCGGCCAGCGCGTGCGTGCGGGGCACGACCAGCACCTGCCCCACGGACGTCAGGCGCCGCGCCTGCAGGTCCGCGGGCACCGTGCCGAGCGGCGCGATGCCCAGCTGCGCCTGCCCGGCCCGCACCGCCTGGACCGCTTCGTCGCGGTTGCGCGTGAGCAGTTGCAGGTGCGGCGATGCGCCCGGTCCGGAGAACTGCGACAGCGCCTTGCCCAGCAGGTAGAGGTACGCGCCCTCGCCGGCCGCCAGCGTGACGACCGGCGTGTCCTGCCCCACGGCCAGTCCCTTGACGAAGCGCCGGTTGAACGTCAGCAACTCCCGCGCATGTCGCGCGACCTGCTCGCCGGTCTGCGTGAGTTGCAGCGCACTGCCCACCCGCACGTACAGCGTTGCATCGAGCTGCTCGGACAGCTTGCGCACCTTCGCATGCAAGGCCGGCTGGCTGATGTGCAGCAGTCGGGCCGACTCACTGAAGTTCAGCGTGTCGGCGAACACGGCGAAGGACTGCAGCGCGTCGAGGTTGGTGCGGGGTACATCCATCTATCCATTTTATGGATAACACCTTCAATATCAGTAGTTCCTGGTGAACGCCTTCATTTCTACGATCCGGCTGCTTCTTCAAGAACACAAGGAACAAGAAATGAAAAACACACACCCACTTCCCCGCCTCGGCATCGACATCGGCCGTGTGCTGATCGCGCCCGAGGACGCCGATGGCGCGGACACGTCCTTCATCGGCGGTTCGCTGGACGACGCGCTGCGCACACCGCCCTATGAAGGCATGTTCGATGCAGTCGGCCCGCTGGTGGACCGATTCGAGGGACGCGTCTGGCTGGTCTCGAAATGCGGCCCGAGCGTGCAGGCCAAGAGCCGTGCCTGGCTGCGGCATCACCGCTTTTTCGAACGCACGGGCATTGCGCCCGCCAACCTGCGCTTCTGCCTGCAGCGACCGCAGAAGGCCGATCACTGCCGCGAATTGCGCATCACGCATTTCATCGACGACCGCAGCGACGTGCTGCGTCACCTGGAAGGCATCGTGCCCCACCGGTATCTGTTCGGCCCCCAGCGAAAGCCAGTGACAGTCGCGGGCCTGGTGCGGCTGCCCGCATGGCAGGACGCTGCCGCGCTGGTCACCTGAGACGCCGGTCTTCAGCCGTCCAGCTCGGCATAGCGCCGAAAGATCCCGTCCTCGTTGAACGCGATGCGTCGGGGGCTTTGCAGGTAGTCGTGCACGCGCTGGCGTCGCCGGATGTTCGCGTGCAGCCTCACGACCGCGGGCGTGGCGTCGAGCGCTCGCGCAGCGGCCTTGGGAAAGGCGTACTGCAGGCCTTCCACCAGCTGGAACAGCGACAGGTCGGCATAGGTCAGCACGTCGCCGACCAGGTGCAGGTCGCCCGAAGGGTTGCGCTGCAGCACCTGCTCGAACCAGTTCAGGAATTTCGGAATGCGCGCTTCGCGGAAGGCACGCGCACGCTGCAGGGCTGCGTCGCGCTGGTCTTCGTAGTAGTCGCCGGTCGAGATCGGGTGGTGGGTGTCGTGCGCCTCGGCCACCGCGTCGGCGATGGTGAGTTGCAGCTGGTGCGTCCACAGGCCGTCGGATTCGCCGATGCCGGCCAGCCCGAGCTTGGGGCCGAGGTACAGCAGGGTCGCGGCGGTCTGGCCGACCACGATGTCGCCGTCGACGAGGAACGGCGGTGCGAACGCGGCGCGCGGGTTGCCGGGGTCGCCGAGCCGGCGGCCCAGCGCGGACTCGCCGCCGCCTTGTGAGGCGGGCAGCCGCGCGACATCGACGTAGTCGGCGCCCGCGGCCTCGAGTGCGAGCCGCACGAATTCGCCGCGGCCCTGGATCGTGGGCCAGTAATGCAGTTGGTATGCCATGCGGCCATGGTGGCAGGGCCGGCGGGGCGCTGCAACCGGCGGCCGGCGGCGAGGGAGCTCAGATCAGGCGGCGAAGGCGCGCGGCCGGCTCACCAGAACTTCCACCACGGGCGCGGCGGCTGGCGCAGGGCCAGGGGGCGGGTGTCCAGGTCGGCGCTCTGGCTCGGCGGAATCGAATCGCCGAAGCGGCGGCGCATCTCGGCCTCCAGGGCGTGTGCGATGCCGCGGGCCTGTTTCTCGCCGCGCAGCGCGCGCCGACGCCATTCGGCGGCGTGTGCTGCGAGGCTGGTTTCGTCCAGTTCGGAGAGCTCCATCATGCGGGGAATTTTTACATGCGTGCGTCCGGGTGACAGGGTGCAACGGCGTGTCACGGCCCGGTCGCGCGGATCTCCGGATCGGCCTTGTCTTGCAAGGCCGCGCCGGGTCGGGGAAGAAGTGAAAAAACCGGAAGCCCTTGCGGAATTTCCGGTCTTGAAGGTGGTCCCGCCGCCAGGAATCGAACCTGGATCTCAGCCTTCGGAGGGCCGAATTCTATCCGTTGAAATACAGCGAGAGGGGTGCTCCGGAATGCACCGGAGCCACACATTATGGCCTATCAGGCCGCGGTGGTTTCCGCGTCGTGCGCCGTCGGGACGCCACCGGCCGGCGTGCGCGGGAAACCGAGCCCGGCCAGGTAGACGCGGAAGGTGCGCCGCCCGGTCGACACGAGGTCGAAGGCCGTGGGGTCGAGCAGCCAGTTCTGGATCAGCCCGCCCATCAGGGCGTGCATGCCCTGCGCCGCGACCGCGCCCGGCAACGGCAGCCGGATGCGGGCGCGCCGCGCGGCCAGCCGCAGGGCCTTTTCGAAATCGACCACGCAGGCGTTGCGCGCGTCCAGGTGGCGCTGCTGCACCGAGGCCATGTCGTGCGTGTACTCGACCTTGTGGGTCGCGATGTCGAACACGCGCCGCACCTGCGGGTCGGCGACCATGAGCGTCAGCGCATGGATCAGGCCTTCCTCGATCTCGACCAGCGGGTCATCGCCGGGGATGTCGCTCTTGGGCGGCGTCTCCAGCGGCAGGATCACGCGCTCCATCATGGCGTTGAACAGATCGGCCTTGTCCTTGAAGTGCCAGTAGATGGCGCCCCGGGTCGCGCCGGCCTGCTGCGCGATCTGCTGCAGCGTGGTCTGCGAAACACCTTGCGCCTGAAACAGCAGTTCCGCGGCATCGAGCAATCGATTCCGCGTCGCCAGTGCTTCTTCCTTCGTACGACGTGCCACCAAGTCTCCTGATTTGTAAAGCGAACGCCCTTTGCGTATCGTGGGGCCATTGCATGGCTGTCACTATACATCCATGAATGTATGTAAACTAGCGCGCTTCTCGGATGGCCCACCTGCCCGTGCTGGTTTACGGATCTCTCCCGCAAACGCGCCATCTCCCGTCTTCGCATCAAAGGAATCACATGCCTCTTCTGCATGTCTCGCGTCAACCGTCCTTGTCGTTTTCGCCGCGTCTCGCGACCGTGGCCCTCGTCTCCCTCCTGTTCCTGGCCGCCTGCGGCAAGGGCGAGGCCCCGGCCGGTCCGGGCGGCGGTGGCGGTGGCGCCCGTCCGGCGCCTGAAGTCGGCGTGGTGACGGTCAAGCCCACCGACGTGGGCCTCGTGACCGAGCTGCCCGGCCGCCTCGAAGCCTCGCGCATCGCCCAGGTGCGCGCCCGCACGCCGGGCATCCTGCTCAAGCGCGAGTTCCGCGAAGGCAGCGACGTGAAGGCCGGCCAGCTGCTGTTCCGCATCGACCCCGCACCGCTGGTGGCCGCCACGCAGAACGCCCAGGCCGCCCTGGCCCGCGCCGAAGCCAACGCCGTGCAGGCCAAGGCGCTGGCCGACCGCTACAAGCCGCTGGTCGAGGCCAACGCCGTGAGCAAGCAGGAATACGCGACGGCCGTGGCCTCCGCCAAGACGGCCGACGCCGACGTGGCCGCCAACCGCGCGCTGCTGCAGACCGCCAAGATCAACCAGGGCTACGCCGATGTCACCTCGCCCATCGCGGGCCGCATCGGCCGCGCGCTGGTCACCGAAGGCGCACTGGTCGGCCAGGGCGACGCCACCGAGCTGGCCGTGGTGCAGCAGATCAACCCGCTGTACGTGAACTTCACGCAGTCGGCCTCCGACGTGCTCAAGCTGCGCCGCGCCGTGGCCGCCGGCCAGTACAAGCGTGCCAGCGGCGAAGAAGCCGCGAGCATCCGCGTGGTGCTCGAAGACGGCACCGACTACGGGCAGGACGGCAAGCTGCTGTTCTCCGACCTCACGGTCGACCCGACCACCGGCCAGGTCACGCTGCGCGCCGAGATCCCGAACCCCAAGGGCGAGCTGCTGCCCGGCCTGTACGTGCGCGTGAAGCTCGAGCAGGCCCAGGTGACGAACGCGATCACGGTGCCGCAACAGGCCGTCACGCGCACCCAGCAGGGCGACCACGTGACGGTGGTCAGCGCCGACGGCAAGCTGAGCCAGCGCACCGTGAAGATCAGCGCCGCCAAGGACAACCAGTGGGTGGTGCTCGACGGCCTGAAGGCCGGCGAACAGGTGATGGTCGACGGCTTCCAGCGCCTGCAGATGATGCCGCCCGGCACGCCCGTGAAGGCGGTGCCGTGGCAGAAGCCGACGCCGAACGGCGCGGCTGCACCCGCGGCACCGGCAGCGTCTGCTGCCGCAGCGGCACCCGCCGCCAGCCCGGCTTCGGCCCCGGCTGACAAGAAGTAATCAGGAGCGCCTCGCATGGCCAAATTCTTTATCGACCGACCTATCTTCGCGTGGGTGATCGCACTGTTCATCATCGTGGTGGGCGGCGTCGCCATCACGCAGTTGCCGATCTCGCAGTACCCGCCGGTGGCCCCGCCGGCCATCGTGATCAACGTCGCCTACCCCGGTGCCTCCGCGCAAACGCTCGAGGACAGCGTGCTGTCCGTGATCGAGCGCGAGATGAACGGCTCGCCCGGCCTGATCTACATGGAATCGGTGGCCCAGGCCGACGGCACCGGCGCCATCACCATCAGCTTCGAGGCCGGCACCAACGAAGACCTCGCGCAGGTGGACGTGCAGAACCGGCTCTCGCGCGCCACGCCGCGGCTGCCCTCGGCCGTGACGCAGCAGGGCGTGCGCGTGGACAAGTCGCGCAACAACTTCCTGCTGTTCGCGATGCTGTCCTCGGACAACCCCGACTTCGACCCGGTGGCGCTCGGTGACTACGCCGCGCGCAACATCGTGCCGGAACTGCAGCGGATCGACGGCGTGGGCCAGGCCCAGCTGTTCGGCTCCGAGAACGCGATGCGCATCTGGATCGACCCGGCGAAGCTGCAAGGCTTCAACCTGTCGGCCAACGACGTCAATGCCGCGATCCGCGCGCAGAACGCCCAGGTGGCGTCGGGCACGCTCGGCGACCTGCCGAACATCCCCGGCCAGGCGATCTCCGCCACCGTCACGGTGAACGGCCAGCTCAACAGCGTCGAGCAGTTCCAGAACATCGTGCTGCGCGCCAACACCGACGGCTCGACCGTGCGCCTGAAGGACGTGGCGCGCGTCGAACTCGGCGGCCAGAACTACGCCACCTCCGCGCGCCTGAACGGCGTGCCCGCGGTCGGTATCGGCGTGCAGCCCACGCCCACCGGCAACGCGCTGAAGTCGGCCAAGGCCGTGCGCGCCAAGATGGCCGAACTGGAGCGCTACTTCCCCAAGGGCGTGAAGTGGGACATTCCTTATGACAGCTCGCGCTTCGTGCAGATTTCGATCTCCGAAGTGGTGAAGACGCTGTTCGAGGCCATCGCGCTGGTGTTCCTGGTGATGTTCCTGTTCCTGCAGAACTGGCGCTACACGATCATCCCGACGATCGTGGTGCCGATCGCGCTGCTGGGCACCTTCGCCACGCTGCTTGCACTCGGCTTCTCGATCAACGTGCTCACCATGTTCGGCATGGTGCTGGTGATCGGTATCGTGGTGGACGACGCCATCGTGGTGGTGGAGAACGTCGAGCGCATCATGAGCGAAGAGGGGCTGTCGCCGCTCGACGCCACGCGCAAGGCGATGCAGCAGATCTCGGGCGCCATCATCGGCGTGACCGTGGTGCTGATCTCGGTGTTCGTGCCGCTGGCCTTCTTCGCGGGTTCGACCGGCAACATCTACCGCCAGTTCTCGGCGGTGATGGTGGCCTCGATCGGCTTCTCGGCCTTCATGGCGCTGTCGCTCACGCCGGCGCTGTGCGCCACGCTGCTCAAGCCGGTGGAAGCCGGCCACCACCATGAGAAGCGCGGCTTCTTCGGCTGGTTCAATCGCGGCTTCTCGCGCACGGCCAAGGGTTACGAAGGCGTGGTCGCGCGCATCCTGCGCCGCGCCGCACGCTACCTCGTGATCTACGCCGCGATCATCGGCGCCGTCGCGTACTTCTACACGCACCTGCCGAGCTCGTTCCTGCCCGAAGAAGACCAGGGCAACATCATCGTGAACGTGCAACTGCCCCCGGGCGCGACGCAAGAGCGTTCGCTGTCGGTGATGCAGCAGGTCGAAGGCTTCATCCTGAAGCAGCCTGAAGTGCAGAGCATCGTGAGCGTGATGGGCTTCAGCTTCTCCGGCCAGGGCCAGAACGCAGGCCTCGCCTTCGTGACGCTGAAGGACTGGGAAGAACGCAAGGACCCGGCCAACTCGGCCAGTGCGCTGGCCGGCCGTGCCTTCGGTGCGCTGTCGGGCATCCGCGACGCCTTCATCTACCCGCTGAGCCCGCCGCCGATTCCCGAGCTGGGCAACGCCAGCGGCTTCAGCTTCCGCTTGCAAGACCGCGCGGGCGCGGGCCACGAGGCGCTGATCAACGCGCGCAACCAGCTGCTGGGCATGGCCTCGCAGAGCAAGATCCTCGCGCAGGTGCGCCCTGACGGCCTGGAAGACGCGCCGCAACTGGAGATCGACATCGACCGCGACAAGGCCAACGCCCTGGGCGTGAGCTTCGACGCGATCAACAGTGCACTGTCGACCTCGCTGGGTTCGAGCTACATCAACGACTTCCCGAACCGCGGCCGCCTGCAGCGCGTGGTGGTGCAGGCCGATGCGCCGGCACGGATGCAGCCGGACGACCTGCTGCGCCTGAACGCCGTCAACACCAAGGGCCAGCCGGTGCCGCTGTCGGCTTTCGCGACCACCAAGTGGGTCTCGGGCGCCACGCAGACCGTGCGCTACAACGGCTACCCCGCCATCCGCATCAGCGGTGACGCGGCGCCGGGCCAGAGCACGGGCGCGGCCATGGCCGAGATGGAAAAGCTCGCCGGCCAGCTGCCGCAAGGCTTCGGCTTCGAGTGGACCGGCCAGTCGCGTGAAGAAAAGCTCGCCGGCTCGCAGGCCATGATCCTGTACGGCTTCGCGATCCTGGCGGTGTTCCTCTGCCTGGCCGCGCTGTACGAGAGCTGGTCAATCCCGCTGTCGGTGATCCTGGTGGTGCCGCTGGGCGTGCTGGGTGTGCTGGTGGCGACGATGCTGCGCGCCTATTCGAACGACGTGTACTTCCAGGTGGGCCTGATCACCATCATCGGCTTGTCCGCGAAGAACGCGATCCTGATCATCGAGTTCGCGAAAGACCTGCAGGCGCAGGGCCGCGGCGTGGTCGAGGCCGCGCTCGAGGCCGCACACCTGCGGTTCCGTCCCATCATCATGACCTCGCTGGCCTTCGGCCTGGGCGTGCTGCCGCTGGTCCTGGCCTCGGGCGCAGGCTCGGCGAGCCAGCGTGCCATCGGCACCGGCGTGCTCGGCGGCATGGTGACCGGCACGGTCCTGGCCGTGATCTTCGTGCCGGTGTTCTTCGTGGTGGTGCGCACGCTGTTCAAGGGCAGCGCGCGCCAGCACGAGGCCGACAAGCGGCATGCGGCAGCTGCCGGCATCACGGGAGATACCACACACCATGACTAAGAAACCTCTGATCCCCACCGTGCTGGCAGCCGCGATGCTGCTGGCGGGCTGCTCGCTGATCCCGACCTACGAGCGCCCCGCGGCGCCGGTGCCGACGACCTACCCGGGCGACCCGGCGCAGCCGTCGGGTCCCGCTGCGGCCGCCCTGCCCTGGCAGGACTTCTTCACCGACCCGCGCCTGGCGGGCCTGATCCAGACGGCGCTGGCGAACAACCGCGACCTGCGCGTGTCGGTGCTCAACATCGAGCAGGCGCGTGCGCAGTTCCAGATCGAACGCTCGGCGCTGTTCCCGGCGCTCGGCCTCACGGGCACGGGCTCGCGCTCGAGCCCCAACGCCTACCAGGCGATCGATCCGACGCAGGGCAGCGTGGCCTCGCAGTACGCGGTCAACTTCGGCTTCACTGCGTGGGAGCTCGACTTCTTCGGCCGCATCCGCGCGCTGAAGGACCAGGCGCTGTCGCAGTACCTGGCCACCGAAGAGTCACGCAAGGCCGCGCAGATCAGCCTGATCGCGGCCGTGGCCAGCGGCTGGCTCACGCTGCTGGCCGACGACGAGCTGCTCGAGATCACGCGCCAGACCATGGTCACGCGCGACGAATCGGTGCGCCTGACCAAGCTGCGCTTCGACAACGGCGTGTCGTCCGAGATCGACTTCCAGGCCGCGAACTCGCAGGCCGAGACCGCGCGCGCCGCGTATGCGCAGCAGCAGCGTGCCCGCCTGCAGGACGAGAACGCACTCGCGCTGCTGCTGGGCGCGCCGGTGCCGGCCGAGGCCACCGCCGGTGGCACCAAGGGACTCGCGGGCATCCGCCCGATGCCCGACGTGCCGGCCGGCCTGCCCTCCGACCTGCTGACCGAGCGGCCCGACATCCGTGCGGCCGAGCAGCAGCTGATTGCGGCCAACGCCAACATCGGCGCAGCGCGCGCGAACTTCTTCCCGCGCGTGTCGCTCACGAGCTCGATCGGCACCGCGAGCAGCGAGTTCTCGAACCTGTTCGATCGCGGCACCAAGGCCTGGAGCTTCGCGCCCACGGTCACGCTGCCGATCTTCGATGCGGGCCGCAACATCGCGGGGCTCAACTCGGCCAAGGCCGGGCGCGAGATCGCGGTGGCGCAGTACGAGAAGTCGGTGCAGACCGCGTTCCGCGAAGTGGCCGACGCACTCGCGGGCCGCGCCACGCTGGGCGAGCA
This sequence comes from Variovorax sp. GW822-FHT04E09, assembly GCF_058800845.1. Lineage (NCBI taxonomy): Bacteria > Pseudomonadati > Pseudomonadota > Betaproteobacteria > Burkholderiales > Comamonadaceae > Variovorax > Variovorax sp. GW822-FHT04E09. The sequence goes on from NZ_JBXAMR010000011.1 coordinate 74,711, forward strand.
GGCACGCGCGCAGACCGCGCAGGCCGACGCCGAGGCGGTGCGCTACAAGCTGTCCGACCTGCGCTATCGCAACGGCATCGCCAGCGCGCTCGACCTGCTCGACGCACAGCGTTCGCTGTTCACGGCGCAGCAATCGGCGGTGGCCACGCGCCTGCTGCAGCTGCAGAACCAGGTCACGCTGTACAAGACGCTGGGTGGCGGCTGGGCCACACGCAACAACGGTTGAGACACCTGCGCGTCCGATATGGAGAGGTCAATTGCCCGCGCGGGCAAAGGGCCTCTCTATAATCGCCGGTTGGTTAGAAAAAGCCCCCGACGAGCCCCCCGTTATTGAGGACGCCATGAGCGCAGACCCGCACAACCAGGCCACAGAAGAAGCCCATACCGGCCCGATCAAGAACCCGAAGCAACTGCTGCTCGCGGTATTTTTCTCTTTCATCATTCCGATCCTGATCATCGTGGGCCTCGTGTCCTATGTGGTCTCGGGCACCAAGCCCGCCGGTACCGCGGAGGGCGACAACATGGCGCTCTACGGCGTGACCAAGGAATCGCGCGACCGTGAAGTGGCCGAACGCCTCAAGAAGGTCGGCTCCATCGAGATCCGTGACGCCAACCGGCCGCTGGCTGCTGGCGACGCCGTGTTCAAGGCCCAGTGCGTGGCCTGCCACGGCGCACCCGGCATCCCCGGCGCCCCGCACCTGAACGACGCCGCAGCCTGGGGCCCGCGCATCGGCCAGGGCTACGCGACGCTGCTCGAGCACGCGCTCAAGGGCAAGGGCGCCATGCCCGCCCAGGGCGGTGGCGACTTCGAAGACATCGAAATCGGCCGTGCCGTGGTGTACCTGGCCAACGCCGGTGGCGCCAAGTTCCCGGTGCCGGACCGTCCGGCAGCGGCTGCCGCGCCGGCCGAAGGTGCTTCGGCTGCGGCCAGTGCGCCTGCCAAGTAAGCGATCGACGGCGCCTTGCGCCCATGAAAAAACCGGCTCTCAGGCCGGTTTTTTTACGCCCGGACGATCCGGATTGCTATCTTTTCAATAGCTATACAGCCACGCCTGCATGGCGCTCTGCTGGGCTCAGCACATGGCCGAAGCGCTCCGGCAGGTCGGCTGCGCGCACCGGCTCCGGCGTCCAGACGCCCTGCTCCACGGCCTCGGCAGCGATGCCCACGTCCTGCGTGTGCACCAGCCCGAGCCCCGCCGGCGCCACGAGATAGAGCCGGCCCTCTTCGTCAAGCAGGCAGCCCGACACCTCGGCCGGCGCGCCCGTGTGGGCCGTGACCGTGAACGCGCCCGCGCCCTGCTGCGCCACGCGCCACACCAGTGGCGCCGCCTCCAGCTCGACATACACGCGCTGCGGTCCGTTCTGGAAGAACCACTGGCCGTCGGCGTCGTGCTCGTAGTTGCGGTGGATGAAGTCGATCAGCTTGTCGTGCCGCAGCATCGAGCCCTTGGCGCTGCGAAACGGGCCCTGCGCCTGCGTGCGGTCGTCGCGCATGTACCAGTTGCCGCGCGCGTCCAGGCCGAGCCAGCCGTAGCAGTGCGGCACGTTCGGCCACTTGGCCAATGCCTGTTTGACGATGTCATCCATGGGCCGTATTTTGCGCCCGCGTCGACGAGAGGTGGTGCGCCAGCCACCCTCCCACGCGCTCGGGCATTCCGCCCACGTGCCCCGGCGGCAGGCCGAGCGGAAAGCCCACGTGGCCGCCACCCGCGGGCTGCCACAGCGTGACGCGCGACCCGACCTCGTTCGGCCCCGGCAGGCTGCGGGCCGGAATGAAGGGGTCGTTGCGGGCGTTCACCACCAGCGCGGGCACGCGGATCGCGCCCAGCAGCGGCTTGGACGAGCCGCGCGCCCAGTAGTCGTCGGTGTTGCGAAAGCCGTGCAGCGGGGCCGTGAACACGTCGTCGAAGTCGTAGAGATCGCGCGCGGCCATCAGCCGGTCGCGGTCGAACAGGCCCGGGAACTGCGCCAGCTTGGCCAGCGCCTTGGGCTTCATGGTCGCGAGGAACATGCGCGTGTAGACCAGCCGGTTGAAGCCGCGCCCGATCGCCTCGCCGCCCGCCGCCAGGTCGAGCGGCGCGCACACCGACGCCACCGCGTCGACCGAGGCCCGCGCGCTCTCGCCCGCCTCGCAGGCCCAGCGCAGCAGCGCATTGCCGCCCAGCGAGACGCCGGCCGCCAGCACCGGCCCGCCGCCGCCCTGCACCACGTGCTGCGCGTGCATGCGCCGCAGGATCCAGTCGATCTCCTCGTGGTCGCCCGAGTGGTAGGCGCGCGGCGCGAGGTTCAGCTCGCCGCTGCAGCCGCGAAAGTGCGGCACCGCGAAGGCCATGCCGCGCGCGGCGGCAAAGGCCGCGAAGGCCTCGGCGTAGTGGCTGCGCGAGGAGCCCTCGAGCCCGTGGAACAGCACCAGCAGCGGCCGGGGGCCGGGCTGCGGCGCATCGACGAAGTCGACGTCGATGAAGTCGCCGTCCGGCGCGGTCCAGCGCTCGCGGCGGTACACCGGCGCGGGCCCGTCGAAGCGGCGCGCGCACAGCGCGGCCCAGATGGTCTGCAGGTTGCCGCCGGGCAGCCAGCGCGGGGCGTCGTAGCCCATGGCGTCGTACGCAACGGGCGACGCGGAATCCGGTGAGAAAGAGGAAGAAGGAAAGGGAGAGGCCATCGCTCGAAGCAGGACTCAGTGCAGGACCTGCGGCGGATCGTTCGCGTCGTCCGGCTCGCGCGCGCTGCCCGGGCTCGCGTGGTGCGCCACCATGCGCCAGCCCTGCGCGGTCTTGTGATACACGTTGGTGGCCAGCACGAAGGCATGGCGCGGCCCCTCGGCCGTGAGCACCTCGATGCGCTCCAGCACGTTGTGCACGGCGCTCGCCAGCGACTCGATCTTGCGCACGCGCGCCGGCGTCGCATGGATGGCGCCGTTGGCGAACATCTGCTCGAAGGCCGCGCGGATCGCCACCGCGCCCACCAGCCGCGGGCCGCCCGGGTGGACGCAGAACACCTCGTCCTCGTCGGCCCAGCAGGCCATCAGCGCATCGACATCGCCGCGTTGCAGCGCTTCATAGAAGGCGGCCTCGACATCGTCGGCAGTGCCGCCGATGGCCGCGGCGGCGCGGAAAGGGGTCTTGGGCATGGCGGTGAGGGGCGAGAGCGAAGGGGGTAGGCCGGATTTTGCCCTGCCCATGTCACGGCCATGTGGCAGCAGGCGACCCGGCCGTGGGTGCTTCGGGCGCGGACGCCGGAATCAGCCACGCGCGCGCCGCCGCCTCGGTGGCGCCCTGCGCGGCCTGCCACACCATCTCGGGCGCGGCCACATGCACGCCGGGCGGCGCCACGCGCAGCGCGAGGTCGACCAGCTCGGCCATCTTGGGCGCGCGCACCGGCTGCTCGTTGGCCGGCACCATGAACCGCATGATCGACAGCATCCAGGCGGCCAGCCGCTCGCCGAGGTTGGCCAGGCGCACGTCAGCCGGCTTGCGCGCCGAGCGCAGCAGGATCACGCGCTCGAAGCCGCAGGCGACCACGGCCTGCTCGTCGAGGCTGGCCAGCCCGCGCTTGAGCGCCTCGGGCAGCCGGCCTCGGTCGTGCGGCTGCACGATGGCCAGCGTGCGCACGCCGCTGGCGCGCAGCCAGCGCGCCAGTTCGGGCAGGTCGGCGGGCTCGGGGTGCCACAGCGCGCGCTCGCGGCCGTGGTACAGGCGCGGCGGGTCGAAGGCGACCACCGCCACGTCGGCCGCCACCAGGGGCCACTGCGCGATCGGCAGCGCCGGGCACTGCACGGTCTCGACGCCGGGCAGCCCGTCGTGCATGGGCTCGCGCGCCAGCACGCGCGTGCGCTGGAAGCGGTGGCGGCCCGCGAGCCGGTGCAGCAACTCCTGGCCGAGCGCGCCGGTCGCACCCGCGATCAGCAGCGTGCCGGCGGGCGGCGCGGCCGCCGGCGGCACCGCGCGGTTCGCGGCCTGCAGGGCGTGGAGGGGATCGAGGGCCATGACCCCATCTATGCTAACTTCGGCCTCCTTCTGCGGAGGTAATGCAAATGATGATGAAGCGCTGGTTCCTGATTCTCGCGGCCGTCCTGTCCCTCAGCGGATGCGGCTACAACCAGTTCCAGTCCCTCGACGAGGCCAGCAAGTCGGCCTGGAGCGAGGTCCTCAACCAGTACCAGCGGCGTGCCGACCTCGTGCCGAACATCGTCGCCACCGTGAAGGGCGAAGCCAGCTTCGAGCAGGACACGCTCACCAAGGTGATCGAGGCGCGCGCCAAGGCCACCTCGATCCAGGTGACGCCCGAGACGCTCAACAACCCCGAAGCCTTCAACAAGTTCCAGCAGGCGCAGGGCGAGCTGTCGTCGGCACTGTCGCGGCTCATGGTGGTGGCCGAGCGCTACCCCGACCTCAAGGCCAACCAGGCCTTCCGCGACCTGCGCGTGACGCTCGAGGGCACCGAGAACCGCATCACCGTGGCGCGCAACCGCTACATCGAGAGCGTGCAGGAGTACAACGTGCTCGCGCGCAGCTTCCCGACCAACCTCACGGCCATGGTCTTCAGCTACAAGCCGAAGGCGAATTTCTCGGTGCAGAACGAAGCCCAGATCTCGACGCCGCCCACGGTCGACTTCAGCACCCCGAAGAAGTAAGAAGCGGCGCCGATGGCCGCAGCCCTGATCCGCCGCGCACTGGCAGCGATCTTCATCGCGGCCCTCGCATGGGCCGGCCTGCCCGCGCTGGCGCAGGGCCTGCTGCCGATCCCCACGCTCACGGCGCGCGTGATCGACCAGACCGGCACGCTCGACGCCGCGCAGCGCTCGGGCCTCGAGACCAAGCTCGCGGCCTTCGAGCAGCGCAAGGGCTCGCAGATCGTGGTGCTGATGGTGCCGACCACGGCGCCCGAAGACATCGCGAGCTACGCGCAGCGCGTGGGCGACACCTGGAAGATCGGCCGCAAGGGCGTGGGCGACGGCCTCCTGGTCATCGTCGCCAAGGACGATCGCAAGATGCGCATCGCCACGGCCAAGACGCTCGAAGGCGCGGTGCCCGACCTCGCGTCGGTGCGCATCATCGACGAGGAAATGAAGCCGCGCTTTCGCAACAACGACTTCGCGGGCGGCCTCAACGCGGCGGTGGACCGGCTCATCGGCCTGGTCGACGGCGAGCCGCTGCCCGAGCCTTCGCGCAACAGCAGTAGCGGCAGCAGCAACGACGGCTTCGACTGGGAGAACCTCGCGATCTTCCTGTTCGTCGGCGTCTTCGTCGGCGCCCCGATCGCGCGCGCCATCCTGGGCAAGACGATGGGCTCGGTCGCCATGGGCGGCGGCATCGGCGTGGTCGCGTTCTTCCTCACGACCAGCACCGTGATCGCGGTGATCGCCGGGATGATCGCGCTCATGGTTTCGCTGTTCTCGGGCCTTGCCGGCTTCGGTCCCGGTCGCGGCGGCCGAGGCGGCGGCGGTGGAGGTGGCTGGAGCAGCGGCGGAGGTGGCGGCGGCTGGAGCAGCGGCGGCGGAGGTGGCGGCGGCGGATTCAGCTCCGGCGGCGGTGGCAATTTTGGCGGCGGCGGCGCGTCGGGAGACTGGTGAACCTCATGGCAACTGCAGACCCCACGCTCCTCTCGAAGCTGGGCCGCATCTGGCGGCATCGCTGGACCGACGAAGCCGCCGTGCGCCGTGTGCTGCCGGCCGACGCGATGCAGCGCCTGGCCGGCCGCGTGGCCGCGAGCGAGCGGCGCCACAGCGGCGAGATCCGCATCTGCGTCGAGGCCGGCCTGCCGATGTCCTACCTGTGGCGCCACGCGCCGCCCCGAGAGCGCGCCGTGACGCTGTTCGGCAAGCTGCGCGTGTGGGACACCGCACACAACAACGGCGTGCTGATCTACCTGCTGCTGGCCGAGCACGCGATCGAGATCGTGGCCGACCGCGGCATCGACGCCCATGTGGGCTCCGCCGAATGGGCCGCCATGACGCAGCGCATGGCCGTGGCCTTCCGCGAAGGCCGCTTCGAGGACGGCATCACGCTGGCGCTGGAAGAGGTGTCGGCGCTGCTGATGGCCCACTTCCCGCTGGCCGACGACCAGCCCGACACCAACGAGCTGCCCGACGCGCCCGTGGTGCTCTGAGGCCCGGCGCCCTCGGCGCCGGCGCCTTGCAATCCGTGTACATGGCCCCTATTTTTCGGGCATGACCGAATCCGAATCGCTGCACATCGTCTGCCCGCACTGCCACACGACCAACCGCGTGCGCACGGCGCAACTGGGCAGCGCGCCCGACTGCGGCAGCTGCCACCGCCCGCTGTTCACCGGCCACTCCACCGCACTGCCCGACGTGGCCACCTTCGATCGCCACATCGCGCGCAACGAGATCCCGGTACTGGTCGATTTCTGGGCGCCCTGGTGCGGCCCGTGCCGCCAGATGGCGCCGGCCTACGAACAGGCGGCGGCCCAGCTCGAACCGCAGGTGCGGCTGGCCAAGGTCGACACCGAGGCGGTGCAGGCGCTGGGCGCGCGCTTCAACATCCGCAGCATCCCGACGCTGGCCCTGTTCAAGGGCGGGCGCGAGGTCGCGCGGCAGGCCGGCGCAATGGGCGCGGCCGACATCGTGCGCTGGGTCAAGGCCAACGGCGCAGGCTGATCCGACCACCGGCCGCGCTCACTTGCGCGGCGGCATCTTCGCCATCGCGTCGAGCATATTCATCTTCATGCCGTTGCCCATGACCATGTCGCCCGGCTTCTGGCCCGGCTTGCAGGGGCCGACCCACCTGGCGTCGACGACGCTCGTGCCTTCGGTGCGCCCCATCAGCGGCGGGCTGTAGGTCGACTTGCTTTCGACGCGGTAGGCGCTGCTGAAGTCGCCGCTCATCACGGCGCGCGAGGTCGCGGTGGTCGGCCCGATCTTGCAGACCGAGTCGATGACCAGCTTCACGCCTTCGAGGCGCAGGTCCTGCTTGGAACACATGTCCTTGCCCATGCCCTGCCCCATCTCGCGCATCGCCTTGTCGGTGGCCGCGTCGATGCATTGCTGGATCGTCTGGCCCGGCGTCTTGGCCGTGACCGCACCGCCCTCGCCGGTCTGGATTTCCCACAGGCCCGGCTTGCGCGCCGGGTAATCGATGGCCAGCGCGGGGCCGGCGAGAAAGCAGGCGGCGGCAGTGATGGAGAGCAGGCGAAAGGTCATGGCGGGCTCGGTGGACGGCGATGCCGCTTTGTACCGTCGGCGCCCGCGCGGCGGAATACCGCGATCGGTCTACGCCGCGACTGGCGCCAGGGCCGCTGATGGGCGCTCACGCAATGCGAAGCCCAGCGCCAGGCCCAGCCCGAGGCCGCCCAGCACATCGATCAGCACATGCTGGCGCACGGCCATCGTCGAGTACACGATGGCCACGGCCCACGCGAGGTTGAGCAGCCGCAGCCAGCCCGGCGCGCCGGCTTCGCGCAACTGCCGCGCCAGCACGATGCAGGCGAAGACCGAGAACGACACATGCAATGAAGGAAAGGCGTTGCCCGCCGCATCGAAGGTCTTGAGGAAGTGCAGCGACGAGCCCGGTGCAGCATCGATCGCGAAGTTCGGGATCGCCGTGGGCATCCACCAGAACACGGCCAGCGCGATCGCCGTCATCACCGCGCAGCCGATGGCGATGGTGTTCAGCTCGCGCCGATCCCTGGCCAGCAGCACCGGCAGTGCGATGTAGGCCCACAGCGTGAGGTACACCGGCAGCATCGCCGGCCAGAACGCGATCAGCCGGTCGACGGCCGTGAGCGGCAGCACCCACGCCGGCCCGGCGTGGTGCATGACCCAGAAGTACAGCGGGAAGAAACCCAGCGTGGCGACGGTGTTGCCGGCCAGCTTGAGCAGCCACAGCGTGCGGCAGCGCTGCCAGAGGGCGCGCGACCATGAAGGCTGAGGCGAAGGGGCGTCGAAAGAAGAAGAGGAGGAATGCGTCATGGCGGCCGCTGGTGCCGCGGCCTCGCCTCGTTTCAACGAGGCCCGTGCGCGGCTACCAGGGCGTCCACTTTAATTCGCTTCCAGCCGACACCACCGTGCGTTCGATGAAACGCACGCCGCGCGCACCATCTTCCACGCGCGGATAGTCCGCCGCCAGTGGATCGGCCACCTGCCCCGCGAGCCGCGCTCGGATGTCCGCCGCCACGCCCGCATAGACGTTCGCGAATGCCTCGATGAAGCCTTCGGGATGGCCGGCCGGCAGGCGGCTCGCGCGCCGCGCCGACTCGCACAGCCAGGGCGCGCCGCGCGTGAGCACGCGCCGGGGGCCGTCGTGCGGCAGGTGCACGAGCTGGCTCGGCTGCTCCTGGCGCCATTCGAGCGTGCCCAGCGTGCCGGAGACGCGCAGGCGCAGGTCGTTCTCCAGCCCGGTGTTGATCTGCGAGGCCACCAGCACGCCGCGCGCGCCGCCTTTGAAGCGCAGCAGCAGGCTGCCGTCGTCGTCGAGCAGGCGGCCCGGCACCAGCGCGCCGAGGTCGGCGCACAGGCTCTCGATCTCCAGGCCGGTGACGGTGGCCACGAGGTTCTCGGCGTGCGAGCCGATGTCGCCGATGGCGCCGGCCGCGCCGCTGCGCGCGGGGTCGGTGCGCCAGTCGGCCTGCTTGTTGCCGCCCGCGGCTTCCACGTGGCTGGCGAGCCAGCCCTGGTTGTATTCGACGACGACCTTGCGGACCTCGCCGATCTGGCCCGTGCGCACCATCTCGCGCGCCTGCCGCACCATCGGGTAACCGGTGTAGTTGTAGGTCACGCCGAACACCGTGCCCTGCTTCGCCACGGTGGCGACCAGCGCATCGGCCTGCGCGCGCGTGTGCACCAGCGGCTTGTCGCACACCACATGGAAGCCCGCCTCGGCGAAGGCCTGCGCCACCGGGTAGTGCACATGGTTGGGCGTGACGATCGAGACGAAGTCGATGCGCTCATCGGCCGGGCGCTTCAGCTCGTCGGCCAGCAGCGCCTGCCAGTCGCCGTGGTTGCGATCGTCGGCCAGGCCGAGGTCGCGGCCCGAGGCGCGCGCCTTGTCCGGGCTCGACGACAGCGCGCCGGCGACCAGCGCGATCTGGCCGTCGAGCGCCATGGCCTTGCGGTGCACGGCGCCGATGAAGGCGTCGCGACCGCCGCCGACCATGGCGCAGCGCAGCGTGCGAAGAGGGGTATCGCTCATCAAGCTCCTCGGTATTCCTGACTTGGTCACTGTCCCCTCTCCCTCTGGGAGAGGGCTAGGGTGAGGGCATCGGCCTTGGCATGCGCACAACCTGTGCCGGTGCTGCTGCCCTCACCCCAACCCTCTCCCCGAGGGGAGAGGGAGCAAGGCGAACCGCCTCAGAACGGCGAGTTCGGGTGGTAGAAGTCCTTGGCGTTTTCCTTCGTGATCAGCACCGACGGAATGATCGTCGTCGCCGGCAGCTTCTCGCCCTTCAGGCGCGCCTCGGCCGTGAGCTTGATCGCGTCGTAGATGAACTTGGGCGAGTAGCTCACGTCGGCCGTGATGCGCTTGTCCTTGCCGTCCATGATGGTCTTGACCATGTCCTTGGCGCCCGCGCCGCCGAACACGATCTTGATGTCGTCGCGCTTGGCCTGCGAGATGGCCTTGAGCACGCCCACGGCCATGTCGTCGTCGGCGGCCCAGATGGCGTCGATCTGCTTGAAGCGCGTCAGGTAGTCCTGCGTGACCTTGAAGGCGTCGTCGCGGTTCCAGTTGGCGTACTTGGCATCGAGCAGCTTGATGTCGGGGCTGCCCTTGAGCACGGCGTTGAAGGCGTCCATGCGCTCGTTGTCCAGCGTGGTCGCGATGCCGCGCAGCGCCACCACATTGCCCTTGCCGCCGAGCTGCTTGACGATGTACTCGGCCGGGATCTTGCCGAAGGCGGTGTTGTCGCCGGCCACGTACGCGTCTTGCGCGCTGGTGTCGGTCAGGCCGCGGTCGACCACGGTGACGTACGCACCCTTGGCCTTGACCTGCGCGACCGGCTTGGTGAGCGCGGCCGATTCGAACGGGAACACGACGAGCGCGTTGATCTTGGTGACCGTCGACAGGTCCTGCAGCTGGTTGGCCTGCTCGGGCGCGTTGGCGGCGGTCTTGATCGTGATCTTCAGGTCCTTGTGTTCTTTCTCGAGGTCCTTCTTCGCCTGGTTGGCCCAGTAGTTGATGCCGCCCATGAAGCTGTGCGTGGCCGCGGGAATCGACACGCCGAGGTTGACCTTGTCCGCGGCAAGCGCGGGCAGGCTGGCGGCGAACGCTGCGGTGGCAACCGCCGTGAGCGCGAGGCGTCGGGTGAAAGTCGTCATGCTGGATGTCTCCTCTTTGGTGGTGGAACGGAACGAACGGAAAACTAGCGGCGCCCGCGTTGAAGGAACGCGACGACGATGATCACGAAGCCCTGGACGGCTGCGTTGAGGTACACGCTGATGATGCTGGTGAGGTTCAGGATGTTGCTGATGACCGAGAGCAGGATCGCGCCCACCACCGTGCCGGTGATGCTGCCCGCGCCGCCCTTCAATGCGGTGCCGCCGACGATCACCGCGGCAATGGCTTCGAGCTCCCACAGCAGGCCGGTGGTCGGCGAGGCCGAGCCCAGGCGCGGCACGTACAGCAAGGTGGCAATGCCCACGCACACGCCGAGCAGCACGTAGGTGAGGATCTTCACGCGGTCGACGTCCACGGCCGCGTAGCGCGCCACCTGCTCGTTGGAACCGATGGCCTGCACGTAGCGCCCGTAGGCCGTGCGGTTCAGGATGACGCCGCCGATGACCGCGACGATCACGAACACCCACACCGGCACCGGGATGCCCGCAAGGCTCGCGTAGTACACCGGCGCATAGAGGTCCGACAGCTCGTTGTCGAGCGTGAGCGCGCCGCCGTCGGCAAAGTACGTGAGGTACGCGCGGAAGATGCCCAGCGTGCCCAGTGTCACGATGAAGGGCTCGATGCGTCCCTTGGTGATGAGCAGGCCGTGCGCCAGGCCGAACAGCGCGCCGAGCACCACGGCGAGCACCGCGCCCATCATCACCGCCATCAGCGGCGAGCCCGAGGCGGGGCCGGCCCAGTTGATGAACATGATCACGCTGCCCGCGATGAGCGCGGCCATCGAGCCCACCGACAGGTCGATGCCGCCCGAGATGATCACGAAGCACATGCCCACCGCGATGATGCCGATGAAGGCCGTGCGCGTGAGCACGTTCATCGCGTTGTCGACCGTGGCGAAGTCGCCGTTGAGCAGCGTGCCCGCGATGCACAGCAGCACGAGGCCGATGACCGGGCCGAGGCCGTGCAGGCGCTCGGTCCAGCGCGGCGTGCCTTCGCTGCGGTGTGGCTGCTGCGGCTGCTGAGCGGCGTCAGGCTGCGTGGGTGTCTGCGGTTCCGGTGGCATGAGCGATGAGCTCCTCTTCAGTCAGGTGGGTCGCGTCCAGCGTGGCAACGAGCCGACCCGCGCGCATCACCGCGACGCGGTGGCACAGGCCGATCAGCTCCATCAGCTCGGACGAGACGACGATCACCGCGAGGCCTTCGCGGGCGAGTCGCTGGATCAGGAAATAGATGTCGCGCTTGGCGCCGATGTCCACGCCGCGCGTGGGCTCGTCGAGCACCACCACCTTGGGCTGCGGCTGCAGCACCTTGGCGAGCGCGAGCTTCTGCTGGTTGCCGCCCGACAGCGACGAGGCCCGCACGTCGAGCGAGCCGGTGCGGATGCCGTAGTCCTTCACCGCCTCGCCGAGCGCCGCGCGCTCCGCGTCGGGCTTGAGCCAGGGCTGCGCGTAGCGCTCCAGCGCCATCAGCGTGAGGTTCTGGCGCAGGCCGAAATGCACGTGCAGGCCCTTGCCCTTGCGGTCTTCGCTGAGATACGTGAGGCCGTGTTTCGCGGCATCGCGCGGGTTGCGCCAGCCCTTGCCGTGGGGCACGGGCTCGCCGCGCATCTCGACGGTGCCGCTGGCGGGGCGCAGCCCGAGCAGGCCTTCGAAGAGTTCAGTGCGGCCCGCGCCGACGAGGCCCGCGAAGCCGAGGATCTCGCCGGGGCGCACCTCGAAGCTCGCGTCCTGCGCCCAGCCGGGCACGCTGAAGTTGCGCACGCGCAGGGCGGGCTTGTCGGCGGCCACGACGAGGTCGCGCGGCGGGTACAGGTCGGCGAGTTCACGGCCCACCATGAGGTTGGCCATCTGCTGGCGCGAGACATCGGGCGTCGGTGCGCGCGCCACGAAGCGGCCGTCGCGCATCACGATCACCTCGTCGGTGACCTGCTCCACCTCGTCGAGCTTGTGCGAGATGTAGACGATGGTCACGCCGTCGGCGCGCAGCTGGGCGATGAGCTTGAACAGGCGCTCGGTCTCGCCGGGCGTGAGCGTGGCGGTGGGCTCGTCCATGACGAGCAGGCGCGCGCGCCGGGCGATGGCCTTCGCGATCTCGACGAGCTGCTTCTCGGCGACGATGAGGCGGCGCACCTTGGTGCGCGGGTCGATGGCCAGGCCGACGGCGGCGAGCGCGGTGGCGGCATCGCGCTCCATCGCGGCGTCGTCGAGCAGGAACCCCTTCTTTTTCTCGTGGCCCAGGAAGATGTTCTGCGCCACGCTGAGGTCTTCGGCGAGGTTGAACTCCTGGTGGATCAGCACGATGCCCAGTGCCTCGGCATCGCGCGAGCTCGTGAAGCTTTGCGGTTGGCCGTTGATGCGCAAGGTGCCGCTGGTCAGCGACTCGTAGCCCGACAGGATCTTCATCAGCGTGGACTTGCCCGCGCCGTTCTCGCCGAGCAGGCCGTACACGCGCCCCGGCGCGAGCGCAAAGCTCACGCCGTGCAGCACCTGCACGGGTCCGAAGGCCTTCACCACGCCGTCAAACTCGACGGCCACGCTGCCCTTGGTTGCCACGGCGTTCGTCATGGCGCCACCCCGCGGGCCTTGAGCGTTTCCTGCATCGCCAGCACGCCCGCGCCGACGAGGCCGCCCTGCGTGCCCAGCGGCGTGTATTGAATCTCGAGGTGCCGCGTCGACAGCGCCAGCGAGCGCTGGTAGACGCTCTGGCGCACGGCCGCGAGAAACAGCGGCCCGATGCGCGTGATGCCGCCGCCGATGAACACGTGCGAGGGATTGAAGAAGTTCACGACCGACGCGAGCATCTGCCCGATCAGGCTGCCGGCGCGCTGGATGATGGCGTTGGCCGCCGGGTCGCCGCCGCGGCTGGCCTGGCCCACGTCGAAGGCATCGATGCGCCCGCGCGAGCGCAGGCATTCGGCGAGCGTCGCGCTTTCGCCGGCTTCGGCCGCTTGCATCGCCATGCGCGTGATCGCGGGGCCGGCCGCCATCGCCTCGACGCAACCCAGGTTGCCGCAGTGGCAGCGCGGGCCTTCCTGGTCGACGCAGATGTGGCCCACGTCGCCGGCCGAGCCGGCCGCGCCGCGGTACACCTCGCCGTGGCAGACGATGCCGCAGCCGATGCCGGTGCCGATCTTGATCACGAGGAAATTGGAGAGCGAGCGCCGCAGCCGCCACAGCTCGCCGAGCGCCATGAGGTTCACGTCGTTGTCCACGAACACGGGCGCCGCATAGTCCTCGCGCAGGTAGTCGCGGATCGAGAAGCTGTCCCAGGCCGGCATGAGCGGCGGGTTCACGAGCTGGCCGATCTCGAAGTTGACGGGGCCGGGCACGCCGATGCCGATGCCCAGCACGTTCCGTGGGCCCTGCCCGCAGCGGGCCAGCAGTTCGCGCATGAGCACGCGCACGCGCGCCAGCACCACGGCCGGGCCTTCGCGCACGTCGGCGGCTTCCTCGTGCTGGGCCAGCACCGTGAGGTCGGGACGCAGCACCGCGACATCGAGGCTGGTGGCGCCGATGTCGATGCCGACGAGCACGCCGAGTTCGGCATTGAGCTGGAGGTTTTCGGCGCGGCGTCCGCCCGAGGAGCGCTGCAGGCCGGCCTCGGCCAGCAGGCCCTGGTCGACCAGGCCGGCGATGAGCGCGTTGGCCTTGCTCTTGGAGAAGCCCAGCTGCTCGGCCATGGCATGGCGAGAGCCGCCGGCCGACCAGAAGGTCGATTCCAGCAACCGCATTTCGTCGGTCGTGATGCCGCTCCAGGGTGCCACGCGTGTTGTCTCCGCTCTTCTTGTGGGAAAGGCGCCGGTCAGAAAGCACCGGTCGCCGGGCGAAGGCGAATACTAGGAGGGCATCTTCAGCCGGGCAAGGCTGAACTTCGACCTATTTCAGATCGAATGCACCTTCATCCTGGCTCGGACGGACGAAAAAAAGCCGCCCGGAGGCGGCTTTTTCTTGGCTTCTGCCCGAGGGCAGCGGCTTTGATTTACTTCTTTTGGCGGTACTTGCGCAGCGCAGCGATCTGCGCAGCCATCACGGCCAGTTCCGACTGCGCCATCGCGATGTCGATGTCGCTCTTCGCGTTCTTCAGCGCTTCCTCGGCGGCCGCCTTGGCGTGGTTGGCCTTCTCGTCGTCGAGGTCCTTGCCGCGGATCGCGGTGTCGGACAGCACGGTGACGGCGTCGGGCTGCACTTCGAGGATGCCACCGGCCACGAAGACGAACTCTTCGCCGCCGTCGGCCGTCTCGATGCGCACGGCGCCGGGGCGGATGCGCGTGATCAGCGGCGTGTGACGCGGATAGATGCCGAGCTCACCGGCTTCACCGGGCAGCGCGACGAACTTGGCTTCGCCCGAGAAGATTGACTCTTCCGCGCTGACCACGTCGACGTGAATGGTGTTTGCCATCTGAGTTCCCATGTCGCCTTAGGCGACCTTCTTGGCTTTTTCGAACGCTTCGTCGATGGTGCCGACCATGTAGAACGCTTGTTCCGGCAGGTGGTCGGCTTCGCCGTTCACGATCATCTTGAAGCCGCGGATGGTTTCCGACAGCGGCACGTACTTGCCCGGCGAACCCGTGAACACTTCGGCCACGTGGAACGGCTGCGACAGGAAACGCTGGATCTTGCGAGCGCGGGCCACGGCGAGCTTGTCGTCGGGAGCCAGTTCGTCCATGCCCAGAATCGCGATGATGTCGCGCAGTTCCTTGTAGCGCTGCAGCGTGCCTTGCACGGCGCGGGCCACGTTGTAGTGCTCTTCGCCGACCACGTTCGGGTCGAGCTGACGCGAGGTCGAGTCCAGCGGGTCCACGGCGGGGTAGATACCCAGCGAAGCGATGTCACGCGACAGCACCACGGTCGAGTCCAAGTGGGCGAAGGTCGTGGCGGGCGACGGGTCGGTCAAGTCGTCGGCAGGGACGTACACGGCCTGGATCGAGGTGATCGAGCCGACCTTGGTCGACGTGATGCGCTCTTGCAGGCGGCCCATTTCCTCGGCCAGCGTCGGCTGGTAGCCCACGGCGGAAGGCATACGGCCCAGCAGTGCCGACACTTCGGTACCGGCCAGCGTGTAGCGGTAGATGTTGTCCACGAAGAACAGCACGTCGCGGCCTTCGTCGCGGAACGACTCGGCGATGGTCAGGCCGGTCAGGGCCACGCGCAGACGGTTGCCCGGGGGCTCGTTCATCTGACCGTAGACCATGGCGACCTTGGAGTCTTCGAGCTTCTCGAGGTTCACGACGCCGGAGTCGGCCATCTCGTGATAGAAGTCGTTGCCTTCACGGGTACGTTCACCCACACCGGCGAACACCGACAGACCCGAGTGGGCCTTGGCGATGTTGTTGATGAGTTCCATCATGTTCACGGTCTTGCCCACGCCGGCACCACCGAACAGGCCCACCTTGCCGCCCTTGGCGAACGGGCACACCAGGTCGATCACCTTGATGCCGGTTTCCAGCAGGTCTTGCGACGGCGACAGTTCGTCGTACGCGGGAGCCTTGCGGTGGATGGAGGCGGTCAGCGTCTGGTCGACCGGACCACGCTCGTCGATGGGCGCGCCCAGCACGTCCATGATGCGGCCCAGCGTCGCCTTGCCCACGGGCACGGTGATGGGGGCTTGCGTGTTGGTCACGATCAGGCCGCGGCGCAGGCCGTCGGAAGAACCCAGCGCAATCGTGCGGACCACGCCGTCGCCGAGCTGCTGCTGGACTTCGAGCGTCAGTGCGCTGCCTTCGAACTTGAGGGCGTCGTAGATCTTGGGCATCTTGTCGCGCGGGAATTCCACGTCGACCACAGCGCCAATACACTGAACGATCTTGCCTTGAACTGCTTCTGCTTGAGCCATGTCTGCTCCGATAAAAATTTAAATCTGTTGAGGTCCGAAGGGCTCAGACACCGGCGGCCGCCGCAGCGCCCGAAACGATTTCCGAGAGCTCCTTGGTGATGCCAGCCTGGCGGGTCTTGTTGTAGACCAGCTTCAGCTCGCTGATCACATTGCCTGCGTTGTCGGTGGCGGCCTTCATGGCCACCATCCGCGCCGAATGCTCGGACGCCATGTTTTCTGCCACGCCCTGGTAGACCAGCGACTCGACATAGCGGACCAGCAGCTCGTCGATCACGCTTTGCGCATCGGGCTCGTAGATGTAGTCCCACGAGTGCTGGCCTTCCTCGACTTGCAGCGAGTCTGCGGCCAGCGGCAGCAGCTGCTCGACGAGCGGCTCCTGCTTGATCGTGTTGATGAACTTCGTGTAGCACAGGTACACGGCCGAGAGCTTGCCTTCCGCGTAAGCGTCCAGCAGGGTCTTGACCGGGCCGATGAGCTTGTCCAGATGCGGCGTGTCACCCAGGTGGGTGACGTGCGCCACCACGCGGGCACCGATGCGGTTCAGGAAGCCCAGGCCCTTGCTGCCGATGGCGACCGACTCGATCGCCACGCCGGCCGACTGCGCTTCGCGCAGCTTGGCCGTCACGGCGCGCAGCAGGTTGGTGTTCAAGCCACCGCACAGGCCCTTGTCGCTCGTCACGATGATGAAGCCGATCGCCTTGGCGTCGTTCTTCTTCATGAAGGCGTGCGTGTACTCGGGATTCGCCTTGCCAAGGTTCGCCGCGATGTTGCGGATCTTCTCGCTGTAGGGGCGTGCGGCACGCATGCGCTCTTGCGCCTTGCGCATCTTGGAAACCGAGACCATTTCCATGGCCTTGGTGATCTTCTTGGTGTTCTCCACCGATTTGATCTTGCCGCGGATTTCCTTACCAGCTGCCATATGAGCTCCTTCTTGCGTCGGTCAAAAGGTCGCTCAGGCGAACGACTTCTTGAACGAGGTGGCTGCTGCCAGCAGTTCGGCTTCGGCGTCCTGGCACACCTTCTTGAAGGCCTGCTTTTCCGCGCTGTCGTCCGGCTTGGCCGGCTTGACGTCCCACTTGGCACCATGCTTTTCCATGGTTTCGAGCAGGGCGGCGTGGCTCGTCTTCAGCAGCTGGTGGAAGCCGTGTTCGAACGGGAGCACCTTCTTGACGTCGATGTCGTCCATGAAGCCCTTGTTCACTGCGAACAGCGTGGCATTCATCAGCGAGATCGGCAGCGGGCTGTACTGGGTCTGCTTGAGCAGTTCCGTCACGCGCGCACCGCGGTCGAGTTGCTTGCGGGTCGCTTCGTCCAGGTCGGAAGCGAACTGCGCGAACGCGGCCAGTTCACGGTACTGGGCCAGGTCGGTACGGATACCGCCCGACTGGTTCTTGATCAGGTTGGTCTGCGCCGACGAACCCACGCGCGACACCGAGATACCGGCGTTGATGGCGGGACGGATGCCGGCGTTGAACAGGCTGGTTTCCAGGAAGATCTGGCCGTCGGTGATCGAGATCACGTTGGTCGGAACGAAGGCGGACACGTCGCCAGCTTGCGTTTCGATGATCGGCAGCGCGGTCAGCGAACCGGTCTTGCCCTTGACTTCACCCTTGGTGAAGGCCTCGACGTAGTCGGCGTTCACGCGGGCTGCGCGCTCGAGCAGACGGCTGTGGAGATAGAACACGTCGCCGGGGTAGGCTTCGCGGCCTGGCGGGCGGCGCAGCAGCAGCGACACCTGACGGTAGGCCACGGCTTGCTTGGACAGGTCGTCATAGACGATCAGGGCGTCCTGGCCGCGGTCGCGGAAGTACTCGCCCATCGTGCAGCCCGAGTAGGCCGACACGTACTGCATGGCAGCCGATTCGGAGGCCGAAGCAGCCACGACGATGGTGTAGTCCATCGCGCCGGCTTGTTCCAGCGAGCGCACCACGTTCTTGATCGACGAAGCCTTCTGGCCGATCGCAACGTAGACGCAGGTCATGTTCTGACCCTTCTGGTTGATGATCGCGTCGATCGCCACTGCGGTCTTGCCGGTCTGGCGGTCGCCGATGATCAGCTCGCGCTGGCCACGGCCGACGGGCACCATCGAGTCGATCGACTTCAGGCCGGTCTGCATCGGCTGGTCGACGGACTTGCGTGCGATCACGCCAGGTGCAACCTTTTCGATCACGTCGGTCATCTTGGCGTTGATCGGACCCTTGCCGTCGATCGGCTGGCCCAGGGCATTCACCACGCGGCCGATGAGCTCGGGGCCGACCGGCACTTCCAGGATGCGGCCCGTGCACTTCACGGTGTCGCCTTCGGAGATGTGCTCGTACTCGCCCAGAATCACGGCGCCGACCGAGTCGCGCTCGAGGTTCAGCGCCAGGCCGAACGACGGCGTGCCGTCAGCCGTGGGCGGGAATTCCAGCATTTCGCCTTGCATCGCGTCCGACAGGCCGTGCACGCGCACGATGCCGTCGGTCACCGAGACCACGGTGCCCTGGTTGCGGATGTCGGCGCTGACGCCAAGGCCTTCGATGCGGCTCTTGATCAGTTCGGAAATTTCTGCGGGATTGAGTTGCATGACTCTTTCCTTCTTTCAATAAATAGGGCCAACCGCGGCTCGCCGCCTCAGGCGGTGAGCGCTGCTTTCATTTGTTCGAGACGCGCCTTGACGGAGGTGTCGAGGACTTCGTCCCCCACCACCACACGGATGCCGCCGATCAGCGAAGGATCGGATTCCACACGCGTGTTCAGCGGGCGACCGAAACGGCGCTGCAGTGCCACGGCGACCTCGGCGAGACTCGCCGCGTCGATCGGGAAGGCGCTGTAGATCACCGCGTCGGCCGTGCCGCCCTTGGCGTTCTTGAGCTCGCGGTACTGGGCCGCGACTTCAGGCAATGCAGCAAGCCGGCCGTTGTCGATCACCGTGCGCAGGAAGTTCTTGCCGGTGTCCGGCAAGGCTTGCGGCAGCAGACCGGAGATCAGATCGAAGATCTGTTCCGGCGACACCTTCGGGTCGGCAGCGAACTGCAGGAGCTGCGGATCGGCAGTGATGGCGGCCAGCTGGCCGATCCATCCGGCCGTGCCTTCGAGGTCGCTCGAAGTAGCCCCGAAGAGCGCGTCCGCGTAGGGGCGGGCAATGGTCGCAAGTTCGGCCATATCGTCCTCAGAGCTCGGTCTTCAGGCGCTGGAGCAGGTCGGCGTGGACACCGGCGTTGACTTCCTTGCGGAGAATCTGCTCGGCACCCTTGACGGCCAGCGCAGCAACCTGCTCACGCAGGGCTTCACGGGCACGCACGGACTGCTGTTCGGCTTCGGCGTGCGCGTCGGCCACGATCTTGTTGGCCTCCACCATTGCACGGCCCTTGGCCTCTTCGATGATCTGCTGGGCGCGGCGCTCGGCATCGGCCAGGCGGCTGGTGGTCTCGTTGCGAGACTGGACCAGTTCCTGCTCGACGCGCTGGTTGGCGGAAGCGAGTTCAGCCTTGGCCTTCTCGGCGGCCGCCAGGCCCGCAGCGATCTTTTGTGCGCGTTCATCCAAAGCCTTCGCGATGGGCGGCCACACGAATTTCATCGTGAACAGCACCAGCAGCAAGAAGACGATGGCCTGAACGAACAGGGTCGCGTTGATACTCACGGCAACACCTTTCTGGAGTGGCGTTGAACCGGCTTACTTGGGCAGGTTGGCCAGCAGGGTCGCGGCGAACGGGTTGGCGAAGGCGAACAGCAGGGCGATGGCCACGCCGATCAGGAAGGCCGCGTCGATCAGACCAGCCAAGATGAACATCTTGGTCTGCAGGTCGTTCATGAGCTCAGGTTGACGGGCCGACGATTCCAGGAACTTGCCACCCATCAGCGCGATGCCGATGGAAGCACCGATGGCGCCGAGACCGACGATCAGACCACAAGCGAGAGCGACGAGACCGAGAATGTTTTCCATGATGACTCCTTAGAACAGATTTAAAGCAAACGAAAAGAAAAAGGGAAACTCAATGCGCCTCATGCGCCTGGCCCAGATAGATCAGGGTCAGCATCATGAAGATGAAAGCCTGCAGCGTGATCACCAGGATGTGGAAGATCGCCCAGACAGTGCCGGCAATGATGTGCCCGATGGGCAGCAACACACCGGAGAACGAGGCCGCCATGGCACCGCCCATGAGGGCGATGAGCATGAAGACGAGCTCGCCCGCATACATGTTGCCGAACAACCGCATGCCGTGCGAGACCGTCTTGGCCAGGTACTCGATGACCTGCATCAGCAGGTTGACGGGCCACAGCAGAGGGTGGGCACCGAAGGGCGCGGTGATCAGCTCGTGGCCCCAGCCGCCCAGGCCCTTGACCTTGACGCTGTAGAAGAGGCACAGGAGCAGCACGGAAGTGGAAAGACCGAGCGTGGTCGAGAGGTCGGCGGTCGGCACGGCACGCATGTAGGCGTGGTGCGGATCGTGGCCCAGTGCCGAGTAGACCTGGGTCCAGATGGCCGGCAGCAGGTCGACCGGCAGCATGTCCATCGCGTTCAGCAGGAAGATCCAGACGAACACGGTGAGCGCCAGCGGAGCGATGAACTTGCGGCTGGCGGCGTTGTGCACGTTGGCCTTGGCCTGGTTGTCGACCATCTCGACCAGGATCTCGACCGCCGCCTGGAAACGGCCGGGCACGCCGGGCGTTGCCTTGCGGGCAGCCAGCCACAGCACGAAGCAGCCCAATGCGCCGATGATCAGCGCGTAGAGCACCGAGTCGAGGTTGATGACGTTGAAGTCAACAATGGCGGATTGAACGACGGGCTTGAGGCTCCAGTCGACTTGCCAGTGCTGGAGGTGGTGAACGATGTATTCACTCGCGGTCGGGGCGTGTCCTTCGGCGGCCATCTTTCAGCGTCTCTCTTCCAAAACAGTCAAATCCGGTTCAAAAATTTGGGCCGCACCAACAGTGCCACCCAGTACATCTTCATGGCGACCACCACGCCAGCCACCATGGCCAGCCAGACGAGCCCCCCGATCAGCCACGGCGCCGCGGCCAGCAAGGCAACGGTCAGCGCGATCTTGATCATCTCCCACACAAAAAACCTCAACATGACAGCTTGCGACGGCATGCCCGGTTTGCGCCGGACACCGCGGACAAACAAGGCCGCGGGGATCGCTACTGTCATGGCTCCGTAAAACGCCGAGATTGCCGCCTCGGATCGCGCCGTCCAGATCCACGCCAGGCAAGCTACCACCACGCCTGCAGCCACTTGGGCTGCGATCACCCACCAGGGTGACAGCTCGGGGTTTTGCTCGCGCAACTTCTGGGCCTCTTCGGCCGTGAGTGGCTTGAAATCGGATTCTTCGGCGTCAACCTCAGGGACAGGGGCGTTGGTTGTCATTCGAATGCACCCCGTGTTTGTCCCCGGAGAATTTTACAAAGCCATTGATTATAAGTAAAACCTAGCGGGGTCCCGCCATAACGTGACACTTCGTCGACAGTTCTGCACCGAGTGTGGCGTCCGCCCATAATTTGCGGATGCAAGACATCACCTCGGCACTGCCCGACACGCCGTGCTTTCTCAACGGCGAATTCACCCCGCTGCGCGACGCGAAGATCAGCGTCCTCGACCGCGGCTTCATCTTCGGCGACGGCATCTACGAAGTGATCCCCGTCTACTTCGGCGTGCCCTTCTGCTTCGATGAACACATCGCGCGCCTCGAGCGTTCGCTGGCCGAGCTGCAGATCGACAACCCCCACACCCGCGACGAATGGCGCGCCATTGCAATGCAGCTCGCCGCGCCGCAGGGCAAGGCACCGCAGGCGATCTACTTCCAGGTCTCGCGCGGCGTGGCGCCGCGCGACCACGTGATGGTGCGCGGCCTGCGCCCCACCGTGTTCGCGATGGTGAACCCCCTGCCGCCCGTGGCCGATGCGGTGCGCGCCAAGGGCGTGACCTGCGTCACGGCCGACGACTTCCGCTGGCAGAAGGCCCACATCAAGAGCACCAGCCTGCTGGGCGCGGTGCTCGCGCGGCAGATCAGCGTCGAGGCCGGCGCGACCGAGACCGTGATGTTCCGCGGCGAGTGGCTCAGCGAGGCCTCGTCGAGCAACGTGTGGATCGTGAAGGACGGCACGCTCATCGGCCCGCCCAAGGACAACCTCGTGCTGACCGGCATCCGCTACGGCCTGCTCGAACGCCTGTGCCAGGACAGCGGCATTCCCTTCGCGCTGCGGCGCGTGTCGCGCGACGAGGTGTTCGGCGCCGACGAACTGCTGCTGTCCTCGGCCACCAAGGAAGTGTTGCCCGTTGTCACACTCGATGGCCAGGCCATTGGCAATGGCCATCCCGGCCCCATCTACCAGAGCTTGTATGCCGCCTACCAACAGGCCAAGCAACGCAACGCCGACGCGCCAGGAGCCACCGCATGACCGACACCCCGACCCCTACCGACACCGCATCGATCCCCGATCCGCGCAAGGAATCGCTGATCGAGTACCCCTCGCAGTTCCCCATCAAGGTGATGGGCGCGAAGGTCGACGGCTTCGTGCACGCCATCACGCAGATCGCCGAGCGCTTCGACCCGGCCTTCGACGCCACCACGGTCGAGCTGCGCGACAGCAAGGCCGGCAACTACCTGGGCGTGACCATCACCGTCACCGCCACCAGCCGTGAGCAGCTCGACGACCTCTACCGCGCGCTGTCCGCGCACCCGATGGTGAAAGTCGTTCTTTGACGCCCCTCGAAGCGCAGTGGCTCGGCCGGGCCGACTACCTCGCCACCTACGCGGCGATGCAGCGCTTCACGCAGGAGCGCACGCCCGAGACACCCGACGCGCTATGGATCTGCGAGCACGACCCCGTGTTCACGCAGGGGCTGGCGGGCAAGACCGACCACATCCTGGCCCCCGGCCCGATCCCGGTCGTGCAGACCGACCGAGGCGGGCAGGTCACCTTCCACGGCCCCGGCCAAGTGGTGGCCTACCCGCTCATCGACCTGCGGCGCGCGGGCTACTACGTCAAGGAATACGTCTACCGCATCGAGGAATCGGTGCTGCGCACGCTCGCCCACTTCGGCGTGACGGGCCACCGCGTGGCGGGCGCGCCCGGCATCTACGTGCGCCTGGACGACCCGTTCTCGCACGCCGCCCTCACCGGCCCGATGCCCGGCGCCGACCCGTTCCGGGGCCTGGGCAAGATCGCCGCGCTGGGCATCAAGGTGAGTCGCCACGCCACTTACCACGGTGTGTCGCTCAATGTCGCGATGGACCTCGAACCCTTCTCGCGCATCAACCCTTGCGGCTACGCGGGGCTGCAAACGGTCGACCTTTCTACAATCGGCGTCCAAACCACATGGGAAGAAGCCGCCAAAGTGCTGAGCCAAAAGCTCGGGGCTTTCCTGGCTCCTTGACACACCAATGAGCACCACCGAAGTCGTCCGCGACGCCCAGAGCGCCGAAACCTACAACCCGCTGGCCAAGCAGAAGGCCGCGGCCAAGCTCTCGCGCATCCCCGTCAAGGTGGTGCAGACCGGCGAAGTGCTCAAGAAGCCGGAATGGATCCGCGTCAAGGCCGGCAGCCCGACCACGCGCTTCTACGAGATCAAGCAGATCCTGCGCGAGAGCAACCTGCACACGGTCTGCGAAGAAGCCTCGTGCCCGAACATCGGCGAATGCTTCGGCAACGGCACGGCCACCTTCATGATCATGGGCGACAAGTGCACGCGCCGCTGCCCGTTCTGCGACGTGGGCCACGGCCGCCCCGACCCGCTGGACAAGGACGAGCCGCTCAACCTGGCCAAGACCATCGCCAAGCTGCGCCTGAAGTACGTGGTGATCACCAGCGTCGACCGCGACGACCTGCGCGACGGCGGCAGCCAGCACTTCGTCGACTGCATCAGCAACATCCGCGAGCTCTCGCCGATGACGCAGATCGAGATCCTGGTGCCCGACTTCCGCGGCCGCGACGACCGCGCCCTGGAGATCCTCAAGGCCGCGCCGCCGGACGTGATGAACCACAACCTGGAAACCGCGCCGCGCCTGTACAAGGAAGCGCGCCCCGGCAGCGACTACCAGTTCAGCCTGAACCTGCTGAAGAAGTTCAAGGCACTGCACCCGAACGTGCCGACCAAGAGCGGCATCATGGTGGGCCTGGGCGAAACCGACGAAGAGATCCTGCAGGTGATGCGCGACATGCGCGCCCACGACATCGACATGCTGACCATCGGCCAGTACCTGTCGCCGTCGGGCTCGCACCTGCCGGTGCGCCGCTACGTGCACCCCGACACCTTCAAGATGTTCGAGGAAGAGGCCTACAAGATGGGCTTCAGCCACGCCGCCGTGGGCGCGATGGTGCGCTCCAGCTACCACGCCGACCAGCAGGCGCACGCCGCCGGCGTCTGACGGCACCGCCCGGCCGCCCGCCATGCGCGGGCGTCGGCGCACCCCCTCCTCTCCCCCTTCTCCCCCTGACCTCGCACCACGGCCGTTTTCGAACGGCCGCGGCGGTCGTGCGCGCGCGCCGCGCCATCCAAAAAACTGATTAAAACCTCGGGGGTAAATAACTCGGGGTATCAAAAAATTTGCCGCCGCATTCGCTTGCGTGCGTCAAATCCATCCCCTACGCTGACCTCCTGATTTCGCCCGAACCGGAACTAAAAACCCGGAGCCGACGCGCTTTCAGGTTCCCTCGGAGGCTTTGACAAGGAAATTGAACCATCAATTTCCAAGGCATTGTTTTGTCCGAAATTAGCCAGTACCGCATCGCATAAAGAATTCAGTCGCCACGGCCCGCGCGTTTCCATCTCACGGAGAAATCGGAATGCATGCCCTGCTCGAAGCCATCGATTCGCCCCATTCGCTGCGCCAGCTCGGCATTGCGCAATTGCCGGGCCTTGCGGATGAATTGCGATCCTTCATCGTCGACAGCGTGTCCCGCACGGGCGGCCACTTCGCCTCCAACCTGGGCACGGTCGAGCTGACGGTCGCCCTGCACTACGTGTTCGACACCCCGCGCGACCGCATCGTCTGGGACGTCGGCCACCAGAGCTACGCCCACAAGATCCTGACCGGCCGGCGCCAGGCCATGCCCACCTTGCGCCAATTCGGCGGTATTTCCGGATTTCCCCGGCGCGCCGAATCCGAGCACGATCATTTCGGCACCGCGCATTCCAGCACCTCCATTTCCGCCGCCCTGGGATTTGCACAGGCCGCCCGCATTTCCAATTCAACCGACCACGCCATTGCGGTGATCGGCGACGGTGCCTTGAGCGCCGGCATGGCCTTCGAGGCCATGAACAATACGCAGGCCTGCGGCCGCCTATTGGTGATATTGAACGACAACGACATGTCGATTTCGCCCCCCGTCGGGATGCTGCGCCTTTATCTGGGCGGATTGATTTCAGAACGCGCCTATGCCAGCGCCAATGAAGCCAGCCGGCAAAGGTTGCGCGCCATGCGCCCGGCGCTGGCCCCCTGCGAGCCCTCGGAGCTCGGGCTGTCGCCCGCCACCCTGTTCGAGCAGTTCGGCCTCCACTACACCGGCCCGATCGACGGCCACGACCTGGGCGCGCTGATCCCGGCCCTGCAGAAGTTGCAGGCACAGCCGGGGCCGCAGCTGCTGCACATCGTCACGCAGAAGGGCCACGGCTACCGCCCGGCCGAGCAGGACCCGGTCCTGTACCACGGCCCCGGCAAGTTCGACCCCGCCGCAGGCATCAAGACCGCCCCGGCAGCCGCCCCCGCCAGGCCGACCTACGCCCAGGTCTTCAGCGACTGGCTCTGCGACGAGGCCGAGGCCGATGTGCGCGTGGTCGCCATCACGCCGGCCATGCGCGAGGGCTCGGCGCTGATGGACTTCGAGCGGCGCTTTCCCGAGCGCTACTTCGACGTCGGCATCGCCGAGCAGCACGCCGTGACCTTCGCCGCGGGCCTCGCGGCGGCAGGGATGCGGCCCGTGGTCGCCATCTACTCGACCTTCCTGCAGCGCGCCTACGACCAGCTGATCCACGACGTGGCCTTGCAGAACCTGCCGGTCGTTTTCGCGGTCGACCGCGCCGGCATCGTCGGCGCCGACGGCGCGACGCACATGGGTGCCTTCGACGTCGCCTACCTGCGCTGCATTCCGAACATGGTCGTGATGGCCGCGTCCGACGAGGACGAGTGCCGCCAGATGCTGCACACCGCCCTGCGCCACGACGGCCCGGCCGCCGTGCGCTACCCGCGCGGCGGCGGGCCCGGCGCGCTGCCCGTGCGCGCGCTGCAGCCGCTGCGCATCGGCCGCGGCCAGGTGCGGCGCGAGTCGACACAGCCGATGGGCGCGCGCATCGCCATCCTGGCCTTCGGCACCATGGTCGCGCCCAGCCTGGCCGCCGCCGAACGGCTCGACGCCACGGTCGCCAACATGCGCTTCGTGAAGCCGCTCGATGCCGACCTGGTGCTCTCGCTCGCCGAGACGCACGACGTGCTCGTGACCGTCGAGGAAGGCTGCGTGATGGGCGGCGCCGGCGCCGCCTGCCTCGAATCACTGGCCGCGCAGGGCGTGCTGATTCCGTCGCTGCACCTGGGCCTGCCCGACGAGTTCGTCGAGCACGGCGACTGCGCCCGATTGCTTGCAGCCCACGGCCTGGATGCCGACGGGCTGGTGCAGTCGATCCAGGCGTTCTTCGATGCCAACGCCCCCGCGTTCCGCACGGCTCGCATGAGCCTCGTTTCCTGAAACCCACCGTGACCGCCAGCCACAGGAGAACCCGATGAGCACAGCCACCGCACGCCGCATCGACGCGCCCGCCCCGCCTTCGCTTCAAGTGATCCGGGGTGCCGAGGCCAACCCGTACCACGCCAAGGTCGAGTACACCTACCAGGACGACCCCGAGGACTGGCGTAAGGCCATCGGCGAGGACCTGATGTTCCAGTTCGGCGTCTACGACGACCCGCGCTCGGTGCCGCCGATCTCGCTCAACGAATCGGGCCTGCGCTACTTCGACCAGCAGATGGAGATCGCGGGCCTGGACCAGCCGCCGCCCTTCCCCATCCGCCGCATCCTCGACGTGGGCTGCGGCTGGGGCTTCGGCCTGCGCTACCTCGCGGAGCACTTTCCGCAGTGCCGCCAGCTCGACGGCATCAACATCAGCGAGACGCAGCTCGCGCACTGCGCCCGCTACCACGCTCAGCAGCACCTGAGCGACCGCGTGAACCTGTACCTGTGCGACGCACAGGACGTCGCCCTGCTGCCCAACCCCGACACGCCCTACGACCTGGTGACGATCCGCGGCGTCATCTCGCACTTTCCCAACGACCTGTACGAACGCTCGATGAAGCAGGTGGCCGCGCGCATGCGCCCGGGGGCCAAGGTCGTCATCTCCGACAACCTCTACAACATCCCGCTGGACAACTACCGCTCGGACATCGAGGACGAGGTCGACCGCCTCGCCTGCAAGCACCGCAAGACACCGGCCTACTTCCGCCGCGTGCTCGAGGAGAGCGGCTTCGTGGTCGAAGACATGCGCGTGCTCCCCCGCAACATCGACGTGGCGCGCTGGTTCACCGACGTGAAGGAAAACATCGAGAAGAACTTCACGCCCGACACCATCCCGCCGCCGCTGGAAGAGCTGCGCGTGATGGCGGTCAGCCTCTCGGTCGCGCTGATCAAGGACAAGTTCTCGACCTACAGCGTCATCGCGCGACGCCTCTGAATTCCCCCCACCAGGAGCGCCCACACCATGCAAGCATCCGCGCAAGCCGTCGGCATCGACGTCATCCACAGCCGCAGCCTCGACCACTACCAGGACAAGATCGAGCAGGTCTATGCCGACACGCCCGACCAGTGGCGCAAGGCGATCGGCAACGAGCTCTGGTACCAGTACGGCGTGTTCGACGAGAAGATGGACCCGCACGACCTCCCGCTCGACGCCTCCGGGCGGCGCCACATGGAGCACCAGTTCGAGCTCGCCGAGCAGGCCGGCGCCGACCACTCGCCGGCCACCGTGCACCGCGCGATCGACATCGGCTGCGGCTGGGGCCCGGTGCTGAAGTTCATCGCGCAGCGCTACCCGCAGTGCGCGCGCATCGACGGCGTGAACGTGAGCCGCCCGCAGCTGGAATGCGCGCGCGAACTCATCGCGCACGAAGGCCTGGCCGACCGCGTGCGGCTGTACCAGTGCAACGCCAAGGACATCGGCGAGCTGCCCGATGCGCAGGTGCCCTACGACCTGGCCATCCTGCGCGGCAGCCTCATCCACTTCACGCCCGAGGTGCTGGAGCAGGCCATGGCCTCGCTGTCGGCGCGCATGCGCACGGGCGGCACGGTCATCATTTCGGAGAGCCTCTACAAGGTGGACCTGGCGACCTACAAGTCGCACATCCCGGACAAGGTCGACCGCGCCGCGTCGGGCTACCGCAAGACGCCCGACGGCGTGAAGCAGGTGCTCGAGCGCCACGGCTTCGCGGTCCTCGACCAGCGCGTGCTGCCGTCGAACGCGGAGGTGATCCGCTGGTACGGGCTGGTCAAGGACAACCTGGACGCGCACCACCCGACCAGCAAGACCGCCACGTTCACCGAGCTGCGCGACATCGCCGTGAGCTTCTCGGACGCGCTGCTCAAGGACAAAGCCTCGTCGTTCAGCTTCATTGCGCGGCGGACCTGAGTCCCGCGCACCGACCCGACCCCACCCCGGGAAGACCTGAGTGAACCAAGAAGCTCCGTGGCAGGACGAGGCACGCGCGGTCCCGTGCCCCGGCATCGAACCCGCCGGTGCCTTCGACGCGTGGATGCAGGGCACCACCCGCCGCATCGAAACGGCCCTCGGCCTGCACCTGCCGCCGCCCGACACCCGGCCCACGCGCCTGCACGAGGCATTGCGCTATGCCGCGCTCGGCGGCGGCAAGCGCATCCGCCCCTTGTTGTGCCAGGCGGCGGGCGCCCTCGCCGAAGCGCCGCCCGATGCGCTCGACGCCACGGGCGCCGCCATCGAGATGGTCCACGTCTACTCGCTCGTGCACGACGACCTGCCCGCGATGGACGACGACGACCTGCGCCGCGGCAAGCCCACCGTGCATGTGGCCTACGACGAAGCCACCGCGATCCTCGTGGGCGACGCGCTGCAGGCGCAGGCCTTCTTCACGCTGAGCGAACTGCCGCTGCCGGCCGAGCGTCGCATCGCGCTGGTGCGCGAGCTGGCGCAGGCCGCCGGCTCTCGCCACCTCGTGGGCGGCCAGGCCATCGACCTGCAAAGCGCGGGCCGGTCGCTGAGCCAGCCGGCGCTCGAACAGATGCACCGCATGAAGACCGGCGCGCTGATCCGTGCGGCCGTGCGCATGGGCGCGCTGTGCGGCCTGGCCGACACGCCGGCCAACGCCGCGCTGTACCGCGCGCTCGACGACTACAGCAACGCCATCGGCCTGGCCTTTCAGGTGGTCGACGACATCCTCGACGCGACCGCCGACACGGCCACGCTGGGCAAGACCGCCGGCAAGGACGCCGACGACGACAAGCCGACCTGCGTGTCGATGCTCGGCCTGGCGGCCTCGCGCGCGCTGGCCGGCGAACTGCGCGAACGCGCCCACGCCGCGCTTGCACCGCTCGGGCCCGGGGCCCGGCGTCTCGGCCAGCTGGCCGACCTGGTCATCCAGCGCGCGCACTGAGCCGCCCGCGCACAGGTGCGTCCCCCCGCCTTCGAACAAGGAGCCCCGGCCATGACTGAACCCTCGACCCGCCTCATGACCGGCCCCCACGCCGGCGAGCACACCCCGCGGCTCGTGAGTGCCCGCAAGCCGCTGCTGCACACGCGCAGCGCCTCGGGCGACACGCGCATGCCGCTGCCCTACACCAACGGATGGTTCGCCGTGTGCTTCAGCCACGAAGTCAGGCCGGGCGCATTGATCACCGTCCCGTTCATGGGACAGGACCTGGTCGTCTACCGCACGGCGTCGGGCCTGCTTCGCGTCATCGAGCCGTACTGCCCGCACCTGGGCGCCCACCTCGGGCACGGCGGCACGATCGACGGCGAGCACCTGACCTGCGCGTTCCACGGCCTGGTGTTCGGTCCCGATGGCGCGTGCGTGCGCGCCTGCCCGGGCCAGACCCCGCCGCGCACGGCGCTGACGAGCCGCTACGCCAAGGAAGCGAACGGCGTGGTCATGGTGTGGCGCCACAGCGAGGACATCCCGCCCGAATGGGACTTTCCGAGCCTCGACCTCGACGACCGCATCTACCCGCAGTACGGACAGCGGGAACTCGACGGCTACGGCGACGCCGTGGGAGAGAACAGCGTGGACATGATCCATTTCGGATCGCTTCACGGCCTCACCGAAGCCGCGATGACGCACGAGATGGAGCAGCACACGCTCACCGTCTCGATCAGCGCGCGCTGGAAGGGCAAGCGGCTGAACATGCGCCTGACCAACTTCGGCCTCGGGCACACCCGGGCGGAAAACGAGATGCCGGAGTTCGGCCTGCGGGTCACGACGCTGGTCTATGCCACGCCCATCGCACCGCTGCGCTGGACCTTCCGCTGGATCGACATCCCCAGCGTCGCGCGGTTCGACGGTTGGCCCTCGCCTGCCAGAAAGCTCGCCTACCGCGTGCTCAACCCCATGGCGCATCGCTGGCTGATCTCGTTCTCCAGCGAGGACATGCCGTTCTGGCGCACCCGCGCCTTCCTCAAGCGCCCCGCCCTCATGGCGGGCGACCGCTCCATCGCCGCCTTCCGCCGCTGGTCCGCGCAGTTCTATC
Source organism: Variovorax sp. GW822-FHT04E09 (assembly GCF_058800845.1). Classification (NCBI taxonomy): domain Bacteria; kingdom Pseudomonadati; phylum Pseudomonadota; class Betaproteobacteria; order Burkholderiales; family Comamonadaceae; genus Variovorax; species Variovorax sp. GW822-FHT04E09. The sequence goes on from NZ_JBXAMR010000011.1 coordinate 105,514, forward strand.
CCGCCACCCCGCCCGGCGACGCGGACACCGAGCCGGTCCTGAGAGCGTCGGCGGAACGATGAACCACCCCCACCAGGAGCTCCCACCATGCGCGTCATCCTTGCCCAGCCCCGAGGCTTCTGCGCCGGCGTCGTGCGGGCCATCGACACGGTGGAGCACGCGCTGCGGCGCCACGGCACACCGGTGTACGTGCGCCACGAGATCGTCCACAACAAGCACGTCGTCGACGGCCTGAAGGCGCAGGGCGCGGTGTTCGTCGAAGAACTCGCCGAGGTGCCCACCGACGCGGTCGCGATCTTCAGCGCGCACGGCGTGAGCCGCGCGGTGGAAACAGAAGCCCGCGCGCGCGGCCTGCGCGCGATCGATGCCACCTGCCCGCTGGTCACCAAGGTGCACGAGCAGGGGCGCCGCTATGCCGCCAAGGGCTATGCGCTGATCCTCATCGGCCACGCAGGGCACCCCGAGGTGACGGGCACGCTGGGGCAGATTCCGGCGCCGGTCACGCTGGTGCAGACCGAGGCCGACGTGGACGCGCTGGTGCTCGATGCCGACGCGCCGCTGGCCTACATCACGCAGACCACGCTGTCGGTCGACGACACGCGCGGCATCATCGACGCGCTGCAGCGGCGCTTTCCGCAGATCGTCGGCCCCGACACGCGCGACATCTGCTACGCCACGCAGAACCGGCAGACGGCCGTGCGCGAACTGAGCCAGCAGGTCGACGTGGTGCTGGTGGTCGGCGCGCAGAACAGTTCCAACTCGCAGCGCCTGCGCGAGATCGCGGCGCAGGCCGGCGTGCGCAGCTACCTCATCGCGCAGGGCAGCGAGCTCAAGCCCGACTGGGTGCGCGACGCCGGCGCGGTGGGCGTCACCGCCGGCGCCTCGGCGCCCGAGACCATGGTGCAGGACGTGGTCGCCGCGCTGCGCCGGCTGGCCGAGGTGGAACTGCTGACGCTGCCCGGGCGCGAGGAGCACGTGGTGTTCCGGCTGCCGGCCGAACTCGCCGCGGAGGCCGCCGCCGCCGAGGTGGCCACGCCATGACGCCGGGTGCGCGCATCGCCGCGCCCGCGCACGCCCACCGTCAACGGAGAAGATGATGACGAGAACTGCAGCCCTCTCCCAGGCCACGGCCAGCGACGTCGCCCCGCCCGCATCCGGCGGCATGCCATCGAACAGGCGCAGCACCGTGGGTGAAACACGCGCACCGCTGCCCTACCCCGACGGTTGGTTCTCGGTCTGCTTCAGCCGGGACCTCCCACCGGGCACCGTGCGCACCGTGCCCTTCATGGGCCAGGACCTGGTGCTGTACCGGACGGCCGCGGGGCGCGCCTGCGCCATCGACCCCTACTGTCCGCACCTGGGGGCCCACCTCGGCGTGGGAGGCAAGGTGCAGGGCGAGGAACTGGTCTGCCCGTTCCATGGCCTGGCGTTCAGCCCCGAGGGCGGCTGCGTGCGCACCGGGCAGGGCACCACGCCTCCCGATGCATCGCTCACGCTGCGCTACACGAAGGAAGTCAACGGCGCGGTGATGGTGTGGGCGGACCACGAGAACCGGCCGCCGAACTGGGAGGTGCCCGAGCGCGACCTGAGCGCGTTCGCATCGCCGCCGCAGCACAGCAGCCACGAGATGCGCGGCTATCCCCAGGACACTGGCGAGAACAGCGTCGACCAGGTGCATTTCGGCTGGCTCCACGGACTGACGGACACCGCCGCGACCTACGAGGTGGGCGACTGCTGGATGGAAACGCTGCTGACCGCGCGCTGGCACGGGCAGCCGATGCGCATGCGCATGCGGCAGTTCGGCATGGGCCATGTGCAGGCGGAAAGCGAGATGTCCCGCATCGGTTTTCGCGTGATCACGATGCTGTACTCCACGCCCACCGCGCCCATGGAATGGACCATGAGCTGGATCGACACCTTTGAGCTCGCGCTCTTCGAACGCCTGCCCCGGCCGCTGCGACGGGCCGCCTATGCGCTGCTGGGTCCGGTGGCCAAGCGCTGGCTGGCCAGCTTTGCCCAGATCGACTTTCCGATCTGGAACGCCCGCGCCTTCCTCGGCCGTCCCAAGTTGCTCCGGGGCGATCGCGGGATTGCGGAGTTCCGGCGCTGGTCTGCCCGGTTCTATCCGCCGTCGTCCACCGACAAGCGCGTCTTTCCCATCCGCCCGGTGCCGCCGGTCTCGTCGGCGACCTCGAGTGCGGGCGCCGCCGGTGCATCGGCAGAGCCCCTCGCGCCTGTTTCCTGACCCACGGCCCACCCCAAGACCACCGGAACCCCACCATGAACTACCCCGACCGCATCGTCTTTCCCGAAGTGAGCTTCCATATCCCGGAGATGTTCTGCAGCGTGCCCCCGAAGATCCACACCGACTACCCGGTGATCGACGAGCGCAATGCCGCCTGGGGCCGCGAGTTCCTGCCGTTTCCGGACGAAGCGACGCGGCTGAAATTCCTGCGCCTGCACCTTCCGATGTGGGATTGCCTGCTGTTTCCGATCGGCTCGGCCGACCGCATCTTCCTGACCTCGTGCGTGACGGGCCTCATCCTGGCCATCGACGACATGCCGCTGGGCCGGCACGCGGTGTGCGGCGACGGGGACGTCGCGCTGCTGGAAGGCCACCCGCTGGCACGCGCGGCCGCGGACATCTTCGGCCGGCTCAGGCAGTCCATGTCGCCGCAGGTCTACCGCCGCTATTGCCTGGAGTGGAAGGCCTGGTTCGACAGCGTGGAAGTGGAGGCCGGGCTGGTGGCCGAAGGCAAGGTGCTGCCGTACGACGAGTTTCTTGCGCTGCGCCATCCCAACACGGGGCTGCTGCCCTACTTCCCGGTCTCCGAGTTCATCTACGACCTGGACCTGACCGAGCTGCTGGCGCAGGACGCCGACCTGCAGCGCGCCATCCTGGCCACCAACGAGCACGTCGCGCTGGTCAACGACCTGCTCTCCCATCACAAGGAGCACGCCGTGGGCGTGACCCTCAACGCGATGGAAAGCCTGCGCATGGCGCACGGCCACAGCCCGCAGGAGGCCGCGGACATCCTCTGCCAGCGCATCCGCGAGGCCGACCGCACGCGCGTCGAAGCGTGCGAGCTGCTGCGCCGCCGCTACGCCCATCGCCCCGACGCCGATCGCTTCGGCCTGTACCTGGACAGCTTCGGCCTGATGTGCGCCGGCAACCTGCGCTGGATCCTGGAGAACGATCGCTACGTGGACAGCCGCGGCAACGGCTGGGACTGGACGCGCTCGCGCCACGTCGTGCTCGACCGCCCGTAGCGCCAGGGTGCGCCGCCACGATGGACCAAGGAGCCTCGACCATGCCCGGATCGTCAATGCACGTCAGCAAGGCCACGCCATGAAACCGCCCGTCGCACGCCGCCTCTCGCGGCAGGTGCGCGTCGGCACCGTGCGCATCGGCGGCGACGCGCCCGTGGCCGTGCAGGCCATGACCAACACCGACACCGCCGACGCGGCCGCCACCGTGGCGCAGGTCGCCGCGCTCGCGCGCGCGGGGGCCGAGCTGGTGCGCCTCACCGTGAACAACGAAGAGGCCGCCGCGCAGGTGGCGCCGATCCGCGACGCGCTGGCGCGCCAGCAGGTGCACGTGCCGCTGGTGGGCGACTTCCATTTCAACGGCCACCGCCTGCTCGCGCAGTACCCCGACTGCGCGCAGGCGCTGGCCAAGTACCGCATCAACCCCGGCAACGTGGGCCGGGGCAGCAAGCGCGACGAACAGTTCTGCCAGCTCATCGAGATCGCCTGCCGCCACGGCAAGCCCGTGCGCATCGGCGTGAACTGGGGCAGCCTCGACCCCGCGCTGCTGGCGCGCCTGATGGACGCGAACGCGCAGGCGGCGCAGCCCCAGCCCGCCGACGAGGTGATGCGCCAGGCGCTCATCGTCTCGGCGCTGGAGAACGCCGCGCGCGCCGAAGACGTCGGCCTGCCGCCCGATCGCATCGTGCTGTCGGCCAAGGTGAGCCAGGGGCAGGACCTGATCGCCGTGTACCGCGAACTCGCCGCGCGCTGCGACTACCCGCTGCACCTGGGCCTGACCGAGGCCGGCATGGGCTCCAAGGGCATCGTGGCCTCGGCCACCGCGATGGGCGTGCTGCTGCAGCAGGGCATCGGCGACACGATCCGCGTGTCGCTCACGCCCGAGCCGAACGGCGACCGCACGCGCGAGGTGCTGGTGGCGCAGCAGATCCTGCAGTCGATGGGCCTGCGCGCCTTCACGCCCAGCGTGACCGCCTGCCCCGGCTGCGGGCGCACCACGAGCACCTTCTTCCAGTCGCTGGCCAGCCAGATCGAAGGCTGGCTGCACGCGCAGGCGCCGGCCTGGCGCGTGCGCTTTCCGGGCGTGGAAGACATGCACGTGGCCGTGATGGGCTGCGTGGTCAACGGCCCCGGCGAGAGCCGGCTGGCACACCTGGGCATCTCGCTGCCGGGATCGGGCGAGCAGCCCGTGGCGCCGGTGTACATCGACGGCGAACGCGCGCTGACGCTCAAGGGCGAGCACATCGCCGACGACTTCACGCGGCTGGTCGAGACCTACGTGGCCGCGCGCTACGGCGCCGATGCCGAGGCGAGCGAGCGGCTGGGTGCGTGGATGAAGCCGTCTTCGCGCGAGCGCGTCGTGCCGATCGCTGCCGTCTGAAGGCACCGCCATGGCCACGCAACGCCTCACCCTGCTCGGTGCCACCGGCTCGATCGGCGACAGCACGCTCGACCTCGTGGCGCGCCACCCCGACCGCTTCACGGTGCATGCGCTGACGGCGCACCGCAACCTCGACAAGCTCTTCACGCACTGCGTCGCCTTCCGCCCCGAGGTCGCGGTGGTCGGTGATGCGAAAGACGCCATGCAGTTGCAGGCGCGGCTGCGCGCGGCTTGCCTGCGCACCGAGGTCATGCATGGCCCGCAGGCGCTGTGCGAGGTCGCGCAGTCGGCGGGCTGCGACACGGTGGTGGCGGCCATCGTCGGTGCGGCGGGGCTGCTGTCGTCGCTGGCGGCGGCGCGTGCGGGCAAGAAGATCCTGCTGGCGAACAAGGAGGCGCTCGTGATGTCCGGCGCGCTGTTCATGCGCGCGGTGGCCGCGCACGGCGCCACGCTGCTGCCGCTGGACAGCGAGCACAACGCGATCTTCCAGTGCCTGGCGGGCGCGCCGGCCGGCGGCGCGGGCGTGCAGCGGCTGGTGCTCACCGCGTCGGGCGGGCCGTTCCTGCACCGCCCGCTGGAGGCGCTGGACCGCGTCACGCCCGACGAGGCCTGCGCGCATCCCACCTGGCGCATGGGCCGCAAGATCTCGGTCGACTCCGCGACGATGATGAACAAGGGCCTCGAGACCATCGAGGCGCGCTGGCTGTTCGCGATGCCGCCCGAGCGCATCGAGGTGGTGATCCATCCGCAGAGCGTGATCCATTCGATGGTGGCCTATGCCGACCAGTCGGTGCTGGCGCAGCTGGGCCGCCCCGACATGCGCACGCCGATCGCGCACGCGCTGGCGTGGCCCGAACGCATCGACTCCGGCGTGGCGCCACTGGACTTCCTGCAGCTCGCCCACCTGAGCTTCGCCGCGCCCGAGCTGAAACGCTTTCCCTGCCTGCGCCTGGCGCTGGAGGTGCTGCGCGAGGGGTGCGCGGCCAGCGTGACGCTCAATGCGGCGAACGAAGCGGCGGTCGATGCGTTTCTGAACGGGCACCTGCGCTACACCGACATCGCGCACGTGGTGGAGGACTGCCTGCAGCACGCGCCTGCGTCCGCGCACGAGAACCTGGACGACATCCTCGCGGCCGATGCGCAGGCGCGCGTGCTGGCGGGTCAGGCGATCCAGCGCGCGGCGTTGCGGTCCCCGTCGCCGGCAGTCCCGCTTTCCGAGTCGGTCACCTTGGCCGAAGGCATGGTCGCGCGGCTGTAGCGCGACAGCCATTTGGCCGCCACGGCCAGTGCCATCGGCGGTGGGGTCTCACGCACGGCGCGCGACGCGCCATGCGCCTCGTGCGCCGCGCCGCTCACCATGGCAGCGAGTAGGTCTTGGTGTTGGTGAAGCTCTTCATCGCCTCGAGCACGCCTTCCTTGTAGCCCAGGCCCGAGTCCTTGATGCCGCCAAAGGGCGTGAGCTCCAGGCGGTAGCCCGGCACCTCGCGCACATTGACGCTGCCCACGTTCAACTCGCGGATGAAGCGCGTGATGTAGTCCAGGCGGTTGGTGCAGATCGAGGACGACAGGCCGTAGGCCGTGCCGTTGGAGATGCGGATCGCCTCGTCGATGTTCCTGAAGCGGATCACGGGCGACACGGGGCCGAAGGTCTCGTGCTTGGCGACGGTCATCTCGGGGTCGACGTGGTCAAGCACGGTGGGCGAGTACAGTGCGCCGCGGCGCTCGTTACCGTACAGGAGCTTGGCGCCTGCTGCGATGGCTTCGTTGACCACGGCTTCGAACTGCTTCGCAGCCGCTTCATCGATCACGGTGCCCATGTCGGTGTCGGGGTCCATCGGGTCGCCGTACTTCAGTGCGCGGGTCTTCTCGACCAGCAGTTCGACGAAACGATCAGCCACGGCCTCATGCACCAGCATGCGCTTCACGGCCGTGCAGCGCTGCCCCGAGTTCTTGTAAGACCCGTTGGCAGCCAGCGTCGCAGCCTCTTCGATGTCCGCGTCTTCCATCACGATGATCGGGTCATTGCCACCCAGCTCCAGGATCTGGCGCTTGTAGGTGGCCTTGCCCGCGATGTACTT
>NZ_JBXAMR010000012.1:0-72986 GCF_058800845.1 Variovorax sp. GW822-FHT04E09
CTTTCTTCACCATCCACAACCAACGCTCCTGAGAGCACCAGTCGCTTCAAACACCAGAGGTATTCAGCAGCGAAGCCTGCCAGTGTATGTCATTTTGGGTGCCGAAGCCAACGCGAGATGAAAAGAATCTTGCAGTGAGACCGCTCCACAGCTTGCCGCGTCTTCAGGCACCGCTTGATCTCACTGCGCTCCCCAGGAGCGACTCCATTCGCCCCCATATATATAGAGGCGTACGCTCCCCCAACTAGGGCGCCATCGAGCAACTCCCGCAGCGCCCCCATGACATCAGAAACATTCACCCACCTGCATCGGCTCAGCCCCCAATGAAAAAGGCCCGTCGGACATACGTCCGACGGGCCTTTGAACCAACTCAACTACAGCCGGCCGCTCAGCGCCCGGTTCAGCCTCGTTTAGTAATAGCGCGAGCTGTTCATGCGGCGCATCGCTTCGTACAGCGTGGGCATGCGCACTTCTTGCGAACGACGGTTCATGCGAGCCAGTGCGTCGACCTTGGCGACGGCCTCAACCGACACGACGTCGTCCGACTGCTGGCGCCACACCGCGGCTTGCAACTCTTGCATGATGCGCGGGTCGCTTTGCGCGGTCGCCAGGAAGCGGGCGTCTGCACGCGCTTGCGCACGGCGCTCTGCAGCTTCGCGCCACAGGGTGGCCAGGCTGCTCTTGCGGACCGAGCCGACGAAGAGCGCGAACAGGGCGATGGCGGCAACGCAGAACACGGTCCATGCGGCGAGCAGCGCGCCTTCGTCCCAGTTGGAGACGATCTTGTCGGCGACCACGAGCACGGCGGCCGCGAGGGCCAGCACGAACAGTGCGATCAGCGGACGGGCGCCATGGGCACCGGCACGGGCGGCCTGGATCTGGCCGAAGAGAACTTCGGCGCGACGGACGCCGGGATGTTCGGTGGGTTGGTCAACGTGGACAAAGCTGGTCATGATGCATCCCTCCTGGGGATAAGTGGTAATCAGTGGTGGCGAACAAGGCCGATGACCCGATATTAGGGAATACCCCAGTGTTCCGCCACTTTATCTTTCTGATGTTTATCATTCATATCGCTGATGGACGTCAATTTCCGCACATTCGACCTCAACCTGCTGCGCGTCTTCGACGAGGTGATGGCGGAGCGCAACCTCACGCGCGCCGCCCGCAACCTCGCGATCACCCAGCCGGCCGTAAGCAACTCGCTGCGCCGCCTGCGCGAATTGCTGGGCGACGAGCTGGTGCGGCGTTCCGGTGCGGGCGTGGAACCCACGCCGCGCGCGCAAGCCCTCTGGCCGACGGTGCGCGACGCCTTGCGCCAGCTGCAGCACACGCTGGCGCCCGGCGAGTTCGATGCCGGCACCGCCGACACGACCTTCCTGCTGGCCATGGCCGACGCCACGGCCGCCGAACTCATGCCGGGCCTGGTGAAGATTGCGGAAGAAGAAGCCCCGGCCATCTCGCTGCGCGTGCTGCCGCTGACCACGCGCGACCCGCGCCGCATGCTGGAGCACGAAGAAGTCGACATGGCGATCGGGTACTTTCCCGCCGTGATCGCGAGCCTCGCGGCGCGCGGCCAGTCGGGGGTGGGGGTGCCGTTCGAGACCCAGCGGCTCTACCTGGGCCAGTATGTCTGTGTGATGCGCCGCGGCCATCCGCTCGCCGGCGCACCGCTGACGCTCGACAGCTACTGCACAGCGCGGCACCTGCTGGTGAGTTTTTCAGGGCGGCCGTACGGCTTCATCGACCAGACGCTGGGCGCCATGGGGCGCGAGCGGCGGATCGCGGTGACGGTGAACCAGTTCTTCACCGCCGGGCGCGTGGTCGCGAATTCGGACCTGCTGGCGGTGCTGCCGCGTCACTTCGTGAGCGTGACGGGCATCGAGAATCAGCTGGTGGTGCGGGACCTGCCCTTCGACCAGCCGCCGGTGCACGTGGATGCCATCTGGCACCGGCGCGCCCAGCATGGGCATTCGCACGAGTGGCTGCGTACGGCGCTGTTGCGCTCGGCGGCCGCGGCGTTCGCGGGCTCGGTCCACGGACAGGCGTGACCTGCCCTTGGATCCCGGGTGCGCCGCACGGGGCGGCGCGCGTCAGCGAATTACCTGACGACGCTGAGCCAGGCGGAAGCCGCCGCACGCAGCTCCTGCGCGTGGTGCGCACCGCGACCGGCACGGCTGTCGGCGCTTTCCATCAGCGCGGCAGCGTGGCTGGCGGGGGTCTGGCTCGGCGACGAACGGAAGAAACGGGCCACTTGGGCAAGAAGACTGAACATGACGGTGCGCGGCTTGTGGCTGCGACGGGGTTGATTAACGATGGATGTAGATTAAGGGTAATCCCTAGTAAAGCAAGCCCCAGGTTATGCATCTCACGCATAGTGCGATTCACCTAGACTGACCCGACGATGAAGCTGCAACTGCTCTCCGACCTCCACCTGGAATCCCACCCCAACTTTCATGCCGACCCCATCCCGGGCGCCGACCTGCTGGTGCTCGGGGGCGACATCGGCTCCTACCAGGAAGGCTCCCGCCTGACGGACACCGATTTCGGGCTGGGCCGCTTCTCGCCGCGCAAGGGCTGGCCGACGCCGGTGGTCTACGTGCCGGGCAACCACGAGTACGACAACCTCGATTTCGACGCGACGCATGCGCGCCTGCGGGCGCTGTGCGACGAGCTCGGCATCCTCTGGCTGGAGCGCGAGACGCTGGTCATCGAGGGCATCCGCTTCATCGGCACCACGCTGTGGGCCGATTTCGACGCGCTGATCGAGCCCCGCGACGGCCTCGCCGAGGCGCTCAAGAAGCGCGGCAAGGCGATGCGCGCGGCCGACTTCTACCTCGAGAAGATGGCCGGCACGCGCAACGGCAAGCCTTTCATGTCTGCCGAAATGAGAGAGCAAGCACTCACCTGCCAGACCTGGTTGCGCGACGCGCTGGCCCAGCCCTACGACGGCACGACGGTGGCCATCACCCATTTCGCACCCAGCCTCGCGAGCGCCGATCCGCGCTACGGGCTTACGCCCGGCACCGCAGGCTTCTGCAATTCGCTCGACGAGCTGCTGCCGCATGCGCAGCTGTGGCTGCACGGCCACCTGCATTGCCCGTTCGACTATGTGAAGGACGGCTGCCGCGTGGTCGCCAACCCGCTGGGCTACCGCAGCAACGGCGAGCAAGAGGGCTACCAGCCCCAGTTGCTGATCGAAATCCGCTGACCGGGCGTTTCGCCGCTCAGGCGGTGCGCCCCTTGGCCACGAGCCGGATGCCCGGCATGAGTTCGGCCGCGAGCTCGGGCCGCTCCAGCGCGTAATCGAGGTTCATGCGCGCGATCTCGACGTGCTCTTCGCCGAGCGCCTGCGCCCGCGAGCCCTGGCCGCGCTCGATGGCCTGCACCATCGCATGGTGCGTGCGGTGCGCCTGGCGCATCCATTGCTGGCCCTCCTCCATTGACGACTGCATGGGCAGCATCGCGCTGGGCGCGGCGAAGGGCTGGCCGCCGAGCATGTCCATCACGCGCTTGAGCGCAAGGTTGCCGCAGCCTTCGAGGATCAGCCGGTGGAAGCGGTCGTTCATCTCGACGTACGCCGCGTAGTCGTCGATCTCCATGCTGGGCTTGTTGACGGCGCGGTCGCCGTCTTCCAGGCAGTCCTTCAGATCGCGCAGCAACTGGCGCGACACACCGTCTTCCGCCAGCAGGCGGGCGGCAAAGCCTTCGATCACGCCACGCACACGGATGGCATCGGCCACTTCCTGCGAGGTGAAGCGGCGCATCTGGTAGCCGCCGCTGGGCGACTGCTCGATGAGCCCTTCGTGCTCGAGGCTGGCCAGCGCCAGGCGCACCGGCGTGCGCGAGGCCCCGAGCTTCTCGGCCAGCGGGATCTCGGCCAGCCGCTCTCCAGGCACGAATTCGCCCTTGAGGATCAGGTCGCGCAGTTGCACGAGCACGCGGGATTGTTGGGAGTCCATCGGGAGGCGCCAGGGCAACAAGGAGAGGGATGAATGGGCGGATTCTAGGAGACCCGCCCGCCACTGCACGCAGCATAGCCAAACGGGCGCGGTTGTTGCATGCACTGCAAACAGAAGTGTGTCAAAAATACACAATCACCTCAGAGTTAACCCTATATATGGCCGCTTCAAGCCCCAAAAAAGGGCGAATCGGCCGATGAAAGTTTGACCTTTGTCAAAAATCACCAAGACAATGCATACAACTGCATGCAATGCCTGCAGGCCTTCTGACAAAGACCTCTCGATGGAGCCCGCACGATGATCAGCGCCGAGCAAAACGATTTCATCACCCGCGTCGGACCCGGCGCGCCCGCCGGCAAGCTGCTGCGCCGCTACTGGCAGCCGGTGGCCCTGGCCGACGAACTGGCGGGCCCGCGCCCGGTCAAGCCCGTGAAGCTCATGGGCCAGGACTTCGTGCTGTTCCGCGACGAGAGCGGCCAGCTCGGCATGCTCGACCGCGACTGCCCGCACCGCGGTGCCGACCTGGCCTTCGGCCGGCTGGAAAACGGCGGCATCCGCTGCGCCTTCCACGGCTGGCTGTTCGACGCCAAGGGCAACTGCCTGGAGACCCCCGCCGAGCCCGCCACCAGCAAGCTGTGCAGCCGCATCAAGCAGTCGGCCTACCCGGTGGTCGAGAAGGCCGGCATCGTCTTCGCGTACATCGGCGAGGGCGAGCCCCCGGCCTTCCCCGACTTCGACTGCTTCGTCGCCCCCGACAGCCACACCTTCGCGTTCAAGGGCCTCTTCGAATGCAACTGGCTGCAGGCGCTCGAAGTGGGCATCGACCCCGCGCACGCCTCGTACCTGCACCGCTTCTTCGAGGACGAGGACACATCGGAAAGCTACGGCAAGCAGTTCCGCGGCGCCTCGGCCGACTCCGACATGCCCATCACCAAGGTGCTGCGCGAGTACGACCGCCCCGACATCAGCGTGGAACCCACCGACTACGGCTTCCGCCTGAAGGCGCTGCGCAAGCTCTCCGAAGACACCACCCACGTGCGCGTGACCAACGTGGTGTTCCCGCAGGCCTTCGTGATCCCGATGAGCGCCGAGATGACCATCTCGCAGTGGCACGTGCCCGTGGACGACACGCACTGCTACTGGTATGCCGTGTTCACCAGCTTCACCGGCCCGGTCGACAAACAGCAGATGCGCGACCAGCGCCTGAAGCTGTACGAGCTGCCCGACTACACCTCGCGCAAGAACAAGCGCAACAACTACGGCTTCAGCATCGAGGAACAGCTGACCGAAACCTACACCGGCATGGGCGACGACATCAACGTGCACGACCAGTGGGCGGTGGAGTCGCAAGGCGCCATCCAGGACCGCACGCGCGAGCACCTGGGCAGCACCGACAAGGGCATCATTGCCTACCGCCGCGTGCTGGTGAAGGCCATCGAGGCCACGCTCGCCGGCGAAACCGCGCCGATGCTCATCGACGCCGCGCAGGCCAGCGCCATGACCGGCCCGCCGTCGATCGACGGCATCGGCAAGGTGGTCGATGAAGCCGCCACCGAGGCCTACTGGCAGGACGCCGACCGCGCGCGCCGCCTGAAGTCCGACTGGGCGTCCGCACGCCTGGCCGCCACGGCCTGAGCACGCCGCCATGAGCAGCACCAACACCTTCGTCGACCGCTTCGGTCTCTGGTCGGCCGACCAGCATGCGCAGGCGCGCGAACTCGTGCGCCGCATCGACAGCGGCGAGGTGGACACCGTCCGCTTCGCCTGGCCCGACCAGCACGGCCTGCTGCGCGGCAAGACCCTGGTCGCGGGCGAGGCGCGCTCGGCCCTGTGGGAGGGCGTGAACCTCACCTCCACCCTGCTGGCCAAGGACACCTCGCACAAGACCGTGTTCCCCGTGTTCACGCAGGGCGGCGGCTTCGCCATCGAGGGCCTGCAGGGCGGCGCCGACTTCACCATCGTGGCCGACCCCGCCACCTTCAAGGTGCTGCCCTGGGCGCCGCGCACCGGCTGGATCCTGTGCGACGCCTACATGGCCGACGGCCGGCCCTGCCCCTTCGCCACGCGGCAGATCCTGCAGCGCGCGGTGACGCAGCTCGACGAGTTGGGGCTGGACTTCATCGCCGGCCTCGAGGTCGAGTTCCACGTCTTCAAGCTCGAAGACGCGCGCATGGGCCTGCCCGACTCGGGCCAGCCCGGCGAACCGCCGCGCGTGTCGCTGCTCTCGCACGGCCACCAGTACCTGACCGAGCTGCGCTACGACCGCGTCGACGGCCTCATGGAACTGCTGCGCTCGCAGCTCGTGGCGCTCGGCCTGCCGCTGCGCTCGCTGGAGATCGAGTTCGGCCCGAGCCAGTTCGAGCTCACCTTCGGCCCCACGGCCGGCGTGACGCCCGCCGACACGATGGTGCTGCTGCGCAGCGCCATCAAGCAGATCTGCCAGCGCGCCGGCCTGCATGCCACCTTCATGTGCCGCCCGAAGATCCCGAACGTGATGTCCAGCGGCTGGCACCTGCACCAGTCGCTGCGCCGCAAGAGCGACGGCGTGAACGCCTTCATGCCCGAGCCCGGCGGGCGCGACCTCAGCGAGATCGGCATGCACTACCTCGGCGGCCTGAAGGCGCACGCCTGCGGCGCCGCGGCACTGGCCAGCCCGACGATCAACGGCTACCGCCGCTACCGCCCCTTCTCGCTCGCGCCCGACCGCGCGATCTGGGCCCGCGACAACCGCGGCGCGATGCTGCGCGTGCTCGGCGGCCCGGGCCAGAACGCCTCGCGCATCGAGAACCGCGTGGGCGAACCGACGGCCAACCCGTACCTGTACCTCGCATCGCAGCTGTTCTCGGGCCTGGACGGCATCCGCAACAAGACCGACCCAGGCCCCTCGGCCGACGCACCGTACGAAACGCCGGCAGAGCAATTGCCGCGATCGCTCGGCGACGCCCTCGCCTGCCTGCGCCGCGACGAAATGCTCAACACGCAGATGAGCAAGACCTTCGTCGACTACCTGTGCCACATCAAGGAAGCGGAAATCGCCCGCTTCAACCTCGAAGTCTCGGAGTGGGAACACCGCGAGTACTTCGACATGTTCTGAACCCTTCAATGCCCACGATCCACTACATCCTCAAGGACGGCACCACGCGCGAGGTCGACGCCAAGGTCGGCGCCAGCGTGATGGAGACCGCCATCCGCGGCAACGTGCGCGGCATCGATGCCGAGTGCGGCGGCTGCTGCTCGTGCGCGACCTGCCACGTCTACGTCGACGACGCGTTCCTCGAACTGCTGCCGCCGCCCGACGACATGGAAAGCGCGCTGCTCGATGCCGTCGCGTCCGAGCGCCGGCCCGGTTCGCGCCTGAGTTGCCAGCTCAGCGTGAGCGCCGCCCTCGATGGCCTCACGGTGCGTGTGCCCGATACACAGGTCTGACCAACGCGTCGGGCATCATCGCCCGCTGCCAAACATCCGGTTACAAGCCAGCGGCGCCCGCGCGGCGCATTCCACTCCCACTGAAAGGCGTTTTTTCATGACGACGACGATGACCAAGCGAACCCTCCTCTCGACCCTGCTGCTCGCCGGCCTCGGCATGGCGGGTGCTGCTCAAGCCCAGACCACGGAGCCGCTGCGCATCGGCCTCATCGCGACCTACTCCGGCCCCTACGCCGACTACGGCCGCCAGTTCGACGCCGGCATCGCGCTGTACCTGAAGGAGCACGGCGGCAAGGTGGGCGGGCGCACCGTCGAGATCATCAAGAAGGACACCGCCGGCCCGGCGCCCGACGCCGCCAAGCGCATCGCGCAGGAGCTCATCGTGCGCGACAAGGTGAGCATCCTCACCGGCCTGGACTTCAGCCCCAACGCCTACGCCGTGGGCGCCATCGCCACGCAGGCCAAGATCCCCACGCTGGTGATGAACGCCGCCTCCTCGTCCATCACCACCAGCTCGCCCTACGTGGCGCGCCTGTCGTTCACCGTGCAGCAGGTCACCGACCCGATGGCGCGCTACATGCTCAAGCAGGGCGTGAAGGACGCCTACACCGTGGTCGCCGACTACGCCTCGGGTGTCGATGCCGAGACCGCGTTCAAGAAGGCCTTCACCGCCGGCGGCGGCAAGGTCTCGGGCGAGGTGCGCACGCCGATGAACAACCCCGACTTCTCGGCCTACGTGCAGCGCATCAAGGACGCCAAGCCCCAGGCCGTGTTCTTCTTCTTCCCCTCGGGCGTGATGCCACCGGCCTTCCTCAAGGTGTGGAAGGAGCGCGGCATGGAGCAGGCCGGCATCAAGCTCTTTGCCACCGGCGAAGCCACCGACGACAGCTACCTGGACGCCACCGGCGACGTGGCGCTGGGCCTGGTCACCAGCCACCACTACTCGTTCGCGCACAACTCGCCCAAGAACCAGAAGTTCGTGAAGGACTTCGCCGCCGACAACGGCGTCAAGCTGCGCCCCAGCTACTTCGCCGTGACCGCCTACGACACCATGGCCGCCATCGACCTGGCGCTGGCCAAGACCAAGGGCGACACCGCCGGCGACAAGTTCATGGACGCGCTCAAAGGCCTGAGCTTCGAGAGCCCGCGCGGCCCGATCGAGATCGACGCGGCCACGCGCGACATCGTGCAGACCGTCTACATCCGCAAGACCGAGCGCGCCAACGGCCAGCTGGTGAACGTGGAGTTCGACAAGTTCGAGCGCGTCAAGGACCCGGCCAAGGAAGCCGCTCCCAAGTAAGCCAACGCCAGCCAGCACGCAGCAAGCAGGAAATTCATGGGCATCGTGATCTTCGATGGAGTGGCCTACGGCATGCTCCTGTTTCTCATCGGCGTGGGCCTGTCCATCACGATGGGACTCATGAATTTCGTCAACCTCGCGCACGGCAGTTTCGCGATGGTGGGCGGCTACGCGGCCAGCGTGCTCATGAACCAGGGGGGCCTGGGCTTCGGGCTCTCGCTGGCGGCGGCCTTCGTGGCGGCGGCGGTGGTGGGCGCGGTGCTGGAGTTCGTGTTCTACCGGCGGCTGTACCGCGCGCACCCGCTGGACCAGGTGCTGCTGTCGATCGGCGTGGTGTTCGTCTCGATCGCCGCCTTCACCTACTTCTTCGGCCCGACGATGCAGCCCTTCACGCTGCCGAAGGCACTCGAGGGCCAGGTGTCGCTGCTGGGCCTCGAAGTGGGCCGCTACCGCCTGTTCCTGATCGGCTGCGGCGTGGCCGTGCTGGTCGCGCTGCTGCTGGGCCTGGGCAAGACGCGCTACGGCGCGATGGTGCGCGCCGCGGTCGACAACCAGCGCGTGGCGGGCGGCACGGGCATCCACGTGCAGCGCCTGTTCTTCCTGACCTTCTCGCTGGGCTGCGGCCTGGCGGGCCTGGGCGGCGCGCTGAGCCTGGGCATGCTGGGGCTGGAGCCGTCGTTCCCGCTCAAGTACCTCGTCTACTTTTTGATGGTGGTGTGCGTGGGCGGTGCGGGCACCGTCACCGGGCCGTTCATCGCGGCGCTGCTGGTCGGCATCGTCGACGTGGCGGGCAAGTACTACCTGCCTGAAACGGGCGCCTTTCTCATCTACGTGTTCATGATCGTCATGCTGCTGGTGCGCCCGAACGGCATCGTCGCCAAGAAGGGGCTCGCATGAAGCCGCTGAGCCTCTCCCCCGCGCAGCTGCGCGTGGCCGAAATCGCCTTCTGGCTCGCGCTCGCGTCGAGCTTCTTCCTCTTGCCCGACAAGCTCACGCTGATGAGCCAGATCATGATCTTCGGGCTCTTCGCCGTGTCGCTGGACATGGCGCTGGGCTACGCGGGCATCCTCACGGTGGGCCACGCCGCCTTCTTCGGTGCGGGCGCGTACGCGGCCGGCCTGCTCGCCAAGTACGGCTGGAGCGAGCCCTTCACCGGCCTGGCGTTCGCGCTCGCCGTGTGCGGCCTGCTGGGCTACGTGCTGAGCTACCTCGTAGTGCGCGGCGCCGACCTCACGCGGCTGATGATCACCATCGGCGTGTGCGTGCTGCTGTTCGAGCTGGCCAACCGGCTCTCGGGCATCACGGGCGGCACCGACGGCCTGCAGGGCGTGGTGATCGCGCCGGTGCTGGGCCTGTTCGACTTCGACCTCTACGGCAAGACCGCGTTCGGCTATGCCTTCGGCGTGGTGCTCGCGATGTTCCTGCTGGTGCGGCTGGTGCTGCGCTCGCCCTTCGGCCTGGCGCTGCGCGGCATCCACGACAGCCGCAAGCGCATGACGGCCATCGGCTCGCCGGTGGAAGCGCGCCTGCGCATGGCCTATGCGATGTCGGCCGCGGTGGCCGGCGTGGCGGGCGCGCTGCTGGCGCAGACCACGCAGTTCGTGGGCATCGAATCGATCAGCTTCAACCGCTCGGCCGAAGTGCTGATCATCCTCGTGCTCGGCGGCACCGGGCGGCTGTACGGCGGGCTCATCGGCGCCATCGTCTACATGCTGGTGCACGACTGGTTCGCCGACATGAACCCGCAGTACTGGATGTTCTGGCTCGGCATCTTCCTGATCGCGGCCGTCATGCTGGGACGCGGCGGGATCATGGGCGCGCTCTCGCGCGTGGTGCGCACGGGGAAGGCGCGATGAGCTCCACCACCTCCACCACCACGCACGCCCTGCGCACGCAGAACCTGGGCATCCGCTTCGGCGCCTTCCAGGCCGTGAGCGAGGTCAACCTGTCGCTCGAGCCCGGTGCGCGGCAGGCGCTGATCGGCCCCAACGGCGCCGGCAAGACCACGCTCATCAACCTGCTCACAGGCGTGTTCAAGCCCACCAGCGGCCAGATCCACCTGGGCCCGCGCGACATCACGCGCCTGCCCGGCGACAAGCGCGCCCGCATGGGGCTGGCGCGCACCTTCCAGATCAACACGTTGTTCCCCAGCCTCACGCCGCTGCTGTCGGTGGTGCTGGCCATCAGCGAGCGCGAAGGCCTGGGCGCCACCTGGTGGCGGCCGCTCAAGGGCTGCACGGCCGTGTTCGACGAAGCGCATGCGCTGCTCGCCACGCTGAAGCTCGACGCCCTGGCCGACGTGCCCGTGGCCGAGCTGGCCTACGGCAAGCAGCGGCTGCTCGAGATTGCGCTGGCGCTCGCCGCCAAGCCCCGCATCCTGCTGCTCGACGAGCCCGCCGCCGGCGTGCCGGAGGACGAGAGCGGCGAACTCTTCGAAGCCATCGCGGCGCTGCCGGCGGACATCAGCGTGCTCTTCATCGAGCACGACATGAAGCTCGTGTTCCGCTTTGCGCGCCGCATCTCGGTGCTGGTCGGCGGCCGCATCCTCACCGAAGGCACGCCCGCCGAGATCGGCGCCGACCCGCGCGTGCGCGAGGTCTACCTGGGAAGCTCGCACCACCATGGCTGACACCGCAACCGCCGCCCTCGCCTTCGACCGCGTCACCGCCGGCTACGGCAACGCCGTGGTCCTCGACCGCCTCGACTTCTCGCTGCGGCCCGGCGAAAGCCTGGCCATCCTCGGGCGCAACGGCGTGGGCAAGACCACGCTGCTCGAAACGCTGATGGGCAACACCCGCGTGATGCAGGGTGCGATCCGCTGGCAGGGCGCCGACATCACGCGCTGGCCCGCGCACCAGCGCGTGCGCGCCGGGCTGGGCTGGGTGCCGCAGGAGCGCGAGGTGTTCCCCTCGCTCACGGTGGAAGAAAACCTCACGGTGATCGCCCGTCCCGGCAGCTGGACCTTGCAACGCGTCTACGAGTTCTTTCCGCGCCTGCGCGAGCGGCGCGGCAACTACGGCAACCAGCTCTCGGGCGGCGAGCAGCAGATGCTGGCCATCGGCCGCGCGCTCATGACCAACCCGAAGCTGCTGCTGCTCGACGAGCCGATGGAAGGCCTCGCGCCGATCATCGTGGAAGAGCTGGCGGCGGCGATCCGGCGCCTGTGCGAATCCGAAGGCCTGGCCTCGATCGTGGTGGAGCAGCACCCGGTGCTGGCCCTGGACATGACGCACCAGGCGATCGTGCTGGAGCGCGGCACCGTCGTGCACGCCGGCCCGAGCGCGGCGCTCGCGGCCGACAAGGACTTGCTCGAAGGCTTGCTGGGCGTCGGCATCGCCGAAGCGCCGGCCGGCTGAGCCGTCAGGCCAGGCCGATCCTCCGGGCCCGCACGAAGAAACGCCACGACGCCAGTCCGCCGGCGATGAGGCTCACGCCCCACGACAGCCACACGCAGGTGTAGAGGATGAAGGCCAGGCCGACGTCCACCACGGGCGCCAGGAAGGTCGTGTCCTTGCCGAACAGCACGTGGGTGCCCAGGCCCCACCACACGAAGTACGGCAGCACGGCCAGGCACAGGCCGTAGACGAGGCTGGCCACCAGCGGGCCCAGGTACTCGCGCAGCACGGCCCAGCGCACGAGGAAGAACAGGGCCAGGTCCAGCAGCACCAGGGCCAGCAGGCCGAGGCCCAGGATGAGTTCGAGGGTCATGGCCGCACTGTAAGCACGCCGGCCCGCGACAGGGCCGCGCGTGTGCCGGCGTACCGGCAGGCGTACCGCGCGCCGCAGCGCGCGGTACGCCTCGACCGCATCAGCTCAGCATCTGCCCGCGGCTGCCGATCACGGCCACGTCCACGAACTGGCCGCCTTCGCGGTTGGAGCGGCCGTAGTTGATCTTCACGCCGCCCAGGTCGAAGTTCTCGATGCTCGCCATGCCTCCGAGCACGGCGGCGCGCGTCGGCGCGGGGCCGGCGCGGCGCAGGCCCTCGGCCAGCACGGCGGCGTTCATGTAGCCCTCCAGGCTGGTGAGCGAAAAATCCTTGGTGCCGTTGGCCACCATGTCGGCCTGGTAGCGGCGCACGATCTCGAACTTGGTCGAGTACGGCGACGGCACCACGATCACGAAGCCCAGGCCGCGTGCCAGGTCGCCCATGGCCGACAGCGCGCTGGCCGTGATCGACAAGCCATAGGCCGAGCTGCTGTTGCCCGCGCCGCGCAGCGCCTTCAGGAACACCGGCGCCGTGCCGGCCAGGCCGACCACCACCACCTGCGGCTTGGCCTTGGCGATGGCCTCGGCGGCCGGGCCCACTTCCATGCTCGTGGTGTTGGGCGTGGTGGCGATCACCGCCGGCTCCAGCTTGGCCTTGGCCAGCGCGTTCTTGAACGCCGCCAGCACCGACTGGCCCAGCGGGTCGTTCGAATGCACGAGGCCGATGCGGGTCTGGCCCAGCACGGCGGCCGTGCTCACCAGCTTGTCGACCTCCTGGTCGTAGTTGGCGCGCACCCAGAAGGTGTTGGGCGAGGTCTTCTTGCGCAGCGCGATGGTGCCGGTGATCGGGCCGACCACGGCCATGCCGGGCACCGCATCCATCACCTCGGCGGTCTGGCGCGTGCCCAGCGGGTGCACCAGCGCGAGCACCGAGCCGTCCTTTTCGAAAGCCAGCGCGTTGGCCTTGGCCACCTCGGGCTTGAAGGTGTCGTCGGCCATCACGAGCTCGACCTTGCTGCCGTGGATGCCGCCGGCCTTGTTCAGCGCGTTGAAGAACGCGGTGGAGCCCTGGTACAGCCCCTGGCCGTTGGCTTTTTCGACGCTGCTGTTGTCGAAGGTCGTCCCGATGCGGATCGCACGGTTCTGCGCGAACGCCGGAAATCCCAGCCCGACGCCGGCCGCGGCGGCCGTCGTGGCGGCCAGCCCGGAAAGGGCACGGCGGCGGCTGGTGGAAAGCGGCGCGGTCGACTCGCGCGGCACGGGGACGGTCATGATCAAAGCCTCCAATAGTCGGTGACAAAAGTTCACATTTCAAACAGAAATGTAACGCACCTCACTGGATCGGTCATGACAAACCCTAGAGCAGCTCCTCGCCCACGATGGGTAAAAGCAACCAGTTCTTGAAGCGCAGCCAGAGGAATTCCCCCGGTTCGTCCTCGTGCACGATGTCGCCGCCGGCGTCGTCGTATTCGAGCCACTGCACGCGCCGACCGCCCGGCGCGAGCCGCAGCCGGTAGCCCAGGTTGACGCGCTCGCCGTTCATGAGCTTGTCGTAGTCCTGCACCAGCCGCGGGCTGTCGATCACCAGCCCCATCTCGGTGTTGACGGCGGCCGAGCGGTGGTCGAGGTTCATCGAGCCGACGAAGAAGCGCTCGTCGTCCACGATGGCCAGCTTGGCGTGCAACCGGCTGATCGACTTGCCGAAGTCGCCGAAGCGCCCCGAGCGCCCGGTGAGCGTGGGCGCAATCTCGTAGATGGTGACGCCGATCTTCAGCATGTCGGCGCGGTAGCGCTCGTAGCCCGCGTAGGCCAGCGGTTCGTCGGTGGCGCCCAGCGAATTGGTGACCACCGTGATGCGCCCGCCGCGCTCGATGGTCGCCTTCATCATCGCCATGCCGCGCGCGCCCGGAATGAAGTACGGCGAGCCGATCTTGACTTCGTGCTTCGCCGCCTGGATCACGCCGAGCGCGCCCTCGGTCACGCTGCCGCCGTAGGCCGCCTCGGCCTTGCGCGTGATCTTGTCGGGGTCGTCCACGAACAGCGTGGCCGGGGCCCAGTAGCGGTCGATGCGGCCGGTGGTGAGCTGCTCGCCGAGCGGCGACTTGTTCAGGATGTCGCGCTGGCGCATGGGCACGTCGGGCACGGCCGCGCGCGCCAGGGTGTCGAAGCGCCGCTGGGCTTCTTCCACCGGCACGCGCCGCGGCGCGATGCGCTCGATGGGCCAGGCGTGCTCGCTGTTCCAGTAGCGGTCGAAGCCCTCGGACATGCGGCGCACGATCGGCCCGCTGGAGAGCACGTCCATGTCGATGAAGTTCGCCGCCGTGCTGCGCATGAAGTACTCGTTGGCGATGTTGCGCCCACCCGAGACCGCGAAGCTGTTGTCGGCCACCAGCAGCTTGTTGTGCATGCGGTGGTTGATGCGCCCGAAGTCGCCCAGCGAGAACAGCAGCCGCGCGGGCAGCGAGCCGGCGCGCGAGGGCAGCGGGTTGAACAGCCGCACCTCGATGTTCGGGAAGGCCGAGAGGCTGCTGAACACCTCGTCCTCGCCTGCCGTGTACAGGTCGTCCACCAGCAGCCGCACGCGCACGCCGCGCGCGGCGGCCTCGCGCAGCTCCTTGAGGAACAGCAGGCCGACGTCGTCGTTGCTGATCAGGTAGTACTGCACGTCGAGCGACTTCTGCGCATGCCGCGCCAGCGAGATGCGCGCGTCGAACGCGAACGCCGCCTCGGGCAGCAGCCGGAAGCCCGACAGCCCCGCCGCCCCGCCCTGCGGCGCGTCCTGGGCGGCCAGCCGGCCCAGGTCGGTGTCGGCCACGTCGGTGATCGCGTTCGTGAGCACCGGGTGCGGCTGCGGCGGCGGCAGGCTGGCGCAGCCCGCGAGCCAGGCGATGGCCAGCCCGCTCGACACCAGGGCGACGAAGCGACGGAGGCGGAACAGCGCGGCGGCCATGGGTCGCACTGTAGCGCCGCAGAGCCCGGCCGGGGCGGCATGCCGCCCTATGATCAACGGCACACACGGCAGCCAACGAAAAGAAGGAAAAAACGCGTGCTCAATGGGTTGTGGCTGGGGTTCTTCGGGATGGCGGCGCTCGCAGCGCTGGGACGGTGGCTCGTCGGCGGCGACCCGACCGTGTTCGCGGCGCTGGTCGAAAGCCTGTTCGCGATGGCGCGGCTGGCCGTCGAGGTGATGGTGCTGCTGTTCGGCACGCTCACGCTGTGGCTGGGCTTCCTGCGCATCGCGGAAACCGCCGGCCTCGTCGGATGGCTCGCGCGCCTGCTCGGGCCGCTGTTCCGGCGGCTGATGCCGGGCGTGCCGGCGGGGCACCCGGCGCTCGGGCTCATCACGATGAACTTCGCGGCCAACGCGCTGGGGCTGGACAACGCCGCCACCCCGATCGGCCTGAAAGCCATGCGCGAACTGCAGCGCCTGAACCCCGACCCCGTGACGGCCACCAACGCGCAGATCCTGTTCCTGGTGCTCAACGCCTCGTCACTGACCTTGCTTCCCGTCACCATCTTCATGTACCGGGCACAACAGGGCGCGAGCGACCCGACGCTGGTGTTCCTGCCGATCCTGCTGGCCACGAGCGCCTCGACGCTGGTGGGCCTGCTGTCGGTGGCGGTGGTGCAGCGCCTGCGGCTGTGGGACCCGGTGGTGCTGGCCTACCTGGTGCCCGGCGCGCTGCTGCTGGGCGGTTTCATGGCGCTGCTGGGCACGCTGTCGGCGGCGGCCATCGCCTCGCTGTCGTCGCTGCTGGGCAATCTCACGCTGTTCGGCGTGATCATCGTGTTCCTGGCGGCCGGCGCGATCCGGCGCGTGAAGGTCTACGAGGCCTTTGTCGAAGGCGCGAAGGAAGGCTTCGACATCGCGAAGCACCTGCTGCCCTACCTCGTCGCGATGCTGTGCGCGGTGGGCGTGCTGCGCGCCTCGGGCGCACTCGACTTCGCGCTCGACGGCCTGCGCTGGCTGGTGCAGGCGGGTGGCTGGGACGCGCGCTTTGTCGACGCCATGCCCACGGCGCTCGTCAAACCCTTCTCGGGCAGCGCGGCCCGCGCGATGCTCATCGAGACCATGAAGACCCAGGGCGTCGACAGCTTTCCCGCGCTGGTGGCCGCCACCATCCAGGGCAGCACCGAAACCACCTTCTACGTGCTGGCGGTGTACTTCGGCGCGGTGGGCATCCAGCGCGCCCGGCACACCGTGGCCTGTGCCTTGCTGGCGGAGCTGGCGGGGGTGGTGGCGGCGATTGCGGTCTGCTACTGGTTCTTCGGCTGAAGCCTGCCTACTTGCGGGGCTCGACCACCGGGAACATCAGGTCGAAGTTGTCGAGCATCCCGAACAGCTCGCCCAGCTTCGCCCGGTTGCCGTCGATCTTCACGAGCCCCGACTGCACGGCCTCCGGAAAGGTCGTCTGCTTCAGCGTGATCGCGTCGAGCGTCGCCCGACTCAATGTGACGGTGGCGTCCGCCCCGGCCGCCTGCTGGTTCTTCACGTGCGTGAGCGCCGAGTTCTCCAGCGTCAGCACGAACTTCTGGTTCGAATCGGTGAAGTTCCAGTTGACCACCATCGTCTTGCCCTCGGCCTTGGCCGCATCGAGCCGCACGCCGAGGAAGTCGAAGAAGAGTTCGTTGCTCACCGCCTTCAGCGTGTCGCCGTTCGCGCTGCTGCCGCCCGGAATCTTCGGCACGCCGTTGCGCAGCTCCATCGCGCCCACCAGGTAGGCGCTGCGCCAGGTGCCCGCCTCCGACTGGTAGCCCAGCTGCTCGAGCGCGTCGGCGCCGAGTTCGCGTGCCGCGCGGTTGGCCGGGTCGGCGTACACCACCTGGCTCATCGCGCTGGCCACCCAGCGGTACTCGCCCTTCTTGAAGTCTTCGCGCGCGCGCGCCACCACCGCGTCGGCGCCGCCCATGTACTCGACCGTCTTCTTCGCCTGCGCCACCGGCGGCAGCGGATTCAGGTTGGCCGGGTTGGCGTCGTACCAGCCCAGGTACTTCTGGTAGACCGCCTTCGCGTTGTGGCGCAGCGTGCCGTAGTAGCCGCGCGTGGACCACTCCTGCTCCAGGCTCGCAGGCATGCGCAGCGTCTCGGCGATCTCGGACGCCGTGTAGCCGTGGTTCAGCAGGCGCAGCGACTGGTCGTTGATGAACTTGTACATGTCGCGCTGCTTCTTCAGCAGGTCGACGATGCGTTCGCGCCCCGTGGTGGGCCAGTGGTGCTGCGCGATGAGCACGTCGGTCTTGTCGCCGAAGGCCACGCGGGCCTCGTCGATGTATTTGGCCCACAGGTTGCCGTCGCGCACCTCGGCGCCGCGGATCGTGTAGAGGTTGTGCATGTTGTGCGTCACGTCCTCGGCCATGTTGAGCACGCGAAACTGCGGCAGGTACATGAGCATCTCGGACGGCGCCTCCGAGCCCGGCACCAGCTGGAACACGATCTGCACGCCGTCGATGGTGCGCTCCTCGGCGGTCTTCTCGATGGTCGAGGTGGGCGCGATCAGCGTCACGCTGCCGCGCGCCAGCGCCTTGCCCAGGCCCGTGTCGACCTGGCCGCGCGCGCCCGGCGGCAGCAGCGTGCCGAACTGGTACTGCGAGCGCCGGTTCATCGCGTTGCCCGCCAGGATGTTCTCGGCCACCGCCGACTCCATGAAGCCCGAGGGCGCGATCACCTGCACCTTGCCCGCGGCCACATCGGCCTCGCTGACCACGCCCTTCACGCCGCCGAAGTGGTCGGCATGGCCGTGCGTGTAGATCACCGTGCCGACCGGCTTCTTCGGGCGGTGCTGGTAGTACAGCTCCAGCGCGGCGCGCGCGGTCTCGGCGGCCAGCAGCGGATCGATCACGATCAGCGAGGTGTCGCCTTCGACGATGGTGACGTTCGCCAGGTCGAAGCCGCGCACCTGGTAGATGCGGTCGGTCACCTTGAACAGGCCGTGGATCGCATTGAGCTGCGCCTGCCGCCACAGGCTCGGGTTGACCGTGTCGGCCGCCTCGTTCGCCTTCAGGAAGTCGTAGGGCTTCATGTTCCAGACCGGGCGCGGGCCGCTGCCGCTCACCAGTGCGTCGGGCACGGTGCCGATGAAGCCGCGCATCGCGTCCTCGAAGTCCTGCTTGTTCGCGAAGGGCAGCGCCTTCGCCATGTCGGCGTTGGCCTTCAGCGTGACGGGCTCGGCCGCCTTGGGCGCGACCACCACCGGCTGCGCGGTGGCGGTGAAGGCGCAGGCCCAGGCGACAAGGGCCAGAGAGAAACGGCGGGGCGCGAAAGAAGCGGCAGGAGCAATGCGGGTCATCGATGTCTCGGGGTTGGGTCTGTCGGACGACGGAAGCACGGAAGGCAGCGGCCGATTTTCGGAAGCGCCCAACCCCTTGGCAAATGCAAAATGTGCGCTTGCTTTTGAACCGAAACGCAAAATGCAGCTGCGCCACCTCCAGCACCTGATCGCCCTCGCCGAGCAAGGCAGCTTCGGGCGTGCCGCGCAGGCCGTGCACCTGTCGCAGCCCGCGCTCTCGCGCAGCATCGACGCGCTGGAGCAGGCGCTGAAGGCCCGCCTGGTCGACCGCGCCTACGGCACCGTGCGCTTCACGCAGGCCGGCGAGCTGGTGCTGGCACGGGCCCGCGAGCTGGTTGCCGACGCGCGGCAGATCCAGCGCGAGGTGCAGCAGCTCGAAGGCCTCACGCTCGGCAGCCTCAACGTCGGCCTGGGCCCGTTCGCGGCCGGCCTGCTGGGGCGCGCGGCGCTGTCGCTCATGACGCAGCGCCACCCGCAGCTGCTGATGCGCATGGAGGTGGCCGACACCCCCACCCTCAGCGAGCGCCTGCACCGGCGCCAGATCGACCTGTTCATCGCCGACACCCGCGACCTGAAGAAGCAGCCCGGCCTGAAGCTGGCGCGGCTGCCCAACGTGCCGGTGTCCTTCTTCGTGCGGCCCCGGCATCCGCTGCTCAGGCAGCCGGCGCCGGTCACGCTCGAGCAGCTCATGGACTACCCGGTGGCCGGCCCCAACCTGCCGGCCGAGGTGGCCGCGCATTTCGACCGGCAGATCCGCCGCACCGACCGCGGCGTGTTCAACGTGACCTGCGACGACGCCGACACGCTGCGGCACCTCGCGCTCACGGCCCACGCGGTGATCCTCGCGCCCCACGCGCCCGGCCTCGCGCCCGAGACCGCCGCGCTCGCGCCGCTGCCGGTGGCGGGCCTGTCGCGCATGCGCACCCACTACAGCCTGGTGACGCTGGCGGGCCGCACGCCCTCGGCGGCCGCCACGGTCTATACCCGGCTGGTGACCGAGTTGCTCGGGCCCGCCAAGCAGGTCGCCGGGGCCTGAGCCAAAATGGCCCCTTCTCCGCCGTTCACCGCCTTGCCGTCCGTTCTCCCGTGACCACCTCCCGCCGGGCCCAGCCCCCCTCCTTCTCGCCCGGCGAATTCCGCAAGGCACTCGGCATGTTCGCCACCGGCGTGACCATCGTCACCGCGCGCGCGGCCGACGGCAGCCTGGTCGGCCTCACGGCCAACTCGTTCAACTCGGTGTCGCTCGCGCCGCCGCTGGTGCTGTGGAGCCTGGCGCGCGCGGCGGCGTCGATGTCGGCGCTGCGCGCCGGCTCGCACTACGCGGTCAACATCCTGGCCGCCAACCAGAAGGCGCTGGCGGAGCGCTTCGCCACCAAGAACATCGACCGCTGGGCCGACGTGGCCTACACCGACGGCCTGGGCGGCGCGCCGGTGCTGCAGGGCGCGGCGGCCAGCTTCGAGTGCTTCAACCGCAGCCGCTACGACGAAGGCGACCACGTGATCTTCGTGGGCGAGGTGGAGCGCTGCACGCACGACCCCGACGCCTCGCCGCTGCTGTTCCACGGCGGGCGCTTCTACACCGAGCACCCGTTGTGAAACGCCCCGCGCTGCTGGCCGTCCTGCTGCTCGCCGCGCGGATCGCCACGGCGCAGGGCACCGCCGAGCCATCGCCGCTGCGGCAGAACTGGTTCGACGACCCCTTCTTCCAGGTCGCCGCGGGCCTGCCGGCCTGCCCCATGCCGCAGGGCCCCTACTACACCGCCGAGGAACGTCGCGCGCAGACCCACTCGCGGCTGGAGCGCGGCACCAGCTGCTGGCTCGCGGGCCAGTGCACCGACAGCAACGCCTACCGCTACGACAAGCCGCTCGCGCCCAAGGTGCGTGCCGCACTGCTCGCGGTGCCGGGCGTGCGCCGCAGCAGCGTGTGGGTCACGGTGCAGCGCCGCTGGGTCTACCTGCAGGGCTGCGTGCCCGACGCGGCGCTGGTCCGCAGGCTCGAACGCGCGGCGCGCACCGTGGCCGACGTCGAAACCGTGGTGCCCGACCTGATGGTGGGCACGCGCGGCAAGCCGCCCTACCCGCTGGCCGGGCACTGAGCGCTGGCGCACGGCTTTGGCGCCGGCGCGCTACGATCATCGGATGAATTCCGCGGCCCTTCCGCCGCCTGTGCCGCCACCGATTGACCGCGAATGATCCAGCGCAAGACCCACCTCGACTCCCTGGCCATCGGCCTGCTCATCGTCTGCTGCGCGTTCTGGGGCCTGCAGCAGATCCTCATCAAGACCACCGTGACCGAGGTGCCGCCGCTGTGGCAGGCCACGGTGCGCATGGTCGGCGCGGTGGCGCTGCTGTGGCTGTGGTGCGTGGTGCGGCGCGTGCCGCTGTTCGAGCGCGACGGCACGCTGTGGCCCGGGCTGCTGGCCGGCCTGCTGTTCGCGGGCGAGTTCGCCGGCATCTACCTGGGCCTGCAGCACACCAGCGCCTCGCGGCTCACGGTGTTCCTCTATACGGCCCCGTTCTGGGTCTCGCTGCTGCTGCCGCGCTGGGTGCCGGCCGAGCGGCTGCGCGGCTTCCAGTGGCTGGGCCTGTTCATCGCCTTCGCGGGCGTGGTGCTGGCCTTCAGCGAAGGCTTCGGCCACATGAGCTCGTCGCAGCTCATCGGCGACGGCATGGCGCTGGCGGCCGGCATGCTCTGGGGCCTGACCACGCTCACGCTGCGCACCACGCGCCTGGCCACGGCCAGCGCCGAAAAAACGCTGTTCTACCAAGTCGCCGTGACGGCCGCCGTGTGCCCCTTGCTGTCGCTCGCGCTGGGCGAGACCTGGGGCTTCTCGTACTCCGCCTGGGCCTGGACCTCCATCGGCCTGCAGACGGTGGTCGGCGCCTTCGCCAGCTACCTCACCTGGATGTGGCTGCTGCGGCACTACCCGGCCACGCAGATGTCGTCCTTCACCTTTCTCACGCCGCTGTTCGCGCTGATCTTCGGCGTGGCGCTGCTGAAGGAGCCGCTCACGCTGCAGCTGGTGGTGGCGCTGATCGGCGTGGCGCTGGGCATCGTGCTGGTGAACCGGCGGCCTGCGGTACAACGCCCGGCATGAGCAAGACACTCCACCGGTTCCAGCCCGTCCTCGACGAGATCGTCGCCACCCTGCGCCTGCAGCTCGGCCAGGGCGGCACCGTGGCCAGCTACATCCCGGCGCTGGCGCGCGTCGATGCGCGGCAGTTCGGCATCGCGCTGCGCACCTGCGACGGCGAGGAAGCCGGCGCGGGCGACTTCGAGACGCCCTTCTCCATTCAAAGCGTGTCCAAGCTCTTCACGCTCACGCTCGCCATGCAGCGCATGGGCGACGCGCTGTGGGAGCGCATCGGGCGCGAGCCCTCGGGCAACCCCTTCAACTCGCTGGTGCAGCTGGAGAACGAACAAGGCAAGCCGCGCAACCCCTTCATCAATGCCGGCGCCATCGCGGTGGCCGACCGGCTCGTGAGCCAGGCCAAGGCCAGGGGCGGCAGTGCCAAGGCCGACATCCTCGCGCTCATGACCAGCCTGTGCGGCGAGCGCATCGACTTCGACGGCGAGGTGGCGCAGTCGGAGGCCGATACGGGCTTTCGCAACGTCGCGCTGGCCAACTTCATGAAGAGCTTCGGCAAGATCGACAACGACGTGGCCGAGGTGCTCGACACCTACTTCCACCAGTGCGCGCTGCGCATGAGCTGCCGCCAGCTCGCGCGCGCCGCCGCCTTCCTGTGCCGCGACGGCGCGCACCCGATCGCCGGCGAGCCCGAGGTCACGGGCGAACGGCAGACGCGCCGCATCAACTCGCTCATGCTCACCTGCGGCACCTACGACGCGGCCGGCGACGTGGCCTTCTCGATCGGCCTGCCCTGCAAGAGCGGCGTGGGCGGCGGCATCGTCGCGGTGGTGCCCGACCAGCTCACGCTGTGCGTGTGGTCGCCGGCGCTCGATGCCACCGGCAATTCGCTGCTGGGCATGAAGGCGCTGGAGCTGTTCGTGGCGCGCACCGGGCTGTCGGTGTTCTGACCTGCATTCACGCCGCGACGGCCACCGGCGCCCCGGGCAGGCAGCCCATGCCGTCGAGCGCGGCCTCCACCGCTTCCTCGAGCGGCGTGTGCGGCTCGCGGCCCAGGAAGGCCACCAGCTTCGCGTTGTCCATGCCCACGGGCGTGCGCCACAGGTAGCGCATCTCGCGCAGTTCGCGAAAGGTGACGACGAAGGGCGAGGCCAGCGCCAGCAACCACCACGGGAAGGCCGACACGCGCACCTGGGCGCCGGTGCGCCGGGCCACCACCTTGCGGATCGCGTCGCTCATGCGCGTGCCGTCGGCGTCCCAGTGGCCGGCCATGTGGAAGCGCGCAAAGGGCGCGAGCCGGTCGCGCCGCGCCAGCAGCTCGACCATGGTGCGGGCCACGTCCGGCAGGTACGACCACTGGTGGCCGACACCGGGGTCGCCGGGGCAGCTGACGGCCCGGACGGGTTGGCCCGCCTTCACCAGCCCCTGCGAGAACCAGTTGTTGCCGGCCTTCGGGCCGAAGAAGTCGCCGGCGCGCACGATCAGCACGCGCGCGCCCTCGCGGCTGGCTTCTTCGAGGCGCCTTTCCATCTCGACGCGGATCGCGCCCTTGGCGGTGAGCGGGCGCTGCGGCGAGTCTTCGGCCAGCAGCGGGAAGGCATCGGGGCCGAAGTTGTAGACCGTGCCGGGCAGCACGACGGTCGCGCCCTCGGCCTTCGCGGCGGCCAGGGTGCTGTCGAGCATCGGCAGCACCAGCTCCGACCAGCCGCGGTAGCCCGGCGGATTGACGGCGTGCACGATGACCGAACAGCCCTTCGCGGCCCGCCGCACGGCCTGCGCGTCCATCGCGTCGCCGGTCAGCCAGGTGATGCCCTCGCGCTT
Organism: Variovorax sp. GW822-FHT04E09; assembly: GCF_058800845.1. Classification (NCBI taxonomy): domain Bacteria; kingdom Pseudomonadati; phylum Pseudomonadota; class Betaproteobacteria; order Burkholderiales; family Comamonadaceae; genus Variovorax; species Variovorax sp. GW822-FHT04E09. The sequence continues at coordinate 23,589 of NZ_JBXAMR010000012.1, forward strand.
TCCTTCGACCGCGCCGCGCTTCAAAGCGCGCACCTCCCAGCCCGCATCGCACAGCTGGCGGGCCACCTCGCCGCCGATGCCGCCCGTGGCGCCGAGCACCAGAACCGTGTTGTCGTTGCGTGCCATGAAATGCTCCTGAACAGTGATCGATGGGTGAATTCTGGGCAGGATGGGGTTCGAATGGAATTGCCGAACATGCACCATCGGCCATACATTTCCGTATGACCTGGAACATCAGCTGGGAGCTGCACCGCTCCTTCCTCGGCGTGCTGCGCGAAGGCTCGCTCTCGGGCGCGGCGCGCGCGCTCGGCATCACGCAACCCACCGTGGGGCGCCACGTGGCGGCGCTCGAAGAAGCACTCGGCGTGGTGCTCTTCACCCGCTCGCAGGTGGGCCTGCTGCCCACCGAAGTGGCACTGGCGCTGCGCACGCATGCCGAGGCCATGGAAAGCACCGCGGCCTCGCTGCAGCGCGCGGCCAGCAGCCAGGGCGACGGCGTGCGCGGCGTGGTGCGGGTGTCGGTCAGCGAGGTGGTCGCGGTGGAGGTGCTGCCGCCCGTGGTGGCGCGGCTGCGCGAGGCGCACCCGGCGCTGAAGGTCGAGCTGGTGTCGACCAACCGCGTGCAGGACCTGCTGCGGCGCGAGGCCGACATCGCCGTGCGCATGGTGCGGCCCCGGCAGGCGCAGCTGGTGGCACGCCGCATCGGGAACATCGAGCTGGGCTTCCATGCGCACACGAGCTACCTCGCGCGCCACGGCACGCCGCGCACGCCCGACGACCTGGCGGCGCACGCGCTCATCGGCTACGACCAGCCCTCGGCCTTCGTGCGCGAGGCGATCAAGTCGTTCAAGTCGGTCACGGGTTTCACGCGCGATGCCTTTGCGCTGCGCACCGACAGCGACCTCGCGCAGCTGGCCCTCATCCGCGCGGGCGCGGGCATCGGCGTGTGCCAGGTGGGCCTGGCGAAACGCGACGCCGCGCTGGTGCGCCTGCTGCCGCGCGCGCTCTCGCTCAAGCTCGACACCTGGGTCACGATGCACGAGGACCTGCGCCACAGCCCGCGCTGCCGCGTGGCCTTCGATGCGCTGGTCGAGGGCTTGCAACAGTACGTTGGCGCGGCGGCGGCCCCCGCGCCCCGGGCGACAATGCCCCGCGCAAGACCCAAAGCTTCTCCCTGAATGACGACGACCGATTCCCCCGACCACCTCCCCCTGCAGGAACCCCGCCTCTGGCGCGACGACCTCTGGACCGCCCGCATCATCAAGAACGAGGAAGACGACGGCTGGGCCGTCGAGATGACCCGCCACGGCGACCCCGAGCCCGCGCTCGTCGGCCCCTGGACCATGGGCCGCGACAAGAAGAACCCCAAGCCGCTGGACACCCCCGCCTTCCACACGCTGGTGAAGACCGCCGCCGAGGTGATCCGCCGCCACGAGCAGCAGCTGCACGCCACGCTCAACAAGAGCGTGACGGTCACCGCGCGCAACGACCAGCGCATTCGCGTGGCCCTGTCGATCGTGCCCGACGAAGACAACCCCTCGGCCACGCTCACGGCCTACGACGATGCCGACGACTCGGAACTGGCGAGCGTGAACGTGTCGCCCGCGTTCCGGCTCACGACCTCGAGCGCGACCGCGTGGATCGAGTCGGACTACGCACGCCCGCGCAGCTGATGTGTTCAGGCGCTGCGCGCGAATAGCACACGCGCCGCCCTTTCGCCAATTAGCGAAAGAGCGTATGTTCACGCCGGGGTGAGTTGAGAAGAATCCGCCCCAACGAGCAATCGTTCCCAGTCATACGACGCCCGCTGCCAGTGCTGCCAGCGAGGTGTCGGGCAATTAAGCCCGAATCGGTTTCACCACCGGTTCGGGCTTTTTTGTTTTTTCGGTCGCAACAACGCCTTTTTCAAACGGATGCGCGTCATCCGGTGGCGCAGCTTTGCCCGAAGAAAAAGCACTGGCAGCACAGCGCTCGTTTGCAGGGGCCGCGCGGCGGGAGGAGACACCCCAAACGCGGTTCCGAAGGTCGGATGTTCCTGATGACTCGCACAAAACCAAAGCAAAGGAATTTGACATGACGAACGCTTTCAACCGCCGCCAGATCGTGAAGACGGGCGGCTCGATGATCGTGCTGGGCGCCGCCGGCGGCGTGGCCGGCCTGGCGCGCGCGCAGGACGGCGCCACCGTGAAGCTCGGCCTGCTGCATTCGCTCTCGGGCACCATCGCCATCGCCGAGGCCTCGCTGGTCGATGCCGAGAAGCTGGCCATCGAGGAGATCAACGCCGCCGGCGGCGTGATGGGCAAGAAGATCGAGGCCGTGGTCGAAGACGGTGCGAGCGAGAACTCGGTGTTCGCCGAGAAGGCCCGCAAGCTGCTGGAGCGCGACAAGGTGGCGGCCATCATCGGCTGCTACACCTCGGCCTCGCGCAAGGCGCTGCTGCCGGTGCTCAACCAGGCCAAGGGCCTGCTGTTCTACCCGACCTACTACGAAGGCCAGGAGCAGGACAAGCGCGTGTTCTACCCCTCGCAGGAAGCCACGCAGTCGGTGATCGCGGCCGTGGAATGGATGGCGCGCGAGAAGGGCAAGAACTTCTTCCTCGTCGGCTCCGACTACATCTACCCGCGCACCTGCAACAAGATCGCCAAGCCCGCCATCGCGAAGGCCGGCGGCAAGGTGCTCGGCGAGGAGTACGCACCGCTGGGCCACACCGAGTTCTCGTCGATCATCAACAAGATCAAGGCCGCCAAGCCCGACTGCATCTACAGCACGGTGGTGGGCGGCTCCAACGTGGCCTTCTACAAGCAGCTGCGCGCGGCGGGCCTGGACGGCGCCAAGCAGGTGCTGCTCTCGACCGTGGTGTCCGAGAACGAGATCGACGGCATCGGCCGCGACAACGCCGCCGGCTACTACGCCTGCATGGGCTACTTCCAGAGCATCAAGTCGCCGGCCAACGAGAAGTTCGTGAAGGCCTTCAAGGCGAAGTACGGGCAGGACCGCGTGATCGGCGACCCGATGGAGGTGGCCTACAACAGCGTGTACCTGTGGAAGCTGGCGGTGGAAAAGGCCAAGTCCTTCGACGTGGACAAGGTCACGGCCGCCGCCGCGGGCGTGGAGATCGAGGCGCCCGAGGGCACGGTGCGCATCCACGCCACCAACCACCATGTGTGGAAGAAGGTGCGCGTGGGCCGCGCGCGGCCCGACGGGCAGTTCGACATCGTGTGGGAATCGCCGCAGCTGGTCGAGCCCAACCCCTTCCCGAAGGTCTGAACGCGATGAACTTCGACATCGCGGTGATGCAGGTGTTCAACGGCGTGAGCCTGTTCACCATCCTGCTGCTCATGGCCATCGGGCTGGCCATCGTGTTCGGCCTGATGGGCGTCATCAACATGGCGCACGGCGAGCTGATGGCGCTGGGCGCCTACATGACCTACCTGGCGGCGCGCTTCTTCGCGCACTACGCGCCGGGCTTCATGGACCTGTACCTGTTCGCCGCGATTCCGTTCGCGTTCGCTGTGACCTTCGCGTTCGGCTATGTGCTGGAGCGGGGCTTCATCCGCTTCTTCTACGACCGCCCGCTGGACACCCTGCTGGCCACCTGGGGCCTGAGCCTCATGCTGCAGCAGGCCTACCGCTCGATCTTCGGCGCGCAGGAAGTGAGCGTGCCGCTGACCTCGTGGCTGGCGGGGGCGTGGGAGCCGACGGCGGGCATCCAGCTGCCGCTGAACCGCATCTTCATCGTCGGGCTCACGGCCCTGGTGGCGGTCGGCGTGTACCTGCTGCTGTACCGCACGCCGTGGGGGCTGAAGGTGCGCGCGGTGACGCAGAACCGCGCCATCGCCGGCGCGGTGGGCATCGACACGCACCGCGTCGACGCGATGACCTTCGCGCTGGGCTCGGGCCTGGCGGGCATCGCCGGTTCGGTGTTCACGATGATCGGCTCGACCAACCCCGGCACTGGCCAGCTGTACATCGTCGACTCGTTCATCGTGGTGGTGTTCGGCGGCGTGCAGAGCCTCATCGGCACCGCGCTCTCGGGCTTTGCCATCGCGCAGTCGCAGACCTGGCTCGAGTACCTGATGAGCGGCTCGATGGCCAAGGCCACGATCCTGCTGCTGGTGATCGCGGTGCTGTACTTCCGGCCCAACGGCCTGTTCGCCACGCGGTCGAGGAGCTGAGGCATGCACGGTCTTTCTCCTCAACGCAAGCGCGACATCAGCGCCCTGCTCGCGGTGCTGGTGCTGCTGGCGGTGGTGCTGCCGCTCACGCTCGACCCGTTCCGCCTGAACCTCGTGAGCAAGTACCTGGCCTTCGCGTTCGTCGCGGTGGGCGTGGTGCTCACCTGGGGCTACGGCGGCGTGCTGAGCCTGGGCCAGGGCATGTTCTTCGGCCTGGGCGGCTACATGATGGCGATGTTCCTCAAGCTCGAGGCCTCGGCGCCCGAGCTGCCGGACTTCATGGTGTGGAGCAGCGTCGAGCAGCTGCCCGCGTGGTGGCAGCCCTTCCACTCGCTGGGCTGGACGGTGGTGGGCATCCTCGTCGTGCCCGCCGTGCTGGCCTATGTGTTCTCGTACGCGATCTTCAAGCGGCGCGTGAGCGGCGTGTACTTCGCGATCGTCACGCTGTCGCTGGCGCTCACGCTCACGGTGGTGGTGGTCGGCCAGCAGGGCGACACCGGCGGCGCCAACGGCATCACCGATTTCCGCACGCTGCTGGGCTGGGACATCGCGACCGACGAGGCCAGGCGCACGATGTACTTCGTCGAGGTGGCGGCCATTGCGCTCGTGATGATGGTGTCGCTCGCCATCGTGCGCAGCCGCTTCGGCAAGCTGCTGATCGCCATCCGCGACAAGGAAGACCGCGTGCGCTTCAGCGGCTACAACACGGCGCACATGAAGGCCTTCGTGTTCGCGGTGGCCGCCGTCTTGTCGGCCATCGGCGGGGCGTTCTACAGCCTGCAGGTGGGGCTCATCGCACCGGGCGTGATCGGCGTCGTGGCCTCGGTCGAGATGGTGATCTACGCGGCGGTCGGCGGGCGGCTGTCGATTCCGGGCGCGGTGATCGGCGCGCTGCTCATCGGCTTTCTCAAGTCGTACCTGTCGGAGACCTTTCCCGAAGGCTGGCTGTACGTGCTGGGCGCGGTGTTCATCCTCGTGGTGTGGGCGATGCCGAACGGGCTCGCGGGCCTGGGCGAGAAGCTCATGCGTCGGCGTACTGCCACGGAGGTGGCGCCATGAACGCCACGATGACGATGCCCAACGGCGGGCTGCCGCAGGCCGCTTCGGCGGTGCCGCCGTCGAGCGAGCAGATCCTGCGCATCGAGGACCTCACCGTGTCCTTCGACGGCTTCAAGGCCGTGGACGGGCTGAGCCTCTCGGTCGAGCGCAACGAGCTGCGCGTGATCATCGGCCCGAACGGCGCCGGCAAGACCACGCTGCTGGACATGGTGTGCGGCAAGACCAAGCCCAGCGCGGGCCGCGTGCTGTTCAACGGCCAGGACCTCGGGCGCCTGAACGAGTACGAGATCGTGCGCGCCGGCGTGGGCCGCAAGTTCCAGACGCCCTCGGTCTACGAAGACCTCACGGTGCTGGAGAACTTCGAGATCTCGCTGCCGCGCATGCACGGCCTGCTGCAGTCGCTGACCTTTCGCCGCACGCCCGCCGTGCGTGCGCGCATCGATGCGATGGCCGAGCAGGTCTTCCTGGCCGATCGCCTGGGCCACCGCGCCGGGCAGCTCAGCCACGGGCAGAAGCAGTGGCTCGAGATCGGGATGCTGCTCATGCAGGAGCCCGAGCTGCTGCTGCTCGACGAGCCCGTGGCCGGCATGAGCCCGCGCGAGCGCGAGCAGACCGGTGACCTGCTGCGGCGCATCTCGGCCGGCAAGTCGGTGGTCGTGATCGAGCACGACATGGACTTCGTCAAGCGCATCGCGCACCGCGTCACGGTGCTGCACCAGGGCAAGTTGCTGAGCGAAGGCACGGCGGCCGAGGTGCAGGCCGACCCGCGCGTGATCGACGTGTACCTCGGCCATTGAGAAAAGGAGATATCCACATGCTCGAAGTCTCCGATCTCAACGTGGCGTATGGCGAATCGCACGTCATCCGCGATGTGTCGCTGCGCGTCGCGCCCGACGAGGCGGTCGCTATCATGGGCCGCAACGGCATGGGCAAGACCACGCTGCTGAAGTCGCTCATCGGCCTCTTGCCCGCGCGCGGCGGCCACATCCGCCTGGGCGGCACCGAGCTCACGACGCTGCCCAGCTACCAGCGCGTGGCGCAGGGCCTGGCCTTCGTGCCGCAGGGGCGCATGGTGTTCCCGTTCCTCACGGTGGAGCAGAACATCCTCGCCGGTGCCGCGAAGTCGGGTCATCGCACGGTGCCCGACTACCTCTACACCTTCTTCCCCGTGCTCCGGGACATGAAGCAGCGCAAGGCCGGCAATCTCTCGGGCGGCCAGCAGCAGATGCTGGCGATTGCGCGCGCGCTCATCTCGGAGCCGAAGGTGCTGATCCTCGACGAACCCACCGAGGGCATCCAGCCTTCGATCATCAAGGAGATCGCGCAGACGCTGAACGTGCTGCGCGCCGAACGCGGCTTCGCCGTCGTGGTGTCGGAGCAGGTGCTGAGCTTCGCGCTCGACCTGGCCGACCGCTTTCTCGTCATCGACCGCGGCCGCATCGTGCACGACGAAGCGCGGGCCACGCTCGACCAGGACAAGGTCAGGTCCTTCCTGACCGTGTGAGCCCTTCCTCTTTTTCTTCAACCACCCCTTCAGGAGCAGCGTCATGAGACATGGTGATATTTCGAGCAGCAACGATTGCGTCGGCGTCGCGGTCGTCAACTACAAGATGCCCCGCCTGCACACCAAGGCCGAGGTGCTGGACAACGCACGCAAGATCGGCGAGATGCTGGTCGGCATGAAGAAAGGCCTGCCGGGCATGGACCTGGTGATCTTTCCCGAGTACTCCACGCACGGGATCATGTACGACGCCAAGGAGATGTACGACACCGCCTCGGCCATCCCCGGCGAGGAGACCGCGATCTTCGCGGACGCGTGCCGGCGCGCCAACGTGTGGGGCGTGTTCTCGCTCACCGGCGAGCGCCACGAGGAGCACCCGAACAAGGCGCCCTACAACACGCTGATCCTCATGAACAACCAGGGCGAGATCGTCCAGAAGTACCGCAAGATCATGCCGTGGGTGCCCATCGAGGGCTGGTACCCGGGCGACTGCACCTACGTGAGCGAAGGCCCCAAGGGCATGAAGATGAGCCTGATCATCTGCGACGACGGCAACTACCCCGAGATCTGGCGCGACTGCGCGATGCGCGGCGCCGAGCTCATCATCCGCTGCCAGGGCTACATGTACCCGGCCAAGGAGCAGCAGATCATGGTCTCCAAGGCCATGGCGTTCATGAACAACACCTACGTGGCGGTGGCCAACGCGGCCGGCTTCGACGGCGTGTACTCGTACTTCGGCCACTCGGCGCTCATCGGCTTCGACGGCCGCACGCTCGGCGAATGCGGCGAGGAAGAGATGGGCATCAACTACGCCGAGCTGTCGATGGGCCTGATCCGCGACGCGCGCAAGAACGGCCAGTCGCAGAACCACCTGTTCAAGCTGGTGCACCGCGGCTACACCGGCACCATCAACTCGGGCGACGGCGACAAGGGCGTGGCGGCCTGCCCCTACAACTTCTACACGCAGTGGATCAACGACCCCGAGGGCACGCGCGAGATGGTGGAGTCGTTCACGCGCAGCACGGTCGGCACGCCCGAGTGCCCGATCGAGGGCATTCCGAACGAACCGGCCAAGCACCGCTGAAGCGCCGCCCCATGGACCACGACATCTTCGAACTCGGCGATGTCGCGCTGCAGCGGGGGGCCACCCTGCGCGGCGCGAAGCTCGCCTACAAGACCTACGGCACGCTCAACGCACAGAAGAGCAACGCCATCGTCTATCCGACCTGGTACTCGGGCCAGCACTACGACAACGAGTGGCTCATCGGCCCCGGCATGGCGCTGGACCCGGCGAAGTACTTCATCATCGTGCCCAACATGCTGGGCAACGGCCTCTCGTCCTCGCCGAGCAACACGCCCGAGCCCTACAACCTGGTGCGCTTTCCGAACGTCACGCTCTACGACAACGTGACGCTGCAGCACCGGCTGGTGACCGAGCAGTTCGGCATCGAACAGCTCGCGCTGGTGGTGGGCTGGTCGATGGGCGCGCAGCAGACCAACCAGTGGGGGTGCCTGTACCCCGAGATGGTGAAGCGCATCGCGCCCTTCTGCGGTTCGGCGAAGACGGCGCCGCACAACATCGTGTTCCTCGAAGGCGTGAAGGCCGCGCTCACGGCCGATGCCGCGTGGAACGGCGGCTGGTACACCACGCCGCCGACGCGCGGGCTGCGCGCGGTGGGGCGCGTGTACGCGGGCTGGGGCCTGTCGCAACCCTTCTACATGCAAGAGCTGTGGCGCGAGCTGGGCTTCAGCTCGCTCGAAGATTTCCTGGTCGGCTACTGGGAAGGCTTCTTCCTGAAGAAGGACGCCAACAACCTGCTGGCGATGCTGTGGTCGTGGCAGCACGGCGACATCAGCGACAACCCGGTGTTCAAGGGCGACTTCAAGAAGGCGCTGGGCGCCATCCAGGCGCGCGCGATCGTGATGCCGGCCGAGCGCGACCTGTACTTTCCCGTGGCCGACAACGCGTGGGAGGTGTCGCACATGCCGAATGCCGAGTGCCGCCCGATCCCCGGCGTGTGGGGCCACTTCGCGGGCGGCGGCAGCAGCCCGGTCGACACCCGCTTCATCGACAACGCCCTGCAGGAACTGCTCGCCACGCCATGAACGCTCCCGTGCACGATCCGCTCGCCGCCTACCGCATCGAGACCGAGCCCTTCTACCGGCCCGCGGGCCACGAGGTGGCGCTGTACCGGCACGCGTACCGCCACCGCATGCCGCTGATCCTGAAAGGGCCGACGGGCTGCGGCAAGACGCGCTTCGTGGAGCACATGGCGTGGTCGCTCGGGCGGCCGCTGGTCACGCTCGCCTGCAACGAGGACATGACGGCGTCGGACCTCGTGGGCCGCTACCTGCTCGACGCGAACGGCACGGCCTGGCACGACGGGCCGCTGACGCTCGCAGTGCGCCACGGCGGCATCTGCTACCTCGACGAGGTGGTGGAGGCGCGGCAGGACACCACGGTGGTGATCCACCCGCTGACCGACGCGCGCCGCATCCTGCCGCTGGACAAGAAGGGCGAGCTGGTGCACGCGCACCCCGACTTCCAGCTGGTGGTGTCGTACAACCCCGGCTACCAGAGCAGCGCGAAGGACATGAAACCCTCGACGCGCCAGCGCTTCGCGGCGCTGGAGTTCGACTACCCCGACGGCGCGCTCGAAGCGGAGATCGTTGCGCACGAGGCCGGTGTCGACCCCGCGCTCGCCGCGAAGCTGGTGGCCATTGCGCACTGCTCGCGCGAGCTCAAGCACCGCGGGCTCGACGAGGGCGTGTCGACGCGCATGCTGATCTACGCGGGCGTGCTGATCCGCGACGGCGTGTCGCCGCGCGACAGCTGCGACATGACGATGACGCGCGCCCTCACCGACGACCCCGACATGGCGAGCGCGCTGCAAGGCTTTGTCGAGGCGCAGTTCGGATGAACGACCGGCACGGCGCCCTCTCGCTGCTGGCGCGCGGGCTGGCCGGCGTCGATGTCGACGTGCAGCCGCTGGCCGGCGCACGGGCGGTGCTCACGGGGCGCCGGCTGCTGCTGCCCGAGGGCGACGAGGCCGTGCGCCTGCACCGCGCGATGGTGGCGCATGCGGTCGCGCACCTGCGCCACTCGACGCCTGCGCGGCCGGCGCGCACGCTCAAGCCGATGGGCATCGCGGTGGTCTCGGCCCTTGAAGATGCGCGCGTCGAGCGGCTGCTGTGCCGCGACTTTCCCGGCCTGCACGGCTGGTTCGTCGCCGCGCTGCCGCCCGCGCCCGATCCGCTCGACCTGCGCTTTGCCGCGCTGGTCGCGCGCATGGACCGCGTGCTGCTGCGCGCCAATGCGCAGGACGACAACCACTGGGTGAACAAGGCGCGCCGCCTGTTCGACGAGACGGTCTCGCGCGCGGGGCTGGAAGACTACGACGCCTTCCGCGCCGTCGCCTCGATCCTCGCCAACGACCTGGGCCAGATGCGTGTGCGCTTCGAGCCGCAGGACTACGCCGTGCCCGCGCCCTGGCGCGACGACAACAGCTACCTGTGGGATTTCGGCGAGGCCGAGACGCCGCCCGACGAGGCCATCGCGCTGCAGCAGACGGGCGTGCGGCCACCGCCACCTTCCGATGCACCGAACGAAGGCAGCGACGCGCCGCCCGAAGGCATCGCCGACATGGAACTCGGCCGCTACACCTACCCCGAATGGGACCGCACGCAGGAGCGCCTGCGCCCCGACTGGTGCACGGTGATCGAGAAGCTGCCCGCGTGGCAGGGCCTGGGTGCGGCGGGCACTTCGGGAGCGGCGGGCCATGAGCGCATCGTGCCGCTCGCCCTGCCCCGCGCACGCCACCTCGACCGCACGCACCGCCTGCGCCGGCAGTGGGAAGGCGACGACATCGACCTGAACGCGGCCATCGAGGTGCTGGTCGATCGCCGCCTGCGCCTGCGGCCCGATGCGCGGCTGTTCATGCGCCCCGGCAAGGGACCGCGCCCCTCGAGCGTGCTGGTGCTGCTCGACCTGTCGGAGTCGGCCAACGACGCGGGCCACGGCGATGGCGCCGTGTCGCTGCTCGATCTGGAGAAGCAGGCTGCGCTGCTGCTCGCCGCCTCGAACGCACGCGGCATCGACCGGCTCGCCATCCACGGCTTCTCGTCGAACACGCGCGCCGAGGTGTACTACTACCGCCTGCTCGAGTTCGGCCAGCCGCTGGCCGCGCCCTCTCGCGCCATGATCGGCGCGGTGCGCGGGCGCTACTCGACGCGCATGGGCGCCGCGCTGCGCCATGCGGCCTCGCACCTGCAGGCCGAGCCGGCCGGGCCGCGCGCGATCCTGCTGGTGACCGACGGCGCGCCGTCGGACATCGACGTGCACGACCCGAAGTACCTGATCGAAGACGCCCGCCAGGCCGTGGCCGAGGCGCGCGATGCCGGCGTGCGCAGCGCCTGCATCGCGGTGGACGGCGCGGCCGATGCGTACGTGCGGCGCATCTTCGGCTGGCGCAACTATTGCATCGCCGACGACGCGCGCAGCCTGCCCGCACGGCTGGCCCGCATGAGCACGCGGCTGGCCGCCGCCCATTGACCGACGGAATGAAGAAAGCCAGGGAGGAGCACACAATGAGGGCCCACACATCCAGGAGACACCCCAGTGGCTGACAGGGACCCTCTTCGCGTCGGCATTCTGTATTCCGAGACCGGCGTCACCTCGACCATCGGCCTGTCGCAGCTGCAGGGCGCGCTGCTGGCCATCGAGGAGATCAACGCGGCCGGCGGCGTCGACGGCCGCGAGCTCGTGGCCGTGCGCTACGACCCGCAATCGAACCCCGTGCGCTACGCCCAGCTGGCCGAGCGGCTGATCGTGCAGGACCGCGTGAACGTGCTCTTCGGCTGCTACATGTCGAGCAGCCGCAAGGCCGTGATCCCGGTGATCGAGAAGTGGAACAAGCTGCTGTTCTACCCCACGCTGTACGAAGGCTTCGAGTACTCGGGCAACGTGATCTACACCGGCGCGGCGCCCAACCAGAACAGCGTGCAGCTGGCCGAGTTCATGACCACGAACTTCGGTGCGCGCGTGTACCTGATCGGCTCCGACTACATCTACCCCTACGAGTCGAACCGCATCATGGGCGAGCTGGTGATGCAGCGCCCCGGCAGCGAAAAGCTCGGCGAGCGCTACGTGGCGCTGGACGCCACCGAGAAGGACTACCGCGCGATCATGGACGACATCCGCGACAAGCGGCCCGACTTCATCTTCTCGACGGTGGTGGGTGATTCCACCGCGAGCCTGTACCGCGCCTATGCCGAGGCCGGCTTCGACCCGAAGACGATGCCCATCTCAAGCCTCACCACCTCGGAGGCCGAGATCTCGCAGATGGGCCCCGGCGTGGCCACGGGCCACTTCACGGCGGCGCCGTATTTCCAGTCGATCGATTCGCCCGCCAACCAGCGCTGCCTGGCGCGTCTGCGCGCGCGCTTCGGCGACGGCTGCGTGCCCAACCTGTGCTGGGAGGCCTCGTACTTCCAGATGCACATCTTCGCCAACGCCTTCCGGCAGGCGGGCACCGACGGCATCGCGGAGATCCTGCCGCACATCCTGGGCAGCGAATTCGATGCGCCGCAGGGCCGCGTGAAGATCGACCCGACCAACCACCACACCTGCCTGTACCCGCGCATCGGCCGCGTCGACGCGCACGGACAGTTCACCATCGTGCGCCAGGCGACGCGCCCGGTGTACCCGGACCCGTACCTCGTCACCCACTCGCTGGGCGACTGGACGGCACGGCTCGATGCGCTGGAGCTCTAGGATGAGGTCGCGCTGCTTTCTTCCCGTTGCCGGCGAGGCTTCAAGGCGCGTCCCGCGAAAGCCCTGACCGTGGACAGCACAGCCCCCAAGCGACACACCCTGCGGGTGACGCCACCGCAGCTCAAGGAGCTGCGGCTGCTGAAGATCGCGGTGATCCACCCCGACGACGCAGACGGCCGGCAGCTCACCCAGCAACTGCAGCGCATCGGCTGCCAGGTGCAGGCCTTCTGGCCGCCCGTGCAGCACCTGCCCGAGGGCATCGACGTGGCCTTCATGGCCGTGCAGCCCGACTTCATCAACCTGCGCTTCGAATGGACCCAGAGCGAGGACGCCCCCGCCGTCATCGCCGTCGTGACCTACGAGAACCCGACCATCGTCGAGGCCGTGCTCGAAATCCGCGCCAAGGCCGTGCTGCCGTCGCCGGTGCGCTCGTTCGGCCTGCTGTCGGCGCTGGTGGTCGCGCGCGAAGCCCACAAGGAAAGCCGCTCGCTCGCGCGGCGCCTGCGCAAGACCGAAGCCAAGCTGCTCGGCGTGCGCCAGCTGGCCGAGGCCAAGAGCATCCTCATGAAGACGCACGACGTGTCCGAAGGCCAGGCCCACGACCTGATCCGCGAACAGGCCATGAGCAAGCGCACCACCATGGAAGACATTGCCGCGGCCATCGTCAACGCCAACGAGATCCTCTCGCTGGGCACGCGCGGCCCCAAGCCCGGGCCGGGCTGACGGCACTCAGAGCTGGCGGAACGCCGTCAGCACCTTCAGCACGCTCTGCGTGGCGCCGTCGAGCGTGGCGTGCGGGCGGTGCGCGATGCCCAGGCGGCGCGTGAGCTTGGGCGTGACAGGCACGATCTGCATGCGCTCGTTGAGCGCCGCGTCGGTGGTCTGCTGCAGCGGCAGCAGCGCCGCGCCATAACCCGCCGCCACCAGGCTGCGGATCGCGGCGTCGTAGTTGAGTTCGATGCGCGCGCGCGGCGCAAAGCCGGCCGCGGCAAACCACTCCATCGACAGCCGGTACATGTGCGTGGTCGCGTCGTTGAAGATCAGCGGCTGCGTCGCCAGCCAGGCCGGCGTGGCGCGCTTGGGCGCCTTCCAGCGCGGCGGCACGAAGGCCATCATGGGCTGCGTGCGCCACGGCGTGACCACCAGCTCGCGCTGCAGCGGCTGCGGCATCGCCACCAGGCCGATGTCGAGCGTGCCCGCCGCCAGCCGCGCCATCGCCTCGGCCGAGCCGAGGATGCTGACCTCGACGTCGATGCCCGCATGGCCCACGCCCAGTGCCTCGAGCACCTGCGGCAGCAGGTCGACCACCACGCCGGTGGAGGTGCCCAGCCGCACGCGGCCCGTGCGGCCCTCGGCCTGGCGCTTGACGGCCTCCACCGCCTCGTCGGTGTCGCGCAGCAGCTTGCGCCCGCGCTCGACCAGCGCCGCGCCGGCCGCGGTGGGCGTGACGCGGCGGTTGCCGCGCACCACCAGCTGCGCGCCCAGGCGCGATTCGAGCTCGCTGATGTGCAGGCTCACGGTGGGCTGCGCCAGGTGCAGCGCCTGCGCCGCCGCCGAGAAGGTGCCCAGGTCGGCGATGGCGATGAGGGTGCGCAGTTGGTCGAGGTTGAGCTGTCGCATCAGGAATACTGATTGAAGGTGTCAGAAATCTCAACTTCCACAATAGCACGCGCCGCCGGAAGATGAGCGCTCCCCTACCAGGAGCCCACCGTGACCGCGACGAAGCCACCGTCTTTTCATCAACGCCTGCTGCACGCCCTGCACAACTGGCGCCGCCGCGCCGTGACACGCCGCCGCGCCCGCGACGACGTGCTGCTGCTGGCCGGCATGAGCGACCACGACCTGCGCGACCTGGGCATCGGCCGCAGCGAAGTGCCCGAGCTGGTCGACCGCAGCCGCTACTGACCCGCTGGACCTCGCCTGCGGTTTCTTCAGGAAGCCGCGGGCAATTTGAGGTTCAATCCGGGGCGTGCCCTCCACCGCCTCCCCTGCCTTTCTTTCCATCGAACTCACCTCGCCGCAGTCCGTCGACGGACGGCGCGCGGCCTTCCAGTCGCTGTGGCTGCTGGTGCGCATGCAGCACGCCCATGCCCACGGCGGCGGCAGCGGTGTCGTGCGGCTGGCCGACCTGCGCGGCGAGGTGTCCGACGCCAGCACGCTGCGCATGGTCGTGAGCCGCGCGTTCCGCGACTTCAAGGCCTGGGGCCTGGAGGTCGGCTGGGGCGAAGACCTGCAGCGCGAGCCGCGTTTTCTCAACGCCGAAAGGCGCAGCCAGGGCCCGTTCTGGCTGCCGGCCGCGCAGGCCAAACGCCTGCGCCTGCTCGTGGACAACCGCCCGGCGACCGCCGCCGAGGTGGCCTCGTTCCTCGGCCTGCGCGCCCGCAAGGCGCAGGCCGCCGGCGCGATCACGCCGCCCGACGCCGTGCACCTGCAGGACGCCGCCTTCTGGAAGCAGCTGGTCGCCTCGCAGCAGGCCGCGCGACAGGGCCGGCTGATGTCGCCGGTGGCGGGCGGGACCGGCGGCAGCGCGCTCGAAGCCATCCGCCTGGCCGGCACGCTGGCCGCGAGCGACTTCCAGCGCGCGCTGGTCACGCTCAACGAGGCCATGCTGTGGCGCCGGCTCGGCGACAACGAGCAGGCGCGCCGCCGGCTGCAGGCGCTCAAGAAGCAGCGGCTTGCGCACCACGTGGCGGGCAACGACTACCTGGGCGCGATGGAGTGCATCGTCTCGGCCTGGTGCGCCTACACCGCGCGCGACCTGCCGTTGGCGCAATCGCTGCTGGGCGGCATGGCGCAAGACCCGGCGCGCGCGCTGGTGCTGCGCCACCACCCCGACGTGCGCTTCGAGTGGTGCAACCTGTGGGCGCTGGCCTGCCGCTCGCGCGCCCTCGCGCTGGCCGCCGACGACCGCCCGGCCGCCGCCGCGCTCGCCGAAGAGTCGCTGCAGCGCTTCGGCGAGGCGCTGGCGGCGGCCTTCGAGTCGCACTCCTTCGACGCCGCGCAGCACGTGGCGGCCAACATGGGCATGGCCGCGTGGCTGTTCGACCGCGTGGGCCTGGGCGACCTGCCGGCGCTCGCGCACGACGGCCACCGGGCCGACACCACGCGCCGCGCGGTGCAATGGATCGCCTTCAGCGAATGGCTGTGCGGCCACACCGACGGCCAAGGCCGCTCGGCATGGAACGCGATCTACCTGATGCGCATCGCGCGCGGCCACTGCAAGCCAGAGACGCAGCCCACGCTGGCGCAGTTCCGCGCACAGAAGCCGCTCGACCCGGCCGCGATGTCGAAGCTCGCGGGCCCGCTCGCCGACGCCTTCGACACCGCGAACTGGCCCGCGCGCTGGGTCGACGTGGCGCAGGCGCGGCTGGCCGACCACCAGGCGGGGCGACGCCGCTACCCCGGGTTGCAGCAGGGCAGCCTGCTGTTCGAGCACGCGTGGTACGCGGCGCATGCGGGCGACCTGAAGGCGGCCGAGCACTCGCTGGGCCTGTTGCGCGAAGTGCTTCCGCAGCTGGTGCCGAGCGACCGCGCCTACTTCACCGAGTCGTGGAACGATGCGTTGCCGGCCGAGCTGGTGCTGGAGGCGAAGCCGCCGAGGCGGCCGTCGGCACCTCGTGTGGTGTCCCGCAAATAGCTGCGCAAAATGAAATCGATGCGTTTCGCGTCAGGGCAAGGCGCAAACCGCAGCGATACCCGTAGGTATCGCGAGGATTTGCAACGCCGCCCTGGCGTGAAAGGCGCGATTTCATGCGCAGATATTTGCGGGACACCACACTAGGAAAAAGGCGCGCTGAGCGCCTGCTGCACCCGCTCGCGCAGCACCGGCAGCACGTCGCGCTCGAACCACGGGTGGTGCTGGAACCACGCGGTGTTGCGCGGCGACGGATGCGGCAGCGGGACGAAGCGCGGCGCGTAGTCCGCAAAGGCCTCGACGGTTTCCGTCACGCCGCCGCGCGCGGCCTTGCCGAGGAAGTGGCGCTGCGCGTACTGGCCGATGAGCAGCGTCAGCGCGATGTGCGGCATCTGCGCCAGCAGGCGGTCGTGCCACAGCGGCGCGCACTCCTTGCGCGGCGGCAGGTCGCCGCTTTTGCCCCGGCCCGGGTAGCAGTAACCCATGGGCACGATCGCGATGCGCGCAGCGTCGTAGAACAGCTCGCGGTCGATGCCGAGCCAGCGGCGCAGCTGGTCGCCGCTCTTGTCGTTCCACGCCACGCCGGTCTGGTGCACCGTGAGGCTGGGTGCCTGCCCGACGATCAGCAGCCGCGCGCTCGCACTGGCCTGCACGATCGGGCGCGGCCCGAGCGGCAGGTGCGCCTCGCATGCGCGGCAGGCGCGGATTTCGGCGAGCAGCGCATCCACGATGCTGAGGCTAGTCGGCGAACGGGCGGAAGAAGGCGTTCAGCTCGGTGCCCGGCGTGGCATCGGCAAAGCCGTCGAAGCGGCCTTGCTCGGCCAGCGTGCGCGCGGCGCGGATGAAGCCGCCCCAGGCCGCGCGCGCCATGCCGCCGCCCACGCTGACGCGGCGCACGCCGAGCGCGGCAATGTCCGCCATCGTGAGCTCGCTGGTCGCGCCGACCAGCAGGTTGACCGGCTTTGGCGCGACGGCGGCCACCACGGCGGCGATCTGCTCGCGCGTCTTGATGCCGGGCGCGTAGAGGCAGTCGGCGCCGGCCTCGGCGTACGCACGCAGGCGCGCGATGGCGTCGTCCAGGTCGGGGCGGTTGGCAAAGAAGTTCTCGGCGCGGCCCACGAGCAGCGTGTCGCCACCCGCTGCGTCGATGGCCCGGCGCGCGGCGCGCAGGCGCTCGACCGCGACGTCGATGGGGAACAGCGGATCGTCGGGGTTGCCGGTCGAATCCTCGATCGACAGGCCCGCCACGCCGGTCTCGACCGCGAGGCGCACGCTCTCGGCCACGCCCTGCGCGTCGGCGGCGAAGCCGTTCTCGAAGTCGGCGTTCACCGGCAGGTCGGTGGCGGCCACAAGTTCACGCAGGTGCGCGAGGATCTGGTCGCGCGACAGGGCGCCGTCGGCATGGCCCTGCGACCACGCGAAGCCCGAGCTGGTGGTGGCCAGCGCCTGGTAGCCCAGGCCTTCGAGGTAGCGCGCGCTGCCGGTGTCCCAGGGGTTGGGAATGACGAAGCAGCCTTGGGTGTGGAGCGCGCGAAAGTCTGCGCGCTTCTGCGCGATGGAGCGGGTCATGAGAGCCTCATCTTTCCTTTGGGGTTCAGGGAGGGGTGGCGGCCGCAGGTGAGGCCACCGGTGCAGCCGCGAGGATGTGTGCCGCGAGCACGGCGAACTGGTCGGTGCGGACCTCGCTGCGTTGGAACCAGCCCTTGCTGTTGTCGACACGGTGCACCACGACGAGGTCGCGCTTGCGATCGACCATCATGAACTGGCCGCCGGCACCCACGGCCAGGAGCAGCTGATTGGGCCCGCGCTGCCAGAACGGGAAGCCCTTGAGCGGCACCCACCACAGATAGCCATAGCCGCTCCAGCCGGGTCCGACGGTCGTGTACGAGGTGGTGCTTTCGGTCACCCAGCCGGCCGGGACGATGCGCTTGTCGTGCCACATGCCGTCGCGCGCCATCAGCAGGCCGATGCGGGCCAGGTCGCGCGCCGACAGATGCATCACCTGGGCCGGGTGCTCGGAGCTGCGTTCGAGCCGGGACTCGGTGTCCTGCGGATAGCGGAAATCCTGGAACTGCAGCGGTTCGGCCAGGTCGGTCTTCAGCGCCTCGAAGACGCTGCGTCCGGTGCGGCGTTCGAAGATGGTGCCCAGCACGTTGGCGTCCCAGTTGTTGTAGTACCAGAACTCGCCCGGCGCATGGCTGCCCCGGGCCGGTCGCTCGGCCTTGGCCTGGGCGGTCTCGTAGGCGGCCGGATGGTAGACACCCGAGCGCAGCTGCAGCAGCTGCCGCACGGTGGCCGTGCGTTCGGTGTCGCTGAGCCCGTCCTTGTCGCTGATGCCGAGCTGGCCCAGCGTCTGGTCCAGGTCGATCTCGCCGCGGCCGACGTGAATGCCGTAGAGCACGCTCTGCACGCTCTTGCGCACCGAGGCCAGGTTCATCGGCTTGTCGATGTCGCCGTAGGCATGCACGAGCACGCCCTTGTCGATCACGAGGTAGGCGTCGGACTTGATCGATGCGGCAAACGCATCGGCCACCTTGAGCTTCGCTTCGGACCAGTGGCTCGGTTCAGCCACGCTCGGGGTGGCCCACTGCGCGGCGGGGAACACACCGGCCGCGGGCACGGCGTGCGCGGCGCACAGCAGCAGCACGGCAGACAGCGCGGTGCGCAACACGCCGGGCAAGAAACTGCGCGGAAGACCGGCCATGGGCATCTCGACTCCTGAAAGTCGTGCGCCTTGGAAACGACGTGGGAACCTGGGGGCTGCGGGGCCCGGCGCGACGAGCCTCGCATTCTGACGCAGCGACGCCAGCCTTGCTGCCTCAGCACTCCACCACGTTCACCGCAAGCCCCCCCAGCGAGGTCTCCTTGTACGTGGCCTTCATGTCCTCGCCGGTCTGCTTCATGGTGCGGATCACGGCGTCGAGCGAGACGTAGTGGCTGCCGTCGCCGCGCAGCGCCATGCGCGAGGCGTTGATGGCCTTCACGGCGCCCATCGCGTTGCGCTCCACGCAGGGAATCTGCACCATGCCGCCGACCGGGTCGCAGGTCAGGCCCAGGTTGTGTTCCATGCCGATCTCGGCCGCGTTCTCGACCTGCGCGGGCGTAGCGCCGAGCACGGCGGCGAGCGCGCCGGCCGCCATCGAGCAGGCCACGCCGACCTCGCCCTGGCAGCCGACCTCGGCGCCCGAGATGGAGGCGTTGGTCTTGTAGAGCATGCCGATGGCCGCGGCGGTGAGCAGGAAGTCGACGATGCCCTCGTCGCTGGCCTGCGGCACGAAGCGCTGGTAGTAGTGCATCACGGCGGGCACCACGCCGGCCGCGCCGTTGGTGGGCGCGGTGACGACACGGCCGCCGGCCGCGTTCTCCTCGTTCACCGCCATCGCGAAGGCGTTGACCCAGTCCATGGCCGCGAGCGGATCGGCGGCGCCGGCCTGCGCCAGCAGCTCGCGGTGCAGCTCGGGCGCGCGGCGGCGCATGCGCAGCGGGCCGGGCAGCGCCTGCGCGGCCAGCGGGTTGTCGATGCCGAAGCCGCGCTGCACGCACTGCTGCATCACGCCCCAGATGCGCAGCAGGCCCGCGCGCACCTCGGCCTCGGGCCGCCACACGCATTCGTTGCGCAGCACCAGCGTGGCCACGGAGATGCCGTGCGCGCGGCACTGCGCCATGAGTTCGTCGCCGGTCGTGAAGGGATGCGGCACGGCCGCTGCGGTCGCTGCCGTTTGCGCCACGGCCTGCCCGCCCTCGACGACGAAGCCGCCGCCGACCGAGAAGTAGGTGCCTTCGGCGAGCACGGCGCCGTCGGCCGCGAAGGCGGTGAAGCGCATCGCGTTCGGGTGCTCGGGCAGCGACTCTTCGCCGCGAAAGGCGATGTCGCGCACGCGGTCGAAGGCGATGGGCGTTGTGCCCAGCAGGCTCAGCTGGCCGGTGCGGCGCAGCGCGTCAAGGCGCGGCTGCACGGTCTCGGGCCGCACGGTGTCGGGCGCGTCGCCGAAGAGCCCGAGGATCACGCCCTGGTCGGTCGCGTGGCCGTGGCCGGTGGCGCCGAGCGAGCCGAACAGGTCGACGTGCAGGCGCGCCACCTGCGCGAGCAGGCCGCGCCGTTCGAGCGATTGCGCGAACAGCAGCGCCGCGCGCATCGGTCCGACGGTGTGCGAACTGGACGGCCCGATGCCGATCTTGAAGATGTCGAAGGCGGAGAGCATCAGCGCATCATGCGACCGGAAGCTGCTGTTTGACCAGCGCCACCCAGTAGGCCGCACCGAGAGGCAGGATGTTGTCGTTGAAGTCGTAGTACGGGTTGTGCACGTTCGGGTCGTTCGGGCCCTCGCCCGCGCCGATGCCGATGTAGGCGCCGGGGCGCTTCTGCAGCATGAAGGCGAAGTCTTCCGAGCCCATGGCGGGCGGGATGTCGGTGTGCACCTGCTCGATGTCGACCAGGCTGGCCGCCGCCGCGATGGCCGCGTCGGTCTCGGCCGGCGTGTTGACCACGCCGGGGTAGCCGCGGCGGTACTCCAGCGCCACCTTGGCGCCGTGCGTGGCGGCCACGCCGTCGCAGATCTGCTGCATCGCCGCCTGGGTCTTGTCCTGGATGGCGGCGTCGAGCGTGCGCACGGTGCCGCGCAGCACCACGGTTTCGGGAATGACGTTCCAGGTGTCGCCGCCGTGGATCTGCGTGACACTGACCACGGCCGCGTCGGTGGCGCCGGTGCGCCGGCTCACGATGGTCTGCAGCGCGTTGATGAGCTGGGCCGAGATCACCACCGAGTCGATGCCGTTCTCGGGCATGGCGCCGTGGGCGCCCTTGCCGGTGATGACGATCTCGAAGGTGTCGAGAAAGGCCGTCATGGTGCCCTTGCGGATCGCGAAGCGCCCGCGCGGCAGGCTCGGAAAGTTGTGCATGCCGTAGACGGCGTCGGCCGGAAACTGCTCGAACAGGCCCTCTTCCACCATCACGCGGCCGCCGCCTTCGTTTTCCTCGGCGGGCTGGAACACGAAGTGCACCGTGCCCTGGAAAGGCTTGTGGCGCGACAGGTGCTCGGCCGCGCCCAGCAGCATCGCGGTGTGGCCGTCGTGGCCGCAGGCGTGCATCTTGCCGGCGCACTTCGAGGCATGCGCCTGTGTGCCCAGCTCCTGCATGTTGAGCGCGTCGAGGTCGGCGCGCAGCGCGATGCTGGGGCCGTCGCCGTTCTTCAGCGTGCCGACCACGCCGGTGCCGGCCAGGCCGCGGTGCACGGGCAGGCCCATGAGCATCAGCGCGTTGGCCACCACGTTGGCGGTGCGGTGTTCCTCGAAGGCGGTCTCGGGGTTGGCGTGGATGTCGCGGCGCCAGCTGAGCATGCGGGCACGGGTGTCTTCGGCAATCTCGGGGTCGCGGTACATGGCGTGTATCTCTCGTGGGATGAAATCAGTGGAAGAACTCGGCGATGAAGGTGGCGCCGAGGAAGGTGCCGGCCGTCGCGGTGAGCGACACCACCACGATGCGCCAGCCGAGGCGGCGGAACACGGGCAGGTCCTTGGCGACCGAGAAGCCGGCCAGCGCCAGCACCGGCGTGGTGAAGGCCAGGAAGTGGAGCTTGGCGGTGATCGCGATCAGCGCGTCGGAGAACGGAAACAGGCCCGGGATGCCGACCACGGTGGCCACCACCGAGAGCACCAGCACCATCGGCAGGCGCGGCACGAAGCGCTTGATGGCTTCGACGGCGCCGGCAATCGCCACCACAGCGAGCACGCCTTCGAGCGACACCAGCACCGGCACCTTGTAGGTCACGGCATTGCCGATGAGCACGCCGCCGCCCACCACCAGCCAGGCCAGCAGCGTGTCGCGCAGCGAGGTCGGCGCGGCGTGGGCCACGTCGGCGCTCGAGACGTTCGCGCCCGCGTCCACCGCGGCACCCTGTTGCGCGCCATGCTTCGAGAAGCGGCCCAGCACCGGCTCCAGCTTGCCGTAGAGCCACGAGCACAGCGGCAGCGACAGGAACAGCGTGAAGTAGAAGCCGGCCACGGTGGTCAGCAGATTCGATGCGGCGGCAATCGCCGTGAGCTGCGGCAGCATCTCGGGCGGGCTCTGCGCGGCGATGGCGCCCAGCGCCGCCGCCATCAGGCTGCCCGAGCCCACGCCGGCGCCCATGGCCAGCGAGCGCGGGTCGAAGATGTGCAGGCTGGCGATGAAGCCCGCCAGCACCGCGATGAACAGCGCGCCCAGCACGGTGCCGGTGATGTACTCGGCCAGCACGCCGCGGCCTTCGGGCGAGGCCATGCCGTACTTCTCGCCAATGATCACGAGATTGCCCTCGCGGCCCACCGAGAAGGTGGCGCCCACGGCCTCGCGCTTGATGCCCAGCAGCAGCGCCAGCGGCAGGCCCAATGCCAGGGTGCCCAGCGCATGGCCGAACTCCTGGAACAGCAGCGCCCAGCCGGCCTGCTTCACCTGCGGCAGCGCGGCGCCGACCGTGAGGCCCAGCTTCACCACGAACAGCAGCAGGCCCGCGTTGAGCAGGCCACCGGCCAGCGACTGCTGCGCCGTGGCCACGCGCACCACGCCCGGCACGCGCCGGTGCGCGATGCCCCAGGCGGCGGCCATGAGCAGCGCCCACAGCATCGGCAGCAGCACCACCTTGCCGGGGCCGACGCTGAACTGCGTCGGGCCAATGAGTTCGGCCACGGCCACGAGGACCAGGGTGACGACGAGGAGCTTGAATTTGCCGGCGGCGCTGGAAGGCGCTACGGCTGCAATCGTGGAGGCAGCGGAGGTCATGGGTGGGCGTTTTCGAGGGGTGCCGGCGAGTTTCGGGCGGCGAGCCTCTTGCATCAATGACCGCAAATAAGGATATTCGTTGCATTGAATGCAACACTCGGAGACGACCGCCATGGACGACAAGCTCGACACCCGCCGGGTGCGCTACTTCATGCAGGTGCTCGACAGCGGCTCGGTGCGCGGCGCGGCCGACGTGCTCGACATGGACCCGTCGGCCGTGAGCCGCGCCATCGGCATCCTGGAGACCGAGTGCGGCCTGCCGCTGCTGGAGCGCCACGGACGCGGCGTGGTGCCCACCGACGCAGGCCAGCTGCTGGCCGGCTATGTGCGAAGGCAGCAGGGGCAGAAGCAGCACCTGCTGGCGCAGATGGACAGCATCCGCAAGATCGAGAGCGGCCACATCGACATCGTGGCCGGCGAAGGCTATGTCGACTGGCTCATGCGGCACAGCCTGCGCATCTTCATGGCCAGCCACCCGAAGATCACGGTGAACCTGGACGTGGCCAGCACCGACGAGATCGTGCGCCGCGTGATCGAGGAACGCGCCCACATCGGCATGCTGTTCCAGCCGCCGAAGGACGAGCGGCTCACCTCGCACCAGTCGCATGCGCAGCCGATCCAGGCCATGGTGCTGGCCTCGCACCCGCTCGCGCAGCTCGGGCGCCCGCTGAAGCTGGCCGACCTGCTGCCCTACCCCGGCGCCACGCTGCATCGCAATTTCGGCGTGCGCCAGCACATCGAGGCGGCCGAGATCAGCGAGGGCGTGCGACTGCCCGCGCTGCTGACCACCACCTCGTTCAGCGCGCTGGGCCACTTCGTGTCGGCGGGCCTGGGCTACACGCTGGGCACGCGCATCTCGCTCACGCCCAATGCCGACCACCCGTCGCTGGTCGAGCTGCCGATGAAGAACCCGCTGCTGTCGCAGGGGCGCTCGCACATCGTGTCACGGCACGGCCGCCTGCTGCCGCCGGCCGCGGCGGCGCTGCTGCGGCAGGTGGTGGCGGACATGAAGCGCTATGCCGATTCGATCGCGGGCACGGGCACCGGCACCGGCAAGCCCCGCGCGAGCACGCGCGGGCGCGGCGCGACGGGTTGAAGGGCATGGGGGCTTGCGTTGCGTGCGCGGCCGGTTCGGTGTTCTGATCGGAGCCCATGTCCTACCTCGCTCCCCTCTTCGTCCACCTGCTGTGCGCCGCCTTCTGGGTCGGCGGCATGGCCGTCATGCACTTCGCCGTGCGCCCCGCCGCCGTCGCCACGCTGGAGCCGCCGCTGCGCCTGCGCATGATGGCCGCGACGCTGCGGCGTTTCTTCATCGGGGTGGACGCGTCGGTCACGCTGCTGTTCGTGAGCGGCTTCGCGATGATCCTCGCGACCGGCGGCTTTCGCGCCGTGCACTGGCGCGTCGAGGCCATGATGGGCATCGCGCTCGTGATGGCGGCGATCTACGTCTACATCCGCGCCTCGGTGTTCCGCGCCCTGCGCCGCGCGGTGGACGACAGCGCCTGGCCCGTGGCAGCCGCGCGGCTGAACACCGTGCGCCAGCTGGTGACGCTGAACCTCGCGCTGGGCGTGGTGGTGTTCGCGGTGGCGGTGATGGGGCGCGGCGCTTAGGCCGCAGGGCCCTTCAGCTCTACGCCATTGCCATCGGGATCTTCGAGATAGATCGAAGGCCCGTTGCCCTCGGCCCCGAAGTTGTTCTGCACCTCGCCGTGCACCGGCACACCGTGCCGCGCCATGCGCGCACGGATCGCCGCTTCGTCGAAAGGCTCGATGCGCAGGCAGAGGTGATCGACATTGCGGCCTTCGCGCCCGGCCAACGCGCCGCCCTGGCTGCCGAGCTTGCCGTCGTGCGTGACGAGGTCGATGAGGCTGCTGCCGGCGCGCAGGTGCACGAGGCCGAGGTCGTCGCGGCGCTTCTCGAGCGTGCAGCCGAGCACGTCGCAGTAGAAGGCCATGGACCGCGCGGCGTCGCGCACGCGCAGCACGACGTGGTCGATGCGCAGCACCGCGAACGGGGCCGCATCGGCTGCGGAAGCAACAGGAGGCGAAGCAGGCGGGCGCGTCATGCCCGCCAGTGTGTCAGACCACCCCGGCCGCGCGCAATGCCTCGAAGCGCGAGGCGTCGACGCCCATCTCGGCCAGCACCTCTTGCGTGTGCTGCCCGAGCGCGGGCGGTGCGCGGCGCAGCACGGGGGGCGTGGCCGTGAGGCGCAGCGGGCTCGCCACGCCGGTGATGCTGGCGATGCCGTCGCCCGCATCGCGCGGCAGCGTGACGGCCAAGCCGCGCGCCTGGACCTGCGCGTCGTCGAAGGCCTGCGCGATGTCGTTGATGGGGCCGCAGGGCACGGCCTTGTCTTCGAGCAGCGCGACCCAGTCGGCGGTGGTGCGGGTGCGCGTGAGTTCTTCCATCATCGGGATCAGCACGCCGCGGTGCTTCACGCGCAGCGTGTTGGTCGCAAAGCGCTCGTCGGCGGCCCATTCGGCGTGGCCGGCGGCTTCGCAGAAGCGCGCGAACTGGCCGTTGTTGCCGATGGCCAGCAGCATCGCGCCGTCCTGCGTCGGAAAGTCCTGGTAAGGCGCGAGGCTCGGGTGCGTGTTGCCCTGGCGGCCCGGCGCCTTGCCGGTGTTGAGGAAGGCGCTCGCCTGGTTGGCGAGGATGGCCATGCCCACGTCGAGCAGCGCCATGTCGATGTGCTGGCCTTCGCCGGTGCGGTCACGTACCTGCAGCGCCGCGAGGATGGCGGTGCTGGCGTACACGCCGGTGAAGAGGTCGGTGAGCGCCACGCCCACGCGCAGCGGGCCGCCGCCGGGTTCGCCGTCGGGTCGGCCGGTGATGCTCATCATGCCGGTCATGGCCTGGATCATCAGGTCGTAGCCCGCGCGCTCGGCGTAGGGGCCGTCATGGCCGAAGCCGGTCACGCTGCAGTAGATGAGGCGCGGGTTGGCCGCGCGCAGGCTTTCCTGGTCGAGGCCGTACTGCTTGAGGCCGCCGGTCTTGAAGTTCTCGACCACGATGTCGGCCTGCGCCGCCATCTGCTGCAGCAGCGCCTGCCCTTCGGGCGTGGCCATGTCGATGGTGACCGAACGCTTGTTGCGGTTGCAGGAGGTGAAGTAGCTGGCCTGGTCGGTGTCGTGGCCGTTCGCGTCCTTCACGAAGGGCGGGCCCCAGGTGCGCGTGTCGTCGCCGACGCCGGGGCGTTCGATCTTGACGACATCGGCGCCCAGGTCCGCGAGGATCTGCGTGCACCACGGGCCCGCGAGCACGCGGGACAGATCGAGGACCTTGATGCCGTCGAGTGCTGCGGGCTTGGTGCTCATGCGTCTGATCAGTTCGCGAAAGCGGCGATGCCGGTGATGGCGCGGCCCAGGATGAGCGCGTGGATGTCGTGCGTGCCTTCGTAGGTGTTGACCACTTCCAGGTTCACCAGGTGGCGGGCCACGCCGAACTCGTCGCTGATGCCGTTGCCGCCCATCATGTCGCGCGCCATGCGGGCGATGTCCAGCGACTTGCCGCAGTTGTTGCGCTTCATGATCGAGGTGATTTCCACCGCGGCGATGCCTTCGTCCTTCATGCGGCCCAGGCGCAGGCTGCCTTGCAGGCCCAGCGTGATCTCGGTCTGCATGTCGGCCAGCTTCTTCTGGATGAGCTGGTTGGCGGCGAGCGGGCGGCCGAACTGCTTGCGGTCCAGCGTGTACTGGCGGGCACGGTGCCAGCAGTCTTCGGCGGCACCGATGGCGCCCCACGAGATGCCGTAGCGGGCGCTGTTCAGGCAGGTGAACGGGCCCTTGAGGCCTTGCACTTCGGGGAAGGCGTTTTCTTCAGGGCAGAACACGCCGTCCATGACGATTTCGCCGGTGATGCTGGCGCGCAGGCCGACCTTGCCGTGGATGGCGGGGGCCGTCAGGCCCTTCATGCCCTTTTCGAGCACGAAGCCGCGGATCGGGCCGACCGTGCCGGTTTCGCTGACTTCCTTGGCCCACACGACGAACACGTCGGCGATGGGCGAGTTGCTGATCCACATCTTCGAACCGCTGAGCGAGTAGCCGCCCGGCACCTTCTTGGCGCGCGTGGCCATGCTGCCGGGGTCGGAGCCGTGGTCGGGCTCGGTCAGGCCGAAGCAGCCGATCCATTCGCCGGTGGCGAGCTTGGGCAGGAACTTCTGCTTCTGCGCTTCGGTGCCGAATTCGAAGATTGGCACCATCACCAGCGAGCTCTGCACGCTGGCCATCGAGCGGTAGCCCGAGTCGACGCGCTCGACTTCGCGGGCGATCAGGCCGTAGGCCACGTAGTTCAGGCCGGGGCCGCCGTACTGCTCGGGGATCGTCGGGCCGAGCAGGCCGAGCGCGCCCATTTCGCGAAAGATCGCGGGGTCGGTTTCGCCGGTGCGGAAGCCTTCGATGACGCGGGGCGCCAGGCGCTCCTGGCAGTAGGCGTTGGCCGCGTCGCGGATCATGCGTTCTTCGTCGGTCAGCTGCTGGTCGAGAAGAAGGGGGTCGTCCCAGTGGAATTGCGCTTTGGCGGCCATGTGGATGTCTCCGGAAAAGGAAGAAGAAACAAAAGAAGGGGAATGCGGTCGATCGTAGCCACGCAGGAGGCCCGGCGCAAACGATGAATCCTCACCCAGATATGCGTCCAACGCACATCTTGAGAGATACATCTTGTTGATTTACTGGTGAAACCAATCCGCCAGTCATACACTCCCGGCATACATGCGCCGCAAGATCCCGCCCCTGCAGACCCTCGTGTGCTTCGACGCCGCCGCGCGCCACGAGAGCTACACGCGCGCCGCGCAGGAACTGGCGCTCACGCAGAGCGCGGTGTCGCGCCAGGTCGGGGCGCTCGAGGCCTTCCTGGGCGTGGCGCTGTTTCGCCGCACGCGGCACGGCGTGGCGCTCACGGCCAGCGGCGCCGCCTACGCGCGCCAGATCGCCCGCCGCCTGGAGGCCATGGAGCGCGACACGCTCGACGCCATGGCGCACCAGGGCGAAGGCGGCTCGCTGTCGCTGGCCGCGGTGCCCACCTTCGCCACGCGCTGGCTGGTGCCGCGCCTGCGCGGTTTTGCGGCGCTGCAGCCCGACGTGGTGGTGCACATCGAGACGCGCACCCGCCCCTTCCTCTTCGCCGACGCGGAATTCGACGCCGCGCTGTACGCCGGCACACCCGCGCAGGTCGAGAACTGGGCCGGCACGCGCGCGCTGCTGCTCATGCATGAAGACGTGGTGCCCGTGTGCAGCCCTTCATTGCTGCCCCACGGCAAGGCCGTATCGCCCGAAGCCATCGCACAGATGCCGCTGCTGCAGCAGAGCACGCGCCCCGACGGCTGGCGCCAGTGGTTCGACGCGCAGCAGGTCGACGCGCCCACCGCACGTGGCGGCCCGCGCTACGAGCTGTTCTCGATCCTCGCCGCGGCGGCCTCGCACGGCCTGGGCGTGGCGCTGATGCCGACCATGCTGGTGGCCGACGAGCTGGCGCGCGGCGAACTGGTGGTGGCCTGCCCGCGGCCCTTGTCGGGCGAGCGCAATTACTACCTGGTGACGCCGGAGCGGGCGGATCAGCGGCCGTTGTTGAAGTTGTTCAGTGATTGGTTGCTCGCGCAGGCCCGCCAAGGTTGAGAATGCGCGCCATGCCGCACGACAGCCGCTCCGAGTACGAATGGCGCATGCACAAGGTGCTGACGCACATCGACGACCACCTGGACGAGGCACTCGATCTCGCGGCGCTGGCCGACGTGGCGCATTTCTCGGCGTACCACTTCCATCGCCTCTTCGCGGCGTGGGCCGGCGAGACGCTGGGCGACTACATCCGGCGCCGCCGCGTGGAAGTGGGCGCGCTGCGGCTCGCGACACAGCCGCGCCTGTCGGTGCTCGAAGCGGCGGTGTCGGTGGGCTTCGGTTCGGGTGAGGCGTTCACCCGCGCGTTCCGCGCGCATTTCGGCAGCACGCCCAGCGCGTGGCGTGCATCGCACGACTGGTCTTTGCCCTGCGACGACCCGTCACGCAATAGCAATCCTGATCAGATCGCCCTGCATGGCTTCGCGAAGAATGGATCTCCAACGCGCAACGCCGCGCATCATCAGGAGCCACCCGTGAATGTCCAACTGATCACCCGCTCTCCCGTCACCATCGCCTACCTGCGCTACACCGGCCCGTTCGGCGCGCCGGTGGGCGCGTTCTGGGCCGAGAAGGCCGCGCCCTGGATCGGCGCGCACAAGCTGTGGTCGCGTGCGCGCTACGGCATCAGCCACGACGACCCGAGCATCACCGCGCCCGAGCACTCGCGCTACGACGCCTGCGTGGAAGTGCCCGACGATTTCGTGCCCGATGGCGGCTTCCAGAAGACGGTGCTGCCGGGCGGACGCTATGCCGCGCTGCGGTTCCAGGGCCTGCCCGAAGAGATCAACGACGCATGGACGCGCCTCATGCGCGACTGGCTGCCCGCGAGCGGCTTCCAGTTCGACAGCCGGCCCGCGTTCGAGTACTACGCGCCCGACATGGCCTTCGACGAGAAGACGAGTGCGTTCGAATGCGACATCTGCATTCCGATCGCGTCGCTCTGAAAGGCGCGGGCTGGCAACTGGCTGGCGCGGCGTGATCAGCCCTTCGCGGGCCGGGCGCCTTCCCGCGCATAGGCTTCGATCATCGCCGGAAAGGCATCCATCGCAGGCAAGGTGCCGAAGCTGTGCTTCGCGGGCGTCGTGGCCCACGGCAACTTCTCGTCGGTCCAGGTTTCCGCAAAGGGCGCGACCCATTCGTGCCGGTCGAGCATGGTGGCGCGCAGGTTGACGAAATAGTCCATGCCCTCGGTGCGCGTGAACATCCAGCTCTTGCAGTGCGGGCAGAAGAAGTGGTGCGACTCCTCGCCGTGCAGCCCGCCGATGACGGGCTCGCCCGACACCACTTCGAAGCCCGGCGCGGGGATGGCCAACGACAGCGAGAACGCACTGGCGCTCATGCGCTGGCAGCCGGTGCAGTGGCAGGCCATGGCCAGCAGCGGCGGTGCGGTGATGCGCAGGCGCACCTGGCCGCAGCGGCAGCCGCCGGTCCAGGGGAGTTGCCAGTCGTTGGCGGTGTCTTGGGGGGTGTGGTTCTGGGTGCTCATTGAATGTGAATGCTTTCAGGCTGGGTCTCCGGGATGATCGCTCAAGCCGGGCCCTGCCCCATCGAAAACCGCGTCCGAAAACGGCGAGCCCGCACCCGGCCGCCACGCGACACTGCCCGCATGAGTTCTTCCGTCACCGCCCGCATCCACGCCCTCGACTGGCCCCGCATCGATGCCGACCTCGCCGCGCGCGGCTGCGCCGTCATCGGGGCGTTGTTCACGCCCGCGGAATGCGCCGCGCTCACGGCCATGTACGACGAAGGCGCGCGCTTTCGCAGCCGCGTGGTCATGCAGCGCCACGGCTTCGGCCAGGGCGAGTACCAGTACTTCGCGAACCCGCTGCCGTCCAGGCTCGTGGCGTTTCGCAGCGCGCTGTACGAACGCCTCGCGCCGCTGGCCAATGCCTGGGCTGCGGCCATGGGCCAGCCGGCCAACTACCCGCCGGACCACGCGGCCTACCTCGCGCGCTGCCATGCGGCGGGCCAGCTGCGCCCCACCCCGCTGCTGCTGCGCTACGGCGAGGGCGACTACAACTGCCTGCACCAGGACCTGTACGGCGACCTGCAATTTCCGCTGCAGCTCACGGTGCTGCTGAGCCGGCCCGGCGAAGACTTCACGGGCGGCGAGTTCGTGCTGACCGAGCAACGCCCGCGCATGCAGTCGCGCGCCGAGGTGGTGTCGCTCGCGCAGGGCGAGGCCGTGGTCTTCGCGGTGAACCAGCGGCCCGTGGCGGGCACGCGCGGCAGCTACCGCGTGACGATGCGCCACGGCGTGAGCCGCGTGCGCAGCGGACAGCGCCACACGCTGGGCCTGATCTTTCACGACGCGCGCTGAATAGAACGAACGTCCGTTCGCAATCAAGCCCTCGGGCGCAGCAACATCGCACCAAGCGTGCAAAGTTGCACACATGTACCAAATACAGGCGAAAATCCCGCGCGCATCCGGGGGATTGCCAGGATGGCCGGCGCACACGATCGGCCCCGCAACACCCTCCGGACGCCGGACCACGACCTCGTGAGGAGGAGCCGGGGTCCGTTCCGAGTTGTCGTCAGGGAGCTGTATGTACAAGGAATCGTCCGGGCCTCCGGATGGGACGGGTCGCCCGTCTTTCGCGCACGTCACCACGCCGGTGCCACCATCCCCGTCCCCTTCCACCGCCGAGAGTCCGCCGCCCCGACGCCCGCGTCGCTTCCGGGTCGATGTCGGCTCCATCGTCAGTGCCGTGGCGCTCGCGCAGTCGCTGCTGCTGGTCACGCTGGGCTACTGGGGCTCGCAGCGGCTGGTGACGACGATCGGCACCTCGGCGCACAAGTCGAACCACGACCGCACTGAAGACAAGGTGCTGGCCTTCCTGGCCAAGGCCGAGTCGGCAGTCGGCGCGATCGGCAGCTCGCCCAGCCTCACGCCCGCGGGCGAGAACGTCGAGCGCACGGCCGAGCTCCTGTGGACGCTGCTGCAGCAATCGCCCGAACTCGACAGCGTCTACGTGGCGAACGTCGAGGGCAAGATGCTGATGGCGCTGCGCTACCCGGTGCCGGCCATCCGCCACATCGCGCGCAGCGCCGACTTCACCACCGAGACCTGGCAGTACAAGCTGCCGCTGGGTTCCGAGGCCGATGTGCAGCAGCGCTTTGCCACGCAGCGCGTCGAGGCCTACCGCAGCAACTACAACCCGACGCAGCGCAGCTGGTTCGTGCAGGCGCGCAAGACACAGGGGCCGGTGTGGACCAGTCCCTACGTGTTCGCCGCCGCGCAGGAACTGGGCGTGACCTACGCGCTGCCGAGCCAGCGCCGCCAGTCCGAAGGCAGCCCGCAGGCGATGGTGGTGGCGGGCGACGTGTCGCTGGGCCGGCTGTCGGAGTTCGTGCGCCTGTTCAGCCGCAACGGCAACGGCAACAGCGCGCTGCTCAGTGCCGACCACAAGGTGCTCGCGCGCAGCGACATGCCCGGCGTGCTGCACACGCTGGAAGCGCCCACGGGCGCGCTCGGCGCATTGAACGCACAGATGGTGGCCGACGGCATCGCCGGCAGCGGCAGCGACAAGGCCTTCGCCTTCAGCCACGAAGGGCGGCGCTACCTGGTGCAGGCCTCGCGCATTCCCGCCACCGGTTGGCAGCTCGTCAGCTGGGTGCCCGAAGACGTGCTGCTGGGTGGCCTGCGCCGCGCGGTGGCGTGGTCGCTGCTGCTCGCGCTGGTGTTCCTGGGGCTGGCGCTGTACATGTCGCTCAAGCTGTCGAAGCTGGTGACCGCGCCGGTCGAGAACCTCTCGCGCATCGCGCACCGCATCGGCCGCCTCGAGCTCGACAACCTGCCGCGCGAGCCCAGCCGCGTGCTCGAAATCCAGCACCTGGACCAGGCGCTCGACGATTCGGCGCGCAGCCTCAAGGCCTTCAGCAAGTTCGTGCCGGTGGACGTGATCAACCAGCTGGTGGCGCAGGGCCACGCGCTCGCGCCCAACGGCTCGCCGCGCCAGGTGACGGTGATGTTCACCGACGTGGAAGGCTTCACGTCGATCTCCGAATCGATCGCGGCCGACGTGCTGGTGCGCCAGCTGACCGAGTACTTCAACCTCGCGGCCGCGGTGTTCGCGCGCCACGGCGGCGTGATCGACAAGTTCATCGGCGACGGCATCATGGTGCTGTGGGGCGCGCCGGCCGACCTGGAAGACGCCGAGTACAAGGCCTGCTGCGCCGCACTCGAGCTGCACGCCGAGATGCACCAGCTCAACCGGCAGTGGGCCGAACAGGGCCTGCCCGAGTTCCGCACGCACATCGGCATTCACACGGGCGTGGTGGTGGCGGGGGTGCTGGGCTCGAACGACCGGCTGTCGTACACGGCGTTCGGCGACGTGGTGAACGTGGCCAGCCGCATCGAAGGCGCGAACCGCCAGCTGGGCACGCGCATGCTGATCTCGGAAGTCACCTACGCGGCCCTGAACGGCCGGCTGGCCACGCGGCGCATCGAAGAGCTGGTGGAGCTGCGCGGCCGGCAGACGCGCATGGTGCTGCACGAACTGCTGACCTGATCCGCGCGAGCCTGTCGCGCGGGTTGGGGTCGATCAGCGCGAGGGGCGCGGCGGCGGCGGTGGCGTGGCCACGCGCACCAGCATCAGGTTGGCGGTCGTGCCGTTGCCCTGCGTGAGCACCGAATACTGCGTGTCGTTGATGAACAGCAGCTGCTCGCCGCGCGTGATGCGCGCCGCCACGGCGTAGCGCATGCGCGGGTCGATGCGCGCGGCATCGACGCTGAGCTCGAAGGCGAAAGGCGGCTGCTTGCCGTTGGCGGGAATGCGCTGCTCGGCGAGCACGACCGAGGGCGCGTCCATGCGCGACACGTCGAGCAGTTGCACGCGCACTTCGGCCGCGGGGTCGAGCGCGATGCGCTCGCGGTAGGCCACGGTGCCCGTCACGCGCAGCGGTGCGGCGGCGGGTTGGGCCGGCGTGCCGGGCGAGCCGCCCGCGCAGGCGCTCAGGACGGAGGCGCCGGCAACGGCGGAGAGCATGAGGAGGCTGGTGCGTCTTTTCATCGCCCCATTATGCGGAGGCCCGCTGCGCGGCGAAAGCCACATACCAATCCAGGCTGCCGGGGTTTGCCATCGCCTCGCGGTTCACGACCTTCTCGATGGGCTGGCCCAGCAGCAACTTCTTGATCGGCAGCTCCTGCTTCTTGCCCGAGAGCGTGCGCGGAATCTCGGCCACCTGGAAGATGTCGTTGGGCACGAAGCGCGGCGACAGCGAGGTCTTGATCGCGTTGTGGATGCGCGTGCGCATGGCCTCGTCGAGCGCCACGCCGGGGCGCAGCACCACGAACAGCGGCATGTAGCTGTCGCGGCCCAGGTATTCGAGGTCGACCACCATCGAGTCGAGCACCTCGGGCAGGCCTTCGACCGCGCTGTAGATTTCGCTCGTGCCCATGCGCAGGCCCTGGCGGTTGATGGTGGCGTCGCTGCGGCCGTAGATGATGCAGCCGCCGTCGCTGCCGATCTTGATCCAGTCGCCGTGGCGCCACACGCCCGGGTAGGTGTCGAAGTAGCTCGACACGTAGCGCGCGTTGCCTTCGTCGCCCCAGAAGTACAGCGGCATCGACGGAATGGGCTGCGTGCACACCAGCTCGCCGACCTCGCCAATCACCGGCTGGCCCTGCTCGTTCCAGGCCTCGACCGCATGGCCGAGTTCGCGGCATTGCATCTGGCCCGGCACTTCGGGCAGCTCGCGGTTGCCGCCGACGAAGGCGCCGCAGAAGTCGGTGCCGCCGGAGATGT
Source organism: Variovorax sp. GW822-FHT04E09 (assembly GCF_058800845.1). Lineage (NCBI taxonomy): Bacteria > Pseudomonadati > Pseudomonadota > Betaproteobacteria > Burkholderiales > Comamonadaceae > Variovorax > Variovorax sp. GW822-FHT04E09. Next base: position 57,845 of record NZ_JBXAMR010000012.1, read on the forward strand.
TGCACCACCACACCTCTTTCGAGCCTGCGTCGAGGATCTGCTGCGAGCCCCAGCGCTGCACCTCGTCGGGCAGCGGCGAGCCGGTGCTGCCGAGCGCGCGCACGCGCGACAGGTCGCCGCAGTCTTTCGCGACGAGCCCCGCCTTCATGCAGTTGGTGAAGTAGGCCGCGCCCGCGCCGAAGAAGGTGACGCGGTGCTTCGCCACGAAGCGCCACAGCACGCCCCAGTCGGGCTTGTCCTTGCTGCCCGCCGGGTTGCCGTCGTAGATGCAGATGGTGGCGCCGAAGGCCAGGCCCGAGAGCTGCGAGTTCCACATCACCCAGCCCGTGGAGCTGTACCAGTGGTAGCGCTCGCCGAAGTTGTTGGCACCGTAGCTCGCGCCCACGTCGTTGTGCAGGCCGCAGGCGTGCATGGTCAGCAGGATGCCGCCCTGCCCGTGCACGATGGGCTTGGGAAGGCCGGTGGTGCCGCTCGAATAGACGATCCAGATCGGGTGGTCGAAGGGCAGCCACTCGGGCTCGAAGGCTGCGACTTCGGCATCGTCGCGCGCGATGGCCTGCTGCCATTCGACGTCGTGCGCCACCGCGTTCGCAGCAAAGGGCGACTGCACGAGCAGCAGCTTCTGCACGCTCGGCAGCTGGCCGCGCAGTTCCTGCAGCACGGTGCTGCGATCGAGCGGCTTGCCGCCGTAGTGCACGCCGTCGACCGCGATCAGCAGCGTGGGCTCGATCTGGCGGAAGCGGTCGGCCACGGCGGCCGTGCCCATGTCGGGCGCGCACACGCTCCACACCGCGCCGATGCTGGAACACGCGAGAAAGGCCACCATGGTCTCGGGCACGTTCGGCATGTAGGCGGCCACGCGGTCGCCGCGGCGCACGCCGAGCGACTTCAGCGTGAGCGCCACCGAGGCCACCTGCCGGCGCAGTTCGGGCCACGACAGCTCGCGCACCTCGCTGCGTTCGTTGTCGCTGACGATGGCGGGCAGGCCGGCCGCATGGGCCGCGTCGGCGTGGTGCAGCACCTCGCGCGTGTAGTTGACCTGCGCACCGGGAAACCAGCGCGCGCCGGGCATGCGCCGTTCGGCGAGCACCGCGGTGTGCGGCGTGGGCGAGTGCAGGCCGGCGTAGTCCCAGATGCTCTGCCAGAAGGCATCGAGGTCGGTGACGGACCAGCGCCACAGCGCGTCGTAGCTGTCGAAGGCCAGGCCGCGCGTGTCGCGCAGCCAGTTCTGATAAAGGCGGATCTGGGGGATGTTGGGAGCGGGCATGCCACGAGCGTAGCGCCGCGAACGGCCGTGCTCAATGAGGGTTGACCTCAGGGTTTGTACGTGTGTTCAACATTTTTGTACAGCCGTTCAATACGCCCCCATGAACGCTCGCACACCGCCGGCCCGAAAACGCAGCGCCTCGCCTGCATCACGCGCCTCGACCGTCGCGCCCGAGCCCGCGCGGCCCGACCGCCGCCAGGCGATCCTGCTGGCGGCCGAGAAGCTCTTCGCGCAGCACGGCTACCACGCCGTGACGATCCGCCAGATCGCCGAAGAAGCCGGCGTGCCGCTCGCGCTGGTGGGCTACTACTTCGGCCCGAAGCACGAGCTGTTCCACGCGATCTTCGAACACTGGAGCCACAGCATCGACGAGCGGCTGGCGCGCCTCGCGGCCGTGACCATCGACCCCGACGACGCGCGCACGCTGCCGCGCATCATCGAGGCCTTCACCGCGCCCGTGCTGGCGCTGCGCGCGAGCACCGAGGGCGAGTACTACGCACTGCTGGTGGCGCGCGAGCTGTACCACGCCACCGAGGAAGCCGACCGCGTGCTGCGCGGCTACTTCGACCCGCTGGCCGAGGCCTACATCGACGCGCTGCATGTGGCGCTGCCGCACGCCACGCGCAGCCAGGTCGCATGGGGCTACCAGTTCGCGCTGGGCGCGCTGCTGCACCACCTGACCGACAGCCGCATCGAACGGCTCTCGCGCGGCGAGAACACACGCGCCGACCCGGCCGTGGCGCCGATGCTCGTGAACTTCATCGCCGGCGGCCTGCGCGCCGCGCTGCCGAAACCGAAGGCGACGTCGAAGGCCGCCGCCACCAAGCCCTCACGCACGAAAAAGACCATCCCCAGGAGACCCCAGCCATGATGAAAAGACGCACCCTGCTGTCGGCGCTCGCGGCCGCATCGGCCACCGCCTCGTTGCCTTCGCGCGCCCAGCAGGCGCACCCGAAGATCGTGTTCGGCTACACCGCGGTGACCGACTTCGCCTCGGTCTTCGTGGCGGCCGAAGAGGGCTACTTCAAGAAGCGCAGCCTCGACGTGGAGCTGAAGTTCATTCCGCTGAACTCCACCATCCCGGCCGCGCTGCAGTCCGACTCGCTGCAGATCGGCGGGCCCACGCCCTCGGTGTTCCTGCAGGCGGTGGACGGCGGGCTCGACCTGGTGCTGGTGGCCGGCGGCGGTCTCACCTCGAAGACGATCACGGGCTTCGGCCTGGTGGCGCGCGCGGGCTCGGGCATCAAGAGCGCGCAGGACTGCGTGGGCAAGAAGATCGGCGTGCCGGGCCTGGGCGCCTTCCTGCACGTGACCTTCCGCGCGTGGCTGAAGGACAGCGGCGTCGACTACCGCAAGGTCAACTTCATCGAGGCCGCGTTCCCCCAGCACGCCGACCTGCTGCGCGGTGGCTCGGTCGACGCGGTGGTGTCGGCCGACCCGTTCATGAGCCGCATCACCGAGAGCGGCGCGGGCTACGTGGCCTCGTACTACTCGACCTTCCTGCCCGAGAACAACCAGACCATCGTGCACGCGGCCAAGCGCGAATGGGTGGCGAAGAATCCCGCCACGGCGCGCGCCTTCCGCGAGGCGCTGGTCGAGGCCGGCGCCTTCATCCAGCAGCCGAAGAACGACGCCAAGGTGCGCACGGCGATCGGCAAGTACATCAAGCTGCCACCCGAGGTGCTGGCCAAGGTGCAGGTCTCGCCGCCCGGCCCCGTGGTCACCGACAAGCAGCTGGGCTACTGGACCGGGCTCATGAAGGAGCAGGACATGCTCAAGACGAACATCGACGTTGCGAAGCTGATCGCCAAGTGAGCGCGGCCGCCGATTCCTTCCTGCGCTTCGACGGCGTCACCATCCGCCTCGGCGGGCGCGAGATTCTGTCGCCCACCTCGTTCGACGTGGCGCGCGGCGAGTTCGTGTGCATCGTCGGCCCGAGCGGCTGCGGCAAGACCACGCTGCTGCGCGCGGCCAGCGGCCTTGTCACGGCCAGCGCCGGCGAGGTGCGGCGCAAGGGCGTGCCGATGACGGCGCCCTCGCGCGAAGTGGCCTTCGTGTTCCAGGACTACGGCCGCGCGCTGCTGCCGTGGCGCACGGTCGAAGGCAACGTGAGCCTCGCGCTCGAAGCGGCCGGCGTGCCCGCGGCCGAGCGGGCGCCGCGCATCGCCGATGTGCTCGGCAAGGTCGGGCTCGCCAAGCACGCGCACAAGTTTCCGGTGCAGCTGTCGGGCGGCATGCAGCAGCGCGCGCAGATTGCGCGCTGCCTCGCGCAGAAGCCCGAGCTGATGATGATGGACGAGCCCTTCGGCGCGCTGGACGCGCTCACGCGCCAGAGCCTGCAGGACGAGCTCGCACGGCTGGTGCGCGACGACGGGCTCACGGTGCTGTTCGTCACGCACGACCTCGAAGAAGCCATCTACCTCGGCGACCGCGTGATCGCGCTGCAGGCCAACCCCGGGCCGGGGCGGCCGAGCCTGGCGCGGATGATCGACGTGAAGATCCCGCGCCCGCGCGACCAGCTGACGACCAAGGAGCATCCGGAGTACCTGCAGTTGCGGCGTGAGCTGTTCGCCTTCATCGAGCAGGGCCATGACTGAAGGCCGCCTCTTTCGCTGGCTGCGGCCGTGGGTGTTTCCCGCGCTGCTGGTCGGCGCCTTCGAGTGGTACGCGCGGCGCGCGGCGGCGTTGGGCAGCGATGCGCTCGCACCGCCGAGCGCGGCGGCGAAGGCCTTCGTCGGCGCGGCCATGGACGGCTCGCTCTGGCAGGCCACGGGCTTCACGCTCGGCACGGCGGCACTCGGCCTGCTGCTGGGTGCGGTGCTCGGCATTGCATTCGGGCTGGTGCTCGGGCTCTCGCGCCGTGCGGCGCAGCTGGGCGCTGTCTCCATCGAGGTGCTGCGCCCCGTGCCTTCGGTCGCGCTGATCCCGCTCGCGATGCTGGGCTTCGGTTTCGGCGTGCGCATGGAAGTGGCCATCGTCGCCTTCGCCACCTTCTGGCCGCTGCTGGTGCTGGTGCAGTCGGCGGTGCAGCAGATCGAGCCCCGGCTGCTCGAGGTGAGCCGCGTGCTCGGGCTGTCGGCGCGCGAACGTGCCTTCAAGATCGTGCTGCCGGCCATCGTGCCACGCCTCTTCGTCGCGCTGCGCCTCGGTGTGGCCGTGGCGCTGGTGGTCGCCGTGACGGTCGAGATCGCCGCCAATCCGCACGGCATGGGCTACGCGATGATGATCGCGCAGCAGAGCTTCGACCCCGCGCTGATGCTCGCGTGGCTGGGCTGGATCGGCGTGGTGGGCTTCGCGGTCAACGCGGGCATGGTGCGCCTGCAGGCCTGGGTCGCGCGACGCATGGGGGTGCAGCCATGAACAACAACCGCAACGGCCGACTGGGTCTGGGGTGGCTGGGCTCGGTGGGCGTGCTGCTCGCGCTGGTCGCGCTGTGGTGGGTGGCGAGCAACGCGGGCTGGGTCAGCCGCGTGTTTCTGCCGACGCCGCAGGCCACGTTCGCGAGCCTGCTCGAAGGGCTCAATCTCTCTGCGGGCAACGATGGCAACGGCGAACTGCTGGCCTTCACGCAGGCCACGGTCGGCCGCATGGTCGAAGGCTGGCTGCTGGCGTCGCTCTTCGGCGTGCTGCTGGGCGCAGCCATCGGCGTGTCGCCCGCGGTGCGCGCGTGGGTGCAGCCGACGCTGGAGTTCATCCGCCCGCTGCCTGCGTCGGCGCTGCTGCCGCTGGCCATTTCGATCTTCGGGCTGAACCCCGGGATGGTGCTGTTCGTGGTCGCCTTCGGCGCGATGTGGCCGGTGCTGCTGGCCACGGTGCACGGCTTCGCGGCGGTGGAGCCGCGCCTGTCGGAAGTGGCACGCTGCCTGCAGATGTCGCGCACCGCGTACATCTGGAAGATGGGCCTGCCCAATGCCATGCCCGACATCCTGGCCGGCATGCGGCTGGCGCTGACCATCGCGCTGATCGTCGCGGTGGTGGGCGAAATGATCGCCTCGCAAAGCGGCCTGGGCCAGGCCATCCTGCTGGCGGCGCGCGCCTTCCGCGCCAGCGACCTGTTCGCCGGCATCGTGCTGCTCGGGCTCATCGGCTTCGTGAGCAACGCGCTGCTGGCCTTTGCAGAAAAGCGCCTGCTGCGGTGGCAGCAGCCCTGACCGATTCATTCGACCGATTCCTTCAAAACCTACACCCCACAAGGAGCCTCGCCATGCCACGCAAGTTCGTCGACCTGTCGATCTTTCTCGAAAACGACGTGCTGTCCGATCCGCCGGCCTTCGCGCCGAAGATCCAGTACTTCACGCACGAGCACACCTTCGAGCAGATCGAGCCCTTCTTTCCCGGCCTGAAGAAAGAAGACCTGCCCGACGGCGAAGGCTGGGCCGTGGAGCTGGTGCAGCTGTCCACGCACAACGGCACGCACCTCGATGCGCCGTATCACTTCCACTCGACGATGGACAAGGCACTGGGCGAGAAGAAGCCCGCCATCGCCATCCACGACGTGCCGCTCGAGTGGTGCTTCCAGCCCGGCGTGAAGCTCGACTTTCGCCACTTCGCCGACGGTTATGTGGTCACGGCCGCCGACGTCGAGGCGGAGTTGAAGCGCATCAACCACACGCTGAGCCCGCTGGAGATCGTGGTGGTCAACACGCGCGCCGGCTCGCGCTACGGCAACCCCGACTATGTGTCGGCCGGCGCGGGCATGGGCTACGAAGCCACCATGTACCTGCTGGAACGCGGCGTGCGCCTCACGGGCACCGACGCGTGGAGCTGGGATGCGCCCTTCGTGCACACCGCCAAGAAGTACGGCGAGACGCACGACGCCTCGCTGATCTGGGAAGGCCACAAGGCCGGGCGCGACATCGGCTACTGCCACATCGAGAAACTGCACAACCTCGAGGTGCTGCCGCCCACGGGCTTTTTCATCAGCTGCTTCCCGCACAAGATCCGCGGCGCTTCTGCGGGCTGGACGCGCGCGGTGGCGATCTTCGACGACGCGTTGATGGCGTCGGTGTGAACATGATCGAACTCAACCACACGCACGACGTTGGCGCCCGCAGCTGGGTCGCTTCGGCCAACGCCGCGGGCAGCGACTTTCCGATCCAGAACCTGCCGTATGCGATGTTCCGCCGCACCGGCAGCCCCGAGCCGTTTCGCGGCGGCGTGGCCATCGGCGACCAGGTGCTCGACCTCGCGGCGCTGGCCGCGGGCTCGCACGTCGACGGCCTGGCGCTCGATGCGGCGCGCGCGGCCGCCCTGCCCGCGCTGAACGATTTCTTCGCGCTCGGCCCGCCCGCCTGGCAGGCGCTGCGCCATGCGGTCTTCGCGCTGCTGCACAGCGATGCGCCCGCCGCGACAGTGAACGACCTGCGCGGCTGCCTCGTGCCGCAGGCCGAGGTCGAATACACCGTGCCCGCGCGCATCGGCGACTACACCGACTTCTACACCTCGATCGACCACGCGCTGAACATCAGCCGCCTGATGAACCCCGACGGCGACGTCACGCCCAACTTCCGCTGGGTGCCGACCGCGTACCACGGGCGCGTGTCGACCATCGGCGTGAGCGGCCAGCGCTTTCACCGGCCGATGGGCCAGGCCATGGCGCCCGGCGCGAAGGCGCCGACCTACCAGGCCTGCGCGCGGCTCGACTACGAGCTGGAGCTGGGCGTGTGGATCGGCCAGGGCAATGCGCAGGGCGAGGCGATTCCGCTCGCGCGCGCGGAAGAGCACATCTTCGGTCTCTGCCTGCTCAACGACTGGTCGGCGCGCGACATCCAGTTCTGGGAAATGGCGCCGCTCGGGCCCTTCCTGGCGAAGAACTTCGCCACCACGATCTCGCCGTGGATCGTCACGATGGAAGCGCTGGCGCCCTACCGTCAGGCATGGACGCGGCCCGCGAACGAGCCGCAACCGCTGGCCTACCTGGAGAGCAGCGCGAACCGCGAAGGCGGCGCGCTCGACATCCGGCTCGAGGTGTGGCTCGAAAGCGAAAAGGCGCGCGCGCAGAAGACCGGGCCGTCGCGCCTGTCGGGCACGAGCTTCCGGCACCAGTACTGGAGCATTGCGCAGATGGTGGCGCACCACACGGTGGGCGGCTGCAGCCTGAACCCGGGCGACTTGTTCGGCAGCGGCACCATCTCGGGCCCCGGCGAGGGCGAGGCCGGCGCGATCATCGAGCTGACGCGCGCGGCCCAAACCCCGGTGACGCTGGCCAACGGCGAGACGCGCGGTTTCCTGGAAGACGGGGATGCGGTGCTGCTGCGCGGCTGGTGCGAGAAGCCCGGCCATGCGCGCATCGGTTTCGGCGAGAGCCGGGGGACCGTGCTGCCGGCGCGAGGATAAAGGCGGCGCGCCAATGAAAAAGGCCACCTGGTGAGGTGGCCTTTTTCATGCGATTTGGAGCGGGAAAAGAGTCTCGAACTCTCGACCTCAACCTTGGCAAGGTTGCGCTCTACCAACTGAGCTATTCCCGCGTGAGCCTCAGATTATAGGGTGGTTTGAGGCTGTTTGCCATCTTCCCCCGAAAAAATTTGAAATCAGGCGCCGAACACCAGCGCGCGGTGCATCGACACCCCGGCGAACAGCCCGTCGGCCGAGGCCAGCGTGGCGTTGGAAAAAGCCATCGCCACGTCGCCCGCCGCGTACACGCCGGGCACCGTGGTCGTCTTCATCGCATCGACGCGCAGCACCCGGCCGGTCGGGCCGTCGTCGAACGCGCAGCCCAGCTGCTCGGCCAGCGGACTGGTCGGCCGCGTGTGCGGCGCCACGAACAGCGCCTCGATCGGCACGTGCCGGCCGTCGTCCAGGCACACGGTCGCGAGGTCCGTCCCCTGCCCTTCGAGGCCGGCGATGCGCCCGGGCTCCACGGCCACGCCGCGTGATTGCAGCCGGGCGCGTGCCTCGGCATCTGGCCCTTCCTCACCATTCAGGAAGAGCGTGGTCGGGCCCCATTCGGCGATCAGCAACGCGTGGTCCGGCGGGTGCGCGCTGTGAAAGAGCACGCCCAGCGGACGGTCGCCGAACTCGTAGCCGTGGCAGTAAGGACAGTGCAGCACGCTCTTCCCCCAGCGTTCGCCGAGGCCGGGAATGTCCGGCAGGCCGTCCTGCACGCCGAAGGCCAGCAACAGTTTGCGCGTCGACAGCTGTTCCCCGCCGTTCAATGAAACCGTGAAGCCCTCCGCGCCATCGGCCGTCGCCGCAGTCACCGTGCCTTCGACGAAGGTGACCGACGGATAGGCGAGCAGCTTGTCGCGCGCATCGGCAATCATCTGCAGCGGCGGCATGCCGTCCTGCCCGAAGAAGCCGTGCGAAGCCGCGGCGAAGCGGTTGCGCGGTGCACCCGCGTCGACCACGCAGACTTTCCGGCGTGCGCGCGCCAGTTGCATGGCGGCGGAGAGGCCGGCAAAGCTGCCGCCCACGATGAGTGCGTCATGGCGCATGTGCGATGTCCTTCGCGGTGAAGCCGCCACCCGTCATACGGCGATGAAAGTCCCTGGAGAGATCGGCCAGCGTGATCCCGTTGAGCCGCCGCAGCAGCAGCGCCTCGGCCTCCTGGCAGGCGCCGTCGAGCGCCGCGTTCACCGCCTGCTCGACGATGCAGCCCGGACTCTCGGTGCGGTTGCCCATGGCCAGCAGCGCGGGCGCGCCGACGGCGTTGTGGATGTCGCCCAGCGTCACCGAACTCAACGAACACGACAGCACCCAGCCGCCGCCATGCCCCTTCGCCGAACTCACGAAGCCGGCCTGCCGCAGGCCCGCCATGAGCCGGCGCACGACCACGGGATTGGTCTGCATCGCCGCGGCGAGCGCCTCGGAGGTGATGGGGGCGTCCAGCTCGGCCATGTGCAGCAGCACGTGGAGCACACCGGAAAGCTTGCTGTCTCGTTTCATGCAACATTATGAGTTGCATGTTTTCGATGACGTGGCGCATCGCGCCAAGAAACCCCGGATCGGGCGGGGATTTGCAAACGCCGCCCTAACGCACGAGCCCCCGATTCCGCCGACGGCCGATTCCCACAGCGTCGAGCGAACGCGCCGCACATGGCGACAACCTGCCGGCCCGTCATGGTTGCCCCCGAATCGATCGAACCCCGGTCGGTTCTGCAAACCGTGACTCAGCAACGAAAGGAACTGTCACTCATGACTACACATGCAACCAACCGCATCTTCATCGGCGCCATGCTGGCGGGCCTGCTGGCCCTCGGCGGGACGGCCCAGGCGCAAGGCGTCGGGGTCGGCGTGGGGGTCAACGCCGATGTGAAGGCCTCGGGCAGCACCGGCGCGACGCCACAAGGCGGCGCAGCAGGCGCTCGCGCGCAGACCGGTGCGTCGGCCGATGCCAACGCGGACACCTCCACCTCCGGCGCGACCGGCGGCGTGGGCAATGCCGTCGGTGGCGTGCTCGGCACGGCCACGGGTGCGGTCGGCGGTGCCACCGGCGCCGTGGGCGGCGCGACGCAAGCCGTCGGCGGTGTGACCAACACCGTGGGCAGCACCGTGAACAGCGCGACCGGTGCCGCTGGCGCCGTGGGCGGCGCCGTGAAACCGGCCACGGCCGGCGCCAAGGCCAGCGGCAAGGCCCAGGGCTCGGGCGCGGTCGACCTGCACAAGAAGTAAGCAGGTCCAAGCTGCAGCGGCCGGACGCGGCTGTTGCAGCGCATCGCTCCGCAAGTAATCAAGCCCGCAGCGCCAAAGCGTTGCGGGCTTGTGTCGTTCAGAGGTCGGGGGCAGGCAGCTTGAAGAGGCTGGTGACTTCGGTGTCGAGCACCACCAGCGCGCGCTGGTTGAACAGCCTCCAGCGCCAGCGCAGGATGCCGAGCGTGGGGCGCTTTTCGGAGCGACGCACCTCGATCACGTCGGCCACGAGCCGCAGCGCATCGCCGGGTCGCACGGGGTTCGGCCAGCGCATGTGTTCGAGCCCGGGCGACGCGAACGATTCAGAACCGGCCAGCGCCGCCTCGACCACCAGCCGCATCGCGATCGAGCAGGTGTGCCAGCCGCTCGCGATGAGCCCGCCGAAGGGGCTGCCTGCCGCCGCCTCGGCGTCGGTGTGGAACCACTGCGGGTCGTAGGCCCGCGCGAACTGCACGAGTTCGGCTTCGGTGAGCACATAAGGCCCGGCCTCGATGACCTGGCCTGCATGGAAGTCGGCGAACTGCATCCGCCGCAGCTTAGTACGTTTCGAGGTGCAGGCGGCCTTCGCGCTTGAGTTGCGCACCGACGGTGTCCCAGTCCAGCCCCGCTTCCTTCGCCACGTCGCGCAGTGCGAGCACCACGCCCTCTTCCATGCTCTTGAGGCCGCACACGTAGAAGTGGCTGGCGCCGTCTTTCAGCAGCGCGGCCAGGTCGGCGGCACGTTCGCGCATCAGGTCCTGCACGTAGCGCTTGGGTTGGCCCGGCGTGCGCGAGAACGCGAAGTTGATGTCGATGAAGTCTTTCGGCAGCGACTGCAGCGGGCCGAAGTACGGCAGCTCCTGCTGCGTGCGCGCGCCGAAGAACAGCATGAGCTTGCCGCCGTCGAACTTGCCGCTCTTGCGCAGGCGGCGGCGCCATTCGGTCATGGCGCGCATGGGGGCGCTGCCGGTGCCGGTGCAGATCATCACGATGTGCGACTTGGGGTGGTTCGGCATCAGGAACGATGCGCCGAAGGGCCCCACCACCTGCACGGTGTCGCCCACCTTGAGGTCGCACACGTAGTTGGAGCACACGCCGCGCACCGGGTCGCCCTCGTGGTCCTCGGTGACGCGCTTCACGGTGAGCGAGACGTTGTTGTAGCCGGGCCGCTCGCCGTTGCGCGGGCTGGCCACCGAGTACTGGCGCGCATGGTGGCGCTTGCCGATGGCATCGACGCCCGGCGGCACGATGCCGATCGACTGGCCTTCGAGCACCGGGAACGGCACCACGCCGAAGTCGAGCACGATGTGGTGGGTCTCGCTGTCGAAGCCGGCCTCGGTGCAGTTGAAGTTGCCCACCACGGTGGCGGTGGTCGGCGTCTTCGGCGGAAAGAGGTTGGTGTAGGCGTGCGCGGCCGACCAGGGCGGCACGCTGGCGCCGTACTGCGCGGAATTGAAGGCGGGCTCGGTACCCTGCACAGCGGCCTGGGCTTGCGTCTGGGCAGGCACTTCCGCGGCCTCGGCGGCTGCGCCGGACACGCCCGCCGCCTCGAGTTCTTCGGGCGAGAGCTCGGCGGGGAGTTCTTCCCACGTGAGCTGTTCTTCGATGGTGTACGCACGCACCAGCGGCATGGTGCGCCAGTTGTCGATCGAGCCCGTGGGGCACGGCGAGATGCAGGCCATGCAGCCATTGCAGACATCCGCACGAACGACATAGTTGTTGTCGTCGTGCGTGATCGCGTTCACGGGGCAGGTCGCCTCGCAGGTGTTGCAGCGGATGCAGATCTCGGGGTCGATCAGGTGCTGCTTGATGACCCCGGCTTCAACGACCATGTCCATGTTGTTCTCCATGCCCTCGCCGTGGGGACGAGGGCTTCATATCCAGGTGCTCAGCCGAAACGCACGTACTCGAAATCGACGGGCTGGCGGTTGATGCCCATCACCGGCGGCGAGATCCAGCCTGCGAACTTGCCCGGCTCGATCACGCGGCCCATCAACGATGCCACGAAAGCGAAGTCTTCGGAACTCGGCAGCCATTCGTCGCGCTTGGCGGCCCATTCGATGTCGTTCACCACGCGGCCCTCGGGCGACATCTTGATGCCGGCGAGTGCGCCGATCTGGCGGTTGAAGGCCTTGTGCGGCACGACCAGACGGGTGGGAATGCCGGCCTTCTCGAGCACCTTGTTCCAGCGGCCGACGCCGGCCACCGAGTCCTTGATGAAGTCGTCGCGCAGCACTTCGTTCAGGGCGTTGAGCATCGGCACGTCCTTCTCGACGAGCTGGCCGTCCTTGACCTCGAGCACCTTGTAGGTCTGGCCCTTGAGTACGTGGTCGTCGTCGCGCTTGCCTTCTTCGTAGCGGCCCTTCAGGCCCGAGCTGTAGAAGATGGCAGCGTTGCTCGACTGGTCGGCGCCGAACAGGTCGATGGTCACCGAGTAGTGGAAGTTCAGGTAGCGCTGGATGGTGCCCAGGTCGATGCAGCCGGCGGCGCGGATCTTCTGCGCGTCGTCGGTCTTCAGCTCGTTCATCACCTGCGCGGTGCGCGCGATGACGCGCGACACGCCGCTCTCGCCCACGAACATGTGGTGCGCCTCTTCGGTCAGCATGAACTTCGTGGTGCGTGCCAGCGGGTCGAACGCGCTCTCGGCCAGCGCGGCCAGCTGGAACTTGCCGTCGCGGTCGGTGAAGTAGGTGAACATGAAGAACGCGAGCCAGTCGGGCGTCTTCTCGTTGAAGGCGCCCAGGATGCGCGGGTTGTTGGCGTCGCCCGAGGTGCGCTGCAGCAGCGCGTCGGCCTCTTCGCGGCCGTCGCGGCCGAAGTGCTTCTGCAGCAGGTAGACCATGGCCCACAGGTGGCGGCCTTCTTCGACGTTGATCTGGAACAGGTTGCGCAGGTCGTACATCGACGGCGCGGTGAGGCCCAGGTGGCGCTGCTGCTCGACCGACGCAGGCTCGGTGTCGCCCTGCGTGACGATGATGCGGCGCAGGTTGGCGCGGTGTTCGCCGGGCACGTCCTGCCAGACCTTCTCGCCCTTGTGGTCACCGAAGTGCACTTCGCGGTTGGCGTCGCCCGGGTTCAGGAAGATGCCCCAGCGGTAGTCGCGCATCTTCACGTGGCCGAACTGGGCCCAGCCTTGCGGGTCGACGCTCACGGCCGTGCGCAGGTACACCTCGTGGTTGGTCGAGCCTTCGGGGCCCACGTCGTCCCACCAGTTGATGAAGTTGGGCTGCCAGCCTTCGAGCGCGCGCTGCAGCGTGCGGTCTTCGCCGAGGTTGACGTTGTTGGGGATCTTCTCGCTGTAGTTGATCGTGCTCATCGTTGTTCCTTGGGTTGTGCGGACTGCTCTGTGCTCAAACGCGGTTCAGGTCGAAGCCGGCTTTTTGACCGGTGCCGTAGACCTTCAAGGCGCCCTTTTCGCCGACGGCGTTGGGACGGTTGAAGATCCAGTTCTGCCAGGCCGTGAGGCGACCGAAGATGCGGGTGGCCATGTTCTCCTTGCTGGCGAAGCGCAGGTTGGCTTCGAGGCCGGTGAGCGCGTCGGGCGACATGGCGGCGCGCTCTTCGATGGCGATGCGGATCTCGTCGTCCCAGTCGATGTCGTCGGGCGCGGCGGTGACGAGGCCGAGCTTGACGGCCTCGTCGGCGTCGAGCGCCTGGCCGGCGGCGGCGCGCGCGGCTTCGAGCGGGGCGGCCTCTTCGTAGAAGCGGCGCTGCAGGCGGCTCTGGTCGTTCACCATCGGGAAGAAGCCGAAGTTGAATTCGTTGAGCGTGAGCTTCGGTGCGCGCGCGGCGTCGTCGGGCAGCGCGAGCATGTAGGTGCGGTCGGCCGCAAAGGCCAGCTCGGCCAGCGTGCCGGCGAAGCACGAGCCGGCCTCGACCAGCGCGAACAGGCTGCGCGACGACACATCGAGGCGCGCCAGCGTGCGGCGCAGGCCGCCGATGGTTTCGCGCACCAGCCAGTGGTCCTTGTTCGCGAACATCACGGCATCCGATGCGAGCACGGCGGCGGCGTCGCCTTCGGTCTTGAGCAGCCAAGTGCCGACGTCGAGTTCGTTGGTGCGCAGGTTGAGGATGGCGTCGTCGAGTTCACGGCACACGGCCAGCGGCCACCAGGCGGCGCCCGCGGCTTCGATGGCGGCGATGTCGGCCGGCTGCGCGCCGGTGGGCGCCTTCACGGTGATCGTCGCGGTGCGCTTGCTGCGGTCGATCTGCACGTTGACGTTGGCATACGCGATGCCGTCGGCGCTGTCGGTGCGCTCGACGCGGGTCAGGGCCACGCCCTTGGCGCCAGCGGGGCGGTCGCTGCCGGCGGCGAGTTGGGTGGCGCGTTCCTGCACGGCGGCGGGGAACTGCGCGGGCTTGGCCACGGCATCGACCAGGCGCCAGTCGACCGCGCGCTGGCCGCGCACGCCTTCGACGCTGGTGCAGAAGATGTCGGCGAGGTCGTGGCGCACGTGGCGCTTGTCGGTCACGCGGGTCAGACCGCCGGTGCCGGGCAGCACGCCGAGCAGCGGCACTTCGGGCAGCGAGACGGACGAGGAGCGGTCGTCGACCAGCAGGATTTCGTCGCAGGCCAGTGCCAGCTCGTAGCCGCCGCCGGCGCAGGCGCCGTTCACGGCCGCGAGGAACTTCAGGCCCGAGTGCTTGGAGGTGTCTTCCATGCCGTTGCGCGTCTCGTTGGTGAACTTGCAGAAGTTCACCTTCCAGGCGTGGCTGGAAACGCCCAGCATGAAGATGTTGGCGCCGGAGCAGAAGATGCGGTCCTTGCCGCTGGTGACGATCACGCTGCGCACTTCGGGGTGCTCGAAGCGAATGCGGTTGAGCGCGTCGTTCAGCTCGATGTCCACACCCAGGTCGTAGCTGTTGAGCTTGAGCTTGTAGCCGGGGCGGATGCCGCCGTCTTCCGCGATGTCGAGCGTGAGGCGCGCAATGGCGCCGTCGAAGCTCAGCGACCAGTGGCGGTACTGGGCGGGTTCGATGCGGTAGTCGACGCGCTGGGGCGCCTGGAGCGTGGTGTCGGTCATGCGGAAGTCTCCTGTGGGGCTGTGTTCAGAAAACCGTGAACAGGAATAATAATGCACTTCCTTGTTCCGATGACATGCATCATGCTGCATGCAAACAGGCAAGTCAATGCCTGTTGTGCTTTTTTTCAGATTTCAGGTAGACGAGGGATCAGGGGGCGTGCGCAGGACACCGGGTACTTCCCTCCGCGAATGTCCCCCGGGCTTCGCCCTCCTCCTTGATTTCGCTGCGGGAAGCACCCAGTGC
>NZ_JBXAMR010000013.1:0-72530 GCF_058800845.1 Variovorax sp. GW822-FHT04E09
CATGCTCATCACCACCGAAGCAAGGGGCAACGCGGCGAACCATGCCAAGGACATGGGAGAGACGGTTCAGCGACTAAGAGCAGCGCAAGATCAGCACGACGCGCTGGCCGAAGCAGCGCAAGTGCACAAGGCACAAGAGCAAGGCACCGATCAAGACATCGTGCAGAAGGCCTTGAAGGCGCAGAACGCCGCGATTCAAGGCAAGGAAGGCCAGGACGAGGATGGCCGTTTCCCTGAGCTGAACGAACCACACCTCGTGCTCGCCAGCCCCGCGGGCATCGAGGCCAGCACGCCCGGCAGCATTCACTTGCACACCGGAGAGCACACAGCCTTCACGAGCCAGGGGCACACCTCCATCGGCACCGCCAAGCGCTGGCTGGCCAGCGCGGCCGAGGGCATCCGTGCGTTCACGCACAAGAAGGGCGTCAAGCTCATCGCGAGCGAAGACCCGATCGAGATCCAGGCGCACAGCGACGAGGTGGTTCTTGTTGCGCACAAGGACGTCGTCATCAAGAGCGTGGAGGGCGAGCTGCACATCGCCGCCAAGAAGAAGGTCGTGATCATCGGCGGGGGCAGCTACTCGGAGTCACGTTCATGATCGATGCTGCAAAGAGCGGTGACTCCACAGAGTTGACGGAGTGCGTTCGAGAATTCGCTAGCACCATGTACCACGAGGCACGCCATGCGCAGCAGTTCTTCTGGGTGGCAGCCATGGCGCAGCAGTTCCCCGATGACTACAAGAATCTGCCCAGCATGCGGGGATTCTGGAAGAGCGTGATGCCTTCCAGAATATTCGAATTGGCCGGCACAACCCCCGTGCCCAATGAGCCCAGCGCTCGCGCGGGACTACACCGCATGGTCATCGGCATGTACTACTGGCAACTGACCCGCATCGCGGCGCATGTCAAACGCGCCCCTCCCACCGTGAACAAGCCCATCGCGTTCTCCGACATTCTTCCAATCGAACTTCCCCTGGCACGAAAGGCTGCCTATGACCTCCTTGAAAACGTGGGCCTCGGCGGCCTGTCCATCGACGTGGATGCGATGGCCAAAGCCGAGGGAGGTGGCACCGGCTACCGCATGCAGCCTTGGGAAGAAGACGGCTTCGCGTGCGACGAACTGGTCAAGCGCCTTTGGGTCGATGATTCTGACAATCATCTACCTGAACCCGGCTTTTGCACAACTGCGCTCCGCTACGCCCTTAGAGGTCGGGGTAGCGGCACCTCAGAAGCAGCCAGCCATGCGAACTGAAGCCGAGAAGAAATCCCAGCGCGAGGCCTACAAGGAGGAGGCTCAAAGAGCCCAGGATGCCTATGACAACTTCCGCTACACCGACGCGCAGCGCGAGCAGACGATCGAGTTCATCGCGGCGGCGATGAGGGTGATTCGTGGCGAGGTCGATTTCGACAGCTTGAAACGCTTGCTGCCTGTCCTGCGCACGGGCATCGGGCTGAAGCCAAACACCAGCGCCAGATTTGATTTCGATTCGAGTTTCTTGAATAAGTGGACCGGCATCGACATGAGCACGATTCCGAAGCGGGATGGCAGCGCGGGCTTCGAACCTGTGTGGTTCCAGATCGACTTCGGCCCCGAAATGAACATCCCGCGCGAGCGCCTGGAGACGCTGCTGCAGCTCAAGGTCGTACATGGGTGGACCATGGACGGGGGAAATCTTCGGTGGGAGATGGCTCCGCT
Organism: Variovorax sp. GW822-FHT04E09; assembly: GCF_058800845.1. Classification (NCBI taxonomy): domain Bacteria; kingdom Pseudomonadati; phylum Pseudomonadota; class Betaproteobacteria; order Burkholderiales; family Comamonadaceae; genus Variovorax; species Variovorax sp. GW822-FHT04E09. Next base: position 1,696 of record NZ_JBXAMR010000013.1, read on the forward strand.
CCATGGCTTGCCATATTTCAATGGCGGCTCATTCCTGTATTCACCCCTGAAGCAGCCACAGGAGGATTTTGATGTTGAAGTCAGATTCACCTACCTGAACGGCCCGGACAAGGATCCCTGGACAGCGCAGAGGCTTGTGCGTCTTCAAATCATCCGCGACTACTTGACGCCCGAGCAGATCAAGAAGCGCAACGACCAGAAGCTCCGCCATCTGCCTCAGACCGGTGAGCGCGCCCCGAAGGACGGGCACTGCGCGGCGGTGTTTGCAGACGACGCTTTGACCGCTTCGCCCCCTTGAACAGCGCACATGCACCTATCGCGAAGGCCAGTGGCTAGGAGTGATGGATGCCCCAAACCCCACGACCAGGCAGCGGCAACCTGTGTACGCGTGGTGGCAGTTGCTGGGGTCCGATCGACTGGCAACCGAACTGAACAGGCTTTTTCCATCGAGCGGACAACAGAGGCTTTGAACAGAGCCGCAGTGCACGAGAGGCCGCAAATGACCTTTAAGACGTCGGCCTTGGCGGCCTGTCCATCGACCTGGATGCGATGGCTAAAGCCAAGGGAGGCGGCTCTGGCGACCACATGCCCCCCTGGGAAGAAGACAGCTTCGCATGCGACGAGTTGGTCGAGCGCCTTTGGAGCGGTGATCCTGACAATCTGCTGCCTGAACCCGGCTTTTGCACAACTGCTCTCCGCTACGCCGTCCAGGCCCGGGAGAGCGGTACCCCGGGAGGAATCAGCCATGCAAACTGAAGCCGAGAAAAAAGCTCAACGTGCGGCGTACAAGGTAGAGGCGCAGAGGGCTCAGGCTGCCTATGACAACTTCCGCTACACCGACGCGCAGCGCGAGCAGACCATCGAGTTCATCGGTGCGGCCATGCAGGTGATTCGCGGCGAGGCTGAGTTCGACAGTCTGAAGCAGTTGCTTCCTGTCACCGGCACGGGTATGGGGTTGAGGCCGAACACCAGCTCCAGATTCGATTTCGATTCGGATTTTTTGAACAAGTGGACCGGCATCGACGTGAGCACGATCCCGAAACGGGATGGCGGCGCGGGCTTCGAGCCAGCGTGGTTCCAGATCGATTTCCGTCCCCCAATGAACATCCCACGCGAGCGCCTAGAGAAGCTGCTGCAGCTCAAGGTCGTGCATGGGTGGAGCCCGGACGGGGGTAACCTTCAATTTGAAATGGCCCCGCTTCATGGCTTGCCCTATTTCAATGGCGGCTCATTCTTGTACTCACCGCTGAAGCAGCCACAGGGGGATTTTGATGTTGAGGTCAGGATCACCTATCTGAACGGCCCAGACAAAGATCCCTGGACCGCCACGAGACTCAGTGATATTCAAATCCGTCGCCAATATCTGGTCTCAGAGCCCGTCAAGCTGCGCTGACCAGCAGTTCGACTTCCATCCCCGACGGTGATCCATGGCAACTCCTGGCCGATTTCAATCGACATGAGGACTGAAGACCCTTCCTTTGGATTGGGCCGCACAAGGCACCTGCACAAGCGCCCAAGCACGCGCGGCGCCGCATTGACAGCTACCTGACTCCCCCCGTCAGGTCCCGGTCGGGAACCCCGACCTACCCTTGGGCCCACAACACCGCCCCAGGGGACACACCATGACTTCCGCGCCTGCCAACGCGCATTCCTCCTCGAAATTCGCCACCGTCCTGCGCGTGACCGGCGGCAACTTCATGGAGATGTTCGACTTCTTCCTGTTCGGCTTCTACGCCACGCAGATCTCGAAGGCCTTCTTCCCCGCGGGCAACGAGTTCGCGTCGCTGATGCTGACCTTCATGACCTTCGGCGCGGGCTTCCTGATGCGGCCGCTGGGCGCCATCTTTCTCGGTGCGTACGTCGACCGCGTGGGCCGCCGCCAGGGGCTGATCGTCACGCTCGCGCTGATGGCCGTCGGCACGCTGCTCATCGCCTGCGTGCCGAGCTACGCGACCATCGGCGTCATCGCGCCGCTCTTGGTGCTGGTCGGACGGCTGCTGCAGGGCTTCTCGGCCGGCGTGGAACTGGGCGGCGTGTCGGTGTACCTGTCGGAAATGGCCACGCCCGGCCGCAAGGGCTTCTACGTGAGCTGGCAGTCGGCCAGCCAGCAGGTGGCGATCGTCGTCGCCGCCGCCCTCGGCTACTGGCTCAACGTGACCTTCACGCCCCAGGAGATCGGCGACTTCTACTGGCGCATTCCGTTCTTCGTCGGCTGCCTGATCGTGCCGGTGCTGTTCATCATCCGCCGCTCGCTGCAGGAGACCGAGGAGTTCATGGCGCGCAAGCACCGCCCCGACGCGCGCGAGATCTTCCGCTCGATGGTGGCCAACTGGGGCCTCGTGGTCGCCGGGATGATGCTGGTGTCGATGACCACCGTGTCGTTCTACCTGATCACCGTCTACACGCCCACCTTCGGCAAGGCCGTGCTGCACCTGAGCACGACCGACGCGCTGATCGTCACGCTGTGCGTGGCCATTTCCAACTTCTTCTGGCTGCCGGTCATGGGCTCGCTGTCGGACCGTGTGGGGCGCAAGCCGCTGCTCGTGCTGTTCACCGTGCTGACCATCCTCACGGCCTACCCGTCGCTCAAGTGGCTGGTCGGCGCGCCGAGCTTCGCGCGCATGCTCGAGGTGGAGCTGTGGCTGTCGTTCCTGTACGCCAGCTACAACGGCGCGATGGTGGTGGCGCTCACCGAAGTGATGCCGGTCAGCGTGCGCACCGCCGGCTTCTCGCTGGCCTACAGCCTCGCCACGGCCCTGTTCGGCGGCTTCACGCCGGCCATTGCCACGGGCCTGATCGAGATGACCGGCGACAAGGGCGCGCCCGGCCTGTGGATGACGGCCGCCGCGGCCTGCGGGCTGGTTGCGACGCTCGTGCTGTACCGCCGCAACGTCGACCCGGCCGACGCGGGCCGCGTGCCCGTCGTCTGATCCCCGGGCATTGACCCAGCGCGCACCGGCCGTTGACCGGGAGCGCACCGCCCCTGCCGCCCCGGGTGGAAGTACCGATGATGGCGCGCGCCGACCTGCCTATCCTGCACCAGCGCTTCCGGCGCCCCCAGGGAACCACGGCATGAACGCACACCACTTCAGCACCCGGCTCGAACACCCGGCCGACCGGCAGGCCTGCTGGGGCCGCATCAACGAGTCGTACTTCGGCGCGCTGCGCGTGCAGTGCCTCGACCCCGGCCCGTTCGACGCGCGCATGGACGCCTACGAGCTCGGGCCCCTGGGCATGTTCATGATCGAGGCGCCCTCGCACCGCGTGGCGCGGCCCGACACGCACCGCGAGATCGCGCTCGACGAGCACTACAAGCTGGTGCTGCAGCTGGAAGGCCACGGCCACATCTCGCAGCGCGACCGCGAGTTCCACCTGCACCCGGGCGACTGGAGCCTGTACGACCCGCGCGTGCCCTACGCCATCACCAACCCCGAGCGGTCGCGCCTGCTGGCCATCACGATCCCGCGCCAGCAGTTCAAGGGCATGAAGATGCCCGACCTGCACACCTGCGAGGCCCACACGCCGGCCATGCAGGGGCTGTACGCGGTGCTCGGTTCGTTCCTTACCTCGCTGGCCGACCAGCTGCCGTCGCTGCCCAACGCCGTCGGCCGCTCGGTCAGCGACACCGTGCTGGGCCTGCTGGCCTCCACGCTCGCCACGCATGCCGACGAGCAGTTCGGCGCGCAGCCGCTGCCCGGCGTGCTGAAGGCGCGCGTGAAGCAGTTCGTGCACGCGCACCTGGCCGACCCGGCCCTGTCGCTGGACCTCATCGCGCAGCAGCTGCGCTGCTCCAAGCGCTACCTGCACCGCGTGTTCGAGGACGAAGACCAGACGCTCGACCGCTTCATCTGGCAGATGCGCCTGGAGCGCTGCAGCGAGGCGCTGCGCCAGGCCGCGGGCGGCCGCGCCTCGGTGTCCGAGATCGCCTTCGCCTGGGGTTTCAACAGCAGCGCGCATTTCTGCCGCGTGTTCAAGGCCCAGTACGGCGTGTCGCCGCGCGAGTTCCAGCGGCGCGAGGCGCAGCGGGCGATGTCGCCGGCGCTCACGCACTAGGCGCCCCCTTCAGGGGCTGCCCACGATCCCCGACACGTCGACGATGTACATCTGCCGCTGCGACTCGTGCACGGAGTCGATGCACACCTGCAGTCCGTCGCGGCGCCAGCGCGGGTGCAGGTCGCACCGGTTCTCCTTGCTCAGGTCCGGCGAGGCGTAGAAGCTGCCCAGGTCGTGGCGGCGGCCGGTGACCATGTCGAACAGGAACAGCACGCGCTCGTGCGTGCGGGCGTCGGGGTAGGTGTCGCTCAGCAGCCAGCGCGTGTTGACCGGCGAGAAGGTCATGTGGCCGTTCTCCACCAGCACGCCATCGCCGATCACGCGGACCTCGCCGCCCACGCGGTCGTGGTACAGGTGGTAGTGGATCTTCCCGGCGTGCGGGCCCCACACGATGATGTGTTCGTCGTCCTGCCACAGCGGGTGCGAGATCTGGTACTCGGACTTCTCGTAGTCGAAGGTGCCCACGGCCGTCGGGTCGAAGTCGTCGGCCAGCTGCGGCAGCGGGTGGTCGGAGCACTCCAGCAGGCGCAGGTCGGAGCCGTCGGGGTTCATCGTGAGCAGGCGGTGCAGAAAGCAGGTCTCGTCCTCGACGCGCTCGGTCCAGCGGTGCAGGAACAGCACGCGCGACGACGACGGGTTGACCTCGATGTGGCTCACCCAGTGGATCGCCTTGTCCATCGACGCGCGCGGGTGGAATTGGCGCAGGTCCTGGTAGCTCAGCAGCAGGCGCGCCGTGCCGGTGGCCAGGTCGGTCGCGTGGATGCCGTCGTCGGCCGGTGCCAGCGGCAGCTCGAACGGCCCGCCAGCTTCGCTGTAGCCGATGGTGCGGTGCGTGACGTACAGGCGCCGGTAGTCCACGCTCAAGGCCCAGCGGCTGTCGGGCGCCACCACGTAGATCGGCAAGGGCAGCAGGCGCCGGGCGCCGGTGTCGACGTCGAGCACCGTGGCGCCGAAGCCGGGGTAGAACGCATCGGCATCGCCGGTGCGGCTGTTGTAGATCAGCTGGCGGCCCGGCGCGCCGTCGAGCCACTGCAGCTGGCTGCCCATCTGCCAGTTCCACGCGGTGGTGTCGCCGACCGCGTGGAAGCGGTCGTTGTCCTGCAGGTCGAAGTAGCCGATGCGGGCGGTGGCCGTCGGCGTGAGTTCGGCGTCCATCCAGGGCACCTGCTGCGCCAGCAGGTAGCGCCCGCTGCGGTCCCAGGCGCTCTTGTTGTAGTAGCCGAAGAAATGGTGCTGCGCGCCATCGCCCACGCGGCGGCAGGGTGCCGGCGCCAGGCGAGGTTGTTCAAGAAGTGGGTTCGACGACATGGGCTCACTCCGCGGCAATGCGGCCTTGCTGGATCACCTTGTCCCAGCGCAGCTTCTCGGCGGCGATGAAGCGCGTCGCGGCGTCGCGCGTGTTGGCCACCGGCGTCATGCCCTGCTCCGACAGGCCCTGGCGGAACTCCGGCGCGGCGACGATCTTTCGGATGTCGGCATTGAGCTTGTCGGCGATGGCATCGGGCACCTTGGCGCTCACCGCCACCGTGGTCCACGAGGTGGCCTCGAAGGCCGGGAAGCCCGACTCGATCGCGGTCGGCACCTCGGGCAGCGCCGGCAGGCGGGTCTTGCCGGTCACGGCCAGCGCCTTGAGCTTGCCGCCGCGGATGTGGGCCAGCGTGGTCGGCGGGTTCTCGAACATCAGCTGGATCTGCCCGGCCAGCAGGTCGTTCAGCGCGGCGGTGCTGCCCTTGTAGGGCACGTGCACGATCGGTGCGTTGGCCGTGAGCTTGAAGAGCTCGCCGATCATGTGCACCGACGACCCCACGCCGGCCGAACCGAAGTTGATGGTGTCCGGCTGCTTGCGCGCCAGCGCCACCAGTTGCTTCAGGTCGTTGGCGGGCAGCGCGGGGTGGGCGACCACGACGTGCGGCATCTCGGCCAGCACCGTGACCACCTTCAGGTCGGTCGCGGGGTCGTAGCTCAGCTTCTTGAACACGCCGTAGGTCGCGTGCAGCCCGATCGAGCCGAGCAGCAGCGTGTAGCCGTCGGCCGGTGCGTCGGCCACGAACTTGCCGCCGATGTGCCCGCCGGCGCCGGGCTTGTTGTCGACCACCACCGACTGCTTGTACAGCTTGCCCAGCCGGTCGGCCAGCATGCGGGCCTGCACGTCGGAGCTGCCGCCGGCGGTGAAGGGCACCACGAGCCGGATCATCCGGTCGGGATAGGCCTGCGGCTGCGATGCCTGCGACATCGAAGCGACGCCCAGGGCCAGTGCGAGAAGGCCGAGGCCGGCGACCCTGCGGGGCCAGTGCTGTGTCATGCGTCTTCCTTGCTGTGCGCCGCGACGGCGCGATGGAGGGGGTGGATAGGGCGCAGTCTAGGAACGCAGCATCATTCTGAAAAATTCATTTTCATTCACAGGCTATGCAGAAAAGATATGCCATGCTTTCTGCCTTGTACCGTGCAGCCCCAGGAGCCCCCGCATGTCGCGCCCGTTGAACTTCCGCCAGATCGAGGCCTTTCGCGCCGTGATGCAGACCGGCACCACCACCGCCGCGGCGGCCCTGCTGCACACCACGCAGCCCTCCGTGAGCCGCCTGCTCTCGCAGATCCAGCATGCCACCGGGCTCAAGCTGTTCGACATCCACAAGGGACGGCTGCGCCCCACGCACGAGGCACGCCAGCTGTTCGACACCGTGCAGCGCCACTTCCTGGGCCTGGACCGCATCGAGCAGAGCGTGGCGGTGCTGCGCAAGTCGGGCGCGGGGTCGCTGCGCGTGGGCTGCACGCCGGCGCTCGGGCTCGGCGTCATGCCGCAGGTGATCCATGCCTTCTCGCGGCTGCATCCCGAGGTGCACGTCAACCTGCAGACCGTCGGCACGCACGCCTTGCGCGAAGGCCTGCTCTACGGCCTGTACGACGTCGCGCTCAGCACCGCCGCCTTCCACGACCCGCAGCTCGACGCGGTCAGCCTGCACAAGGCGAGCGCGGTGTGCGTCGTGCATCCCGGGCATGCGCTGGCGCACCGCGACGCGATCCATGTGCGCGACCTGAAGCAGCAGGTGCTTCTCACGCTGAATGCCGACGACGAGATCCACCAGCAGTTCCAGCGCACGCTGCAGCAGCACCGCATCGAATGCGCCGCCACGGTCGAGACCACCTACTCGGTCACCATCTGCATGATGGCGGCGCAGGGCACCGGCGTCGGCATCGTCAACCCCTACGTGGCTTCCGTGTTCGCGCGCGACCTGAAGATCCTGCCGCTGTCGCCGCGCTGCCCGGTGGAGGTGTCGATGGCGTTCTCGCCGCAGTCGGCGCCTTCGGCCATCGCCGAGGAGTTCACCGCGCGGCTGCGCGACCACTTCCAGGCCTTCGTGATGCCCACCGCACGGAAGGCGCAGCTATCTCGCGCCTAGGCCGCCGCGAGATAGCTGCTGTGCAGGATCTCCGGCCGGCTGCGCAGTTCTTCCGACGAGCCCGCGAACGCCATGCGCCCGCGCTCCAGCACATAGGCGCGGCTCGACACGGCCAGTGCCACCGTCGTGAACTGCTCGATCAGCAGCACGCCCACGCCCTCGCGCGCGACCTGCTGCACCACCTCGACCAGCCGCTTGACCACCGCGGGCGCGAGCCCCAACGAGAGCTCGTCGATCGCGAGGTAGCGCGGCTTGCCGATGAGCGCCTGCGCGATGCAGACCATCTGCTTCTGTCCGCCCGACAGCGAGCGCGCGGGCAGTGCGAGCTTCACGCGCAGCTCGGGGAACACGCCGAGCACGCGCTCGACCGCATCGGCCACGCCGGCCGCAGGCAGTGCGGTGGCGGCGGCGCGCAAGTTGTCGAACACCGACAGCTCGCCGAGCACGCGATGCCCTTCCGGCACCACCGCCACGCCCAACGCGCGCACGCGCTCGGGCCGCTGGCCATGCAGCGCGTGGCCCTCGACCTCGATGCGCCCGCCCGCGAGCGGCAGCACGCCGCCGATCGCCATGACGGTGCTCGACTTGCCCGCACCGTTGGCGCCCAGCAGCGCCGTCACCTCGCCCGGCGGCACCTGCAGGTCGATGCCGTGCAGCACGGCCTTGCCGCCGCGCTGCAGGCGCAGATCCGTCACGTTCAGCATGGGGTGGTCACTCCGTTCCCAGGTAGGCCTTGCGCACGGCCGGATCGTCGAGCACCTCGCGCGTCGGGCCGAGCGCGAGGCGGCGGCCGAAGTCGAGCACCAGGGTCTGCGTGCAGGTCGCGGCGATCAGGTCGACATCGTGGTCGATGAGCAGCACCTGCGCGCCGCAGAAGGCGTGCACCGCGCCGATCGTGCGGCGCAGCACGCCGGCCTCCTGCTCGGTGAGGCCGGCGCCGGGCTCGTCGAGCAGCAGCAACTTGGGCGCGCCGACCAGTGACTTCGCGAGCTCCAGCATGCGGCGCTGGAACAGGTTGAGGCGGTGGCCCATGACGGTCGCCACGTCGAGCAGGCCGGTGTGCAACAGCGCGCGCGGCACCTGCGATGTTGCTTCGCCGCGCGCATGCGGCACATGGTCGAGCAGCGCGCGCACGTTGTCCCACACGCTGAGGTCTTCCACCACCTGCTCGGTCTGGAACGAGCGGCGCAGGCCGAAGCGCACGCGCGCGATGGGCTTCAGGCCCAGCAGGTCGGTGCCGTCCACCGCCACGCCGCCGGCGCTGGGCGACACGAGGCCGCTGAGCACATTGACCAGCGTGGTCTTGCCCGCGCCGTTCGGCCCGATCAGGCCGCACACGGGCGCGTCAAGCTGCGCCGAGAGCGCGTCGATGGCCTTGACGCCGCCGAAGGCGACGGTGAGATCGTCGATGCGGATCATGGCGCGGCGTCCTTGTCCTTCGGTGCGGCGAAGCGTTGGCGCACCGCATCGAACACGCCCGTCAGCTGCCCCGCGATGCCGCTCGGCGCGGTGATGAGCGCATGCAGCAGCGCCACGCCGAAGAAGATCATCGCGAGGTAGCCGTTGACGCCGAAGTCGGTCAGCAGCGCCGGCACTGCGCGCAGCAGCAGGCCCGCGATGAGCGCACCGGCCCAGTGGTACACGCCGCCCACCACCGTGAGCGCGAACAGCATCACCGATTCGCCCGCCGTGAAGGCGCGCCCGTCGAGCTGCCCCACGCCGCCCGCGAGCAGCGCACCGGCCACGCCGGCGCAGAAGCCCGCGAGCCCGAAGGCCCAGGTCTGGTAGCGCAGGATGTTCACGCCGGCGGCCACGGCCGCCGCCTCGCCGCGCCGGATCAGCGCCCACGAGCGGCCCGCGCGCGTGCGCCGGTGCAGCTCGATCAGCGCCAGCACCGCCGCCAGCCACACGGCGACGTAGCGGAAGTACGCGGCGTCGGACAGCGCCAGCGCGGGCCGCGGCATCATCAACCGCTCGCTGCCGAACACGCGGCCGAGCCAGCCCGCGCCGCCGTCGGGAAAGCCCGTCACGTTGACGACCACCTGGAAGCCGCCCGCCATCATCATCGTGACGAGCGCCAGGTACAGCCCCTTGAGCCGCAGCGCCGGCAGCCCGGCGAGCATGCCCACGACGCACGACAGCAGCCCGCCCGCGAGCACCGACAGCTCGAAGGGCCAGCCCAGCCCGTGCCCCGCGCGCAGCGCGACCCAGCCGCCCGCGCCGAGCAGCGCGTACTGGCACAGCGACACCAGCCCGAGCTGGCCATAGAGCAGCGCCACGCCGGCCGCCGCGACCGACAGCGCGAGCGACGAGGTCAGCGTCTTGATCCAGTAGGCATTGGCAAACCACGGCACGGCCCAGCCGATCAGCAGCACGCAGGCCACCATGAGCACGAGCGAGCGGCGGGCGCGGCGCGTGGCCTGCGCGAGCGCGGCGGGCGCCGCGTCGGACGCGGGCATGGCGCCTTCGAGGACCGACGCGTTCATGCCGAGCGCGTCCCCGCGCGGTAGAAGACGATCATCGCCAGCGCGATGAGGAACGGCGTCGCCGTGCGAAAGGCCGCGAAGCCCGGCACCGTGATCGCCAGCGCCTCCAGCACGCCGATGGCGATACCGCCCGCCACGGTCGCCGGCAGCGAATGCAGGCGGCCGATGATGGCGGCGGCAAAGGCCGGAATCACCAGAAAGGTCAGCAGCGTGGCCTGCAGCCGCACGATGTTGGCCAGCAGCAGCCCGCACACGCCCGCGAAGGCGCCGCTCAATATCCACGCCACCGTGTCGACGCCGAGCACACGAATGCCGAGCAGCGCGCTCAGGTCGCGGTCGTTGGCCAGCGCGCGCATCTTCAGCCCCACGCGCGTCTTCGACAGCAGCAGGCCGACGCCGCCCATCATCAGCACCGCCAGCGCCAGGCCGAGCGCGCGCGTGTGCGTGAGCCGCACCTCGACCTCGCCCAGCACGAATTCGAGCGCGCCGCCGTCGGTCGGCAGCACGAGGCGGCGCGGCTGCTCGCCCCAGGTCCATTCGGTGAAGCCCACCACCACGAGCGCGAAGCCCAGCGTGGCAATGCTGCGGATGGTCGGGTCGCGGTGGGACAGGCGCGGTGCTAAGAGGCGCCCGTAGGCCAGCGACAGCGCCATGGCCGCGAGCACCGCCGCGCACCACGCCAGGCCCTGCGGCCAGTCGGCTTCGAGCAGCGTCCAGGCCACGTACGCACCGAGCGCACCGATGGCCCCGAAGGCGAAGTTCAGCACGCCCGACGAGCGATAGAGCACCACCAGCCCCACGCCCGAGAGCGCGTACACCGCGCCCAGGCCCAGGCCCGAGATGACGAAAGGCAGGTAGTCCTCCATGGCCCGGCGCGCTTACTTCAGGCCCATCTTCTGCTCGTCGGCACGGATGTCGACCAGCTCCGGGTCGTCCGCCGTGAGGCAGCCGCCGGGCGCGAAGCGCCAGCCGTTGCCGTCGGGGCTGGCCATGGGCCCGCTGTTGTTGGCGTTGTGGCGGTTGTCGCTGCCCACGTAGAAGGGCTTGCACAGGATGTCGCTGCGGAAGTCGCTCACCTTGCGCAGCGCATCGGTCACGCCGGCGCGGTCGATCTTCTTCGGGTCCATCTTCAGCATCGCCTGCGTGGCCAGGCGCGCGGCCAGGTAGCCGGCCTGCGAGAAGGTGTCGCGCGGGTCGCTCTTCGCACCATGCCTGTCCATCACGGCCAGCCAGTTCTTGTTGTCGGGCCCGGCCGATTCGAGCGGGTTGAACTCGAGGTTGACGTCGAAGTTGCCCTTCCAGTACGGCCCGATGGCCTTGGGCACGTCGACGTTGTAGGCCGGCGCGGCCGACACGAAGTGGATCTTCTTGCCCAGGTTCTGCTGCTCGGCGGCGGCCAGCATCGGCACGAGGATGCCCTTGGGCACGTTCATGATGATGGTGTCGGGCTTCTTCGCGGCGGCCTGCAGCATGGTCGATGTGGCATCGGCCGAGCCGGGGTCGATGGTGAGGGTCTCGACCGTCACGCCGTTCTTCTTTCCCCATTCCTTCGGCCCTTCGCAGGCCCAGTTGCCCAGGCTCGGGATGTTCGGAATGATGCAGACCATCTTCTTCGCCTTGTACTTCTGCGCGGCGTACATCGCGGCGATGGTGGCCGACACGCGCGGCCCGGCGTTCACCGGCACGTAGTTGCGCGCGTTGAAGCACTCGCGCGGCACGCCGGTGCCGGCGATGACCATCACGCCCTCGTCGGCGTACATCTTGGCGTTGGCGCCGCACTCCACGAAGCTGGTGCTGCCCACGAGCGCGACCACCTTGCGGTCCTTCACGAGCTTGGAGGCCACCTGCGCGGCCGTCTCGGGGTTCCACTGGTCGTCGAGCACGAGGTAGTCGACCGGCCGGCCGTGGATGCCGCCGTTGGCGTTGACGCACTTGAAGTACGCAGCCGCCGCCTGGCCCGAGGCGCTGAAGTCGTCGGGGCCGGTCTTGCCGACCACGGCGCCGATGGGAATGGGCTCGCCCGTGGCGGGCTTGCCGGTGTTGAGGCCGCAGTCGGGGCCCGCCTGCGCCCAGGCGCCGCTGAAACCGGCCAGGCCCAGCGCGCCGGCAACGGCCGACAGCGCGATTCGTCTTTTGCTTTGCATGAGGTGTCTCCTTCTTTCTGGGTGATCGAAACCGGGGCGGGGCTACACCGCCATGCACACGCTCTTGAGTTCGGTGAAGCTCTCCACCGCCGCGCGCCCCAGGTCGCGCCCGCAGCCCGACTGCTTCACGCCGCCCAGCGGCAGCGCGTTGTCGAGCACGTTGTGCGCGTTGACCCAGACCACGCCCGCCTGCAGGCGCGGCACGATGCGGTGCACGGCAGAGAGGTCGTTCGACCAGACGCTGGCCGCCAGGCCGTAGGCGCTGTCGTTGGCCAGGCGCACCGCATCGTCCACGTCGTCGAAGGGCACGACCGTCGCGACCGGGCCGAACACTTCCTCGCGCGCGATGCGCATCGACGGCTGCGCGTCGACGAACACGGTGGGCTGCACGAAGCAACCGCCGTCGAAGGCCTGGCGCCCGCCGGTGACCAGCGTGGCGCCCTCGGCCACGGCGCCGTCGATGTGCGCCATCACGCGCGCCAGGTGGCGCTTGGACACGAGCGGCCCGAACTGCGCCTTCGGGTCGAAGCCCGAGCCGATGTGCAGGCCCTCGGCCGCCTGCGCGAGCCGGCGCACCACCTCGTCGAACAGGTTGCGCTGCACGTACACGCGCGAACCGGCCGTGCACACCTGGCCCTGGTGAAAGAAGATGCCGTTGGCCGCGCCCTGCGCCGCCGCCACCGGGTCGGCGTCGCCCAGCACGATGAGCGGCGACTTGCCGCCCAGCTCCAGCGTGAAGCGCGCCATGCTGTCCACGGCCGCGTGGCCGATGTGCCGGCCCACCGCCGTCGAGCCGGTGAAGCTGATCTTGCGGACGTCCGGGTGCGCGGCCAGCGCCGCGCCGGCCGTGGCGCCGCGCCCGCACACCACATTCAGCGCGCCCGGCGGAAAGCCCGCCTCCAGCGCCAGCTCGGCCAGCCGCAGCGCGGTGAGCGGCGTTTCCTCCGACGGTTTGAGCACCACGGTGCAACCAGCCGCCAGCGCGGGCGCCACCTTCCACAACGCGATGGCGAGCGGAAAGTTCCACGGCACGATGGCCGCGACCACGCCCACCGGCTCGCGCCGCGTGTACGTGACCCACTGCGCGCCGGGGATGCCGATGGAGTTGTCGAGCGTCTGGCCTTCGAGTTTGGTGGCCCAGCCCGCCATGTAGCGCACGAACTCCGCGCCCGCACCCACGTCGACCATGCGCGCGATGCCGCGCAGCTTGCCGCTTTGCAGGGTCTCGAGCGCACTGAGTTCGTCGGCGTGCGATTCGATGAGCGTCGAGAGCGCGTACAGCATGCGCTCGCGGTCGGCCGGGCGCAGCGACTTCCAGGCGGCGCTCTCGAAGGTGCGGCGCGCGCCGGCAACGGCGGCGTGCACGTCGTCCGCGTCGCTGTCGGGCGCCTCGGCCACGGTCATCTCGGTGGCCGGGTCGACCACCGGCAGGTACTGCCCGTTGCGGGGCACGACCTCGTGGCCGTCGATGTGGTTGCCGCGGCGGCGCTGCGCCAGCAGGCCCACTTGGCCGAGGTGTTCGATCGACAGGTCGCGCAGATTCATGGGCGGGCTCCGGGAAGGGATGCGAGGGATGCGAAGGAAAGCGGCGTCACGGCTGCATGGCGCGCGCGACGAGCAGCGTGTCGGTGAACTGCTCGAAGCGCCGCACCTTTCCGCCCTGCACCTGCCACACATGCGTGACGCGGGCCTGCATCGGCTTGCCGGTGGTGCGGTGGCGCGCGTGGTAGTCGCCGATGCCGACCACGGTGTCGCCGCCGTCGACCAGCCGCTCGAGCACGAAGCGGTAGCCCTCCCACTCGACGCCGAGCACCTGGAAGACCTTCTCGACCACCTGCGCGGGGCCGACGTGCGTGCCGGCGCAGGGAAAGCCGGCCATCTCGGTCCACTGCACGTCGTTGGCCACGTCGGCGAACATCGCGGCGAGGTCGTGGCGGTCGGAGGCGGCGTAGTGGTCGGCCACGATCTGGTAAGGGGTGCGCATGACAAAAGCTCCTGGACAACGGTGAGATCAGACGGGCCCGAACTCGGGCGGGTAGAAGGTCTGCGAGGCCTTGCGCATGAAGGCGCCGGCGGGGTTGTTGGCGATCGCGCCGGTGCCGGTGAGCCCGAGGAACTTGCCGGTCGAGCGGCCGTTCGCGAAGTCGAAGAAGAACACCGAGGCGACCGGAATGAGGAACTCGCGGAAGGTGAAGACGTACTGGTCGTCGTCGAACTTCCAGTAGCTCGCGAGGTCGACGTCGCCGTGGCCGCGCTGCACGCCCACGAGGCACTGCCAGGCGTAGCGCTCGGCGCTCAGGTAGGTGTGCTCGTAGGTGTGGTTGGGGCTGTAGGTCTGCCAGGTGCGCAGGCCGATGAGGTCGCGCGTGGCGTGCGGCGCGAGGCCGCTGACAGTGCCGCCTTCGAGCGTGCCGGGCCAGAAGTCCTGCGGCACGCGCGGCTGGCCCGCGGCCTCGTCGGCGCCGATGATGCGGCAGCGGATGGCGAGCGCGCGGCGCGTGCGCGTGTTGAGGACGACGGTCAGCGCCTCGCTCGGGCGGCTGGCCTGCGTGATGTCGAGGAAGAAGGTGTCGGGCGCGACCTCGATGGCCTCGTACCAGTCGCCCTGGCCTTCGCCCCCGCGTGCGCCGTCTTCGTGCCAGTCGAGCGTGTGCTGCGTGCGTGGCTGCAGCGTGAGCTGGAAGCCGGGCAGCGCGAGTCGCAGCGTCTGGCCGGCGAGCGCGTCGGTGACGGGCTGGCGGTTGGTTGCGATGCCGAGGGCGAACTGGTCGTAGGTCTTCCAGTCGGCGGGCTTGGTGGTGTCGGTGCTCATGGTGCGGCCCCTTTCAAGCGTCGTGCGCGAAGGCGATGGTGGGCAGGTCGACCGCGGACGCACCGCCATCGACCATCAGCGAACTGCCGCTGACCATCGCGGCCAGCGGCGAGGCGAGGAACAGCACGGCGTTCGCCACGTCGTCGGGGCTGGCGGCGCGGCCCATCGGCACGTCGCGCGTGACGAGGTCGTAGGCCGCGTCGGCATCGGGCAGGCGGTGTTTGTCGACGAGCACCTGCATCTGCTCGTCGGCCATCTCGGTGCGCACCCAGCCGGGGCACACGGCGTTCACGCGCACGCCCTGCCGGCCGTAGTCACGCGCCAGCGAACGCACGAGGCCGATGAGCGCGTGCTTCATGGTCACGTAGCCGACCACGCCCGGCCCCGCGAAGTGGCCCGCGAGCGACGAGAGCACGACGATGTTGCCGCGCCGCGCGATGAGCTCGGGCAGCAGCTCGCGTGCGCAGACGAAGGCGGTGTCGAGGTTCAGGCGCGTGGACAGCGCCCACGAGGCGTCGTCGGTCGCAAGCGCGTCGCCCACGCCGTGACCGCCCGCGTTGGCGACCAGCACGTCGACGCCGCCGAAGCGTTCGCGCGCGGCGGCCAGTGCGCGTTGCACGTCGGCAGTGTTCGCTGCATCGCCCGCCACCGCGAGCCCGCCGAGCGTCGACGCCACCGCTTCGAGCTGCGCGAGGCGGCGCCCCATCAGCACCACGCGGCCGCCCGCCGCGACGAACTGCGCGGCCACCGCCGCACCGATGCCGGTGCCGCCGCCGGTGATGAAGGCGACCTTGCCGGCCATGGAATCTGTAGCACGCATTCGCTCTGTCTCCTTGTTGGAAAGGACTCTAGGTTTCAGTGCGCTTCGGCGATTGACCGACCGTGCAGTCTCAGTTGCCTGACAGCGCGAAGTCGGCGCAGCGTTCGGCCAGCATCACGGTGGGCGCGTTGGTGTTGCCGCTGACGAGCGAAGGCATCACCGAGGCGTCGCACACGCGCAGCCTGGCCACGCCATGCACGCGCATGCGCGCATCGACCACGGCCATGGCGTCGCGGCCCATGCGGCAGGTGCCGCTCGGGTGGTAGACGGTCTTGGCGCACTCGCGCACGTAGGCCTCGAGGGCCTCGTCGGACATGTCGTCGGCGGCCGACGGCGCCAGCTCTTCGGACACCACCTCGCGCAGCGCCGGCGCGCGCAGGATGCGGCGCGCCAGCTTCACGCCGCGCACCAGCGTGTCGACGTCGGCCTGCGCCTGCAGGTAGCCGCCGTCGAACAGGATCGGCGCCATCGGGTCGGCGCTGCGCAGCGCCACGCGCCCGCGCGACTGCGGGCGCAGGAAGCAGGGGTTGATCGACAGGCCGTGGCCGGCCAGCGGTTCGCGGTCGACATCGCCCACGAGCACGGGCAGCACATGGAACTGCAGGTCGGGCCGGCCCTCGCCGGTGGTGTCGACGAAGCCGCCGCTCTCGACCACGTTCGAGGTGAGCAGGCCGGAGCCGAACATCATCCATTGCAGGCCGTGCTTCAGCGCCGCCAGGCCGCGGTCGTTGCCCAGCAGGCTCACGGGCTCGCGCGTGCGGCCGTAGACCGACACCTCCAGATGGTCCTGGAAGTTCTCGCCCACGCCGGGCAGGTCTTTCACCACCGGCAGGCCCAGCGCCTGCAGCTGCGCGCCGGGGCCGATGCCCGACAGCAGCAGCAGCTTGGGCGAGGCGAGCGCGCCGGCCGAGAGGATCACTTCATCGCGCGCGGTGGCGATCACCTCTTCGCCGCTGCCGTTGCGGCCTGTGCGGTAGACCACGCCGGTCGCCGCGCCGTCCTGCGTGAGCACGCGCAGCACGTGCGCGCCCGTCACCACGGTGAGCTTCGGGTCGTCGCGCACGGCCGCGAGGTAGGTGGCGGCGGTGCTCGCGCGCCGGCCTTCGAAAGTCGTGGTCTGGTAGAAGCCCACGCCGGCCTGGGCAGCGCCGTTGAAGTCGTCGTTGTAGGCCAGCCCGCTTTGCTGCGCGGCGCGCAGGAAGGCCAGGCTCAGCGGATGGCGAAAGCGCGTGTCGCTCACCTTCAGCGGCCCGTTCGTGCCGTGCAGCTCGCAGGCGAAGCGTGCGTTGCCCTCGGCCTTGCGGAACCACGGCAGCACGTCGCGCCAGCCCCAGCCTTCGCAGCCCTGCGCCTCCCAGCCGTCGTAGTCGGCGGGCGTGCCGCGCACGTAGACCATGGCATTGACCGAGCTGCCGCCGCCCAGCGTGCGGCCCTGCGGCACGAACATCTTGCGGCCGGCGGCGGCGGGCTGCGGCTCGCTCTCGTAGGCCCAGGTGCGCTCGGTGCCGATCACGCGCACGAAGGTGGCGGGCATGTGGATGAAGCGGTCGTCATCGGGCGGGCCCGCCTCCAGCAGCAGCACGCGGCGCCCGGCGCGCACCAGCCGGTGCGCCAGCACGCAGCCGGCCGAGCCGGCGCCCACCACCACCACATCGAAAACCTGCTGCGCCATGTCCGTTCCAGACTGAAGTTGTTGTCGGGAACGGATGCTCGCGGCTGGCGCGCGCCCTGGCGCATCGGGGCGGGTTGATGCAACGCAAAGTGCGCTGTCGGTCAACTGACGGCGAACGCGGGGGGCCCTGCGACAATCGGGCCATGCCTTTCGCCCCTTTGCAAAACGACACCTTCCTGCGGGCCTGCTGGCGCCAGGCCACCGATCACACGCCCGTCTGGCTCATGCGCCAGGCCGGCCGCTACCTGCCTGAATACGTTGCCACGCGCGCCAAGGCCGGCAGCTTCATGGGGCTGGCCACCAACACCGACTACGCCACCGAGGTCACGCTGCAGCCGCTGGCGCGCTACCCGCTGGACGCGGCCATCCTCTTTTCGGACATCCTCACGGTGCCCGACGCGATGGGCCTGGGCCTGTCGTTCGAGGCCGGCGAAGGCCCGCGCTTTGCGCGCCCGGTGCGCGACGAAGCGGCCGTGGCCGCGCTCGAAGTGCCCGACCTGGACAAGCTGCGCTACGTGTTCGACGCCGTGGGCTCGATCCGCAAGGCGCTGAACGGCCGCGTGCCGCTGATCGGCTTCTCGGGCAGCCCGTGGACGCTGGCCTGCTACATGGTCGAAGGCGCGGGCTCGAGCGACTACCGCCTCGTGAAGAGCATGCTGTACGGCCGCCCCGACCTGATGCACCGCGTGCTCGCGGTCAATGCCGATTCGGTGGCCGCGTACCTCAACGCGCAGATCGACGCCGGCGCGCAGGCCGTGATGATCTTCGACAGCTGGGGCGGCGTGCTGGCCGACGGCGCGTTCCACGAATTCAGCCTGGCCTACACCGCGCGCGTGCTCGCCGGCCTGAAGCGCCACGGCCCCGACGGCCAGCCGGTGCCGCGCATCGTCTTCACCAAGGGCGGCGGCCTGTGGCTGGGCGCCATGCGCGCGCTCGACTGCGAGGTGCTCGGCGTCGACTGGACCGTGAACCTGGCCGCCGCGCGCCGCCTCGTGGCCGAAGGCACCGAGGACAAGGCCAAGGCGATCCAGGGCAACATCGACCCGAACGTGCTGTTCGCCCCGCCCGCGGCCATCGAGGCCGAGGTCGGCAAGGTGCTGCAAGCCTTCGGCAAGCCCCACACCGACCGCACCACCGCGGGCCCGACGCACATCTTCAACCTGGGCCACGGCATCAGCCAGTTCACGCCGCCCGACCACGTCGCGGCGCTGGTCCAGGCGGTGCACGACCAGTCGCGCGCGCTGCGCACTTGAGCTAACAAATGTGAACTGCCGACCGCCCGGTTGGCAGACTCAGCGCCCCCTGAAAGCCAGTCGCCCGGCGTTTGTCAAGCCCTAAAACGGCCCCGGACGCCCGACTTATGCACAAAACGCGTGTTGCACTGCGCAAGATTATCTGAGGGGGCATTGGTTCTGCTCCTAAACCAATAGCGACGCTAAGTGGTTGATTTATATAGGTTTTGATTTTTGCTTTTTTTACAGGCATTCCAGCGGAAGCCTTGAAAATCAAGGCTTCGGCGACTATCCAGCCGTCTTGTCAACAAAGTTATCCACAGAAACTCTGGATGACCGCCAAAGCGCTGTGAAATCAACAACTTAAGCGGTCTTGCTCCAAAACGCATTAACAAACCTTGCCAAAAAGGACGCCCAGCCCCTCCGCCGAATCGCTGCCCGAAGCCGGCGCGCCGACGGTCACATCCGCCACAAACGTCTCCTACCCCTGGCGACTCGACATCGCGGTGCAGACGCCCGCGCATGCCGCGCTGGGTGACCTGCTGAGCTACGCCGGCGCCGAGCCGCTGGTGCCGGGCACGCTGGTGCGGGTGCCGCTGGGCAAGCGCGAGGTGCTGGGCGTGGTCTGGAACGAGCCGATCTCGCTGGAGGGCGCCGAGCCCGACATGGCGCTCAAACCCGTGGGCGCGGCGCTCGACGCGCTGGCGCCGCTGGGCGAGGCCTGGCGCGACCTGGTGGCGTTTGCCGGGCGCTACTACCAGCGCTCGATCGGCGAAATCGCGCTGGCCGCCCTGCCGCCGCAGCTGCGCGACCTGAGCACGACGCAGCTGGCGCGCCGCCTCAAGCGCAAGACCACGGCCGGGCCGGTGGCCGAGACGGCCGAATCCGCGAACCTGATCGCGCTCTCCGACGAACAGTCGGCCGCGCTGGCCCGCATCGAGGCCGGCACCGGCACCTTTTTGCTGGTGGGCAGCACCGGCAGCGGCAAGACCGAGGTCTACCTGCGCTGCGTGGCCGACCTGCTGGCGCGCGACCCCGAGGCGCAGGCGCTGGTGATGGTGCCCGAGATCAACCTCACGCCGCAGCTCGAGGCCCGCTTCAAGGCGCGCTTCGGCGACGAGGCCGTGGTGTCGCTGCACAGCGGCATGACCAACCCGCAGCGGCTGGCGAGCTGGCTGGCGGCGCACAGCGGCGCCGCGCGCATCGTGCTGGGCACGCGCATGGCGGTGTTCGCGTCGATCCCGGGGCTGAAGCTCATCGTGGTCGACGAGGAGCACGACCCGAGCTACAAGCAGCAGGAAGGCGCGCGCTACTCGGCGCGCGACCTCGCCGTGTGGCGCGGCCAGCGCGAAAAGGCCAAGGTGATCCTGGGCTCGGCCACGCCCTCGCTCGAGAGCTGGCACCAGAGCCGGCCGCCCGAGGGCGACGACCCGGGCGGGCGCTACGTGCGGCTGGCCATGCCGTCGCGCATCGGCGCGGGCGCGCTGCCGGCGGTGCGGCTCGTGGACATGAACCTGCAGCCGCCGAAGACGGTGATCTCGGGCGCGCTGCTCGACGCCATCGGCCAGCGCATCGCGCGCGGCGAGCAGAGCATGATCTTCCTAAACCGGCGCGGCTATGCGCCCGTGCTGGCCTGCGGCGACTGCGGCTGGAAGAGCGAATGCCCGCACTGCAGCGCCTACCGCGTGTTCCACAAGATCGACCGCACGCTGCGCTGCCACCACTGCGGCTTCACCGAGCGCGTGCCGCGCGCCTGCCCGGCCTGCGGCAACCCCGACATCGCGCCCGTGGGCCGCGGCACCGAGCGGCTCGAGGAGCACCTGGCCGAGCTGTTCGCGAGCGTGAAACATGCGGACGGCAGCGCGGTGCGCATCGCGCGCATCGACGCCGACAGCACCAAGAAACAGGGCGCGCTCGAATCGCAGCTCGCGGCCGTGCACGCGGGCGAGGTCGACGTGCTGGTCGGCACGCAGATGATCGCCAAGGGCCACGACTTCCGCCGCATCACGCTGGTGGCCGCCGTGAACCCCGACGGTGCGCTGTTCTCCAGCGACTTCCGCGCGCCCGAGCGGCTGTTCAGCCTGCTGATGCAGTCGGCCGGCCGCGCGGGCCGCGATGCCGCCTACCTCGCGGCGCAAGGCGCCAAGGCCGAGATGTGGATCCAGACGCACCACGCGCCGCATCCGCTGTTCGCGGCGCTGCGCCGGCACGACTACGAAGCCTTCGCCAAGCAGCAGCTCGAGGAACGCCAGGCCGCCGCCATGCCGCCCTTCGCGTTCCAGGCGCTGGTGCGCGCCGACGCGCGCGAGCAGGCGGTGGCGCAGGGCTTCCTGAACCTCGCAGCCGACCAGGCCGAGGCGCTGCCCGGTGCGGACCTGGTCACGCGCTACCCGGCGGTGCCGCTGGCGATCCAGCGCGTGGCGAACGTGGAGCGCGCGCAGATGCTCATCGAAAGCCCCTCACGCGCCGCGCTGCAGCGCCTGCTGGCCGCCTGGCAGCCGCTGCTTCACGAACTGCGGCGCACGCCCGAGGGCAAGGGCGTGATCCGCTGGCTGGTGGACGTGGACCCGCACAGCATCTGAGCGCGGCGCGCGGACGCCTGCTTCAGCGCGGACGCAGGATGCGGTTGCGCAGGCCTTCGGGCTTGTGCAACAAGGGCGCGGCGGGGCCGGCGACGGCACGCTTGGCGAGGCGCCCGGCCGGTGCGGCGGGGCAGGCCCCCGAGACCTGGTGCGCCAGTGCGGCGGCCAGGCGCGCCTCCTGCGGATCGCCGAGCGCACGGCTGAAATCGTCGGGCACGAAGCAGGTAGGCACGATGCCGTCCGGGTAGTCGCCGAAGCCCTTGGCGTTCACGCCCTGGAACTGCACGCTGAAGTAGGTGGTGCCGCAGTTGTCCTCGGGATAGAAGCCGTAGGGCTTGCCGCAGGTGGTGTCGCCGATCTGGACCACGTCGATGTCGATGCCGCGCAGGCCGTTGATGAACGCCTCGCTGGCCGAGCAGGTGTCGGGGCCCGTGAGCACGTAGACGCGTCGCAGATCGAGGCTGGGCAGCGGAAGGGGCGGGTCGATGGGAGAAAGAAAGCCCAGGGTGGTGGCCCAGAACGGCGTGGGAGCGAGCGTGTTGCCAGTCACCGGATCGCGCTCGGTGTGCTTGTTGTTGAACCGCACGGTCTCGAAGGTCTTGCCGCGCGTCTGCGTCTCGCCGGCGACCATGAAGCCCAGTTGACTGGCCAGGTCCAGATAGCCGCCGCCGTTGTAGCGCAGGTCGACGACCAGCTCGGTGGCCCGCTGCGCGCGCAGCCACTCCATGGCGGCCTTCAGTTGCAGTTCCGCCGTGCCGATGTGGTCGTTGAATTGCAGGTAGCCAACCGTGCGGCCCGCGTTCGGGAGCGTCTTGACGTTCTGGACGGGGGTCGAGATCACCGGCGCCGCCGTCAGCGTGATGTCGCGCGGGGTGTTGCTGCCCGCGTCGACGACGGTGAACCGCGTGGACGTCCCCGGTGCAGCGCCAAAGAGCGCCGCGTTGATGACATCGACGCCTTCCTGCGTGGGGTCGTTCACGAAATCGACGCCGTTGACCCCGAGCACCCGGGCGCCGCGCGGCAGGCCGGCGCCCGTCGTGGCCGCGGGAGAGCCGGGCTCCACGTACGCCACGCGCAGATCGCGCGGCGGGGAGAGGGCAAAGAAAGCCCACTGCGCGCCGTATCCGACGGACGAGCCGGCGCCTGAGAGCGCATTCCACTCCTCGGTGGTGTATGTGAAGTGGAACTGGTCCTTGTCCCTGCCCGACGGCGTCACGGCGTAGGTCTTGAGCAGGTCGAAATAGTCGGCCGTGGCGTACAGCGCCGGGTCCAGGTCCGGCACCTCGTCGTACCAAAGGTAGGTGTGGTTGGTCCACGACCGCAGCCAGTTGTTCTCGTCGAGCGTGCGGCCGGTCTTGTCGGCGAAGGGCTTGCCGTCGGGGTCGGTGCCGGTGCGCGGCGCCGCGCAGCGGTCCTTGTAGAGGCTCGCGGTCCGGAACACGCCCTCGACCCAGGGCGCGTTGCGCAAGGCATCGCCGTCGTCGGGCACGTCGGGTGGTGCCGTGGGTGGGGTGGTGGCAGGCGGCGGGGTGGCCGTGCCGCTGTTCGGCCAGAAGCTGGCGGCCGAGCCCCCATCTCCCCCGCCGCCGCAGGCGACGA
This sequence comes from Variovorax sp. GW822-FHT04E09, assembly GCF_058800845.1. Taxonomy (NCBI): domain Bacteria; kingdom Pseudomonadati; phylum Pseudomonadota; class Betaproteobacteria; order Burkholderiales; family Comamonadaceae; genus Variovorax; species Variovorax sp. GW822-FHT04E09. The sequence continues at coordinate 24,494 of NZ_JBXAMR010000013.1, forward strand.
GCACGGCCATCGGGACGGCCAGCAGCAGAAGACGGGCGAAACGAAAACGTGGGGAGAAAAGAGGCACGGCGAGATTCCTGGAGGGCGGTAAGGCGCCGCCATCCTAGGAAGCTCTGCGTCGTTGCGCATTGGACCAAAGTCCTAGGCGCTGCACGAACGCGCCGCGTCGGTCTTCAGTGATAGCCGGTGGGCTCCTTGCCCATGTCGACGTAGCGCAGTTCGTTGTGCCGTCGCCGCGCAATGCTGTTCGGCCAGGCGAACACGACGAGGCTCAGCGCGGCCAGCGCGAGCGCGGCGCCCGTGCCGATCGTGCCGGCATGCCAGAACCAGCCCACCGCAGCGAGCCAGGCCAACCACATCAGGATGCGAACCAGTATTGCCATCGCGCGCCCCACTTGGACCCTTCACACCTTGGACTCGGAACCACTGTAGCAGTGCAACTGCATACGCAAGCATTCATCTGAAGAGATAACGCACGGTATGCCTTTAGACATGCCCTGGGATTACCCCGAAATAATCTGCAAAAAGAGTTGACGGTACCCCCGCCCTTGCACAAGCTGTGCCTGTGCGGTTCCATCGCTGGGTCCGCGGTGTTTCGTGCCCGCTCGCTTGATGCAAAGGTCGCCGTGAAATCGTCGTCTCTTCTGGCTGGGGTTGCTGTGGCTGTCGCCGTGTCGCTTTCGTACCTTGCCGCTGCGGGGTCCGCGGGTGCGGCGGAGCTCGAACTGCAGGGTCGGCGGCTGGTGGTGTCGGGCACGCTCGACGGCAGCAAGGTCAAGGCCTTCACCGAACTCCTGAGCAGCGGCACGGTGCGCACCGTGGTCTTCGAAGACTCGTTCGGCGGCACCGCCGAAGCGGCCGGCGCATACGCCGACGCGATCCGCGAGAGCGGCGTGCAGACCGAGGTGCGCGGCCATTGCATGGCGGCCTGCGCCTACGCCTTCCTGGCCGGCAAGACGCACCGCTTCGGGCACGGCCTGCAGGTCAACGGCATCCTGGTGCCGGTGGCAACCCGCCCCACGGCGGCCGAGCTGGCGGTGCGCTGGCGCGGCGAGGAAGCCCGCAAGACGCTGGCCGACTTCACGCCCGCCCCCGGCGCCACCGACGCGGCCCGCCCGATGGAAGCCACCGCGCCCGCTCCCAAGGACAACTGGCAGCCGGACCACGGCGTGCTCTTCACGGCCAGCCCGACGCTGTTCGGCCGTATCTACAACACCTACTACTGCGACGGCACGCAGGGCCGCGACTTCTCGAAGTGCGAGCGGCTCTCCGACGCCGATCCGTACAAGCTCGGCGTGCTGACCGAGTGACGCCCCCGGTCAGCGCAGCGCGCCGACCGCCACCGGGAAGGTGAAGAACGCCGCCACCGTCGTCCACAGGATGATGCGTGCGATGCGGCCGTTGTCGGCGCCGAAGCGCTCGGCCAGCATCGACACGTTGCTCGCGCTCGGCAGCGCCGCGACCAGCACGATCACAGCCAGCGCCGAGGGCGCCAGGGGCAGCCCCAGCGCGATGGCGCCGCGTCCCAGCGCCCAGACCGCCAGCGGGTGCAGCACCAGCTTCACGAGCACCACGGGCAGCACGTCGGCCAGCGGCGCTTTCGGCGCGGGCCCGGCGCCGGTGCCCATCGCCGCCGCCACCATGGCGCTGGCGCCGTGCTCGCGCGCCAGCAGCGCCGAGCGCGCCAGCACCGCGCCGATGGTGAAGAGCGCCACCGGCGAGGCTGCGTCGGCCAGCATGGCGATGGTGCGCTCGACCGGCCCGGGCAGCTGCCAGCGCACCGCCGACAGCAGCACGCCCAGCAGGATCGACCACGGCATCGGGTTCACGAGGATGCCGCGCAGCGCCTTGCGCGCGGCCAGCGTGGCGCCGTGCCGGCCCGCGCTGCCGGCACCGTCGAGCCGCGACAGCGCGATGCACAGCGACGAGGTCACGACCAGGTCGAACGCGATGGTGATGATGATCGGCCCGGCCGCCTCCGCGCCCAGCAGCGCCACCAGCAGCGGCACGCCCATGAAGCCGGTGTTCGGAAAGGCCGCCACCAGCGCGCCGAAGGCCGCGTCGTTCCAGCCGATGCGCGCATTGCGCGTGAACAGCACCACGCCCGCCACCACGGCCAGCGCGCAGATGCCCCAAATCAGTGCAACGCTACCGTCCAGCAGCTGCGCGATGGGCGTGCCGGCGCCGAAGCGCAGCAGCATGCTGGGCAGCGCGAAATACAGCACGAAAGTGTTGAGCCCCGGGATCGCATCCAGCGGCAGGATGCGGGTGCGGGCGGCGGCGTAGCCGGCCGCAATCAGGGCGAAGAAAGGAAAAGTAACAAGGAAAACAGGCAGCACGCCGGCATTGTCGTCCTCCTTCGTCGCGCGATGCCCGCTGACACGGACGGCTGGAGCCGGGCCCGTATCATTGCCCGCTTTGCGACGGCCGCGCCCTGCGGCCCCTCCTGCCTTTTTCGCGTTCCCGCTTTCCCGGTTCCCCCTCCCCCATGTCCCACGGTCTCAATCTCGCCCAGCAAGAAGCGGTCAACTACATGCACGGTCCCTGTCTGGTGCTCGCAGGTGCGGGCTCGGGCAAGACGCGCGTGATCACGCACAAGATCGGCCGGCTGATCCAGTCGGGCCTGAAGCCCGAGCGCATCGCGGCCATCACCTTCACGAACAAGGCCGCCGCCGAAATGCGCGAGCGCGCCAAGGACCTGATCGGGCGCGACGCGCGCAAGGTGGTGGTGTGCACCTTCCACGCACTGGGCGTGCGCATGATGCGCGAGGACGGCCACGTGCTGGGCCTGAAGAAGGCCTTCAGCATCCTGGACGCCGACGACGTCACCAAGATATTGAAAGACTGCGGCGGCACCGTCGACATCGCCACCGCCCGCATCTGGCAGTGGACGATCAGCAAGTGGAAGAACATGGGCCTGAACGCTGCGCAGGCTGCAGCCGCCGCGGTGGATGACAACGAGCGCATCACGGCCGAGATCATGGTCCAGTACGAAGAGCGGCTGCAGGCCTACCAGAGCGTGGACTTCGACGACCTCATCGGCATGCCGCTGAAGCTGCTGTACGAGTTCCCCGAGGTGCGCGCCAAGTGGCAGGCCATGCTGGGCCACATCCTCGTCGACGAGTACCAGGACACCAACGCCACGCAGTACGAAGTGCTCAAGGCGCTGGCCGGCGAACGCGGCCAGTTCACGGCGGTGGGCGACGACGACCAGTCGATCTACGGCTGGCGCGGCGCCACGCTGGACAACCTGAAGAAGCTGCCGGTCGACTACCCGACGCTCAAGGTCATCAAGCTGGAGCAGAACTACCGCTCCACCAGCGCCATTCTTCGCGCGGCCAACAACGTGATCGGCCCCAACCCCAAGCTGTTTCCGAAGACGCTGTTCTCCGAACTCGGCGAAGGCGAGCCGGTGCGCATCGTCGATGCCGACACCGAACTGCACGAGGCCGAGCGCACGGTGGCGCGCATCATCAGCCTGCGCGCGGGCGACACGGTGTCGCAGGGCAAGCAGTACAAGGAGTTCCGCGACTTCGCGATCCTGTACCGCGCCAACCACCAGGCGCGCATCTTCGAACAGGCGCTGCGCAAGGCGCAGATTCCCTACAAGGTGTCGGGCGGCCAGAGCTTCTTCGACCGCGCCGAGATCAAGGACCTGTGCGGCTGGTTCCGCCTGTGGGTCAACAACGACGACGACCCGGCGTTCCTGCGCGCCATCACCACGCCCAAGCGCGGCATCGGCCACACCACGCTGGCCAGCCTGGGCAGCTTCGCGAGCCAGTACAAGCTGAGCCTGTTCGCGGCGCTGTTCAGCCCCTCGCTGCCGAGCGTGATCCCCAAGCGCACGCTCGACGGCGTGCACGAGTTCGGCCGCTACATCAACGACCTGGAGTACCGCGCGCGCCGCACCATGGGCGCCGAAGCCTCGCGCGCCTTCATGCTCGAGTGGCTCAAGGAGATCGACTACGAGCGCCATCTGTACGAAGGCGAAGACAGCGAGGCCGCGGCCGCCACGCGCTGGACCAACGTGCTGGAGTTCGTCGACTGGATGTCGCAACGCGCCGGCGGTTCGCTCGACGACGCCTCGGGCGCCGACGACACGAACCCGAACGAACACAAGAGCCTGCTCGAGGTGGCGCAGACCATCTCGCTGCTGTCGACCATCAGCGAGCGCGAGCAGGACCAGAACGTGGTCACGCTCTCGACACTGCATGCGTCCAAGGGCCTGGAGTGGCCGCACGTGATGCTCATCGGCGTGACCGAGGGCCTGCTGCCCTTCAAGCTCGATGACGACAACGGCCGCCAGAAGGTGGTGAGCGACGAGACCACGCAGCGCCTGCAGGAAGAGCGCCGCCTCATGTACGTGGGCATCACGCGCGCGCAGCGCAGCCTGGCCGTGAGCTGGACCAAGAAACGCAAGCAGGGCCGCGACATGGTGCCCTGCATGCCCAGCCGCTTCATCGCCGAGATGGGCCTGGACAAGGCCACGACCAAGGAAGACCCGCGCGAGAAACTGAAGGCGCTGCGCGCCGAGTTCGCACGCAAGGCGCTGGACAGCGCGGCCAAGGCCGCCGCCACGCCATGAGGACGACGGCGACGGTCGCAGTCGCGCTGCTTGCCGCCGCCCTGGCGGCCGGTTGCGCAACGCCCCGCGACCCCAACTGCCCCGCCGACGCGCGCGAGCTGCCGCTGCAGGCGCTGTACGGCCAGTGGGAAGCCCGCTTCGACGACCTGCCCGGCACGGCCGTCGTGCAGCTGGGCAAGCACCCCGAATACGCCGGCGTGCGCGGCACCATCACGCGCCGCGCCGATGCCTCGACGAAGACCACCGTCGCGCAGCTCGCGGGCGATGTCGACGACGAGGGCGCGCTGTCCATCGACGAATCGCTGGACGGCCGCGCCATCAGCGGCGTCTGGTCGGGCACGCTGCAGCCCGGTGCCTGCGGCCGCGAATTCCGCGGCACGTGGCGCGATGCCGCGACCGAGCGCACGCACCCGTTCGTGCTGCGCAAGACCGTCGCACAGGAAGGAAAGCCATGAAGACGACACGACGACACCCTGCTTCTTTGTTCGATCTGCGCACCGTCGCCGCCGTGGCCGCGTGCCTCGGCGCCGCATCTGTCGCACAAGCACAAGCCGTCGACAAGCCCGCCAGTCCGCTGGCCGATGCACAACTCACCTGGCAGCAGTGCGCCGCGCTCGGCGCGAACAACGAGGCACGCCTGGCCTGCTACGACCGCTGGTCGCAACAACAGACGCTGCCCTCGGTGTCGGTGCCCGTGGCGCCGCCGGTGCTCGCGAGCACGCAGCCGCCGGTGGACGGCACGATTCCGGCCACGCGCGTGGTGTCGGTCGCGACCACCGAAGGCTGCCGCGACCGCCAGTACTCGACGCTGTCGCGCTTCTGGGAACTCGAGAACGCCACCGACTGCGGCACCTTCGGCTTCCGCGGCTACCGCCCGCTCACGGTGTCGGCCTCGGCCGCCACCGACAAGCCCCAGCCGCCGACCTCGCCGTCGGCCGGCCACACGGCCGAGCCCGTGGCCTACCAGGCGAATGAAATGCGCATCGGCCTGTCGGTGCGCACCAAGCTCGCGCAGGGCATGCTCACGCAGAACGACCCGATCAAGAAAGACTCGCTGTGGTTCGCGTACTCGCAGCAGTCGACCTGGCAGCTGTTCAACGGCTCGATCTCGCGGCCCTTCCGCACCACCGACCACGAGCCCGAGCTGATGTATGTCTACCCGACCGACGTCCACCTGCCCGGCGGCTGGCGCTGGCGCTATGCGGGCGTGGGCATCGTGCACCAGTCGAACGGCCAGAGCCTGCCGCTGTCGCGCAGCTGGAACCGCGTGTACCTGATGGGCGGCGCCGAGCTCGACGACCGCTTCACCGTCACGGGCCGCATCTGGCAGCGCATGTCCGAAAGCGCCGCGAAGGACGACAACCCCGACATCGCCGACTACATCGGCCGCGCCGAAGTCACGGGCCGCTGGAACCTCAACCGCGACAACCAACTGGGCATCACGGTGCGCAACAACCTGCGCGACAGCGGCCGCGGCTCGGTGCGCCTCGAATGGCTGAAGGCCATCGGCGACCCGACCAAGAGCAACCTGCGCTTCCACACGCAGCTGTTCCATGGCTATGGCGACACGCTGGTGGACTACAACCGCAAGCGCACCGTGCTGAGCATCGGCCTCAGCCTCGTCGATTTCTGATCTTCATCCTCACTTCCAGGCCCTACAGATGAGTGCAGACCTTTCTCCCGTCGATGCCACGCAGCGCGAGATCATCGCGGCCCTGCACGTGGCGCCCGTCTTCGATGCCGCCGCCGAACTCGCACGGCGCACCGACTTCCTCGCCGACTACCTGCGCAGCACCGGACTGAAGACGCTGGTGCTGGGCATCAGCGGCGGCGTCGATTCGCTGACCGCCGGCTGCCTTGCGCAGCGCGCGGTCGAGAAGCTGCGCGCCGAAGGCCGCGACGCCACCTTCATCGCGATGCGCCTGCCCTACGGCGTGCAGCGCGACGAGGCCGAGGCGCAGGCCGGGCTGGCGGTGATCCGCCCCGACCGCCTGCTGACGGTGGACATCCGCCCCGCCGCCGATGCGATGCTGGCCGCGCTGCGCGCGGGCGGGCAGGCGTTTCGCGATGCGGCGCACGAGGACTTCGTGCTCGGCAACATCAAGGCGCGCCAGCGCATGATTGCGCAGTTCGCGGTGGCCGGCGCGCACGACGGCCTCGTGATCGGCACCGACCACGCGGCCGAAGCGCTCATGGGTTTCTTCACCAAGTTCGGCGACGGCGCGGCCGACATCACGCCGCTCACCGGCCTCAACAAGCGCCGCGTGCGCGCCGTGGCGCAGTTGCTGGGCGCGCCCGATGCGCTGGTCTACAAGGTGCCCACGGCCGACCTCGAATCGCTGGTGCCGGGCAAGCCCGACGAAGACGCCTTTGGCGTGAGCTACGAGCAGATCGACGATTTCCTCGAAGGCAAGCCGGTGTCGGCCGCGGCGCGCGCGGTGATCTTGTCGACGCACCGCAAGAGCGCCCACAAGCGGGCGCTGCCGGTCGAACCGCCTGTACTGAAGTGACCCATTCCGCGTGACAAACGGATCACATTGAAGTCCCCGAAAGGGATGCTTCGATGCATGTGTAAAGCATCGGACGAAAAAAAGTCGCGAAATACCAGCCTGAGAGGGACTTGATTAACCTTTAGGTATCAATTGGTGCGCTTTTGTCTGCAAGAATTTTGGACGACCGGACACACAGTCCGGCCTTCTGGAACCTCATGCTTGACGTAGTGAAACCCGAAATCCTGGTGGTCGACGACGATCCCGAAGTCTGCGAGACGCTGGTCGACCTGCTGGAGTCGTCGGGCTTTCGCGCACAGGCCGTGCCGGACGGCCTGGCCATGGCAGCCCGGCTCGACCAGCGCGCCTTCTCGCTCGTGATCATCGACCTGCGTCTGAAGAAGGAAGACGGCATCGAGCTCGCACGCCAGCTGCGCACGCGCTCGCGCATCCCGATCATCATCCTCACCGGCCAGGGCACGGCCGCCGACCGCATCCTGGGCCTCGAAACCGCCGTCGACGATTTCATCGCCAAGCCCTTCGACAACCGCGAACTGGTCGCGCGCATCCGCGCGCTGCTGCGCCGCTCGGCCGAGACCGGCATGCCGCGCTCGCTGCGCACCGACCGCCTGAGCCACGAACGCTATCTGTTCGGCCCCTGGACCCTCAACATCACCGCGCGCGAACTGCTGCACGGCGACGGCACGCCCTGCGACCTGACGCACGGCGAGTTCGCCCTGCTCGAGGTCTTCGTGCTGCATGCGAACCGCGTCATCGACCGCGAGCAGCTGCTGCTCAAGACGCGCAGCGCCCAGTCGGACGCAGTGAGCCGCACGATCGACGTGCTGGTGTCGCGCCTGCGCCGCAAGATCGAAGAAGACCCGGACCATCCGCGCTTCATCTGCACGGAACGCGGCGCGGGCTACCGCTTTGCAGCGAACGTGGTGCGCTGCTGAGGCAGCAGCGCCCGCACCCGCCCGCCCCATGCAAGGCCCCCGCACCTCCTCGAACGCGAACGCGCCTGCGCGCGGGCGCAAGCGCTCGTGCAGCCTGCGCGGGCGATGGCTCTCCGCGTTCGCCGTACTGGCCATCACCACGCTGGTGCTGGCCGCCGTGGCGATGGTGGCGCTGTTCAACGCCAAGGCCGCGATCCAGGGCTTCGACGAGCGCATCCTGCCGTCGGTGGCGAAGTCGCTCGCGCTGTCGGAGCGCGTCACGCACCTGGCGGCGGCAGCGCCGTACGTGGCGGAAATGTCGATATCGGCGCGGCTCAACCAGGAAAAGGCCGATCTGCTGAAGCGACAGGAAGAGGTGCGCACGCTCGCGGCGCAACTACCGCCGGCGAGCGGCGCAGCCACCGGTGTGCCGAAGGTGCTGAGCGCCATGCAGGTGGTGCTGGACGATCTGATCGAGTTCAAGCGCCTGGACCTCGCGCTGCGAGAAGAAGGCCGCGGGCGCATTCACGCGCTGAGCCAGATGGAGCACCGCATCGCCGATCTGCCCGAGCGTTCCAGGTTCGTTGCAGACCACACGCTGCATCTGCTGCGGGTTGCCTTGTACGCCCACAACACGCTCGACCTGGACGAGGCCGAGCGGGTCTATCTCGCCTACGCCGGCTCAGCCAACGCCTTGCGCATCGATGCGGCGATCCGCGCCCAGATCGCCGCGCAGGCCGACAGCATCTTCGCGCTGCGCAGGCAGCACCTCGCGCTGCGCGATCGCAAGACCCTGCTGCTGACCTCCACGCGCGTGCTCTCGGAAGAGCTCACGCGCTCGGTCGACCGCCATGTGGCGGCGCTCAGCGCCGAGGTGTCCTCGCGCGAACATTCGGTGGGCCTGATCGTGCGCTCGGGGCTGATCGCGGTCACGCTCGCGCTGCTGGTCGCAGCCGCCGCGCTGGTGCTCGGGTACTGGAGCCTGCGCGAATCGCTGCGCGACCTCACGCGGGTTACCTCCGCCATCACCGAGCTGTCGCACGGCAACGCCAGCGCGCCGCCCGATGTCTCGCGACGCGACGACGAGGTCGGTGCGCTCGTCGGTGCATTCAACGTGTTCCGCGACAACACGCTGTCGATGCGTCGGATGGGCGCGGACATTTCGGAGCAACGGCGCCTGCTGCGCACGGTGCTCGACAGCATCGACGACGGCCTGGGCGCGTTCGACGCCGAAGGCCGCCTCGTGGCCTGGAACCCGCGCTTCGCCGCGCTGCTGCGCCTGCCCGCGCAGGCGATCCATACCGGCGCGACGCTCGACACGCTGCGCGCGGCGCTGCCGGCGCTGGCCGACGGCCGCCCCGCCGTCGACCTGCTGGGGCCGCCCGACGCACAGCGGCGGCGCGACGACTACCTGCTCGACAACGGCCAGGTGCTGGCCGTGCGCAACCACCCCATGCCGGCCGGCGGCTTCGTCACGCTGTACAGCGACCAGAGCGAGAGCCGCGCGCTCGAACGGCAAGTGCGGCAGGCGCAGAAGATGGAAGTGCTGGGCCAGCTCACGGGCGGCGTCGCGCACGACTTCAACAACCTGCTGGCGGCGATCTTCAGCAACCTGCAGCTGCTGCAGTCGCGCGACGACCTGTCGCCCGACATGCGCCGGATCGTGGACCGGGCGTTCCGGGCCTCGGAGCGCGGCGCCGTGCTCACGACGCGCCTGCTGGCCTTTGCACGCCGCCAGACGCTGCGCGCCGAAGTGATCGATGTCGACCAGATGCTGGCCGGACTGCAGGACCTCATCGAGTATTCGCTCGGCCAGGGCATCCGCGTCGAGCTCGACCTGCAGGCCGACGGGGCGTGCGTGCTGGCCGACGGCGGGCAGCTCGAGAACGCGATCCTCAACCTAGCGCTGAACGGGGGCGCTGCGATGCCGCGCGGGGGCGTGCTCACGCTGCACAGCGCGTGGCACGCGGCGGCGGCGGCGGCTGCGGCGCATGGCGTGAACGGCGCGCAGGGCAGCCCCGGCCCGGTGGTCGAGATCCGCATCAGCGACACGGGCCACGGCATGCCGCCGCACGTGCTGGAGCACATCTTCGAGCCCTTCTTCTCGACCAAGGAGAACGAAGGCAGCGGATTGGGCCTGAGCATCGTCTACGGCTTCGTCAAGCAGTCGGGCGGCGACCTGCGTGTGCGCAGCACTGTCGGCCAGGGCACCGCGTTCACGCTGGTGCTGCCCGAGGCCGCACCGTCGGCTGCGCCGGCCTGCGCACCGCCACCGCCCGCGCTGTCGCTCGAGGCCTTGCAGGTGCTGCTGGTGGACGACGACACCGACGTGCGCGACGCCACCTTCGAATTTTTCAAGGAGCACGGTGCGCGGGTGCAGGCGGTGGCGTCGGCCACCGACGCCACCGCCGCGCTCGAACGCCAGGCCTTCGACCTGGTGCTGTCGGACGTCAGCCTGGGGCCCGGCGGTGATGGCCTGCAGCTGATGCGCGACGTGCAGCGCCTCTACCCGCGCACTGCCGTGGTGTTGATCTCGGGCCTGCCCTCCGACCTGCTCGCGCACCGCTACGCGGTGCCGCCGCGCACGCGGATCCTGCGCAAGCCCTTCCTCACGGCCGACCTGGTGAGGGCCATTGCGCAGGCCCTGGCCCACCACCGCACCACCGCACCGACGCACCAGCGACCACGGCCCACGCGGCCTGACCGAGTTACCTGAGCGGGCGCCCCCGGGCCGCGGGCCTCCGCATGCGCAGAACACTTGTTTGCATTGCGCGTGTTTCTTTGCGCTTTTGAATTGTTTACTTTTTATTTACAGAGCTACGCCCCAATAGGTCTTGAGCGCCGACCGTTCGCCTGCCGCGAATCCGGACGGCCCGGCAACCGCCACAAGACACACACAAAGGGGAGTGCTCGATGCCAGGACGAGGGACACGCAGGAAGACCGCACGGGGCGCCGCCGCGCCGCATCCGCGATGAGGAGCGCCATCAAGCCCCAGGGCGTGCGCCGCAACCCCGCCCCGGAGATCGAGCACAGCTTCATGCACCATCCGCAGACCGGGCCGGTGCCTTCGGGCCAGCGTGGCTTCCTGCACAGCCTGCAGCACGGCAGCCCGTCACCGCAGGAGCGCTGGCACTGCCACGACGCGTACGAGCTGCACCTGATCGCCGACACGGGAGGCTGGGCCTTCGTCGGCGACCACGTCGAGCGCTTCGAGCCCGGCCACCTGGTGCTCACCGGGCCCCGGTTGCCGCACAACTGGGTGTCGCTCAACCTGCCGTCCGAAGGCGTGGAACTTCGCAGCCTCGCCTTGCAGTTTCCGGACGCGCCGCTGCGCCAGGGCATGCAGGTGTTCGCCGAACTGCAGGAAGCAGCCCCGCTGCTCGAAATGGCCCGCTACGGGATCGAGTTCTTCGGCATCAGCGACGACGTGCGCGAACACCTCGAGCGCCTGCAGCGCAGCGAAGGGCCCGAACGGTTCTCCGAGTTTCTCGGCCTGCTGAGCCTGCTCACGCGCTGCAGGCAGCATCGCGTGCTCTCGTCGGGCTGGCTGCCGGTCAAGGGCAACGCGGAGACGGTCGCTGGCATCGGCAAGGCCGTCGCGTACATCCGGCAGCACCTCGACCAGCCGTTGTCACTCTCGGAGGTCTGCGCGCAGACAGGCCTGAGCCAGGGCAGTTTTTCGCGGCTGTTCAGCCAGGCCACGGGCGTGCCGTTCACCGATTTCGTGAACCGGCTGCGCGTCGGCAAGGCGTGCCAGCTGCTGATGGAAAGCGACCAGCAGATCTCGAGCATCTGCTACGCCGCCGGGTACAACAACATCGCCAACTTCAACCGACGCTTCCTGGAGATCAAGGGCATGACGCCCAAGGAGTTCCGCCTGCGGATGGCCATGCGCCACAGCCAGAGCCAGACGCTGCCGATCTCGCGGCTCGACATGGCGGGCGTCGGCGTCGGTGCGATGGCCGCCACCGACACGGTTCACGCCAGCGCCGCGACATCGCAGCGTCAGTCGTAGGCGACCGTCACCAGTGCGGCCGACGGGCCGCCGGCCTGCCGATCTGCCGATGCAAGCAGTGACAGCGTGCCGCCCTGCTGGCCGATCGCATGCCACTGCGCGGGGTCGAGCGCCTGCGTCCGCCCCCGGCTGTCCATGAAGCGCGCCGACACCGCCTGCGTGCGCGCCATCTCGACCTTCATTCGCGCGCTGGGCCGGTCCACGGTTTCACGGGAAAAGGCCAGCTCGGCCTGGCGTTCGCCCGTCGATGTCGCCTTCATCCGCTGCGGCTGTTGTCGTTGATGTTGCTGGGGTTGCACCAGGGCCACCTGGTAGGGCGCGGCGACGATGGCACCGGTGAAATGAATGGTGCCGTCCCCGGCGTGGCTGCCAAGCGCCAGGCCGCCCAGCCAGGAAATGCCAACCATCGCGGCCAGCCGACGAAGAGAAACCGTGCGTCGTTCCATGGGTGCTCCCTCCTTGCCATCTGCCGCCGAAGCGGCACGTTCAAGAGCGCCTTGGGCAAGGCGAAGGAGCCATGTTAAGCGTGCAATGTGACGCGTTTCTCAGTGCATTCACTCCACCTGACGGCGCTGTCTAGGTGCAAGATGGCGTGTTGTGCTACGCGCGTGTGACTTCAATCCGCGAGGTCGGCCGCCAAGGGCATGACCACCTATTGGTAGTTCATCGCAAAGATCAACACGGCGTTTGCCGTACCCGGTGTGACCGTTGCATCGATCTGTTGATAGGCGGCCTGGAATTTGACCGAATGGCTGCTACCGGAGGTGACGTCGTAGTCCAGGCGATAGGCACTCCCGGCACCGAATGGGACAGACGCCGAATTGCTGATGCGCAAGGCAATCCCCTTGGCTGTCGACCCGGAAGAAAGCGCAAACACGTTGGTACGCGGGTTCTCTGTGCCATTTGAGTAGATTCGGTACGCGACAGACACGGGGCGCGGCAAAGGCCCCGTGGTCACAAGCATCATCCCCGGAGGACAGGTGACCGAAACTTCGAAGTCCTTCGCTGGCGTGGTCGTGCCGATGCCTGCGAACGCCGAACTCTTGTACGAGCCCATCGCGACGGTCAGGTCCTTCACTGTGCAAGTCGGAAGACCTTGGACCACCGTCGGCCCTGCCGTAACGCTCCACGTGCCCTTTGTCAGCACCCCGTCGAGGCTGTAGCTCGACTCGAGCATGGGGACAAAGGGCGTTACGGTTCCTCCGCTGATTGCTCCCGTTTTCACAAACTGCATCAATACGGAGGCGCTCACTCGGCCAACTCCTGCGGTACCGCACTTGACCCATACGCCTGAAGAGGGTGTGAACTGAACCGTTGCAGCTGCTCCCGATCCAGGGGCCGTTGATGGCAGGCCACCAGCGTCGACGACACCGCTGTTGCACGGCCCCACGAAAAGGGAGGCGGCAAACGCAACGCCAACGCCCTGGACATTCGTCTCAAAGACGCTGATTGGGGTACCGGAATATAGAACCTGAATACCTGATTTCGACAACCCCACAACCTTGATCGCAGCACCAAGAAGCGCGTTTCCGGTGCAGGTATACATAAGCCCCCCTCCCCCCTGCATTAGAGGCAACCAAGACGTCAGCCCCCCTCCCGTCCCCAGATTCGGGTTCACGTAGATCGTGGCGGGCAGCGCGGCGACCACGCTGGGCGAAGCCGTGCATTTCGATTGCGCGCTCACGGAAAGAGGCAACCCCAGCAAGCACATGGCAAGACACGCCAGCGCCGCGCGCACGGTGCGATTGATCGATTTCGATAGCCATCTCTTGCAGTTCATCGCTTGTCCTTGTTTGTCCGTTGTCTGGAGACTGGTCGCCCTCTCACTGGGCGCACTGAGCGTCCACCACCTGCCATGGCGACGCAGGGGCATCGGTAGACGCCGCGCCCAACAGAAGCGGCAAGCTGCATCGCTGCCCTTTCTCCTCGCCCCACGCCAGCTCGTACTGCGCGGCCTCGGCCATCACGCTGCGCAGCAAGAGCCGCCCGTCCTGCGCCACCGTGCCGACCTCCTGCCCCGCCGCGTCCGTCACCCGCGCACCGAACGGCACCGGCGTGCCGTCGGCCAGGGTGACGCGCACCAGCACCGAGCGCCCGCCGCCCGAGGTTTCGAATTTCAGCTTGACCACGGCGCCCGCCGTGGGCGCGACGCGCTGCGTGCTCGACTTCAGCTCCACGCTCATCGGCAGGCCCTTGGGGTCGAGCTCGACTTCGTTGCTCGCAAAGGGCGCGAGGTTCGACACCACGGCCTGCCCTCCTGGCCCGACACGCAACCCGCTTGCATTGGCGACGCGCGCGCCGTTGGCGCCCTTCGCCTCGACGATGGCGAGCGTTTCGCCCATCGCAGGCGCGAACACCACGCCGCCGCCGTGGGCCACCACGCCGCCCGATACGCCCACGCCCAGCTGCGAATAACCATCGCCGGCCGACGCACTGCCGCGCCAGGTGGCAACGGGCGAGATATGGGCCACCGTGGCGCCGCCGCCGGTGCGTGACGACTTCGATGCCCCTTCGCCCCCGCGGCTGTGGCTCGCGTTGAGGCTGTAGCTCCACGCGTTGTCTTCGCCGAACACGCCGCCTGCGGAGGTGCGCATGTCGATCGCGCCGCTGGAATCGCGCTGCACGCTCGACGTGGTGTAGACCTCACGCGACCCGGCGTCCAGCGGAATGCCGAAGGTCAGCATGACCGTGTTGTTCCAGCGCTTGCGCAAGGGGTCGAATTGCCGGGCGGCCGAGAGCCCGAGGTTCACGCGACCGAAGCTCTTGCTGTAGCCGGCCTGGAACTGCGTGTCCCGGCCCTCGCGGTTCCAGTAGTCCTGGGTCGAGCCACTCAGGTAGAACGACCCCATGTTGCCCGGCAGGTTCTGGTTGAGCATGAGCTGAAGGCGGCCGCGCAGGTGTCCGCCCGGCAGGCCGCTGCCGTCGCCGCGCGAGGCCCCCGGGGCCTCGCCCAGCGCCACGGCTTCGCGCAGACCCAGGTAGCCCTTGCTCGAATAGCGGTAGGCCGCAAGCGTGACGTGGGTGTCGGTGGGCGCCAGGATCTTGGTGTAGGCCAGCCGCACGCTGTGGCCGCTTCGGCGCTCCTGCCCGGACAGGCTGGCCGCGGTGCCGGTCAGGTCGACGCCGAAGGCGCCCCAGCTGGTGTTGAGCGCAGCCCCACCCACCAGGGCGCGATAGCCGCGTGCAAGCAGCACGCCGCCGTAGCCCGTGAGCATGTTCGTGAAGCCATGCTGCACCGTGCCCTGGAACAACGCGCGCCGGCTGTGCAGCTGTGAATCGCGCAATTGGCCCGCCGTCATGCGGTAACGCGTGATGCCGGGACGCAGCGCGTTCACCGCGGCGGCGTAAGGCACCTTCGACACCTGCACGCTGCCGTCGGCTTCGGTGACTTCGACGTCGAGGTCGCCGCCGTAGCCCGTGGGGTACAGGTCGTCGATCACGAAAGCGCCGGCCGCCACCGTGGTCTCGCGCAGCAGGTTGCCGTTCTGCCGCACGCGCACCACCGCATTGCCGCGAGCGATACCTGTGATGCGCGGCGCATAGCCGCGCTGGGACTCCGGCACCATGCGGTCGTCGGTAGCCAGCTGCACACCGCGAAAGCCGAAGCTGTCGAACAGCGCGCCCTCGGTGAAGGCGTCGCCCATCACCAGCTGGCTGCCCCAGGGCTCGATGGCGCGCTGCACGTAGGTCTGCGTGCCCTGGTAGTGGGTGCCGCGCGCCGAGCCGGTCGTGAGGCTGCCGTGGTGCCGCAGCCGCCAGGGGCCGATGTTGCCGCCCGCCACCAGGCCCACATAGCCTTGGCTGTCCGAGCGTCCTGCGGTCTTCGAGCGGTAGTAGTTGGCGTCGTACTGCAGCAAGGCGGCGGGCACGCCGTCGTCCCATTGGCTCGGGTCCACATGGCCGCGCGCCTGGCGCCGAAGCGCCGCCTGCGGCACGCCGATGTCGAGCCGCTGTTCGCCGTTGTCGAAGAACGCGGTCGCGTCGGGCACCAGTTGGGCCAGTGCCACGCAGTCACGTGGCGAAGGCGCGGAGCCTGGCAACAGGGCCACAGCCTCGGGCGACAGCCGTTGCAGGTCGATGCCCACACGCTCGAGCAGATCGCGGTCGAAGCAGGTCGCAACATCGCCGCTGCGCGCGCCCACGGCCTTCAGCGTGACAGTGCTGCGCCCAAGCCAGATCTGGTTGACGTAGAGGTCGGCACGATAGCGCCCCGCCTCAGCGGGGTTGCCCTTGTTGTAGCGGCTCAGGTCCAGCGGCACGCCGTTGCCCAGCCGCAGGAAGTCTTCGTTGAAGCGCACTTCCGCAGGCTGCGTTGCGGCGGCCGGCGTGTTGGCCCTGACCTGCGTGCTGGCCGCCATCGCCAGAAGCGCCGCCAACGCGCAGGGGGACAACCGCCGCACGGTACGCACGGCGTTTTTCGAGGCCTTCATGAATCGCCATCCGCTAGCGTGCGGTGCCCTTGGGGAGCACAGCGTTGCCTTGCACGGCGCCGCCATAGTCGTTCAGCGTCTGATAGCGAAGCTGGAAGTCTGCGGCGCCCAGGCCATCGAGCGAACCCTTCAGCGGGAGCTCCCTGGTTTCGCCCGGCGCCACCATCACGCCATCGTCGAACCCTGCGCGCTTGCCTTCGCTCTCGAGTTCCACCGAGACGAGGTTCAGGTGATAGGGCGTCGGGTTGCGCACCTCGATCGCCGGCGCGCCCTCGCGCCCGACCAGCCGCCAGACCGCCTGGGCCGGAGCCCCTTCGGCCTTGCCCGCCAGCCCGGGCGGACGGAAGAACAGCTTGATCCGCGAACGGAACGCCAGCTGCAGCTTGTTCGCGTCGGCCATGGCCCCTTCGGGACGGGGCGGCACTTCGAGCATGTTGAGCCAGAACACCGACTCGCGGTCGGAAGGCAGCGGCTCACCCGTGTAGGCGATGCGCAGGGTCTGGCTGCGCGTGGGATCGATGCGGGACACCGGCGGCGTGACCAGGAACGGCGCGCCCTTCGCGGCAGGACCGGCTTCGGCGTTGCCGTCGTCGGTCCAGACCTGCACCAGGGCGGGCGACGCCCCCTCGTTCGAGAGCCTCAGCGTGACCTCGGTTTCCTTCGCGGGGTAGATGACGCGCGTGGCGGCAATCACCACCGCCGCCTGCACCCCGCCACACAGGACGAGCGCGCCGACGGCCGCCGTCACGGTCCGCATCGCAGCCGATGCATGCGCAGTCTTCATGGGTCCTCCCGAAGCGGTCATTCCGGACACGGGCGACCGCTGGCTGCGGCTGCCCGCGCAACCCGTCACTGGTAGGCGATCGAATACACGACGCTCGTCGTGACCTTGCCGACGGTGGCGGCACCGCCGCTGGCGACGTACTCGGCCGTGTAGCGCAGCGAGGCCGCGCCGTTGACGATGTCGGTGGCCCTGGAGTTCTGCGCCGACAGCGCCAGGCCGAGCTTGATCGCGCTGGCGTCGTCTGCGTTGCTCAGGCCGACCTGCACATTGGTGGCCCCACCCGGGGCGGGAATGAGGCGGCCGGTCGTGCTGTCCACGGTGGCACCCGGTTCGAACTGGACCTGCACCTTGGCGGGCGTGGCGGCGCAGCCGGTCAGGTCGATGCTGAACGGCGTCTTGCCGGCCGTCTTGCCGGTCGCGCTGAGCGTGCTGGCGGCGACGGTCGGCAAGGTCACGATGATGTCTTTGTTGCCGCCGTTGATCACGCAGGTCTGGCCCGTGATCTCGCCGTTGAAAGAGATGTTCCCGTCCGCCGCCGAGGCGGATTGCGAGAGGGCGAGTGCGCCAGTGAAAGCAACGGCGGCAATGAAATGGGTACGCATATCGAGTGAACTCCTGAAGACGTGGGTTTGGATGTTGTGCGCGCGGGGTTTGTCTTCGGAGGCCCTGTCACGCCGGTGCTCCTGCGCCGGTCGCGTGGGAGTCAGGTCAATTTATGAACGACATGTGTCCCGCAGGCATACGCGCTTGGAGTCGCGTGATATTCCGATGACCTGCGGACATTCAAAGGTGAACTAAATCACTCGAAAATTAACCGTTTGGCCAAGAGCTGCTGCCGCCGGCCCAGCTCAAGCGGACCTTTGCAAAGACTCGGCTGACGGGGTGATCTGCATTTTCAATTAACAATTTGGACGCAATTTCTTGAACACCGACAACCCTCAATCGGCGATCTTCCTTTAAATCACCATATTCATTCGCCTGCGTGCGGCGAGTTTTTCAGCTTCACCGATCTGTATTTCACATGAAATATGTCACCATTTCTTCACAAGAACGAACAACCAAACACAACCAAAGTTAATCACTGAAAACTCCGCATTTCATCGAGAAGATTTAAGAAATAGACTCCGCCCGCCTTACAAAGGCAAAGCGTTATTCATTCTTAAAAATTCAGGGAAATCAAATGCAAAAGGGTAGTTTTTTCAAGGCTGCAGCAGTCGCGGTCACCGTGGTTCTCTCGCAAGGCGCGCTGGCCGCCGACGGCACCGTGAACTTCACCGGCGAGATCGTCGACACGCTGTGCTCGATCGCACCGAGCAGCCAGAACCTGACCGTGCCGCTGGGCAAGGTGTCGCGCACCGTGTTCGACGGCGCCACCGCCGGCACCGCGGTCGTCGGCAAGAAGGCCACGCCCGCCAGGTTCAACATCGACCTGCTGGGTTGCGGCGCCACCGCCAAGGGCGCGACCGTGACCTTCAGCGGCACTGCCGACCTCGACGACGCCAGCAACCTGCGCCTGGCCAACGCCGGGCAGGTCGGCGTCGGTGCCGCCAGCGGTGTCGCCATCGAACTCGGCGATTCCGCCGGCACCAAGCTCCCGCTGGGCTCGCCGTCGGCGGTCTACATCCTGGGCCAGGGCGACAACGCACTCAAGTTCCAGGCTGCGTACGTCGCCACCCGCTCGGCCGTCACGGCGGGTCCGGCCAACTCGGTCGCGCAGTTCACGATCGCCTACAAGTAATCGCCGCATCCGCGGTCTTCGCACGCCGACCGAAGCCCTTCGCATCGCGTCGGCGCGATACCGCCCCGGCCTCACGGCACCACCGCCCGATCGACACACGGCGGCAGGTGCCACCTCCCGTTTTCATTTCTTGCCCGCACGCCGGGCGCACTGCGTGGTGCGCCGGCACGGTCGGGTGCGCGCGGTTCATGTGTTGGAAACGCGCCGAGGAATTTTTTCTATGTTCAGCAAGAACCGCTTCCGATGGACCTTGGCCGTCCTGCTGGCGTTGAGCCTTCCGTGGCCGGCCGGCGCGGGCATCACGCTCAGCGGCACGCGCGTGATCCTCGGCGAGAAGGACCGCGAAGCCTCCATCCCGGTGAAGAACACCAGCACCTCGCCCTACGTGGTCCAGACCTGGATCGACGCCGGCGAAGGCCAGAACAAGACCCCGCTGCTCGTCACGCCGCCGCTGTCGCGGCTCGATCCGGGCATGGAGAACATCCTGCGCATCATGCGCGTGGCCGGCGACCTGCCGGCCGACCGCGAGTCGGTGTTCTGGCTCAACGTCAAGGAGATCCCCGAGCGGTCGAAGGAGGAGAACGTGCTCCAGATCGCGGTGCGCAGCCGCATCAAGCTGTTCTACCGGCCGGCGCGGCTGGCGGGCAAGCCGGAAGAGTCGCGTGCGCAATTGCAGTGGGTGGTGAGCCCCGGCCCCGAGGGGCGCGGTGCGGTGCTGCGGGTCGCCAATCCGTCGGCCTACCACGTGACGTTCACGGCGCTGGACATCAACGACGGCCAGCAGAAGATCAACGCGGACATGGTGCCGCCCTTCGGCGAAGCCAGCTACCCGCTGACCGCGGTGAAGACGCCCGAAGCGATCCGGGTGAGCTTCACCACGCTCAACGACTACGGCGGCGAAACGCCCGGGGAGCGGGTCCGCGTTCCCCAGGGCACCACGCCCGTGGCGGTGAAGGCCGAGCCGCTGCCGCCGCCCGCCGCCCCGGCGGACGGCAGCAAGCAGTGACGACGCCGCGTCCGGGACGAATCGCCATGCGTCACTCCTGCGTCTTTCGCGCACCCGCCCGATCGGTACTTCATGCCGCCATGCTGGGTGCGCTCGGCATGCTGAGCGTGCCGGCGCTCGCACAGCAACCTGCGCCACGGCCGCCGTCGGGTGGTGCCGACTTCAATGCGGAATTTCTCAGCATCGGCGGCGACCAGCCGCACGCGGACCTGTCCCTGTTCTCCACGGGCAACCGCGTGCTGGCGGGGACGTACCTCGTCGATGTCTCGCTCAACGAGCGCAGCACCGGCCAGACCGACATCCGCTTCACCGCGGTGGAAGGCCAGCTCGACGCCACGCCCTGCCTCACACGCGGCATGTTCGACACGTGGGGCCTGAACGTGCCGGTGTTTCCCGGCCTGGCGAGCCTGCCGGACGACGCCTGCGTCGACCTGGTCTCCGCCATTCCCGAATCCGCCGTCACCTACGACGGCAGCAAGCAGCGCCTGACGCTCAGCATCCCGCAAGCGGCCTTGAAGCGGTCGGCACGCGGGGCCGTCGGCCCCGAAAAGTGGGACCGCGGCGTCACCGCCGGGATGCTGGACTACCAGCTGAACTTCGCACGCTACAGCGGCAACAGCACGCGCGACACCGCGCCGATGCCGACGGCGCCACAGAACATCTTCGACGGCAATCCGTTCACCGACAGCGCGCGCAAGCCGCAGCGCAACACGCTCTTCGCCGGACTGCGCGCGGGCTTCAATGTCGGCGACTGGCGCTTTCGCCATTTCTCGACCTACAACCGCGGCCTCGACGGCCACAGCCGCTGGCAAAGCGTGAGCACGTACGCGCAACGCGACCTGGCATCGATCAACGCCTACCTGCGCATCGGCGACGGCAACACGCCCGGCAACTTCTTCGACAGCCTGCCATTCCGGGGCGTGCAACTGGCCTCCGACGACGCGATGCTGCCCGACAGCCAGCAGGGCTACGCCCCCACCATCCGCGGCGTCGCCCAGACCAACGCGCGGGTCACGGTGCGCCAGAACGGCTACATCATCTACAGCACCTACGTCGCGCCCGGGCCGTTCGTCATCGACGACCTCTACCCTACATCGTCGAGCGGCGACCTCGAGGTGAGCATCGCCGAGGCCGACGGCCGGCAGACGCGCTACACGCAGGCCTTCTCGGCCGTGCCCACGCTGCTGCGCGAAGGCACGTGGCGCTTCTCGGCCGCCGTCGGCAGGTACCGCAATGGCGAAGGTGTGGAGACCTCGCCAACCACGCCCGCGGCGGCACGACCGGCCTTCCTGCAAGCCACGCTGGCGCGCGGGCTGGGCAACGAGCTCTCGCTGTACGGTGGGCTGATGGGGGCGAACATGTACCAGTCGCTGCTCGTCGGGGTTGGCAAGAATCTGCGCGATTTCGGCGCCGTCTCGGTCGACCTGACGCACGCGCGGACCACCGATCGCACGCCCCTGAACGGCGCGTCGGTCTACAACGGGCAGTCGCTGCGCTTCCTGTATTCGAAATCCTTCCTGGACGCCGGCACCAGCTTTCGCGTGGCGGGCTACCGCTATTCGACCAGCGGCTACCGCACCTTCCAGGAGGCGGTGCAGATGCAGGACCTGCAACCGCAGGAGTCGTTCCACAGCCGGCGCAACGAGCTGCGCTTCGAGCTGTCGCAGCAGCTCGGCGAGTGGGGATCCGTGTACGCCTCGGCGCGCCAGCAGAGCTACTGGGGCACCTCCGCCCAGGACCGGCTGGTGCAAATCGGCTACTCGGGCAGCTACAGGCAGTTCGGCTACAGCCTCTTCTACAACCACAGCACCAGCCTGAACCGCGCGCCGAACCGGCAGATCATGTTCACGCTGACCATTCCCCTGGGCGACACGCGCGCCCACGCGCAGTACGCCGCCACGCGGGAGATCGGTGGCCGGCTGGTGCAGCAGGCGAGCGTCTACGGCGCGGCGTTCGACGACAGTCGCCTGACCTACAACCTGACCGCGGCGCATGCCAACCAGGGCGGCGACAGCAGCGGCAGCGCAAGCGCCAGCTACCTCTCGCCCGTGGGCCGCTTCGACCTCGGGCATTCGCGCGGCCCGGGCTACGGCCAGACCACGGTCGGCGTGGCCGGTGGCCTGCTGGCACATGCGGGTGGCGTGACGCTGTCGCAGCCTCTGGGCGAAACCGTGGCGCTGGTGCAGGCGCCCAAGGCGCAGGGCATCGGCCTCGAATCGCGTCCGGGCGTGAGCACCGATTGGGCGGGCGACGCCGTCATTCCCAACCTCAGCCCGTACCGGCTCAACCGCGTCGCGCTTCGTACCGGCGACCTGGGTGACACCGTGGAAGTCAGGAACGCCGCCATGGACGTGGTGCCCACGCGCGGCGCCGTGGTGGCCGCGCGGTTCGAGACCTCGGTGGGCTACCGGCTGCTGATCACGCTGACCAACGGCAAGGGACGCGCACTGCCGCTGGGCGCGCGGATCGAGAACGACAGCGGCCAGGAAGTCGGCGTCGTCGGACCGGACGGCCAGGCCTTCGTCACGGGCGCGGGCGACAGCGGCCAGCTCACGGTGCGCTGGGGCCAGGACGCGGCGGACCAGTGCAACGTGCCCTACCGCCTGCCGGTCGATCCCAGCCCCCGCCCATCCGCGAACTGACCGCGCAATGCCAGGCGACAGACAGCGCGCCACCGAAGGGAATGAAATGAGCAGATGCCCCCTGTTGAATGCCTGCACGGCAGCCTCGGCCCTGGGCCTGCTGCTGTGCGCCTCGCCAGTGCTGGCCGAGTGCTACGTGACCAAGGGCTACGTGGAAAAAATCGTCAACATGAACATCGGCCGCGTCGTCATTCCCAACGACGCCACCGTGGGCACGGTGTTCAAGCAGCAGTTCTTTCCCCTGCCCCTTTCCGGCACGACCGACAAGCCATGGACCTGCAAGAAAGGCGGCGTCGTGAAAGGCGTGATGCTGCAGGGCACCCCCGTGCCGGGCTACGACCACGTGTTCACCACCAGCGTCCCCGGGGTGGGCATCCGCCTGTCGCGCTACTTCGACCAAAGCTCGGTCTCCTACTACCCGCACGAGCGCTCGACCACCGACGACTTCGGCGATTTCAACGCGGCGTCCCGCTTTCAGGTGGAACTGTTCAAGACCGCGCCCGTCACCGGCAACGGCCCGCTCGCGCAGGGCACCTACACCCAGTACTACAGCGTCGCCGACACGCAGTCGGTTCTCACGACGAACCTGCTGGGCGAAGGCATCACCATCATCACGCCCTCGTGTTCGGTCGACCTGGGCTCGCGCAACATCCTGGTGCAATTCGGCAAGGTGCCCAAGGACGGCTTCAAGGGCCGCGGCAGCACCACGGCCGAACGCAAGTTCAGCATCAAGCTCAACTGCAAGGCCGGGCAGAACGCGCAGAACACGGTGTACCTGCGCATGGACGCGCCACAAGATCCGTCGAACGAACCCGGCGTGCTGCGACCCACGCGAGGCACGCCGAACCTGGCGACCGGCGTGGGCATCCAGGTGATCAACGCGAAGAGCGTGCCCGTGAAGTTCGGGGAAGAAGCGCTGGTCGGCACCTCGATGAACGGCGACTACGTGCTGAACTACACCGCGCGCTACTTCCAGACCGGCAACCAGGTGACGCCGGGCCGGGCCGACGGCACCGCCACGTTCAGCATCGAATACAAGTAAGAGCCCATGGAGAGGCTCGCTCCGTACCAAGAAGCGGGCAAGGAAGGATCACCCAGCGGCAGGATCGGATCAAGAAAAGCCCCCCCCCTGACCAGAATCAAGATTCTTCGCGCACCGCGGAGGCAGCTTCGGCTCCTTGCAAGCAGGTTCAAGGTCGCTGGCTGATTCCGCTGTGAGTTACCGCCGTCTTTTGGAATCGACCCATCCCATGACCCTCGAGGGAAAACTGTCCCTGGCCCTGCTGGACAACAGCAGCTCGCGCAGCACCTTGCTCCAGGAGCGCCTGCGCACCATGGGTCACCGGCCCGTGATGTTCAGCACCATCGGAGAGTTGCTGTCCACCTTGAGCCGCGGCAGCCGCTTCGACCTGCTGCTGGCTGCGCCCGATGCCATGGGCAGCGAAAGCCTGCTCACCGTGTGCTGGGTGCTGGGCATGCCCGCGCTGCCCATCACCGCACAGGGCGAACCCGACGTGGTTGCGCTGCCCTCCTATTTCGACGACATGCCCCTGCTGGGCAGCGGCACCAACTTCGACTTGCGCCGCATCTCGAACGAGGCGCTGGTGCAGCACATGCACACGCTCTACACGGAGCAGGACACGAGCGCCGCCACGCGCCAGGCCCCCTCCACGGACCGCTGGACCTGGGGCGAGTACCGCTTCGTCGACGGCAACAACACCGTGCTGCACCGCGACCGCGAGATCGCGCTCCAGCCGCGGCAGTTCTCCTTCGCACTCGAGCTGTTCCGCAACCTCGGCAACGTGCTGACGCGCTCCTGGCTCATGAGTTCGGTGTGGAAGCTCCCGCCCGAACGCCCCGTCACGCGCTCGCTCGACGCCTGCGCCACGAACGTGCGGCGCAAGCTGTCGCTGCAGCGCGAAAACGGGTACGTGCTGCGCGCGGTCTACGGGCAGGGCTACCAGCTGGTGCCTGTCTCCTCGCCTGCGCCGTCGTATCGCATGTGAGATCCGGGGTGCGACGGCACCCTCGCGCATCCAAAGAAAAGCGAACGCTTCAGACGGTCGCTTTTTCTTTTTGGGGGGCGACTTCTTGCGAGTCCGAGATCCGCGCAGAAGATCGCAAGACCCAAAGGCTCAGGACCGCGGTGCCCCACCCTCGCGCTGCCGCATGCGCCACTCCCCGACGAAGTAGTCGGCGCGAAACTTCAGCCGTTCGATCACGGCTTCGCGGGTCGGCTGCTGCGCAATGACCAGCACGCACCGCGGCTCGTTGCCCTCGCGAAGTTCCGCCTTGCCCGAACAGGCGCCTTCGGCGGATTGCTGCAGTTCGAACCAGCAACTCCACCCTTCGGGCAGATCGAGATCGATGCGTGTGGCGGTCATGGCGACCGGAGGATAAGTCGGCGCGGCGCATCCACTCAATACCCTGGCATTGACCCTGCTGGCCATGGGTGGGATGCCGCGGTCGTCGGTCGCGATGTCGGCGTCGACCGACATCGCTGCGCGCCGTCTGTCCTCACGACCGCCCCGTCGCGCGATCTAGGCTTACGCCCACGAATTGAAGGCGCTGCGTCGTGCATGACGCACGCAGCCCTCTCTTCAAACACTCCCGATCCCGCACGACCATCCCAAGGACATCAGCCCGTTGACGACCGCCACCGCCCCCGTTCCCGCCGACCTTCCCGGCACCCACTCGCCAGGCCCGACACCGCACCGCTGGCAGTTCATCCGTGCGGGCGGCGTGGACCAGGTGGTGTTCCGCAGCGGCGAGGACATCGCACGCATCGCCGAGCTCGACCAGAAACTGTGGGTCGCGCTCGCCTGCCCCACGCGCGGCATCGACTTCGATGCTCGCACGCTCGACCTCATCGACACCGACGGCGACGGTCGCGTGCGACCGCCCGAGGTCATCGCGGCCTGCCAGTGGGCCTGCGAGCGGCTGCGCAGCGCCGACGTGCTGCTCGCGGGCGGCGGCACGCTGTCGCTGGACGACCTCGACGACGCGCGCGCACCGGGCGCCGACCTCGCGAAGGAAGGCCGACGCATCCTCGATCTGCTCGGCAAGCAGGGCACGCACACGCTGACCCTGGCCGACATCGCCGACCGCGGCGAATGGCTGGCCGCGATGCGCTTCAACGGCGACGGCGTGGTCACGCCGGCCACGGCCGGCACCGACGACGCGCTGCGCGCCACCATCGAGGAAGCGATGCGCACCCACGGCAGCACGCCCGACCGGCACGAGCAGACGCCCGGCCTCGATCGCGCACGCGCCGAAGCCTTCATGGCCGAGGCACAGGCGGTCCGCGACTGGCATGCGCAGGGCGACGAGGAGGCGTTGCTCCCGCTGGGCGCACGCACGCTCGCTGCGGCCGAGGCCCTGCGCGCGGTCGCGGCCAAGGTCGACGACTTCTTCGCGCGCTGCCGCGTGGCCGCCTATGACGTGCAGGCGGTGGTGGCGCTCAACCCCTCGCCCGAAGCCTACGACGCGCTCGCGGGACACACCTTCGATACGAACGTGCAGCCCGTGGCCGAGTTGCCGCTGGCGCCGGTGACGCCCCATCGCGCATTGCCACTGAGCGGTGCGAGCCTCAATCCCGCCTGGGCCGAGGCCATGGCCGCGTTCGCGCGCGATGCGGTGGCGCCGCTGCCCGGCGAACGCGACACGCTCGAAGAAGCCCAGTGGCAAGCGCTGCGCGAGCGGCTCGCGCCTTGCGACGCATGGATCGCCGCGCGCCCTGCCAACGCCCTCGCGGGCCTGTCGCGCGAACGCATCGACGCCTTGCTCGCGACACGCGACGCGTTGCTCGCACTCATTGCCGAAGACGAGGCCGCCGAGCACCACAACCGGCTGCTGACCGACCTCGAAAAGTTGCTGCGGCTGCAGCGCGACTTGCGCGTGCTGCTGCACAACTTCGTGTCGTTCAAGGCGTTCTACCGGCGCGAGGGCGCGATCTTCCAGGCGGGCACGCTCTACCTCGACGGGCGCAGCTGCGAGCTCACGGTGCAGGTGCAGGACACCGCGCGGCACGCGGCGCTGGCCGGCCTGGCCAAGACCTGCCTCGCGTACTGCGACTGCACGCGCCAGGGAGAGAAGATGAGCATCGTCGCCGCGTTCACGGCCGGCGACGTCGACTTTCTTTTCGCCGGACGCAACGGCGTGTTCTACGACCGCCAGGGCCGCGACTGGGACGCCACCATCACCAAGCTGATCGAAAACCCCACGAGCGTGGCGCAAGCCTTCTTCGCGCCGTACAAGAAATTCGTGCGGTTGATCGAAGAGCAGGTCGCCAAGCGCGCGGCGGCCAGCGAGGCCGGCTCGCAGAGCGCGTTGCAGACGCTGGCCGGACGCGTCGCCACCGCCGACCAACCGACCGACGCAGCGGCCTCGTCAACGAAGACGCCGGCCAAGCCGGGACCGATCCTTCCCACCGCCAGCCGCATCGACGTGGGCACCGTGGCCGCCATCGGCGTGGCGCTGGGCAGCATCAGCGCGGTGCTGGTCGGCATCTTCGGCAAGTTCGTCGACCTGGGGCAATGGATACCGGTGGCGCTCGTCGGCATCGTGATCGCGATCTCGGGACCGAGCATGCTGATCGCGTGGCTCAAGCTGCGCCAGCGCAGCTTGGGCCCGATCCTCGATGCGAGCGGATGGGCCATCAACGGGCGCATGAAGGTCAACGTGCGCCTGGGCGGCATGCTGTCTCAGACGGCGCGCGTGCCATCGGGTGCCCAGCGCATCGCACCCGATCCGTACCGCCAGCGGCACGGCCTCGCGGGCGCGCTGGCCGTCACCTGCGTGGTCGGTGCGGTGCTGCTGCTGGCGTGGCGCATGGACTGGCTCGACCCTCGGTTGCCGCCGCGGTTGCAGCATGATCGAGCGACCGCAACCACACCGGGCGCTTGACACACATGACCATCGACTGGCACCTCGAACGCTTCGTGGCGGCGCAAGAGCCCGTCTACGCCCAGGTCTGCGCGGAACTCGCGGCGGGACGCAAGCGCACGCACTGGATGTGGTTCGTGTTTCCGCAACTGAAGGCGCTGGGCCGCAGCGCGACCGCGCAGTTCTTCGGCCTCGACGGTGCCGCCGAGGCGGCGGCGTACTGGCAGCACGCTGTGCTCGGTGAGCGACTGCGCCACTGCGCAGGGCTGGTGCGCGCCCTGCCCGGCACCGATGCGTATCAGGTCTTCGGCTCGCCAGACGACCTCAAGCTGCGCTCCTGCATGACGCTGTTCGAGATCGTGGCGCCTGAAGCCCCCGTGTTCGGCGATGTGCTGGCGCAGTACTTCAACGGTTCGCGGGACGACACGACGATCGCGCTCATCCGAGCTGCGTGATCAAAACCGGCCCTGGCCGTCGCCCGTGCGGTCATGCGCCCAGCGAATCGCCTGTTGCTCGGCATGGCGCAGCGCCTCGGCCTCGCTGCCGTACGCGACGTTGTCCGTGTCGGGCGGCAGGCGCTGCTCCGCGCCTTCGACGTCGCCGCCCCTATGGGCACGGCAGAAGACCACAGGCCTGAAGGTCTGATCGTCCACCTGCTGCGCGGCGCACGAAAACCACCAGCCGAGGTAGCTGAAGGTGAGAAGGCGCTCGCCGACGCCGTCCGCAACTTCCGTCGCGGACGGCGCACGGGGCATGGCGGGCGCGTGGCTGTCACCGGTCATGGTGGAAGGCATCCCGAGGGTGCCGGCCGGTCAGCCCTTGGCGCTGCGGAATTGATCGCGCAGCCCCTTGATCTGGTCGTGGTTGGCTTGCGCACCGTCGGCCTGGCGTTGCACCAGCATGCGCACCTCGGCAGGCAAGTCGGCCTTCAGCGCCTTGCGGTAGCGCGCGAGTGCCGCGTCCTCGCCGCGCTCGCATTCCTCGAGCATCGACAGCGCGCTGTTCGCGCCGACCGCGCCCTTCACATGCACCCAGCCGCGATGCATCGCACCGCTGACCGTGCCGCCATCGTCGGGTTTGCCGCCGAGCTGGCGGATGAGTGCGACGAGTTCGGATGCCGCGCTGGCGCATTGCGAGGCGCGGCTTTCGAACACCGGCTTCAGTTGCGCCGAGTCGACTTCCTTCGCGCAGGCGCGAAAGCCGTACTCGCCGTCGTGCGCGTTCTCCAGCAGGTCGTTCAGAACGTCGATCACCTGATCGTTGGACACCGCGTCCGCGGTGGTTGCCTGGATATCGTTGGCCATGGGTGGTTGCTCCTTGAAGGCCGGTCGCCGAAGCGAGGGCCGGGTTGAGAAAGAAAGACTGCAATGAGCCTTCATGGTCAACACGGTGCGGGAAGCGCCCTGTCGTCTCGACCCGACGACGCGTGTAAGCCGTGTCCGAGGCCACGGCCACACGCCGCTATGCGCCGACAGCCTCAGGGGAATTGCGATGCCATGCGAGGCGGGCGTCGGCTGACGCGCCCACGCGCACCGTCGCGGCAGCATCGCCCCGACTGGAGGACACGCGCATGGAGCGACTCTTTGATTCCTTCGCCAACACCGTCGCACGCTGGACGGGCAGCCCGGCGGCCTTCCTGGTCTGCGTGATCGTCGTTGTGGCCTGGGCGGTCGCGGGGCCGTTCTTCGGCTTTTCGGAAACGTGGCAGCTGGTGATCAACACCGGCACCACCATCGTCACCTTCCTCATGGTGTTCCTGATCCAGAACACGCAGAACCGCGACAGCGTCGCCCTGCAGACCAAGCTCGACGAACTGATCCGCACCTCGGATGCGGAGGACGATTTCATCGGCATCGAGCGGCTCACGGACAAGGAGCTGATCGCGCTGCACGCGCGCTGCGAGGCGGCGGCCAAGCAGAGCCAGGCCACACTGGCGAAGACGCGGGCCGAACGCAGGCGCCGCGGGCATGACGACATCAACGGGGATCGGGCCGGATAACGGGAACGTGATTCCCCAAACACGGCGCCAGAATGCAAAAAGCCCAACCTCGGAAGGTCGGGCTTTTTGACTGAATATGGTGGCCTGGGGCGGAATCGAACCACCGACACGCGGATTTTCAATCCGCTGCTCTACCAACTGAGCTACCGGGCCATTGTGTGCAGCCTTAAATTATACAGCGCTTCTGCGGCCTCGGGAAAGATCCACACCCAATTGTTTGAGTTTTCTGTACAGGTGGGTGCGCTCGAGGCCGGTTTTCTCGGCCACGCGGGTCATCGAACCGTTCTCCATCGCCAGGTGGAACTCGAAGTAGGCCTTCTCGAAACCGTCTCGCGCGTCGCGCAGCGGGCGGTCCAGGTCGAAGCTCTGGGTCGACTGCGGACCCGCGTCGGCCACCGGCACGGCCGCGAGCGACGCCATCAGCAGGCTGTCGCCCGTGGTCGTGATGGCGGCGGCCTGATGGGCCCCCGTGGGCGGCGGCACCACGCCGGCGGCGGTGCGGCGGGCGCTCTCGCGCGCCAGCCCCTGCTCCACCGCCTTGAGCAGCTTCTGCAGCGTGATGGGTTTTTCGAGGAACGCGAAGGCGCCGATGCGCGTGGCATCGACCGCGGTGTCGATGGTGGCGTGGCCGCTCATCATGATGACGGGCATGCTCAGCAGGCCCGCGGTGGACCACTCCTTGAGCAAGGTGACGCCGTCGGTGTCCGGCATCCAGATGTCGAGCAGCACGAGATCGGGCCGGGCGCGTTGTCGGGCCGCGCGGGCTTCGGCGGCGTTTTCCGCGAGCTCCACGTTGTGGCCTTCGTCATTGAGAATTTCGAAGAGCAGGTCCCTGATGCCCAGCTCGTCATCGACCACGAGAATGTTTGCCATGAGTGCTGCTTGTTGTATGCGCTGGTGTGTATTGATCCGCTCCCGATCCAGCCCCTATGCGCTGGATTCGCCGGTACTCAGGCGGACGAAGATTTCGAATCTTCGGTGTGAGCGACCGCTGCCCGCGGTTCGCCTGCCAGCGCGAATGATAGCGAGACTTGCGCCCCCGCCACAGCCCCGTCGACGACACGATTGGAAAGCTCGATGCGCGCGCCGTGTTCGTCGGCGATCTTCTTGACGACGGCCAGGCCCAAACCGGTACCTTTTGTTTTCGTGGTGACGTAGGGCTCGAAGGCGCGCTTGAGGATGTTTTCGGCAAAGCCGGGGCCGCTGTCCTGCACGGTGAGGCGCACGCGCTGGCCCGAATCGCCCAGCCGGGTGCGGATGACGACCTCGCCCACCCGGCCCGTGCCACTGGCGGCGGCCTCGGCGGCGTCCTGGGCGTTCTGCAACAGGTTGTGCACGACCTGGCGGATCTGCTGTTCATCGCCGCGCACGGGCGGGCAGCGCTCGTCGAGCTCCGAGCGCAGCGTGATCGGCAGGTTCTCGGCGTGATACAGCTGCAGCACGTCGGCCAGCAGCGCATTGAGGTCGACCGGCTTGAGGTCGGCCGCGGGCAGCCGGGCGTAGTCGCGGAATTCGTTCACGAGCCGCTTCATCGCATCGACCTGGTCGACGATGGTCTTGACCGACTTCACCAGGATGGCCTGCTCGGGCGGCGCCACCTTGCCAGAGAGCTTCATCTCGAGCCGCTCGGCCGACAGCTGGATCGGCGTGAGCGGGTTCTTGATCTCGTGCGCGAGGCGGCGCGCCACCTCGCCCCAGGCCTGTGCGCGCTGGGCCGAGACGATTTCGGAGATGTCGTCGAACACCAGCAGCCGCGCGTCGCCCGGCAGCTCGGCACCGCGCGCGACGATGTTGATGGCGTCGTCCTGTTGCGGCAGGTCATTGCCGGTGGCGTGCAATTCGAAGGCGTGCTGCCAGTGGTCCAGGCCGTGCTGCATGCGCTCGACCAGGAACTCGTCGAACTGCTGCTGCACCTTGGCGCCGAAATCGGCCAACCCTGGCACATCGACCAGCGCCTTGCCTTCATAGGCAGCGAGCGGCGCGCGCAGCACGCGGGTGGCGCCCGGGTTGGTGGACAGCACGGTGCCCTTGGCGTCGAGCACGATCACGCCCGAGGTCAGGTTGTCCAGGATGGTCTGCAGGTTGCCGCGGGCGGCGTCGAGCTGGTCCATGGTCTTCTCGACCGCGCCGCGCGCGTCGGCCAGCTGCTGGGTCATGACGGCGAACGAGCGCGTGAGGCCGCCCAGCTCGTCCTTGCCCTGCAGCACGGCGGTGGGCCGCAGGTCGCCGGCGGCCACCTGGCGCACGCCGTCGGCCAGCACGAGCAGCGGCCGTGCGAGCTGGTTGCCGAACAGCACGGCCAGCAGCACCGCGCCGAACACGGCGAGGAACAGGCTCAGCGTGAGCGTGCCGATGTACATGCGCCGCAGCCCCTCGCGCGCCAGCGCCCGCTCCTGGTACTCGCGGTTGGCCTCCTGCACGGCCAGGGCGTTGGCGACCACGGCCGGCGGCAGCGGCCGCGTGACCTGCAGGTAGCGCGGCGCGGTGTCGAAGTCGAAGCCCGGGCGCTGCACCATGGCCAGCGCGCGCACGCTGGCACTCGACGGCGTGGCGCTGGGCAAGGCGGTTTCTTCCAGGCCCTCGACATGCGCGACGGCGCGGTCGGGCCGCACCTGGCGGAACTGCTGCGCCGTCGGCCGCTCGGGGTTGAGCTGGAAGCGCGACGCGCCGGCGCTGGCCACCAGCTGGCCCGAACCGGTCCAGAGGATCACGTCGCTGGCTTCGAGCTGGTCGCGGATGCGCTCCAGCAGCAGCCCCGCGCTCGCGTCGGGCACCTGCGACAGCTGGGCGCTGGCGGTGCGGGTCTTGGCGGCGAGGTCGTCGGACAGCGAATCGAGCGTGGCCCGGCCCAGGTTCAGGCCGGCATCGAGCGCGCCCTCGACCTTGACGTCGAACCAGCTCTCGATCGAGCGCGCGACGAACTGGTAGGACACCACGTAGACCAGCGCCCCGGGCACCACCCCCACGAGCGCGAAGATGGCGGCGAGCTTGATCAGCAGCCGGCTGCCGAACTTGCCCTGGCGCAGTCGCCGAAGCAGCCGGAACGCGACCCAGCCGATCACCAGCACCAGCAGCACGGCCACCACCACGTTGATGCCGAACAGGCGCACGTAGTAGCGCTCGTACAGCGCGCGGTTGTTGGTGGCCTGCGCGAGCAGGAACATCAGCACCAGGCCGATGGCGGTGACCATCGCGGCGCCGACGCCCACGGCCCAGCGCAGCGCGCGCGAGCGGCGGGCGGCAGGCGTGGCCGCGGCGCCGCTGCGCGGCTTGCTGCTCACCGCTGCTTCTCCAACGGCAGCCGGGCGGTGCGCTCGGCGGCGATGTTCCACTCGGCCTGCCCGACCATGCCGATCTGGAAAGGACGCGGCAGCTGCGAGGTGTCGAGCCAGAAGCGGAAGGTGACCTGGTGCAGCGGCTCGTCGCCGATCTCGGCGGCGTCGCCCAGCCGCAACCGGCCGATGCGCTTGATGGCCTCGAGCGCGTCGCCGAGGCTGTCGAAGTTCTGGTTCAGCGAGATACCGAAGCCGGCGGCGCCGGTGATCGGCACCGGCGACACATTCAGACGCCAGCGGCGCGTGAGGGGCTGGTAGGCCAGCCGCATGTGGCGCGCCACCTGGGCGACCTTGCGGTCGGTCCAGTACCAGCGCTCCTGGAAGACCTCGGCCTCGGCCACGAAATAGATGGCGATGCCCTTGTCGAGCACGTCTTCCACCAGCGTGGGCAGCTCGAACTGCACGGCCGCGCTCAGGTAGACGCCGTCGTCGGCCTGCTCCAGGCGCATCTGGGTGATGGTGGCGCCGCCGGGCCTGCCCTGGGCGGTGGCGGCGGCCGGGAACAGGGCCATCCACAGGGCCCAGGCCAGCCACAGGCCGGCCAGCAGGATCGACCGGCGGCCGTCAGTGCGGCGCGGGTTTTTCAAGCAGGGCGTAGAAGAAGCCGTCGTGGTCACCAGAGGGATTGTCCGGGACGCCACGGGCATTCGCCCCACTTTGGGGTAGCAAGTGTCCCGGGGACGGCAGCAAACGGGCGTCGGTGTTGCGTACAAGAAACGCATCAATTTGTTGCGAGCCTTCTTCGCGGAACACGGAACAGGTGCAATAAAGCAGCCGGCCGCCGGGCCGTACGAGCGGCCAGAGCGCGGCCAAGAGCGTCGCCTGCTGGGTCGCCAGCTGGGCGGTGTCGCTCTCGCGGCGCAGCCAGCGCACGTCGGGATGGCGCCGCACGATGCCCGAAGCGGTGCACGGCGCGTCCAGCAGGATGGCGTCGAACAGGGCGCCGTTCCACCAGTCGGCGGTGCGGCCGGCGTCGGCCACCACGACCTTGGCCTTCAGGCCGAGGCGCGCGAGCGTCTCGTCGATGCGGCGGCTGCGCACGGCGTCGACCTCCAGCGCGGTCACCTCGACGGCGCCGGGGCCGGCCCGTTCGATCAGGTGCGCGGTCTTGCCGCCGGGGGCGGCGCAGGCGTCGAGCACGCGCAGCGGCGCGGCGCCGGGCTTGGCCGGCAGCAGGCCGTCGAGCAGCAGCGGCGCCGCGAGCTGCGCGGCGGCGTCCTGCACCGAGCAGGCGCCGTCGGCGAAACCGGGCAGCTGCTGCACCGGGCGGGCGCGCGCGAGCTGCAGGCCGTCGGCCCCGACGCGCGTGGCCGCGAGGCCCACCGCTTCCAGTTCCAGCAGGTAGGCGGCCGGCGTCGATTGCAGCGCGTTGACGCGCAAGGTCATCGGCGCCTGGGCGTTGTCGGCCGACAGCACGCGCTGCCAGTCGCGCGGGTGGTCGCGCTTGAGGCGTTCGATCCACCAGCGCGGGTGGTTCCACTGCGCGACCGGTTCGGTGTCGGTGGCGGCCACGAGCTCGTCGCGCTCGCGCAGGAAGCGGCGCAGGCAGGCGTTGATGAAGCTGGCCTGTGCCCGCGTCGCCGGGTTGCGCTTGGCGGCTTCCACGGCCTGGTCGACCAGCGTGAAGGGTTCGTAGGGGGCGTGGTCGCTGTGCCAGGCCAGCGCGAGCGCGGTGCACAGCAAGGCGTCGGGCATCGGCGGCGGCGTGCGCTTGGCCAGGTGGCGGCGCAGCGCCTCCGCACGACCGAGCCAGCGCAGCACCTGGAAGCCGAGCGCCTGCACGCCGGGGCGCAGCGCGGGCTCGACGGCCTCGAACGCGACGGTGCCCGAGGTGCCGGCGCGAATCGACGCCAGCGCCCCTGCGGTCAGTTGCAGTTGGCGCCAGAGCGGCGGTTGTTGCGGCGCCGAGGTGGCGCTGCCCGAAGAGGGGTCGGAGGAAAGATCTGCTGGCAAGTTGGGGCCGATGGTAACGGGCGAGAAAGACAGCACGCCGCGCGGTGGGAATGGAAACGAAGGCGCTGCCCGCCTGTCGTCGAGTCGGGTCAGGTCAAAGCAATGGGGCCGCGGGCCGCAGTCGCACGATCCAGGCCACCAGCAGCGCCGGGAACTGGGCGATGCCTGCGTTGTACTGCGCCACGGCCTGGTTGAACTGGCCGCGTGCGATTTCCGCCGCCGCCGAGGGCTCGGGCCAGGCGATGGGCGCGGCCGGATCGGACGCGCCGCCCAGGCCGGGCATCAGCGGCGCGGGCCGCGACAGCGTGCCGTCCGCGTCGAACACGGTGACCGCGCCCGGGTACTGGCGTCGCCATGCCGCAATGAGCACCTGCAGCGCGGTGGCCAGCGCCGCCATGCTGCCCGGGTCGAGCGGGCGCACCCGCGTCGCGCCGAGCAGGGTCGCGAGCTGCGTCGTGGCGGCCTGCAGCGGCGCCACGGTGGGCGCGCCTTCGGGCGGCGACTCGGGCCGGGGCGCGGCAGTGATGCTGGCCTGGACGAAATCGAGCTGCTTGCGCAGCGCCACGTCGAGCACCGCGTAGGCCTGGAGCACGGCCGCGCGCAGTCGCACCAGCCGGTTGTAGGCGCCCACGAACCAGAACAGCAGCAGCGCGGCAACGAGCCAGCCGGCCAGCGAATCAGGCAGGACGCTCATCGGAAACAGAACCTCTTGGTCATCGGTCGGAACCCTGCGAACACAAAGAAAAACGCCCCCCGACCGGAGCGGTCGGAGGGCGTGGGCAACCGGTCATGCCGGTGATGCTAACCAGTTATTCGGTCGCGGCGCCTTCGTTGGCGTCCACCGTGCTGGTCGCTGCATCGCTGTCGCCGGAGCCGGCCAGTTCGGCAGCTTCCGACTCGGCGATGGCGCGGCGCTCGGCCTCGTCCATGGCGTCCTTGACCTTGCGGGCCTGGTGGTACGCCATGCCGGTGCCTGCGGGAATCAGGCGACCGACGATGACGTTTTCCTTCAGACCGCGCAGCTCGTCGCGCTTGCCCATGATCGCGGCTTCGGTCAGCACGCGCGTCGTTTCCTGGAACGAAGCCGCCGAGATGAACGAGTCGGTCGACAGCGACGCCTTCGTGATACCCAGCAGCAGGTTGGTGAACGTCGCGGGGATCTTGCCTTCGGCGCGCAGGGCGTCGTTGGTGTTGAGCATTTCGCTGCGTTCGACCTGTTCGCCGGAGATGTAGCTCGTGTCGCCGATGTTGTCGACCACGACGCGACGCAGCATCTGGCGAACGATCACCTCGATGTGCTTGTCGTTGATCTTCACACCCTGCAAACGGTACACGTCCTGCACTTCGTCCACGATGTAGCGCGCGAGTTCTTCCGAACCCAGCAGGCGCAGGATGTCCTGCGGGTCCGCCGGACCGTCGACCACGCTTTCGCCCTTGTTCACCACCTGGCCTTCGTGCACCAGGATGTTCTTTTCCTTCGGCACGAGGTCTTCGTAGACGCCGCCTTCGGGATCGGTGATCTGCAGGCGGATCTTGCCCTTGGTCTCTTTACCGAACGACACGGTACCGGTCATTTCGGCCAGCATGCCCTTGTCCTTCGGCGAACGGGCTTCGAACAGCTCGGCCACGCGCGGCAGACCGCCGGTGATGTCTCGGGTCTTCTGACCTTCGACCGGGATGCGTGCCAGCACTTCGCCGGGGCCCACGTCCTGGCCGTCGCGGATCTGCACCAGGGCGCCGATCGGGAAGCCGATCGTCACCGAGTGGTCGGTGCCGGGGATCTTCACTTCCAGGCCTTGGGCGTCGATCAGCTTGACCTGCGGACGCACGACCTTGGCAGCGCCGCGGCGCTTCGGGTCGATCACGACCAGGGTCGACAGACCGGTCACTTCGTCCACCTGCTTGGCGACCGTCAGGCCTTCCTCGACGTTCTCGAACTGCGCCTTGCCGGCGAACTCGGTAATGATCGGGCGGGTCAGCGGGTCCCAGTTGGCGAGCACGTGGCCGGCCTTGATCTGCTGGTCGGCCTTGACCGTCAGCGTGGCGCCGTACGGCACCTTGTGACGCTCGCGCTCACGGCCGTGCTCGTCATGGATGACGATCTCGCCCGAACGCGAAATCACGACCAGCTCGCCCTTGCTGTTGGTCACATAGCGCATCGTGGCGTTGAAGCCGATCGAGCCGTTCGACTTGGCTTCCACGCTCGAGGCGATGGCAGCGCGCGAAGCGGCACCACCGATGTGGAAGGTACGCATCGTCAGCTGCGTGCCGGGTTCACCGATGGACTGGGCAGCGATCACACCGACGGCTTCGCCGATGTTGATCAGGCCACCACGGCCCAGGTCGCGGCCGTAGCAGGTCGCGCAGATGCCGAAACGCGTTTCGCAGGTCAGCGCGGTGCGGACCTTGACTTCGTCGACGCCCTGGGCTTCCAGTGCTTCGATGTTGTCTTCGTCGAACATCTCGCCGGCCTTGAGCAGCACCGAACGGTTTTCCGGGTGCAGCACGTCGTCCGCCGCCGAGCGGCCCAGGATACGGTCGCGCAGCGACTCGATCACTTCACCGCCTTCGACGATGGCGCGCATCAGGTAGCCGCCGTGCGTGCCGCAGTCCTGCTCGGTCACGACCAGGTCTTGCGTCACGTCGACCAGACGACGGGTCAGGTAACCCGAGTTCGCCGTCTTCAGCGCCGTGTCGGCCAGACCCTTACGGGCACCGTGGGTGGAGATGAAGTACTCCAACACGTTCAGGCCTTCGCGGAAGTTCGCGGTAATGGGCGTCTCGATGATCGAGCCGTCCGGCTTGGCCATCAGGCCCCGCATACCGGCCACCTGGCGAATCTGCGCTGCGGAACCGCGGGCGCCGGAGTCGGCCATCATGTAGATGGAGTTGAAGGACTCCTGCTCGACTTCCTTGCCGTGGCGGTCGATGACCTTCTGCTTGGACAGCTTGGCCATCATGACCTTCGACACTTCGTCGCCGGCCTTGCCCCAGATGTCCACCACCTTGTTGTAGCGCTCGCCGGAGGTCACGAGACCGGAGACGTACTGCTGTTCGATCTCCTTCACTTCCTTGGCCGAGCGCTCGATGATGCCGTGCTTCTCAGCGGGCACCAGCATGTCGTCGATCGCGATCGAGATGCCGGCCTTGGTCGCCAGGCGGAAGCCGTTTTGCAGCAGCTTGTCGGCGAACACGACGGTCTCTTTCAGGCCGCACTTGCGGAACGAGACGTTGATGAGCTTGGAGATTTCCTTCTTCTTCAGCGCCTTGTTGATGTTCGAGAACGGCAGGCCCTTCGGCAGGATCTCGGACAGCAGGGCACGGCCCACGGTGGTGTCCACGAGCGAGGTCGACGGCGTGAACACGCCGGTTTCCTTGTCCTTGGTGTACTCCGTGATACGCACCGCGACCTTGGCGGTGAGCTCGACTTCGTTGGCGTCCAGCGCGCGCTGCACTTCACCGATGTCGGAGAAGATCAGGCCCTCGCCCTTGCCGTTGATGCGGTCGCGGGTCGTGTAGTACAGACCCAGCACCACGTCCTGCGAAGGAACGATCGACGGTTCGCCCGAAGCCGGGAACAGCACGTTGTTGGAGGCCAGCATCAGCGTGCGGGCTTCCATCTGCGCTTCCACCGACAGCGGCACGTGGACAGCCATCTGGTCGCCGTCGAAGTCGGCGTTGAAGGCCGCGCAAACGAGCGGGTGCAGCTGGATGGCCTTGCCTTCGATCAGGATCGGCTCGAACGCCTGGATGCCCAAACGGTGCAGCGTAGGCGCACGGTTCAGCATGACCGGGTGTTCCTTGATCACTTCTTCCAGGATGTCCCAGACCACCGGCGTGCCCGACTCGACTTCCTTCTTGGCAGCCTTGATCGTCGTCGCGATGCCCATGGCTTCGAGGCGCGAGAAGATGAAGGGCTTGAACAGCTCGAGCGCCATCAGCTTGGGCAGGCCGCACTGGTGCAGCTTGAGCGTCGGGCCCACCACGATGACCGAACGGCCCGAGTAGTCCACGCGCTTGCCCAGCAGGTTCTGGCGGAAACGACCGCTCTTGCCCTTGATCATGTCGGCCAGCGACTTCAGCGCGCGCTTGTTGGCGCCCGTCATGGCCTTGCCACGGCGGCCGTTGTCCAGCAGCGAGTCGACCGCCTCTTGCAGCATCCGCTTTTCGTTGCGCGCGATGATTTCCGGAGCCTTCAGCTCCAGCAGGCGGCGCAGACGCGAATTGCGGTTGATGACGCGACGGTACAGGTCGTTCAGGTCGGAGGTCGCGAAGCGGCCGCCGTCCAGCGGCACCAGCGGACGCAGGTCCGGCGGCAGCACGGGCAGCACTTCGAGCACCATCCACTGGGGCTTGATGCCCGACTTGCGGAAGGCCTCGAGCACCTTCAGGCGCTTGGAGTTCTTCTTGACCTTGACTTCGGAGCCGGTCAGGTCGCCGCGCAGGCGTTCGATCTCGCTGTCGAGTTCGATGCCTTCGAGCAGGTCCTTGATGCCTTCGGCGCCCATCTTGGCGATGAACTCGTCACCGTATTCCTTGCGCTTGGCGTCGTAGTCGTCCTCGGACATGATGCCGAACTTCTTCAGCGGGGTCATGCCGGGGTCGGTGATCACGTACGCTTCGAAGTACAGCACGCGTTCGATGTCGCGCAGCGTCATGTCGAGCACGAGGCCCAGGCGCGACGGCAGCGACTTCAGGAACCAGATGTGGGCGCAGGGCGCGGCAAGGTCGATGTGACCCATGCGCTCGCGACGCACCTTGGTCTGCGTGACTTCAACGCCGCACTTCTCGCAGATCACGCCGCGGTGCTTCAGGCGCTTGTACTTGCCGCACAGGCACTCGTAGTCCTTGATGGGGCCGAAGATCTTGGCGCAGAACAGACCGTCGCGCTCGGGCTTGAACGTGCGGTAGTTGATCGTCTCAGGCTTCTTCACCTCGCCGAAAGACCACGAACGGATCTTCTCGGGCGAAGCCATGCCGATCTTGATGGCATCGAAATGCTCATCGGGCGTGAATTGCTTGAACAGGTCGAGTAGCGATTTCATAAGACTCTTTCCCTTTTCAACTTAGGAACGCTCGAGCTCGATGTCGAGACCCAGCGAACGAATTTCCTTGACCAGCACGTTGAACGATTCCGGCATGCCGGCTTCGATCGAGTGCTCGCCCTTGACGATGCTTTCGTACACCTTGGTACGGCCTTGCACGTCGTCGGACTTCACGGTCAGCATTTCCTGCAGGACGTAGGCGGCGCCGTAAGCTTCCAGTGCCCACACTTCCATTTCACCGAAACGCTGGCCGCCGAACTGCGCCTTGCCGCCCAGCGGTTGCTGCGTGACGAGCGAGTACGGGCCGGTCGAACGGGCGTGCATCTTGTCGTCCACCAAGTGGTGCAGCTTCAAGAAGTGCATATAGCCGACGGTGACGGGACGCTCGAACTGGTCGCCGGTGCGGCCGTCGTACAGGTAGGCCTGCGTGCGCGTATCGGTCAGGCCCTTGAGCTTGGCGATGTCGTCCGGGTAGGCCAGCTTCAGCATGCCGCGGATTTCTTCTTCCGAAGCGCCGTCGAACACCGGCGTCGCGAAGGTCGCGCCGCTTTGCAGGTTGGCCGCCATGGCGAGCAGCTCGGTGTCGCTCAGCTGGTCGAGCTCTTCCTTGCGGCCCGAGCCGTTGTACAGCTGCTCCAGGAACTTGCGCAGCTCGGCCACCTTGGCCTCCTGCTGCAGCAGGTCGCCGATGCGCTGGCCGATGCCCTTGCCGGCCCAGCCCAGGTGCACTTCAAGCACCTGGCCCACGTTCATCCGCGAGGGCACGCCCAGCGGGTTCAGGCAGATGTCGCACGGCGTGCCGTCGGCCATGTGGGGCATGTCTTCGACCGGAACGATCTTGGACACCACACCCTTGTTGCCGTGACGGCCGGCCATCTTGTCGCCGGGTTGCAGGCGGCGCTTGACGGCCAGGTAGACCTTGACCATCTTGAGCACGCCCGCGGGCAGCTCGTCGCCCTGCGTGAGCTTCTTGCGCTTTTCTTCGAACGCGAGGTCGAAGCTGTGGCGCGTCTGCTCGAGCGAGTTCTTGATCGACTCGAGCTGCGAAGCCACGTCGTCTTCCGCCGGGCGGATGTCGAACCAGTGGAACTTCTCGACCGACGACAGGTAGGCCTTGTCGAGCTTGGTGCCCTTGGCCAGCTTGTTCGGGCCGCCGTTGGCGACCTTGCCGGTCAGCAGCTTCTCGATACGGTCGAACGCGTCGGCTTCGACGATGCGCAGCTGGTCGTTCAGGTCGAGGCGGAAGCGCTTGAGTTCATCGTCGATGATCTGCTGGGCGCGCTTGTCGCGCTGGATGCCTTCGCGGGTGAACACCTGCACGTCGATCACGGTGCCTTGCGAGCCCTGATCCACACGCAGCGAGGTGTCCTTCACGTCGGAAGCCTTCTCGCCGAAGATGGCGCGAAGCAGCTTCTCTTCAGGCGTCAGCGTGGTCTCGCCCTTCGGCGTGACCTTGCCCACCAGCGTGTCGCCCGGCTGCACTTCGGCGCCGACATAAATGATGCCGGATTCGTCGAGGCGGTTGAGCTGCTGCTCGGCCAGGTTCGGGATGTCGCGCGTGATTTCCTCGGCGCCCAGCTTCGTGTCGCGGGCCATCACCACCAGTTCCTCGATGTGGATCGAGGTGTAGCGGTCTTCGGCGACGACGCGTTCCGAGATCAGGATCGAGTCTTCGAAGTTGTAGCCGTTCCAGGGCATGAACGCGATCAGCATGTTCTGGCCCAGGGCCAGTTCGCCGAGGTCGGTCGATGCGCCGTCGGCCACCACGTCGCCCTTGGCGATCTTGTCGCCGCGCTTGACGATCGGACGCTGGTGGATGTTGGTGTTCTGGTTCGAACGCTGATACTTGATCAGGTTGTAGATGTCCACACCGACTTCACCGGCAGCCGCTTCGGCGTCGTTCACGCGCACCACGACACGGGTCGCATCGACGTAGTCGACGATACCGCCGCGGGTGGCCGTGACCACGGTGCCCGAGTCGACCGCGGAGACGCGCTCGATGCCGGTACCGACCATCGGCTTTTCCGGACGCAGCACAGGCACGGCCTGACGCTGCATGTTGGCGCCCATCAACGCGCGGTTCGCATCGTCGTGCTCCAGGAACGGCACGAGCGAGGCGGCCACCGACACGATCTGCGCGGGCGACACGTCCATGTACTGGATGCGCTCGGCACCCACCAGGATCGATTCGCCGGCTTCACGCGCCGAGACCAGGTCGCCGGTCAGCTTGCCATCCTTGTCCAGGACCGCGTTGGCCTGGGCGATGACGTACTTGCCTTCTTCGATGGCCGACAGGTAGTCGATGTCCATCGTGACCTTGCTGTCGACCACGCGGCGGTACGGCGTCTCGATGAAGCCGTATTCGTTCAGGCGGGCGTACAGGGCCAGCGAGTTGATCAGACCGATGTTCGGGCCTTCAGGCGTTTCGATCGGGCACACGCGGCCGTAATG
This sequence comes from Variovorax sp. GW822-FHT04E09, assembly GCF_058800845.1. Classification (NCBI taxonomy): domain Bacteria; kingdom Pseudomonadati; phylum Pseudomonadota; class Betaproteobacteria; order Burkholderiales; family Comamonadaceae; genus Variovorax; species Variovorax sp. GW822-FHT04E09. The sequence continues at coordinate 66,786 of NZ_JBXAMR010000013.1, forward strand.
GGTCACGTGCACGTCGCGCACTTCGAAGCCTGCACGTTCACGCGTCAGACCGCCCGGGCCAAGGGCCGACACGCGGCGCTTGTGGGTGATTTCGGACAGCGGGTTCGTCTGGTCCATGAACTGCGACAGCTGCGAGGCACCGAAGAATTCCTTCAGCGCGGCCGAGATCGGCTTGCTGTTGATCAGGTCGTGCGGCATCAGCGGCTCTTGCTCGGCCTGACCCAGACGTTCCTTCACGGCCTTCTCGATACGTGCCAGGCCGGTGCGGTACTGGTTTTCGGCCAGTTCGCCGACGCAACGCACGCGGCGGTTGCCCAGGTGGTCGATGTCGTCGACTTCGCCGTTGCCGTTGCGCAGGTCCACGAGGATCTTGACCACGGCCAGGATGTCTTCGTTGGTCAGCACCATCGGGCCGGTCGATTCGTCGCGGCCGACCTTGGCGTTGAACTTCATGCGGCCCACGCGCGACAGGTCGTACGTGTCCGGGTTGTAGAACAGGCGCTGGAACAGGGCCTGCACCGCGTCTTCCGTCGGCGGCTCGCCGGGGCGCATCATGCGGTAGATGGCCACGCGGGCAGCGAACTCGTCCACCGTTTCGTCGATGCGCAGCGTCTGCGAGATGTACGCGCCCTGGTCCAGTTCGTTCGTGTAGATGACCTGGATGTCCTGCACGCCGGCCGTGCGCAGCTTCTTGAGCAGCGCTTCGGTCAGTTCGTCGTTGGCCTTGGCCAGGATTTCGCCGGAGTCGGCGTCGACGATGTTGCGGGCGATGACGCGGCCGACCAGGAAGTCTTCCGGCACGCTGATGTGCGTGGTGCCGCCCTGCTCGAGTTCACGCGTGTGACGCGCCGTGACGCGCTTGTCCTTGGCGACCACGACCTTGCCCGACTTGTCGGTGATGTCGAAGCGCGCGACTTCGCCGCGCAGGCGCTCGGAGACGAACTCCATCTGCGCGCCGCTGTCCATCAGGCGGAAGTTGTCGTTCACGAAGAAGTTCGCGAGGATCGATTCCGGGTTCAGGCCGATGGCCTTCAGCAGGATCGTGACCGGCATCTTGCGGCGACGGTCCACGCGGAAGTACAGCATGTCCTTCGGGTCGAACTCGAAGTCGAGCCACGAACCGCGGTAGGGAATCACGCGGGCCGAGAACAGCAGCTTGCCCGAGCTGTGCGTCTTGCCCTTGTCGTGTTCGAAGAACACGCCGGGCGAACGGTGCAGCTGCGAGACGATCACGCGCTCGGTGCCGTTGATGATGAACGAACCCTTGTCGGTCATGAGCGGCACTTCGCCCATGTAGACCTCTTGTTCCTTCACTTCCTTGACCACCTTCGACTGCGAGGTCGACGACTCGCGGTCATAGATGATGAGCTGCACCTTGGCGCGCACGGCCGAGGCGAAGGTCAGACCGCGGGTCTGGCACTCACGCACATCGAACGCCGGCTTCGCCAGGTTGTACTCGAGGAACTTCATCTCGACGAAACCGTTGTGCGAGACGATCGGGAAGGCGGCGTCGAACGCGGCCTGCAGGCCTTCGACGGTGCGTTGTTTGGGGGCGATGCCGGCTTGCAGGAACGCGGTGTACGCGTCTTTCTGCATCTGCAGCAGGTAAGGGATTTCGACGACGCTGTCGCGGTTACCGAAACTTTTTCGGATGCGCTTGCGTTCGGTGTAACTGTACGCGGACGATTGGGCCATGAGAGCTCCGGTGCTTGAGATCTTCAGCGACTTGTCAGCAGTGCCGGGCGAACGGCACCACTGCTTGGCGGCTGGCCACTACCAGCCGTTGGCGGACGGCGATGCATTGCACATCGCCCGAACCAAGGGGTCTTCTGCAGTCGGGTTCAGAAGACACTCAAAAATCGTCTTGGCTTTTGCTTTTCCGTCGGCCTTCGGGCCTTCGGGAAAACCGGTACCAAGCCGGCTTTTGGGTGCGCTCTGAAAGCGGCAAAGGCTGGAGGGCCTTTTCAGGCACCTCCAGCCCTCTAGGGGGTCTGAATTACTTCAGTTCCACCTTGGCGCCGGCATCTTCCAGCTTCTTCTTGGCGGCTTCAGCGTCAGCCTTCGACAGGCCTTCCTTGACAGCCTTGGGAGCGGCTTCCACCAGGTCCTTGGCTTCCTTGAGGCCCAGGCCGGTGATTTCGCGCACGGCCTTGATCGCCGACACCTTGTTCGCGCCAGCATCCATCAGCATGACGTTGAATTCGGTTTGCTCTTCAGCGACTGCAGCAGCAGCGCCACCGCCGGCAGCGGGTGCCGACATGGCTGCGGCGCTCACGCCAAACTTCTCTTCGATGGCCTTGACCAGGTCGTTGAGTTCCAGGACCGTCATTGCGTCGAGCGCGGTCAGAAATGCGTCTTTATCGAATGCCATTTTTGTTTCCTAACAATTGGGTTGAATATTCAAAAACGAGGGCGCGCTCAGGCGGCCTGCGCTTCTTCTGCCGGTGCATCGGCGACGGGTGCAGCTTCGCCACCACCACGCTTCTCGGCCAGCGCCGCGAGCACGCGAGCGGTACGAGAAATCGGGGATTGCATCAAGCCCAGCAGTTGCGCCAGCAGCACTTCCTTGGAAGGGATGTTGGCCAGTTGCTTCACGCCTTCGACGTCCAGGGCCTTGCCACCGAATGCGCCACCGCGAATCACCAACTTGTCGTTGGTCTTCGCGAAATTGGCCACCACCTTAGCGGCAGCCACAGCGTCTTCGGAGAAGCCATAGATCAGCGGACCGGTCATCTGGTCGCCGACGATCTCAAACGGGCTGCCAGCGACAGCACGGCGAGCCAGCGTGTTCTTCAGAACACTCAGGGTCACACCGTTGCTGCGCGCTTCGCTGCGCAGTTTGGTCATATCGGCCACCGTGATGCCACGGTATTCCGCCATCACGAGCGTTTGAGCTTTTGCGGCGAGGCTGGTCACATCACTGATGACCGCTTCTTTCTCACTGCGATTCAGACTCAAGGTCTACTCCTTTTAATGCGACCTTCGGCCGGGGCCTCGGATCGCGCTTCATGCAGCGACCAACTGTTTCGGAACAAAAATCAAATTCCTTGCAGTGGGGTCGCCATCTGCGCTGGATACCGGAAGGATCGATCCGGCCATTAAGTGCAGCGCCCTGCACACCAGCGGTCTTGGATGGCTCGCGGCAACCGAAGCTGCCGCGACCCACCACATCCGCCCTCTCCTTGCGGGATCGGGCAAATCTCTTTAGCTCGCCGAGATGGTTTGCGTGTCCACGCGGACACCCAGACCCATGGTCGACGACACAGCCACCTTGCGCAGGTACACACCCTTGCTGGTCGCGGGCTTGGCCTTGACCAGAGCGTCGATCAGCGCAGCGAGGTTGCCTTGCAGCTTGTCGTTGTCGAACGAGCGACGGCCGATCGTGCCGTGGATGATGCCGGCCTTGTCGACGCGGAACTGGACCTGGCCAGCCTTGGCGTTCTTGACAGCGGTGGCGACGTCAGGCGTCACGGTGCCAACCTTGGGGTTGGGCATCAGGCCACGCGGGCCGAGGATCTGACCGAGCGTACCGACGACGCGCATGGCGTCAGGGGCAGCGATCACGACGTCGAAAGGCATGTCGCCAGCCTTGACCATCGCAGCCAGGTCGTCCATGCCGACGATGTCGGCGCCGGCGGCCTTGGCTTCTTCAGCCTTGGCGCCTTGGGCGAACACGGCGACGCGCTTGGTCTTGCCGGTGCCGTTCGGCAGCACGACAGCACCGCGAACCACCTGGTCCGACTTCTTCGCGTCGATGCCCAGCTGCACGGCCACGTCGATCGATTCGTCGAACTTGGCGGTGGCGGCATCCTTGACGATGACGATGGCGTCAGCCAGGGGGTACAGCTTGTTGCTGTCGACCTTGCCTTGCAGCGACTTTTGCTTCTTGGTGATCTTGGACATTTACACGCCCTCCACATTCACGCCCATCGAGCGGGCCGAGCCGGCGATGGTGCGAACTGCTGCGTCGAGGTCGGCGGCAGTCAGGTCCTTCATCTTGGCCTTGGCGATTTCTTCGAGCTGAGCGCGCGTGATCTTGCCGACCTTGTCGGTGTGCGGACGGGCCGAGCCCTTGTCCAGCTTGATGGCCTTCTTGATCAAGGTGATCGCCGGGGGCGTCTTGATGATGAAGGTGAAGCTCTTGTCAGCGAACGCGGTGATGACCACCGGCAGCGGCAGACCCGGCTCGACGCCTTGGGTTTGCGCGTTGAACGCCTTGCAGAACTCCATGATGTTCAGACCGCGCTGACCCAGTGCGGGACCGATCGGCGGGGACGGGTTGGCCTTACCAGCTGGCACTTGCAGCTTGATGAAGCCGACGATTTTTTTCGCCATGCTTTGCTCCTTGCGGGTGATATCGCCTTGGCTCTCGCCGCGGCTCCCCGGGGTTAAACGACTCTTCGATCAAGGCCGCGCGCCGAGTCGGACAACGCGCAGCCGGAAACTGGCAGGCCCGCCCGAAGGCAGGCCATGGGATCAGGTCTTCTCGACCTGACCGAATTCGAGCTCCACAGGGGTGGCGCGGCCAAAAATCATGACCGACACGCTGACCTTGCTCTTCTCGTAGTTGACGTCTTCCACCGTGCCATTGAAGTCGGTGAACGGGCCTTCCTTGACGCGCACGAACTCACCCACGGTGAACTCGACCTTGTGGCGCGGCTTCTCGGTGCCCTGCTGCATCTGGTTGACGATGTCCTCGACCTCTTTCTGCGAGATCGGGGCCGGACGGTTCTTGGCGCCGCCCACGAAACCCGTCACCTTGTTGGTGTGCTTCACCAGGTGCCAGCTCTCGTCGTCCATGATCATTTCGACCAGCACGTAGCCCGGGAAGAAACGGCGCTCGGTGGTGCGCTTCTGGCCGTTCTTGATCTCGACCACTTCTTCGGTCGGAACCAGGATGCGGCCGAACTTGTCCTGCATGCCGGCGCGGGTGATGCGCTCGGTGATGTTGCGCTCGACAGCCTTTTCCATGCCCGAGTAGGCATGCACCACGTACCAACGCAGATCAGGGTTGGCAGCGGGGGTCAGGAGAGGGTTCTGCTCCTCTTCCGGCGTGCTCTGCGTGGTTTCAACTGCGTTGTCGGTCATTATTTTCTCCAGCCCAGAATGAGGTCAAAGAACACCCATTCGAGTGTCTTGTCGGTGAGCCAGAGGAAGACGGACATGATCGCCACGAAGGCGAACACATAGGCCGTCATCTGCATCGATTCCTTGCGGGTCGGCCACACGACCTTCTTGACCTCGCGCCACGAGTCACGACCGAAAGCCCACAGCTGACGACCATTCTCGGAGCTGCCGAAGGCGCCCACGGCCGCAGCCAGGCCGACCAGCAGCGCAGCCCATTGCACCAGCGAGCCTTGGCGCGACAGCAGGTAGAACGCCACGATGGCGCCCACTGCCAGCACCACCGCCGCAGCCAGCTTGGCTTTGTCGGCACCCGTGCTCACGGTTTCGATTTGAGAAGTGGCCATGTCGGCTGATTTCCTGTGGCCTCGCGGCCTTCAATTCAATGCGTCTCTTGAGACGCCGAAGCCCATCGGATCGCGATGGGCTTGTCGGGGTGCCACCTAGGTGGCAGGGGCAGTAGGAATCGAACCTACAACCTTCGGTTTTGGAGACCGACGCTCTGCCAATTGAGCTATACCCCTCCGGTACTCTTTACGCTCGGCTTAGATGTCGAGGATCTTGGCCACGACGCCCGAACCCACGGTACGGCCGCCTTCACGGATGGCGAAGCGCAGGCCT
>NZ_JBXAMR010000014.1:0-59898 GCF_058800845.1 Variovorax sp. GW822-FHT04E09
CCTTTCTTTTGCCTACGTTTCTTTGGCGAAGCAAAGAAAAGTAGGTCGGCCGCCGGGCCGAGACCCGGCCCCGGGAAAAAACAAGACCCACGCCCCAGGAATCACCCCCGAAACCGCTTCCGAGTCAAAGCCAACGCAATCCAAAAAGCAACGACCGCATACAAAGCCAACACACCCGCATGCACCCACCACCCCTCAGGCCACCGATCCATAAACAACGGTCGCACCAAAGCCACAGCATTGGTCAAAGGCAACCAGGCAGCCACAGAACGCACAACAGAAGGCAACTGCTCCAGCGGAAAAAACACCCCACTCAAGAACATCATCGGCGTCATGAACAGCGTGAAGTAATAGGTAAAAAAGTCATACCCCTTAGCCAACGCATTGAAGATCAACGCCACCGAAGAAAACGTGATCCCACACCCGATCAACACCATCCACGCCACGATCAACTTAGGGCTGTGACTGATCCCAAGCCCAAGCATCACAAACAAGATCGCAGTCACAGTAAAGATCGACTTGAACGCCGCCCACAACATCTCCGCGAGCACGATGTCATCCAGCCCCACCGGCGCATTCATGATCCCGTCCCAAGTCTTCTGCACATGCATCCGAGAAAACGCCGAATACAGCGCCTCGAAGCTCGCCGCATTCATCGCGCTCATGCAGATCGACCCACTCGCCAGGAACAGGATGTACGGCACCTGCGTGCCATCCACCGTCACCTGTCCCACCAAAGCGCCCATCCCGTAGCCAAACGCCACGAGCCAGATCAGCGGCTCCGCGATGTTCCCGATCAGGCTCGGCAAGGCAAGCTTGCGCCACACCAGCAGGTTGCGCAAAAACACCGGCCACCATCGCATCGACAGCTCGGGCGCGCGCCACACGGAGGGTGAAGGCGGCACAGGCGTCTCGGGAGAAACGGCAGAAGAAGCGGTAGTGGTTGTGTTCATAGAAAAAGGCCTACCCATCCTGGCGAATCTGCCGACCGGTGAGCTTGAGGAAAAGATCTTCCAGGTTGGCCGGCCGATGAAAGGTGCGCAGCCCGCCGTGCTGCGTCAGCGCGTCGAGCAGACGCCGCGCATCCTGCGTATAGAAGAACACCGTCTCCCCGCTCACCTCCACGCGCGCAGCCAGCGCCTGCAACTCGGCCGACCCGGCCAGCGACAGCGCCCCATTGCCATACACCTCGACCACATCAGGCTCCAGATGCTCGGCAATCAGGTCACGCGGCCGGCCTTCGGCGATCTTGCGGCCATGGTCGAGCACCAGCAGGCGCGAACACAGGCGCTCGGCCTCGTCCATGAAGTGCGTGGTCAACAGGATCGACTTGCCCTGCTGCAACAGCACCTGCAACCGCTCCCACATCAGGTGCCGCGCCTGCGGATCAAGCCCGGTGGTGGGCTCGTCGAGCAGCAACAGCTTGGGGTCGTTCACCAGCGCACGCGCCAGCGACAGGCGCCGGCGCATGCCGCCCGACAGCTCGCCGGGCTTGGCGTCGGCCTTGTGCGAGAGCGCGGCGAACTCCAGCAGCTGCGGCACGCGTGCGCGCACATGCGCCTTGCTGAAACCGAAGTAGCGGCCGTACACCACGAGGTTCTCGGCGCAGCTGAAGTCGGGGTCGAGGGTGTCGAACTGCGACACCACGCCCAGCTGCGCCTTGATGGCCAGCGCGTCGCGCGGCATCTGCAGGCCCAGCGCCTCGATGCTGCCGCCGTCGGGCGCGGTGAGGCCCAGGCACATGCGGATGGTGGTGGTCTTGCCCGCGCCGTTCGGCCCGATCACGCCCAGGCACTCGCCGGGCGCGATCTCGAACGAGAGGTCGTCGACGACCGTGGTCTCGCCGTAGCGCTTGCGCAGCCCACGGACCTGGAACAACGGGGAAGAGGACGAAGAAGAAGGCGAGGAGGGGGTGGTGTGGGATGGCACGCGGCCATTCTGACGCAGCCGGCCGATTGGCGCACGGCTACATGCGCAAGCCGCTGAACTCGGTTTTCATCCAGTCGATGAAGGCCCGCGTGCGCGCCGGCAACAGCCGCGCGTTCGGGTAGATCACGCTCACGGGCCGGGGCGCGGGCTCGTAGTCTTCGAGCACCAGCTGCAGCCGGCCCTGCGCCACGTGCGGCAGCACCTGGTAGGAGAAGAAAGTGCCGAAGCCCATGCCCGCGGCGCAGGCCTCGATGGCGGGCGCGAGGTGGTTGAACTCCAGGCGGTTGTCAGGCGTGACGTGCACGGTCTTGCCGCCGTCGCGGAACGCCCATTGCGGCGGTGCATCGATGCGCCCGCGCACGCAGGGCGCACCCGCCAGGTCGCGCGGATGGCGCGGCACGCCGTGCTGCGCCAGGAAGGCGGGGCTGGCCGCCACCACGCGGCGGATGGTGCCCAGCGTCTGCGCCACCAGCGACGAGTCTTCGAGCGGGCTGATGCGGATGCCGACATCGATGCCTTCTTCGAGCAAATTCACCGTGCGGTCGTGCAGCCGCACGCTGCAGCGCACCTTCTCGTGGCGCTGCATGAAGCGCACGATGGCCGGCGCCACGTACATGTGGCCGAACAACACCGGCGCGGTGATGACCAGCTGCCCGGCGGGCTCGCGCGCCTCGGCCTTCAGCGCCTGGTCGGCGGCGTCGGCCGCGAGCAGCACCTCGCGCGCGCTCGGCAGGTAGTGGCGGCCTTCCTCGGTGAGCGAGAGGCGCCGCGTCGTGCGATGGAACAGGCGCACGCCCAGGTGCGCCTCGAGCGCGGCGAGCGCGCGCACCACGGCGGGCAGCGAACTGCCGAGCGCCTCGGCGGCGCGGGTCAGGCTGCCCTGGTCGGCAATCTGCACGAAGGTCTGCATGGCCTTGAAACGATCCATGGCGCGATTAAACCGGAAAACGCAGCAGTCAAATCCGGCAAAGGCTATTCATTCATTTGGTGGAAGAGAGAAGAATCGAGGCCATACCCACCCGAAGGACTTTTCATGACCGAGAACACCACCACCGCCCGCCAGCCCGCCCAGCCCATCCAGCTCTTCGGCAGCGCCATCTCGGGCCACGTGCACCGCGTGCGCTTCTTCCTCTCGGTGCTGGGTCTGCCTTTCGAGATCGTCGAACTCAACCTGCGCCAGCGCGAGCACCGCACCCCGGAGTTCCTGGCGCGCAACCCCTTCGGCCAAGTGCCGGTGATCGAGGACGGCGAGGTCACGCTGGCCGACTCCAACGCCATCCTCGTGTACCTCAACGAACGCTACGCCCCCGACCCGGCGCGCTGGATGCCGCGCGACCCGGTGGGCGCGGCGCGCGTGCAGCGCTGGTTCTCGGTGGCGGCCGGCCCGCTGGCCTACGGCCCCGCGGCGGCGCGCATCATGGTGCTGTTCGGCGTGGACGCCGACCGCACCGAGACCGTCAAGCGCTCGCACGCGCTGCTCGCGGTGATGGAGACCTGCCTGTCCGAGCAGCCCTTCCTCGCGGGCCCGTCGGCCACGCTGGCCGACATCGCGAACTACGCCTACGTGGCGCATGCGCCCGAGGGCAGCGTGTCGCTCGACGCCTACCCGCAGCTGCGCGCCTGGCTGGCGCGCGTGGAAGCCTTGCCCGGGTTCGTGCCGATGGTGCGTTCGCCGGTGGGCCTGGCGGTGGCGTCATGATCGCCGCGCCCTTCCACGCCGGCGAGCGCGCGCTGCAATCGCTCGTGGGCTCGCGCGAGCAGATGGAGGCGGTGGGCCCGCGGGTGATCCGCGACTACATGCCCGACCAGCACCGCGAGTTCTTCGCACTGCTGCCGTTCCTCGTGGTCGGCAGCCTCGATGCCGACCTGCAGCCGTGGGCCAGCATGCTCGCCGCGCCCGCCGGCTTCGCGCACTCGCCCGACGCGACGCACCTGCGCATCGATGCACTGCCGGGCGCCGGCGATCCGCTTATGGGCCAGCTCGCGCCCGGTGCGACGCTGGGGCTTCTGGGCATCCAGCCGCACACGCGGCGGCGCAACCGCATGAACGGCACGGTCGAGGCGCTCGACGCGGCGGGCTTCATGGTCGAGGTGCAGCAGAGCTTCGGCAACTGCCCGCGCTACATCCAGGCGCGCGAGCCGGTGTTCGCCGAACCGCCGGCCAACGAGCCCGCCGTGCAGTGGCTCGACACGCTCGACCTCGCGGCCGAACGGCTCATCGGCGCGGCCGACACGCTGTTCATCGCCACGGCGTACCCCGACGCGGTGGCGGTGGGCGACGCGGCCGATGCGCGCTCGCACGGCGTCGACGTGTCGCACCGCGGCGGGCGGCCGGGCTTCGTGCGCGTCGATGCGGGCGGCGTGCTCACGGTGCCCGACTTCAACGGCAACCGCTTCTTCAACACGCTCGGCAACCTGCAGGCGCATCCGCACGCGGGCCTGCTGTTCGTCGATTTCGACACCGGCGAGCTGCTGCACCTGAGCGCCACGGCGGAGATCGTCACGGAGGGGCCCGAGGTGGCGGCGTTCGAGGGCGCGGAGCGGCTGATGCGCTTTCACGTCACGCGCGCGCTGCGCCGTCCGGCCGCGCTGCCGCTGCGCTGGGGCGAGGCCGCGTTGTCGCCGCACCTGGCGGGCACGGGGCGCTGGGCCGCGCACTGACTCAGTCGAAGACGGGAATGCGCCCGTTGACCGATGGGCGGTAGTGCCAGCCGAGCGTGTCGAGATCGGAGGCGCTGTGTTGGCGCAGCAGCGCTTCGAGGCCAGCAGCAGCCAGCGTGCAGGCCAGCGCCTGTCCCGGACACGCATGCATGCCATGGCCGAAGCCAAGCACGCGGCGCTGCGCGCGCACGGGCATGAAGCGGTCGGGCTCGGGATTGAACGCCGGGTCGCGATGCGCCGAGGCCAGCAGCACCAGCACCGCATCGCCCGCCGCCAGCGAGGTGCCGGCGATCTCGACGGGCTCGATCGCGAAGCGGCGCGTGTTCTGTACCGACGGATCGTGGCGCGACGTCTCTTCCACGATGGCGAGCAGCCCGTCGCGCGTGCGTGCCAGCGGGCGCAGCGCGGGCTCGCGCAACAGCGCAACGAGGCTGTTGCCCAGCAGGCCGGCCGTGGCGTCGCAGGTCTGCGAGAGCAGGCCCACGAGGTTCGCCAGCAGCGCGCGCGAGAGCGGCGCGCTCGCCGCGCTTTCGGTCAGCACCGCCGACAGCAGCGTGCCGTCGCGCGGCGAGGCGTTCGCGCTCAGGGCTTCGAAGCGGTTCATCAGCGCACCGGCCGCCACGCTCGCCGCCTGCAGCTGGTCGGCGTTCGACAGCGGCGAGAGGCAGGCGACGAAGTCGCGCATCCAGCGGTCCACCTGCGGCAAGGTCGCACCGTCGAAACCAAGCAGGTGCGCCATCGCGCGCACGGGCAGCGAAAACAACGCCTCGGACAGCGGCGCCTGCGCGGGCTGCTGCCGCGCCACGTCGAGCGCGGCGGCGTGCGCCGCCTGCAGGTCGAGCCCGGCCAGCGCGCGCTGCAAGGCCGGGCGGTGCGCCTGGTGCGCGGGGCCGTCGTTCATGCGCACGAGGTGGCCGAACACCTCGCCCGCCGGGCTGCCCACGATCGCGCGCGGCACGGGCTCGGCGGCGGGGCGCACGCGCAGCGGGCCGTGCGCCTGCAGCACCTGCATGACGACATCGGCACGGCTCGCGACCCACACGCGCAAGCCCTCGTGCCACGCGAGCGGCGGGCCGTCGCGCAGCGCGGCGTAGTACGGGTACGGGTCGGCATGCGTGGCAGCGGCGACCGGGTCGGCGGGATGAGTGAGCGTGGCGGTAGTCATGGCGCGCAGTGTGCGTTCGCGGCCGCCGACACACTTCGGCCGCGAACGAAGTATGGGATGCGCCGCCGCCTTAGGATGCCCGCATGGACGACACCACCGCTTCCGACTTCCAGCTCGCCCGCCTCGCCGGCGCCATCGCCGAGCCGGCGCGTGCCCGCATGCTGAACTGCCTGATGGACGGCCACGCCCGCACTGCCACCGAGCTGGCCACGGTGGCCGAGGTGGCCGCTTCGACCGCGAGCGCGCACCTCGCGCGCCTGAAGGAGGAGCGGCTGGTCGAGGTGCTCGTGCAAGGCAAGCACCGCTACTTCCGCCTGGCCAGCGACGACGTGGCCGCCGCGCTCGAAAGCCTCATGGTGGTGGCCGGCGCGCCGCGCCCCACAACTGCCGCCTTTCAGCCCAACACGCCGAGCCGCCTGCGCAGCGCCCGCACCTGCTACGACCACATGGCCGGCACCGCGGGCGTCGTGCTGCACGACCGGCTGCATGCGCAGGGCTGGCTCAGCGGCCTGGCGAGCGGCTCGTACGAACTCACGCCCGACGGCGCCATCGCGCTGGAGAGCCTGGGCGTCGAGGTCGACGCCGTGCGCCGCTCGCGCCGCCGCTTCGCCTGCGCCTGCCTCGACTGGAGCGAACGCCGCCCGCACCTGGGCGGCGCACTCGGCGCCGCGTGGCTGCAGCTGTCGCTGCGGCGCGGCTGGGTGCGGCAGGAGCTCGACGGGCGCGCGCTCACGCTCACGCCGAAGGCGCAGCGCGAGATGCCGGAACTGTTCGCCTGAGCCTCTGTCCTGCGGGCGAACCCGAGTGAACGGGAGGCTGCGAACTGGCTACGATCTTCGGTTTCCAAGGGAGAGAGACCGTGACTGTGAAAACATGGGCAGCCGTGAGCTGCATCGTTCTGGGCGCGTGCGGGGGAGGCGGTGGTGGGGGTGGAGGCGGCGGCGGTTTTGCCGGCTTCGTTCCACCCGTGACAGGTACATCGCAGACACCGCCAACGAGCACACAAACCACACCAAACACAACGACCGATCCGGAACCCGGAACCGGTTCAGGGCCCGGACCGGTTGAACCGCAGCCGGGCGGGACAGGGCCCCGGCCTGGCCCCGTCGTCACCTACACCTACAAGCTCGCCAAGATTGCAGAAGAGCGCAATCCCTTCGGCGGCACCGTGCCCGCAACGGTGCTCGGCCTGCTGAACAGTCCTGAGTTCGTGGGCTACTACTATGCCGGCTTTCTCAACTCCCAGACGGGCAATGGCATCTTCGCCAAGTCGTCGCTGGAGTCGTCCTATGTGTGGACCTTCGACAAGGCCGCGCCTCCGAATGGTGAGGCCGCCGCGAGCTTCCTGCCGATGATGTTCTTCCCCGGTCAGGGCGGGGCGGGCGTGCAATACCTCTATGGAAGACCGGCCACTGCGGCAACGTACGAGAGCATGCCGATCGATGCCGACTGGTTCGGCGCGAGCGACGATGTCCTGGCACGGCTCAATGCGATGGGCGCGCAAGGCTATTGCCGGCAGTCGGGCGAATGGGATGCGCCGAAGATGGCACTGATTCGGCAGCAGGGCGCCAGTGATCGCTGTGCGTACGAGTTCAAGGCTTTCCCGCGGGACGTAATGAGCGACAGCCTCGAAACGCTCAACGCGATGGGTGACAGAGGCTTCGTACCGTTCACCTCCGTGGCCTCGCGTGGCACCTACTACGTCAAGGTGAGCAACGATTCGACCACCTATTACTACTACGTGGTCGATGCGGTGATGAGCAGCGATGTGGATTGGTTGGCACAGCTCAACACCGAGGGCGCCAAGGGAGGAGCCCAGTACGCCTTCGTTGCGGCGAGCGGCAGCACGCCGGCAAAGCGCGTCTTCCGGATTGCCACCCAGTGCACGCGCACGTGGCTTTGCCGATGACCGCGGACGGCGCCCAGGCGCCGTGCCAAGACCCCGCTCAGGCCTTCAGCTTGAGCAGATAGATCAGCGGGCCGGCCATGGCAGTGTCGAGTTCGAGAAAGCTCTCGAAGTCCTTCCCCGCCATCCAGTACGGGTCCCAGTTGTTGCGCTTGATGGTCTTCTGCCAGAGGTCGTGCGTGGTGGCGCGTTGCACCGCCTCGAGCAGCTGGCCGCGGCGATAGGGCGGCACCTTCTTGCCCGTCATCACGCCGCGCCAGTTGGCCAGGTCGGCGTCCACGCCCTGCTGGCGCACCGAGGCGATCCCCTGGAACGGGTGCTTGGACGACACGCCGATGGCGCGCAGCTTGCCGTTGGCGATGTTCTCGGCGAACTCGCTGTAGCCCGAGATGCCGACCGCCGCCTTGCCCGTCTCGAGGGCTTCGACCACCTGCGCGCCGCCCGGGTGCGGCTGGTAGTTCAGCGACGCCGAGGCGCCGGCCACGCGTGCCAGCATGCCGGCGAACATGTGGTCCACGCCGCCGGCCGAGCCGCCCGCGATGACGGTGTTGGCGGCATCGGCGCGCAGCTGGGCGACGAGGTCCTTGGGGGTCTTGATGGGCGAGTCGGCCTTGACGGCGACCACCTCGTAGTCGCTGGTCAGCCGGGCCACGGGCGACACATGCGCCAGCGTGACGGCGGGCTTTTGCAGCGCCACCGCGCCGACCATCACCATGCCGCTGACCAGCAGCGCCTCGGGGTCGGCGTCGTACTTCTCGACGTACTTGGCCAGCCCGATGGTGCCGCCCTTGCCGCCGATGTTCTCGTAGGTGACGGTGCCCACGGCGCCCGAGGCCAGCAGGGCAGCGCCGAGGGCGCGGCCGGTCTGGTCCCAGCCGCCGCCTTCGTTGGCGGGAATGACGATGCGCAGCTTGCTGCTCAGCGGTGCGTCGGCGGCGCGGGCGTTGCCGGCCCACAGCGCGGCCTGGCCCGCACCGGCGGCAGCGGCCGAGGCTGCCAGCCAGGTGCCGAAGCGGCGGCGGGACAGGGGAAGGGCGGCGGCAGCAGGCGGCGAAGACGGGCGCATCGTGTTTCCAGTTGTGTACGTGACAGCCAATGATGTCCGCGAAACAAGGCAAACACGCCCTCCCCCGCACAGGGAGAAACCCTGAGGGGCGCGGAGGGGGAAAAGGCGTCGGAGCCTACTGGAAAGCCACTTCCGCGAAGCTTCGCAGCTTGCGGCTGTGCAGCCGGGTCGTGCCTTCCTGGCGCAGGATCTCGATGGCGCGCATGCCGATGCGCAGGTGCTGTTCCACGCGCTCGCGGTAGAAGTGGTTGGCCATGCCGGGCAGCTTGATCTCGCCGTGCAGCGGCTTGTCGCTCACGCACAGCAGCGTGCCGTAGGGCACCCGGAAGCGGAAGCCGTTGGCCGCGATGGTCGCGCTTTCCATGTCCAGCGCCACGGCGCGGCTCTGGCTGAAGCGGCGCTGCGGCTGGTTGCCGGGCAGCAACTCCCAGTTGCGGTTGTCGGTGCTGGCCACGGTGCCGGTGCGCATGATCGTCTTCAGGTCGGGACCCTCGCACTTCGTGACGTCGGCCACCGCCTGCTCGAGCGCCAGCTGGATCTCCGACAGCGCCGGGATCGGCACCCACAGCGGCAGCTCCTCGTCGAGCACGTGGTCCTCGCGCACGTAGGCGTGGGCCAGCACGTAGTCGCCCAGCTGCTGCGTGTTGCGCAGGCCGGCGCAGTGGCCCAGCATCATCCAGGCGTGCGGGCGCAGCACGGCGATGTGGTCGGTGATGGTCTTGGCGTTGGCCGGGCCGACGCCGATGTTGGTCATGGTGATGCCGCTGTAGTCCTCGCGCACCAGGTGGTAGGCCGGCATCTGCGGCAGGCGCGGCGGCGCGGTGCCCTGGCTGCCGTCCAGCAGGTGGGCGAAGGTGTCGCTGCGGCCCGCGGCCAGCCCGCGCCGGCGCGTGATCACGTTGCCGGGCTCGATGAAGGCGATGTACTCGCTGTTCTCGTCGGCCATGGCCTCGTGGCCCAGGCGCACGAACTCGTCGATGTAGAACTGGTAGTTGGTGAACAGCACGAAGTTCTGGAACCACTCGGGCGCCGTGCCCGTGTAGTGGCGCAGGCGGTGCAGCGAGTAGTCGACGCGCGCCGCCGTGAACAGCGACAGCGGCTGCGGCTCGCCGGGCAGCGCCTCGAAGGTGCCGTTGGCAATGCCGTCGTCCATGGCGCCCAGGTCGGGCAGGTCGAACACGTCGCGCATGAGGGCGCGGCGCTCGGCGCTCATCGTGCCTTCGATGTGGTCGTTCTCGGCGAAGGAGAAGTGGATCGGAATGGGCTGCGTGCTGGTGCCCACCTCGATCTCGACCTGGTGGTTTTCCAGCAGCAGGCGGAACTGGTCCAGGTAGTAGCGCGAGAACAGGTCGGGCCGCGTCAGCGTGGTCTCGTAGCGGCCAGGGCCGGCCACGAAGCCGTAGCTCAGGCCGGCGTTGGCCGGCGGCGTGTGGCGCGACACGGTGTGCGTGTGCACCCGCACGAACGGGTAGCAGGCTCGCACCCGGCCCGGCAGCGCCTCGCCGGCGACGAAGCGCAGCATCGATTCGCGCAGGTGGGCCAGGCCGCCCTGGTAGATGGCTTTGACCTGGTCGAGCGCCTCGGCGGCGTCGGTGAAGCGGGCGGGAGCGACGAAGGTGGGCATGTAGGGCATGCCGTCATTGTGCAATGCGCCCGTGTCGATGGGGAGGCCGGAAACAGGGTGAGCGGGCCTCAGTCCAGCAGGCAGGCCAGCACCTTGGCCAGCATGTCGTCCACGCCCGTGGCCTGCACCGCGCCGGGCAGGGCGACGTCGCCGTGCATCACGAACACCGGCTTGCCCCATTTCAGGCCCATTGCCATCTCCGACAGCGTGCCCATGTTGCCGCCGATGGCGACCAGGCACACGCCACTGCGCGCGATGATGCCGTTGCGCATCTCGCCCATGCCGGTGGGAATGGCCACGCTGAGCCATTCGTTGGCGTGGCGGTCGTCGTCCTCGGGCAGGATGCCCACGGCGATGCCGCCGGCTTCCACCGCGCCGCGCGAGGCCGCGGCCATCACGCCGCCGCGCCCGCCGCAGACCACCGCCATGCCCGCGCCGGCCAGCGCATGCGCCACCGCGTAGGCGGCCTCGCATTCGGCCGGGCCGCCGTCGCCCGGGCCGAGCATCGCCACCGGCTGGCGGTGGCGCTGCGGCCCCCACTGCCGTTGCGCCAGGCGCGTCAGCGCCTCAGTGACCGGCGCCGACAGCACCGCGCTCGCGCCTTCGTGTAAAGACATCGCCCACTCCCATCACGACCACACACACCACCATCAGCACCAGCGACAGGGCCGCCGCCACCGCGAAATCGGACCCGCCGTCGCCCACCTGCGCGAGCAGCATCAGCGGCAGGATGTTCAGCTGCGTGCCCACCAGCGCCAGCGCCGTGCCGTAGGTGCCCATGGCAATCGCGGCCACCATGCAGGCGTTCGACAGCACCGAGGGCAGCACCTCGGGCAGCACCGTGTCCCGGAAGGCGCGCGCCTTCGAGGCGCCCAGCGTGCGCGCCGCCTGCGCCGGGCGCAGGTCGAGGTTGGCGAACACGGGGTACAGCGACAGCGCCACGCGCGGGATCAGGTAGTAGGCATAGGCCAGCCCCAGGCCCGACACGCTGTAGATCCAGCTGCCGATCACGGCCGGGTCGGCGCCCAGCCCCGCGAGCAGCTGCGTCACGAAGCCCGCGCGCCCGAACGCGAGGATGAAGCCGTAGGCGATCACCAGCCCCGAGAACGCCAGCGGCAGGCCCAGCAGCGTCATCATCCATTGGCGCCGGCCTTCGGGCTGGCGCGCCAGTTCGATGGCGATGCAGGTGCCCACCAGCGCCGAGATCGCACCCGCCGCCAGGCCCAGGCCCAGCGTGTTGCGCAGCGCGCCCAGGAACAGCGGGTTGCCGAACAGCCGCCCGAAGGCACTGCCGCCCTCGCCGAAGGCCTCGGGCAGCAGCGCCGCCAGCGGCACCGCGAAGAACAGCGCCATGAAGGCCCACGCGGGCCAGGCGCCAAAGCGTCGCATCACGGCCTCTTACTTGCCCAGCGCGGCCTGCGCCCAGAGCTTGTCGACCTCGGCCTTGCGCTCCGAGGCCTTCACCACGTCGAGGGGCTTGATCTGCGGCGCGGCCGGCATCTTGGCCGCGACATCGGCCGAGAGCGGCGTGCCCGGCACGGCAGGCCGCACGAAGCCCTGCGCGAACAGCGACTGGCCGGCCTCGCTCATGATGAAGTTCAGCCACAGCTTGCCGGCGTTCGGGTTCGGGCCGTTCTTCACGAGGCTGATGGCGTAGGGCGCGGCCACGCTGGCTTCCTTCGGGATCACGACCTCGACCGCGTCGCCCATGCCGTCGACGTGCTTGGCCTTGAGGCCGTCGTTCTCGTAGCTGATCCACACCGGGATCTCGCCCTTGAGGAACTTGGCGTACGGCGTGGTGCCTTCCACGCGCAGCACGTTGCCGGCCGCATGCAGCTTGCCCAGGTAGTCGGTGCCGGGCTGCACGTTGTCGACGCTGCCGCCGTTGGCGTAGGCCGCGGCGAAGGTCAGCACCTGGCCGATGCCGGTGGAGCGTGGGTCGAGGTAGACCACCGTGCTCTTGAACTCGGGCTTGAGCAGGTCGGCCCAGCCGGTGGGCACGTTCTTCACCAGCTTCTTGTTCACGAGGAACGCGATGTTGAGCGTGTGGATGGTGAACCAGCGGCCCTCGGCCTCGCGGAACACTGCGGGCAGCTTGTCGAAGTTGACGGGCTTGAAGGGCGCGACCACGTCCTTCTTCGCGGCATCGACGGCCGAGGCGGCGAAGTAGTAGGCGGTGTCGGCCTGCGGGCGGCGCTTGGTCTTTTCGAGCGCGACCACGGTGGCGGCCGAGCCGATGTCGTTGTAGGTCAGTTCGATCTCGGGGTAGCGCTTCTTGAAGTCGCGGAACAGCGACTTCCAGTTGGCCCATTCGGGGCCGGTGTCGAAGGAGACGCACAGGCCTTCCTTCTGCGCTTCGGCGTACAGCGCCTTCTCGCCCGCGTAGAGCTCGGGGCCGTCGAAGGCGAAAGCGGTGCGCGCGAGCGACAGCACGGGCAGTGCGCCGGCGGCCTGGATCAGATGTCTGCGTTGCATGGTGGCTCCTTGAGAGGAAAGGTCAGTGGTCGAGCAGGCGAAGGTGTTCGGGGGCGATGGCGATCGCTTCGGCCGCCGGCGCGGCCGACTCGGCGAGGAAGGGCTTGCCCGCGCCCGCCACATCGAAGTCGTAGCGCGTGAGCGCGCCCAGGTAGCGCTGCGCGCCGGTGCGGCCGGCCAGGCGGTTCACGCTGTCGGGCGCCGGATCGGGCTGGATGTGTTCGGGCCGCACCAGCACGTGCACGGGCGTGCCGAAGGGGCGGCTGCCGGTCTCGGCGAAGAGTTCGGCAAAGCCCATGTCGAGCCGGCCCGGCGAGGCCACCTTGGCGGGCAGGATGGTCGAGAGCCCGACGAACTCGGCCACCGCGCGGCTCGCGGGGTGCTCGTAGATCTCACGCGGCGTGGCGATCTGCAGCAGGCGTCCGTCTTTCAGCATCGCCACGCGGTCGGCCATCACCAGCGCTTCTTCCTGGTCGTGCGTGACCAGCAGCGTGGTCGCGTTGAAGCGCTGTTGTATCGACCGGATCTGGTCGCGCAGGTGGCCGCGCACGCTGGCGTCGAGGGCCGACAGCGGCTCGTCGAGCAGCAGCGCGCGCGGATCGATGGCGAGCGCACGGGCCAGGGCCACGCGCTGCTGCTGGCCGCCCGAGAGCTGCGCCACGGCGCGCTGCGCGTGGTCGCCCAGCCCCACGATGTCGAGCAGCTCCTGCGCGCGCTGGCGGCGCGGGGCTGTGTCCACCTTGCGCAGCTTGAGCCCGTAGGCCACGTTGTCCAGCACGCTCAGGTGCGGAAACAGCGCATAGCTCTGGAACACCATGCCGATGTGGCGCTGGTGCACCGGCGTGCGCGACATGTCGTCGCCGCCGAGCACGATGCGGCCCGTGTGGCCCGTCTCCAGCCCCGCCACCAGCTTGAGTAGCGTCGACTTGCCCGAGCCGCTGGGCCCGATCACCGCGACGAGCTCGCCCGAGCGCACGTCGAGCGACACGTCGTGCAGGCCGTGCGCGCTGCCGGGGTAGTTGTAGCTGACGGAATCGAGGAGGAGGCTCATGGGAATTACGCGCGCTGCTTCACGAGGGAGGAAGAAAGAAGGGCCGACGCGCTCGCCAGCACGAGAAGGATGACGGTCGCCGCGCAGGCAAAGCCCGTCGCGCCGTAGAAGGCCTGCAGCAGCACCACCGGGTAGGTGCGGTTCTGGAAGCTCGTGAGCAGGTTCGACAGCCCGAACTCGCCCACCGAAATCGCCGCCACCATCACCAGCCCGCTGATCAGGCTCTGGCGCAGGCTGGGCAGCACGATGCCGGTGAACTGCTGCCAGCCCGAGGCGCCGAGCGTCGCGGCCGCCTGCTCGAGCCGCCCGAGGTCCAGGTGGCGCAGGTCGGTGAGCAGCGTGTTCGTGAGGTAGGGCAGCGTGAGGATCGCGTGCGCGGCGATCAGCAGCGGCATCGAGCCCAGCCAGGGTGCGAGGTCGGTGTTGAACACGATCATGTAGCCGAAGGCCAGCGTGATGGTCGGCACCGCGACCGGCGTGGCGCTCACGATGCGCGCCGCGATGCTGCTGCCGCGCCGCGCGCCGTGATAAAGCGCATAGGCCAGCGGCAGCGCCAGCACCGTGTTGATCGCGCAGGCCGCCATTGCCACCACGAGGCTGCTCACGAAGGCCTTGCGGAACGAGGTGTCCAGCCACAGGTCGACATACCACTGCCCGGTGACGCCCGTGGGCAGCAGCGTGTTGGTCCAGTTGCCGCCGAAGCTGCCGATCGCCAGCAGGGCGATGGGCAGCAGCAGGTACAGGCCGTAGACGAGCGAGATGCCGCGAATCAAGGGGGTGTCTCCGAAGGTCTTGCGCACCCGGCATACTTTCCGGATGCTCTACTTTTTGCCCACGGCGGATTGCCGCGTTCCAGCGAATTCTAGGAAGCAGATGCACACTTATGGGTGAAAGTTGGATGACGACACTTGAGCAATCGGCAAGTGTTTTTCACACGACTTTCATCAACCGGAGCCAGGCATGAAACGCGACTGCCCCACCATCCAGGAACTGCTGGCCTTCGATGCCGTGGCGCGCCAGCAGAGCATCACGCTCGCGGCCGGTGCGCTGTGCATCACCGTGAGCGCCGTCAGCAAGCAGATCGCGGGGCTCGAGGCTTTCCTCGGCCGCGAGCTGCTGCAGAAGAACGGCCGCGGCGTGCAGCTCACGCCGCAGGGGCGCGTGTACTGGCAGAAGATTTCGGGCGGCCTGCGCGCCATCGAGACCGCGACCTTCGAGGCCCGCTCGGGCGATGCCGGCGCTGGCCTGCTCACGCTGGCCAGCGTGCCCACCTTTCTCACCAAGTGGCTCATCCCGCGCCTGCCGGCCTTCAGCCAGAAGAGCCGCCACGTGATGCTGAGCTTCAGCCGCCACCTGGAGCCCAGCGACGGCATTCCGGCCGGCGTGGACGCCGCCATCCGCTACGGCCCCGACGGCTGGCCTAGCGTGGTGTCCGAATACATCGCGGGGCGCGAGTTCGTGCTGATCGTGGCGCGCGCGCTGGTCGAGGGACGCCACCGCATCGTGCAGCCCATCGACATCGTCGGCCACACCTTGCTGCACCACGAGGGCGCGCCCACCGCCTGGCGCCAGTGGGCCGCGCAGCACGGCGTGCCCGAGGTGCAGACCGTGGCCGGCCCGCGCTTCGCGCAGTACTCGGCGCTGATCCAGGCGGCGCTCAACGGGCTGGGCATCGGCCTCGTGCCCAAGCTGCTGGTGCAGGAAGAACTGGCCGAAGGCGCGCTGCTGAGCCCCTGCGGCACGCCGGTGCGCGTGGACCAGGGCCACTACCTGTGCTATCGGCCCGACCGCCTCGACCTGCCGGCCTTCGCGGCGTTTCGCGAATGGATCATGGACGAAGGGCAGAAGTCGCGCGGTGTGGAGACCGAGGCATGAAGCGGCCGTCTTCGCTACGCTCTGGCCACGGAACAACCAAGGAATCGAATCGATGAAAGTCGCAGTCATGGGTGCCGGCGCGGTCGGCTGTTACTACGGCGCCATGCTGGCGCGCGCGGGCCACGAAGTCGTGCTGATCGGCCGGCCTTCGCATGTGGAGGCGGTGCGCGCGAACGGGTTGCGGCTGGAGACCAAGGCCTTCGATGAACAGGTGCGCCTCGAGGCCAGCACCGAAGCGAGCGCGGTGCAGGGCGCCGACCTCGTGCTGTTCTGCGTGAAGTCCACCGACACCGAATCGGCCGCCGCGCAGATCGGGCCGCACCTGGCGCCCGGCGCGCTGGTGCTCACGCTGCAGAACGGCGTCGACAACGACGCGCGCGTGCGCGCGGCGCTGCCGTCGCACGACGTGGCCGCCGCCGTGGTCTATGTGGCGACCGAGATGGCGGGGCCGGGCCATGTGAAGCACCACGGCCGCGGCGAGCTGGTGATCGCGCCGTCGCGCCGCAGCGACGAGGTCGCGCAGGCGCTGATCGCCGCCGGCGTGCCCACGCAGATTTCCGACAACGTGCGCGGCGCGCTGTGGGCCAAGCTGGTGCTCAACTGCGCCTACAACGCGCTGTCGGCCGTGTCGCAGCTGCCGTATGGCGAGCTCGTGCAGGGCACGGGCGTGACCGACGTGATCCGCGACGTGGTCGCCGAATGCCTCGCGGTGGCGAAGGCCGAGGGCGTGGTGATTCCGGGCGATGTCGACGCGGCGGTGCGCGGCATCGCGCAGTCGATGCCCTCGCAGTATTCGTCGACCGCGCAAGATCTCGCACGCGGCAAGCGCAGCGAGATCGACCACCTCAACGGGCTGGTCGTGCGGCGCGGCGAGGCGCTGGGCGTGCCGACGCCGGCGAACCGGGTGTTGTTCGTGATGGTGAAGCTGCTGGAAGGCAAGCAGCCCCAGGCCGGCGCCTAGCCGGGCATGGGTTCGCGCATCGTCACGAACTCTTCGGCGGCGGTGGGATGGATGCCGATGGTGCTGTCGAACAGCGCCTTTGTCGCGCCCGCGCGCATCGCCACCGCGAAGCCCTGCACCACCTCGCCCGCGTCCGCGCCCACCATGTGCAGGCCCACTACGCGATCGCTCTTCTTGTCGACCACGAGCTTCATGAAGGTGCGCTCGCTGCGGCCCGAGAGGGTGTGGCGCAGCGACTTGAATTCGCTGGAGAACACGGTGACCTCGCCGAACTTCGCGCGCGCGTCGATCTCGCTGTAGCCGCAGGTGCCGATGTTGGGGTGGGTGAACACGGCGGTGGGAATGAACTCGTAGTCCATGCCGCGCTTGCCCTTGCCGAACAGCGCATCGACCACGACCATCGCCTCGGCCAGCGCCACGGGCGTGAGCTGCACGCGGGTCGACACGTCGCCCACCGCGTAGATCGACGGCACCGAGGTGCGGTAGTGCGCATCGACCGCGATGGCGCCCTTGTCGTCGAGCTTCACCCCCGCTGCCTCGAGGCCGAGGCCCTGCGTGTTGGGCACGCGGCCGGTGGCGAAGAGCACGGTGTCGGCCTCGATCTGCTGGCCGCGCGCGAGCGTGACCACGAGGCCGTCGGGGCCGCGCGCGATCGACGAGGCCTCGCAGTTCAGGCGCACGTCGACGCCGGCCTTGCCCATCTCGTTGGCAAGAAACTGGCGCACGTCGTCGTCGAAGCCGGTGAGCAGGTGGGCGCGGCGGTGCAGCTGCGTCACCTTGGACCCCAGGCCGTTGAAGATCGACGCGAACTCGCAGGCGATGTAGCCGCCGCCCACCACCAGCAGGCGCTTGGGGAACGGGTCGAGGTCGAACATCGCGTCGGAGGTCACGATGTGTTCGCGGCCTGGAATCTCGGGCACGAAGGGCGTGCCGCCGGTGGCCACCAGCAGGTGGCGCGCGGTGTGGCGTTTGCCTTCGATTTCCACCGTGTGCGCATCGACCAGCTGCGCCCAGCCGGTGACGAGCGTGACGCCCGAGTTCTTCAGCAGCGAGCCGTAGATGCCGTTGAGCCGGCTGATCTCCTTGGCGCGCTGGGCCTTGAGGTGGGCCCAGTCGAACTGCGGCGCTGACGGGAGCTTCCAGCCGTAGCCTTCGGCCTCCTCGAACGACTCGGCATAGCCGGCCGCATAGCTGTAGAGCTTCTTCGGGATGCAGCCCACGTTGACGCAGGTGCCGCCGAGCTCGGCGGCCTCGGCCAGCGCGACGCGCGCGCCGGTCTGCGCCGCCATGCGCGCGGCGCGCACGCCGCCGCTGCCGCCGCCAATGACGAAGAGGTCGAAATCGAATGGTTGCATGAGAAAGACGCTCCTTGCGGCCGACTGTAGCGGCGGGGCGGCGGCGGCGCTGCGGCCGGGGCCATGGCCGTGAAGCACCGCGGCCTGCGAGGGTCTTTGCCGAGGGGCGCTTGACCCTGAAGCTGCTTCAGGGAATCCACTGTCTGCAGGCCCGCGGGAATTCATCGCCACCGGCGACGTTGCCACCGGCCTGTTTGTTGCACGACGCAAGGGAGAAACACATGGGCATGCTGGAACGACTCTTCGGTGGACATGGCGGCGCGCGCCACGGCGGCGGGCACCACGGTTCGCAAGGCGGTTATGGGTACGGCCGCGACGCACCGCCACCGCCACCCGGCGGCAGCGCCTGCCCGGCCTGCCGCGCGGTGAACGCAGCCGGCGCACGCTTCTGCCAGCAATGCGGCACGTCGATGCTGCCCGCGGCCTGCCGGCAGTGCGGCACGGCGATGGCGCCCGGCGCGAAGTTCTGCGCGCAATGCGGCCAGTCGACGCAGGCGACGTAGCGCGGCTGACGCGCGAAAAAGGGGCGGGCCGCCAGCGAGAATTCGCGGTTGTCGGCAATGAAGGGGGAGCCCCATGAAGAACGATTCCAACAGGCAGAAGAAAGACGGCACGGCGCTGGCGTGGCTGCCGGTCCTTGCGTTGTGCGCGGTGGCCGTCGCGCCGGCCACCGCGCAGCTCGCGCGCAAGCCGTCGTACTACCAGCAGCAGAACCAGTCGCAGCCCGAAGGCCCGGCCGCGCAACTCGTGCCGCGCCCCGCCGTGCCCGCCTCGCTGCCGGCGCTGCGCAGCCAGGGCGATTTCGACACGCTGGCGCGCGTCTACGACGCGGGCACGCCGATGCAGCTGGCCCATGTGCTGTTCGCGATCGACCGGCAGGCCAAACCGGCGCGCATGCACTACATCGACACGCCGCGCTTCCAGCTGCATGTGCGCTTCTTGCGCGACACGCGGCTCACGCCGAACACGGTCAAGCGCGAGATCGACCGCAACTACCTCGTGCCCGACCGCCGCTTCCTGTTCGGCACGCTGAGCTGGCAGCAGAACATCGGCACCTTCACCTACGAGTTCTGGGAAGGCGACCGGCTCACCGTGCCGCTGCTGCGCGAGGCCGAAGCGCAGGTGAAGGCCAGCTTCTTCGCGCCGGTGAAGTTCAAGACCAACTCCACGCTGCACGAGCGCATCGCGAAGGAGGCCGGCATCGACTTCGTGAGCCAGGAAGCGCTGATCCGCGAGCAGCCCTTCCTGCCGATGAACCTGGGCACCGCCACCGGCCGCGTGCGCATCGTGAACGACGCCTCGGGCCTGAATGCGCTGCTGCCCGACGACATCGCCGTGCTGCGCGAAGTGCCGATCAACCTGCCGCCGGTGGCCGGCGTGCTGACCGAGCGGCCGTCCACGGCGCTGTCGCACGTCAACCTGCTGGCCAAGGGCTGGGGCATTCCGAACGCCTACGTGCGCGATGCAGCCACGGTGTTGAAGGCGCATGCGGGCCAGTGGGTGGCGCTGAAGGTGGCGGCCTCGGGCTACCAGCTGCGCCGCCTCACGCCGGAAGAAATCGCCGCGCTGCCGCCGCGCGCCGTGCGTGCCGCCGCCACCGGCGCGCTGCCCGGTAGCAAGGCCGTGAAGCCGGACCTGCGCGAGACGCGCCTGCTGCCCTTGGCCTCGCTGCGCGCGCGCCACAGCGTGCAATGCGGCTCGAAGGCGGCCAACCTCGGCGCGGTGCTGGCCGCGCGCATTCCCTCGACCACGGTGCCTGACGGCTTCTGCATTCCGTTCGCGCACTACGACCGCTTCATGCGATCGAACGGGCTGGCCGAGCGCATCGCGCGCATGCAGCAGCAGCCCGGCTTCGCGGGCGACCCGCAGGTGCGGCAGAAGGCGCTGGCGCAGTTGCGCGACGAGATCGTGCAATGGCCCGTCGAGCCCGCCACCGCGGCGGCCTGGCGCGCGGCGTGGCAGGCGCAGCTGGGCGGGAGCGGCGTGTTCGTGCGCAGCTCGTCCAACTCGGAAGACCTGCCGGGCTTCAGCGGCGCGGGGCTCTACACGACGGTGCCCAACGTGAAGACGGGCGACGCGCTCGAGCTTGCGGTGAAGAAGGTCTGGGCTTCGGTGTTCAACCCCGAGGCCTGGGAGGCGCGCAGCGCCGCGGGCTTCGGTGCCGAGTCGGTGCTGATGGGCGTGTTCGTGCAGACCGCCATCGACTCGACCAACGCCGGCGTGATGATCACGCGCGACCCCTTCGACGCGGGGCACCCGCACGTCACCTACATCTCGGCCAAGCGCGGCATCGGCATCCGCGTGGTCGAAGGCAAGCGCGTGGCGGAGCAGGTGATGTACTCGAGCTGGTCCAAGGCCATCCAGGTGCTCAGCCGCTCGGCCGAAGAGACGGCACTGCAGCTGGACAAGGACGGCGGCGTGAAGGAAGTGCCCGTGGAAGTCGGCCGCCACGTGCTGACCGACGAACTGGTGGTGCGGCTCGCGAACGTGGGCGCGGCGGTGAAGCGCACCTTCAATGCGGTCGACCAGGACATCGAGTGGGCGACCGTGGGCGACAAGATCGTGCTGCTGCAGGCGCGGCCGTATGTGGAGCGGCGGCGCTGACTCTCAAGGAGAAGGCGGGGGAGACAGTGGCACGGAGGCAAGTCGGTACTCTAAAACCGTACCCAGGAACCAGGTAAAAGTTGCGGGCAATAGCCAAATGGCGAGGAAGAAGAATGAGCACGTTGCAGACGGAAGATGGAAGAGCGCGTATGCGAGTACGAATTCCAAGACCACGATCATGAAAGCATTTCCGTGCTCACGCAGGTGGCGATAAGACGTGACGTACTCAAGACCGGCACTTGGCTGGTCTTTTTCTCGCATAGCCCTGGAGCGGGATATCGCAAGCTCCCTGTAAAAACTCTCAATGAGGGAGAACCGGGTAAATAGTGCTGCGAGAACCAAACCGAATTGAAGCCCAATGACTATCCCGGCCGCAACAGCAGCTAGAGGTGGAAGAAACTTCCAGGCGATGAATGTGGCTATCGCAATGGCAGCGGAAAGGCAGATACCGTGGATCAGCCGATGTGTCTTAACTACAAAGAGGCGTAAGTGTGCTCGTGTTGCGTGCAGTGTCAGTACCGGGGAACTTGCGATGTAGCAGTATGCAAACCCAAGGGCGGCGACCAAACCAACGCCGAGGAACGTCGCCTCGTTCGAGGCTCCTCCCAAAGACAATCTCCCTTCGTAGATCGATCCAGGTTGGCTGTTCAAAAAAGCGACTATTCCCGCCCCGATGACCGTGCCAACGAAGTATCGAACGGCGTAGTACTCCCACCATTTATTTTCCATGCGTAGGCTCCCTCAGTTGCATTGGTTGTAGGCGGTAAGTGTGCCGCACAGCACTACCGCTCTACTCTGTATTTCTGCACCTGGGTTTGAGCCATCATGGGCTCGAAAGAACGGCATGTGATGGGTTGAGTAGTACGACGTCTCCACGTGCTCGATATCAACCGTACAGGTACTGCGGCAGCCACATCAACCCCGGCCAGATGTACATGAACACCATGCACAGGATGACACATCAGCATGTGCGGCATCTTCCCCGCGAAGATCTGGTTGATCGCCACGCGCGGCGGTGACATCCCCTTCAGGTAGAAGGCTGACATCGCCGCCGGTGACGACATGGTTGCACTCGGGCCCTGGCCGAGACGCAGTCACACCGGCGCGGTGCGCGGGCGGTGGCCCGGCAGCGTGTTCAGCGGAATGCGCAGGTAGGCCACGCCGTTGTCGTCGGGCGGCGGCAGGCGGCCGCCGCGCACGTTGACCTGCATCGACGGCAGGATCAGCGTCGGCACTTCGAGCGTGGCGTCGCGCGCGGTGCGCATGCGCACGAACTCGTCTTCGCCGATACCGTCGCGCACGTGGATGTTGTGGGCGCGCTGCTGCGCCACCGTGCTCTGCCAGCGCGGCTCGCGCGTGGCGGGCGGGTAGTCGTGGCAGACGTACAGCGTGGTCTCGGGCGGCAATGCGAGCAGCCGGTGCATCGAGCGGTAGAGCTCGCGTGCGTCGCCGCCCGGAAAGTCGGCGCGGGCGCTGCCCAGGTCGGGCATGAAGAGCGTGTCGCCGACGAAGACCGCGTCGTCGACGAGGTAGGCCATGTCGGCCGGCGTGTGGCCGGGCACGCGCAGCGCCTGCGCCTCGATCTCGCCGATGTGAAAGCGCTCGCCGTCCTTGAAGAGGTGGTCGAACTGGCTGCCGTCGGGCAGGAAGTCGCGCTCCAGGTTGTAGAGGTGGCGGAAGGTGGCCTGCACCGTGCGGATGTGCTCGCCGATGGCGATGCGCCCGCCGGCCTGCGACTGCACATGGCGCGCGCCCGAGAGGTGGTCGGCGTGCGCGTGGGTCTCCAGGATCCAGTCGACCTGCAGGGCCTGCGCGCGCATGTACGCCAGCAGGCGGTCGGCTGAGGCGGTGTCGGTGTGGCCGGAGCGGAAGTCGTAGTCGAGCACGGGGTCGATGACGGCGGCGCGCTTCGTCGCATGGTCCCAGACCACGTAGGACACCGTGCCCGTCGCGGGATCGAAGAAGGCCTGGGTGGTGGCGCGTGGGGGCATGGGGGTCGGGGTCATCGGCGCTCCTTCTGCGGTGCCTGGAGGCCAGGCACTCATTCAATCAATCAAGCGACAAATATTATATGAATTCATATAATATTATTTCGCGAACTGTCATTCCCCATGAAGACCCCGACCCACGCCATCGACCCCCAACTGCTGCGCAGCGCCGCCGGCCAGGCCGTCGCCGTGCTCAAGCTGCTGGCCCACGAGGCCCGGCTGCTGCTGCTGTGCCAGCTCTCGCAGGGCGAGATGTGCGTGAGCGACCTCGAGAGCACGCTGGGCATCCGCCAGCCCACCCTGTCGCAGCAGCTGTCGGTGCTGCGCACCGAAGGCGTGGTGGACACCCGCCGCGAGGGCAAGAACATCTACTACCGCGTGGCCGACCCGGCCCTGCTCGAGATCCTGGCGGTGCTGTACCGCCTCTACTGCCCGAAGGAGAACTGAAGATGCCCACCATCGACTGGCCTCATTTCACGCCCTGGGCCGCACTGGCCGGCGGCGTGCTCATCGGACTTTCCGCGGCGATGTTCGTGCTGCTCAACGGGCGCATCGCCGGCGTCAGCGGCGTGCTGGGCGGCTTGCTGCGCCCCATGAAGGGCGACATGGCCTGGCGCGCGGCCTTCGTGCTCGGACTCGTCGGCGCACCGCTCGTCTACGGGCTCTTCGCCGTGCTGCCCGCGGCGCAGATCGACGCGGGCTACGGCACGCTCGCGCTGGCCGGCCTGCTGGTGGGCGTGGGCACGCGCTACGGCGCGGGCTGCACCAGCGGCCACGGCGTGTGCGGGCTGGCGCGGCGGTCGCCGCGTTCGCTGGCCGCCACGGTGGCTTTCATCGCCGCAGGGGTCGCCACGGTGTTCGTGATGCGCCACCTGCTGAACCTGTCGTGAACCGGGAGACCTGCCATGTGGACCGCCATTGCTTCCTTGCTCGCCGGCCTTGTCTTCGGGTTCGGCCTCATCGTCTCCGGCATGGCCAACCCGGCCAAGATCCTGGGCTTTCTTGACGTGGGCGGGGCCTGGGACCCGTCGCTCGCCTTCGTGATGGCCGGCGCGGTGGCGGTGAGCACCGTCGGCTTCCTGCTCGCGGGCCGTCGCAAGGAGTCGCTGCTCGGCGGGCCGCTCACGCTGCCCAGCCTGCGCCACATCGACCGCCGCCTGGTCG
Organism: Variovorax sp. GW822-FHT04E09; assembly: GCF_058800845.1. Classification (NCBI taxonomy): domain Bacteria; kingdom Pseudomonadati; phylum Pseudomonadota; class Betaproteobacteria; order Burkholderiales; family Comamonadaceae; genus Variovorax; species Variovorax sp. GW822-FHT04E09. Next base: position 23,825 of record NZ_JBXAMR010000014.1, read on the forward strand.
GCGGCAGCCTGCTGTTCGGCGTCGGCTGGGGCATCGCGGGCTTCTGCCCCGGGCCTGCGCTGGTCTCGCTCGGCACGGGCGAGGTCAAGGCGCTGGTCTTCGTGGGCGCCATGCTGCTGGGCATGGGCCTGTTCGAGCTGCTCGAGCGCCGCCGCTTCGCACGGCGCCCGGCCTCAGCCTGAGAAGGCGCGCGCGTTCAGCCGTACAGGTACTGCGGCAGCCACAGCGTCAGTCCCGGCCAGATGTACATGAACACCATGCACAGGATGACGATCAGCATGTACGGCATCATCCCCGCGAAGATCTGGTTGATCGTCACGTGCGGCGGCGACACCCCCTTCAGATAGAAGGCCGACATCGCCACCGGCGGTGACAGGAATGCCGCCTGCAGGTTCACGAACACCAGCACGCCGAACAGCAGCGGATCGATCTGGAAGTGCGCCAGCAGCGGCAGGAAGATGGGCACGAAGATCACGATGATCTCGGTCCACTCCAGCGGCCAGCCCAGCACGAAGATGATCGCCTGCGACAGCAGCAGGAACTGCAGCGGCGACAGGTTCATGCTCAGCACCCACTCCTCGACGATGCGCTGGCCGCCCAGCAGCGCGAACACCGCCGAGAACAGCGCCGAGCCCACGAAAAGCCAGCAGACCATCGAGGTGGTCTTGAGCGTGAGGAACACCGCCTCCTTGATCTTCTTGAAGTTCAGCGTGCCGGCCTGCCACGCCATCAGGAAGGCGCCGGCCGCGCCGACCGCCGCCGACTCGGTGGCGGTGGTGATGCCGAACAAAATCACGCCCAGCACCACCAGCGTGAGCGTGGCCAGCGGCATCACAGACGACACCAGCATGCGCAAAATTTCGAACTGCTCTGCGTCCATGCGCCAGTAGTACCAGCCCAGCAGCGCGAGCGTGAAGAGGCAGGCCACCCAGAAGCCGGTGTAGAAGGCATCGGGCACCGCGGCGGTCTTGGGCGCCTCGACCGCGTCGCCCAGCTGCTGCAGGCCACCTTCACCGGCAGGGGCGGCGGCGGGCTCGCTGCCCGGAGGTTCCTCGACGCCGCCGGGGGGCTCCTGCAGGCCGCTGCCTTCGGTGGTGTTCGCGGGTTCGTCGGTGCTCGGCGGCTCGGCCAGACCGGTGCCGGACGGCTCGGCTGCAGCCGGCGCGGCGGCTGCGGGCTCGCCGGTTTTCTGCGTCGCCTGCTGCGTGGCCACCGGAGCGGCCGCGTTGTTGTCCTTCTGCGAGTAGATGGTCACGTACCACCACACCGAGCCCAGCGTGACCGCGGCCAGCGCCAGCGGCACCAGCGCGCTCAGCAGGCCTCGCAGCAGCATCCACCAGCTCAGGCGCACGCCCTCGACCGCGCCGCGCAGGGCACGCCCCGGCGCCACCACGGCCGCGGCGAGCGCGGGCAGCATGCGCGGCGAGTAGCTGGCCGCGAGGTGGGCCACCCAGGGCGTGATGGGGGCACGCTGCTGGTCGATCGGCATCTTGGGCGCCACCTTCGGTTGCAGCACGGCCCATCCGATCACGTAGATCAGGTACAGCAGGGCGAGGAAGAAGCCCGGGAACATCGCCGCCGCATACAGCTTGACCACCGACTGCCCGGCCACGGCCGCGTACACGATGATCATCACCGAGGGCGGAATGAGAATGCCCAGCGTGCCGCCGGCCGTGATCACGCCGGCTGCCAGCCGCGTGTCGTAGCCCGCGTTGAGCATGGGGCGCATCGCGATCACGCCCATCAGCACCACCACGGCGCCCACCAGGCCGCTCGCGATGCCCCAGAAGGTGCACACGATGAGCGTGGTCACCGCCAGCGAGCCCGGCACGCGGCGGAACGCGAGCTGCACGCTGTGGAACATCTTGTCGACGAGCGCGCCACGTTCCATCACGTAGCCCATGAGCACGAAGAGCGGAATGGACAGCAGTGTCTCGTTGGTCATGGCCCCGAAGGCGCGCTGCACCATCAGGTCGAAGACCTTGTTGTCGAGCCAGGGCGAGGCGGGGTCGTAGAAGGCGATGAAGCCGAAGAACATGCCCAGCCCCATCAGCGTGAACGCCGTGGGGAAGCCGAGCATGATCACGAAGACGATCAGGCCCAGCATCAGCAGGCCGAGTGCCGGTTCGCTCATGCGGCGCCTCCCGTCGTGTCGCTCTTGCGCTGCTGCGCGGCCTGTTCGATGGCGTGGGCTTTTTCGATCACCTCGCGCTTGTCGGCCTCGTTCACGTAGCTGCTGCTGGCGAGCTGGTCGCCGACCACGTCCATTTCTTCCGCGTCCTTCAGGCGCGGCGTCCACACGCCGGTCTTCAGGCACAGCACGCAGCGCACCATCTCGGCGAGGCCCTGCACCAGCAGCACCGCGCCGGCCACGGGAATCACGAACTTGAAGGGGTACACCGGAATCGGGTCGGCGTTGAAGGTCTGTTCGCGCATCGCGAGCGATTCACCGAAGTAGGTCCAGCCCGACCAGGTGAGCGCCACCACGCCGGGCAGGAAGAAAACCGCGAACAGCACGAGGTCGAGCGCGGCCTGCGTGCGCGGCTTCATGCTGCCGTAGAAGAAATCGCCGCGCACATGGCCGGCCTGAGAGAGCGTGTAGGCACCGCCCATCATGAACAGCGTGCCGTACAGCATGTTGTTGGCATCGAAGATCCAGGCCGTGGGCGCGTTCAGCGCATAGCGCTTGAACACCTCGCCGCACACCAGCAGCATCAGCGCGACGATGAGCCACGAGAAGGTCTTGCCCACCAGCATGCTGAACCGGTCGACGGCGTGGAGGAAGCGTTGGATGGTCATGTTGATGCGGGCCAGGCCCATTCCAGGAACACCGTGGAACCGGCGATGCCGGGCCACTGGTGTTGCCCCCTGCAAGGGGGAAGGCGCGCGCGACACGGGGCGCGCGAAGACCGGGGCTCAGCTCTTCTTTTTCCCGAAGTAGTGGTTGTAGGCCATCTTGAAGTCGACGCCATAGTCGTTCTGCCACTGCAGTGCACGCTCGGCGAACACGCGCTGCGACTCCAGCACCTTCTTGAAGAGCGGGTTCTCGCCGGCCTTCTTTTCCACCGTCTTGTCCCAGGCCGCGAGCTGCGCGCGCAGCACGGCGTCGGGCGTCTTGTAGAACTTGATGCCGGCCTTCTTCATGTCGGCGTAGTCCTGCGAGTTGCGCTGCACCGCCTTCCAGCTCATGTCGGCGCTGGCGGCCTGCACGGCGTAGTCGATGATGGAACGCAGCTCCTGCGGCATGGCGGCGTACTTGCCCTTGTTGAACAGCACCTCGAACTGCTCGCCCGACTGGTGAAAGCTCTGCAGCATGCAGTTCTTCACCACGTCGGGAAAGCCCAGCACGCGGTCGCTCGAGGCGTTGTTGAACTCGGCCGCGTCGATCAGGCCGCGGTCCAGCGCAGGCACGATCTCGCCGCCGGGCAGCGGGTTCACCGCCGTGCCCATCTCGGTGAACATGTCCACGGCCAGGCCCACGGTGCGGAACTTCAGTCCCTTCATGTCCTCGACCTTGGCCACCGGCTTCTTGAACCAGCCCAGCGGCTGCGTGGGCATGGGGCCGTACAGGTACGACACCACTTCCATGTTCAGGCTCTTGTAGATCTCGTCGAGCAGCGCCTTGCCGCCGCCGTAGTTGTGCCAGGCGAGCACGGTGTTGGCGTCCATGCCGAAGCCGGGGCCCGACCCCCACAGCGCCAGCGCCGAGTTCTTGCCGTAGTGGTAGGCCACCACGCCGTGGCCGCCGTCGAGCGTGCCCTTGTTCACGGCTTCGAGCAGCTGGAAGGCGGGCACGACGGCGCCCGAGGGCAGCACCTCGATCTTCAGGCGCCCGCCGGCCATGTCGTTCACCTTCTTGGCGAAGTCGTTGGCGTACTCGTGGAAGATGTCCTTCGCCGGCCAGGTGCTCTGGAAACGCAGCGACGTGGTTTGGGCCATGCTGACCATCGGCGCGGACATTGCGCCTGCGGCCACCGCCGCGCCCTTGAGAAGGCTGCGACGGCGGGGCGATTTGCTGTCTGTCATGTGTCTCTCCATATAGTTCTCTGACCGGAACACCCAGGCCGTCGTCTTCACGTTATGGTTTCGACTGGCCGCGACCGCCATCTTTGGCGCGCCACACCTTGTGACAAACAGGGTTTTCACGAACCGGTGAAAAATTCCATCATCCGGCGTGCAGATCGATCGCCCGCAGCCGTCAAAGGCTCCGGGCTTACCCTAGAGATTCGAGAGAGAAAGCAACCATGAGTGAACCCGTTGGAGAAAAAGGCTACGCCGGCGACGTGACGCCCGAGCAGGCGGCGCAGTGGATGGCGAGCGGCGAGGCCGTGCTGGTGGACGTGCGCACCGATGCCGAGCGCGAGTGGGTCGGCTACGTGCCCGGCGCCGTGCCGCTGGCCTGGAAGCAGTGGCCGGGCATGGCGATCAACCCGGCCTTCGACGACGGCGTGCGCGCCGCCGCAGAAGGCGGCAAGAAGCTGGTGCTGCTGTGCCGCAGCGGCGTGCGCTCGATCGCCGCGGCCAAGCGCGCGACCGAGCTGGGTGCGCAGGCCTACAACATCCTCGAAGGCTTCGAGGGCAACCCGGACGAGAACGGGCACCGCGGCCTGACCGGCGGCTGGCGCCGGCGCGGGCTGCCCTGGCGCCAGAACTAGAGCGCGCCGCGCGCCTCACTCGGCCGTGGCCGGGTCGATCACGCTGTACACCCGGTCCACGCGGTTGGCCGGGAAGCCGCCGAGCTCTGCGTGCCGGCGCACGAGGGCCTCGTCGGTGGCCTGGTAGACGCAGTAGATCCGGTCGTCGGCCACGTAGCTGTGGATCCACTGGATGTCGGTGCCCATGCTGCTGAGCACGCCGCAGGATTTTTGCGAGATGGCTTTCAGGTCCGCCGCGGTGAACTGGCCGGCGCCGGGGATCTCTCGCTCGATGACGAACTTGGGCATGGCGGTACTCCTGTCTAGAATCGGTCGAAGGCGACCAGGACCTATGGTGCCGACGCGAAGCCGTCCTGTATTGCCCGTCTCGCCGGACTTGTTGTCCGGAACCCCGCCCTCGCTTGCCGGGAGGTGACCATGGATGTCTTGTCGGACGTGCTGCGGACCATCCGCCTGGAGGGCGCGCTGTTCCTGAACGGGGACATGTATGCACCCTGGTGCTTCAAGGTACCCAGGGGCGCGGACATCGCGCAAGTGCTCAGGCCCGGCGCACAGCGCCTGGCCATCTGCCACCTCGTGCTGCAAGGCGAATGCTGGGCCCAGGTCGAAGGCGAGGCGCCGGTGCGCGCGCACGCCGGCGACGTGATCGTCGCGCCGCATGGCGATTCGCATGTGCTGGGCAGCGGCCTGCAGCATGCGGCGGTGGACATGTCGCATGTGGTGAGTCCGCGAGCGCCCGAGCTGGCGCGCGTGCGCTACGGCGGCCAGGGCGACCGCACCTTGCTGGTGTGCAGCTGGTTCGCGTACGAAGGCGACGCGCCCAACCCTGTCATGGCGAACATTCCGCGCCTGTTCACCACGCCCTTGCGCAGCAGGCCGGCGGGCCCGTGGATCGAGCAGTCGGTCAACTTCGTCCTGGGTGACGCGGCTTCGCACACGCCCGGCTCGGAGATGCTGGCCGCCAAGGTGGCGGAAGTGCTGTTCACTGAAGTGCTGCGCGGCTACATCGAATCCATGCCCGCCAACAACCCGGGCTGGCTGGCGGGCCTGCGCGACCCCCACGTGAGCCGCTGCCTGGCGCTGATGCACGCCGAGCCCGCGCGCAACTGGACGGTCGATGCACTGGCGCAGGAAATCCACGTCTCGCGCAGCGTGCTGGCGGACCGCTTCACCGAACTGGTGGGCGCGCCGCCGATGCATTACCTGGCGCGCTGGCGCATGGTCCTGGCCGCCGGCATGCTGCGCAAGGACCAGGGCAACCTGGCGCGCATCGCCGAAGGCGTGGGCTACGAATCGGAAGCCGCTTTTAACCGCGCGTTCAAGCGCGAGTACGGCGTGTCGCCAGGGGCCTGGCGGCACAACGGCGCCTAGCGAGGCGCCGTTGTGGGGGTCAGAGCGCCGGAATGCGCAGCTTCTGTCCCGGATAGATCTTGTCGGGGTGCGACAGCATCGGCTTGTTCGCTTCGAAGATCGCGTTGTACTTGTTGGCGTCGCCGTAGTACTTCTTCGAGATGGCCGAGAGCGTGTCGCCGCGCACCACGTCGTGGTACTGGGCCGGCGGTGCGGCCGGGGCGACGAGGTTGTTGTCCACGCTCGTCACGTTCGCCACGTTGCCCGCGGCGAGCGCGGCTTTCTCGCTGGCTTCCTGCGAGGGCGCCTGGCCCGCGAGGGTGACGACGCCGCTGCTGGCGGTGTAGGTCACTTCCAGTCCGGTGAGGCCGAGGTTCTGGGTCTCGATGTAGGTCTTGATGGCCGCGGCAGCTGCCGTGTTCGCATCGGGCGTGGCCGCCTGGGCCGACGAACCGCCGAACAGTTTTTCACCGGCTTCCTTGATGAAGCTGAGCAATCCCATGGTTTTCTCCTTGTGCCGTGGTGGATGGAAAAGGCGAATGTAGCGGCGGAACCGGGACCCTCCGCGTAGGCCCGCGCCGCGACTGTCAAAGAGGCGCCAGCAGGAATAACAACAAAGTCGCAATAATCGCGCGCATGTCTTCCCCCTTCCTCGCCATCGACATCGGCAACACCCGGCTCAAGTGGGCGCTTTACGAGGGGGCCTTCCCCGGTGCGGCACTGCAGGCCCATGGTGCCGAGTTTCTCGACCACATCGAACGCCTGGCCGATGGCCCCTGGGCCGAGCTGCCGGCGCCCGGTTCCATGCTGGGCTGCGTCGTGGCCGGCGACACCTTGCGGCGGCGCGCCGAAGAGCAGATCACCGAACGCTTCGACTGCGCCCCGCGCTGGGTGGTGTCGAGTGCGGGCGAGGCCGGCATCGTCAACGGCTACGACCATCCGACGCGGCTGGGCGCCGACCGCTTCGTGGCCATGATCGGCGCGCGCCACCGCATGCTGTCGCAAGGGCCTGAGCGGCCGATGGTGGTGGTGCTGATCGGCACGGCCGTCACCGTGGAGGCGATCGATGCCAGCGGCAAGTTTTTGGGCGGCCTCATCCTGCCGGGCCACGGCATCATGCTGCGCGCGCTCGAATCGGGCACGGCGGGCCTGCACGTGCCCACCGGCGAGGTGCGCGAATTTCCCACCAACACCAGCGACGCGCTGACCAGCGGCGGCACCTACGCCATCGCGGGCGCGGTCGAGCGCATGGTGCAGCACGTGCGCTCGCACTGCGGCGCCGAGCCGGCCTGCTTCATGACCGGCGGCGCGGGCTGGAAGATGGCGCCCGCCATGAACGGGGACTTCGAACTGGTCGAGAGCCTGATCATGGACGGCCTGCTCGTCATCGCGAAGGCACGGGCCCCGGCCACGGCCGGCTGACCCGTCTTCTTTCTTCTCACCGCCTCATCAGGGCTCAGGCTTCATCAGCGCCTCGCCCATGGCCTGGAAGGCGGGCAGGGTGAGCGGGTCGTTGCCCGCGTTGGCGGCGATCGGGTGCGCGGCGTAGCGCACGATCACCATCTCGGCCTTCGGATCGACATAGATGCTCTGGCCGTGAATGCCGCGCGCCATGTACGCGCCGTGCGGGTTGTGCGAGACCCACCACATATTCCGGTAGCTCCAGCCCGGCAGCAGCGCATAGCCGGCCTTTGCGAACTTCGCCGGGTCGGCGCCGCGCTGGATGTCGTCGACCACCGCCTTGGCGATCGCCTGCTGCCCGTTGGGCGCGCGACCGCCGTTGCGCAGCGTCTCGCCGAAGCGCGCGATGTCGCGCAGCACGGTGTTCAGGCCGCCGCCGCCCGACTCGGTGCCGATGCGGTCGACCATGAAGTACGCGTCCTGCTCGGCGCCGATGCGGCGCCAGATCTTCTCGCTCAGCAGGTCGGCCAGCGAGCGGTTGGACGCGCGGCGCACGATCCAGGCCAGCACCTCGGCGTTGACCGTCTTGTAGGCAAAGGCGTCGCCGTGCGTGCCTTCCTTCTTGAGCGTCGTCAGGAACTCGTAGAACGACTTCGGGCCCGTGTAGTTGGCGCCCTGGGTGAGCATGCCGCCGGCGCGCGCGTAGTCCCAGACCTCGGCCTTCGGATCGGCGTAGTTCTCGGAGTAGCGCACGCCGATGGTCATGTCCATCACCTGGCGCACGGTGGCGTCGCCGTAGGCCGTGTCCTTGAGCTCGGGCAGGTACTTGGTGACCGGCGCCGACGGGTCGAGCGTGCCTTCGTTGGCGAGGATGGCCGCCAGCGTGCCCACGAACGACTTGGTGACCGACATCGCCAGGTGCGGCCGCTCGGGCGTGAGCGCGCCGAAGTACTTCTCGTAGACCACCTGGCCGCGGTGCAGCACCAGGATGCCGTCGGTGTAGGTGCGCGCGATCATCTGGCCGAAGGTCTGCGCCTCGCCGCCGCCCATGGGCTGGAAGCGCACGGCCTCGATGTCGAAGCGGGGCTTGGCCGCCGGCAGCGGGCTGGCGGCGCCGGGGCCGCGCCACACGTTGGCCGTGGGCACCGTCTCGCGCACGTGCGAGAAGCTCCAGCGGATGCGCGGGTACACGCCGCCGACCGGGTTGTCGAAGGTGATCTGCTTGTCGGGCGGCGGCGGAAAGCCCTGCATCCAGCCCAGCGCCTCGACCGAGGTGGCGGCGGGGTCGGGCAGCGCGGGCGCCGGCGGGGTCTGGGCGAGGCTGGTGTTCACGGCAAGAAGGGTGAAGGCGGCGGCCAGCGCCGTGCGTTGAAAGAAGAGAAACGACGACACAGAAGATGAGGGCATGCAACGGGCTCCAGTGGACGACATAAACGGAACGGAAATCAACGGCCTCAGCGGCCGCTGAAACGCGCAGGCCGGCGCTCGATGAAGGAGCGCACGCCCTCGGCCGCGTCCTCGCTGTTCGACAGGCGTTTCTGCGTCTCGATGAATTCCGCCACGGCCGCCAGCGGCCCGTGTTCGATCGCCTTGAGCACGTTGAGCCGCGTGGCCTGCACGGCCAGCGGCGCCTGGGCCGCGATGCGCTGCGCGATCTGCAGCGCTTCGTCCAGCTCCTGGCCGGCCGGCACCACCTTCTGCACGAAGTTCAGGCGATAGGCCTCGGCGCTGCCGAACTCGTCGGCCGTGAGCAGGTGCAGCATCGCGTTACCCAGGCCCGCGCGCTCGGCCATGCGCAGCGTGGCGCCGCCCGTGGCCATGATGCCGCGCTGCACTTCCATCTGCGAGAAGCGGCAGTTGTCGGCCGCCACCACGATGTCCGCGCCCAGCATGAGTTCGATGCCCACCGTGAAGCAGATGCCCTTGACGGCCGCCACCATCGGCTTGGTGCGGCGGCGGTAGCCCTCCAGGCCGAAGTCGTGCGGCTCCACCAGCCCGGCTGGAATCGCCTTTTCGCCGCGCTTCATGTACTCGGTGACCGCCGGCAGGTCCAGGCCCGCCGTGAAGTGGTCGCCGAACGCATGCAGCACGCCCACGCGCAGGCTGGGGTCGTCGTCCAGCCGCGTGTAGGCCTCGGCCAGCTGCTTGAACATCGGCGGCGTCCAGCCGTTGCGCTTGGCGGGGCGGTTGATGCCGATCAGCAGCACGTGGTCGAGCACCTGCGTGTCGATGCAGCCTTCGGCGGGCGGGGTGGTGGGGGTGGCGGTCATGGCGTTGCTTGTCTCCTTGTTTTTATGGAATGCCGGATCAGTACGTGTAGACGCCGCGGCCGGTCTTGCGGCCCAGTTGGCCGGCAGCGACCATTTCCTTCAGCAGCGGGCAGGGGCGGTACTTGGAATCGCCGAACTGCTCCAGGTACACCTCCATCACGGCCAGGCACACGTCCAGGCCGATCATGTCGGCCAGCGCCAGCGGGCCGATGGGCTGGTTGCAGCCCAGCTTCATGCCGGCGTCGATGTCCTCGGCCGTGGCCAGGCCCTCGGCCAGCACGAAGAAGGCCTCGTTGATCATCGGCACCAGGATGCGGTTGACCACGAAGCCCGGCGCGTTCTTCACCGTGATGGGCGACTTGCCCAGCTTCTCGGCCAGCGCCTTCACGGCGTCGTGCGTGGCGTCGCTCGTGAGGTAGCCGCGGATCAGCTCCACCAGCGCCATCATCGGCACCGGGTTGAAGAAGTGCATGCCGATGAAGCGGTCGGCGCGCGAGGTGGCGGCGGCCAGCTGCGTGATCGAGATCGACGAGGTGTTCGACGCGATGATCACCTCGGGGCCCACCAGCTCGTCCACCTGCTTGAGGATCTTGAGCTTGAGCGCGTGGTTCTCGGTGGCGGCCTCGATGACCAGCTGCGCACCCTTCAGGTCGTTGTAGTCGGTCGAGCCCTTGATCAGCGCCAGCGCCGCGGCCTTCTGCTCGGCCGTGAGCTTTTCTTTCTTGATGAGGCGGTCGAGGCTGCCCGAGATGGTGGCGATGCCCTTGTCGACGGCGGCCTGGGCCACGTCGATCATCACCACGTTGACACCCGACACCGCGCAGGCCTGGGCAATGCCGTTGCCCATGGTGCCGGCGCCGATGATGCCCACAGTCTGAATCGTCATGAAAAATGCTCCTTGAAACAAAAAAAGAAAATCGGAGGCGAGGGCGGGCGCAAGGCCGCCATCGCGCAATGGCGGTCATTGTGAATCAGCCCGGAGGGGCCGCCGTTCCCGTGGGCGACACCGGCCCGGGGTGGCTTACAGTGCTGCGATTGTTTTCAACCCCATTTTTTCGAGCCCTCGCATGACCACCCTCGGCACCCCCCTGTCCCCTTCCGCCACCCGCGTGATGCTGCTCGGCTCCGGCGAGCTCGGCAAGGAGGTGCTGATCGCCCTGCAGCGCCTGGGCGTCGAGACCATCGCCGTCGACCGCTACGAGAACGCCCCCGGCCAGCAGGTGGCGCACCACGCGCGCACCATCACCATGAGCGACCCCGACCAGCTCAAGGCGCTCATCGAGGCCGAGAAGCCCACGCTGGTGGTGCCCGAGATCGAGGCCATCGCCACGCCCATGCTGCAGCAGCTGGAAGACGCGGGCGTGGTGCGCGTGATTCCCACGGCCCGCGCCGCCCGCCTCACGATGGACCGCGAAGGCATCCGCCGCCTGGCCGCCGAGACGCTGGGCGTGCCGACCAGCCCCTACAAGTTCTGCGACTCGCTGGCCGAGCTGCAGGCCGCCATCGACGGTGGCATCGGGTATCCCTGCATCGTCAAGCCCGTGATGAGCAGCTCCGGCAAGGGCCAGAGCAAGATCGACGGCCCCGCCGACGTGCAGAAGGCCTGGGACTACGCCATGGCCGGCGGCCGCGTGAGCCATGGCCGCGTCATCGTCGAGGGCTTCATCGACTTCGACTACGAGATCACGCTGCTGACCGTGCGCGCGAAAGACGCGGCGGGCGCTGTCGAAACGAAGTTCTGCGACCCCATCGGCCACGTGCAGGTCAGCGGCGACTACGTGGAAAGCTGGCAGCCCCACCCCATGGCACCGGCCGCATTGCAGAAGGCCCAGCAGATCGCGCAGGCCGTCACCGCCGACCTGGGCGGCCAGGGCCTGTTCGGCGTCGAGCTGTTCGTGAAGGGCGACGAGGTCTGGTTCAGCGAAGTCAGCCCGCGCCCGCACGACACCGGCATGGTCACCATGGCCACGCAGTGGCAGAACGAGTTCGAGCTGCACGCGCGCGCCATCCTCGGCCTGCCGGTCGACACCTCGCTCAAGAGCCCGGGCGCCAGCGCCGTGATCTACGGCGGGGTGGACGCCACCGGCATCGCCTTCGACGGCGTGGCCGAGGCGCTGCAGGTGCCCGGCAGCGACATCCGCCTGTTCGGCAAGCCCGAGAGCTTCGTCAAGCGCCGCATGGGCGTGGCGCTGGTGCACGCGGCCGACACCGACACGGCCCGCAAGCTGGCCAAGGAAGCCGCCTCGCGCGTGAAGCCCCGCACGGCCTGAACGACCGAACCCTCCGGGTGAACCCGCGAGCCGGGCCCCGGTAGCCAGTTTTCGCAAGCGACCCCGCAGCGGTGCGGGCATGGTGCGGGTCTTGTCGCCAGGACGCCGGTCGGGTGCGGGTGCATGCGGATACCCCGCAGGCGCCCCGCCCTCCACACTGAGCGCTCCGTTCGATTCACCGGAGACACCATGCTGCATCCCCAGGCGCGCGCCTTGCTGGATTTCATCGAAGCGCGGGGCATTCCGCCGACCCACACCCTGTCGCCCGCCGACGCGCGGGCCTACTACCGCGAGCGCCGCACCGCCACGCAGCCGCTGCCGGCCGAGGTCGCCGAGGTGCGCGACCTCGCCGCCGACGGGCCGCACGGCACCATTGCGGTGCGGCTGTACAAGCCGCTCGGCGCAGGCCCGGGCCCGCTGCCCGTGCTGGTGTACTACCACGGCGGCGGCTGGGTCATCGGCGACCTCGACACGCACGACGTGCTGTGCCGCGAACTGGCCAACGGTGCGGGCTGCGCGGTGGTCGCGGTCGACTACCGCATGGGCCCCGAGCACCGCTTTCCCACCGCCGTGGACGACGTGCTCGCCGCCACCCGCTGGGTGCGCCGCGAAGCTGCCGCACTGGGGCTCGATGCGAGCCGCCTCGCGGTGGGCGGCGACAGCGCGGGCGGCAACCTCGCGGCCGTGGCGTCGATCGCCGCGCGCGATGCGGGCGACCTGCCGATCGTGTTCCAGCTCCTGATCTACCCGGCCACCGACATGCGCCGCGGCCATCCGTCGCACCAGGCGAACGGGCAGGGCTACCTGCTCACGCGCGACACGATGACCTACTTCCACGACCACTACATCACCGACGCGAAGCACGACCTCGACTGGCGCGCCTCGCCGCTGCTGCACACCGACCTGTCGGACCTGCCGCCGGCGCTCGTGCTCACCGCCGGCTACGACCCGCTGCGCGACGAAGGCGCGGCCTACGCCGAGGCGCTCACGGCCGCCGGCAACCGCGCGAACTACGTGTGCTTCGAGCGCCAGATCCACGGCTTCATCACCATGGGCAAGGTGCTCGACGAGGCCCACACCGCCGTCGCGTTGTGCGCGGCGGAACTGCGCCGCGCGTTCGCGCCGGCCTAGGGAAAGTCCCCGCGCAAATGGATGCCGCGCGCAAGGCCCCCGCCGCTACGATCCAGCGAACGCGGCGCCACCCCCCGGTCGGACGTCGTCGACCGATGCAGGAGACAGACACCATGCAGCGAACCAGGACGTCGACGCCTTCGGGCGGCGATGCACGGCAGGGCGAACGCCTCATGTGGCTCACGCCGCAGCGCGTCTTCTACGCCGGGCTGCTCGGCGCCGCGGCCGAGCGCGCCATGGGCGGGCACGGCGTGTACGTGTCGCCCGCCGGTGCGCCGCCCAACCGCATCCGCATCGGCGGCGGGGCCTGGCAAAGCGGCGAGTTCATCGTGGTGCCGCCGCACGTGCCGCACCAGGTCGAGAGCGCCTGCCCGCTGATCTTCAACCTGCTGATCGAATCGGAGTCGGTCGATCCCGCGCGCATGCCGGCCTTTTTGCAGCACTGCGGCCCGGTCGATGCGCCGGCCTTCGTGCAGCGCATGCGCGAGGTCCATGCCCACCTGCTGGCGGCCTCGGCGCGCGGCATCGACTTCGACGGCTTCGATTTCGACGCGCTGTTCTTCGACGGCCCGCTCACGCCACGCCCGCTCGACGCGCGCATCCGCAAGGTGGTCGACATGCTCGTGGCCGACCCGGCCGCGCCCGCCTCGGCGGAAGACTGCGCGGCCTCGGTGCACCTGTCGTTCTCGCGCTTTTTGCACCTGTTCAAGCAGGAGACGGGCATGGCATTTCGCGGCTTCCGGGCCTGGAAGCGCGCGCGCAGCCTGCTGCGCTACGTGCACCAGAGCGGCACGCTCACCGACATCGCGCTGGACACCGGCTACCCCGACTCCACGCACTTCAGCCATTCGATCCGCCAGGTCTACGGGCTCAAGCCCAGCGACATCGTGGCGGGCTCGCGCCGCCTCGCGCTGCACGACGCGGCCGGCGGGTTCCGGCAGTAACGGCGCGCGGGACGGCATCGCATGCAGATCCTCCAACTCCTGCTCTCGGGCATCGCGCAAGGGTGCATCTACGGCCTCATCGCGCTGGGCTTCGTGCTGATCTACAAGGCCACCGAAACGGTGAGCTTCGCGCAGGGCGACCTGATGATGCTCGGCGCGTTCGGTGCCTTCGCGGGCATGTCGCTCTTCGGCATGCCGTTCTGGCTCGCGGCGCTGCTGGCCGTGGTGGCCATGGCGGCCTTCGGCGTGCTGCTCGAGCTGGTGGTGATCCGCCCGATCCTCGGGCAGCCGCAGTTCTCGATCGTGATGCTGACCATCGGCATCGCCTACGTGGCGCGCGGCCTGATCACCATGGTGCCGGGCATCGGCACCGACACCCACACGCTGGCGGTGCCCTACAAGGACCAGATCTGGAAGCTGGGCGAGCTGGTGGTGAACCTCGAGCAGTTCGTGATCATCGTCGCCACCGCGATCCTGTGCGGCCTGCTGTACGCGATGTTCCGCTACAGCAAGCTGGGCATCGCGATGCAGGCCTCGTCGCAGAACCAGCTCGCGGCCTACTACATGGGCATTCCGGTGAAGCGGCTCAACGGGCTGGTGTGGGGGCTCGCCGCCGCCGTGGCGGCCATCGCCGGCATGCTGCTCGCGCCCATCACCTTCGTGCACGCCAACATGGGCTTCATTGGCTTGAAGGCCTTTCCGGCGGCGGTGGTGGGGGGCTTCGGCAGCCTGCCGGGGGCGATCGTCGGCGGGCTGGTGATCGGCATCGTCGAGTCGTTCGCGGGCTTCTATCTGCCCGACGGTTTCAAGGACACGGCGCCGTACATCGTGGTGCTGCTGATGCTCATGATCAAGCCGAACGGATTGTTCGGCGAAAAGCTGCGCAAGAAGGTCTGAACATCCCATGCGCTTCATCTTCAAGACCAGCTACGACCAGGACATCCGCCTCGCGCGGCACGGTGGCCACGTGCTCTGGTACAGCCTGCTCGTGGCCTTCCTGCTCGTTGCGCCGTGGGTCATCGACGAGTACTGGCTCGCGCAGCTGACCTTCGTGCTGATCTACGGCATCGTCGGCCTGGGGCTGATGCTGCTGGCGGGCTTCACGGGGCAGTTCTCCATCGGGCACGCGGCGTTTCTCGGAACGGGTGCGTACACGCAGGGCGTGCTGACGAACATGGGCGTGCCGTTCCCGCTCGCGCTGCTGGCGTCGGCAGCGCTGTCGGCGGCGGTGGGCGTGGTGGTGGCGATGCCGGCGCTGCGCGTGAAGGGCATCTACCTGGGCATCGCGACGCTGTCGTTCGGCTTCATCGTCGAGGAGGTGTTCGCGCGCTGGGAAAGCGTGACGGGCGGCAACGCGGGCCTGCATGTGAAGTCGCCGCAGCTGTTCGGCTGGTCGCTGGGCTCGGGCGAAGGCTTCTACTTTCTGTGCCTGGTGGTCGCGGTGGTGTCCACGCTGGGCATCCTGAACCTGCTGCGTTCGCCGACGGGGCGCGCCTTCGTGGCGATCCGCGATTCGGAGATTTCGGCGCAGAGCATGGGCATCCACCTGGCGCGCTACAAGACGATGTCGTTCGCGATCTCTGCGGCGCTCGCGGGGCTGGGCGGCGCGCTGTATGCGCACAAGCTGAGCTTCATCTCGCCGGACCAGTTCAACATCCTGCAGTCGATCGACCTGCTGCTGATGGTGGTGATCGGTGGGCTGGGCTCGGTGCACGGCGCGTTCCTCGGTGCGATCTTCCTGATCGCGATGCCGCAGCTGATCTCGATGGGCAAGGACTGGCTGCCGGCGGTGGTCGGCCAGGCGCCCGGCCTGCAGGGGCTGGTGTACGGGCTGGTGCTGATCGCCTTCGTGCTGTTCGAGCCGTTGGGGCTGTACGGGCGCTGGCTCAAGATCCGCACCTGGCTGCAGCTCTTCCCGTTCTACCGCAAGGGTTTGTTCAAGCGGCAGAAGTCGTTCACCAAATCGGATCGGCTGAGATGAGCAACGACGTTCTTCTTTCCGCGAAAGACCTGAGCGTGCGCTTTGGCGGCGTGCTGGCGGTCAACAAGGTGAGCTTCGACGTGCGGCGCGGCGAGGTGTTCACGCTCATCGGCCCGAACGGCGCGGGCAAGACGACGGTGTTCAACCTGATCAGCCGCATCTACACGCCGACCACGGGCGAGATCACCTGGCATGGCGAAGCGGGCGGGGCGATCGCGCTCACGCAGCAGGCGCCGCATGCCATTGCGGCACTGGGCATTGCGCGCACCTTCCAGAACATCGAGCTGTTCGAGCATGCGACGGTGCTGCACAACCTGCTGATCGGGCGCCACACGCACCGGCAGACAGGCTTCTGGAGCGAGGTGTTCTTCACGCCGGCCACGCGCCGCGCCGAGATCGCGGCGCGCGAGAAGGCGGAGCAGGTGATCGACCTGCTCGACCTGCAGCACTACCGCGACTCGATGGTGGCGGGGCTGCCCTACGGCGTGCGCAAGGTGGTGGAGCTGGCGCGCGCGCTGTGCACCGAGCCCAAGCTGCTGCTGCTCGACGAGCCTTCTTCGGGGCTCAATGTCGAGGAAACGGCGGACATGGCGTTCTGGATCCAGGACATCCAGCATGAGCTGGGGGTGTCGGTGTTGATGGTCGAGCACGACATGTCGCTGGTTTCCAAGGTGTCGGATCGGGTGCTGGCGATGAACCAGGGCGAGGTGCTGGCTACGGGGTCTCCGCGTGAGGTGCAGGCGGATTCGCGGGTGATTGAGGCTTACCTTGGGACTGTGGATGACGTGAGCAGCCTTCGGAGGGTTGTGGCATGAGCGCTGTGTTCGCTACCTCTTTGGGAGCGCCCGGTGCGCGGCACGGCGCGGTCGCCCCCACTGTGCCGGCCGCTGCGCGGCTCCCCTGCGGTGCTCGCGTTTCGCGGGGTCTCGCAGAACTCGCTTCGCTCAGACAGCTGCGAGCCCTGATCCGCGAAACGCTGCGCTCCTCGGCGGCACAGAGGGGGCGCCCACGCCGCACCGCACACCGGGCTTCGTCGTGGCGTGATGGCTCTGCATGTTCCGCCTTGAATCAGGGAGCAGTGGCATGAGCGACGTCGTGCTTCAACTGCTCAACGTCGAAAGCGCCTATGGCCCGATCAAGGCCATCCGCGGCGTGAGCCTGAAGGTGCGCAAGGGCGAGATCGCCACCGTGCTCGGCTCCAACGGCGCGGGCAAGACGACGATCCTCAAGACCATCTCGGGGATCATCGATCCGCGCAAGGGCAGCATCGAGTTCCAGGGGCAGGACATCACGGCGAAAGACCCGGCCTTCATCGTGCAGCAGGGGCTGAGCCACGTGCCCGAAGGGCGCGAGGTGTTCCCGCTGCTGTCGGTGAAGGACAACCTGCTGATGGGCGCCTACACGCGCAAGGACCGCGACGGCGTGGCGCGGGACATCGAGACCGTCTTTACTTACTTCCCGATTCTGCGCGAGCGCGCCACGCAGGACGCTGGCCTGCTCTCGGGCGGCCAGCAGCAGATGCTGGCCATCTCGCGCGCCATCATGGCGGCGCCGCACCTCATTCTTCTGGACGAACCCAGCCTGGGCTTGAGCCCCAAGCTCACCAAGGAGATCTTCGAGATCGTGGTGCGCATCAACCGCGAGCGCGGCACCACCATCCTGCTGGTGGAGCAGAACGCGAACATGGCGCTCAACGCCGCCGACCACGGCTACGTGCTGGAGAACGGCCGCATCGTCATGGAGGACTCGTGCGAACGCCTGCGCGAGAAGGACGACATCAAGGAGTTCTACCTGGGTGTCAAGGACGACGGCGTGCGCGGCGAGCGGCGCTGGAAAAAGAAGAAGACCTGGAGGTAGCCGTCGCCATGCAAGGACTCTGGGATCTGCGAACCATCGAACCCGGCCACGACATCCTCGTGCCCGGCGACACGCTGTCGGCCATGTTCTGGAACGCCGTGCGCCAGCGCGGCGACAACATCTGGATGCGGCAAAAAGAGCTGGGCATCTGGCGCGCCTGGAGCTGGCGCCAGACGGCCGAGGCCGTGCGCGAGATCGCGGCCGGGCTGCAGGCCATCGGCTTCACGCGCGGCGAGTGCGCGTCCATTCTTTCGAACACCGTCATCGAGTGGGTGCTGGCCGACCTGGCCGTGCTCAGCTGCGGCGGCGTCTCCAACGGCATCTACCCGACCGACGCCGCCTCGCAGGTGCAGTACCTGTGCGAAGACTCGCGCACCACGGTGCTCTTCGTGGAAGACGACGAGCAGCTCGACAAGGCGCTCGAAGTGCGCGCCCGTCTGCCCGGCCTGCGCCGCGTGGTCGTGTTCGACATGGAAGGCCTGCGCGAGCTCGATGACCCGGGCGTGATGAGCCTCGATGCGCTGCGCGCCCTCGGCCGCACGCACCTGGCGGGCGATCCGCAGGCGGTGGAGCGCAGCGTGGCGGCCTGCCGTCCCGAAGACCTGGCGATTCTGGTCTACACCTCGGGCACCACCGGCAAGCCCAAGGGCGCCATGCACAGCCACGCGGGGCTGGTGTACACCGCACGCGGCTACAACACGCTCATCGCGCAGGACGAGAAAGACGAGCGCATGTGCTTTCTGCCGCTGTGCCACATCGCCGAGCGCATGGGCGGCGAGTACTTCGCGATGTACACCGGCTCGATCCTCAACTTCGTCGAGAACCCCGAGACGGTGCCCGAGAACGTGCGCGAGATCGCGCCCACGGTGTTCACCGGCGTGCCGCGCGTGTGGGAGAAGTTCTATTCGGGCGTGATGATCGCGCTGAAGGAAGCCAGCCCGCTGCAGCAGGCCGCCTACCACTGGAGCATCGGCGTGGGCGAAACCATCGCCAACAAGGTGCTCGCGGGCCAGGAGATCGGCACGGGGCTGCGCCTGAAGTTCCGGCTCGCGCGGCTGCTGGCGCTGGACAACGCGCGCAAGCTCATCGGCATCCACCGTGCGCGTTTTCTCGTGACCGGCGCGGCGCCCATTTCGCCCGAGCTGGTCAAGTGGTACCTCGCGCTGGGCGTGCCCATGCTCGAGGTGTGGGGCATGACGGAGTCGTGCGGCGCTTCCACGGCCGTGCCCGTCACCCGCATCAAGCCCGGCTCCATCGGGCCGGCCACGGGCTACAACGAGGTGCGCATCGATCCGGCCACCAGCGAGATCCTGGTGCGCGGCCCCAATGTCTTCATGGGCTATTTGAATCTGCCGGAGAAGACGGCCGAGACCATCGACGCCGACGGCTGGCTGCACACGGGCGACGTGGGCGTGATGGACGAGGACGGGTATTTCCGCATCACCGACCGGATGAAAGACATCATCATCACGGCAGGCGGCAAGAACGTGACCCCGAGCGAGCTGGAGAACGAGCTCAAGTTCAGCCTCTACATCACCGATGCCGTGGTGATCGGCGACAAGAGGCCCTACCTCACGGTGATCGTCATGATCGACCAGGAGAACGTCGAGAAATTCGCGCAGGACCACGACGTGCCGTTCAGCAACTACGAGAGCCTGACACGCACGCAGGAAGTGCAGGACCTGATCCAGGGCGAGATCGATCGCGTCAACGCCAAGTTCGCGCGCGTCGAGCAGATCAAGAAGTTCTTCCTGCTCGAGACGCAGCTCAGCGCCGAGGACGAGGAGCTCACGCCCACGATGAAGCTCAAGCGCAAGCTGGTGCAGACCAAGTACGCGCAGCGCATCGACGCCATGTACCGCTGACCTCTTTTTTGCCAACCCGAGGAGACAACGCTATGACGAAGCTCAAGACATTGACGACGCTGGCCGTGGGGGGCCTGATCGCGACGCTCGCGTCCGCGCAGCAGCAGGGCGTGAGCAAGGACGAGATCCGCATCGGCACGATTCAGGACCTTTCGGGTCCGCTGGCGGGCTTCGGCAAGCAGGCGCGCAACGGCATGCAGCTGCGCGTGGACGAGCTCAACGAGCAGGGCACGCTGAACGGCCGCAAGCTCAAGCTCTTCGTCGAAGACTCGGGCTACGACCCGAAGAAGGCGGTGCTGGCGGCGCAGAAGCTGGTCAACCAGGAAAAGATCTTCATCATGGCCGGCCACATCGGCACGGCGCAGAACATGGCGGCGATGCCGGTGCAGTTCGACAAGAACGTCGTCAACTACATGCCCATCACGGCGGCGCGCGAAATGTACGAGCCGCTGAACCGGCTGAAGTATTCGTTCGCGGCCACCTACTACGACCAGATCCGCCTGGCACTGCCCAAGATGATCAAGGACAAGGGCGCCAAGAAGGTCTGCACGATCTACCAGGACGACGAGTTCGGTCTCGAAGTGCAGCGCGGCGCCGAGGCTGGCCTGAAGGCCGCGGGCATGGAGCTGGCCGAGAAGACCTCGTTCAAGCGCGGCGCCACCGACTTCAGCTCGCAGGTCGCGAAGATGAAGGCCGCCAACTGCGACCTCGTGGTGCTTGGCACCATCATCCGCGAGACCATCGGCACGGTGGGCGAGTCGCGCAAGACCGGCTTCAACCCGACCTTCCTGGGTTCGAGCGCGGCGTATACCGACCTGATCCACAAGCTCGGCGGCAAGGCCATGGACGGCGTGTACGCCACCATGACGGTGCAGAACCCCTACACCGACGAGCAGTCGCAGCCGCTGCGCTTCTGGGCCAACAAGTACAAGACCAAGTTCAACGAAGACCCGACCGTGTTCTCGGTGTACGGCTACGTGATCATCGACTCGTTCATCAAGGCCGCGACCAAGGCCGGCCCGAACCTGACGACCGACAGCTTCATCAAGGCGATGGACAGCATCACCTTCGAGCCCGACATGTTCGGCAGCCCGAAGAGCACCTACACCGCCACCAAGCGCCTGGGCAACGACCAGTCGCGGCTGTCGCAGATCAAGGACGGCAAGTGGGTCGTGGTGTCTGACTACGTGACGCCGTAAGCCAGCGCCGCCCCGGTACCGTGCTCGGGGCGAGCGGCTATATTCCGCGAAATCCCCTTCGCGAGACTGCCGCCATGCCCCAGTACTGGTTGATGAAATCCGAGCCCGACGAGGTCTCGATCGACGATGCCCTCGCCGCGCCCGATGCCACCGTGGCGTGGACCGGCGTGCGCAACTACCAGGCGCGCAACTTCATGCGCGACGGCATGAAGGTCGGCGACGGCGTGCTGTTCTATCACTCGAGCTGCCCCGAGCCCGGCATTGCCGGCATCGCGCGCGTGGCCTCTGGCATCCAGCCCGATCCGACGCAGTTCGACCCGAAGTCGCCGTACTACGACGCCGGCGCGAAGAAGGAAGACCCGCGCTGGCTGCTGGTCGACGTGCAGGCGCTGCGCAAGACGCGGCTGCTGGCGTTGCCCGAGCTGCGCGCCAGGCCCGAGCTGGCCGACCTGGTCATCCTGCGCAAGGGCAACCGGCTGTCGATCACGCCGGTGGAGCCGGCGCACTGGAAGGTCATCGAGAAGATGCTGGCCTGAACCTGTTCAGGCGACTTTCGACAGGATCGGGAACAGCTTGCCGAGCCCGTCGGCCATCACCTCGACCGCGAGTGCCGCGAGGATCAGGCCCATCAGCCGCGTCATGATGTTGATGCCGGTCTTGCCGAGCACCCGCGCGATCGGCTGCGCGAGCGAAAACGCCAGTGCAGTCGCCAGCGCTACGACCACGCCATAGCCGACCAGCAGCCCCAGCTCCCACAGGTGCTGCGTCTTGTCGGCGTAGATCACTACGGTGGAGATGGCGGCCGGGCCGGTGAGCAGCGGAATGGTGAGCGGCACCACCGCGATGGAGGCGCCCATCGACGCCTTCACTTCGACCGCGCGCAGCTCGTCGACGTTGGTCTTGCTCTCGGCCGGTTGCGCGTTGAGCATCGAGATCGAGCTCATGAGTAGCAGCAGCCCGCCGCCGACCTGGAAGCTCGCGATCGAGATGCCGAAGAAGGACAGCAGCTGCAGCCCGATGAGTGCGCTCACGGCAATGACCACGAAGGCGCTGAAGGCCGACATGCGCACCGTGCGCTTGCGCTGGGCGTCGGAGTAGTCCTGCGTGTAGTGGATGAAGAAGGGCACGATGGCCAGCGGGTTGACGATGGCCACCAGCGTGACCAGCGGCTTGATGAGGTCCATGGAAGTGCTCATGGCTCAGCGTCCTCCGGTCACGTCGAGCAGGGCCATGGTGGTGTAGCTGGCCTCGGGCGAGAGCAGCCACAGGACGGCACCGGCAATTTCTTCGGCGGTGCCGCTGCGCTTCATCGGCACGCCTGGGCCCATCTCGGCGGCGCGGCCAGGCTGGCCTCCGGAGGCGTGGATGTCGGTGTCGATCACGCCGGGGCGCACCGCGTTCACGCGGATGCCTTCGTCGGCCACTTCCTTGGCCAGGCCGATGGTCAGGGTGTCGATGGCTGCCTTGCTGGCCGCGTAGTCGACGTACTGGCCGGGCGAGCCGATGCGTGCGGCGCCGCTGGAGATGTTGACGATGGCGCCGCCTTCGCCGCCGTGCTTCGTGCTCATGCGCTTCACCGCCTCGCGCGCGCAGACGAAGCTGCCGATCACGTTGATGCGGAACATGCGCTCCAGGCGCGCCACGCTCATTTCGTCGACGCGCGCCTGCACATCGACCACGCCGGCGTTGTTCACGAGTGCGGTGAGGCGCCCGAGCTTGGCGTCGACCTTCGCGAACATCGCGAGCACCTGGGCCTCGTCGCCCACGTCGGCCTGCACCGCCATGGCGGTGCCGCCGCCCGCGCGGATGGTGCGCACCACCTCGTCGGCGGCCAGCGAGTTGCTGGCGTAGTTCACGGCCACGGCATAGCCGCGCTTCGCGGCGAGCAAGGCCGTGGCGGCACCAATGCCGCGCCCACCGCCGGTGATCAAGAGCACCTGGTCCAAATCCCACCTCCTGCAGAGAAACTGTGCGTCAGTTAAAACCGACGGCCTGGATTACATCACCGAGGGCTGGCGCATGAGCACGAGCGCCGCGCCGCCCCAAGCCAGCTCGCACCGCAGTGCGCAGCACGGAGGTTACTGAATGCACAAGACCATCGACTATTACTTTGCGCCACAGAGCCCGTGGACCTATCTGGGGCATACCCGCTTCGCCACCATCGCCGCGGCCGCCGGCGCCACCGTGCGCGTGCGGCCCATCGACATGGGCAGCGTGTTCCCCGTGTCGGGCGGCCTGCCGCTGGGCAAGCGCGCACCGCAGCGCCAGGCCTACCGGCTGCTCGAGCTGGCGCGCTTCTCGAAGCACCTGGGCCTGCCGTTGAACCCGAAGCCGAAGTTCTTTCCGGTGGCCGGCGACGATGCGGCGCGGTTGATCATCGCGGTCGACATGCACGACGGCACCGAAGCCGCGATGCGCATCAGCGCCGCGGTGTTCGCGGCCGTGTGGGTGCAGGAGCGGAACATCGGCGACCCGAACCTGCTCGAAGCCCTGGTCGCGGAATGCGGCCTGCCGGCCAAGCGCGCCGAGCAATCGCAAAGCCAGGCGGTGCAGGAGCGTTACGAGGCTTACACGCAGGAAGCGATCGACATCCAGGTGTTCGGCGCGCCGAGCTACGTGATCGACGGCGAGATCTTCTGGGGCCAGGACCGGCTCGATTTCGTCGAGCGGGCGCTGCGCGCGTAACGGCGCGCGCGAGCCGACCCGCTTTTTCTTTTTTCATTCCATCGTTTCAGGAGAACCCCATGGGCCAATTCATCGACCTCACCGCCAAGGATGGCTTCACCGTTCCCGCCTACGTGGCCGAGCCCGCGGGCACGCCGCGCGGTGCCGTGGTGGTGGTGCCGGAAATCTTCGGCGTGAACTCGCACATCCGCTCGGTCGCCGACGGCTATGCGGCCGACGGCTACCTGGCCGTGGCGCCGTCGACCTTCCACCGCGTCAAGCCCGGCGTCGAGCTGGGCTACAGCGACGACGACATGAAGACCGGCTTCGGCTACAAGACCGCGGTCGAGGCGCTGCCCGCGCCCGGCGTGCTGCAGGACCTCGAAGCCGCGATCGCCTACGCCTCGAAGGCGGGCAAGGTCGGCATCGTCGGTTACTGCTGGGGCGGCCTGCTGGTCTGGCGCGCCGCAGCCCTGCTGCCGGGTCTGGCCGCTGCCGCACCTTATTACGGTGGCGGCATGACGACGCCGGAAGAAAGCGCACGCCAGCCGAAGGTGCCGGTGCTCGCGCAGTTCGGCAACCGCGACCACTGGATTCCGCTGGACACCATCGAGGCCTTCAAGAAGGCGCACCCCGAGGTGGAAGTGCATGTCTACGAAGCCGACCACGGCTTCAACTGCGACCAGCGCGGCTCGTACAACGCAGAGGCGGCGAAGCCGGCGCGTGAACGCGTTCTGGCCTTCTTTGCCAAGCACGTCGGCTGATCCGGCACGCTTCAAGCAAAAAGCCCGGCAGTGCCGGGCTTTTTTCATGGGTTACTTCTTGGCGCCGACCCGGGTCTGCAGGAAGTCGAGCAGTGCGCGCAGCGCCGCGCTGTTGTGGCGCCGCTGCAGGTAGGCGGCCGACAGCCACATGTCCTTGCGCGCATAGCCTTCGAGCACCGGCACCAACTCGCCGCTGTCGATGTGCGACTGCACGAGCAGCGAGGGCAGGTAGATCACGCCGAAGCCGCGCATCGCGACGCGGATCAGCGGCGCGCCTTCGGTGCAGTCCATGCGGCTCTTGACCTGCACGTCGAGTGGCTGGCCGTTGTCATCGAAGCGCCACGCGGGCTGCGTGCCCAGCAGCGAATGGGTCAGTGCGTCGTGGTGGGCGAGCTCCTGCGGGTGCGCGGGCTTGCCGTGCTTCTTCCAGTAGACCGGCGAGGCGCAGACCACCATGTGGATGAGCCGCAGCTTGCGCACGATGAGGTTGGCGTCTTCCACCGGGCCGCTGCGGATGTCGACGTCGATGCCTTCCTCGGCGAGGTCGACGGTGCGGTTGGTCAGCTGCAGGCTGATGCTCACGTCGGGGTAGTGGCGCATGAAGTCGGCCAGCAGGTCGGGGAATTCGCCGTTGCCCATGCCGTGCGGGGCCGAGATGCGCAGCCGGCCGCCGGGCTGGCTGGCGCGCTCCTGCAGCTCGGCCTGGGTGAGCTCGACCATCTCAAGCATCGGCGTGCTGCGCTCGAGCAGCAGCTGGCCGGCGTCGGTGAGGCTGACGGAACGCGTGGAGCGGTTGAGCAGGCGCACGCCGAAGCGGGTCTCGAGTTCGGCGACGTACTTGCTGACCGTGGCCTTCGACATGTCGAGCCGCTTGGCGGCCTGGGAGAAGCTGCCGTGTGAGGCGACTTCCCGGAAGGTTTTGATCAGATCGAGACTGTCCATGTCAGTGAAACCCGTTGTTTTTCGCGAGGGAGCGCGGTGTGCCGATTCTCGGGGGTTTTGCCGGATAGGACCGGCGCGGGGTTCTGGTGTACGCCGGAAGCAGTCAGGCGCCTTGTGCCCGGTTTTTTTGCGTGCACGACTTTGTTGACTGATTGTTTCGCTACAGGAAACACCGTGTCTCTGAACCGAGTGTTTTCCCGAAGGAATTCCGGCTGACACTCGCCGCACAGGCGAGCCAACGTGCAAGCCTGGTGGACATCCCATCTAGCCGAACACAAGGAACAGACATGAAGACCTCGCACATTTTCGCAGCCGCCGCCCTGACCCTCCTGGCCGCCACCGGCGCCCAAGCCGAGACGTACCAAGGCGTGACCCAAGTGATCTCGTCCAAGAGCCGCGACGAAGTCAACGCCGAAGCCCAGCGCACCGCCGCAGCCCCGAACCAGAACGTCGTGCGCGGTTCGCGCGGCGCGGAAACCGTGGCCGTGTCGAAGGACCGTTCGATCGTCGAAGCCGAAGCCATCCGCACCGCCTACGCTCCCGACCAGAACGTGACCTCGGGTTCGCGCGTCAACAGCAAGGTCATCTCGACCATGGTGAACCCGATGGACGCACGCGTTCAAGCCCAGCAAGGTTCGGGCGCCGTCGCCAAGTAATTGGCCGCGAAGCCAGCCGCCTCCCGGGGCGGTCAGAGCTGACTAAAAAAGCCACGCATCCGCGTGGCTTTTTTCATGGGCGCTCAGCGCGTGCGGGCGAGGTAGCGCTTGCGCCAGAAGATCAGGACCAGCAGCACCGCGATGACCAGCATGGCCGACATCGCGATCCAGAAGCCGTCCGCCTTGTGCACCAGCGGGATGAACTCGAAGTTCATGCCGAAGATGCCGGCGATGAGGTTCAGCGGCAGGAAGATGGCGGTGAGCACGGTCAGCACCCGCATGATGTCGTTGGCCCGGTGGCCCTGGACGCTGAAGTGCATCTGCACGGCCGTCTCGGCGTTTTGCTCGAGCCGGTGCACGTGGTGCACCACGCGCTGGATGTGCTCCAGCACGTCGCGGCTGCGCACCATGATCAGGTCGCGCTCGCGCTGCGCGGTCTCGCCCTGCGGCACGGGCAGGGTTTCGAGCGAATCGATCCAGTCCTGCATGGCGGCGCGCTGGTCTTCGCAGATCTCGTCCAGCCGGTGCAGCGACTGGCGCGCCTCCATCAGCGCGCTCCAGTTGGTGAAGCGGCTGCGCGGGTCGATGAGCTCGGTCTGCCAGTGGTCGAGCTGCTTCGTGAGCTCGCGCCGCATGTCGAGGTAGCCGTCGACGATCAGGTTGACGATGCGCAGCATCAGGTCGGCGGGGCTGGCCGGCAGGCGGGCCGAGGTGGCGCGCACGTCGAGCGCGGGCGTGCCGCGGTCGTCGGATGAGGCGGCCGCCAGCAGCCGGGCGGCGAAGGCGTCGCGCACCGTGCCGTCCTCGGGGTGCACCGAGAGCAGCACGCGGTCGAACACCGCGAAGCCGACGGGGCGGGTGTCGATGCGGCGCAGCACCGGCGGGCCGCCGCGCGACGGGCGTTGCGGCAGCGAAGGCTCGCCGGTGTTGCCGGTTTCAGCGCCGTTGCCCGTGGCCAGGCGGCGGAACACCAGCACGTCGTACAGCGAGGTGTAGTCGTAGTGCGAGGGCAGCTGGTCGTTGAGCAGGTCGGCCACGTGCAGGTCGACCAGCTGGGTCTGGCACAGCGTCTGCAGGATCTGCTGCACCTCGGGCTGGGCGGCGCGGAATTCGTCGCGCGTCAGCGAAATCCAGAGGTAGCTGGCGGCGGCGCAGGCGCCCGGCACGGCCAGCGGCGCCAGCGAGGCGTGCTCGCTGACCTGCGAGCGGCTGATTTCGAAGATGCGCATGGACACTCGCCCCCGGTGGTTCTTCTTCCACGCCAGAAGTGCCGTGGAGGTGCGGCAGGCATGCCGCAATAGCTATTATTTTTGTAGCAACCGGGCGGCGTCAAGCGCGAAGTAGGTCAGCACGCCGTCGGCGCCGGCGCGCTTGAAAGCCAGCAGGCTTTCGAGCACCACGGCGTCGTGGTCGAGCCAGCCGTTCTGGGCGGCGGCCTTCAGCATGGCGTACTCGCCGCTCACCTGGTAGGCGAAGGTCGGTACGCGGAACTCGTCCTTCACGCGGCGCACGATGTCCAGGTAGGGCATGCCGGGCTTCACCATGACCATGTCGGCGCCTTCGGCGATGTCGATGGCGACCTCGCGCAGCGCCTCGTCGCTGTTGCCGGGGTCCATCTGGTAGACCTTCTTGTTGCTCTTGCCGAGCGTCGCGGCCGAGCCGACGGCGTCGCGGAAGGGGCCGTAGAAGGCGCTGGCGTACTTGGCGCTGTAGGCCATGATGCGCGTGTGGATGTCGCCGCGGGCTTCGAGCGCGGTGCGGATCGCGCCGATGCGGCCGTCCATCATGTCGCTCGGTGCCACAATATCGACGCCAGCTTGCGATTGTGTGAGTGCCTGCTTCACAAGCACTTCAACGGTCGCGTCGTTGAGGATGTAGCCGGTGTCGTCGAGCAGGCCGTCCTGGCCGTGGCTGGTGTAGGGGTCGAGTGCCACGTCGGTCATCACGCCCAGTTCGGGGAAGCGCGCCTTGAGCGCGGCCACCACGCGGGGAATCAGGCCGTCGGGGTTGAAGGCCTCGTCGCCCGCGGGCGTCTTGAGGCTGGCGTCGATCACCGGGAACAGCGCCATCACCGGGATGCCGGCCTGCACGCACTGCTCGGCCACGGGCAGCAGCAGGTCCAGGCTCAGGCGGTCCACGCCGGGCATCGAGGGCACGGCGTCGCGGCGCTTCTCGCCTTCCTGCACGAACACCGGGTAGATCAGGTCGTTCGTCGTCAGCGCATGCTCGCGCACCAGGTTGCGGGTGAAGGCATCGCGGCGCAGCCGTCGCGGGCGGCCGGCGGGGAACATCGCGAGCGGGGAAAATGGTGACGTCATATATCTAAAATTGTGCCTGAAGCGCGAAATCGCAGCCCAGCGCTGCTGGAGGCAAGTTGTCTGACAACTACGGAAATTAATAGAACTTAAGTTCTAGATTTTTGTTGTAAAAGTCAAAGAAACTGCCTCAATCGCTTGAAACCTTGTTTCGTCTTTGTTAAATTCTGAAGCGGGCGGCTTGCCGCTCCCCGCTTTTCCTCCCTGAGCGGGTGCCTTGATGTGTGACAGCAAAAGGGCTTCCCAGCCCGACGTGAAGACGTCGGGCTTTTTTTTGCCCGAAACCTTGGCAAAGGGCCCCGAAGAGGGGTCAGTGTGCAGCCACCACTAAACTGCCGCCATGCTCTGGGTCAAATCTCTTCACATTGTTTTCATTGCCAGCTGGTTTGCCGGGCTGTTCTATCTGCCGCGGATCTTCGTCAACCTGGCGATGGTGCCGCCCGAGTCGGTCGCGGAGCGTGAGCGCCTGCTGCTGATGGCGCGCAAGCTGCTGCGCTTCACCACCTTCCTGGCCGTGCCGGCGCTGGTGTTCGGCGCCTGGCTCTGGCTGGGCTACGGCATCGGGCGCGGCCCCGGCAACGGCTGGATGCACGCCAAGCTGGCCCTGGTGCTGGTGGCCATCGGCTACCACCATGGCTGCGGCGTGCTGCTGCGCCGTTTTGCGGCGGGCGGCAACCGTCGCAGCGACCGCTGGTACCGCTGGTTCAACGAGTTGCCCGTGCTGCTGCTGCTGGGCATCGTGATCCTGGTGGTGGTGAAGCCCTTCTGAGCCCGTGTCGACGGTAGACATGCCGCACAAGTCTGCCGCGCTCCCCCTGGCGCTGGCCTATGCGGCGCTGATCGTCTATGCCAGCCTGTACCCCTTCGCCGACTGGCGTGACCAGGGGATCGCGCCCTGGGCCTACCTGTCGGCGCCCTGGCCCAAGTACTGGACGGGTTTCGACTTCGGGGTGAACGTCGCGGGCTACGTGCCCTTCGGTTTTCTGTGTGCGCTGAGCGTGCTGCGCACGGGCAGCAGTCACAGTGTGTGGCGTGCGCTGTTGCGCGCCACGGTGGCGGGCGCGGCGATCGCCTTTGCCATGGAGACGCTGCAGAGCTATTTGCCAGCGCGCATTCCTTCCAATGTCGACCTGGGGCTGAACACCGCCGGCACGGTGCTCGGCGCGGTGCTGGCCGCGGCGCTGGAGCGGCTCGGTGCGATCGCCCACTGGAGCCGCGTGCGCTCGCAGTGGTTCGTCGAGGACGCGCGCGGCGGTCTCGTGCTGCTCGCACTCTGGCCCTTTGCGCTGCTGTTCCCCGCCGCCGTCACCTTCGGCCTCGGCCAGGTCTTCGAGCGGCTGGAGACGACGATTTCCGAGTGGCTGCTCGACACGCCCTTCATCGACTGGTTGCCGGTGCGCCAGTTCGAGCTGGAACCGCTGGTGCCGGCCGTGGAGCTGCTGTGCGTGATGCTCGGCGCGCTGGTGCCGTGCCTGCTGGGCTACCTGGTGGCGCGCAACGTGGTGCAGCGCGCGGTGCTGCTGCCGCTCATCCTGCTCGCAGGCGTTGCGGCCTCGGCGCTTTCGGCGGCCATGAGCTACGGCCCCGAGCACGCGTGGGCCTGGCTCGATCTGCCGGTGCAGGTCGGGCTGGCCGCGGCGGTGTTCGCGGGCGTGCTGCTGCTCTTTGCGCCGCGCCGGCTGTGCGGGGCGCTGCTGCTCATGGGGCTCGTGCTCCAGCTGAGCCTGCTGAACCAGGCGCCCGAGAGCGCCTATTTTGCACAGACCCTGGCCACCTGGGAGCAGGGCCGCTTCATCCGCTTCCACGGCCTGGCCCAGTGGCTGGGCTGGGGCTGGCCCTTCGCGGTGCTGGTCTATGTGCTGGCCGCGCTGTCGCGGCGCCGCCGTCCTGTATCGCCCTCGTCCTGAGCGCGCTCATAAAATCGATAGATGCCCAGCACACCCCCCGCCGCACCGTCCGGCTACTACGGCCGCCACATCTTCTTCTGCCTGAACGAACGCAAGAACGGTGAAGACTCCTGTGCCCTGCACAACGCGCAGGAAGGCTTCGACCGCTGCAAGGCCAAGGTGAAGGAGCAGGGGCTTGCCGGGCCCGGCAAGGTGCGCGTCAACAAGGCTGGCTGCCTCGACCGCTGCGCGGGCGGGCCCGTGGCGGTGGTCTACCCCGAGGCGGTCTGGTACACCTTCGTGGACGCCGAGGACATCGACGAGATCGTCGAGTCGCACCTGAAGAACGGCCAGGTCGTCGAGCGGCTGCTGCTACCGCCCGACGTCGGCCGCTGAACTTTCCCGCGGACCCCGTGCTCGTACCGTGCACGTTGCCGGCATCGCCGGCCCAGCCAACCCCAGCGCCATGAACTCCCAGACCGAAAAAATCAGCCTCCAGGGCGCCGCGGGCGTGATCGAGGTGCAGCGCGACCTGCCGTCCGGCGACGCGCGCGGCATCGCGGTGATCGCCCATCCGCACCCGCTGTTCGGCGGCACGATGGACAACAAGGTCGTGCAGACCCTGGCCCGCGCCTTCGTGTCCTGCGGCTGGACGGCCGTGCGCTTCAACTTCCGCGGCGTGGGTGCCAGCGAAGGCGTCCACGACGAAGGGCGTGGCGAGCTCGAGGACATGCTGCATGTCGTCGGCCAGCTCGCGCCCGAGGGCCAGTTGGCGATCGCCGGCTTCTCCTTCGGTGCCTTCGTGGCCAGCTGCGCGGCCGAGAAGCTCTGGGCCGCACGCGACGTGCGGCAGCTGGTGCTGGTCGGCACGGCCGCCTCGCGTTTCTCGGTGGCCACGCTGCCGGCCGAGGCGCACGAGCGCGCGCTGGTGGTCCATGGCGAAGCCGACGACACCGTGCCTCTCGCCGCCGTGATGGACTGGGCGCGTCCCCAGTCACTCCCTGTCACGGTTATTCCCGGGGGCGGCCATTTCTTTCACGGACAATTGCCGCTGCTCAAAAGCCTGGTCGCCCGCCATCTGCGCGCGGGCACCGAATGAAAGCCTTGCAGGCTTGTCCTCGTCTCTTCTTATCTTCCCCATGAATCGTTTTTTCACTGCGCTTCGCGCACTGGTGCTGACCGCTGCTGCCTCGGTTGGCGTGATCGCCGCCGCCCAGATGCCGGCCCCGCCTGAAATCGCCGCGCGCAGCTACCTGCTGCTCGACGTGACCGCGAACCAGATCCTGGCGCAGAAGGACATCGACAGCCCGGTCGAGCCGGCCTCGCTCACCAAGCTGATGACCGCGTACGTCGCGTTCGACGCGCTGCGCGCCAAGAAAATCACGCTGACCCAGACCCTGCCGGTGAGCCCGCGCGCCTGGAAGATGCCCGGTTCGCGCATGTTCATCGACCCCAAGATGCAGGTGCCGGTGGAAGACCTGATCAAGGGCGTGATCGTGCAGTCGGGCAACGACGCCACGGTCGCGTTGGCCGAAGGCGTGGGCGGCACGGTGGAGCACTTCGTCGAGATGATGAACGCCCAGGCCAAGGCGCTGGGCATGAAGAACACCACCTACAAGAACCCCGAAGGCCTGACGGCGCCCGGCCACACGACCACGGCGCGCGACCTGAGCATCCTGGCCACGCGCCTGGTGCGCGACTTCCCGGAAGAAGCCAAGTACTACGCCATCAAGAAGTACCGCTACCCGGGCACGCCGTCGACCAACGACACCAACCGCAACCTGCTGTTGTTCCGCGACCCGACCGTCGACGGCCTGAAGACCGGCCACACCGACGCCGCCGGCTACTGCATGATCGCCACCGCCAAGCGCGACTTCCCGAACCTGACCGGCGGCCGCCGCCTGCTGTCGATCGTGCTGGGCGCCAGCAGCGAAGCCGTGCGCGCCAACGAGTCGCAGAAGCTGCTGAACTGGGGTTACACGGCCTACGACGCCGTGCGCCTGTTCGAAGCCGGCCAGCCCGCCGCCACGCCCGCCGTCTGGAAGGGCAAGGCCAACGTGCTGAAGCTGGGCCGCCCCGAGGCCATCGTGGTCGCCGTGCCGACCGGTTCCGCCAGCAAGATCAAGACGCAGGTGTCGCGCCCCGACCCGCTGGTCGCGCCGTTCACCAAGTACCAGGCCGTCGGCTCGCTCAAGGTCACGCTGGACGACCAGCCCCTGGCCGACGTGCCGCTGGTCGCCCTGGAGCCGGTCGAGCAGGCCGGCGTCTTCGGCCGCGCCTGGGACGCCGTGCGTCTCTGGATCAAGTAAGAGACAGGGAAAAGAGGCCTTGAAACAGGCGGTGGCGGGCGCTCCAGGCGCCTGACATTGCCATTTCAGACCTGCCTGCTATACTCGTGGGCTTTTCGGAATTTTCCGAAGGGTTTCACGTTTTCGTTATTCCCGGCTTCCTTGAGTCACGACCAAGGGCGGTTTCACCACCAAGGCTGGGTTGTTTTGGGACTAATTCATTCATGCCAACCATCAATCAACTGGTGCGTCAGGGTCGAACGGTCGAGAAGATCAATTCGAAGAGCCCTGCCATGCAGAACTCGCCGCAACGTCGCGGTGTCTGCACCCGCGTCTACACCACGACGCCCAAGAAGCCCAACTCGGCGCTTCGTAAAGTTGCCAAGGTCCGTCTGACCAATGGCTTCGAAGTCATCTCCTACATCGGCGGCGAAGGCCACAACCTGCAAGAACACAGCGTCGTGCTGGTTCGCGGCGGTCGTGTCAAGGACTTGCCCGGTGTGCGTTACCACATCGTGCGCGGTTCGCTCGACCTGCAAGGCGTGAAAGACCGCAAGCAGTCGCGTTCCAAGTACGGCGCGAAGCGCCCCAAGAAGGCTTAAGCCTTCCTGTCAGAAAACAAGCGGTGTTCGATGGCCTTGGCGGGCTTGTCGAACGAAGTGACCCAATGTCGGGTCGAGTAAGTGAGAGTCCTGACTGGCTCTCGCGGTATCGGAAACGATGCCAACTGAAGCAAAGAGGTTAGAAAAATGCCACGTCGTCGCGAAGTCCCCAAACGTGAAATCCTGCCGGATCCCAAGTACGGCAATGTCGAGCTGTCCAAATTCATGAACGTGATCATGGAAGGCGGCAAGAAGGCTGTTGCCGAGCGCATCATTTACGGTGCCCTCGACTTCATCGAGAAGAAGAACCCGGACAAGGACCCCCTCGAAGCGTTCACCGTTGCCATCAACAACGTGAAGCCGATGGTCGAAGTGAAGTCGCGCCGCGTCGGTGGTGCGAACTACCAGGTGCCGGTCGAAGTCCGCCCTGTCCGTCGCCTCGCCCTGTCGATGCGCTGGATCAAGGAAGCTGCCCGCAAGCGCGGTGAGAAGTCGATGGCCCTGCGTCTGGCCAACGAACTGATGGAAGCCACGGAAGGCCGTGGCGGTGCCATGAAGAAGCGCGACGAAGTGCACCGCATGGCAGAAGCCAACCGCGCCTTCAGCCACTTCCGCTTCTAAAAAACACACGTCTCTTGAGCGTTGGGGGTTGAGTACCGGGCGAAATCGCCCGTGCTCGACGCCCAGCGCTCAACGCATTTAAACCCGAAAGTACATCATGTCCCGCAAGACCCCCATCGAGCGCTACCGCAACATCGGTATCTCCGCGCACATCGACGCCGGCAAGACCACCACCACCGAACGTATCCTGTTCTACACGGGCGTGACCCACAAGCTCGGCGAAGTGCATGATGGCGCGGCAACGACCGACTGGATGGAGCAGGAGCAAGAGCGTGGCATCACGATCACCTCGGCTGCCGTGACCTGCTTCTGGAAGGGCATGGACCACTCGCTGCCCGAGCACCGCATCAACATCATCGACACCCCCGGCCACGTGGACTTCACCATTGAAGTCGAGCGCTCGATGCGCGTGCTGGACGGCGCCGTCATGGTGTACGACTCGGTCGGCGGCGTGCAGCCCCAATCGGAAACCGTCTGGCGCCAAGCCAACAAGTACAAGGTGCCGCGTCTGGCGTTCGTCAACAAGATGGACCGCATCGGCGCCAACTTCTTCCGCGTTCGCCAGATGATGGTCGACCGCCTGAAGGCCAACCCCGTGCCGATCGTGATTCCGATCGGTGCCGAAGACAAGTTCCAGGGCGTGGTCGACCTGCGTCTGATGAAGGCGATCTTCTGGGACGAAGCCTCGCAAGGCATGAAGTTCGAAACGCGCGAGATCCCCGCCGAGCTGGTCGAGCTGGCCAAGGAATGGCGCGAGAAGATGGTCGAAAGCGCGGCCGAAGCTTCGGAAGAGCTGATGAACAAGTACCTTGAAGAAGGTGACCTGACGCTCGAAGAAATCACCCACGGTCTGCGCACGCGCACGATCGCCGGCGAAATCCAGCCGATGCTGTGCGGCAGCGCGTTCAAGAACAAGGGTGTGCAGCGCATGCTCGACGCCGTGATCGAACTGATGCCTTCGCCGCTGGACATTCCTCCGGTGCACGGCACGGACGACGACGAGCAAGACGTGACCCGCAAGGCCGACGACGGCGAGAAGTTCTCGGCGCTGGCATTCAAGCTCATGACCGACCCGTACGTCGGCCAGCTGACCTTCGTGCGCGTGTACTCGGGCGTTCTGAGCAAGGGCGACACCGTCTACAACCCGGTCAAGGGCAAGAAAGAGCGTATCGGCCGTATCGTGCAGATGCACGCCAACGAACGCCTCGAAATCGAAGAAATCCGTGCCGGCGACATCGCCGCTTGCGTGGGCCTGAAGGACGTCACCACGGGCGAAACCCTGTGCGACCCGAACGCCATGATCACGCTGGAGCGCATGGAATTCCCCGAGCCCGTGATCTCGCAGGCCGTCGAGCCCAAGACCAAGGCTGACCAGGAAAAGATGGGCATCGCCCTGCAGCGCCTGGCTTCGGAAGATCCGTCGTTCCGCGTGCGCACCGACGAAGAATCCGGCCAGACCATCATCTCCGGCATGGGCGAACTGCACCTCGAAATCATCGTGGACCGCATGAAGCGCGAATTCGGTGTGGAAGCCAACGTGGGCAAGCCGCAAGTGGCTTACCGCGAAACGATCCGCAAGACCGTCGAAGAAGCCGAAGGCAAGTTCGTTCGCCAGTCGGGTGGTAAGGGCCAGTACGGTCACGTCATCCTGAAGATCGAGCCGCAGGAAGCCGGCAAGGGCTTCGAGTTCGTCGACGCCATCAAGGGCGGTGTGGTTCCTCGCGAATACATCCCCGCCGTGGAAAAGGGCGTTGTGGAAGCACTGACGCAAGGCGTGCTGGCGGGCTACCCCGTCGTCGACGTCAAGGTCACGCTGCACTTCGGTTCGTACCACGACGTGGACTCGAACGAAATGGCGTTCAAGATGGCCGCGATCTTCGGCTTCAAGGAAGGCGCCCGCAAGGCCAGCCCGGTCATCCTCGAGCCGATGATGGCCGTGGAAGTCGAAACGCCTGAAGACTACGCCGGCAACGTGATGGGCGACCTGTCCAGCCGTCGCGGCATGGTGCAGGGCATGGACGACATGATCGGTGGCGGCAAGCTCATCAAGGCTGAAGTCCCGCTGTCGGAAATGTTCGGCTACTCGACGACGCTGCGCTCGGCCACGCAAGGCCGCGCCACGTACACGATGGAGTTCAAGCACTACGCTGAAGCTCCCCGTAACGTCGCCGAAGCCATCGTGGCCGCTCGCTCGAAGTAAGTTTCAAGAATGTGGGGCCGCGCAGTGCGCGGCCCTTCTTGTCTGCGATCCGGTGCCGCCCTGTTCCCGTGCGGGGCGAATCAGCAATCGGATGCAGACATAAAACCAACACACGGGACATGCTCTTTCAAGGATTGAAAAATGGCAAAAGGTAAATTCACCCGCACCAAGCCGCACGTGAACGTGGGCACGATCGGTCACGTTGACCACGGC
>NZ_JBXAMR010000015.1:0-44447 GCF_058800845.1 Variovorax sp. GW822-FHT04E09
GCGTCGATCTGGTCGTAAGCCTTGGCTTCGCCGCCGAACTTGGCCGACAGCACGGTGGCGATCGCCGCCGTCAGCGTGGTCTTGCCGTGGTCAACGTGACCGATCGTGCCCACGTTCACGTGCGGCTTGGTGCGGGTGAATTTACCTTTTGCCATTTTTCGACTCCGAAAAAAACGATTTCAACGCATGCAGATGGGTCGCAAGCCTGTCGTTGCAACCCCAGAAAACTGGTGCCCTTTGCGGGAATCGGACCCGCGACCTCTCCCTTACCAAGGGAGTGCTCTACCACTGAGCCAAAAGGGCTTTTGTTCTAACCAAATCGCTTCCGGCGCCGAACCGGGTCTCTGGAGCGGGAGACGGGAATCGAACCCGCGTCATCAGCTTGGAAGGCTGGGGTTCTACCATTGAACTACTCCCGCATCGGGGGCACTTCAAGGCACCCAAAGCGCTAGATCCAATCGCTCTTAGAAACCAAATTCATCGCTGGTGGAGAGGGCTGGATTCGAACCAGCGTACTCGTAAGAGGGCAGATTTACAGTCTGCTGCCATTAACCACTCGGCCACCTCTCCGGCGAACCTCGAAATATAGCACGATTTTGTGACTACACAGGATTCCCAGCAAAAGATGAAGCGTGGAAACCTGCTCGAGGTGTGAAGCCTCTGATTATGAGCGAAGTTCGGAGCCTCCCGACTGCTGCGCCTCACGCCATGCACGGGCTTGGCCAAAATGACCGCAGCCGATGAACGGAACCGGCGGCCGGAGCGCAGAAAGCGGCGAGGGATGATTCGACATCAGCACCTTATGGCGCCCAACGTCGATCAACGCACGCTTACTTTGCGCGTGCGAACCCCATAGCATAAAAACAACAGGTCGTTCGCCCTGCGCCACATGGCGAATCACGGCGTCGGTCAGCACCTCCCAGCCGCGGCCTGCGTGGCTGGCCGGCTGGGCTTCCTCGACCGTGAGACAGGTGTTGAGCAGCAGCACGCCGTGCGTCGCCCACTTCACGAGACTGCCACCCGGGTTCGGAAACGCCGGCGGCGGCGTGCCCAGGTCGCGCTGGAGCTCCTTGAAGATGTTGCGCAGCGACGGCGGCAGCGCCACGCCCGACGCCACCGAGAAGGCCAGCCCCTCGGCCTGCCCGCGCCCGTGGTACGGGTCCTGGCCCAGGATCACCACGCGCACGTCTTCCGGCGGCGTGAGTTCCAGTGCCCGCAGCGGCTGCGGCGGAAAGATCACCGCCCCGGCGTCGAGGCGCTCGCGCAGGAAGCCCTGCAGCTTCTGGCCGACCGCGCTGGCGAAGAAATCGTCGACCAGCGGCTGCCAGCCCGGCGCCACCGGCCAGTCGGCAGGGTCGCTGCTCGACAGCTGGTCAGGCCGCGTCATTTGAACAATGCGGCGAGCGCCTCGCCGGGTTCCTTGGCGCGCATGAAGGCTTCGCCGACCAGGAAGGCGTTGACGCCCGCGCCGCGCAGCGTGGCGACGTCCTCGCGCGTGGCGATGCCCGATTCGGTCACCGGCAGGCGATCCGCCGGCAGCCTGGGCAACAGATCGATCGTCGCCTGGATCGACACCTCGAAGTTGCGCAGGTTGCGGTTGTTGACGCCGATGAGCGGCGTCTTGAGCTTCAGCGCGCGATCGAGTTCGCCCGCGTCGTGCACCTCGACCAGCACCGCCATGCCCAGCCCGCGCGCGATGGCTTCGTAGTCCTTCATCTGCGCGTCGTCGAGGCAGGCGGCGATCAGCAGGATGGCGTCGGCGCCCATCGCGCGCGACTCGTACACCTGGTAGGCGTCGACGATGAAGTCCTTGCGCAGCACCGGCAGGTCGCACGAGGCGCGCGCCTGCTTGAGGTAGTCGACGCCACCCTGGAAGAACTGCTTGTCGGTCAGCACCGAGAGGCAAGCCGCGCTGACCACGCCGTCGCCCTCGGCATAGCTTTGCGCGATGTCGGCCGGAATGAAGTCTTCGCGCAGCACGCCCTTGCTCGGGCTGGCCTTCTTGACCTCGGCGATCACCGCCGCTTGGCCGGCCGCGATCTTGGCGCGCAACGCGGCCTCGAAGTCGCGCGTGAGCACGCGGCTTTCGGCGTCGAAGCGCACGGCCTCGAGCGGGGCACGCTTCAGTGCGGCGGCAACTTCCTGGCGCTTGACGGCGACGATTTTGTCGAGAATGTCTGACATGGCTTGCTCTGCTTTCGATGGCACGACGGCCTGATTCTCAGAAGGAGGTGGAGGCCGCGACCAGCTCGGCGAGCTTGGCCTTCGCCGCACCGGACGCGATGGCCTGGCGCGAACGCTCCACGCCCGCCGGCACCGAGTCGACCACGTTGGCCGCGTACAGCGCCGCGCCCGCGTTGAGGAGCACGATGTCCAGCGCCGGGCCGGCCTGGTTGTCCAGCACGCCGATCAGCATGGCCTTCGACTGCTCGGGCGTCTCGACGCGCAGCGAACGGTTGCTCGCCATCTGGAAGCCGAAGTCTTCCGGATGCAGCTCGTACTCCCGGATCTCGCCGTCCTTGAGCTCGCCGATCATGGTGGCCGCGCCCAGCGAGATCTCGTCCATGCCGTCGCGCCCGTAGACCACCACCGCATGCTCGGCACCGAGGCGCTGCAGCGCGCGCACCTGGATGCCCACGAGGTCGGGGTGGAACACGCCCATGAGGATGTTCGGTGCGCCGGCCGGGTTGGTCAGAGGGCCGAGGATGTTGAAGATCGTCTTGATGCCGAGTTCCTTGCGCACCGGCGCGACGTTCTTCATCGCCGGATGGTGGTTCGGCGCGAACATGAAGCCGATGCCGACCTGCGCGATGCACTGCGCGATCTGCTCGGGCTTGAGGTTGATGTTGACGCCCAGCGACTCCAGCACGTCGGCACTGCCCGACTTGCTCGACACGCTGCGCCCGCCATGCTTGCTGACCTTGGCGCCGGCCGCAGCCGCGACGAACATCGAGCAGGTCGAGATGTTGAAGGTGTGCGAGCCGTCACCGCCGGTGCCCACGATGTCCACGAGGTTCGTGGTGTCGGCCACGGGCACCTTGGTCGACACCTCGCGCATCACCTGCGCGGCGGCGGTGATTTCGCCGATGGTTTCCTTCTTCACGCGCAGGCCGGTGATCAGCGCGGCCATCATCACGGGCGAACACTCGCCGCTCATGATGAGCCGCACGATGTGCAGCATCTCGTCGTGGAAGACTTCGCGGTGTTCGATGGTGCGCTGCAGCGCTTCCTGGGGGGTGATCATGAAGAGTCTCCTCGGTGTGTGCGTATAGCCAGGCTTCAGAAGGTGTGAATGAATCCGGCGTGGCCGAGCAGCCCGCTCAGGCGCGTCCGCTCAAGGCGCAAAGCGCAGCCATAGCTCGGGCTATGGCGAGCATTTGCAACGCCGAGGGGGCGTGTCTGGGCGGGATGAGCGGACATGGCGGGTTCGTTCACACCTTCTCAAGCCTTGAAGAAGCCGCGGATCGCCGCGACGGCGCGGTCGACGCCCGCGGCATCGACATCTAGGTGCATCACGAAGCGCAGGCGATACAGCCCGGTCGCGAGGATGCCCTGCTGGTTGAGGCTGGCGAGCAGCTCCGCAGAACGCGCCTGCGCCGCCCCCGCGAGATCGACGAACACGATGTTCGTGTCCGGCGCCTCGACCTTCAGGCCTTCGATGCCTTCCAGCCCCTGCGCGAGGCGCTGCGCCAGCGCATGGTCGTCGGCCAGGCGGTCGATGTGGTGGTCGAGCGCATGCGAGGCCGCGGCCGCCAGCAGGCCGGCCTGCCGCATGCCGCCTCCCGCCATCTTGCGGATGCGGTGGGCGCGCGCGATGAACTCGCGCGAACCGACCAGCGTCGAGCCGATGGGTGCGCCCAGGCCCTTGCTGAAGCACACCGACACGCTGTCGAAGCACTGCGCGATACGGCGGGCTTCGGCGCGGATGTCGGTTCGCTTGTTCAGCGCAGCCTGTGCGGTGGCGGCATTGAAGAGCCGCGCGCCATCGAGGTGCCGCTGCAGCCCCTTGCTTTTCGCCAGGTCTGTCGCGGCCTGCACGTAGTCGAAGGGCAGCAGCTTGCCGCCCAGCGTGTTCTCCAGCGCCAGCAGCTTCGTGCGCGCGAAGTGCGCGTCGTCGGGCTTGATGGCGGCCTCGATCTGCGCCAGCGGCAGCGTGCCGTCGGGCGCATGGTCGAGCGGCTGCGGCTGCACGCTGCCGAACACCGCAGCGCCGCCGCCTTCCCAGCGGTACGCATGCGCCTGCTGGCCAACGATGTACTCATCGCCGCGGCCGCAGTGCGACAGGATCGCGCACAGGTTGCTCTGCGTGCCGGTGGGCACGAACAGCGCCGCCTCGAAGCCCAGCAGCGCGGCGATCTTCTCCTGCAGCGCATTGACGCTCGGGTCGGTGCCGAAGACGTCGTCGCCCAGCGGCGCAGCCGCCATGGCCTCGCGCATCGCGGGCGTGGGCTGCGTGACGGTGTCGCTGCGCAGGTCGACGATGGGAGAGCGTTCGGTCATGGTGGGTCAGTCCAGAAAGTTCTTGAGCATGGCGTGGCCGTGCTCGGTGAGGATCGATTCAGGATGGAACTGCACGCCTTCGATGCGCACGTCGTGCGCAAAGCCGGTGTGCCGCACACCCATGATCTCGCCGTCGTCGGTCCAGGCGGTGACAGCCAGTTCTTTCGGGCAGCTCTCGCGCTCGATCGAGAGCGAGTGGTAGCGGTTGACGATGAACTTCTGCGGCAGCCCTGCGAACACGCCCTCTTGCGTGGTCGTGATCTCGCTGGTCTTGCCGTGCATGAGCTGCTGCGCGCGCACGATCTTGCCGCCGAAGGCTGCGCCGATGGCCTGGTGGCCCAGGCACACGCCCAGGATCGGCAGCTTGCCCGCGAAGGCCTCGATGGCCGCCACCGACACGCCCGCCTCGGCCGGCGAACACGGACCCGGCGACACCACCAGCCGCGTCACGCCCGAAGCGATCAGCGCGCCGATCTGCTCGACGGTGATCTCGTCGTTGCGGTGCACCTGCACGTCCGCCCCCAACTCGCCGAAGTACTGGACGATGTTGTAGGTGAACGAATCGTAGTTGTCGATCATCAGCAGTTTCATGGCTTGCTCACAATCCGGTGCACGCCCT
Organism: Variovorax sp. GW822-FHT04E09; assembly: GCF_058800845.1. Lineage (NCBI taxonomy): Bacteria > Pseudomonadati > Pseudomonadota > Betaproteobacteria > Burkholderiales > Comamonadaceae > Variovorax > Variovorax sp. GW822-FHT04E09. The sequence continues at coordinate 5,120 of NZ_JBXAMR010000015.1, forward strand.
TCACGACGGGGAACACGTTGAAGTTGATGAGAAGGCCCAGCTTGAGGCCCGACAGGCGCAATGCGGCCAGCACCTGCGCGCGGTGCAGGTCCGTCAGCACGTCGACCGCCTTGAGTTCGACGATGACCGACTGCTCGATCACGAAGCCCGCGCGGTACACCTCGCCGAGCGACCGGCCCTTGTAGCTGGCCGACAGCGCCACGTCGCGCGCAAAGCCGATCTCGCGCTCGGCGAGTTCGATGGCCAGTGCCGCGGCGTAGGCGCCTTCGTCGAGCCCCGTGCCGAGCACGCGCTGCACCTCGACGGCGGCGCCGATTATCTCGTGCGAGAAATCGTTCTGGATGTCGGGTGCGTTGCTCATTCCAGGCCTTCCTCGACCAGTTCGGCGGCACGCAACAGTGCGCGCGCCTTGGCTTCTGTTTCCTTCCACTCCAGCTCGGGCACCGAGTCGGCGACCACGCCGGCCGCGGCCTGCACGTGCAGCATCTGGTCTTTCACGATGCCGGTGCGGATCGCAATGGCCACGTCCATGTCGCCCGCGTAGCTGATGTAGCCGCAGGCGCCGCCGTACAGGCCGCGCTTGGTGGGCTCCAGCTGGTCGATGAGTTCCATCGCATGCACCTTCGGCGCGCCGGTCAGCGTGCCAGCAGGGAACGTGGCCTTGAGCACGTCGATGGCGGTCATGCCATCCTTCAGCGTGCCTTCGACGTTGCTCACGATGTGCATCACGTGGCTGTAGCGCTCCACCGCGAAGGCCTCGGTCACCTTCACGGTGCCGGTCTTGGCGATGCGGCCGATGTCGTTGCGCGCCAGGTCGATCAGCATCACGTGCTCGGCGCGCTCCTTCGGGTCGTTGATGAGCTCCACCTCGGCCGCCTTGTCGAGCTCGATCGACGCGCCGCGCGGGCGCGTGCCGGCCAGCGGGCGGATCGTGATCTTCTGTTCGCCGTCGCCCGTGTTCTCCTGGCGCACCAGGATCTCGGGCGAGGCGCCCACCACGTGGAAGTCGCCCAGGTTGTAGTAGTACATGTAGGGCGACGGGTTCAGCGAACGCAGCGCGCGGTACAGCGACAGCGGCGACTCGGTGTAGCGCTTGCTGATGCGCTGGCCCACCTGCACCTGCATGAAGTCGCCGGCGGCGATCATCTCCTTGGCGCGCTCCACGGCCGCGAGGTAGTCGGCCTTGGCGAAGCTGCGCTCGGGCGGATGCGCCTGCGTGGGCTTCACGACGGGCGCGCTCACCGAGTACTTGAGCTTGTCCTTGAGCTCGCGCAGGCGGCGCTTGCCCACGGCATAGGCCTCGGGCTGCTTCGGGTCGGCGTAGACGATGAGGTAGAGCTTGCCCGACAGGTTGTCGATGACCGCGAGTTCTTCGCACTGCAGCAGCAGGATGTCGGGGCAGCCCAGCGCATCGGGCGGGCAGCTTTTTTCGAGCTTGCGCTCGATGTGGCGCACGGTGTCGTAGCCGAAGTAGCCGGCCAGGCCGCCACAGAAGCGCGGCAGGCCGGGCCGCAGCGCGACCTTGAAGCGCTTCTGGTAGTCGGCCACGAAGTCCAGCGGATTGCCCTTGGCGGTCTCGACGACCTGGCCGTCGGTCACGACTTCGGTGACGGCCTCGTCGCCGAAGCCCGAGGCACGCAGCAAGGTGCGCGCCGGCAGGCCGATGAAGCTGTAGCGCCCGAAGCGCTCGCCGCCCACCACCGATTCGAGCAGGAAGCTGTGCTTGCCGCCGCCCTGCGAATGGGCGAGTTTCAGATAGAGGGAAAGAGGCGTTTCGAGGTCGGCAAAGGCCTCGGCCATCAGCGGGATGCGGTTGTAGCCCTGGGCGCTGAGGCTCTTGAATTCAAGTTCGGTGATCACGGATCGTTCTCCAATTGCCTGCCGACGCTCCTTTGGCCGGTGGCAAGGTCATTCACGAGAGTGGCCCGGTGCCGGCATGCGTGCCGGCTCGGAACCGCGGGCGCACGGCGTGCGCCGCGCAATCAAACAGTCAGCGATGTATGGCGACGCCAGGGCCAGGCTCCCCGGCTGCCTTCACCTGTTTGAATGATGTGATGAACGAACATGGAGCGCCGAGTTTAGCCCACGAAAACCAGGCCTTGTGCAACCGCAGGCTTCAGGGTTCCCCCGGAGCCTCTCGGATAAAACGAAAAGATACATTCGCACGACCGTTCGCAAATTCAAGGAGACTCACTTGCTCGCACCCCTGCTCCCGGCCGTGTTCTCCCGCCTCGCGGCGCTCGCTGTCCTCTCGGCCGCGCTCTGCGGCAGTGCCTTCGCGGCGCAGGTCGAGGTGGCGGGCGTCAAGCTCGACGACCAGATGGACCTGCGCGGCGCCCCGCTGGTGCTCAACGGCGCGGGCATCCGCTACAAGACCATCATCAAGGTCTACACCGCCGGTCTGTACCTGGGCAAGAAGGCCTCGACCACCGAAGAGGCGCTGGCCGTGCCGGGGCCCAAGCGCGTGGCGATCACGATGCTGCGCGACATCGACGCCAACGAGCTCGGCAAGCTCTTCGTGAAGGGCGTGGAAGACAACTCGCCCAAGAGCGAGATGGTCAACCTGATCCCCGGCCTGCTGCGCATGGGCCAGATGTTCGCGGACCAGAAGCAGCTCAAGGCCGGCGACACCTTCACCATCGACTGGCTGCCCGGCACGGGCACGCTGATCACGGTGCGCGGCGTGCCGCAGCCCGACCCGGTGAAGGAAGTGGCGTTCTTCAATGCGCTGATGCGCATCTGGCTCGGCCCGAACCCGGCCGACTGGAAGCTGAAGGACGCGCTGCTCGGTAAGCAGTAGGCCGGCGCAGGCCCGTCAGGCCGCCGCGAGGTCGGCCAGCGATTCCACGAACCCGTCCGCATCCACGCCGCGCACCGGCTCGCCGTGGTTGTAGCCGTAGGTCACGAGCACCACGGGGCAACCGGCGGCGCGCGCGGCACGCGCGTCGTTGCTCGAATCGCCCACCATCAGCGTGCGCGCGGGCACCGTGCCCAGCGCCTCGCAGGTCTTCAGCAACGGCAGCGGATCGGGCTTCTTGCGCTCGAAGGCATCGCCGCCGAACACCTGCTCGAAGAAGCCGTCGAGCCCCTTCGCGGCCAGCAGCGGCTTGGCAAAGGAGGTCGGCTTGTTCGTGAGGCAGGCCAGCCGCAGCCCGCGCGCGCGCAGCGCCTTCAGGCCCTCGACCACGCCGGGGTACGCGGCCGAATACCGGCCGTTGATCTCCAGGTAGTGGTGCTGGTAGCGCTCCCACGCGCGATCGAACAGCGCCGCCGGGGCCGGCGCGCCCACGTGCGCCAGCGCCGACAGGATCAGGTGCTCCGAGCCCTTGCCCACCATGCGCTCGATGGCGGCGGGCGCCACCGGCGGCAGCTCGAGGTCGCGCAGCATGCGGTTCAGGGCCTCGGCAAAGTCGCCGAGCGTGTCGACCATGGTGCCGTCGAGGTCGACGATGGCGGCGTCGAAGCGGGAGAGATCGGTGCGAAGAGTGTCCAAGACAGGCGGCTCCCGGGGAGCGAAGTGGGTGGTGGATGCGCGAGGCACGCATTGTCCTCCGGCCGCAAAATAGGCGCCCATGACCCCCACGACGCCCCCGCCCTCCGCCCCTCGCCCCATCCGCACCGCCGCCACGCTCGTCGTCCTGCGCGACGGCCCCGAAGGCCTCGAGGTGCTGATGCTGCGGCGGGCCGAGAAGGCCAACGACCAGAACAGCGGCGCCAGCGTCTTCCCGGGTGGCATGGTCGATGCGCACGACCGCCTGCTGCACCCGCTGTGCGCGGGCCTGGACGACGCCGCCGCGAGCGCGCGGCTGGGCCTGCCCGAAGGCGGGCTCGACTTCCACGCAGCCGCGATCCGCGAATGCTTCGAAGAAGCCGGACTGCTGCTCGCGAACGATGCGCAGGGCCGGCCGGTCGAGCTGCTCGCGCTCACCTCGGGCGAACTCGACGGGATGCGCGCCGCCGCCGAACGCAGCACCGACGCCCTGCTCGCCCTGTGCGCCGAGCGCGGCTGGTGTCTTGCCGTCGACCGCATCGCGTACTTCAGCCACTGGCTGACCCCGCCCGGCATGCCGCGCCGCTTCGACACGCGCTTCTTCGCGGCCGCGATGCCCGCCGGCCAGGACGTGCGCCCCGACGGCCGCGAAACCGTCGAGCACCTGTGGCTGAAGCCCGCCGACGCGGTCAGCCCCGAACGCGGCCTCAAGCTGCTGAACGTGACGCGGCGCGTGCTCGAGCACCTGGCCACCTTCGCCCGCGTCGACGACTTCATGGCCCATGCGCGCGCGCTGCGCCGCATTCCACTGACCATGCCGCGCCTGGCCGACGGTCCCAAGGGCCGACGGCCGGTGAACATGGAAGAGCCCGCCTACGACGAGATCGGACACCTCGATCCCGACGGCCAGGGCGGCGGTCGCTATGCGCTCGAGGCGGGCCTGGTCACGCCGCTGTCCGCGCGCGTGGTGCGCGTCGTGCACGACAGCGGCCTCAACAGTTTTCTCATCGGCGGCACCGAGGGCTGGGCGTTGATCAACCGCGTGCCCGGCGATGCGGCGCACGAGGCCGCGCTGCGGGCGGCGGCGCCTGGGCCGGTGCGGTGGGTGCTGTCGGCGGACGCGGCGCCGCAATCTCTGGACCTCGGCGGCGCCACGCTCCAGGTGCTGGGCGCACAGCGCTTCCTGCTGGCCGAGGAGCGCATGCTGTTCACGGACGACGCGACGACCACCGCCGTCGAGACGGATCACCGCGTCGAATGGATCGTGCCCGCGCGCGGCTTCATGCGCCGCCCGGCGTCGGCGCTCGCCGACTGAGGCGCGTCTTCAGGCCTGCTGCGCTTCCGTCAGCGCCTGCGCCGCCACCACCGCCTCGGTGCGGTTGCGCACGTTGAGCGCGCGGAAGATGGCGGCCAAGTGGATCTTCACCGTGCCTTCGCTGATGCCCAGGCTGCGCCCGATCAGCTTGTTCGGCTTGCCTTGCGACAGCAGCTGCAGCACCTCGACCTGCCGCTCGGTGAGCACGCTGCGCAGATGTTCGAGGGTCTGGGTGCCGCCACCGCCGCCACCGCCGCGCGCAAAGGGCTCGCCCGCCGCGGCAGACGACGGCGACACGCCGGCCACGATGCCCGGCGGCAGCGCCGTGAGCATCATCGGCGGCACGTACACGCCGCCCGCCAGCACCAGGCGCACGGCCGACAGCATGACGTCGGGCGAGTAGGCCTTGGGAATGAAACCGAGCACGCCGCGTTCGAGCGCGCTGCGCATGATGGACGGGTCTTCGTAGCCCGACAGCACGATCACGGGCACGGCCGGGTGTCGTCGCCGGATCTCGTCGATGTGGGCCTGCCCGTCCGCACCGGGCATGTTGAGGTCGATCAGGGCCAGGTCGAGATCGTCGGTCGCGCCGGCAAGCAGTTCGTCGACGCTCAGCGCCAGGACGAACTCGATGCCAGCTCCCAGCTCCGACAACTTGGCTTTGACCGCCTCGATGACGAGCCGGTGGTCGTCGGCGATCAGAATTTTCATGGCATACCCCAGTGTCCCAACGTCAATGTGCATTGGATTCTTCTGCGACTGCGAAGATAACGGCGATTGCCCCGTCCAGCAAGGCCGCCGCGCCCCACCAACGGCATAGACCCCAAGCGGTATGGCGGCCCCGTGGGCCCGTTGAAAAAATGAACGCCCACTCCAACGACCGGGGACATGGGCATGTGCGATCGCTGCAGACGCCGGTGCAAGGCATGCTTCGCAATGCACGCTTGAGAAGCGGGCATCCCTCATGGCCCGCCTGCTCGACTGCTTCTCGCCCTTCATTGCCTTCGGTCTCGGCCTGGACGCATCGATCGCGGCCGGCCACCCCACCCTCACCCACGGCGACGCCCAGCGCGAGGCCCTGCGCCTGCTGGACATCGCACGCGCCGACGCCGACGTGGCCGGCGCCACCGCCACGCAGATCGAGTCGGCCGCCTTTGCCATGGTCGCGTGGCTCGACGAGATCCTGGCGCGCCACCCCGACGCGGTGGACGGCGCGGCGCCGCTGCAGGTGCAGCTGTTCAACTCCAACAACGCGCACAGCGAGTTCTTCCACCACCTCTCGGCCCTCGGCGCGCAGGACCATGCGGTGCGCGAGGTCTACTGGCATGCGCTGGCCCACGGCTTCAAGGGCCAGTACTACTTCGAGTCGGGCGACGAAGGCGAGCTCGGCAAGCTGAAGGACCTGCACGGCCGGCAGCTGCAGCCGCCGCCGCTCGAACTCGGCAGCCTCGCGCAGGACCACATCACGCCCCAGCCCTACGGCGTGCCCGACCCGCGCGGCCCGGCCGACATGCGCCGGCGCGACCGCACCGTGCTGCGCACCGGCACCGCGCTGGCCGTGCTGGTGCCCGCGCTCTTCCTGCTGTGGCACTGGCTGGCGGGGCCGCCGGCCGCCGGCACGGCGCTCACGCAGCGCATCGACCGGCAACTCGCCAGCTACGCCTGCGCCGACCTCGAGGCCTCGATCGACCCCGACGGCCGCCCGCGCGTGACCGGCTTCGTCTCGCAGCGCGACGACCTGCTCAAGGTGGCGGAGGACGTCGCGGCCATTCCCGGCGTGCGCGCGCCGCAGTTCGACATCGGGCTGCGCGTATGGCCGCACTGCGAGGTGTTCGCCATCCTCAAGCCCTCGCAGGCGCGCAACCGCCAGAAGAGCCACGGGCTGAGCGTGAGTGCGCCGTCCGCGCGCGACGGCCGGCTGCGCGAGGGCGACGCGGTGCGCGTGCAGGTGGTCGCGCCGCGCCACGAGAGCTACATCTGGGTCGACTACTACACCGCCGATGGTTCCGTGATGCACCTGAACACCGGGCCGGCCCCGACGCGGTTGCGCGCGGGCGAGTCGCTGGAACTCGGGTCCGACATTCCCTCGAGCTGGCTCGTGAGCCCGCCCTTCGGCAACGTGCTGATCACCGTGCTGTCGGCGCCGATGCCGTTCAGCGAAACCTCCGACCGCCCGCCGTACGAGATGGCCTCGGCCTACCTGCTGCGCCTGCGCGAGGCGCTGGCCGCGAGCAAGAACAGCGAGCGGCTGATCGCCGACTTCATCTCCCTCGAAACCGTGGCGCGCTGACCTCGCCCTTCCCCACCATGTTCGACACGCTGTCACCCGTGCACCTGTTCTGGCCGCTGCTCGCGGTCTGCCTCGCCGGCCTGGCGCTGCTGTACGCCGCCGTGCGCGACGCCGGCCGCGGCGCGCGGCGACGGGGCCTGCTGCGGCGCGTCGATGCCCTCGGCGCGCCCGCCGACCACGCCGCCGTCGACGCGCTGAAGGAGGCCATGGCGCAGGCGCGCACCTCGCTGCGGCAGGCGCCGCGCACGCGCGCGACGGCGCCGTGGTTCCTCTTCATCGGCGGCCCGGCCACCGGGCTGCCGGGGCTGCTCTCGGCCGCCCGCGCCGAATGCGTGGCGCCGCCCGCGAACGAGGCACCCGGCACGCCCTGGTGGCGCTGGTGGACCACCGGCGCGCTGACGGCCATCGAGCTGCATCCCGATGCCATCGGCGACCAGGCCGGCACGGCGCCCGCGCGCGGGCTCTGGCTGCAGTCGCTGCTGGCGCTTGCCGAGCGGCGCGAACGCCTGCCGCTGCACGGCGTGGTGGTGTGCGTGGCGGCCGGCGACCTGCTGCACGGCGACCCGGCCCTGCGCAAGCGCGCCACCGCGAACATGCGCCGCCTGCTCGACGAAGCCAGCGACACGCTGCGCCTGCAGCTGCCGGTCTACCTCGTCGTGACGGGTCTCGAAGGCCTCAAGGGCTACGCCACGCTGCGCGCCGCGCTGCCGCCCGAGGTGCTCGCGCAAGCACTCGGCCACCGCGTGGAGCACCCGTTCGCGGCGCACGCAGCGCGCGCCGCCGACCGGCTCGATGCGCTGTTCGATCCGCTCGTGGCGCAGCTGCACGGCCTGCGCATGGCCCTGCTGCGCGAGCAGCCGGGCCCCGCGGGACGGCTCGCGCTGCATGGCTTCGTGGAGAGCGTGCGCACCTTGCAGCCGGCCTTGCGGCAAGTGGCGCAGGGGCTTTTCGAGGGGCACGGCAAAGGGGTGCGCGCGCCGCGCTGGCGCGGGCTGTACCTCACGGCGACGGCGTCGGAGAACGGCACGGGCGCCGCGTTCGTGAGCGACCTGTTCGGCCGCTTCCTGCCGGCGGACCAGCCGCTGGTGCGGCCGGGACGCTTCGCGCCCACGGTGCCGGCGGAACTGCGCTGAGGCCGCCGTGCAGCTGGCGTTACTTGGCGGCAGCGTCGACGCGGATCTGGCGCGCGCCGAAGGTCACGTTGAGCACCTGCGCCTGGCCCGGCACGACCGCACGCACCTCGCGCCAGCGCGCGCGGTCGAGGTCGCGGAACGCGGCCATCACGCCGATGGCCTTGGCATCGGCCGGCAGGGTGAGGTCGAGCTTTTTGCTCTCGCCGGGGCGCAGCAGCATTTCTTCGCGCTGCACCAGTTCGGCGCCGAGCGTGGCCTGGTCTTTCTCGAACAGCGAGAAGAAGTCGGCGCCTTCGAAGGGCCCCGGCGTCTTGAGCGCATAGACGCGCACCGTGAGCGGCGAGGCGCGCCCGCGCGCATCGGGGTTGGCATCGGCGCCGGCCGTGAGCGTGATCGACACCGGCGTGACCACCGGTTTGCTCGCGCAGCCCGCCATCAGAAGACCCGCTGCAGCAAGGCCAAGGGCTGCGATACGGCGTCGCGATGCGACAGCAAGGAGGCCCTCATAGGACGAATGGTGTGTACCCAGCGTGCGCATGCTATTCCCTTCGTTGCATTGACCGGTCCTGACGCATCTTTGATTATCACCAGCGAACTCGAACAGGCAACATGCTGACTCCCCAACTCGTCGACGCACTGCTCACGCCCATCGGCGAGGCCTCGCCTTGCGGGGACGACTTGGAGTACGACGCGGACTTCATGGCCCTCACGACTGCGGCGCAAGGCAAGGCCGAGCAGCAGTTCGGCGACACCGTGATCCCCGCCGTCGAACCCGACTGGCGCGACGTGGCCGAACGCGCCGATGCGCAGCTGCGCCGCAGCAAGGACGTGCGCGCCGCCGTGCTGCTGCTGCGCGCCGCGACGCGCCTGCAGGGCGTGGCCGGCTTCACGGCGGGCCTGCAATTGCTCACCTCGCTGCTCGACACCTTCTGGGACGGCATACATCCAAAGCTGGATGCGGACGACGACAACGACCCCACCATGCGCCTGAACGCGCTCGCGCCGCTGAGCGACGACAGCATGGTGCCGCGCGACCTGTACGACGCCTCGGTGGGCAACGCGCCGGGCGTGGGCCCGATCCGCGTGCGCGACATCGCCATCGCGCACGGCGTGCTCAATGCCGTCGGCGGCGAGGCCTCGTATTCGCCCGCGCAGGTGCATGGCGGGCTCGAGGCCCTGCACGCCGCGAACCCCGAACAACTGCAGGCCGCCATCGGCCTGCCCGCGCTGCTCGATCGCCTGCAGAAGCTGCTGGGCGAGCGCACCGGCCGCACCGATGCGGTGGACCTGGGCACGCTGCGCACCGTGTCGCGCACGGTCGCCAAGGCCTGCACGGCGGCAGCCGGCGCACCGGAAGCCTCGGCCGATGAAGGCGTGGCCACAGACGGCGACGCCCCTGCCGGCAACACGGCCCGCCCGGCCGCGCCGCGCGGCGAGATCCAGAACCGCCAGGACGCGGTGCAGATGCTCGACCGCGTCATCCGCTACCTCGAACAGGCCGAGCCCGGCAACCCCGCGCCGCTCCTGATCGAACGCGCCAAGAAGCTCATCGGCGTGAGCTTCCTGGACATCATGGCCAACCTCGCGCCCAACGCGATGGACACCATCGAGACCGTGACGGGCAAACGCCAGTCCGAATGACCGCCGCCGTTTCCACCCGTCCCCTTTCATTCCCGCAAGGAGCATCGCCATGGCCAAGAGCAGTCAGAAATTCATCGCACGCAACCGCGCGCCCCGGGTCCAGATCGAATACGACGTGGAGCTCTACGGCGCCGAGAAAAAGATCCAGCTGCCCTTCGTGATGGGCGTGCTGGCGGACCTGTCGGGCAAGCCCGCCGACCCGCTCGCGCCCGTGGTCGACCGCAAGTTCCTCGAGTTCGACGTCGACAACTTCGACGCCCGCATGAAGGCCATGAAGCCGCGCGCCGCCTTTGCCGTGGAGAACTCGCTCACCGGCGAGGGCGACCTGAAGGTCGAGCTCACCTTCGACAGCATGGACGACTTCTCGCCCGCGGCCGTGGCCCGCAAGGTGGGCGCGCTGAACAAGCTGCTCGAAGCGCGCACGCAGCTGTCGAACCTCGTGACCTACATGGACGGCAAGGGCGGCGCCGAAGACCTGCTGGCCAAGGTGCTCGAAGACCCGGCCCTGCTGCAGACGCTGGCCGCCAGCAAGAAGCCCGGGGACGGCGAAGCCGCCGCCTGAGCCTCACCCCGATTCCTGACAGACACACACCGGTACACGAGGAGAAACCATCATGGCCGACGCACTCGAGCAGAGCGCACTGAAAGACGTTGCGTACGCGGGAAGCGACTTTTCGTCGCTGCTGCAGAAAGAATTCAAGCCGCGCAGCGACGAAGCCAAGAGCGCCGTCGAAGCCGCCGTGCTCACGCTGGCGCAGCAGGCGCTGAGCAACAGCACCGTCATCGGCAAGGACGTGACCAAGTCGATCCAGGCCATGATCGCCGCGATCGACGCCAAGCTCACCGACCAGGTGAACAAGATCATCCACCACCCCGACTACCAGAAGCTCGAGAGTGCGTGGCGCGGCCTGCACTACATGGTGAACAACACCGAGACCGACGAGAACCTGAAGATCCGGGTGATGGACATCTCCAAGCAGGAGCTGGCCAAGAACCTCAAGAAGTTCAAGGGCGCGGCCTGGGACCAGAGCCCGATGTTCAAGAAGATCTACGAGGAAGAGTACGGCCAGTTCGGCGGCGAGCCCTTCGGCGCGCTGGTGGGCGACTACCACTTCGACCAGAGCCCGCCCGACGTCGAGATGCTCGGCGAGATGGCCAAGATCGCCGCCTCGGCCCACGCGCCCTTCATCACCGGCGCGAGCCCCAACCTTATGCAGATGGAGTCGTGGCAGGAGCTGGCCAACCCGCGCGACCTGACCAAGATCTTCTCCACGCCCGAGTACGCCGGCTGGCGCAGCCTGCGCGAGTCGGACGACTCCAAGTACCTGGGCATGTGCATGCCGCGCTTTTTGGCGCGCACGCCCTACGGCGCCAACACCAACCCGGTGGAAGAGTTCGACTTCGAGGAAGACACCGCCGGCGCCGACCACAGCAAGTACGCCTGGGCCAATGCCGCCTATGCGATGGCGACCAACATCAACCGCTCGTACAAGCTGTACGGCTGGGGTTCGCGCATCCGCGGCATCGAGTCGGGCGGCGCGGTGGAAAACCTGCCGCTGCACACCTTCCCCAGCGACGACGGCGGCGTGGACCAGAAGTGCCCCACCGAGATCGCCATCAGCGACCGGCGCGAGGCCGAGCTCTCGAAGGCCGGCCTGCTGTCGATGATCCACCGCAAGAACTCCGACTTCGCGGCCTTCATCGGCGCCCAGTCGCTGAACAAGCCGGCCGAGTACGACGACCCCGATGCCACGGCCAACGCCAACCTGGCGGCGCGCCTGCCCTACCTCTTTGCCTGCAACCGCTTTGCGCACTACCTGAAGTGCATCGTGCGCGACAAGGTCGGCAGCTTCAAGGAGCGCGAGGACATGCAGCGCTGGCTCAACAAATGGATCATGAACTACGTGGACGGCGACCCCGCCAACTCGTCGGAAACCACCAAGGCCCAGAAGCCGCTGGCTGCCGCCGAGGTGATCGTGGAGGAAGTCGAGGGCAACCCGGGCTACTACACGTCCAAGTTCTTCCTGCGCCCGCACTACCAGCTCGAAGGCCTCACGGTCTCGCTGCGGCTGGTGTCCAAGCTGCCCACGGCCAAGGGCGCCGGTTGAAAAAAATCTGCGGATTCTTCTTGAATTCCCGGTTCCGTTTCGTTCTATGAGTAGCTGCCGGGCATCGGAACTTTTCTCCCACCGCCGGCAGCCATTTTTTCCGTTTCGATCATCAACCGCCCGAATGCAATCGGGTTCCAAGGAGTAGGAACATGTCATCTGACTTTCACATCAAGCTCGACGGCGTCAAGGGCGAGTCTTCTCACAAGGACCACAAGGACGAGATCGAGATTTCGTCGTGGTCCTGGAACGTGAGCAACGCATCGGGCGCGGGATCGGGCGGCGGTTCGGGCAAGGGCAAGGCCACGCCGGGTGAATTCAACTTCACGCACGTCTACGACAAGGCATCGCCCGTGCTCGCCAAGAACTGCGTGAGCGGCAAGCACTTCAAGGACATGGTCATGACCTGCCGCAAGTCGGGCGAAGGCCAGCAGGAGTACCTGAAGGTCACGCTCAAGGAAGTCTTCATCTCCAGCGTGGGCCCCGGCGGCGCACAGGGCGGCGACGTGCACGAGCAGGTGTCCTGCAGCTTCAAGGACATCGAGTTCGCCTACAAGGGCCAGGACGACAAGGGCGCCGGCGGCGGCGAGGTGAAGTTCGGCTGGAACGTGGCCACCACCGAAACCCGCTGACGGGCGACGGACTCGTCAGCCCAGTCCGCCCCTGGCACCCCACGGTGCCGGGGCCGGTCCCTGCCCGTGTCCTCACCGGAGCAATGCCATGGCATTCAGCACCACACTCATCGGTACCAGCGGCAAGCTGCACACGACCTACAACTCCGATTGGTCGGTCGGACGGATCGGCTCCAACACGCGTGAAGACGTGATGCTGGTGCAGGCCCTGTTCAAGATCTTCTACTACGAGCTGCTGGGCTTCAACCACGACTTCGACCCGCCCCCCGGCGCGACCGAGGTGATCGTGGTGGACGGCTACTACGGGCCGGTCACGCAGAAGCACATCACGCACTTCCAGGAACAGGCGATCGCGCGCGGGCGCAAGGTCCTGCCGGACGGCATCTTCGATCCCTTCCGCGAGCCCGGTGCGTCCAGCACGATCAGCAAGACGCGCTACGCGCTCGACCTGCTGAACAACGGCTGTGCCAACAGCTGCGAAGAGCAGAACATCAACAACTACAGCAACCTGCCGAACCGGGAAGACATGCCCGCGTTGCTGCGCAGCGCACTGAAGAAAGTCAAGAAGAAGGCCAGCAAGTACAGCTGAACAGTCTCAGCGGCCCCAAGCAAAACGCCCATCCATCGGATGGGCGTTTTGCTTGAAGGATGGCGCCACGCTCAGGGGTCTGTCGACGCGACGTTCTCGGGCAGCAGCCGCGTCAGGTCGTCGTCGGCGTCCTCGATCACCCACAGCGTGAGCGCCGTGTAGTTGTCGTGGCCCGGCTTGGCGTTGGCCTTGATCTGCGCGTCGAGCAGCTCGGTCCACTGGCTGGGCGTGCGCGATGCGTGCAGCGTGTCGACCAGGCACTCGTCGCCCAGCGGCTCCCACACGCCGTCGCTGCACAGGAGCAGCACGTCGCCGGGCAACAGGCGCATGCGGTCGGACACCGCGATGTCGGGCGCCTCCTCGATCGAGCCCAGTGCCGACAGCAGCATGTTGCGCTGCGGATGCAGGCGCGCGCCCTCCTCGTCGAGCATGCCACCCGCCACCATCTGCTGCACCAGGCTGTGGTCGGTGGTGCGCGCCACGATGGCGCCGCCGCGAAACAGGTAGGCGCGGCTGTCGCCGCTGTGCACCCAGGCCAGCACCTCGCGCTCCAGGTCGATCACCGCGAACACCACCGTGGAGCGCATGCCGGCGAGCTTGCCGCCTTCGGCCTGGCGCGCCACCACGTCCAGGTTGGCGCGCTCGATCAGCGCGCGCAGCGCGGCCTCGTCCAGCGAGGGCGCCCCCGAGAAGCCGCCGAGCACGCTGGCGCGCACCGTGGCGGCCGCCACGTCGCCGCCGCCGTGGCCGCCCGCGCCGTCGGCCACCAGGCAGGCGACATAGCGCTCGTCGTGCCAGTGGCCGTGCACGTCCTCGTTGTAGGTGCGCCCGCCCTGCCGGGAGAGCGTGACGATTTCGATTTCCAAGCGGGGTGCCTCGCGAGTGCTGGGGTTGTTCTGGTGGTCTTCAGGTGTCGGACTTCAGGCGCGCCATCTGCTCTTCGTAGGCCGCGAGGAAGGCCTTGCCGAAGAGGCTGTGGAAGTCGTCCTCGGCCTCGCTCGCGATGCCGCCGTACAGCGCCACGAACTGGTCCCAGAGCTTGGCCTTGCGGTTGGCGGCAAAGAGCGCGTCGAGCGCGGTCTTCGCGCTGATCTTCTTCTCGAGCTCGGCCGGCTCGAAGCGCCCGATGACATGGGCCAGCGCCGCGCGCATGCCCACCATCACGCCGAACTGGTGCGCGCGCAGGTCGTCGAAGGCGTCGCGCATCGCGGCCTCGGGCGGCATGAAGCCGCGCACGCCGGGGCCCAGCAGGTGCGCCAGCGCGACCTCGACCGTGGGCGAGAACTTGAGCGGGTTGTTGGCTTGCGACGCGATCATCGTGACCTCGGCGCGCACCTCGCGCTTGAACTCCTGGCGCGTGAGCAGCAGCTGCAGCGTGCCTTCGGTGGACGTACGCAGCATCGCGCCGATGCGCTCCATGAGGCCGGGCGTGAGCATCTCGGGCGGCTGGTGCGTGCTGGCCAGGCCGCGCAGGAAGGCGGCGAGCAGTTCGTCGTCGGAGGCGGCGCGCGTGGACGCGGCTGCTGCGGGTGCCGGCGGCGCGACGTACACGGGCGGCGGCGGTGGCGGAGGGGGCGGCGGCTCGGCCACGCGGCCGGCGTTCTCGGGCCCGCTGATGCGGATCGGCTGGCCGGTCACGTCGTCGAACTTCGCAAGCGGGGCCACGGGCGCAGGCGCAGGAGGAGGCGGCGGCGGTGGCGGCGTGATGGCTTTCGGCGGCTCGAAGCCGAACTGGTCGATCGGCAAGTGATCGGAGCGCGGCACCGGCGTGGCGGGCGCCGCGCGCTGCAACGCGGCCAGCGGGTCGGCGTCCGATGCGGTGTTGGGCTGCAGCAGCGGATCGGCCAGCGGCGACAGCGCGAGCGGATCGCCGCCGATGCCGCCGGCGCCCGGCGACCCGCCAAACAGGTCGTCGATGCTCGCGGCCTTGCCGTGCGCGGGCGGCGCGCCCAGGTCGGAAAAATCGTCGAGCGCACCGAGCCCCGCAGAAGGTGCGGCCGACGGCGTGGGGCCCAGCAGGTTCGCGAACGGGTCGACCTGGTCGGCCTGCGCATTGCGCGAGCCGCTGGCCATGGGGTCGGGAAAGAGCAGCGACTCGGCGGGCGCGGCGGCGGCGCGGGCTGCAGCAGGCGCCGAGGCAGGAGCGGCCGGCGACCCGAGTCCCGCGAGCAGGTCGGCGAACGGATCGTCGCTGCTGGCGGCGGGCGCGGCGGCCGGCGCCGACATCACGGTGTTGGGGATGACCGGCGCGCGGGGCGCCGCCGCAGCGGCCATCACGCGCACCGAGAGTTCGAAGCTGCCGATGACAAGGCGCGCACCGTCCGTCAGCGCCGCTTCCTTGCCCGCGCCCAGCGACACGCCATTGCATTGCATCGCGTTGCTGCCGCGGTCGACGATGAAGTACTGCCCGTCGCGGCACAGCACCTGCGCGTGCACGCGCGAGACGGTGCGGTCGGGGTCGTCGAGCACCAGCGTGTTGGTGTCGGCACGCCCGATCGTGCCCCCGCTGGGACCGAAATCGGCGGCAATGGCCGGCCCTGCCGGGGCGCCTTGCCGTGTGATGACAGCGATATGGATCATGAGTCGGCCCCCGGGGCGGTTACGCCCGAACACGGCCCGCGCGTGCGCGGGCGAAGTCCAAAGGAGTATTCATTCCGGGGGGCGGGTTGGCAATCTCGCCGGAAGAGGTATGCCGTAGCAGCGCGGTGGTGCCAAGGTGCGCACGGCACCTCAGGGCGCCAGCAGGAGCACCAGCGTCTGGCTCGGCACGGTGCGCACGCCGGGGCAGTTGGTGCTGTTCTGCAGCGAGGTGCTGGTCAGGCGCGTGGCGGGCATGCTGTTCAGCAGCACCGTGAAGGCGCCTGTCAGATGGCGGCTGGGCCCCATGACCGTGCCGGACGCCACCCCCAGCAACACGCCCGGGTTGTCGCCGTTGGTCATGGGAATGACCGTGCCGAGGTTGTGGGCCGGCGTGCACATGAACAGGATCGTCGGGCAGTTCGGAATGGCCATCGGCCCCATCGCGATGTTCGGATAGGGCACCGGGATCGGCGAGGGCGCGGCGGGCGTGATGCAGACATCGGGAAACCCCATGTCCGTTCCCATCATCTGGCAGTTGGCGAACATGGTGCTGCCTCAGCCGAAATGGATCTGCGCGCCGCGTGTCTTCACGAGCTTGGCGCCGTTGATCAGCGCATGCTCGCCGCGCAGGTGCAGCAGCTCGGTCGCATCGCATTCGATGTGGGCCGCATTCACGCGGTCCAGCCCCTTGGTCGTGCGCAGGTAGTGCTGGCTGAAGTGGTTGACGCGGTCCATCACCGTGCTCAGCAGGCTGCCCACGAGCTTGACCGTGCCGGCGATCATGCGCACCCGTTCGCCGATGAACTCGGTCGAATCGAGCGACACGGTGGCGGTGGCGGCGCGCACGCCCAGGCGCTGCGACGCCAGGTGCAGTTGATCGGCTTCGAGCGCGAGCTGCCCTCCGTCCACCACGAGGCGCGTGTCGCCGCTGCACCGGAGCACGCGTTCCTGCGTGCCGGCGCAGCGTTCCAGCACCGAGAGCACCCAGATGTCGCCGGGTGCCGTGCCGAAGCACAGCACGGTGTCACCGGCCGCCGGCACCAGCAGGCAGCCTGCGGCCGTTCGCACGGCCGTGACCTCGGCGCCCTGCCGGACGCACAGCGTGCCGTTGCATCCCGCCTCCAGCAGCGCGGTCCAGCAGCGCTCGGGCGATCCTGCCGGCGGCACGGGCTCGGCGTCGATCGGCCTGGCGCCGCGCGGGGCGGCGACGGGGCGGCGGACGGGGTGGTGGGCGATGGTTGTCATGGCAGGGCTTCCAATGGAAAGAAGGGGCATCGGCCGGCAGCGTCTCAGGCCGGCAGGGGGCGCCAGTCCTCGGCTTGCGCCAGCTCGGGATCGGTTTCGATCGCACGGGTGCGATCTTCGATCTGCGCCTCGTCGGTCAGGGCCCGGTGCAGGCAGGTGCGCGCGAGGGTCGCACCGCGCAGGTCTGCCTGGTGCAAGTGCGCGTGGCGCAGGTCGGCGTACGTGAGGTCCGCCCCGTTGAAGCGCGCCCGGTCCAGCACGGCGCCGGCGAAATGGGCCTGGTGCAGGCGTGCGCCACTGAAGTTCGCCTGCGGCAGCCTGGCGCCGGTGAACAGTGCCTGCGTCAGCACGGCACTGGAGAAATCGACACCGGCCCCTTCGGCCTCGCAGAACAGGGCCAGGGGCGCGTCGATGCGGTCGAAGCGCGCCTCATCGAGCGTGGCGCCCTGAAAGTTGCACTGGCGCAGCGGCGCCCCGCTGAACTGGGCACCGCGCAGGTCGGCGTTCGCGAACTGGCAGCTCTCGAGCGCGACGCCGTCGAACGACACGCCGGCCAGCTGCGTGGTGGAGAACGCCACGCGCAGCAGGTGGGCGCCGCGCCACGCCACATGGCGCAGATCGCAGCCGGCCACGGTCACGTGCGTCCAGCGCGTCGATTCGGCCCCCAGGTCGATCAGGCTGCTCTCGGTCAGCACGCAGGCGTCCAGCAGCGCACCGCGCAACATCGCGTGATCGAGGCGGGTCTTGGTGCAGGCGAGCATGCTCAGGTCGGCATCCGACAGGTTCGCATGCGGCGCCTGGCATTCGCTGAACACGGCCGCGTGCAGGCCGGCTCCGTGCAGGTCGACGTGGTCCATCAGGCACTGGTTGAACACGGCGCGCTGCAGCCGCGCCCCGCCCAGCAGCGCGCCGCGCAGGTCGCACTGGTTGAACACGACCTCGCGCAGGTCGGCCCCGCGCAGATCGGCCTTGGCGAAGTTCACCCGGTCGAACAGCCCCCCCGCCAGCTGTGCATTCGAGAAATGACCGCCCGACAGGTCGAGCCCGGCAATCGACTCGCCGAGCAGCACGGCCAGGGTCAGCGTGGTGGTGTTCATCATGGCGCCGTCCTCCTCATGCGCCTGCGGCCTGCTGCTCGGGCGTGAGCCGCGGCCATGTGCGCGCGCGCTGCAGCAGGGCCCCATCGAAGCGCACGTCGCCGTCGAGCCGGGCGCGCGACAGGTCGGCAGCAAACAGGTTGCTGTTGCGCAAGTCGCAGCCGCGCAGGTCGGCGTGCTGCAGGATCGCCTCGCTGAAGTTCACGCCCGCCAGCCTGGCGCCCCGCAGCACGGTCCGACGCAGCAACGCGCCCTTGGCCGAGGCCAGCCGCCAGTCGCTGTCGGGCAGCCGGGCCTCGCACAGGTTGGCGCCGTCGAGCACGCTGCCGCGCATCCGCGCGCGCGACATGTCCGCGGCGCCGAAGTTGGCGCCCTGCATCCGGGCTCCGGAAAAGTCCGCGTCGGCCAGGTCGCAGTGCTGGGCGAACACCATGCCCGTGCCGCGTGCACCGCCAAAGCGGGCGCCGGTCAGCTTGCAGGTGATCAGGTTGGCCTGGGCCAGGTGGGCTTCGCGGAAGTCGGCCTCCGTGAGGTCGCATTCGACGAACTGGCAGCCCACGAGATCGGCCTCGGCGAGCGAGAGACCCGGCAGCGACAGCCGGTAGAAAAGCTGCTCGGGCGCCTGCAGCCCGTGCGCATCGGTGCCGTCCCAGCGCGTGCCGATCAGCATGGCGCCCTTCATCTTGGCGCGTCGCAGCGAGAGCCCCCCCAGGTCGGCATGCGACAGCTGCGTCGCGCTGAAATCGGCCTCGTCGAACACCGCGCCTTGCCAGCGCGTGCAACCCAGGTTGGCGCCCTGAAGGATGGCCCGGATGCCGATCGCGCCGTCGAGGTTCGCATGCGCCAGCACCGCCGCCGTGAAGTTCGCGCCCGACACGTTGGCTTTTCCGAAGTCCACGCTCTCGAGCCACGCGCCGGCGAAGTTGACATCGCGCAGGTCCAACCCCGAGAAGTCGGCGCCGGTGAAGTCCATGCCGCCGAAGAACCGCAGTCCGCCGGCCAGTGCCTGCTTCATGCCGTCCTTCAGTGTCTGGGCCTGCGCCGCCTGCATCGCGGGTGCGGGCTGCTGCGCGTGTGCGCCCTGCAGATAGCCAAGCCGCTCCATCGCTTCCTGCTGCAGCAACTGGCCATGCACGGCCGCGAGGTCGAACGCACCGGTCGCGCCGGCGTTCGCGCCCTGGAGCTGCGCCAGCGCCACGTCTGCATTGAAGAGCGGCGGCCCCCGATGCTCGATGGGCTTCATGGCCGGGTTCGCCTTGCGTGCCGCCACCGCCTGCTCGAGGGCATCGAGCGCATCGTCGACGGCCGCCAGCTTCTGCGCTTCGGCCTCCTGCAGCTTCTGCTTCAGGTGGGCCACGCGCTGCGCCGGCGCTGGGGGCGCTTCGCGCGACGGCATGACGATGCCCATGGCATCCGGGTCGCGGCCGCTGGCGCGCACCTCTTCCCGCGCGAGGGCCACGTCGATCTCGGCGCGGCGGTACTGCGCCTGCGCCTGCAGGCCCTGGCTCGCGAAGGCCTCGGCGGCCCGCTCGGCCTCGGGGTCCACCGCGTCCAGCCCCTCGGGCAGCAGGTCGCTGTCGTCCAGGCATTCGACCCCGCCCCATCGCGGGTCGGCGCGTCGCGCCAGCGCATCGAGGTAGTGGGTGTCGGGCCGCGACGCATCGACGCGCTCGACGGCGCCGAGCAGCCCGTGCACGTCGGAGCCGTCGTCGGTGGCCACCTCGGCCAGCCCCTGGAACAGCAGCAGCGCCCGCTCGGCATGCGGAAAGAACCAGACCGTCGTCAGGCGCAGCGGCACTTCGCGCAGGCGCGGCTCGGCGGCGCCGACGGCTCGGTAGTCGGCGAACACACGCGCACGCAGGCCGGGCAGCCGGCCTTCGAGCCGCGGCTTCTGCGGATGCATGTGATCGAACTGGAAAGGCTCGTCGCCGCGCAACGGGGCGTCGAACCACTGGTCCTCGGGGGCGAGATTGAAATAGCGCCAGTCCAGGTCGGGCGCGAAGCCCGGCGCATGCGCCTTGAGGTAGTCCGCGTCGTAGGTGCCGCGAAAACGCGCGCGCTCCGGATGCATCGGCCCCCGCAGGCCGAAGCCGGCGGGCGCCACGGGCTGTGCCGGATCGCGCAGGGGCTGATCGGGCCGCTCGATGTTGGGCAGCCGATGGAACCCGCCTTCGGGCACCGCGCCGATGCCCTCGGGGTTGGCCGGCACCGCGGCGCCCCCGTAGGCATGCGTGGCGTCGATGGGCATCGCGTCGAACGGCAGCGGCGCACTGGCCTTCGTGCCCTCCCAGTGGCGATCGCCGAAGACGAGCAGGGTCTTGCTGCGGCTGCCCAGCCGCGCGCGCACCGCGCAGGCGCTCGGGCTTTCAGCGGGAGGAAAGGCTTGGCCGTGCACGAGGAACTCGGGCGTGAGCTTGGCCACGCCCTCGTCGACCAGCGGCACCGCCATCTCGCGTCCGATGAAGTTCCAGGCCGACTGCTCGCCCCACAGCGTGCCGCCCTCGGCCTGCTCGAACGGCACGTGCAGCATGGCCGTCACGCACAGGCCGAAGCGCTTGCGGTACTCGATCGGCCGGGTGCTCAGGCAGACAGCCTGGGGTTTGACGACTTGCATGATGATTCGCGCGCTGGCCTTCTTCCCGATCAGCCGTTGGGATGGGTGGGGTTGCCGGCGTCATCGCGGCCGAGCAGCTCGCCGGCGCCGCGTTCGCTGCCCACGGCGTCGACGCCGGGGATCATGCCCAGCAGTGCCAGCACCGCGCCGCCGGTGCCCACCGTCGCGACCGTGAGGGCGCCGTCGTTGAGATTGGTGCTCACCAGATTGCGCATGCGCTCCAGCCGTCCGCGCATGCCGGGGATGCGGTCGATGTCGCTGCTCGAGAGAATTTCGTTCATCAACTTCCTCGCGTCGGCGTACTGGGAACCCAGGGACGCCGCGCCGCTGATCATGGAAACGGCACCGTACGCAAGGCTCGCGACTGCCCCCACCGTCCCGGCGGTGGCCATGGCGCCCGTCGCGGCGGTGCCCGCCCCGGCCCCGGCGCCCGGCATGATCGAATGCAGCGGGGCCTGCCGCACCGAGGTGCCGTCCCGCTCGATCTTGAGGCCGGCCACCGATTCCATGCTGATGGCCAAGGTGTTGTCGACCTTCAACCCGAGGAAGTTCGACATCGCGATGCCCAGCGCGTTGTCCATGCTCAGCCCCATGAAGGTCGAGCGGGCGACGCCGAGATTGAAGTCGGTGTTGTTGCCGATGTAGCCGCTGGTGTTGGGGCCGAGCACCGTGGTGTTCGAGCCCACCGACACGGTGTTAATGTTGCCGATGGCCACCATGTTGAGCTCGGTGTTGCTCACCAGCGTGTACTTCTGGAACGCCGCGGCATACGGTGCGGCATTGGCATCGATCTTCATCGAGTTGCCGCCGGTCACCTTGAACTCCATGTGCCCGGCCTCGAAAAGCATGGTCGGGGCCTTGTACTTCACCCCGCCCTTCACCGTGACGGTCTGCGTGCCCGTGACCGTGCGCGTCTCGTTGCCGCCCGTGATGTCGGTGCGGTTGCCGTCGGACTGGATCTTGTGATGGCCCTTCACCAGCAACGCATGGTCGATGTCGACATTCGTGGTCTGGTAGCCCACCACATGGTTGTCCTGGTTCTTGCCGACCGTGAGCTTCTGGAACTTCTGGATGATCGTGGTGTCGTTGTTCTCCACCGTCGTCTTGCGGTCCCGCACGACCGTGGAGGTCTGGTCGCGCTTCACGGTCACGGTCTGGTCGCGGTCCACCGTGGTGGAGTCGTCCAGCTCCACGCTGCGGCTCATGTTCTTCTCGGCGTGGATGTTGATGTTCTCCTCGCCCTTCTTGTCCTCGAACATGATCTCGTTGTAGTTGTTCACGCCGCCGCCCGGCGTGGACCGGGTCCGGAAACCGCTCTGCGTGGGCGACTTGTACGGAATGGGCTGGTCGTCGTTGTAGACCCGGCCCACGATCACCGGGCGGTCGGGGTCGCCGTTGAGGAAGTCGACGATCACCTCCTGGCCGATGCGCGGCGCGAAGTAGCCGCCCCAGCCCTTGCCGCCCCAGGGTTGCGACACGCGCACCCAGCAGGTCGACTTCTCATTGCTCTCGTCGTAGCGGTCCCAGTGAAAGTGCACCTTCACGCGGCCGTGGTCATCCACGTGCAGCTCGTCGCCCTTGGGGCCGACCACGATGGCCGTCTGCGGGCCGGGCATGGTCACGCGCGGCGTGAGGCGCGGCGCGCGGAACGGCCGGTCGACCGGCATCACGGTGAGCAGGAACAGGCTGCTGCCGGTCTGCGCGGCGGCCAGCGCGGGCGTGGCGGCGATCAGCTCTTCCAGCACCGGCAGGGTGTCGGCGTTCACGGCGTCGTCGCGCAGCACCTCGGCCAGCGCGCGCTGCACGGGCTGGGCCGGCGCGCTGGCGCTCACGCCCTCGTAGCCGCGGTGGCTGGCGATGAAGGTGCAGGCAGCGATCACGTAGTCGCCGTTGCGCGTGCCGTCGGGGTCGTCCTCGAACTTGAAGCTGCGCCCCGCCGCCACGTCGGGCCAGGGCGTGAACGCCCAGTGGCGGTCGCGGCGCGCATTGAGTTCGTCGCCGCGCAGCTTGGCGCGCGTCTCGGCGTCGTCGCCGCTGAAGTAGCCGCCGGGGAACTCGAACATCTCGAACTCGGCGAGCTCGTGCTGGTCGGAGCTGTCGATGTCGGCGCCCAGCTTCTTCTTGATGGCCTTGAAGTCGCTGTCGCGCGACGAGTGCTTGCCGGTGTCGAACTGCCGCGCGCTGACCCAGCGCGAGATCTCGTTGAAGCGCGGCTCGGCCGCGTGGACCGCCATGTGGCGCAGCGTGTCGGTCGCGGGCAGCTTGTCGTGCGCCAGGTCGCTGGCGTCCGACAGGTGCATGGTGCCGGGCGCGTCGTGCGCGTCGAACCAGTAGTAGATGCCTTCGTCCTCCAGCAGGCGCGACAGGAACTGGTAGTCGCTCTCCTGGTGCTGCACGCAGTAGCGGCGCGGGTTGTGCGTGCCGATGACGTTGGTGGCCTTGGTCTTCTTGAAGCGCTTGATCGGGCTGTCCTCGAACACCGCGTCGAGCACCTCGAGCACCTTCTTTTCCTGGTGGATGCGCGAGTTGGCGCGCTTGGTGAGCAGCCAGAACCACGAGCGCAGCGCAATGCGGTACTCGTAGTGCCGCCCGATGTGGCCCGCGCGCACGAAGCGCACCGCATGGCCCTGGCAATGCCGCTCGTGCGCACCGCCGTCGGCGTCCTTGAACTCGATGACCACGTCGAAGGCGTGGCCCAGGATGTCCTTGGCGGCGAGGTCCTTGTTCCTGGACAGCACGGTGAGCTCGTAGGCCGCGGGCCGCGCCAGCGCCTCGTGCCCGACGATGCGCCAGAACATCAGGTCGTCCTTGGCGGGCGAATCGCTCTCGATGCGGAACTCGTGGTCGGCCATCTTGGGTCTCTCGGAAGTGGGGCGTCTCGCTGCGGGGTCGGTCAGTCGAACGCGTAGGTGAAGTCGGCGTCCTTCACGTCGAGCGCCACGCGGCGGATCTCGCCGCCCGAGGCCAGGCGTTGCAGGTACTCGACCGAAATGGTGGGCAACACGGTGTTGGTGAGGATCGCGTCGATCACGCGCCCGCCCGACTCCGGGTCCTGGCAGCGCGCGACCACCTGCTCGATCACCGCCTCGGTGTATTCGAAGGGCACGCCGTGGTTGGTTTCCACGCGCTTCTTGATGCGGCCCAGCTGCAGCCGCACGATCTTCTTCATCATCTCGGGCGACAGCGGGTAGTAGGGAATGGTGACGATGCGGCCCAAGAGCGCGGGCGGGAACACCTTCATGAGCGGCGCCTTCAGCGCATCGGCCAGCGCGTTCGAATCGGGCAGCAGCTCGGGGTCGCGGCACATGCTCATCACGAGCTCGCTGCCGGCGTTGGTGGTCAGCAGGATGATCGTGTTCTTGAAATCGATCATGCGGCCCTCGCCGTCTTCCATCCAGCCCTTGTCGAAGACCTGGAAGAAGATCTCGTGCACGTCGGGGTGGGCCTTCTCCACTTCGTCGAGCAGCACCACGCTGTACGGCCGGCGGCGCACGGCCTCGGTCAGGATGCCGCCCTCGCCGTAGCCCACGTAGCCGGGCGGCGCGCCCTTGAGCGTGGAGACGGTGTGCGCCTCCTGGAACTCGCTCATGTTGATGGTGATGATGTTCTGCTCGCCGCCGTACAGCGCCTCGGCCAGCGCGAGCGCGGTCTCGGTCTTGCCCACGCCCGAGGTGCCGCAGAGCATGAAGACGCCGATGGGCTTCTGCGGGTTGTCCAGCCGCGCGCGCGAGGTCTGGATGCGGCGCGCGATCATCTCCAGGCCGTGCTTCTGGCCGATGACGCGCTGGTTGAGCGTGTCGGCGAGCTTGAGCACGGCCTCCACTTCGTTCTTGACCATGCGGCCGACGGGAATGCCGGTCCAGTCGGCGACCACCGAGGCCACGGCCTGCTCGTCGACCGAGGGCAGGATGAGCGGCGACTCGCCCTGCACCGCGTGGATCTTCGTCTGCAGTTCGTGCAGCTCGGCCAGCAGCGTGGCGCGGTCGGGGGCGGCCTCGGCGGCGGCTTCACCGGCCGCCGGTTCGTCGACCGGCTTGTTGCCCGCGCGCAGCTTGCTGCGCAAATCGAGCAGCCGATCGACCAGCCCCTTCTCTTCCTGCCAGCGCGCATTCAGCGCTTCGAGCTGCACCTTCGACTCGGCCAGCAGCGTGGCCACGAGCGCGGCGCGCTTGGTCACGTCGATGCCGATGGCTTCTTCGCGGCCGATGATCTCCTGCTCGACCGTGAGGCCTTCGATGCGGCGCATGCAGTCTTCGACTTCGGGCGGCGTCGCGTGCTGCGACACGGCCACGCGCGCGCAGGCCGTGTCGAGCAGGCTCACGGCCTTGTCGGGCAGCTGGCGCGCGGGAATGTAGCGGTGGCTCAACTTCACGGCCGCTTCGATCGCCTCGTCGAGCAGCTGCACGCGGTGGTGCTTCTCGAGCACGCTGGCCACGCCGCGCAGCATCAGGATCGCCTTGGTCTCGTCGGGCTCGGGCACCTGCACGACCTGGAAGCGCCGCGTGAGCGCCGGGTCTTTCTCGATGTACTTCTTGTACTCGGCCCAGGTGGTGGCGCCGATGGTGCGCAGGTTGCCGCGCGCCAGTGCCGGCTTGAGCAGGTTGGCCGCGTCGCCGGTGCCGGCCGCACCGCCCGCACCGACCAGCGTGTGGATCTCGTCGATGAACAGGATGATCGGCGTGGGCGAGCTCTGCACCTCGTCGATCACCTGACGCAGGCGCTGCTCGAACTCGCCCTTCATGCTCGCGCCGGCCTGCAAGAGGCCGATGTCGAGCGTGAGCAGCTTCACGTCCTTCAGCTGCGGCGGCACGTCGCCGCGCGCCAGGCGCTGCGCGAAGCCTTCCACCACCGCGGTCTTGCCCACACCCGCCTCACCCGTCAGCAGCGGGTTGTTCTGGCGGCGGCGCATGAGGATGTCGACGATCTGGCGGATTTCCTCGTCCCGCCCGGTCACCGGATCCATCTCTCCCTTCTTGGCTTTCTCCGTGAGGTCGACAGCAAATTTCTTGAGGGCATCGCCCTTGCCCATGGCGGCCGGCGCCATGGCGCCCGAGTCTTCGCCGGGTGCACCGCTGCCCATGCCGGTGCCGTCCTGGGCGCGCATCTGCGCTTCGGGCGAGGCGTCGCAAATCTTGGGGAAGTTGTCGGCCAGGTCTTCGACCTTGATCTTCTCGAACTGCTTCGACAAGCCGAACAGCGGGTTGCGCAGGCTCTGCGTTTTCAGCATGCCCACCAGGATGTAGCCGGTGCGCACCTGCGCCTCGCCGAACTGCAGGGTGGCGTAGGTCCACGCGCGCTCGATGGCGTTCTCGATGTGCGGCGAGAAATCGCTGATGGCGGTGGCGCCGCGCGGCAGGCGGTCGAGCGCGGCCGTCATGTCCTTGGCGATCACCGACACGTCGAGGCCGTAGTGCTGGATCACGCGGTGCAGGTCGGAGTCCTGCGCCTGCAGCAGCTGGGCGAACCAGTGCTCCAGCTCCACATACGGATTGCCGCGCATCTTGCAGAAGACGGTGGCGCCCTCGATGGCCTTGTAGGCCAGCGAGTTGAGTTTGCCGAAGAGGGCGGTGCGGCTGATTTCACTCATGGAGGACTCCGTATCTCTTCTGAACGAATGAAGATGGGTTTATTGAAAAGAGGCGGGCTGCTTCGGCAGGCGCGCCCTCGACGGCTGGCTGGCAATGCGCACGTCGGCCGCATCGCGCGTGCGCGGGCGTTCGCCGAGCCACGAGACCCAGCCCAGGCGCGGACCGTTGCCCCGGGCCTGGCCCAGGCGCGTGGGCGGCACCTGTACTTTCTCGAGCACCAGCTGGGCGTCCCATTCGAGGGTGTCGCCGAGCAGCTGCTGCATCCAGCGCTGCAGCACGGGCTGCGCGTCGCCGGTGGGAAGGAACATGCGGTACTGGTCGATCGTGAGCGGCCCCAGGTGCAGGCGCACGCGGTGCTGGCGGTCCCACGCGCGCGTGCCGAGCATCGCGCCCATGCCCATCGAGCGCGAACTCTCGCCCTGCCCCAGCCGCGTGACCTCGTCCGTGGGCACGCGCATCCAGTGGCCGACCCAGCGCTCCAGCTTCACCGGCACGCCGAAATAACTGCACAGCACCGACTCCACGCTCTCCGCGTTGTGCACGCGGCGCGCGAGCCAGCCCGAGAAGTGCAGGCGCGCATCGTCGTGGATCTCGTCGCGGCCGATGCGCCCCGGCGTGCCGATGCCGATCAGCGCGCCGACCTGCAGGCGAAAGCGGTCTTCGCCCGGCCGGTCGAGCGCCACGGCCGGACGCGACTGCGCCCACGCGCGGTAGAAGTGCAGCGAGAAGCGGTGCGAGAAGGTGTCGAGAAAGGCCAGCCAGGTCGGGTCGCCGTGGTTCAGGCTGCGCTCGCGGATGAAGTCGCTCAGGTGCACCGGCAGCGGGCCGTTAGGGCCGATGTAGCCGAAGAAGTGCTGGCGCAGGCGCGGCGGCGAATGCGCGGTGGCCGGCTCGAAACGGCTGAAGCTGGCGGGCGCGAACGACAGCGAGGGCTCCTGCCCCACGCGCACCGGCTCGGCGCTGGGCAGCAAAGCGCGGCCCCAGCGCGGCGTGGTCTTCGCGACGGACTCGATGCGCCGCATCACGGCGAAGTAGTCGAAGTCCCACGGCTGCGCCGACCACCCGCGCAGCGCCTGGTCCACCCGCGTGCTCACAGAATCTGGCGTGTCCCGCACAGCGGCCTCCAGCGCATGGCTTCGCCCTTGCCCGCCACGCGCAGCACGGTCTCCACGAAGTGGTTCACCTCGACATGGCGCGCGAGAAACTGCGCCAGCACGGCGCCGAACAGGAAGGCGCTGTGGCCGTGGAAGGCGTCCTTGTCGACCTCGAGCGTCACCTCGAGCCCGCGCCCGAAGGCGATCGGGCCTGCGAGCGGCAGGCGCCGCGCCACGGGCTTGCTCTTGACCGACAGCAGGCCGCGCACCTGGCCCTGGCGCATCTCGTCGGCATGCACGGCGTAGAGCATGAGCGTCTCGCGCAGCGCGGCGGCGCCCTGCTCCGGCGTGCTGTCGGACAGCGACAGGTAATTGAGCGCCAGGTGGTCGATGACGCGCCAGCCCAGCCCCTGGCTCACGACCGGCGACACCGGCCGCGACGGCCCGCGCACCATGCGCACGCGCTGCACGGGAAAGGAGTCGACGCAGTCGAAGTCGTTGTCGCGCCCCAGCGGCATCAGAAGCGGCAGGTCGCGGTTGGTGCACAGCGCGGTCACGGCGAGCTGGCGCAGCGTGGCCGCATACGGCGCCTGCTGCGGGTCGACGATCTGCATGTAGACCTCGGAGCCGATGTGGCTGCTGCGGTGGCCTTCGGTGCGCTGGCGCACCGAGAGCATGCGCGGCTCGCGCGTGGTCGTGAAATAGGCCGGGTGGCTGTTGCGGCTGCCGTGGAAGGCCGAGTAGAACGGCCGGAACGGCTGCTCGGCCACCGCGGCGTCGGCCCCCGGCGCGCCGTGGCCGATGACCTCGGTG
The DNA here is from genome assembly GCF_058800845.1 of Variovorax sp. GW822-FHT04E09. Taxonomy (NCBI): domain Bacteria; kingdom Pseudomonadati; phylum Pseudomonadota; class Betaproteobacteria; order Burkholderiales; family Comamonadaceae; genus Variovorax; species Variovorax sp. GW822-FHT04E09. The sequence continues at coordinate 33,349 of NZ_JBXAMR010000015.1, forward strand.
ACGGTGTGCACCTCGAAGTCCTGCGGCCGCGTGCGGTCGGGCACCAGGTGGAACTGGCTCACGCCCTCGGTCACGGGCACGCGGTCGAGCCGCTTGGTGAACAGGTTGACGGCGGGCACGCAGTGCAGCTGCACGTTGTCGGCGCTCACCAGCTTCTCGAGCGCCGCATCGCCGCGCGAGAACAGCAGCACGATCTCCAGCTCGGTCACCGGCATCGTCGCGAGCAGCGCCTGCAGCCCGCCGATGCGCACGAACTGGAAGCGCTGCGGAAACGCGAAGTACTCCTGCAGCAGCCGAAAGCCCGAGAAGCCCGTGGCCGTAACCGGCAGCAGCGCCTCGTCGTCCCCGAAGCCGACCGCGCCGATGGCACTGCCCGGCAGGCTGCGCACCGCGCCCTGCAAGGCGCCGCCGGCCGTGAGCGGGCGCACCCACACGCCCACGGGCTGGCCCAGCGCGCATTCGTGCAACTGCCAGGCCACGTCTTCCGCGCCGCCGAAGTGCAGCACCAGGTCGTCGAGCGCGATCTGGCTGAAGTCCAGCCCCGCCGTGGCGCGCAGTGCGATGCGCAGGCCGCCGCGGATGGCGCGCGACTGCGGATGCGTGTTCAGCGGCAGGTCGGGCGCATAGGTGAAGTACTGGGCGCGCTGCACCTCGATCGGCCAGATGCGCAGCGCGGCGGCGGTGCGGAACTCGCAGTGCGTGTTCTGCCCCACGGCCTGGCGCGCGCGCAGGCCGGCGCCGCGCGGCAACGTAGGGCCGGCCGCGAGGTTGGCGTCTTCCGGGTCGGGCACGAACGACACCACGGTCATGGCCGGCGTGGGCGCCAGGAAGTGCGGGTAGACGATGTCCAGCAGGTGGCCCGTGAAGCGCGGGTATTCGGCATCGAGCTTCAGGCCCACGCGCGCCGAAAGGAAAGCCGTGGCCTCGATCAGCCGCTCCACGTACGGGTCGGCGACTTCCTGGCCCTCGATGCCCAGCCGGTGCGCGATCTTCGGGAACGCACGGGCGAACTCCGAGGCGCTTTCGCGGAAGTAGCGCAGCTCCTGCTCGTACAGGCTCAGCAGCCGAGGGTCCATGTGGACTTACCTTGGGTTTTGCGCCATGTCCACGATCTCTATGCGGCCTTCCTCAAGATCGACGCGGCTTCGCATGAGGAACTCGAGCGGCACGGGCTGCGCCCACAGCATGCCGCGGATCTGCAGGCCGATGCTGTTGTGGGACTCCAGGGCCGGGCCTTCCATGACGAGTTCGACTTCGAGTGTGCGGGACAAAATGCGCGGCTCGAACTGCAGGATTGCGTTCTTCAAAGCCTGTTCCATGCTGACACGCTGCACCGACGAGGTGAACTGGCCAGACAGCATAGGCAATCCGTAGTTGATGACGGAGCGCGCGGCATTCGGGTGCTGCTTGTCGTCCATCGACAGGCCGTGCCCCGTGGCATTGAAGAGCCAGCCGAGGTCGCGCAGCACGGCCTGGCGCAGCGCCTGCTTGGTGAGTGTGCGCTTGTCGTCGCCCTCGCGCTTCTCGTCGGGCGCGTGGTCGACGAGGCGGTCGAGCAGCGAAGGCTGCAGCCGCTCCTGCGCCGTGAGTTCAGCCACCGCCGCTGCTTTCGCCGCCCTCGGCCGCATCAACGGCAGCAGGCGTGAAGAGGATCTCGCGAACGTCCATCAGCGCGTACTCGCCGGCGTCGCTGCCGAGCACGCGCTGGCCGTAGCCGGCCCAGACCTCGGGGCGCAGTTCGCGCCACTCGGTCTTGCGCGCCAGGCGCAGCTCACCGTCGTCCTGCGCCTCGGTGCCTTCGTAGCGCGTGGGGATGAGGGCCAGCGTTTCGCCGCCGTTCTCGAACTGCAGGTGCGCGGGCATCCAGACGCAGTCGCGCAGGTCCTCGGGCAGCTCGATCTTGATGTGCGCCAGGCGCGCGTAGGGAATCCAGTAGTACTTGCCGTTGACGAAGGCCTCGAGCACCGGGCCCAGGCGCATGTCGGCGTCGGCCAGCCATTCGAAGGGCGCGCCGTCGATGGTGCCGGCGATGGCGGGCGCGCCGTCGAAGGCGCGCTGGCGCAGGTCTTCGGCCAGCCCGCTCTCGCCGCGGCCTTGCCGCAGCAGCGATTCGATGAGCAGTGCCAGCCATTCATCGGGCTGGCCGAAGATCATCGGCGTGCGCGTGCCGGCGAACACGTCGGCGCGCAGGCCTTCGCAGCGCACGGCCTCGCCGTACACCTGCTTCATGGGCACGGCGAGCGCATCGAGCTCGGCCGCGACGGTGAGCTGGTTGAGCGCGCGCTCCCACTGCCCGAGCACGCACAAGAGCTGCGCCATGAAGACGCGGTGCTTGGAGTCGGAGGGCTTGGCGCGCACGTCGTCGCTGAGGGCCTTGAGGGCGGCCACCGGGTCGGCGGCCTTGAGGAAGTCTGCGGCGGTCGTCGTCATGGCGGTGTGCTCCTGGGGGCGTTCGGATTCAGGTCCGGGTGAACTGGCATTCGCGCACCGCGCCGCGCGCGCCGCTGGTCTTCTGCGGCGCCGACTTGATCTTCACCGTGCGGTAGCTGATGGAGACCAGCTCCGAGGGCACGCCCCAGTGGCCGCCGGAGTTGAGCACCAGCCGGCAGATGCGCGCGTTCTCCAGCGAGATCTCGAAGGTCGCCTGCGCTTCGGGCGATTGCGGATCGCCGCCGGCCTTGTAGGCGCTGATGACGACCTTCAGGTCTTTTTCCTGCGCGCGCAGCAGGCTGGCGAGCGTGGCCGTGGCCGCGTCGCTGCGGCGCGCGACGACCAGGTTGTGGGGCACGACCTGGTTCTGCGCGGACGACTCGGGCACCTGCACCGACCAGTAGTAGCCGCCGATGTTCAGGCGCGCCTTGCCGTCGTCGAAGACGCGTTCGAGTTCGCCCTCGACGGGCGAGCCCTTGCTCTCGATCATCATGACCAGGTCGGTCTCGGCCGAGCCGGTGCCGATCAGTTCGTAGAACTGCCGTGCGTCTTCGGGGCTCCAGGAGCCGTCTTCGAGAAATGCCATGTCAACCTCCGGATTCGGACAAAGAAAACTGGACCGGGACCACGCGCGCCCGCCTCATGGCCGCACGCCACCGTCTGCCGCGGCGGCGCTCCTGCGCAGCAAGGCCGCGAACACCTGGCGCTCGCCGCCGGCGGCCGGTGGCTGGCCGCCGCGGACGCGCACTTCCGACACGTCGGCCTGCGCCGCGGTGGCCACGCCGAACAGGCGCGGCGCGCTGTGGGGCGCGGCCGGCACCGCCATGACGAGCAGGCGCGCCTCGCCGGCCGCATCGAGCCAGGGCAGGTCGAAACGCTTGACCGCCGGCTGCTCGGGCGTGCCGCGCTTGAAGCGGTTGGTTTCGCCGGCCCCGTCGGGGTACACCGCTTGCAGCGCGCCGCGCGCGTCGATGCCGGTGATGACGAGGTCGAGCGAACGGCCGCTGGTGTTGCGCACGTTCAGGCGCACGCGCTCCCCTGCGCGCAACGCAGGCAGCACGCTCGCGGCCTCGGCGACGGGCACGCTGCGCAACAGCCGGTCGGCGCTCCAGACCTCGAGCGCCGCATCGAAACCGTCGAGCTGGCCGCCCTTCGCATGGGCCTGCAGCTGGGCCAGCCACTTGAGCTGCGCCAGCGCCTGCAGGCGGCGGCGCAGCGCGGCCACGTCGGACACCACGACGGTGGAGGCGGCGGTGCCGAACACGGGCGCGAGCGCTTCGAGGCGATGGCCGGCAGGGCCGAGGTCGGTCCAGCGCACGTCGGCGCTCGCGGGGTCGTCGGCCAGGCGGATCGCGGCCGGGTAGTCGAGGCTCAGGCCGGCGGGCAGCGGCTTGTCGGCGCGCACGCGCAGGGCCGTCGCGGCCGGTTCGGTGACCGGCGTGACGCTCCAGAACGCGCTGCCCGGCAGGTCTTTCAGCGCCGCGGGCACGGCAAGCCACGCGCCACCGAGCTTGATCTGCGCGATGGCGGCCGGCGCGCGGCGCACGGTGCCGTCGTCGAGCGTGGCGAGCACGCGCACCTCCTGCTGCGGCGCCAGGCCGTCGAGCAGGCCGGCCTTGACGGCCAGGCTGTCGCCGCTGCGCTGCGCGCCCCACACCGGGCGCGTGGACGCGGGCGCACCGCTGTTGGCGAACAGCGGCGCATCGAGGTTGCCCTCGGCCACGGGCGATGGCAGCTCGCGCGTGGGAAAGCGCTGCGCGAGCTCGTCGATGACCGGCGGGTACAGCGCGAGCACGCCGTCGAACAGGTCGCGCCAGGTGGCGGGCTTGCGCGCCAGCGACTCGACCACGGCCCAGGTCAGCAGGCCCTGCGGCCGGGCGCTGCGCGCCTTGCGCGGCAGGCGCAGCTCGGGCGTGATCTGGTGGCTCTCGGACGCGAACAGCGCCACATAGCGGGCGCGCGGCACGGCGTCGGTCGCAGCCGGCGCAGACAGGGACCGCGCGGGCGACGCACCGCCCGCAAGCTGCGTCGTGCGCAGGCCGCGCCAGCGCACCTCGTCGTCGGCCGGGCCCTCGGCGGTCGCGGGCGCATCGCCCGTGCCGCGTGTCATCGAGTTGGCGGAGCAGGTGTCGAACACCGAGGCGACGAACACGTTCTTCGCGAGGAAGGCCTGGATCCAGGCGTCGAAGTCGACGTCGCGCAGGTCGCCGCTGAGCGCGGCATCGGCGCCGAGCGTGCCGCGCACGTCGCGCGCGAGAAAGTTCTCGGACAGGCCGTCGGGCTCCTGGTAGCGCTTGGCCACGTCGCGCAGGCGCGTGCCATGGCCGGAGAAATACAGCAGCACGAAGTCGCCGCTGGCCGACTGCGCAAGCAGCCGCGCCAGCGCCTCGTGGATGGCCTGCGATTCGGGCAGCGCGGCGCCGGGCACGCCGTCGGCGAGCACGGCGATGTCGGGCGCGGTGAAGCCCTGCTTCAGCAAGGCATCGCGCATGAGCATCACGTCGTTGCGCGGCGCCTGCAGCCACAGCGCCTGCGGCTGGTTGACGAGTTCGGAGACGCCGACGAGCAGCGCGCGCTGCGCGGCCTGCGCGGCGACACCGCCCGCGCCCCACACCACCAGCGCGAGCAGGAACCGCAGGCTGCACGCGCGCCAGTTCATGGCGGCTCCGAGGCCGGTCCGGCCGATGCGACCAACGGCGACGTCGCGAGCACCGACAAAGCACCGACCGGATCGGCCACACGCAGGCGCCAGACACCATTGGGCCCCGGCCCGCCGACCACTTCGGCCGACATCGTGTGCAGCAGGCGATCGGCCTCGTCGATGCGCACGCCGTCCTTCCAGCGCACGACCAGGTTGGCCTGCGCCGCGACCGGCGCCACGGGCACCGAGCGAAAACGCACGTCGTCGTCTTCGGCGTTGCCACGCCCGCCGATGAGCCCCACGTTCTGGATCACCGCGAACAGCGCCACCGCTGCGAAGGCCGGGCGCGCCCAGCCTTCGGCTCCGAACCAGCGGCGGATGCTGCCCCACCAGCCGTCCTCGGGCCGCGGCAGCGGCCGGGCGGGCGATGGCGGCGGCGCGGCGGGGGCCTCCTCCTGCGGTTGCGCCAGCGCGCGGCCCAGTTGCAGGCCGGCATCGCGGTACAGCGCCTGGTAGTCGGTGCGCGGGTCCTGCGGGCCGAGCGGCGTGCCCGAGAGCACCGAGAACGCGCCGGCCACGCCGCGCAGCGCGATGCGCCCGGGCTCGGGCGCGATGTCGGGCGCCGCGTGCGCGGCCCATTCGTCATGCACCGCGCGGATCGCGGCGAGCCGCGTGGCCGACACCTCGCCGAGCACGCGCGCGGCCAGCTGCGGGCTGGGTTCCAGCGTGAGCACGTTCCACGCCTGGACCACGCCGAACATCGGCTCGAAGGGCTCGTCGTCGGGCTCCAGCAGCACGTCGAAGGGGCCGGCCCAGTCGGGCTCGCCCGCGGCCATCCAGCCCTGCCAGAGGTCGCCGTGGATGCAGCGGTCGAGCAGCACGCCGAGCAGGCGCCCGTCGTGCACCACGCTCACGAGGCGGCCCGGCGCCCAGCGCGCGGTGAAGGCGCGCCGGGCGACAGCCTCGCGGCGCCGGGCCAATTCGGTCAAAGGGAGCAGCAGGTCCGACACCACCGGCGTGCCCGCGCCCGCGCTGCCGTGCGGCATCGCGACGGGTGCGGCGTCCGGTGCGGCATCGCCGGGCGGCGCGCCGGTTTCGAACGCATGGCGGATCACGCTGAGCGGGGGCCAGAGGTCGGTGGTCATGGCGTCTGTTCCTGAATGGCTATGTCTTCAGACATAAGACGCTTCAGCCCCGAGGATTTTGAAAACCTGCAGGATCGCCGCCATGTTGTCGGCCTCGATCGCGATGCCCAGGGTCTGGCCGATCCAGCTGCCGATGCGGGTCTGCGCATAGCCGGCGCCCAGCCCTTCGCGCTTGTGCACGAGACCCAGCCGGCCGGCGCGGTAGTGGTACGAGGCGATGGCGTGGCGCGAGGCCACGCCCGACAACCCGCCCTCGGCCTCCTGCCCGAAGCCCTCGCACAGCAGGATGCGCTCGGGTTCGGGCAGCCCGGCGATGAAGGTGCGTGCCGCCAGCTGCACGGCCTGCGCGCTGAGCCCGTGCTCGGCCAGGCAGCCGTCGAGGTCTTCGCCCGGGCCGAGTTCGTCTTCGAGCTGGGCCTCGGTGATCTGGTCGCCGATGGAGACCTTGCGGCGAAACGAACTGGCGCGCGTGCAGTCGATGAGGTAGCGGCGGAAGTACGCGCACAGCGCGAAGGCGGTGGACGGCGCGCTGTGGCCGGCGCGCTCTTCCGACTCGTCGGGGTCGGCGTCGAGCCGCAGCACCTTCACGTAGATGAACTGCGCCACCAGCTCCTGCCGCCCCTCGCCCAGCACCTGCAGCTCGGGCGGATTGCAGGCCACGAGCGCATCGCCCACGATGCGGTACATGGTGCCCATGTCGTCCGAGGACAGCGTCTGCCGGCGCCGCCAGAGGCGGACGAGTTCAGAGCTTTCCGCGGACGACAGTGTTTCCTGCATGAAGGGCCAAGGGAGTCGAAAGAAAAGAGGTCAGTCGTCGACGCAGACGCCTTCGGTCGGCACGAGGCACTGCGGAAGATTCGCGCCGACCGGGCCACCGCGCGTGCGGATCGCACCCGACACCGCGGCCTGCGCCACGGCGAGGCCGCGCGGCAACAAGATCCACAGCTGCCCGCGCTCCTTCATGCGGCGCGCGTTGGTCGCGGCCTGCTGGCCGTTGCCGAAGAAGTAGTCGGCCCGCACCGCGCCGCGGATCGCGCCGCCGGTGTCCTGCGCGATGGTCAGCCGCTGCATGGGCGCGCCGCTGCCGGGCGTGCGCGTCGACACGAACACCGGGTAGCCCAGCGGCGTGCTGCGCGGATCGACCGCGATCGAGCGGCCGGCCGACAGCGGCACGCCGAAGGCGCCCACCGGGCCGCCCGCGGGCGAGGTCGATTCCTTGAAGAACACGTAGCTCGGGTCCTTGATGCCGGAGCCGGTCACCGCGCCGGCGGTGCGACGGCCCGGCACCACCACCGCACCGCTGGCCGTGGGCCGCGCCAGCGTGAAGCCGCGCGTGCGGATCACGCTGTTGTCGATGGCGCCTGTGTCTTCGTCGTCGCCGTCGTCCAGCGTCAGTTCGAGCGAACCGCCACGCACCTTGACCGCGCTGCGCGGCTTGCCGTTGGCGGCCTGCGCGATGGTCGGGCGGAAGGGCTGGCCGTTCTGCTCGGCGTAGGCCACGCGCACGATCTCGCCGCTGGGCAGCTTGATGCGGCCCGAACCCTGGATCTGCATCTCGTACAGCGCGGTGGCGCTGCTCACGAAGGCCAGCACCTTGGCGTTGGGCGCGCCCTTGGTCTCGATCTCTTCGCGCGTGTAGTACGGCAGCAGGCGCTTGCCGTCGATGCGCAGGCGCACCTTGCGGTCGAGCGTGTCGCGGGTGATGGCAGACAGGTCGAGCGCGTACAGGCCCGGTGCGCCCATGTCGCGCGTGCTCAGGCCGGTCTGCACGATCACGTTGCGGCCCTCGACCTTCGCGGCCACCGTGGCGCTGCCGGCCGGGAGCTTGCGTGCATCGACGAACAGCATGTCCTCGGGCTGGCCGTAGACCGGGTAGATGAACGGCGCGACGTAGGTGCGGCTGCCCGCGATCTCGGGCTCGAAGTAGCCGGTGACCACGCCGTCAGGCTTGCGGTCGTCGTCGCGGATCTGATACGCAGAGAACTCGCTCTCGAAGAAGCCGCGAATCGCCTGCGTGCTCTTGCCATCGACCTTCAGCGCACGCTCGCACACCTCTTTCCACTCGGCGCCGCGGCCGTTGAGCACCTTGCAGCTGCCCAGGAAGGCCGGCCAGCTTTCCGAGAAGTCGTCGCGCGCCCAGCCCGGCACGGCATCGAAGCCGACCGAGGTGTAGGTGGCGAGCTGGGTCGAGAAGGTGCGCGCCTGCCCCGCCACGCTGCCGCCGGTGGGGCGGGCCGGTGCGGTCGCGGAGTCGGCCGTGGCGGGCGCGGTGGTGGTCGTGCCCGTGGCGGTCGGCGGCGTGTTGGCGCAGGCGGCCAGCAGCACCAGCGCGACCACGGCGGCCGTTCGGCAAAGGGGAAGCGCGAAGTGCGGCGACGGTGACGTGTGCATGAAAGTCTCCTGGTCGTGGAAAGGGGGCCGAAGGCGGCCGACGCTCTACAGACGATTACTTCTCGACGATTTTGAAATTCGCGACGCCATAGACGTCGTTGCACGGCGGGGCGCCCGGCGCGCAGACCGGTTTGCCCAACAGCGGCGACGGCCCGGTGCCGCGCGTGGCTTCGAGTGCCGCGAGCACCGGCAGCGGGAACTGCGGGAACACGCCTTCGTTCTGCACGCCCGAGGCGCCGAAGTCGCGCTCGTGCTCGCTCACGAGCACCGCGAACTGGTTGGTGCCGGCCGGCCCGCCGGCGTCCATCGGCCAGGAGGCGCGCGGCAGCGCGAGCGCGGCGTTGGCGGTGATCTTGTTGTACTTGTCGAGCAGGTTCGGGAACAGCAGGAACATCTCGCCGCCGCTGGACAGCAGGAACACGTAGACGAAACCGTCGCGCTTGCTGCGCACCTCGAAGGCCAGCTTGTCCTTGCCGATGGCGACCTCGGCCTTCTTCGGCGTGGCCGTGACCTCGAAGCCCGGGGCGGCGCCGGCGGCGAGGGATTGCAGGGATTCGGCGGGGGTGCGCGGCTTGGGAGGCGGCGGTGGTGGAGGCGGTGGGGGGGGCTCGGCGACCTGGGTGGGGGTATCGGGTGGGGGCGCGGGTGTGGCGGTTTGCGCCGTCTTGCCGGCATCGCCTTCGCTGCCCGAGCGGCCGAGGAACCACCAGCCGCCACCCGCTGCGGCGACCAGCACGGCGGCGGCGACGGCGCCGAGGACGGCCTTGCTGCTGCCACCGCTGCCCTTGCTGTTGTTGTTCGCGGCAGGTGCCTTGGCGGCGATGGGCTTCGGCATGTGGGCCGTGCCGATCACGGTCGGTGCATCGGCGCCCGACTGACTGCTTCGTGCACCGGACGGCGGCACGGTGCGTGGCGTGGGCGCGATGCTGTGGCCGACCTCCAGGCCCAGCGCCGCGCGCAGCTCGGCCATCGATTGCGGCCGTGCTTCGGGCCGCACGCCCAGGCCTGCATCGATCGCCGCGAGCAACCGGTCGCTGTAGCGCTGGCGCAGGATGTCGTTGCCCGCCAGCGGCACGTAGCTGTCGGACAGCAGCCGTGCCACCGAGGGCGGCGGTGCGCGGCCGCACACGGCGACGTGCATCACGGCGGCCAGCGCGTAGACGTCGGTCCATGCGCCCTGCGACATGTCGGGCATCTCGGCGTACTGCTCGATGGGCGCGTAGCCGGGCTTGAGGATGACGGTGATCGCCTGCGTCTTGTCGGTGATCACGCGGCGCGCGGCGCCGAAGTCGAGCACCACGGGGCGGCCGGAGCCTTCGAGCAGGATGATGTTGTCGGGGGCGATGTCGCGGTGGTAGCAGTGGGCGTTGTGCATCACGGCGAGGGCTTGGGTGACGCCGTCCATGATGCGGGTGAGCCAGGCTTCGTCGACGCCTGCGGGGATCGCTACGAGTGCCTCTCGCAAGGTGTCGCCCTTGTAGAAGGGCATGACCATGTAGGTGGTGCCCTTTTCTTGCCAGAAGCGGTAGACCTTGAGGAGCGAGGGGTGGTCGAACTGGGCGAGGAGGCGGGCTTCGTTGATGAAGCTGCGCATGCCCAGGTCGAAGGTTTCTCTGTGTCTTTCTGACAAGGGGACTACGGTGCCGTCTTGCTGTCTTGTCGATAGCGATGTCGGCAGGTATTCCTTGATGGCTACTACGCGCTCCAGCGTGTGGTCCCAGGCTTCGTAGACGACGCCGAAGCCGCCCTGGCCTACGACTCGGGTGATTTCGAATTCGGCGAGGCGGCTGCCTACGGGGAGGAGGCCTGCGTCGTGGGTTGCGGTTGCTGGGCTGGTGACGGGGGTGCCGGAGGCTGTGGTGAAGCCGCCGCCGGTGATGACTGTGGCGCCTGTGTCAGCTTCGCTGGTGGATGGCACAGGCCGTGAGACGACTCGGGTGCGGTCGTCTTCCGGGGGAAGGGCGTTGTCGGTCATTGACCTGCTCCTGCGAGGTGAACGCCTTGTTGGGTTTGCTTTCCGGGGCCGGGTCTCGGCCCGGCGGCCGACCTACTTTTCTTTGCTTCGCCAAAGAAACGTAGGCAAAAGAAAGGCGACCCTGCTGTCTGCGTCCCTCCGCTTCGCTGCGGGCAACCTGCGGTGCTCACGTTCCGCGGGGTCTCGCAGAACTCGCTTCGCTCAAACAGCTGCGAGCCCTGATCCGCGAAACGCTCCGCTCCTCGGCGCATACAGAAGGGGTTTGGATACCAACGGGCCTTTGCTTCGCTCGGCCAGTAGGCCGCAGCAGGCGCTCCGCGCCTGCTGCGGCTTGCATGGGAGGGGGCGGTGGTTTGGGCTGGGTGCAGGTGCAGGTGCAGGTGCAGGTGCAGGTGCATGTGCATGTACACGTACGAGTACGAGTACGAGTACGAGTGCGAGTGCGAGTGCGAGTGCGAGTGCGAGTGCGAGTGCGAGTGCGAGTGCGAGTGCGAGTGCGAGTGCGAGTGCGAGTACG
>NZ_JBXAMR010000015.1:44541-59112 GCF_058800845.1 Variovorax sp. GW822-FHT04E09
AGTGCGAGCAACCCCGTGGCATCTGGCCGCTGGAAGTTCCGGGGCCGAGCGAAGCGAAGGCCCGTCCGGTGTCCAAATCCCCTCTGGCTGCGCCGAGGAGCGCAGCGTTTCGCGGATCAGGGCTCGCAGCTGTTTGAGCCGAAGGCGAGTTCTGCGAGACCCCGCGAAACGCGAGCACCGCAGGTTGCCCGTAGCGAAGCGGAGGGACGCAGACAGTGGGGTCGCCTTTTCTTTGCTTACTTTCTTTTGGCGAAGCAAAAGAAAGTAAGTCCGCCGCCGGGCGGAACTCCCGGCCTCGGGAAGGAAAAGAAAGCACCGCCCTCATTCCCCACCCCCAAGAAACAAAGCCTCGAACTGCAAATCCCGAGGCAACCCCGTAGCCAGCATCCGAACCCCGCCCTCCAAGCCAGGCGTCTCCATCCAAAGCGAAGCCCCAGCCAGTGGCAACTCAAGCGACCGATCATCAGCGGAAGGTTCAGCAGCAACACCCACGAACAACCGACTCAGTGCCGCATCAAACCGCAGCGCATCCAAATCACCCTCAAGCCCTTCAAGCACAGCCTGCGTCCCCAACGCCCACCACCGAAGCGCAGCAACAAGCGCCTCTCCACGCAGCGCACCAGGTACGCCTTCATCCAATTCAACGGCGAGAGTGAACGGAAAGTACCGCCCCACCCCATCCACCGAAGGCATCAACACCCCCATCCACCCCCGCTCCCCCACCACCTGCGCCCCCAGCGCAAAGCACCACACAGGCGCCTCCAGGTAGTGAGCAGTCCAATCCGCATGCCGATCCCGCAGCCGTGCCAGCCCGCGCTGCAACCACGGGTCCCAGACAGAGCGAAACGACTCCGGCAACCGCCGATGCGCAAAGTCCCCCATCCCCGGCAACTTCCCGAACCATCCAGGAAGCTCACCGGAGACGAAGAGCGAAGAAGAGGCCAGACTCACAACCCCTCCGGACAAGAAAACTCCCGCAACTCCTTCAACCGAATCGGATGCTGCACGCTGTTCGTCGTCACCTCGAACCGCGTCTTCCTCGCCCCCACCTGGAAGGTAATGAAGAACTTCTCCGGCGCATCCCCAGCCTCCAGCTGCCCGTCATCCAGCGTACGGAACAAAGCCCAAGGCCCATCCATCGCCGACCCCGAACTCCCCGTCGTCGACGGCGGACTCACCTGAACGCGCACCTGGTTGCTCCCCTTCGGCCCCGGCCACTGCACCGCCATCGGCACCACCGGCCCGTGCGCGTACTTCACGAGTTGCCCGTCCACGTCGAGGATGAACTGCGTGATGCCCGCGTCCATCTCCACCGGCTTGAAGTCCAGCCGCATCGACGGCCCGCGACCGCCGCCGCGGAAGAAGATGTCCTTGATGCGCGCCGCACGCTCGAACTGCGCCAGCGCTTGCGTGGTGATCGCGCCGCGCTCGGCCACGGGCTTGTAGCGCCACGGCCGGGTGCTGGTGTCGACCAGCGCGGCCAGGCGCTTCTGGAAGAAATCGTCCATCAGGCCGCCGGCGCCGAACATCTGGCCGAAGTCCTCGGGCAGCACGTCGCGCTTGCTGCTTTGCACGAAGGGGTAGCGGCCCGCGATGGCGCGGTTGCAGAACTCGGTCACGGGGCGCAGGTCCTGGCTCAGGTTGCCGCGCTCGGCCACCTGCGCCTGCGCGGCGCCGGTCTGGCTCAGGTTCTCGATCATGCTGCGCACCGGCTCGGGCAGGCGGCCCGCGTCCGACTTGAGCTTGCCGGCCACGTCGCCCGGCGGCGGCGAGGTGCGGCCCTTCACGGCCGTGTCGACGGCGTTGAGGTACACGTACACCTCGTTGAAGAGCTTGAGCGCATCGTCGATCGGCGCCGGCTGGTTCGGGCCGCCCGCGGTGACCAGACGGCGCAGCGACTCGAAGCGGTCGTCCACGATGCTCTCGATGCGCTTGCCCGGCGCCACCTGCTTGCCGGGGTCGCTGCCGAACAGGTCTTCCAGGCCCTTGCGCGTGTTGCGCACGGTCTCGGTGGCCTTGCTGACGACGTCCTTGTTGGCATCGGCCGCGGGAATCAGCGTGGTCTGCTTGACCACCGCGCGCAGGAAGTTCGCGAGCGGCGAATCGACGCCCGAGAGAATCCGCGCGGTCTCGATGTTCTTCTCCAGGCCGCTGACGCGGATCAGCCGCACGTCGGCCAGCAGCGCTTCCCACTGCTTGACGTACTCCTCCAGGTACAGGCGACGCACGCGGTCGGTGAGCGCGCCGAGCGCCGCGGCGTCGCGCAGGCGTTCGCTGGCGTTGCGGTCCTGCCCCAGCACCCACGGGTCTTCGGCGGCGAGCAGGCCGGTGAGCACCACGACCTCGTTCTGGAAGCGCTTGTGGTAGCCGTCGTAAGTGAACATGCCGGGCACGCCCTCGCTCAGCGGCTTGCCGCTGATGCGCTCGAACACGAGCGGGCCCGACGGGCCGGTGGCCTGCGCCACGCTGAAGCCCGGGATGTCCTTGGTGGCGCGCTGGCGCTTCAAGCGGCTGAACACGCGCTGCTCCAGCGGATAGCTCGCGAGCACGGCGCGCACGCTGCGCACCAGGTTCTCGTCCATCTTCAGCGGCGAGCGCGGCGGGCCCTGGGCGATGAGCACGTCGAGCTGGTCTTCGAGCGCCTTGCGCTGGTCTTCGGGAATCCCGCGGTCGAGGTTGCGCGCCCAGTCGAGCGTGATCCAGGCCTTGAGTGCCTCGGGGTCGAAACGCTCGGGCTGATAGAGCATGAGGTAGCTCTTGAGGGCCTCGTAGGTGAACTCGAGGTTGTCCTTCTGCGCGGTGCGCAGCTGGTCCTCGATGCGCTTGGCGATCTGCGGCAGGAAGGCGTCGTTGAGCGCGCGCTGGTGCGTGAGCATGGCGGCGGCATCGAGCTTGTCGCCCTGGTACAGGCCCAGCGTCATCGACAGCGGCTCGTCGCCCTGGCGGTTGTCGGGCGTCTTCCAGATGTCGCGCAGGCCCTGCAGCACGGGCGCGACCTCGACCAGGTTCTGCACGCGCGTCGGCAGCGCGGCCAGGGTCTTCTGCGCGGGCTCGACGCGGGCCTCGACCGACTTCAGGTAGTTGTGGTTCTGCCAGGTGCTGTAGCCCCAGGCCGCGAGCAGGCCAACGGTGACCAGCGTCATCGCGGCCACGCCCGCCAGGCGCAGCGTGTTGCGGCGGCGCTCCAGCTTCACGTCGGCGCCCGCGAGGCGCTGCTCGGGGAACACCACCTCGCGCAGCAGCGCGGTGAGAAAGTAGCTGCGCCCGCTCGACTTCTGCGGCGCGAGCATGGCGCGCTCGATGCCGAAGCTGCGCGCCAGGCTGCCCATCACGCGGTCGATCGGGCTGCCCTCCTGCGTGCCGCTGGTGAAGTACACGCCGCGCACCCACGGCGGCTGCGCAAAGCGCGAGCCGGTGAACACCTGTTCGAGCAGGTCGGAGAGCAGCGGGCCGACCGAGCCGAACTGCGCCGGAAAACCGAAGATCGCCGCGCGGCGCGTGCCGTCGGTCTCGCGTTGCATGCGCGCGATGAGGCCGTCGTTGATGCGGTTGTGCAGCAGGCCGAACTCGCGGTTGAAGGCGGCCGACAGGCCCTTCTCTTCAAGCTGCACGTTCTCGTCCGCCGGCAGCGTGAAGCCGAAGACCTGCGCGCGCTGCTCCTTGCCGAGGTCGTCGAAGTAATCGGTGAAGCCGTAGAGCAGGTCGCTCTTGGTGACGAGCACGTACACCGGCAGGCGCGTGGTGAGCTTGCTGTCGAGTTCGAGCAGCCGCGCGCGGATCGACGCCGCGAGCTGCGTGCGCGCCTCGGGGCCCTGGCTCAGCAGGTCGCCCACGCTCACGGTGAGGAACACGCCGTTGAGCGGTCGGCGCGGGCGCGCCTTCTTCAGCAGGCCGAGGAAGCCTTCCCAGGCGCTCTTGTCTTCCGACTGGTGGCTGTCCTGCGTGGTGTAGCGCCCGGCGGTGTCGATGAGCACGGCCTCGTCGGTGAACCACCAGTCGCAGTTGCGCGTGCCGCCCACGCCGCGGATGGCGCCGGGGCCGAACTTCTCGGCCAGCGGGAACGAGAGGCCCGAGTTGACGAGCGCCGTGGTCTTGCCCGCGCCCGGTGCGCCGATGAAGACGTACCACGGCAGGTCGTACAGGTAGCTGCCGCCCGAGATCGACAGCCAGTCGCGCCAGCCCGGCTTCTTGCCGGCGGCATGCAGGCGCATCTGCTTGAGCGTGGCGACGGCTTCGCTGAAGCGCGTGTCGAGGATCTTCTGTTCGCCGTCGACCGGTGCACCGGCCTTGGCGGCGGCTGGCGCTTTCATCAAACCATCAGTCAGGTGCTGGCTGGCGCGGCGCGCGCGCCAGCGGCGGCACAGCGCACGCAACACGACGATGAGCACGATCACGCCGATGACGATGGCGCGCGTCATCTCGCCTTCGAGCGGCGCGAGCGAACCGATCTTCACCAGCGGGCCGATCCACCAGATCAGCAGCGCGACGACGATCAGCGCGAGCAGCGTCAGCAGCAGCGGGCTGAACAGGAAGCCGAAGATTTTCTTGATCATTTCGTCGCTCCTGGAACGGGAGCAGCCGGTGCAGCAGCGAGGCGCTCGGGTTCGGTCAGCAGCACGATGTCGACGCGGCGGTTGCGCGCGCGGTTGGCCGGCGTGTCGTTCGCCACCACGGGCTCGGCGTCGGCCTTGCCGTCGGAGCGCATGCGCGCGGGCTCGACCAGCGTGGAGAGCGCGCCCTTCACCGCATCGGCGCGCGCGGCCGACAGGTGCCAGTTCGACGGATAGCGCAGCGAGCGGATCGGCTGGTTGTCGGAGTGGCCGGTGATGAGCACCTCGCCCTTCACCTCGGCCAGCGCCTGGCCGATGCGGCGCAGCACCGGCAGCGAAGCCGCCATCGGCTCGGCGCTGCCCGAGCCGAAGAACGAATCGCCGCGCAGGCGCACCACGCTGCGGTCGGCCTCGTCGGTCACGGTGACCAGGCCCTGCTTGATCTCGGGCTCGAGAAAACGCGCGAGCCGCGGCGACTTGGCCGGCGCGGCGGGTGGCGCGATCTGGATGTTGGGCACGCGCAGGCTCGACACGGCCGCGTAGGTGGTGTCCGAGCGGTGATTGAGCGTGAGCCGCAGGCCGAACCACGCCAGCGCCAGCAGCAGCGCGAAGCCGGCCGCGAACACCCACAGCGGCAGCGACTCGCGCAGCCGCACCGTGCCCGCGCCCTGCCCGCGCCAGTGCGGCGACAGCTCGGGCTCGACCGGCGGACGGTCTTTCGCGATCAGGTCGGCCAGGCGCTGGCGCACCGAGTCGAGCTGCGCACGGCCGTTGTCGACCACGCGGTAGCGGCCCTCGAAGCCGAGTGCGAGCACGCTGTAGATCAGCTCGAGCAGCTGGCGGTGCGTGGGCACGTCTTGTGCGAGCTTGGCGAGCAGCTGGAACACCTTTTCGCCGCCCCAGGTCTCGTTGTGGAACTGCACCAGCAGGCTCTGCTTGTTCCAGCCGGCCTGCACGCCCCAGGGCGTGTTGGCCACGGCTTCGTCGAGCGCGGTGCACAGCACATAGCGCGCGGCCAGCACCGACTCGTTGCCCACGCCCGCGCGCCGCGCCGCGGCGTCGAACTGGTTCACTGCATCGGCGGTGGACGCGCGCAGCGCCGGCACGTTGGGCGGCTGCGCGAGGTTGCGCAGCTTGCCGATCAGCACCAGCAGCTTGCCCGCGGCCGACACCAGCGGATTGAGCAGGCCGATCTCGCCCACCTCGGCCACGGGCGTCGGATCGGCGCCGCCGAAGAACGGCGCGGGCGCAGCGGCCGGCGGCGCGCCGCCCGGCGTGCGCGGCTTGGGCTTGATGACCGTGCGCTCGGACTCGAAGGCGGCAAAGGGGTCGGGAGGGGTGCTCATGGTGATGTTCCGTTTCCGTCAGCCGGAGGCGGCTAGGAACGAATGGCCCAGAACGCCAAATCGAGGCCGGGGAAATCGCCCGCGATGTGCATCGCGATGCCGCCCGATTGCTCGAGCTGGCGCCACAGGTCGCTGTTGCGCGTTTCGAGTTCGAAGTAGTTGGCGCCCGTGTGGAAGGGGATCTGGCGCGGCGCCACCGGCATCGGCGTCAGCGTGACGCCCGGCAGCGCGAGGTTCACAAGGTCGCGGATGCGCTCGACTGGTCCGATCTTCACCTGCGTGGGGAAGCGCGCGCGCAGCGCCTCGCTCGGCATGTTCGCGCTCACCGCCAGCACAAAGGTCGCCTTGCGCTGCAGCTCAACGTCGGTCACCACCGCCACGCGCACGCCGTGCTTGCGGTCGTGCAGGTCGATGCGGATCGCCGACTGCTCGAACACCATCGACAGGCTGCGGCGCAGGTCGTCCATCACCGGGCGGAAGCTCAGCGCCAGGTCGTCGTGGATGTAGGGCCCGAAGCGCGCCACGCGGCGCGTGTCGCGGAAACTCGCGAGGTCGCCGGCCAGCCCGAGCGCGTGCTCGAAGAAATGCTGCGGGTGCAGCATCGCGCTCTTGGCCAGGTGCGCAAAGATGGCTTCGTTGCGGTTCACGGCCTGCAGCAGCATGAAGTCGGCGATCTCGGCCACACCGCCCGTACCGCCTTGGGTCATGCGCCCGGCCAATGCCTCGCCGCGCTGGCGCAGCAGGCCCAGCAGCTCGTCGAGCCAGGCGCGAATCACCGCATGGCCGGCCACGTCGAGCAGCGGCGGCAGCATCCCGCGGTCGAGCTGCACCTGGTTGTCGACCCGGCGCTCGACCACACGGGCCACGCCCAGCGTCGCCCAGGCATCGGTCGCTTCGCTGGCACGCATCAGGCGCGTGTGGAGCTGGCCGAGTTGCAGCATCGCGGTGCGCTCGCCGGCCGTGTTGGAGTCGGGCACGTCCGACTCCAGCACGCGGTGGCGCACCAGCTCTTCGTATTCTTCAGCGTCGGCTTCGCGCGCCCCGGCGCGGCGCAGCGGCAGTGCGAGCACCACCGCTTCGTCGCGCATCGACGCGGGAATTTCGATGGGTTCGGGCAACGGATCGACCGCCGGCATGTCGAACACCGTGCCGTCACCGAAGATGCCCACCGCCCGCACCAGCGCCAGCTTGCCCAGCGTAAGCGCCGCCGCGTCGATCTCGACTTCGGCGAAACCCCAGGCGTAGGGCGTGGTGGTGCGCAACAACACATGCCGCGCATGATCGGCATGGCGCTCGCTCTGCTGCAGGTGCTGAGGCTGCAACAGCATCCCCTCGCTCCAGACCACTTTGGTTCGCCAACTCATCCGCACTCCGTCAACGGCAAGGGTGCCGGGAAGAAAGAAGAAACACGAAGTTTCCGGCGCGGGGGGCGGGAGGCAAATCCGCCTTAAGGCCTAGCTAATGGCCTAGGTGGGGCGGGAGGGGGTACGGCGAAGGGAGTAGATGCGGGGCCAGCCATGGGCTGGGCGCACTGGCGGGATGCGGCCAGGAAGCGCGCTGTCGGCTCACCGGTTCAGAACTGGGGCGACGGGCCCGTCCGCACGTTCCGATCGGTATCGGAACGCAGGTTGAGCTCGTTCATCATGAAACCCCTGCGAAAGATCGTCCGCCTTGTGTCTTCGCAGCGACTCATGGCTTGACAGCCCATCGCATCGGCTCCTCCGGCCCGATGCCGCTTTCTCTTCGCTTCCGGCCGCAGTCGCTGTCCCACTCTTCGGGAAAAGTTGGCCAATAGCACAGCCGTTCGGCCAGACTGTTCAATGGCGCCCAAGGCATGTTGGCGGCATAGTTGACGTAGGTTCCCGTCGATGTCCCCCCACCTGCAAGATCGTCATTCGCATGCGACCGGTGCATCACAGTTTCTTCCAGGTGTTCGCTTGCGCCACTGAATCCCTTTCGCAGCCAGTGGTCCGCACCGGGCCAGGGCACACTGCTCATACCTTCCTCCATGTAGGTCCGGATGTACTGCCACAGCGATTCACCGGCACCTTCGTCGCCGACCCAGATGATGTCTTCGCCTTTGCGCTCGGGGTCGTTGGCATCCAGCGGCGGCCAGTACAGCAGAAGGTATCGCGTCCGACGCCCTTCCAGCGATCTCGCCTCTCGCGCTACCGGATCGTTCGCGATCTGGGAGGGTGTCCAGGAACTGGGTGGCACCCAGTTCACATGCGCTTGCACTCGGTCCCAATCCAGAACGGCATTGCCACCGTACCTCTTGGGACGCAGCACATAGACCGTTTGCCTCGTTCGGTTGAAGCGATAGCGAGCGCGCAGGGACGTAAAAAATGCAGGGGCAAACATTGAGCCCCAAAGAGAATAGAGCACCGTCAGGGAGAAGATCAAGAATCCGAGCCCTATACCCATGCCAATCAGTCGATCACGCGTCAACTGCAAGGCGCCCAGAAGGATTCCGAAGGCGTCACCTACAAGCAAGTAGATGAGATAGATGCCAGGAACGGTTGCCACCACGAACAACATCAACGCCAAGGAACGTGCCATCCCTCCTGGATTGCTCAGTTCGATGAAATGCTCATTGAAATCGAATACTGCGCGCATTAATGAGAAGCTCGGTCGCGCGAAGGCCTCCTGCTCATCCCGCTCTTTTCTCGTTGGTTTTCGAGAACCCTCTTCTCGCCGAGCTGCCCCCTCTTTCGGACCATAGAGTCGCGTTTCCCCGGCAACATCCGCGTGATATTTCAATGCCGAATGAATACCTCCGCTTCGTTTTTCATGCTGAAACGCAGCCTCAAAAATAAACACGACATGAGCTCCTGAGCCAAGCCGGCAACAACGTTGGCCAACTGGATCTTCATGGAATCTAGGCCCTACGGATTTCGAAGCCCTGAAGCGCGGAACGAAAACAGAGGATCGCGAGCATGCGGCTGAACTTCCTGTGAAGAGATGTGGCAGCCCTACTCAGCCGCAATTGCGACAGAGCGCAGCTAGGAGGCATCTGCGGCACTTTCAATTTCCTCTGGAAACCGTGCCTGCCATGTCAGGCACTGCCCGAGGAAGTTGCCGATGAAAATCAAGACGATCAGCGGAAGGATCAGCAGTGAGATGCCATCACTGATCTTCCCGATGAACCCTTCTTGCTGAAATGCTGGATACCACTGAGTCACGCTGAGCCACGCTTCCTTGATGCTGGGCCGATAGCCAATGACTGTCTTGGGTTTGGGCACCGCATCGGGCCCCTCCTCCATGTATCGACGGATGTACTCCCAGAATGCCATCCAATCGCCCACTGTCTTGAAACTGGTCCGTCGCCCGATGAACTGCATCGCACCGACCTTGCCCAGCTCCGTCTCACTTCCCCAGATCAGCACAGGCCAATGCATCAGGACGGCATTGGCGTCAGTGCTCTTGCTCAAGCTTGGGTCAGTATCAGACCAGTCGAACACCATCAAGCCACCCGCGTACTTTGGGCGAAGCAAGTACACCTTCTGGGTTTCCCGATTGAATCGAAGGCGGATCCAGCGTTGGGTGAGCAACTCGTAGCGGAAAAAATAGCGCTGCATTGCCCAAGTAAAGCCAGCCGCGAACACCGTGAATCCAATGGCATTAAGCAGCGCGACCAGTGCCGTGGTTCTGACCAGCACCGTTCCATCCGCACGATGCCCGGTCGAGTACAGAAAGATGACGTCCAACCATCCACTGGCGACAAAACTCCACACCATCCAGTAGCCCCCCCACCCAAACAACGTGGTGATGCCCCGGATGTCGTTGCTCCAAGTTCTTACCTCAAGCCATTTGTCGTTCCGGGCATGCAGCAAGCCTTGGTCGTCTGCCCGCTCCACGATTCGTTCGTTCCGATCGTAGGCTTGGGTGCTCTCGAGTTGCTGTCGAGTGAGCAGGAGCCCTCCCTTTTTTGCCTTTTTGATCGTTTCATCAGGGGTATGTCTGCGCCCCAATCGAAGCTCTTCCGAGGCCATTTCTTTCGCTGCTTCATAGTCGATTTTTTCGAACCAGTACATCATTCCTCTGTCACCTTGAAAGCGATGTACAGGGCCGTCAGCTCTTCACCGGCCTTTTCATAAAGCGGTTCGGACTGGTTTCCAGTTTTTGGAGGCAACCGAAAGCTCGACCGCTTGATCCACTTTTGAATTTCGTTGTCACCGAGCTGTCCGATGATCCATGTAACGGCCAGGATCGTCAGCGTGACCCACAAATTGGCGGCCAATAGAGCGGTCCTTCCAAGCGCAAGCGCAGCGGCTCGGGCGGCAAGGACCTGCAGCGCTCTACCTCGCAACGACTCGAACCCCACGCTTCTTGCCAAATGCTCCATGAGTGGACCGGTATACGAAAACCCCAGAGCCATTCCGACAGCGAAGTTGACGCTGTGAGCAGCACCGCGTCCAAAGAACAGCCAAGTCAGTGCATATTTTTCCTCTTGTCTGGATTTTTTTCCGTCTCCGTAGTCCAGACAGGCCGACACAATCCCTGCAATTCCCGCCAACGCATTCCCTGCCAGCTTGAAACCACCGAGCCGAATTTCGGCCATGGCCAGAGTGCCACCGTAGGGAGCACTTTTCGATATCAACCACTCTTGTGTCATGGCTCCAACTTCCAAGCCCGCCGATGTGGTTGTCAAGGCCGCGGCACTGAGCTCCCAAGCTGCCTTTTGCGCCGAATCTACGTCTTTGGCGTCTGCCAACTGCTTTGCCTTGAAACTTAGAAGAATGCCTTCAACAAGAGTCATGACGCCAGTCAATCGCATCTTGAAGAAGTCGCCGCCTCTTCCTTCTGCCATGATCTTGTTGACGGCCGCATGGCTCTCGGCTTTCAGCTGTTGCTGACTCCATTTGAACTGGTAATCGGCAACGATTCGGAATTTCTCCGGCTCTATGTCCTTCAAAGCCCGTCGATAGCGCGCATGCAATTCGATAGCAGCGGGGCTTCCCGTGCCCGCAACCAGGCTCATCATGAGCGATCGAGCCAGCCTCTTCTCCAATTCAATCTTTCCACTTCCCGCCTTGAAGATCGCATGACCAATCAGATTGAGGATAGGACTGAACCCGAACATCGGTATGGCTCTGCAGATACGTATGCTGGCGTCGTTTTTTCCTGCGATGAGGTCGTTGAACTTCGCGAACTTGTCGAGCTGATCCTTGAAAGACTGAACCATGCTTGCAACCGAAGTAGCGGGGGCCTGTGCAGCCGCCATGGCGGCCCTGAAGCTTTCTTGCGCATCCTCCTGATTCATCAAGTACCCGCGCCACAGAAGATTTTTTGGCTCGTCCGAGTGGTCCTTGGCCCACGCCATGAGTCGCTGTTCACAAAGTGCTCCGCCACCATTGAGGCCTTCGAGAATTCCATTGATCTGCGCAGCACACTTGGCGCCTTGTTCGATATCGCTGCGTCCCTTTCCGTTGTACAAGGCCAGCGCCCGTTGCAGTTCACCGCAATTCAGCCAGGCCAACGAATCTGGTGCGCGTTCATGGGCAGTACCCTCGAAGGCTTTTGCCTTCTCTACGTAGTCGGCCTGAACTTTCTCCATGGCATCCTGATTGATCCCCGAGGCGTATTCATCCCATCGGGAATTCACACTTTTGGCAGAGTTCTCCTTCGCGTTCTCGATCCTCTTCAGATAGGCGATGTAATCAGCACGCGAGTCGAATACGCGAGCGTTCGAGCGCGCAGAGCTGACCGACTTCGTCGGCTTGTCCTCGAGAAAAACAGGGTCCCGGGTCGCTCTTTCGCTTGCTTCGATCTCGCGCGACATGTACGCAATGCGACGCTGCTTGAAAAGCACCTCCATTCTTTTCCAGCCTTCCGCAATCTCGAAGCGCGTCTTGCGAGACTGCTTGTTGCCCGGCGGCGGCGCGCCGAATCCGGTCACAGTTGGAGCGCCTACCGCGTTGTCCACCACGTCACCCCAAATGATCAAATCTCGGTAGGGCTTGTTGCGCCAGTGATTCATTTCCTGGGCAATCCCGATGGCGTCTGGGCATGCCGCAACTACGCCCAGGGGCTTCTTCGGATCGGAAGGATCTCCGGCCAACACTCTGGCGATCTCTTGGAGACGCTCTCGATGCACGTCGGCGTAGGACGGCAATGTGCCCGGCCCCATGCGCTCAGTCCTGCGCCAATGCCCCCACGGATTGTCTGCGCTGAAGATATCCCCGGAAGGGGGATCGGTGCGACTCTGCTTTAGGGCAGCATTCACGTAGATCGGGACTTGCCCTTCGCCATAACCCTGCTCCACAGTTTCAATACCCATCACTCCATAGAGCTGTTCATTGAGGCCCGCCAGCATCGCCCCATCGTTCAGAGCAGCCCATTCAGCAATCCTGATTGGCAGTTCGCTGGGCGCGCAGGTGTGAGATTGGGGAACAGGTTTCCTAGCCCACGCAGCGATGTCCAGCCGCGGTAGATCAGCCGGGCTCTCCTCCAATTTCTGGAGCACATCCAGCAACACCGCATCAGGATGGAAGAAGTACCAAAGATTGGTAACGCTGGCCGGGTCCGAAACCCAGACCAAGCTCTTGCTGGCGCCACGAATGACAACTTCGCAGGCTGGTGAGGATGGCTCGGCCGACACCGGTGTCAGAAGAGGATTGAAGGGACTCAGGTAGCCGTGCGAATGCACCATGTAGCCCATCCATTTTTTTCTACCTTCGCGTTCGACCAGAACATACAGGACCCCTTCACGGAGCATGCGCACGGCATAGCTCGCAGTTTTCAGAGGAATGGGCGGTGCCTTGAATTCGCCAACAGGCTTGAGCTTCTTCAGCGCAGCCGCACGGGTCGCATCGGCACTGAAAGTGGCAGCGTAGCGGGTGAACAGGATCGGCAAATTGCCCGGTTTGCAGGCATCGCAGGGTGTTTTGCAGGCCATCGATGGGGGTATTCGAAGTTCAGAGAAACAAAAAGAGAGAGAGGAACGGCGCACGACGAGGACTACAGACCTTGACCGACCGTCCGCCACGCATCCGAAAAACCGAGGCCCGCGTGCTCTTTCTGCATATCGAGTGCGGCACGGGACTGACGCTGGCCCGCTGCGCTCTCCCAGTAGTCCTGTCCGACGCCCCACTGGCACAGTGCCCAGTCAGCTTGATCATTGCCATTCAGACCGTTCGCAGCCGCGTCGCTGAGCCAATGACGCAGGGCTCCAATACTTGGATAGGGTGAGGTAAGGCCTGAAGTCGATCTCAGGCTGACGACTTGCCAGAAGCTGTTCTCCGCAGGAGCGCTGTGAGCCAATCGCCATTGCCCCGGGTCGAGCAAGTGATGCACGCGGGAATGCGGCTGCACGTCTGCAGATGTCGGTTCAGCGTGCCAAAGAATGGGCGAAGTGGCCGTTCGTGCCACGATGGGGCCGATGGGCTGCGTGATGGCGTACCAGTGCCGGACCGGGCCGAGCCATGCCCGCCTCTGGCCTTCGCTCAGGATGGGCCATACCCGTTGCATGACGCGCGGATCCTGGTAGCGCAGCACACAAGAAGGCTCGACTTCCTCAGTGGGGTCGTGCTGCAAGCTCAAGGTGCCGAAATGCGTCAGCAACGCTGCGAGGTCACCTGAGACTAGGAGCAGGGCCGAAACTCTTTGAGGGTGAAGGCGTTGGGATGCAGTCAAGATGGCCGATGCCAAGGCCTCCTGCAAGATCGCATGATCGGCAGGAAGCATCAAGGGCAGCAGGTGGGGGGCTCGCCACGGTTCATCCTTGAAATAGGAATCGAGGGTTGGTCGAAAGCGGGTCTTTTCGACGGGAAGGAAGTCTGCTTCGCCGTGGTCCAGCAGGAGATAGGGGACGAAATTCGAGGACTCACTCAACGCCGTGAAGGCATCGATTTGCAACGTAATTGCGCGGCAAATGTAGGGGTCGAGCGTTTTCCATATCGTCATGACTGACCACCACTTAGTGCTTGATGGAGCCGGCACCGGTCGCCGAAGCATCACGAATTTGTTGGCCGCATGACTTGAAATCGGGTTTAGGAATTCGCCGCGAATCCTGTCCCGCCTTGACATGACTCGCCGCATGCTCGATCCACCCACCCGGTGTTCCGTGCAAGATGCTTGCGCTGCTCCACTCGGTGAAACTTCCACCACCATTGATCACCACCTTGATCGGTGCGGTGATACGGATCTCGCTGGTGGTGCTTGTGATGCGGACGGCCTTCTTCGCGGTCAAGTTCATCGCATCCTTGTGCGCTTCGATCTGGAACTTTCCGTTGCCCGCGATCCACTTCATGCCACCTCGGAGCGCAAACAGGCGGATGCCGTTCTTCGCGCTGACGAGCAGCCGTTTGGCCGCGCTGATGCTGGTATGGCCCTGGCTGCTGATCGCGATGTGTTCGCCAGCCTGCAGATGAAGGCTGCCAGGCGTGGTGGCTGCGAGGCCAGCGGCGCTGGCGAGTACCAATTGGGCTTCGGTGAGTTCAGGGAATCGGCCTTGGGCCTTGTCACCGCCGCTGCCCTTGATGACTTCGTTCTGCGCTTTGAGCGCCTGGACCACCAGAGCCTGGTCTTCGCCACCGGCTTGAGCTTTGGCTTTCGCAGCTGCTTCCGCGAGCCCTTCGTGCTGGTCCTGCGCTGCTTTTAGTCGCTGAACCGTCTCTCCCATGTCCTTGGCATGGTTCGCCGCGTTGCCCCTTGCTTCGGTGGTGATGAGCATG
>NZ_JBXAMR010000016.1:0-41905 GCF_058800845.1 Variovorax sp. GW822-FHT04E09
TCGTCCAGCGTGGCCTTGGGCACGGTGGCGATCACCTCGCCGGTGTACGGGTAGGTGACCTCGATGGTGCGGTCGCGATGGACTTTCTCACCCGCGATGCGCAGGGCTTCGCGGTACACGGTGCCGGGCTTCAGGGCGGCATGGTCAGACTTGCTCATGGAATGCTCCGTCAAATAAGTTCAGGCGGCGGCCACCAGTGGGCCTTGGGCGTGGTTCAGTGCGAGGTCGAGCGCGTCGAAGTTGCGCAGCCGGCGCGTGCTCGCCACGCCCGCGACGGGGCGGTTGCAGATCAGCGGCACCTTCTGCTCCGACACGCCGCCGTGCGAGCGCAGCGGCACTTCGAGCGCCGTGAGGTCGTGGCGCGTGGCCGAGGTGCCGATGACGCTGCTTTGCTCGCTCACCACCACGATGTCGCCGATGCGATCGGGCGGCAACTCGAAGCGCTGCGCGGCCTCCTTGCGCGAGAGCACGAGCTGCATGCCGGGGATGCGCTGGATGCGGTCGATCCAGCCGGGCACCTCGTCTTCGCTGGGCACGTACACGGTGGCGAACGAGCCGAGCGCGCCGTGGTGCACCACGTACGGATCGGTGATCGGCAGGATCACGCGCGCGCGGTCGGGGCCGTACCAGCCGTCGAGCACGTCCTGCAGGTAGATCACGTTCGGCGAACCGTCGGCGCCGTGCTTGTCGTTCATGCCGTGGTCGGCCGTGAGCACGATGGTGGCGCCGAGTGCATCCAGCTGTGCCAAGTAGCCGTCCATCATTTGATAGAAGGCGTTCGCCGCGGGGCTGCCCGGTGCGGCCTTGTGCTGCACGTAGTCGGTGGTCGACAGGTACATCAGGTCGGGGCGGCGCGACTCCATGAGCTTCACGCCGGCGGCGAACACGAACTCCGACAGCTCCGCGCTGTACACCGAAGGCACCGGCATGCCGACCATGTCGAGCACGTTGTCGATGCCGTTCTCTTCCATCGTCACCTGGTCCGACTTCTCGGACGAGAAGCAGATGCCCTTCATCTTGTGGCCCAGCAGCTTGCGCAGCTTGTCCTTGGCCGTGACCACCGCCAGCTTGGCGCCCGCATCGGCAAAGGCCGCGAGCACGGTGCCGGCGCGCAGGTACTTGGGGTCGTTCATCATCACTTCCTGGCCCAGCTCGCGGTCGAAGAAGTAGTTGCCGCAGATGCCGTGCACGGCCGGCGGCGCGCCGGTCACGATCGACAGGTTGTTGGGGTTGGTGAACGAGGGCACGACGCAGTCGGCGAGCAGGTCGGCGCCGCCCTTGCGCATGGCCTCGAGGTACGGTGCCACGCCGGCGGCAATGGCCGCGTCGAGGTACGCGGGCTCGCAGCCGTCGACGCAGACGACGACCACCGGGCGGACCATCCAGCGGTAGCTGCGGCCGTTCACTTCGAGTCGATCGGATTTCATGAAGAGATGCTCCTTGGCAAGTTGGGTGTGTCGGTGCGCGGGCTTCAGCGGCGGATGAACAGCGCGATGAAGGCACTGATGAGGCAGCTGGCCGCGACGATGGGGAACACCACCGAGGTGCTGCCCGAGTGGTCCAGCATCCGGCCGATCAGCGGTTCGCCCAGGCCGGCCAGCAGGTACGAGAAGAAGTTCATGACACCGGTGGCGGTGCCAGCGCGCTTGGCGCCCACGAGGTCGGGGCACAGGGCCCAGAACGAAGAGGCCGGGCCGTAGACGAAGAAGCCCGCCAGGAACAGCAGCCCCAGGCCGAGGATGCTGGTGGGCAGCAGGTACATGCCCATCGAGGCGATGGCGCCCAGCAGCATGTACAGCACGATGGCCTTGTAGCGCTTGGAGCCGAACACCTTGTCGGAGATCCAGCCGTTGGTGAGCGCGCCGAAGGCCATGCCCACGGGCAGCGCCACCGAGATCCAGGCCGGGTCGATCATGCCGTCGGCGGCCTTGGCCCAGTCCTTGCCCAGGAAGTGCACGGGCACCCAGACGATGAGGCCGTAGCGTGCGGCGTTCTGGAAGCCGATGGCCAGCGCGGCGATCATCAGCTTGGGGTTGCTGAGCACGGCCTTGTAGCGCGACCAGGAGCTTTCCTGCGGCTCGCCGTCGGCCACGCCGGCCTTC
The DNA here is from genome assembly GCF_058800845.1 of Variovorax sp. GW822-FHT04E09. Classification (NCBI taxonomy): domain Bacteria; kingdom Pseudomonadati; phylum Pseudomonadota; class Betaproteobacteria; order Burkholderiales; family Comamonadaceae; genus Variovorax; species Variovorax sp. GW822-FHT04E09. The sequence goes on from NZ_JBXAMR010000016.1 coordinate 2,103, forward strand.
TCGGCTTCCTGCGGGTTGTTGTTGGCCACGCCGGTGTCGGGCGACTTGAAGCCCAGGTCTTCCGGCCGCTCACGGGCGATCAGATAGAAGGCAATGCCGCCCACCAGCATCAGCAGCACGGGGAGCCGGAAGATCCAGCGCCAGTCCAGGTGCAGCACGTTGACGACGATGATCGAGGTCACGAACGACAGCACCGAGGCGCAGCCGGCGGCGAACACGTAGAAGCCGTAGACCTTGCCGCGCTCGCCCGCGCCCCACCAGTTCGACAGCAGCCGGCTGCCCGGCGCCCAGCCCAGGGCCTGGAAGTAGCCGTTGATGCCCCAAGGAATCGCCAGGCTCTTGAAGCCGACCGCGAAGCTCACAACCCAGTTGGCGGCGCACGAGAGGATGGCGCCGGCGGTCATCACGCGGCGTCCGCCGAACTTGTCGCCCAGGTTGCCGTTGATGGCCTGCCCGACGGCATAGCACCACAGCAGCGAGGTCGAGGCCCAGCCGAGCATTTCCTTCGAGAGGCCGAACTCCTTCTGGATGCCCGGGATGGCGAAGCCGAAGGTCTGGCGCCCCGTGTAGAAGAAGAAGTAACAGAACATGGCCGCCAGCAGCATCCGCCACTGCGCCTTGCGGAACGAATTGTCGAGGGGGCGTGCGTAGGTGCCCGCCTGCAGGATGGGATTGGCCGCTTGCATGGTATGTCTCCTTGTCTTGACGGGCGTGGGGCCCGTGGGGCCGGCTCGATGGCCGGCATGCTGTCTGTCTTGTCTGGCTGTCTTGTCTGGCTGTCTCTGTCTTTTCTCGCTGCGCAGTCCCTGCCTGTCAGGCCAACGCCGCCGCGCCGATGAAGTTCTTGCCGCGCGCCCCGTCCATGGCGCGCGCGATCATGGCCGCCGCTTCGCTGTCCGCCACGCCATAGTCGGCAAACTCGGTCTTCACGCCAAGCCCCTGCAGGAAAGCCCGCAGTCGCTGCGTGGCGGTCGCCAGGTCGGCGCCGAACAGCAGCTGCAGCGTCCGGTCGCGGTCGGGCGAGCGAGCCCAGGCTTTCTCCAGCACGAGGGGCAGCGTGAACGAGCACGCGATGCCGTGGGCCAGGCCATGGCGCAGCGTCATCTCGTAGGAGATGGAATGCGCCAGTGCCGTCTTGGTGTTGGAGAACGCCATGCCGGCCTTCAGCGCGGCCAGCGCCATGCGCTCGCGCAGGTCGAGGTTGCCCAGGTCTTTCAGCAGTGCCGGCAGGCAGTCGAAGATGTCGCGCACGGCCGAGACGGCGAAGGTGTCGGAGACCGGGTTGGCATTCACGTTCCAGATCGCTTCGAGCGCGTGCGACAGCGCATCGAGCCCCGTCGAGACGGTGGTGCCCGCCGGCACCGAGAGCATGAGCTCGGGGTCGACGATGGCGGCCTCGGGCCAGGTGGCGTCCAGGTGCAGCGAGTATTTCTTCTGGTTGCCGGCGTCCCAGATGGTGGCCCAGGGCGTCACCTCGCTGCCGGTGCCGGCGGTGGTCGGCACGGCGATCAGCGGCTTGACGCTGGCGGGCACGAAAGGCTTGCCGGTGGCCAGCAGCGCAACGAGCTCGTCGAACTGCCCGTTGGCCGTGCCCACCATCAGCGCCTTGGCCGTGTCGATGGCGCTGCCGCCGCCGACCGCCACGATGGCGTCGCAGGGCGCGTCCGATTGCCAGAAGCGGTTGTACAGGTCGCGCAGGTGGGCGACGTCGGGGTTGGGACGCACGTCGTCGATCACGGTGACGAGCGCGTCGCCCAGCAGCGCCTGCAGGCGATCGACCAGGCCCAGCCCGCGGGCCTCGGGGAAGGTGACGAGCGCGACGCGGCGGCCCGCCAGGAGCGCGGGCAGCCGTGCGAGGCTGCCTCGCCCGGAATGAATGGACACGGGGTTGCGGTAGGCGTGGGGCATGTTTTTTGTCTCCGGTTTCTGTCTGGGCCGCAGTGTCGAAGCGGCGCACCGGGGCGTCCAATCGCATTTCGCGCGTGCACTCGGTCCAAAACCGATGGATGCCTTCGGGAAAGCCTGCATAGGCGCCGGCGCCGCATCTGAGGGAGGCTCGGCGCACGCCCCTCACGATCGACCCATGTTTCACCAGTACTACAAGTGGATCCGCTGCTTCCACGCCGTCGCCAAGACCGGCGGCTTCACCACGGCCGCGCGCTACCTGCACATCGGCCAGCCCACCGTGACCGACCAGGTCAAGGCGCTGGAAGAGCGCTTCAACGTCGAGCTGTTCCTGCGCAGCGGGCGCGCCGTGCGGCTCACGGCCGCGGGCGAGCAGCTGTATGCGATCACGCAGGGCCTGTTCGGGCAGGAGGAAGAGGCGATGCAGTTCCTGCAGCGTGCCCACAAGCTGCGCACGGGGCTGGTGCGCGTGGGCGCGGTGTCGCCGCCCATTGCGCTGGAGCTGGCGCGCAGCTTCAAGCGCAGCCACGCCGGGCTCGACCTGACGGTGTCGATCGGCTCCGAGGCTTCCACGCTCGGCGGGCTGCAGGACTTCGACATCGACGTCGGCATCCTCGTGGAGCCGCCCGAGATCGAAGGCCTGCACCAGGTGCCGTACCGCGTGGAGCGCATCGTGGCCGTGGTGCCCGCGAAGCACCCGTGGGCCCGCAAGCGCACCATCGCCACGCGCGACATCGCGGGCGAGCCGGTGATCCTGCGCGAGCCCGGCTCCAAGACGCGCCACCGCGTGGAACGCGCCTGTGCGCAGCAGGGCGTGCAGATGAATTGCGTGATGGAGATCAACAGCCGCGAGGCCATCCTGCACGCCGTGGCCAACGGCATGGGCGTGGGCTTCGTGACGCAGATCGAGTGCATTCCGCTGCCCGGCCTGAAGATGGTGGAAATCGATGACGACGAGCTGTCGATCAGCTACTCGCTGTGCTGCCTGGCGGTGCGCAAGGACCGGCCGCTGATCCGCGCGCTGTTCGAGGTGGCGCAGCAGGGCGACGACACGGCCGACTGAGCAGGGTTTCGTCGCGGGCGGCACACCCCGCGGCGGGCTTCTTCGCTATCCTGCCGTCTGGCCTCAGACGAAGGATCGACCTTGAACTTGCACCCCGCCCTCCAGGACGCCGCCGCGCGCGACTTCGGCACCCTTGCCGACCTGGTCCGCCTCCACGCCCAGCACACCCCCGAGCGCCCCGCGCTGGCCGATGCCCAGCAGACGCTGGACTACCGCGCGCTCGACGCGCTCATGGACCGCATCGCCGCCGCCCTGCAGCGCGACGGCCTGCGCGCGGGCGACGCCATCGCCGTCTGCGCCGCCTCGTCGGTGCCCTACGCCGCCGTGTTCCTGGGCGCACTGCGCGCAGGCGTGGCGGTGGCCCCGCTGGCCCCCGGCTCGGCGCCCGCCAGCCTGGCGCGCATGATCACCGACGCCGACGCGCGCCTGCTGTTCACCGACGCCTCGGCCGCCGAAGTGGTCGGCGCCGCGCAGGCCACGGGCCTGCCGCACATCGCGCTCGACGGCTCCAACGTCGGCCGCGCGCTCGACGACTGGCTCGCGGCGCCCGGCACGAAGCCGGAACCCGTCGAGGTGCAACCCGACTGGGCCTTCAACATCATCTATTCGTCGGGCACCACCGGCGAGCCCAAGGGCATCGTGCAGGGCCACGGCATGCGCTGGTCGCACATCCAGCGCGGCGCCAAGTACGAGTACGGGCCCGAGACGGTCACGCTGCTGTCGACGCCGCTGTACTCCAACACCACGCTGGTCGTGTTCTTCCCCACCCTCGCCTTCGGTGGCTGCGTGGTGCTGATGCCCAAGTTCGACGCGCTGGGCTACCTGCAGCTGGCCGAGAAGCACCGCGTGACGCACACCATGCTCGTGCCGGTGCAGTACCAGCGCCTGATGGCGCACCCGCGCTTCGACGCGCACGACCTGTCGACCTTCCGCCACAAGTTCAGCACCAGCGCGCCCTTCAACGCGGCGCTCAAGGCCGACGTGCTCAAGCGCTGGCCCGGCGGGCTGGTCGAGTTCTACGGCATGACCGAAGGCGGCGGCACCTGCATCCTGGAGGCGCACCTGAACCCGACCAAGCTGCACACCGTGGGCCAGCCCGCGCCGGGCAGCGACATCCGCCTGATCGACGAGGAAGGCAACGAGCTGCCGCGCGGCGACACCGAGGTGGCCGGCGAGGTGGTCGGCCACTCGGCCGGCATGATGACCGGCTACCACCGCCAGCCCGCGAAGACGCGCGAGGCCGAGTGGTTCGACGCCACCGGCAAGCGCTTCATCCGCACCGGCGACGTGGGCCGCTTCGACGCCGACGGCTTCCTCACGCTGTTCGACCGCAAGAAGGACATGATCATCAGCGGCGGCTTCAACATCTACCCCAGCGACCTCGAAGGCGTGCTGCGCGGCCATGCGGCGGTGGCCGACGTGGCGGTGGTCGGCATTCCGTCTGAGCAGTGGGGCGAGACGCCCGTGGCCTTCGTGGTGCGCCGCGAGGGCGACGCCACCACCGAAGAGGCGCTGCTGCAGTGGGCCAACGCGCAGGTCGGCAAGACCCAGCGGCTGGCGCGCCTGCGCTTCATCGACGAGCTGCCGCGCAGCGCGATCGGCAAGGTGCTCAAGCGCGAGCTGCGCGACCTGAGTGCCTGAGTGAGCGCATCGCCGGTTGCTGACAATGCCGCGCCGCCCGAACACGGCGGCGGCAACGGCCTGCTGTGGGTGCTCGTGGCCGTCGCGATCGTGTTCGCCTTCGTGCGTCCGCGCGCGCCGATGGACTGGCTGCGGCTGGTCGACTGGCAAACGGTGGGCGCGCTCGCAGGCCTGCTCGCCATCACGCAGGGCGTGGAGAAGAGCGGCATGCTGCAGGCCGCCGCGCGGCGCCTGCTGGCGCACACGCACAGCCAGCGCGGGCTGGCGATGGCGCTCACGGCCACGGCCGCGCTGCTGTCGGCGCTGGTGACCAACGACGTGAGCCTGTTCCTGCTGGTGCCGCTCACGCGCGTGCTGGCCGTGCAGGCGCACCTGCCGCTGGCGCGGTTGGTGGTGCTGCAGGCGCTGGCCGTGAACGCGGGCTCGGCGCTCACGCCCATCGGCAATCCGCAGAACCTGTACCTGTGGCACCGCTCGGGCGAGAGCTTCTTCGGCTTCATGGCCATGATGGGTCCGACCGTGGCGATCATGCTGTTCTGGCTCTTCGTGGCCGTGTGGTGGCTGGTGCCGCGCACGCCGATCGCGCTGCGCGAGGAGACCGAGGCCGCGCCCGTGCAGCCGCGCCTGCTGGCGCTGGCCGGCGTGCTGTTCGTCGGCTTCGTGGTCGCGCTCGACCGCCACTGGCTGCTGCCCGGCCTGGGCGCGGTGTTCGGCGTGCTGCTGCTCACCTACCCGCGCGTGCTGCGCGGCATCGACTGGGCCTTGCTGGCCATCATCGCGCTGATGTTCGTCGACCTGCGCCAGGCCGCCGAGCTGCCCGCCATCGCGGCGCTGCTGGGCCACTGGCCCATCGGCGAGGGCTGGCGCGCCTACCTGGCGGCCATTGCCGCTTCGCAGGTCATCAGCAACGTGCCGGCGGCGATCCTGCTCGACCGCTACGTGCACGACCTGCCCGCGCTGGCGGCCGGCGTGAGCGTGGGCGGCTTCGGCTGCGTGCTGGGCTCGCTGGCCAACCTCATCGCGCTGCGGCTGGCCAAGCTGCCGCACGGGCTGCGCGAGTTCCACCGCATCAGCATTCCGTTCCTGCTGGTGTGCGCGGCCTCGGCGCTGCTGCTGCGGCTGGGGTGATGACAGGCGGCGGGGCGGCGCGGACAATCGGTTCCGCCATGCACACGCCCGCCCCTGTCCTCTCGCTGCGCGACTACACGCCATCGCGCGGCAGCCACGCGCACGACCACTTCCAGGTGCTGCTCGGGCTCGACGGCGTGCTCGAGATCGAAGTCGAAGGCCGCGGTTCGGGCATCGGCACGGGCCAGGCCCAGGTGGTCGCGCCCGGCGACCGGCACGACTTCGAGGCCCGGCGCGGCGGCAGCGTCTGCCTCGTGCTCGACACCCCGCATGCCCCGTGGGCGCGTTGCGTCGAACAGCCGCCGGCCGATGCGCCCCGGCTGCACGCGCTGGCCCGCTACCTCGCGCACTGCCTGCAGCAGCCGCAGCACGCAGCGCTCGCCCTGCAGCACGGCCCCGCACTGCTGCTCGAGGCCTGGGGCGCCGTCGCCCCGTCGGTCGCCGACACGCGCCGCCGCCGCATCGACTGGCCGGCCCTCGCGGCCTGGGCGCAGGCGAACTGGCACCGGCCGCTGGGCGTGGCCGACCTGGCCGAGGTCGCCTGCCTGAGCCCCAGCCAGTTCGCGCAGCGCTGCCGCGAGGAACAGGGCCGCAGCGCGATGCTGTGGCTGCGCACGCTGCGGCTGGCCCACGCGCGCGAACTGCGGCTCGAAGGCCTGAGCGTGGCCGAGACGGCGCGCCGCACGGGCTACCGGTCGCCGTCGGCGCTCACGGCCGCGCTGCGCCGCTGACACCGTCGTTGCGCGACGACGCACCGTCGGGCCGCGACGAGTGCTGGGCGTAGCCTCGACCGCCATGCCCGCCACCTTCTACGCCCTGCTCGCCATCGCGCTGTGGGCCACGCTCGCCACCTTCGGCACCGCGCTGTCGCACCTGCCGCCCTTCCTGCTGACCGGGCTGGCGCTGATCGTCGGCAGCGTGCCGAGCTGGCCGCTGGTGCTGCGCGACCGCCGCGCCTGGCGCGTGCCGCCGCGCACGCTGGCGCTCGGGGTGTACGGGCTCTTCGGCTTTCACTTCCTGCTGTTCATCGCGCTGCGACATGCGCCGCCGGTCGAGGCCAACCTCGTGAACTACCTCTGGCCGCTGCTGATGGTGGTACTGGCGCCGGTGCTGCTGCCGGGCGTGTCGCTGCGCCCGCTGCACGTGGTGGCGGCGCTGCTGGGCTTTGCGGGCGCGGCCATCGCGATCCTCGGTGCGCGCAACGGCAGCGCAGCACTTCCCGGCGCGCCCGCCACGTACTGGGGCTTCCTGCCGGCGGCCGGCTCGGCCTTCATCTGGGCCAGCTACTCGCTGTGGACGCAGCGCGTCACGCCCTTCCCGACCTCGGCCATCGGCCTGTTCGGGCTGGTGTCGGGTGCGCTCTCGCTGGCCTGCCATGCGCTGCTGGAGCCGTCGGTGGCGCTGTCGGCGAAGGACGGGCTGCTGGTCGCGCTGTGCGGCCTGGGCCCGCTGGGCGCGGCCTTCTTCGTGTGGGACATGGCGCTCAAGCGCGGCGACGCGCGGCAGATCGGCATCCTGAGCTACCTCACGCCGCTGGCCTCCACCGCGCTGCTGCTGGCCGTGACCGGCCGGGCGCTCACGGCCAGCATCGCGCTGGCGGCGGCGCTGATCATCTCGGCCGCCGTGATGGGCACGCGTGCGAAATGAGACAAATCAGGGCGATGCCCGACAGAGCTTGTCGTTTTTTGTGGCTAGAGTGGAGGCTCAGGAAAAAGGAGTCACCCCCATGGATCAGAAGAACAACAAGACCGAGGATTTCGAGATCACGCCCAAGCTGGTGTTCGACATGAACCTGGCGCTGTACCTCGACCTGGTGGCCGCGCTGGAGGGCGCGGGCGCCGTCACCTACCGGCAGATGGCGGCACGGGTCCTGAACATCAGCATGGACGCCCGCACCGACGGCGACACCAACCTGTCGACCGTGCTCGAAGGCATCGCCCAGGGCTTCGCAGGCCACGGCGACGGCCTCTCGATCGAACTGCTGAAGGCCGCGCGCGGCCTGCGCGAGGACGATGCGATGGGCGACATTCCGATGCGGCCCAACCTGGACGATTGAGGTCCGGGGCGCCGAGGCGCCCCTTTTTTGTTACTCCTCGGCGACTTGAAGTACGAGCTTGCCGAAGTTCTCCCCCGCGAACAGCTTGTTCAGCGACTCGGGGAAGGTGTCGAGGCCCTTCACGACGTCTTCCTTGCTCTTCATGCGGCCGTCCTTCAGGTAGCCGGCCATCTCGGCGATCGCGATCGGGTAACGGTCGGCGTAGTCGAACACCACGATGCCTTCCATGCGCGCGCGGTTCACCAGCAGGCTCAGGTAGTTCTTCGGGCCGGCGGCCGGCATGCTGTTGGCGTTGTTGTACTGGCTGATGGCGCCGCAGATGATCACGCGGGCCTTGCGCGCCAGGCGTGCCAGCACGGCGTCCAGGATGTCGCCGCCGACGTTGTCGAAGTAGATGTCCACGCCCTTGGGGCAGTGGGTCTTGAGGCCTTCGCGCACGGCGCCCGCGCCGGCCTTGTAGTCGATGCAGGCGTCGAAGCCCAGCTCCTTCACCACCCAGTCGCACTTGGCGGCGCCGCCGGCGATGCCGACCACGCGGCAGCCCTTGATCTTGGCCAACTGGCCCACGGTCTGGCCCACGGCGCCGGCCGCGCCCGAGACGACGACGGTTTCGCCGGCCTGGGGCATGCCCACGTCCATCAGGCCGAAGTAGCCGGTCATGCCGGGCATGCCCAGCACGTTGAGCCACTGGGTGATGGTGCCCACGCGCAGGTCGACCTTCACGAGGCCGTTGCGCTTGATCTGGTCCTGCGGGATCAGCATGTATTCCTGTACGCCGAGCGTGCCGTACACGGTGTCGCCCACGGCGAACTGCGGGTTCTTCGAGGCCACCACGCGGCCGATGCCGCCGGCGCGCATCACCTCGTCGATGGCCACGGGCGGGATGTAGCTCTTGGCGTCGTTGAGCCAGCCGCGCATGGCGGGGTCGAGCGACAGCGACAGCGTCTTGACCAGCACGCCGCCCTCGTCGGGCTGGGCCACGGGCTCGGTGCTGAAGCGCCAGTGCTCGCGCGTGGCCGTGCCCTCGGGGCGCTTGGCAAGACGGACCTGGTGGTTGGTGAGGGCGCTGCTCATGGTGTCTCCTTGATGGGTGAATGTGCCGGGCATCGGCGACGCAGCCGCATCGTAGTCGCGGGCCAAGACCCCGCGCGTAGCGCAGGCGACAGCCCGCGCGCACCCTTCGGGCGCCCTGCTATGGAAGCAGGAGCAGCCCGTACGCCGCCGCCGTGGCGACGCCCAGCACAGAGGCCACGGCGCCGACGCGCCGCGCCCAGCCGGGCCGGTAGCTCACGAGGCCGACCACCACGAGCGCGGCGGCCGTGAGGGCGCCCAGCCACAGCACCCAGCCCATGGCCGGCCCGCGCAGGCGCAGCGCGGCGACCAGCGACAGCCCCAGCAGCGCCGCCCCGCCCAGCTGCTGCCAGGGCCGCGACGGGCCCGGCGTGCGGCCGCGCCCGTGGGCGTCTTCGTAATGCCGGTCCATCGCCAGGCTCAGCGTGACGAAGCCGCCGAGCGCGGACGCGAACAGGGCGCACACCAGCGCGAAGGTGCTCATGGGCAGCACCCCCGCGCCGGAAGCCCCACCCTCACCGGACGACGAAGCTCAGCGTGGCGACGTGGCGCGTCTGCGTGTAGGGCTTGCCGTCCCAGGTGCCCTTGCCGTCCTTGTCGGTGTGGTTCACCTCGACCACGTACTGGCCGGGCCAGGGCGTCTGCAGCGTGACCTGGCCGGCGTCGTCGGTGGTGAACTTCTTCTCCCACTTGGGCGGGCCGAACACGACCACCTCGGCCTTGGGCAGCGGCTTGCCCGCCAGCAGCAGCGTGAAGCTGTTGCTGTTGGCGGCCTGCGGCACGAGCTCGAGCGTGTGGCGCGCGACGGTTTCGGTGCGACCGGTGCGCGCCTGGTAGAGGCTCGCCACGCCCTTGTCGCTGACGTAGGCGCCCACGAGGCGCGCGTCGCCGCTGGCGTCGGCCTTGACCACGAAGTGGTCGGCATGGCGCGTGGCGGGCGTCTGCTTGCCGTCGGCGGCGATGCCGCGCGGCGCGCTGACCAGCTTCAGGTGGCCGGCCTCGGTCTCGCGCAGGTCGTCGGCCCATTCGCCGAAGTAGGCCTTGGCCTCGCCGCCTGCGGCGGGTTCGAGCCAGACGAAGTGGGCGTGCGCGGCGCCCGAGAAAACGAACGCGGCCGCCGCGAGGGTGGCAAGGGAGAACAGGGGTTTCTTCATGGTCGATGCTCCAGGTGGTAGTGATGGCATGGTTGAGACGGAATGGGAGACGGCTTGTTCAGAACTTGGCGCGCAGGGTCAGGCTCACGTTGCGCGGCTCGCCCCAGAACACGCTGTCGTAGAAGCCCACGTTGCGGTAGTACTTCTTGTCGAAGACGTTGCGGATGTTCAGCTGCGCCGTGACGTTCTTGTTGATCTCGTAGCTGGCCATGAGGCTGAAGACCGCGTACGCCTTCTGCGAGATGCGCGGCAGCGGGTCCTTCATGCTGAACAGCGGCGGCTGCCCATACCACGACTCGCCGTAGATGCCGCTTTGCGCCGTCATGTCGCCGCCGACCTTCAGGCCGCGCCAGGCGCCACTGAAGCGGTAGGCGGTCGACAGGCGCAGCAGGTGCCTGGGCTGGTTGGGCACGGCACGCGCGCCCTTGGCGGTCTTGGCATCGAGGTACGTGTAGCCGGCGGCCACGTTCCAATCGGGCGTGATCTGGCCCGACACGTCGAACTCGAGGCCGCGCGCCGTTACGCCGTCGCCGCTGGCCACGTAGGCCTGGCCGCCGTCGGGCAGCCGGAAGCCGGCGGGCACGCTGCGGTCGAGCTCGGCGAGGTTCTTCTTCTTGACCTGGAACACGGCCGCCGACGCATTGAGCGCACCGCCGAAGTACTCGCCCTTCACCCCCAGCTCGGCGCTGGTGCCGGTCTCGGGCGCGAGGTACTGGTCGTTGCGGTCCTTCGAGCTTTGCGGGTTGAACAGCGTGGTGTAGCTGGCATACAGCGAGTGGCGCTTGTCCAGGTCGTAGACCAGGCCGACATACGGCGTGACCTCGTCCTTCGCTTCCGACTTGCCCGTGGTGCGCGTGTACTGCAACGCCGTGTTGTAGGCGTGCGTGTATCTGCGGTAGTTGCTCACGCGCGCGCCGACGATCACGCTCAGCGGGTCGGTGAGGCTGAAGCGGCCCGCCACGTAGCCGCCGTTGAGCTGCGTGAAGCCCACGGTCTTGGAGCCGTCGGCCAGGAAGATCGGGCGCGGGATGTTGCCGGTCCACGTGCGGTAGTCGGGAATCGACGCCGAATACGGCACGATCGAGCGGCCGCCCGGCGACGTGTAGGTCTGGTTGCCGCCGTTCCATCCGGCGATGAAGGTGTGACGCCGCCCGAACAGGTTGAAGGGGCCGGTGGCATAGAGGTCGAAGTTGTCGTTGACGTACTTGCCTTCGCCGTAGTTGCCGGTCCACAGCGACATGCCCTGGCCCGTGAAGCGGTTGGGGTAGCCGGCGCCGCCGTAGGCCACGGTGGTGTTGTTGGCGCTGGTGGTGCGCGCATAGCCCAGGTGCACCTTCCAGTCGTTGTCGAAGCGGTGCTGCAGCGAGACGAAGGTCGTGTGCTGCTTGTTGGCCCAGGTGCTCCAGGGCGTGCTCAGGCTGGTGTTGCGCGGCAGGTTGGCGAGCGAACCGTCGTGGTTCCAGTACGGAATGGCGCCCCAGGTCGCGCCCGTGGGCTTGTTGTCCTGGAAGTCGATGCCGGCGGTGAGCAAGGTGGAGCGCGTGAGGTCGGCCTCGACGATCACCATGCCCACGGTTTTTCGCTCGTGGTACAGGTCCATGTACGAGTCGCGGTCCTGCCAGGCCAGCGCGGTGCGCGCGCGGATGCGGCCGTCGGTGGTGAGCGGCACCGACAGGTCGACCTCGGCGCGCTTGTGGTTCCAGCGCCCGTAGCTGAGCGAGGCGCTGCCCTGGAACTCGCGCGTGGGGCGCTTGCGCACCGAGTTGATGGTGGCCGACGGGTCGCCCGTGCCGCCCATGAGGCCGGTGGCGCCGCGGATGACCTCGATGCGGTCGTACAGCACGGTGTCGGACAGCGGCGAATTCGGGCCGCGCGGCATGCCGTCGATCTGGAAGTTGTTGATCGAGAAGCCGCGCGCCGAGTAGTTCACGCGCTCGCTGTCGGCCTGCCCGACCATGATGCCGGTGGTCTGGCCCAGCACGTCGTCGATGCGGGCGCTGCCCAGGTCGTCCATGCGCTCGCGCGTGATCACGGTCACCGACTGCGGCGTCTCGCGGATCGACAGGTCCATGCGGGTCGCGGTGGAGGCCTGCTCGGCGGTGTAGGAGCGGCTGCCCTCGGTGCGACCGCTGCGGTCGCCCGAGACGGTGACCTCGGACAGCGCCGCGCCGCTGGCGGCGGGCTGTTGTTGCTGCTGCGCGCTGACGACGCCGCAGCAAAGCAGGGCGACAAGGGCCACGGGAGACCGCCGGAAGCGGGCGCGTGAAAACGAATGCTGGTTCATGGCATGAAGAAAGGGGGCGACCCGACCCGGGAGGTCGGCAACGCCCGTTGGCAAGAGATGGCTAGCGACGCACCCGCCCGCGAAGGGACCGGCAGCGACCTGGCTGCGGAGAAAAAACGCGGTGCGTCAGTAGGTGCCGCGCAAGGTCACGAGCAGGTGGCGCGGGGCGCCGTAGAAGCTGCTGCTGGTGCTGGTGCGGTAGCGCGTGTCGAAGACGTTGTTCAGCGCCACCGACACGGCGAGGTGCTTGTTGATCGGGTAGCGCGCCATGAGGTCGAGCGTGGTGTAGGCCCGCTGCGTGAAGCGCGCATGGCCCGAGGGACCCAGGCCTGTGCTGTAGGTGTCGCTCTGCCAGTTCAGGCCGCCGCCCACCGTGAGGCCGTTGCCGATGCTGGCGATGCGGTAGCTGGTGAAGAGCTTCAGCAGGTTCTTCGGCACCTGCGTGTTCAGGCGCCGGCCGGCCGCGTCGCGCGCCACGCTGTGCGCAAAGCCGCCGCCGACCTGCCAGCCGGGCAGCAGTTCGCCGGCAATTTCAAATTCGTAGCCGCGCGTGGTCGTGCCCTTGGCGGCGCGGTAGGCGGCCGAGCCGTCGGGCGCGAATTCGTTGTCCAGGCGCACGGCGAGGTTGTCCTGCTTCACCTGGAACACGGCGGCGCTGAGGTTGAGCCGGTCGTTGTGGAACGCGCCCTTCACGCCCGCTTCGTAGGCGTGTCCCTCGAGCGGATCGAGGTAGGTGCCGCTGCGGTCCTTGCTGGCCTGCGGCTTGAAGATGCTGGTGTAGCTGGCGTAGGCCGACCAGTGCTTGTCGAGGTCGAACACCACGCCCGCGTATGGCGTGACGACGCCCTTCTCGCTGCGCGTGGTGAGGGTGGCGGCGCGCTGCAAGGGGACGGTGCGCGTCACGTCCTTCCAGTCGCTCGCGCGCGCGCCGACGATGACCGAGAGCGCGTCGGTGGGCCGCAGCCGCACCGTGGCATAGGCGCCCGACTGGCGCGTGGCCGTTTCCTGGCGGCCGGTCACGGGCTGCTGCGGCTGGGCCGGCAGGTCACCGTTCCAGGTGTTGAAGTTCGCGATCCACGGATCGAAGCCCGCCACGTTCCAGCCCGCGTACAGCGGCGCGTCGCTGTGCGTGCGCGAGGCGTTGTAGCCCAGCACCAGCTCATGCCGCCGGCCGAAGAGTTCGAAGGGGCCGCTGGCGTACAGGTCGAATGCGTTCTGCACCGGCACCGCGTTCCAGCGGTTCGTCCACAGGCCGAGCCCCGCCCCCGTGGCGCGGTCCATGTAGCCGCGCAGCGCGTAGCCGATGACGTCGTCGTAGGCGCGGCGCGAGCGGTTGAAAGCCGCGTGCACGGCCCAGCCGTTGTCGAAGCGGTGGTCGAGCGCGGCGAAATACTGGCGCTGGTCCTGGTACGAGTGGGCCCAGCGCGCGGCGGCGCTGCGCGAGCGGCCGTAGTCGGCCTCGGTGCCGTCGCTGAAATGCAGCGGCAGGCCGGCGCGCGCCACGCCGTCGTTGTCGTGTCGTTGCAGCTCGAAGCCGGCGCTCAGGCGTGTGCTGCGCGCGAGGTCGGCTTCGACGATGCCGTAGAACAGGCGCTTGTTCTCGTGGTGACGCTCGATCCACGAGTCGCCGTCCTGCACGGCCGCGACCACGCGCGCGCGCACGCGGCCGTCGGCGGTGACGGGCCCGCCGATGTCGAGCTCGGCGCGCTGCCGGTTCCAGGTGCCCGCGCTGAACGAGGCGCTGGCCTGCAGCGCGTTGCCGGGGCGCTTGCGCACGAGGTTGACGGTGGCCGCCGGCGTGCCCACGCCGTTGAGCAGGCCGGTGGCGCCGCGCACCACCTCGACGCGGTCGTAGAAAGCCAGGTCACCCGTCTGCAGCAGCCAGGTGCCGGCCTGCGGGATGCCGTCGACCTGGTAGTTCTCGACCTCGAAGCCGCGCGCATAGACGGCGTTGGCGTCGGTGCCGGCGTTGCCGCTCTGCACGAAGCTCAGGCCGGGCGCCTGGCGCAGCACGTCGCTGATCTGGCCCAGGCCCTGGTCGTCGAGGCGGTCGCGCGTGAGCACGCTGACCGACTGCGGCGTCTCGCGCAACGAGAGCTCGAGCCGCGTCGCGGTGCCGATCGCGCCGTCGGTGGTGTAGGAGCCGGTGCCTTCGGTGACGGTGCCGGTGTCGCGCCCGCCGGTGACCGTGACCTCGGTGAGGGCGCCGCCGGCAGCGGGTGCTTCGGCCTGCGGCTTCGGGCCCGGCGGGCGCTGCGCCGCGACGCGCAGCGCGTAGCCGCCCGAAGCGCCGCGCACCGCTTCGAGGCCGCTGCCTTCGAGCAGCTGCAGCAGCGCCTCGCGCGCCGTGTAGCGGCCCTGCAGCGCGGGCGCGCGCTTGCCGCGCACGACCTCGGCATCGACACCGAGCAGCAGCCCCGTGCGCACGGCGAGCGCGGTCAGCGCGCTGCTCAGCGGCTGCGCGGGCTGGTGCCACTCGAAGGCCGCATCGGCGGTGGGCGCTTGCGCGGCGGCCGGCACGGCGAGCAGCACCAGGCTCGCGAGCGCGAAGGCGCGGCGCAGGCGATGCCAGCGCCGCACGCGGGCGTGCGCGGTCTCGGTCGGGTCTGCTGCAGGTCCTGTCATGGTGTGGTGAATCTCTTTTCACCACCTATGACAAGCGGGCACGGGAAACGGGTAGCGGCGCGCGCGGAAAAAGTTCGCCCGCCCGGTCACGGCGGCGCCGTGGTCGTCACGCGCACCAGCCACGGCGACAGCGTCGACACGCGCAAGCTCGGCAGCGCACTGGCGAGCAGCGCGAGCGCGGCGTCGCTCTGCTGGATCGGCAGCACGCCGGTGAAGCGCAGCGCGCCCAGGGCCTCGTCGTCGGCCAGCAGCAGGCCGGGCCGGTGCCGGCCGAGCTGGCGCAGCACCTCGGCCACCGGCGCGTCGTCGAATACCAGCCGGCCCTGCGGCCAGGCCAGGCCGCCGGGCGCGGCGGGCACGGTGTCGGTGGTGACGCCGCGGCGGTCGAAGCGCACCTGCTGCCCCGCCTGCACGTCGACCCAGCGGTCGTCGCCGCCGTCCAGCGGCTGCACGCGCACGCGCGATTCGGTGACGGTGACAAGCGTGTCGCTCGCCTCGCGCCGCACGGCATAGCGCGTGCCCAGCGCCTGCGCGCTGCCGTCGCGGTCGACCACGGCGAAGGGCTTGTCGCCGTGCGCGACCTCGACGAAGACCTCGCCGCGCAACAGCTGCACCCGGCGCACGCTGCCGGAGAAATCGATGTCGATGGCCGAGTCGCTGTTCAGCGCGACGCGGCTGCCGTCCTCGAGCGTGAGGTGGCGGATCTCGCCGGCGCCGGTGCGTTCATCCGCCAGCCAGGCCTGCCACGGCATCGCGGCGCCCGCCACGAGCAGGCAGGGCAGCAGCACGAGCGCGCCCAGCGCCTGGCGCGAGAGGCCGCGGCGCGCAGGCTGCGGCGCGGGGGTGTCGGGCGTGACCGATTCCCACATGCGGCGCATCTCGGCCAGGAGCCGCGCATGGCGCTCGTCGAGCGCGCACCACGCGGCGCAGGCGGCGCGCGTGGCGTCGTCCACGCTGTCGTCGGCGAGGGTCACGGCCCACAGCGCCGCCTCCTCGCGCAGGCGCTCGGCGGCCGCGTCAGGCATGGGCCGGGGCGTCGGCGCTTTCCGTCTCGGGCACGGCCGCGGCCATGCGGCCGTGGCAATGCGCCAGCACCTTCGCGAGGTACTGCTTCACGCGCGTCTCGGACACGCCCAGTTCGGCCGCGATCTCGCGGTACGAGCGGCCTTCGACGCGCGCCATCAGGAAGGCAGTGCGGCTCTTCACGTCGAGCTCGGTCGCCAGCAGCGCGAGCACCTGGCCCAGCAGCTCGCGCGCGCAGGCCTTGTCCTCGGCGCTGGGCGCGCAGGCGTCCTCGGCCATCAGCGCGACGGTGCGCAGCACCTCGGCCTCGACCTGCATGCGGCGAAAGCGATTGATCATCAGCCGGCTGGCCACCACCTGCAGGAAGGCGCGCGGCTGGCGCAGCACCGGCTGCTGGGGCAGCTCGATGAGGTTGAGAAAGGTGTCGTGCGTGAGATCGGCCGCGGTGAAGCCGCAGCGCAGGCGGCCCAGCAACCAGCTGCGCAGCCAGCCCTGGTGGTCGACGTACAGCTGCCGGACTTCCGGATGGGACATGGTGTGAAGGGGCATCGCGGGCAGCGACGCAATTGAGAGTTATTCTCATTATAGATTTGTAAAGTTTGTCCTGTCCCCCGAAACGTCTCATTCCGCATGAGGCACCGCGCGGGCTACCCGTTTCCGCGCCTCGCACGTCTTAGCAGCATGACCCTCGCTTTCTTCTGCAGGGACGCCCGGTGACGGCGCCCGCTTCCCGTTCGCGCGCCGGCACACGCCTGCGCATCGCCGCCTTCGCGGCGCTGGCCCTGGCCGCCGTCGCGGTGGCCTACGTTTGGGCGAGTCCGCGCGACCCCGGCTGGGACACCGCCGTGCTGCGCCGCGGCGACATCGAAAGCAGCGTGACCGCCATCGGCACGCTGCAGCCGCGCCGTTATGTGGACGTGGGCGCGCAGGTGTCGGGCCAGATCCTGCGGCTGCACGTGCAGCCCGGCGACGCGCTGAAGAAAGGCCAGCTGATGGTGGAGATCGACCCCAGCGTGCAGCAGGCCACGGTGGACGCCGGCCGCGCCTCGCTCGCGGGGCTGCGCGCGCAACTGGCCGACCAGCACGCGCAGCACCGCCTGGCGCGCCAGCAATTCGCACGCCAGCAGCAGATGGCCGCCGAGGGCGCCACGCGCGCCGAAGACGTGCAGACCGCCGAAGCCACGCTGGCCTCGGCGGCCGCGAAGATCGCGCACCTCGAAGCCCAGATCGCCCAGACCCAGGCCACGCTGAAGGCCGACGAGGCGCGCCTGGGCTACACGCGCATCTACGCGCCGATGGCCGGCAGCGTGGTCTCGGTGCAGGCGCGCGAGGGCCAGACGCTCAACGCCACCTACCAGACGCCCGACATCCTGCGCGTGGCCGACCTGTCGAGCATGACGGTGTGGACCGAGGTCTCGGAAGCCGACGTGCGCCGCGTGAAGCGCGACATGGCCGTGTACTTCACCACGCTCGGCGCCGACCGCCGCCGCTGGGAAGGCACGGTGCGCCAGGTGCTGCCCTCGCCGCCCGTGGCCGCGGGCAAGAGTGGCGGCGACGCGCCGCAGGCCCCGGCCGCCAGCAAGGTCGTGCTCTACACGGTGCTGTTCGACGTGGACAACGCCGACGGCGAGCTCATGCCGCAGATGACCGCACAGGTGAGCTTCGTCGCCGCCTCGGCGCGCAACGTGGTGGTGGCGCCACTGCCCGCGCTCACGGCCGTGAAGGGCCAGGCCGGGCGCTTCACCGCGCGCGTGCTCGGCCCCGACGGCCAGCCCGCGCCGCGCGAGGTGCGCATCGGCGTGCGCGACCGGCTCTCGGGCGAGGTGCTCGAAGGCCTGGCCGAAGGCGAACGCCTGATCACCGGCGAGCGCGCGGCCGGGGGCGGCACGCGGAAGTTCCAGCTGTGAGTGCGGCCGAGACAAAGACGCCCCCGCTGATCGCGCTGCACGACCTGCGCAAGTCCTACGGTGGCCACGACGGCGCGCCGGCCGTCGAGGTGCTGCGCGGCATCACGCTGGAGCTGCATGCGGGCGAGTTCGTCGCCATCGTCGGCAGTTCGGGCTCGGGCAAGTCGACGCTGATGCACCTGCTCGGCTGCCTCGACCGGCCGACCGGCGGGCGCTACCTGTTCGCCGGCCAGGACGTGGCCGGCATGGACGCCGACGCGCTCGCGCGGCTGCGGCGCGAGGCCTTCGGCTTCGTGTTCCAGGGCTACCACCTGATCTCCACCGAGTCGGCGCAGGAGAACGTCGAGATGCCCGCCATCTACGCCGGCGCGGCGCCCGCCGAGCGCGCCTCGCGCGCACGCGGGCTGCTCACGCGCCTGGGCCTGGGCGATCGGCTGGGCCACCGGCCGCACCAGCTGTCGGGCGGGCAGCAGCAGCGCGTGTCGATCGCGCGTGCGCTCATGAACGGCGGGCGCATCGTGCTGGCCGACGAGCCCACCGGCGCGCTCGACTCGCGCAGCGGCGAAGAGGTGATGGCGCTGCTCGACGAGATGGCCGCCGCCGGCCACACCGTGATCCTCATCACGCACGACCGCGAGGTGGCGCAGCGCGCACGCCGCGTGATCGAGATCCGCGACGGTTGCATCGTGTCGGACAGCGGGCGCGCGCCCGTTGAAGCGCTGCCAGAGCCGCGTCCCCGGCCCTCCCCTGCGAACACAGCCGACGCCGCCGACACCCCGCGCGCCCTGCTCTCCGAGCTGCACGAGGCGCTGCGCGCGGCCTGGCGCGTGATGTGGATCCACCGCTTTCGCACTGGCCTGACATTGCTGGGCATCGTGATCGGCGTGGCCTCGGTCATCGTGATGCTCGCGGTCGGCACCGGCTCGCAGGAGGCGGTGATGAAGCAGATCTCGCTGTTCGGTGCCGACAAGATGTACGTGGCCGCCATTCCCGACAGCGCGCGCGGGCGCGGCGGCAAGCTCACGCTGGCCGACGTCGACACCATCCGCGGCCTGCCCAACGTGCGCGTGGCCATGCCCTACATCGAGGGCTTCGTGGTCGCGCGGCGCGGCAACGTGGACCACCGCACCGAGGGCGGCGGCGCCACCACCGACTTCGAGCAGGCGCTGAAGTGGCCGACCGCGCGCGGCATCTTCTTCGACGAGAGCGACGAGCAGAGCCTGGCCAAGGTCGCGGTGATCGGCGAGCGCGTGCAGGCCGCGCTGTTCGCCGACGGCACCGACCCGGTGGGCCAGCGCATCCTGCTGGACAACGTGCCCTTCGACGTGCTGGGCGTGCTCGCCGCCAAGGGCGCGGGCGGCGGCCAGGCCAGCGAGGACGAGCGCGTGATCGTGCCCTTCTCCACCGCCGCCGCGCGGCTGTACGGCAGCAACCACCCGACCTGGGTGGCGGTGGCCGTGCACGACGTCGACAAGGCCTCCGAGACGGCGGCGGAAATCGTCGAGGTGCTGGCCGCGCAGCGCCACGTGCGCGACGTGCAGGTGTTCAACCAGACCGAGTCGATCAAGGCACGCGCGCAGACCCAGCGCACCATGACCGTGATGCTCGGGCTGATCGCGGCGGTGTCGCTGGTGGTCGGCGGCATCGGCGTGATGAACGTGATGCTCATGACCGTGCGCGAGCGCACGCGCGAGATCGGCATCCGCATGGCCACCGGCGCACGCCAGCGCGACATCCTTCGGCAGTTCCTCGTCGAGGCGGTGCTGGTCACCGTGACCGGTGGCGTCGCGGGCGTGGTGGGCGGGCTGCTCGTGGGCGCCGCGCTCATCGTGTGGAGCGTGCCGGTGATCTTTTCCCTCACGGCCATCGCGGGCGCCTTCGGCTGCGCCGTGCTCACCGGCCTGGTGTTCGGCTTCATGCCGGCCCGCAAGGCCGCCGCGCTCGACCCGGTCGCGGCCCTGTCTTCCGAATGACGACTGCCATGACGCGCCTTTTCTTCTCTCCCGCCGCGCTGGCCCTGGCGGCGCTGTTGCTCGCGGGCTGCGCGACGCCTTCGACCGATGCGCCTGCGCGCACACCGCCTGTCGCCGATCCGTGGTGGACCGGTTTCGGCAGCACCGAGCTGCCGGCCTTCGTCGCCGCGGTCGATGCCGGCAACCCCGACGGCGATGCCGCCGAAGCGCGTCTGCGCCAGGCCGAAGCGCAGGAACGCATCACTGGCGCCTCGGCCTGGCCCGAGCTGTCGGCCACCGCCGATGTGCAGCGCCAAGGCCGGCTCGGCGGCAATGCGAACGTGAGCGGCAACCGGCGCGCGCTCGGGCTCGATGCGCGCTACGAGGTCGACCTGTGGGGCCGCCTGCGTGCACAGCGCGACAGTGCCGGCGCCTCGCGACAGGCCAGCGCCTTCGACCGCGATGCGGTGCGGCTCGCACTGCGCGCAGGCGCGGGTGCGGCCTGGCTCGAAGCGCTGGGCCTGCGTGAGCGCACGGCCATCGCGCGGCGCAGCCTGGACGATGCCGAACGGCTGCTGCAGCTGGTCGAGGCCCGTGCGCGCGCGGGCGCGGCCTCGCCGCTCGAGCTTGCGCAGCAGCGCGGCATCGTCGCGTCGCAGCGGCGCACGGCCGCCACGCTGCACCAGCAGTCGCGCGCGGCGGACATCCGCATGGCGCGCTGGCTCGGCCAGGCCGGCAGTGAGGTGCGGATCGCGGCCACCAGCCTGCAGCAGCTCGCGCTGCCCGCGGTGGACGCCAGCCTGCCGGCCGACCTGCTCGCGCGCCGGCCCGACATCGCACGCGCCGAGGCCGCGCTGGCCGCGGCCGATGCGGACGTGGCGGCGGCGCGCGCGGCGATGTTCCCCACGCTCACGCTGAGCGCCGGCCTTTCGGCGGCGGGCCCGCGTTTCGGCACGCTGTTCGATCACCCGGTGTACAGCCTGGCGGCGGCGCTCGCGGCACCGGTCTTCGACGGCGGCCGGCGCGCGGCGGCGCGTGACCTGTCGGCTGCGCGGCGCGAGGAGCTGCTCGCGACCTACCGCGCCGCCACCGTGGCCGCCTTCACCGACGCGCTGACCGCGCTCGACGCCGTGGCCGCGCTCGACACGCAGCGCGCCGCACAGGACGAGGAACTGGCACAGGCCGAGCGCGCGCGCACGCTCGCCGAATCGCGCTACCGCGCGGGCGCCGAGACGCTGCTCACGCTGCTCGATGCGCAGCGCACGCTGTTCGCCGCGCAGGACGCACGCGCGCAGCTGCTGCAGGCACGCTTGCAGGCCAGCGTGGCGCTGTACCACGCGCTCGGCGGCGGCTGGTCTGCCGAAACGGCAGCCACCACGCGCCTCAGCCGAACCGCACGCTGATCTGCAGGCCCGGGTGCGCGTTGCGCACCGTGAGCCGGCCGCCGTGGGCTTCGGCGATGAGCCGGCACAGGTACATGCCCAGGCCGACACCGCCGGTGGCGCGCGCCCGCGCGCCGTCGGTGCGATAGAAGGGCTCGGTCAGGCGTTCGAGCTGCGCGTCGTCCACGCCGGGACCGAAGTCGCGCACCTCGAGCTCGGCACCGCCGTCGGCCGGCGCGCGCAAGCTCACGGTCGGTGGCTGCGGTGCGCCGGCGCTGTAGCGCAGCGCGTTGTCCAGCAGGTTGCGCACCATCAGGCGCACGCGCATGCGGTCGACGGCCTGCGGCACCAATCCGTCCGCGAGGTCGAGTTGCACGGCCTGTGCGCCGGGCATCTCGGCCACGATCTCGCGCACCAGCGCGGCCAGGTCGACCGGCTCGCGTTGCAACGCGGCATGCGGGCTCGCGAGGCGTTCGCTTTCGAGCAGGTCGCTGATCAGGTCGCGCATCTCGTTGAGGTCGCGCAGCAGTGCCTCGCGCTCGGCCTCGCCTTCGGGCGTGGCAGGCAGCAGCTCGGCGTTGAGCCGGGCCCGCGTGAGCGGCGAGCGCAGCTCGTGGCTCAGCGCCAGCAGCAGGCCGCGCTTGGCATCGAGCATGGCCTGGATGTCGCTGGCCATGGTGTTGACGCGCTGCGCGAGGTCGCCCAGGTCGTCGTTGCGGCGGATCGGAATGGGCTGCGTGAACTCGCCGCGGCCGAAGCGCTGCGCGCCCTCGCGGATGTCGATGAGCGGACGCAGCAGCCGGCTCACCAGCGCGTAGGCCACCACCACGAGCAGCAGCAGCACGCACAGCGTGGTCCAGCCCGCCGCGCGCGGCGCGAGCTGCCACAGCCGGGGCGCCCAGCCGAAGATGACCTTGTGCCCGTCGGCCGTGGGGCGCACGAACCAGCGCTCGGTGGAGAACATCGACTCCTCGCGGTCGCGGTCGTAGAACCAGCCGCCGCGCGCGTGCATGTCGTTGCCGGGGTTCGACTCCCAATTCACGCTGGGCCCGGTGATGCGGATGGTGATCGGCAGCCGGTCGACCAGCGCCTGCGCGCGCACCGTGTCGGGCGGCGTGCCGAGTTCGGCGACGAGGCGGTCGGCGTAGTCCATCAGCATCGGCTGCGCGGCCTCGGCCCAGGTGCTGGAGAACGAGCGCTTCATGCCGCCCACGAACACCGCCGCCATCACGAGCGCGAGCACCACGAACATCATCACGATGCGCACGCGCACCGAGCTGCGCCAGCGCTGCTGCATGTGCGCGTGCATGCGCGCGTGCCAGTGCCGGCGGCGCTCCTTGCCGGGGCACAGGCCTTCGTTGTCGGCGGGCACGGCGCCTGCGCGCCTGCGGGGAAATCTCATGAAGACGGCTCGCCCGGCGCCACGGCCAGCGCATAGCCGGCGTTGCGCAGCGTCTTGATGCAGTCGAGCGGCTCGAGCTTCTTGCGCAGCCGGCTCACCACGATGTCGACCGCGCGCGTGAAGAGCTCGGCCTCGTGGCCGCGCAGCCGGTTGAGGATGTCGTCGCGGCTGAACACCTTGCCGGGCTCGCCGGCCAGCAGCGCGAGCAGGTCGAACTCGGTGCCGGTGAGTTCCACGCGCTCGCCGTGGCGCAGCACCTGGCGCCGGTCGAGGTCGATCGAGAGGCCGTCGAACACGCGCAGTTGGGCGTTGGCGGCGGCGGCCGCCGGCGCGCTGCGCTGGCGGCGCAGGATGGTCTGCACGCGCGCCACGAGTTCGCGCGGCTCGAAGGGCTTGGGCACGTAGTCGTCGGCGCCGAGTTCGAGGCCGACCACGCGGTCCATCACCTCGCCGCGCGCGGTGAGCATCACGATGGGGATGTCGCTTTCCTTGCGGATCTCGCGGCACAGCTCGAAGCCGTCCATCTCGGGCAGCATGACGTCGAGGATGGCCGCGTCGTAGTGCCCCGCACGCAGCTTGGCGATGCCTTCGCTCGGGCGCTTGGCGCTGTCGAGCGTGCAGCCGAAGCGTGCGAAGTAGGTGGTCAGCGGCGCGGCGAGGTGTTCGTCGTCGTCGATCAGCAGGATGCGCGGCATGGCGGGATTGTGCCTCCTGGCAAAGAGAGCGCGAATGGCAAGGCTTGCAATCAATCCGGCCGGCATCGCACCGTCCAGACCAGGCCGGCGGCGAGGCCGGCGAGCAAAAGCACGTGGTAGACCACGTCGGGCACCGTGCGCGGGCCGATGCCCGCGACGATGGTGCCAAGGCCGACCAGCGTGCCCAGCAGGGCAAAGCCCTGTCCGGCGATCGCCGCCGTGCGGGCATGCGCGGGGCGGCGCCAGGTTTCGAGCGCCGCGAGCACCAGCACGGTGGCGATCACGGCTTCGGCGGTGCGCGCCTGCGGATGCGCGTGGCCGGCCCCGAGCCAGCCGCCGTGCACCGCCGATGCGACGGCGAGCGTGAGCGCCTCGCCCAGCATCACGGTGCGCGCGAGCGCAGGGCGCATCAAGGGACGCGAACGGGCCACGGCACTCACCACGGATCGGCGCGGCCGATGCGGCCGAGGTGGGTGGACGCAAAGCCCGTCGCGTACTTCAGGCCGAAGCCCAGCGCATGGTCGAGCCCGACGCGGGCCAGCCAGATCAGGCCGCCGGCCACCGCCCACGGCTGCGCAGCGAACACGCCCAGCGCCAGCAGCAGCACGGGCCCGATCAGCGCATGCGCCGCGTTGTACAGCGCGGCGCCGACACGCGGCCCCGCGAGGTAGCCGAGCAGCGAAAGGTCGGGCGCGAACAGCCAGAGCGCGAACACGCCCCAGCCCATGCCGAACTGGGCATAGCCGACCAGTGCCACCGCGAGCACCACCGCGCCTTCGAAGCGCAGCACGGTGCGCACGCCGTCCATGGCCGGCACTACCGCCAGTTCGCGGGACACCGCGGAACCCACGTGCTGCTGCGGCGCCCGCAGAGCGGGTCGATGCAGCGACACGAAGCGCCCCCAGCCCGGGGGCGAGCCCATTTCAGCCATGGCGGGACCAGCGGCGGCCGCCGCGCTCCATGAAGTCACGCACCTTCTGTTGCTGGGCGGGATTCAGGTGGTCGAAGAAGTCGGCCGCGGCGGCGATCACCTCGGGGCTGCCGGTGCGCACCACGGCGGTCTTCTCTTCGACCAGGCGCGCGGCGCCGGCCTGGTCGAGCGTGTTGCCCGCGAACAGCGCCTTGAACTGCGAGCGCGGATCGCCCGAGCCGCCCGCACCGCGCATCGCCTGGCGCTGTGCCTGCAGCTTCTCGGCCAGCACGGTGAGCTTCTGCTTCTGCGCGGCGTCGAGCTCGAGCTTGCTGCCGACACGTTCGACCATCTTGGCGCGGAACTCGGCGCTGTCGCCGCCCCAGCCGTGGCGATGGCCGGCACAGCCGGCGATGCTGCCGGCGACGACGGCCAGGCCGGCGAATCCGAACAGGGTTCGTTTGATCCAGTGCTTCATGGGGGTGCTCCTTCATGCGCCCCTGCGCGGGGCTGCTTCAGTGATGAACGTGGCGACGGCGGCGACGCATGCGCCGCAGTGGCTCAGAGGCGGTTGCCGCTGTCGCGCGCGGCGGCGGCACGCGCGTCGACGGGGTTCTGCATCGTCGAGATGACCTTGCTGTTCACGCGCGAGCCGGAGGTCACGTTCTGGTCGGGGGCGGCGGCGGTGCGCACGGCTTCGGCGATGACGCGGGCGCGGTCGGTCGACACGGCCACGGTCTCGGGGCCGCGCGAACCGCGCACGACGTTCTGGTCGGGGGCGGCGGCGGCACGCACGGCTTCGGCGTTGACATCGGCGCGGCTCATGGCCGACACGGGCGCGTGGACGCCCTCGTAGCTTTCAGCCTTGGCGCCGGCGGCGGCGAGCATGGCGAAGGAACCGACAGCGACGAGCTGCGCGAGGGAGAAGGACGACTTGACGATCATGATGCAGGCCTTTCTTTCAGGGGTTGGAAGAGGAGACCTGATGGTGCGCGTCAAGGCGCGGTGAGTCCTTTCACGCCCGTATCGCCGTATTTCGGTTTGTTTCATCCGCCCCGCGACCCACCGTTTTCACGGTGCATCACGAAGACGAAGGTATGCGAAAGCGCGGGCTCAGCCCGCGAGTGCGGCCGCGGGATCGTCCGCGTCGAGCACGCCCTGCGCCCAGGGCTCGAGCTTGCCGGTGTCGGCGCGCAGCACTTCCTGCTTCACGGCGAGGATGCGCGAGGGGTGCATCGAGAAGCTGCGCAGGCCCAGGCCCAGCAGCAGGCGCGTGAAGGCGACATCGCCCGCCATCTCGCCGCACACCGACACGCCCTTGCCCTGGCGGCGGCACTCGGTGATGGTGTCGGCCACGAGCTTGAGCACCGCGGGGTGCGCGGGGTCGTACAGGTGGGCGACGGCTTCGTCGGCGCGATCGATGGCCAGCGTGTACTGGATCAGGTCGTTGGTGCCGATCGACAGGAAGTCGAAGTGCTTCAGGAAGGTCTTGAGCGTGAGCGCGGCGGCCGGGATCTCGATCATGGCGCCGAGCTTGACCGGGCCGTACACGGCGCCGCGGTTGTCGAGTTCGGCGCGCGCGAAGTCGATCAGCGACAGCGTCTGGCGGATCTCGCTGGCGTGCGCGAGCATCGGAATGAGCAGGTGGATCTCGCCGTGCGCCGCCGCACGCAGGATGGCGCGCAACTGCGTGAGGAACATCGCCGGATCGGCCAGGCTCCAGCGGATGGCACGCAGGCCGAGCGCGGGGTTCAGGTGCTCCTGCTTGCTGCCCGACTTGCCGTCCAGCGGCTTGTCGGCGCCCACGTCGATGGTGCGGATGGTGACGGGCATGCCCTGCATGCCCTCGACCGCGCGCTTGTAGGCCTGGTACTGCTCTTCCTCGTCGGGCAGGCGCGTCTGGCGCGCCGAGTTCTCGCGGCCCATGAAGAGGAATTCGCTGCGAAAGAGGCCCACGCCCACGGCGCCGGCCTTGACGGCGCCGGCCGTGTCCTCGGGCATCTCGATGTTCGCCAGCAGGTCGACGCGCTGGCCGTCGAGCGTGACGGCGGGCTTGTGGCGCAGCCGCGCGAGCCGCCCCCGCTCGAGGTCGCCCTGGCGCTGCTTGAAGCCGTACTCGGCCAGGATGATCGGCGACGGGTCGACGATCATCACGCCGGCCTCGCCGTCGATGATGACCCAGTCGTCCTGGCGCACCAGCTGGCTCGCGGAGCGCGCGCCGACGATGGCCGGGATGTCCATGCTGCGCGCGACGATGGCGGTGTGCGAGGTGCGCCCGCCCACGTCGGTCACGAAGCCCGCGAACACGCTCTTCTTGAACTGCAGCATGTCGGCCGGCGAGAGGTCGTGCGCGATGAGCACCAGCGGCACGTCGAAGCCGTCGCCCGCGGTGGGGTCGTCGTCTTCGTCGTCGTGGTCATGATGGGCGGCGGCGCGCTTGCGCCGCGGCGGGCTCGGCGCGAGCACGGCGGCCGTGCCCTTCATGCGATGCAGCATGCGCTCGACCACCTGTTCGAGGTCGGCCTTGCGCTCGCGCAGGTACGGGTCCTCCATCTCGTCGAACTGGCGCGCGATGATTTCGAGCTGCGTGGTCAGCGCCCATTCGGCGTTGTACAACCGCTCGCTGATCCAGTGCTTCACGCCGCCGCTGAGCACGTCGTCCTGCAGCAGCATCTGGTGCACCTCGAGCAGCGCCGCAAGCTCGTGCGGCGCGTCGTTCGGGCCCATCTGCGCCACGCTGGCCTGCAGCTTGGTGAGCTCGTCGGCCACCGCGTTGCGCGCGGTGCGCACGCGGTCGATCTCGGTCTCGATCTCTTCCGGCTTGATGAAGTAGTGCGCCACGTCGATGCGGCTGGACACGACCAGCACCGCGCGGCCGATGGCAATGCCACGGGCGACCGGGAGACCGTGGACTGCGAAGGTCATGCGCGGGTCCTTATTCGCCTTCGCCGAACTTGTCGTCCATCAGTTGGACGATGGCGTTCATGGCTTCGTCTTCCTGCGGGCCGTTGGTCTCGAGCTCGACGGTCACGCCGAGGCCGGCGGCCAGCATCATGACGCCCATGATGCTCTTGGCGTTGATGCGGCGGTCGCCGCGCGACAGCCACACCTCGCAGGGGAAGCTGCCGGCGAGCTTGGTCAGCTTGGCCGACGCGCGTGCGTGCAGGCCCAGCTTATTGCTGATGGTCACGGATTTCTTGATCACTGTGCTTTCTTTTCGCCTGGTTCTGGGGAGCCGCCACCGCCACCTGCATCACGCCGGCGGTGCCGCCCGCGAGGGCCCGCTGCACCAGGGTGTCGAGCGGTTCGTGGCGGTAGGTGACGGCGCGCAGCAGCATCGGCAGGTTGACACCGGCCACGAGCCGCGAGCGCACGCCGTCCACCAGCTTCTGCGCGACGTTGCAGGGCGTGGCGCCGAACACGTCGGCCAGCACCAGCACCTGCGAGCGCGGGGCATGCAACTGCTGCGCGAGCGTGATGCGCGCGGCGGCCAGCGTTTCCTCGGGCGACACGTTGGGCAGCACGTCGAGGGCCACGACCGCCTGTTCGCAGTCGGGGAACACATGCAGCGCGCACTGCCGCAGCGCCTGTGCGAACGGGGAGTGGGCAATGATGAGGATGCTGTTCATGCGGCTCGGAGGACGACGCGTCGATTATGCGGGGGCGCCCAAAGGAAGTAGAGACATCGAGGACACAACGCGGCAACCGGGGAAAGCGGCCATGGCGGGCGCGTGGCCGGGGTGTAGGTTTGCGCCGCGGCAACAGCTATGAAAACGATAGCTGGCCCGTGCATCGCGGCCTGTCGGCCGGCCCCTGCTCATGGCAGGCGCAGGCCCTCGAAGAAGGTCTTGGTCGCCTCGGGCGAGGACGGCCGGCCGAGCACGGTGGCCTGGTAGAGCGACACGCTGCCGTCTTTCTGCGACTGCGCGAACCAGAGCACCTGGACCGGCGCCACGCCCTGCTGCGCCGATTGCCCGTCGAGCCGCCACGGTGCGGGAACGGCCGTGGCGCGCGGCAAGGTGGCCGGCCCCTGGATCACCTGCGCGACGCCCAGCTGGCCGTGCGTGGCCGTGCGCCAGGCCGTGAGCCAGGCCTCGGCCTGCGCCGGGCTGGTGGCGGCGGCATGGGCCACGGCGAAGGTCGCGCCGCCGGCTTCGCAGCCGGTCATGTCGACCTGCACCGACTCGGCGCCCAGCGGCACCGCGCGCTGGGCGCGGTCGGCCTTGCAGGGCAGCAGCGCGACCAGGCCGGCGTCGGCGATCGGCACTTCGCGCCAGTTGAAGGTGGGGCTGCAGGCGCCCAGCGCGGCGGCCAGGGCCAGCACGGGCCAGGAGGGGAAAGGAAGCGAGGGCATCGGAGGACGATTATCGAGCGGCCTTCGGGGAATGAAGCGCGTGCGCCGGCGCGTTCCGGCACGCGGAACTAAAATCGCGCCGCCTCTCTCCTTCAGGTGCCCATGAAAAAATACATCGCTGCCGCCGCCGTCGTGATCGCCCTGGCCGCCGGCGTGGGCGTGTACCTCGGTTCGGGCAGCACCGCCGCCCCGGCCTCGACCTTCGTGCTGCTCGACGGCACCACCAAGAGCACGGCCGACCTGAAGGGCAAGGTCACGCTGGTCAACTTCTGGGCCACGAGCTGCGTGACCTGCGTGGCCGAGATGCCCAAGGTGATCTCGACCTACGACAAGTACAAGGCCAAGGGCTATGACACGCTGGCGGTGGCCATGAGCTACGACCCGCCGAGCTACGTCGTCAACTTCGCCGAAACCCGCAAGCTGCCGTTCAAGGTGGCGATCGACAACACCGGCAGCGTGGCACAGGCCTGGGGCGACGTGAAGCTCACGCCGACCACCTTCATCGTCAACAAGAAGGGCGAAATCGTGAAGCGCTATGTGGGCGAGCCCGATTTCGCCGAGCTGCACAAGCTGATCGAAAAGCTCCTGGCCGAGGCCTGACCTTCGGCCCCAGAAAAGCAAAAGGCGCTCCAAGGAGCGCCTTTTTCGTGGCGAAAGCCCGCGGCTTACTGGTTGCGGAAGCTGTCGTGGCAGGCCTTGCAGCTCGCGCCGGTCGGGCCGAACTGGGCCTTGAGCGCGTCGATGTTGCCGGCCTTGGCGGCAACCACCAGCTTGCCGGTCTCGGCGATCACCTTGTCCTGGTGTTCCTTGAACTTCGCGGCTTCCTTCCAGACTTCGGGCTTGGCCTTGCCGCCTTCGGTGCCGGCGCCGAAGCCGGCCCAGGGCAGCTTGGCCATGTCGGCGACGATCTCGGCGTTGGCGGCGGCAGCGGCGGCGTCGTAGGGCGCCCGGCCGTTGGCCATGGCGCCCAAGCGGCCGAAGTGCTGGGCCATCACGAACAGCGCGCTCTGGCGGTACTTGATGGCATCTTCGGGCTTGGCAAACTGTGCCGCGGCGGGCAGGGACATCGCAGCGCAGGCGGCTGCAAGGGCGAACGAAGCAAAACGGGTCATCGTGGGTCCTTGTGTGGGGGTTTTGGGCACCGTCGAACGCGGTGCTGCAGGCAGTGTAGGGGCTGCCCGTGTCGGGCGCATAGCAACAACCCGGTGGAACGACCGGGCCGGACTTTGCTAATCTGCGCCTTCCGCAGCCTCGCGCCCCGGCGCCTTTTTCGATGACCGACACCCTCTCGGTGGCCCGCACACGCGTCTGGGACCTGCCGACCCGCCTCTTTCACTGGGCGCTCGCCTTCGCCGTGATCGGCCTGATCGTGACGGGCCTGAACGGCATCATGGAATGGCATTTCCGCCTCGGCTACACCGTGCTGGCGCTGCTGCTGTTCCGGCTGATCTGGGGGGTCGTGGGCGGGCGCTGGTCGCGCTTCGCGGCCTTCATCTATGCGCCGGGCTCGGTGATCGCCTACCTGCGCGGCAAGTCGCACCCCGACCACCTGATCGGACACACGCCGCTGGGCGCGCTGTCGGTGTTCGCGGTGCTGGCGCTGTTGATTCTGCAGGTCGCCACTGGGTTGATGGCCGACGACGAGATTTCCGCCTCCGGGCCGCTGACCCGCTTCGTGTCGGGCGCGATGGTGAGCCTGGCGACGGGCTGGCACAAGGCGCAGGGCAAGTGGATCGTGATCGCCCTGGTGAGCCTGCATGTGCTGGCGGTGCTGTTCTACGTGCTGGTCAAGCGGCACCGGCTGGTCGGGCCGATGCTGTCGGGCGACAAGCTGGTGGTCGCGGGCGCGGCCCCCAACGGGAATGGCAATGGCAACGGCGTGGCTCCGAGCCGCGACGATGCGGTGTCGCGCACGCTGGCGCTGGTGCTGTTCGCGCTGTGCGCGGGCGTGGCGTTCTGGGTGGCGTCGTTGCGCGTATGAGCGGCTTTTCCGTCTCCCGCCCGTTACCACTGTCGGACATGCCGGCCGTGGTGCTGCTCACGCCCGACGAACCGCACGAAGTCGACGCCGTGCGCGCCATCTTCCGCGACTACGCGGGCTCGCTGGCCATCGACCTCGACTTCCAGGACTTCGACGGCGAGCTGGCCGGACTGCCCGGCGAGTACGCCGAGCCGCGCGGCACCTTGCTGCTGGCGCTGGTCGATCCCGCCCATGTGAACGAAGACGCCGGCCGCGCCGCGCCCACGCTGAAGCGCGCCGACGGCACGCTCGCCCACGTGGCGGGCTGCTGCGCGCTGCGCCCGATCGACAGCACGGACTACGCGAACGCGGCGGAAATGAAACGGCTGTATGTGCGCCCCGGGTTCCGGGGGCTCGGGCTCGGCCGGCAACTGGCCGAGGCCATCCTCGATGCGGCCCGCAGCGCAGGCTATGCCTGCGTGCTGCTCGACACCCTCGACGACATGGAGTCGGCGCGCGCCCTCTACGAAGACCTGGGCTTCGCGGAGGTGCCGCCCTACTATCACAACCCCGTCGCCGGGGCTCACTACCTCAAGGTAGACCTCTAGACTCGCCCCCAGGCTGCGCGCACTTCGTGTCGCTTCGCCAACCCCCTACCGGGGGCGGGCCGGCCGCTTCGGGCGGCCGTGCGCGGCGGCCCCCACGAAAGAGCCAGGTTCAGCCGCGGGCTTGTGCGAGCAGTGTGTCGGCGTCGCTCACTTCGAACTTGCCCGGGCCTTCGACGTTCAGCGTCGCGACCTTGCCGTCCTTCACGAGCATCGAGTAGCGGTTGCTGCGCAGGCCCATGCCGCGGCCGGTCAGGTCGAGCGTGAGGCCGGTGGCCTTCGCGAAATCGGCACTGCCGTCGGCCAGCATGCGCACCTTGGCGCCAGTCTTCTGGTCGCGCGCCCAGGCGCCCATCACGAACGCGTCGTTCACGCTCACGCACCAGATCTCGTCCACGCCGGCGGCCTTGAAGTCGTCGAAGTGCTGCACGTAGCCCGGCACGTGCTTGGCCGAGCAGGTGGGCGTGAAGGCGCCCGGCAGTGCGAACAGCGCGATGGTCTTGCCCGCGGTGGCCTTGGTCACGTCGACCGGGTTCGGGCCGATGCTGCAGCCCTCGCCCTCCACTTCGGAATATTCCTGCAGGGTGGCCGAAGGAAGGGTGTCGCCGACTTTGATCATGTGAATTGCTCCTGAAAAAGAAAAACGGCCCACATTGTGGGCCGTTTCCGGATGGGTTGCCTCAAGGGCGACCGAGTGCCTGATCAGACCAGGACGGCCTTCTCGACCAGACGGGTCACGACCCAGTTCTTGGTCTTCGAGATCGGACGGCTTTCCGTGATCTCGATGGTGTCGCCGAGGTGGTACTCGCCCTTTTCGTCATGGGCGTGGTACTTGCTCGTCTTGGCCACGATCTTGCCGTAGAGCTCGTGCTTCACACGGCGCTCGACCAGCACGGTCACGGTCTTGGCACGCTTGTCGCTGACCACCTTGCCGATCAAGGTGCGCTTGAGGGATTTTTTAGCTTCCGTCATGTTCACTCCTTACTTGGCGGCTTGGGTCTCTTGCTCTTTCTGAGCAAGAATGGTCTTGGCGCGAGCGATGTCGCGACGCGTCACGCGCAGCGTCGTGGTGTTCGACAGCTGTTGCGTGGCCTTCTGCATGCGCAGGCCGAAGTGGGCCTTCTGCAGATCCTTGATTTCGGCTTGCAGGCCTGCGACGTCCTTCGTGCGCAGGGTTGCGGCCTTCGTCACCTTGGCCGAAGCCGCGGTTTCTTTCTTCTTACGTGTTGCCATGGATGTTCTCCTCTCAGGCGCCGAGCTGGCGAGCGACGAACGTCGTGCGCAGCGGAAGCTTGGCGGCGGCCAGGCGGAACGCTTCGCGGGCGAGTTCTTCGGGCACGCCGACGATCTCGAACACGATCTTGCCAGGCTGGATTTCAGCGACGTAGTACTCGGGGTTGCCCTTACCGTTACCCATCCGCACTTCAGCGGGCTTGGTAGAGATCGGCTTGTCCGGGAACACGCGGATCCAGATACGGCCACCGCGCTTCACGTGACGCGAGATCGCGCGACGAGCGGCTTCGATCTGGCGCGCCGTGAGGCGACCGCGGTCGGTGCATTTGAGACCGAAGTCACCGAACGCAACCGAGTTACCCGTGGTTGCGATGCCGGTGTTGCGGCCCTTTTGTTCCTTGCGGAACTTTCTGCGTGCAGGTTGCAGCATGTTTTGTTACTCCGTGAGGGCCCCAGGCACTTGCGTGCCCGGGAGCGACCGATTACTCGGTCTTGGCACCGTCCGCTGCTGCAGCGGGCGCGGCTTTGCGGACGCGCTTAACGGCGGGTTTCGAGTCTGCACCGGCACCGCCGGTTGCTTCTGCGGGCTTGTCGCTGCCATCGGCCGGAGCGGTGTTGCCACCGATCGGACCACGGGCACCGGCACGGGGGCCGGGACCACGACGGTCGCCACCCGGACGGTCGCCAGGGCGACCATCACGGCGGGGACCACGCGGGCGGCGCTCTTCGTCCGGACGCGGCGTTTCGACGGCCGGCAGGTCGTTGCGACCCAGCGTGTCGCCCTTGTAGACCCAGACCTTGACGCCGATGACGCCGTAGGTGGTCTTGGCTTCCGAGGTGCCGTAGTCGATGTCGGCGCGCAGGGTGTGAAGCGGCACGCGGCCTTCGCGATACCACTCGGTACGTGCGATTTCGATGCCGTTCAGGCGGCCAGCCGACATGATCTTGATGCCCAGGGCACCCAGACGCATGGCGTTCTGCATGGCGCGCTTCATGGCGCGGCGGAACATGATCCGCTTTTCGAGCTGCTGCGTGATGCTGTCGGCGATCAGCTGCGCATCGATTTCGGGCTTGCGCACTTCTTCGATGTTGACCGCAACCGGCACGCCGAGCTGCTTACCCAGTTCGCGCTTGAGGTTCTCGATGTCTTCGCCCTTCTTGCCGATCACGACGCCCGGACGAGCCGAGTAGATCGTGATGCGTGCGTTCTTGGCGGGACGCTCGATCATGACGCGCGACACCGAAGCGTTCTTCAGCTTCTTCTTCAGGTATTCGCGAACCTTGATGTCTTCGGCCAGCATGCCCGCGAAATCGCGGTCGCTTGCGTACCAACGGCTGGACCAGTTACGGGTGACCGCAAGGCGGAACCCGGTTGGGTGGATTTTCTGTCCCATATTTCTTCCAGGCCTTCTTAGTTGCCAACCGTCACGTACACATGGCACGTGGGCTTGCTGATGCGATTGCCGCGACCCTTGGCGCGCGCCGTGAAGCGCTTGAGCGTTGCACCTTGCTCGACGTAGATGGTCTTGACCTTCAGCTCGTCGATGTCGGCACCGTCGTTGTGCTCGGCGTTGGCAATCGCCGACTCGAGCACCTTCTTGATGATCACAGCGGCCTTCTTCTGCGTGAATTGCAGAACGTTGAGCGCTTGATCGACCTTCTTGCCGCGGATCAGGTCCGCGACCAGACGGCCCTTGTCGACCGACAGGCGGACACCGCGGAGGACTGCACGTGTTTCAGACATGGTCGTTCCTTACTTCTTCTGGACTTTTTTGTCCGCGGGGTGCCCCTTGAACGTGCGCGTGAGCGCAAATTCGCCGAGCTTGTGGCCGACCATCTGGTCGGTGATGTACACGGGCACGTGTTGCTTGCCGTTGTGCACAGCGATGGTCAGACCGATGAACTCGGGCAGAACCATCGAGCGGCGCGACCAGGTCTTGATCGGCTTCTTGTCCTTGTTCGTCACGGCCTTGTCGGCCTTGGCCACGAGGTGGTGGTCGACGAAAGGACCCTTTTTGAGAGAGCGAGTCATTGGCTATCCCTTACTTCTTGCGACGCGACACGATGAAGACCTGCGTGCGCTTGTTGTTACGGGTGCGATAGCCCTTGGTCAGATTGCCCCACGGGTCGACAGGATGGCGGCCTTCGCCAGTCTTGCCTTCGCCACCACCGTGCGGGTGGTCGACCGGGTTCATCACCACGCCGCGAACGGTCGGGCGAATACCCATGTGACGCTTCACACCGGCCTTGCCGAGCTGGCGCAGGCTGTGTTCTTCGTTGGCCACTTCACCGATGGTCGCGCGGCATTCGATGTGAATGCGACGGACTTCGCCCGAACGCATGCGGACCTGGGCGTACACGCCTTCACGGGCCAGCAACGTTGCCGAGGTACCGGCCGAACGTGCGATCTGCGCGCCCTTGCCGGGTTGCAGTTCGATGCAGTGGATCGTCGAACCCACGGGGATGTTGCGGATCGGCAGGGTGTTGCCGGCGCGGATCGGGGCTTCGGCGCCCGACATCAGGGTTGCACCAGCTTCCAGACCGCGCGGGGCGATGATGTAGCGGCGCTCGCCGTCGGCGTAGCAGACCAGAGCGATGTGGGCGGTGCGGTTCGGGTCGTACTCGATGCGTTCGACCTTGGCCGGGATGCCGTCCTTGTTGCGCACGAAGTCGACAATGCGGTAGTGGTGCTTGGCACCACCGCCACGATGGCGGATCGTGATGTGACCGTTGTTGTTACGGCCGGCCTTCTGGAACTGGGGTTCCAGCAGGGCTGCGTGAGGCGCACCCTTGTGCAGGTGGTCACGCGAAATCTTCACCGCGCCGCGTTGGCCCGGCGAAGTGGGTTTCATCTTGATGACGGCCATGATTAAGCGCCTTCCCCGACGAGGTTGAGCTCTTGACCGGCCTTCAGCGTCACATAAGCCTTGCGCACGTTGTCGCGGCGGCCGATGGACTTGCCAAAGCGCTTGGTCTTGCCCTTGGTGTTGAGCACCGACACGCCCTGGACTTCGACCTTGAACATCAGTTCAACAGCGGCCTTGATCTCGGGCTTGGTGGCGTCTTGCAGCACCTTGAAAGTGACAGCGTTCGACTTCTCGCCGACCATCGTGGCCTTTTCGGACACGATCGGTGCGACCAGCACGTTCATGAGACGGCCTTCGTCGAACTTACGTTGTGCAGGGGTGGGGTTCACGCGGCTCATGCGAACATCTCCTTGAGCTTGTCGACGGCACCCTTGGTGACCAGCACCTTCTTGTAGTGAACCAGCGACACCGGATCGGCGTAACGGGGTTCGACCACGAGGATGTTGACCAGATTGCGCGAGGCAAGGTACAGGTTTTCGTCGACTTCTTCGGCGATCACGAGCACGGACTCGAGATTCATTGCCTTGAAACGGGCTGCCAGCGGCTTCGTCTTGGGCGAATCCACGGTCAGCGAATCGACCACGGCCAGACGGCCTTCGCGAGCGAGCTGCGAGAAGATGGAGGCCATGCCGGCGCGGTACATCTTCTTGTTGATCTTCTGCGAGAAGTTTTCGTCAGGCATGTTCGGGAAGATCCGGCCGCCTCCGCGCCACAGGGGCGAGGACGTCATACCGGCGCGGGCGCGGCCCGTTCCCTTTTGCTTGAAAGGCTTCTTGGTCGAGTGCTTGACCTGTTCGCGGTCCTTCTGGGCGCGCGTGCCTTGACGGGCGTTGGCCTGGAATGCAACGACGATCTGGTGGACCAGGTCTTCGTTGTAGTCACGGCCGAACACGGTCTCGGGGGCGTCGTACTTCGACGCGGCCTGGCCTTGTTCGTTCAGGAGTTCGAGTTGCATTACTTCGCTCCTTCAGCCGCTTGCGGCTTGGCCTTGATGGCGGGACGCACGGTGACGAAGCCACCCTTCGAACCCGGGATCGCGCCCTTGATGAGCAGCAGCTGACGTGCTTCGTCGATGCGGAACACGTCGAGGTTTTGCGTCGTGCGGGTGACGTCGCCGAGGTGGCCCGTCATGCGCTTGCCGGGGAACACGCGACCGGGGTCTTGTGCCATGCCGATCGAGCCGGGCACGTTGTGCGAACGGCTGTTACCGTGCGACGCGCGCTGCGAGCTCATGTTGTGACGTTTGATCGTGCCGGCGTAGCCCTTGCCGATGGTCGTGCCTTGCACGTCCACCTTCTGGCCCACGGAGAACACGCTGCTTGCCGCGATCACGCCGCCAGCCTTGTGCTGACCTGCGGTATCGGCGGTGACGCGGAATTCCTGGATGATTTCACCAGCTTCGACACCTGCCTTGGCAAGGTGGCCGGCTTGGGGCTTGGTCACGCGCGATGCTTTGCGCGAACCGAACGTCACCTGCAGGGCGACGTAGCCATCGGTCTCTTGGGACTTGATCTGGGTCACACGGTTGTTGGACACATCCACCACCGTGACGGGAACTGCGTCCCCGTCATCGGTGAAGAGACGCATCATCCCCACCTTGCGGCCCAGCAACCCGAGGGAGTTGCTCAGACTCATTTGTTTTCTCCAAAAATGGAAGACTTCCTTCGCCGCTGCCACTTCAATTGGCGACAGCGTTTGGCTGGTTTCCCGGCCTGCGAGAGAAGGTTGATAAATCTCTGCCAGAACGGCGCCCGAACGGACGCAACAAGGGCAGAGCCAGAGATTATAGCCCGCAGTTGAACCGGGGCGCAAGTGGCCCTTTTCGGGCCGGATTCAGGGGGTTCCGGCCCCGTTTCGGGTGGCTTTCGGGCCTATTTCGCGGGCAGCGAGATGATGTTGTCGCCGCCTGGCAGCGACTTGATCTCGCCATTGGCCTTCATGGCGGGCGCCGCCGCGCCGGTCTGGATCGGGATGGAAATGGCACTGGTCCGACCAGCCTGCTTGATGAACACATTCAGGTAGGCCAGACCGTCACCCTGGCTGATCACCGTGACGGAAGTGTCGGAGCGCTGTCCCGGCGGCAGACTCAGCGACGCGTTGCCGGACAGCGTCAGGCCCGCATCGACCGTCAGCGTCACGCTGGCGCCCGCGGGGTCGCTGACGCCGTCGAACTGCAGAACGACGACAGTCGGCTTGCCGGCCTGAGGCGCGCCGTCCAGCCGGTACTGCAGCTTGACACCGGAGTCATTGGGTTTTCTCGATGCGGTCACCCAGGGGGTGGCCGCATCCTTCGAGGTTGCAGCCGACAGCTTCGCAGTGGTGCGCGCCGGCGGCATGCCGTCGGCCAGGGCAGAGACCGGGAGCGCGGACAGTGCAAGTCCCGCCGCCAACGCGGCAGCCAAAGAGAGGCGAGTGTTCAGGATCATCGCGAGCCTTCCCTTCCTATTGAACAAGCACGCTGAGGCACAGCGGCGAAGCAGAGGAGCTCGTCATTGCGGCATCCCGCACTGCCAGAACGTACTCACCCGCGCTCAGGCTGACCCGGTTGCCCGACCGGGCGATCTCTCCGCCCCGGAAGACGTCGAAGTCCGGCAGCGTGGCGCCCCCGACCGTGACCTGGTAGTCCCGGTTCGCCGGCGCGGTGAAGCGCAGGTAGGCAATGCTGCCGTGCTTGTTGCCGGTACCCGCCGCATTGGAGACGCAGGCACTGCTCGGCGCCGGACCAACCGTCAAGGCTCCGTACATCGGCAGCGCTCTTGGCACCCCGCCGTCGTTCGATTCGCCCGTGCCGAATGCATCGCTGGAGGTGATGCCCTGCGCGGTCAGCAGGCTGTTCAGCGCCGAGGCGTTGCCAGGCGACGTCGCATTGAACGCGGCGGCGAACGCGTGGATGGACGTGACCGGCGCGCCGCTTCGGAACTGGAAGCCGGTCAAGGTGTCGTGGATGGGCTTGAAGCCGGCTTGCCGGTTGAGGTTCCACAGGATGGCCTGGACCGACAGTTCGCGGAACCAGCCCGGGTTGCCGGTCGGGGGCCCGGCGGACAGATCCAGCCGCCCACCTTCGCCCTGCTGCGCACCCGTCGAGTCCACGTAGTTGCTCCGGTTCAGCGCGATGCCCGACCATGCATTGCCCCAGCCTTCGGAAAAAGCGAGCCGCCGGTCGAGACGATCCGTTCCGTCATGCTCGCCCCCCATCGAATCGTCGCGGCTGAACGCCGACTGGTAATAGTGCCCCCACTCATGCGCGATCACCGGTGCGTCGAACTCGTCGGTGTCGACGTTCTCCTTGCCCAGCACATAGATCTGCCGACCGCTGCTTCCGTTGTTGAAGAAGAAGGTCGTGCCGATTTGCCCTGTCGCGAGGTTGATCGACGTGGACGGCGTGTTGTCGGCACTCCAGAAAACCTTCAGCACAGGAAACGCCGAAGCCGGCGCCACCGACAGCACCTTCTGCATGGAGGTGTAGACCGTGTCGAGCACGGCGAACGGCGCCGCGACGCGCGTCCCACTGTAGCCAGAACCTCCCCAGCCGCTGTCCGCACGCAGGTCGCGCGTCAATGCCACGCTTCCCGACGAAAAGCTCGCCGACTGCATCGAGTACAGCGCGTCGCTGCGGGTGTTGTCGCGCACCGTGACATCCCAGGTCGCGCCCGGACCGGTCCGGGTCAGCTGGGCCCGGACGCGCACGGTGATGTTCGTGTTCGCCGGCACCGAGACCGCGTAATTGCCACCGTCATCCGTGGTGGTCAACGCGAGCTGCGCCGATGTGTTGGCATCGAGCACCTCCACCGTGGCGCCGCGCACAGGCTTGGCCGTGGTGCTCGCGTACAGGAGGGGCCCGTTGTTGTTTGGCACCGAGTCGTAAGTGGCT
Source organism: Variovorax sp. GW822-FHT04E09 (assembly GCF_058800845.1). NCBI lineage: Bacteria > Pseudomonadati > Pseudomonadota > Betaproteobacteria > Burkholderiales > Comamonadaceae > Variovorax > Variovorax sp. GW822-FHT04E09. Next base: position 41,191 of record NZ_JBXAMR010000016.1, read on the forward strand.
TTCCCGCTCAGGGCGACCGGGTTCAGCACGATCGGCAGGCCGATGGGAAACCCACCGCCGCCTCCGCCACCACCACCTCCCCCACCGCAACCTGCCAGCAATGCCGCTGCGATGCACGCCGCACCGAATGCAAAAGAGAACTTCTGGCTCATCACGTGTGCTGCCCTCGTTTCAGCCCCGGCGCACTGCGTCCCGCAGGCCGGTGCGCGAGGATGCCACAGTTGAGAAACAAACGTGAAGCACAAAAAAGCCCGCCTGCATTTCTGCAGGCGGGCTGTGCTCGGAATGCGACGCGAGGTCGAATTACTGCAGCTTGATCTCGACGTCGACGCCGGCCGGCAGGTCGAGCTTCATCAGCGCGTCCACGGTCTTGTCGGTGGGGTCGACGATGTCCATCAGGCGCTGGTGCGTGCGGATTTCCAGCTGGTCGCGCGACGTCTTGTTGACGTGCGGCGAACGCAGGATGTCGAAACGCTTCATGCGGGTCGGCAGGGGCACGGGGCCCTTGACGATCGCGCCGGTGCGCTTGGCGGTGTCCACGATTTCAGCGGCCGACTGGTCGATCAGCTTGTAGTCGAATGCCTTCAGGCGGATGCGGATCTTTTGCTTGGTAGCCATGGTGATTCCTTTGCGTCCGACTTAGATGTCGAGGATCTTGGCCACGACGCCCGAACCCACGGTACGGCCGCCTTCACGGATGGCGAAGCGCAGGCCT
>NZ_JBXAMR010000017.1:0-20353 GCF_058800845.1 Variovorax sp. GW822-FHT04E09
TCGCGCTGCAAGCCAGACAGTCGCTTGCGCGCCGTATGCAAGGCGCGCTCGACATCGGCGAAAACGCCGCCATGCCCCGGGATCAGCTGCCGTGGCGCCAACTTTTCGATCAAATCGAGCGTTGCCGCAATGTCCCCGAACGAGGGCTCGCCCATCAACTCCGGAAAGGCAATGCCAAACCCATTCTCCCAGAGCGCATCCGCTGAAATCAGGGTCCGCGACACCGGGTTGAACAGGATCACCGAGTGCGGATCGTGACCTGGAGCCCCATGCACCTGCCACGCGCTGTCTCCCAGCAGGCATTCAGTGCCTGGCTCGAGCAGTCCAGTGAAGCCAAAGCGCGCGCAACTCTGCCCCGTCGCAAGAAAACTCAGACCCTGCGCATCCCATCGCTCAACCAGTGCCGCCTCTCCAGGCGGAATGTCCGTCCGCAGCGATGGATACCGCTGCTGCAGCGCCGCGTTCCCCCCGCAGTGATCGCTGTGCAGATGTGTGTTCAGCACCCGATCAAGGGGACGTTCGCCCAACACCGACTCGACCAGCGCCAGCGTCTGATCGGCATGCGTGGCATAGCCGGTGTCGACCAGCGCCGTTTCCTCGGCTCCGACGAAGAGGATGTTGTTCGAAGACAGCCAGCCCCGCTCGAACACGACGACATTCGCCGGCAGCCCGGCGCTGGCTTCCCCGTGGTGACCCACGCGCTCAGGCACCGGCGCTGGTGCGCAGCTCGCGCCGCAGGATCTTCCCCACGTTGGTCTTGGGCAGCGACTCGCGGAACTCGATGTGCTTCGGCCGCTTGTAGCCGGTGAGCTGTCCGTTGCAGTACTGGAGCACGGCGTCTTCCGTCAGCGTCGGGTCCTTGCGGACCACGAAGACCTTGATGGCTTCGCCCTGTTTCTCGTCCGGCACACCCACGGCCGCGCATTCGACGACGCCGGGGCACAGCGAGATCACGTTCTCCAACTCGTTGGGGAACACGTTGAAGCCGCTCACGAGGATCATGTCCTTCTTGCGGTCGACGATCCGGCTGTAGCCGTCTTCCTGCATCACGGCGATGTCGCCGGTGCGCATGAAGCCGTCGGCCGTGAAGGCCGCCGCCGTCTCGGCGGGCTGGTTGTAGTAGCCGGTCATCACGTTCGGGCCTTTGATGCACAACTCGCCCGCCTGGCCGATCGGCAGCGATTGGCCTTCATCGTCCTTGATCGCGATCTCAATGCTCGGCAACGGCAGGCCAATGGTGCCCGTGAACTTCGTGTTCGACACCGGGTTGTTGGTGCCTATCGCACAGGTCTCGCTCATGCCCCAGCCTTCGATCATCGGGCAGCCGGTGGCCTCGAACCACTTGCGCGCCGTGCCTTCGGAGGCGGCCATGCCGCCGGCCTGCGAGACGAACAGCGTGGAGAAGTCGACCGTCTTGAACTCCGGGTGCATCAGCAGCGCGTTGAACAAGGTGTTCACCGCCGGCAGCATGTGGAAGGGCCGCTTCTTCAGCACCGCGACGAACTTGTTGAAGTCGCGCGGGTTCGGAATCAGCGTCATGTGCGAGCCCTGGCGGATCACCAGCAGGCACAGCGTCAGCGCGAAGATGTGATAGAGCGGCAACGCGGCGATGCTGTTGACCTTCGCCAGGTCGCCGGCCCTCGCCAGCGCGGGCGTGAACCAGGCTTCGGCCTGCAGCGTGGCGGCCACGATGTTGCGGTGGGTCAGCACCGCACCCTTCGACAGGCCGGTGGTGCCACCCGTGTACTGCAGGAAGGCGATCGAATCGAGCGTGCTCTGGTCGGGCCCGAGCGTGCGCCCGCGGCCTTCGGCAATCGCCTGCTTGAACGGCGTGACCGTGCGGCCGTCGCTCAGCGGCAGCTTGTAGGGCGGCACCATCTTGGCCAGGTGGCGCACGGCCACCGTGATCCAGGCGCCGTACAGTCCGCCGAGCAGGTCGCCCATCGCGGTCATCACCACGTGCTTGACCGGCGTGCGCTCGATCACCTGCTCGAGCGTGGCGGCAAAGTTTTCGAGGATGACGATGGCGGTGGCGCCGGAGTCCTTGAGCTGGTGCTCCAGCTCGCGCGCCGTGTACAGCGGATTGACGTTGACGCAGGTGTAGCCCGCGCGCAGCACGGCACACATCGTGACCGCGAACTGCGGCACGTTGGGCAGCATGATCGCCACCCGCGCACCGGGCGCGAGGCCCTGCGATTGCAGCCATGCACCCATCGCCTTGGAGAGTGTGTCGAGCTCGCCGTACGACATCCAGCGCTCCATGCAGACCGAGAACGGACGGTCCTTGTAGCGGCCGAAGGCCTCGTCGAACATGTGAGGCAGGGAGCGGTACTGCTCCGGATGAATCTCGTGCGGCACGCCGGCCGGGTAGTTCTGTCGCGCGGATGTCTGCATGCAAGCTCCTTTGGCGCGGATTGTGGGAGCCAATGCCTCCCACCCACCAGCGGGCTTGTCCTAGGGGCGCATACCCGGTGTCGCGCAGGCGATAGCCGCCGTGCGCGCGGGAGTCACACAGATGCCGATCAGGCGTTGCCGGATTCGCCCGGCAGCAGCACGCCGGCCGGAATGTCGGGCTGCACCTCGAGCGCGCGGTACAGCGGCGTGAAGTCGGGTGCCGTGAGATCGAAGAGCTGTGCGAAGTTCTCGATCACGAAGTAGTTGGCTTGGTAGGTGTCGATCTTGTATTGCGTGCGCATGGTGCGCAGCAGGTCGAGCGGGAGGCGGTGCGGCTCGGGGCTGCGCACCGCGTGCTGCAGCTCGCCGACCGAGCTCAGGATGCCGGCGCCGTAGGCGCGCAGGCCCTCGGGCTGGCGGATCAGGCCGAACTCGACCGTGTACCAGTACAGCCGCGCCAGCTTCTCGCCGGCGCCCAGCTCGTGCGCCTTGATGCCGCCCTGGCCGTAGCGCTGCACGTAGTCGGCGAAGGTGGGGTCGAACAGCATCGGCACATGGCCGAACAGGTCGTGGAACACGTCGGGCTCGACGATGTAGTCGAACTCTTCGGGCTTGCGGATCCAGTCGGTCACCGGGAACTTGCGGTTCGCCAGCAGCGTGAAGAAAGGCAGCTCGGGAATCAGCCCCGGCACCGCGACGATCTCCCAGCCGGTGGCGCGGTGCAGGCGCTCGTTGAGTTCCTCGAAGCGCGGGATGCGGTCCTTCACGCCGAGCAGCGGCAGCGACTTGATGAAGGCGTCGCAGGCCAGGCCCGTCAGCTGCGCGGCCTGGCGTTCGTACAGCCGCTTGTAGGTGTCGTGGTCGGCCGCCGTGTAGCTGGCCCAGTCCTGCGGGCAGGTGTAGTCGGCTTGCACCGAACCGCCGCGCGAGTAGTCGCCGCGTGGCGGGCGATCGGAGGCGCCATAGACGGCGGGGGTGACAACGGCGGCGGGGGTATCCATGGGGCGTTCGGTTTCTCGGGTTACTTGAGCCAGCGGTCCATCACGCGCTGGAAGTCGCCGCCGGCTTGCTGCAGGTGCAGCCATTGGTCGACATACGATTTGAAAGCCACGTCGTCGCGCGGCAGCATCCAGGCCATCTCGCCGTACTGCAGCGGCTTGTCGGGGTTCACCGCGCACAGCCCGGGCTTGAGCTTCTGCTGCGTGATGGCCTCGGCCGATTCGGTGACGAACACGTCGGCGCGGTTGGCCAGGATCTCGTCGAAGATCGTGACGTTCTCGCCGTGCAGCGTGAGCTTGGCCTGCTTGAAATTGGTGCGGGCGAAGCGTTCGTTGCTGCCGCCCGGGTTGAAGATCACGCGGGTCGACGGCTGGTCGATGGCCGCCACGCTCTGGTACTTGGCCACGTCGGCGCAGCGCGCGATGGGCGTCTTGCCGTTGACCATGTAGGGCGCGCTGAAGAAGGCGCGCTTCTGGCGGTCGGTGGTCACCGACACGCCGCCCACGGCGATGTCGCACTTGCCTGCAGCCAGGTCGGGCAGCAGGTTGGCCCACGTCGTCTTGACCCACTCGGGCTTCGCGCCGAGGCTGGCGCTGAAGCCCGTCATCAGGTCGACGTCGATGCCTTCGAACGAGGCGTCGGCCTTCTGAAAGCTGAAGGGCCGGTAGTCGCCCGGCGTGCAGATGCGCAGCACGGCCGCCTTCTGCACCGTGTCCAGGTGCGAGGCGCCCGCGCCGGCGGCGGGCGGCGCCGAAGCACAGCCCGAGAGCACGACAGCAGCGGCGGCTGCCGCGACGAAGGAAGTGACGACAGTCGAAGAAGACGCGTGGCGCATGCCGGGCTCCAGGGCAGTGGTGAAGCGCCTTATTTTGCGGCGCTCAGCACGCCACGGCGCATCTGGTCGAGCTCGATGCTCTCGAACAGCGCCTTGAAGTTGCCGTTGCCGAAGCCGTCGTCGCCCTTGCGCTGGATGAACTCGAAGAAGATCGGGCCCAGCTGGTTCTCGCTGAAGATCTGCAGCAGCAGCGCGTCCTTCTTGCCGTCGATCAGGATCTTGCGGCTCTTCAGCTCGGCCACGCTTTCGCCGTGGCCCGGAATGCGCTTGTCGATCAGCTCGTAGTAGGTGTCGATGGTGTCCAGCAGCGTCACGCCGTTGGCGCGCAGCGCGTCGACGCTCTCGTACAGGTTGTCCGAGCCCATGGCGATGTGCTGGATGCCCTCGCCCTTGTACATGTCCAGGTACTCCTGGATCTGGCCGGCCTGTTCCTTGCCCTCTTCGTTGATCGGGATGCGGATCTTGCCGCAGGGGCTGGTCATGGCCTTGCTCTTCACGCCCGTCACCTGGCCCTCGATGTCGAAGTACTTCACTTCGCGGAAGTTGAAGAGCTTCTCGTAGAAATTGGCCCACACGTCCATGCGGCCGCGGTACACGTTGTGCGTCAGGTGGTCGATGTAGGTCAGGCCGTTGCCCTTGCGCGCCAGCGCGTCCTGCGATGACACGCCCGGCAGCGCCTCGAAGTCCACGTCGTAGAAGCCGATGTTGCCGATGTCGCCCGGCTGCGCGCCGTTCTTGCCCGGCCAGCGGTCCACCAGGTAGATCAGGCTGTCGCCGATGCCTTTGATGGCGGGGATGTTCAGCTCGCCCGGGCCGGCCTTGTCGGCGAAGCCCCAGGCGCCCAGCGCGGTGGCGCGCTCGTAGGCCTGCTTGGCGTCCTGCACGCGGAAGGCGATGGCGCACACGCTCGGGCCGTGCTCGCGCGCAAAACGCTGGGCGAACGAATCGGGCTCGGCGTTCAGGATGAAGTTGATCGTGCCCTGGCGGTACAGCAGCACGTTCTTGTGGCGGTGCTTGGCGATGGCCACGAAGCCCATGCGCTCGAACACCTTGCCCATCGCGACCGGATCGGGTGCCGCGTACTCGATGAATTCGAAGCCGTCGGTGCCCATCGGGTTCTCCCAGGGCGTGAAGGCGGGGGCGTCGGCGTGGCTCATGGATGCTGTCTCCGAAAAGTGGGGAAAGTTGTGCAGAAAGGAAAACAAAGGCCCGGATTCGGGCCGTGCTGCACTGTAGGGCGGAAGGCTTTCAGGTTTTCTGCGTTTCTGGGCGCCCTGGGTGGTCATGACGCAGTAAAACTGCAAAAATGACGAAATGGAAGCACTCGACAAGATAGATCGACTCATTTTGCGCATGCTGCAAGCAGACGGCCGCGCCACCTACGACCAGATCGCGGAGCAGGTCAGCCTGTCGCCCAGCGCCGTGCTGCGGCGGGTCAAGCGGCTCGAAGAGCACAAGGTCATCGACCGCTACGTGGCGCTGGTCCAGCCCGAGGCGGTCGGCCTGGGCCTCACGGCCTACCTGAACGTGCGGCTCGAAAAGCACACCGAAACCCACAAGCGCAACCCCATGGACCTGTTCCGCGCCAGCGTGCAGACCTGGCCCGAGGTGGTCGAGTGCGCGGCCCTCACCGGCGACATGGACTACCTGCTGCGCGTGGTGGTGGCCGACATGGCGCACTACAGCCGCTTCATCATGGACACCCTGCTGAAGCACCCCAGCGTCGAAGACTGCAAGACCAGCTTCGTGCTCGATCGTGTCAAAGCCACAACATCTGTGCCCGTTTAACCACAAATTGGTTGCGTAAACACCACGGACTCTGGTATCGAGTCACGAATGCGTCCTGAAAGTGTCCTTGCGGGCTTGGTGATTAAGGGAAAACCCTTACATTGGAGCCATGCTTACCGCCAAGACCCTCCTCAAAGCGTCTCTCGGCCTCGGCTCTTTCCTGAAGGCGCCGATGGTTGAGGCGCAACCGCGCGCCGTCAGCGCGCCCCCACCCGTCATGGTGCCGATCCGCTCGATCGGCCCGCGCGAACGCGAACGCATCGCGCGCCACCTGCTGGACCTGACGCCGCATGACCGCTACCTGCGCTTCGGCTATGCCGCGGCCGACGAGCAGGTCCTGCGCTATGTCGAAGGCCTGGACTTCGACCGTGACGAACTGTTCGGCATCTACAACCGCCGCCTCGACCTGATCGCGATGGCGCACGTGGCCTACGCGCCCGGCGACCAGCACAGCGACTGCGCCGAATTCGGCGTGTCCGTGTCGTCGCACGCCCGCGGCCGCGGTTATGGCGCGCGCCTGTTCGAACGCGCCGTGGTTGCCGCGCGCAACGAAGGCGTGGGCATGCTCTTCATCCATGCGCTGAGCGAAAACGCGGCCATGCTCAAGATCGCCCGCAACGCCGGCGCCACCGTGGTGCGCAGCGGCTCGGAGTCGGAAGCGCACCTGCAGCTGCCCACCGCCACCTTCGACAGCCGCATGAGCGAGATCGCGCTGGAGCATTACGCCGCCGTCGATTTCGCGCTCAAGAGCCGCGCCAAGCAGTTCTGGGCCTTCCTGGCGAGCCTGCAGGAAGTGCGCAGCGGCATGCGCGACGCAAGAAGCAAATCGGCCCCCTGAGCGGGCGAGGGCGGCCTATGCCGGCCAGACGGTAGAGCCTGTCATGCGCAATCCGTTATCCTTGTCTCTCTTCAACTCCGCCCTCCCGCAGTGGCCGACCCTCACCCTGAACGCGCTCCCGTTGAACGGGAAGACAAGCGTGGCTTTCTCCAGAAGCTCGCCGAATTCATCCACCCCGGCCCCGATTCGCGCGACGAGCTGATCGAAACCCTCGCCGATGCCGAGGACAACGAGGTGATCGGCGCCGAATCGCGCGTGATGCTCGAAGGCGTGCTGCGCATGGCCGACATGACGGCCGGTGACGTGATGGTCGCGGCGCCGCGCATGGACCTCGTGAACATCGACGCGCCCTTCGACGCGCTGCTGCACGCCGTGATCCAGACCGCGCACTCGCGCTTTCCGGTCTACGAGGGCGAAAAAGAAAACATCATCGGCATCCTGCTCGCGAAGGACCTGCTCAAGCTGCAGCGCGCGCCGGGCCTGAACATCCGCGCCTTGCTGCGCCCGGCCACCTTCGTGCCCGAGAGCAAGGGCCTGAACGACCTGCTGCGCGAGTTCCGCGGCAACCGCAACCACCTGGCCATCGTCATCGACGAGTTCGGCCGCGTGGCGGGCCTCATCACCATCGAGGACGTGCTCGAGCAGATCGTCGGCGAGATCGAGGACGAGTTCGACATCGCCGAGGACGAGGGCGACATCTTCGGCCTGGCCGACCACACCTACCGCGTCTCGGGCGACACGCCCATCGAGCGCGTGGCCGAGGCCTTCGGCATCGTCTTCAACGAAGAACAGCTGAGCGAAGACTTCGACACCATCGGCGGACTCATCGCGCACGAGATGGGCCACGTGCCCAAGCGCGGCGAGCACCACGCCATCGGCGGCTTCGACTTCGTCGTGCTGCACACCAAGGGCGGCGCGGTGCGCTGGTTCCGGGTGTCGCCGGCGCGCGGCGGCGACGCGGCCGACTGATGCCGGCGCCCGCAGCAGCGGCCCCGGCCCGCGTCTCGCCCACCTCTCCCCCTTCCTCCGCCGCCTCCGGGCTGCTTCGCCTGCTCGGCTTCGGCCTGGCAGGCGTGGCGCAGGCCCTGTCCATCGCCTGGCCCGGCGACGGCCGTCCGCTGTGGTGGCTGCAGCTGCTGTCGCTGGCTGGGCTGGTCTGGCTGCTCGACGGTCTGCGTGCCCAAGGCGCGGGCTGGCGCCGCGCCGGCCTGCACGGCTGGGTGTTCGCGACCGCCTGGCTCACCGGCAGCTTCTGGTGGCTCTTCATCTCGATGCACACCTACGGCGGGCTGCCGGCGCCGCTGGCGGTGATCGCCGTGCTCGCGCTGGCGGCGGCGCTCGGGCTCTACTACGCCGTGGCCTGCGCCTGGTTCGTGGTGCGCGGGCCGGCGGGGCGCGTCGCCGGTGCCTTCGTGTTCGCCGCGCTGTGGACGCTGGCCGAGCTCGTGCGCGGCAGCTGGTTCACCGGCTTTCCCTGGGGCGCGGGCGGCTACGCCCATGTCGACGGCCCGCTGGCCGCGCTGGCGCCGTGGGTCGGCGTGTACGGCATCGGTGCCGCAGCGGCCCTGGCCGTGGCGCTGGTCGCGCGGCGGCTGCCGCTGCGTGGCGTGGTGCCGACGGCGCTGGCTGCAGCGCTGCTCGCCGCGGTCTTTGTGCTGCCCAATGTTGTCTCGCCGCTGCCTGCCGATGCGCGCGGCGCGCAGGGCACCGCCGGCACGCTGCAGGTCGCGCTGCTGCAGGGCAACATCCCGCAGGACGAGAAATTCATTCCGGGCGGCGGCATCGAAACCGCGCTGCGCTGGTACGCCGAACAGCTGCGCGACGCCAAGGCCCAGCTCGTGGTTACACCCGAAACGGCGCTGCCGCTGCTGCCGCGCCAGCTGCCCGCCGGCTACCTCGACGCCATCCAGGAACGCTACGGCCAGCCGGGCTCGCAGCAGGCCGCCATCGTCGGCCTGCCGCTCGGCGACGGGCCAGGCACCTACCGCAACGCCGTGCTCGGCTTCATGCCCGGTGGCGCGGCGCAGCCCTACGCCTACAGCAAGCACCACCTCGTGCCCTTCGGCGAATTCATTCCGCCGGGCTTTCGCTGGTTCATCCGCATGATGAGCATCCCGCTGGGCGACTTCGAGCGCGGCGGGCTGGCGCAGGCGCCCTTCGTCTGGCAGGGCCAGCGCATCGCGCCCAACATCTGCTACGAAGACTTGTTCGGCGACGAGATCGGCGCGAACTTCCGCGACGAGGCCACGGCGCCGACCGTCCTGCTCAACGTCAGCAACATCGCCTGGTTCGGCGACTCGGTCGCCATCGACCAGCACCTGGCCATCTCGCGCATGCGCGCGCTCGAGTTCGCGCGGCCGATGGTGCGGTCCACCAACACCGGCGCCACCGTGGTGATCGACGCCGCGGGCCGCGTCACGCACCAGCTGCCGCGCCTCACGCGCGGCGTGCTCGAAGCGCCGGTCGAGGGTCGGCGCGGGCTCACGCCTTTCGCGCGCTGGGTCGCACCCTTCGGCCTGTGGCCGCTGTGGATCGTGGCGCTCGCGATCGTCGCGCTGGGCGCGGTCTTCTTCCGGCCCGGGCGCACCCGGGGCTGAGGCGTACCGGCGGATGCAAATTCGACGTCGTCGTCCATGAAGCACCACCACCGCCCCAAGCCCGCCGTGCCATCCGTTGTCGATGGCGCGGGTGCTCCGCCTGCCAGAGGGTCAGTGCTCGAAGTCTTTCTCGCTTTCCTGAAGCTGGGCCTGACCTCCTTCGGCGGGCCGGTGGCGCACCTGGGCTACTTCCGCACGGAGTTCGTGGAGCGCCGCAAGTGGCTCGACGACAAGCGCTATTCCGACCTCGTGGCGCTGTGCCAGTTCCTGCCCGGTCCCGCGAGCAGCCAGGTCGGCATCGCCCTGGGGCTCGGCCGCGCGGGCTGGGGCGGGGCGCTGGCGGCGTGGCTCGGGTTCACGCTGCCGTCCGCCGTGGCGCTCATCCTCTTTGCGGCCGGCGTCACGCACTGGGCGGGGCTGGCGCAATCGGGCGCGGTGCACGGGCTGAAGGTCGTCGCGGTGGCCGTCGTGGCGCAGGCGGTGTGGGGCATGGCGAAGTCGCTGTGCCCCGACCGGTTGCGTGCCGGCGTGGCCATCGTTGCGGCGCTGCTGGTGCTCGCGGTGCCTTCGGCCATGGGGCAGATCGCCGCCATCGTCGCCGGAGGTGTCGTCGGTCGATGGGCGCTGCAGCTGGGCCAGCTTCCTACCGCGCAACACCACGACCACGGCGTGAGCAAGGCGACGGGCGCCGCGCTGCTGGGCCTGTTCGCCGTGCTGCTCGTCGCGCTGCCGATGCTGGCTGCGGCGACACAGTGGCAGCCGCTGTCCGTCATCGCTTCCTTCTATCAATCGGGCGCGCTGGTGTTCGGTGGCGGGCACGTCGTGCTGCCCCTGCTGCAAGCCAGTGTGGTGCCCCCGGGCCTCGTTTCGAACGACGTGTTCCTGGCCGGCTACGGCGCGGCCCAGGCCGTGCCGGGGCCCTTGTTCACCTTCGCCGCCTTCCTCGGTGCCGCGATGCCGGGGCCGTTCGGCGGATGGGTGGGTGGCTTGGCGCTGCTGCTGGCCATCTTCCTGCCGGCCTTCCTGCTCGTGGCGGGTGTGCTGCCGTTCTGGGAGACGCTGCGCCAGCGCGACGGCGTCCAGCGCGCGATGGCGGGCGTGAACGCGGCGGTTGTCGGCGTGCTGCTCGCCGCGCTCTACGACCCGGTGTGGACGAGCGCCATCCACTCGAAGGCCGACTTCGGGCTGGCGCTGGCGGCGTTCGGGCTGCTGGTCTACGCGCGCCTGTCGCCGGTGTGGGTCGTCGGGCTCGCGGCGGTGGCTGGCTGGCTGCTGGCCCTCTAAGGCCGGCGCATGACCGCATGCCATGCCGGCATGCAGCGGCATGGCATGCGGGCATGGTTCATGTATCTTCCTCGCCGCCTCGAGAAATCATCCTCAAACCAAGGAGCCCGTATGTACTTTTCTACCCATTTCCGTGCCTTTGCGGCCGGTGCCGCACTGCTCGCGGCCAGCGCGCTCGCGCAGGCCCAGCAGGCGCTGCCCAACGTGGTGATCCTGGCGACCGGCGGCACCATCGCCGGTGCCGGCGCGTCGGCCGTCAACAGCGCCACCTACGCGGCCGCCAAGGTCGGCGTCGAGAAGCTGATCGCCGGCCTGCCCGAGCTTTCCAAGGTCGCCAACGTGCGTGGTGAGCAGGTGTTCCAGGTGGCTTCCGAAAGCCTCACCAACGACAACCTGATGACGCTGGCCAAGCGCGTCTCGGCGCTGTCCAAGCAGTCGGACGTGGACGGCATCGTGATCACCCACGGCACCGACACGCTGGAAGAGACCGCCTACTTCCTGACGCTCACCGTGCACACCAACAAGCCGATCGTCGTGGTCGGCTCGATGCGCCCGGGCACGGCCCTGTCGGCCGACGGCGCGCTCAACCTGTACGACGCGGTGAACGTGGCGGGCAGCAAGGACGCGATGGGCAAGGGCGTGCTCGTGACGATGGGCGACAACATCGACACCGGCCGCGACGTGAGCAAGAACGTCAACATCAAGACCAGCGCGTTTTCCAGCCAGTGGGGTCCGCTGGGCATGATCGTCGAGGGCAAGAACTACTGGTTCCGCGCGCCGGTGAAGCGCCACACCACGAACTCGGAGTTCAACATCGACACCATCACCGCGCTGCCGCCGGTCGAGATCGCGATGGGCTACGAAGGCGTGTCGTCGGTGGCCATCGACGCGATCGCCAAGAGCGGCGCCAAGGCGCTGATCCACGGCGGCACGGGCAACGGCTCGGTGGCCGACCGCATCGTGCCGAACCTGCAGAAGGCGCGCACCGACGGCGTGATCGTCATCCGCAGCTCGCGCGTGCCCGACGGCTTCGTGATCCGCAACGCCGAGCAGCCCGACGACAAGTACGACTGGGTGGTGGCGCACGACCTGCGTCCGCAGAAGGCACGCATCCTGGCGATGGTGGCTCTGACCAAGACCAACAACACCAAGGAACTTCAGCGCATCTTCTGGGAATACTGATCCCAGGTCAGCGCGCGGTGCGGCGCTTGCGGTGCCGCGCGTATTCCAGGCTGCTCACGCACACCAGCAGCCAACCCAGGCCGGTCAGCAGGCCGGCCGCGACATCGCTCGCGAAGTGCACCTGCAGGAAGATCCGGCTGCAGGCGATGGTGACGATGGCCGCCACCGCGGCCATGGCAGCCGGCACATGCCAGCGCGCCGGCAGCAGCCGCAGCGCCAGGTACAGCAGCATCCCGTAGCTCACGATCGCGCCCGCGCTGTGGCCGCTGGGAAAGCTGAAGCTCGTTTCCAGCGCCAGCCCGTGGTCGTGCACCGGCCGGGCCCGCGCAAAGATGTGCTTGAGCGCGGGGTTCAGCACCACGATGCCGCCGAGCGCGGTCACCCAGCCCAGCGCCAGCCCGCGGTGCGCGTTGCGCCACAGCAGCAGCGCGACCAGCCCGCACACGGGCGCGAGCAGTTGTGCGTCGCCCAGGTGCGTGAGCCAGCTGAAGCTCACGAGCGCGCCCCACGGCACGTGGGCGGCGATGGCGTCGGCCAGCGCCTGGTCGGCGCGGCCCATGGTGCGGCCGTCGCCCAGGTGCGAGGCGATCCACGCGACCAGCACCGCCGCCGCGAGGATCAGCACGAAGCCCAGCCCCAGGCCGAGCGCCAGGCGCGATTCGTCAGGCTCGCCGGTGTCGGGCAGCGGATGGCGCCGTTGCAGCATCCGGCAGGCGAGGCCGGCGCCGAGCACCGAGACGGTCAGCGCGAGCGCGAACCAGGCCAGGGCGTGTTCGCCCAGCTGTTGTGCAAGAAGAACCAAGGGGGCTGAAGAAGAAAGAAGAAGGGTGTCCGCAGGAGGCATGCGGCGCAACCCTAAGGGGCCGTCGCGCGGCTGGCAAGCGGAAGCCGCAATAGGTCGACGCGCGTGAAGGCTTTGTCTGCCGCCGAATGGTCCCAGCGCTCGACCACGCACACGCGCTGCGCGCCGTCGCCGGACGCCTCCGCGCGCAGCACGTTCACCGAGTTCGGCGCGTCCCAGCGCACGCGCGTCGACACGGCGGTGCCGGCCTGCACCGCCCAGGCCGTGGGCGGGCAGCCCGGAAAACGCTCGTCCAGCGGGCGCACGAAAGGCAGGTGGATGTGGCCGCCGACGATCAGGTCGGCGCCCGCCGCCGTCCAGCGCGCCACGGCCGCCTCGCGCCCGTGCAGGCGGTTCTGTCGGTCTTCAGGACGCGTCACCAGCACCGGCTGGTGCGTCACGACCACGCGAACCTGCCGGGGCGTGGCGCTTGCCAGCCGCGATGCGACGCGATCGACCTGCGCCGGCGACACCTCGCCGTCCTCGTGCCGGTACCAGCGCGTCGTGTTGACCGTGACCACCAGCCAGTCGTCGCAGGCGAACACCGGCTCCAGGTCGGCGCCGAAGGCCTCGGTGTAGCGGCCGTAGGGCGAGAAGACGCGCGCCGCCAGCTGGAACAGCGGGATGTCGTGGTTGCCCGGAATCGCGACCACCGGCGCCGTCAGCCGCTCGGCAAAGGCGCGCGCCGCCGCGAACTGGCGGCGCGTGGCGCGCTGCGTGATGTCGCCCGACAGCAGCACCGCCTGCGGCGCCAGCGCGTGCGCCAGGCGTTCGAGCGCCTGCAGCACCTCGGGCTGCTCGGTGCCGAAGTGCGGGTCGGACACTTGCAGCAGGCAGCTCATGGCCGTGCCGCCTCCAGCTCGGGCGCGCTGTCGGGCCGCACCAGCCACAGCGGGTCCGGCGCCACGCGGAACAGCAGGGGCATGTCGACCCAGTCGATCTCGCCGTCGGTGGCGATCTTCACGCGGCGCGGCGTGCGCAGCCGGCCGGCCTTCACCGTCATCGACTCGAAGGGAAAGCTCAGCACCTCGTCGGCGTCGCCCAGCCGCCCGAGCGCGCCGCGCACCAGCAGCCCCGGCATCGACAGCAGGCCGACCGGCTTGAGCGCCACGGCGGTCAGCCGGCCCTGCTCGGGCGCCTCGGCGTGGTCGACGCCCGCCTGCATCAGCTGCAACGGGTTGTTGCCCACGAACAGCGTGGGCGTGCGGATGTCGCGCTCGTGGCCGTGCGAGGCGATGCGCAGCTGCCAGTGGCGATGGCGCCCGCGCAGCACCGTCAGCAGGCCCGAGTAGAAGGCGATCCAGCGGTGGCGGCCGAAGCGTGCCTTGTGGCTCTCGCGCTCCTCCAGCAGGTCGGCATACAGGCCCATGCTGGCATTCACCAGGAACACGCGGTCGTTCACCAGCCCCACCTGCACCGCCCGGGGCTGCTGCGCCAGCAGCACCTGCAGCGCCTGCGCCGTGTCGCGCGGGATGCCGTGGGTGCGGCTGAAGTAGTTGAAGGTGCCCTGCGGCAGCACGCCGAAAGGGCAGCCGCTGCCCAGCGTGGCCTGGGCCACGGCGTTGATGGTGCCGTCGCCGCCCGCGGCCACCACCACGCCGCCCACGGCCCGGGCACGTTCGACCGCTTCGCGCGCCAGCGCCTGCACGCGGCCGGGGCCGTCCACGAGGAACACGCGGTGCCGGCGGCCGTCCGCGGCAAAGGCGTCGTCGATGACCTGCCGGGCCTGCGCGGCGTCTTCGCTGCCGGAGCCGGCGTTGAGCACGATGAAAAACGGGGTGTCGGGGCCGATGTGGGGCGATGCCATGCAGTGAGAGAGGGGGAAAGCGCAGGAAAGTGCCGAAAGCGGCGGGAAACGCAAAAAAGCGTGCGGGGCCGGGCTTTGTCCCACAGCCGCGCGGGCTGTCGCGGCAGTCGGCATCCCGAGCGGCTGTGGGAGAGATGCCCTCCCGCGAACGTAAAATCGTCGCCTTTCGCGGCGTGTGCCGCGCCACCGTCCCGTCCAATGTCCGGCCCCCGACGCCGGCCAGCTTCATGTTGACCTTCCAGCAAATCATTCTCAAACTGCAGTCGTACTGGGCCGACAAGGGCTGTGCGCTGCTGCAACCGTACGACATGGAAGTGGGCGCGGGCACCTCGCACACCGCCACCTTCCTGCGCGCGCTCGGCCCCGAGCCCTGGAAGGCCGCCTACGTGCAGCCCAGCCGCCGCCCCAAGGACGGCCGCTACGGCGAGAACCCCAACCGCCTGCAGCACTACTACCAGTACCAGGTCGTGCTCAAGCCCGCGCCCAGCAACATCCTCGAGCTCTACCTCGGCAGCCTCGAGGCCCTGGGCTTCGACCTGAAGAAGAACGACATCCGCTTCGTCGAAGACGACTGGGAGAACCCCACGCTCGGCGCCTGGGGCCTGGGCTGGGAGGTGTGGCTCAACGGCATGGAAGTGACGCAGTTCACCTACTTCCAGCAGGTCGGCGGCATCGACTGCAAGCCCATCACCGGCGAGATCACCTACGGCCTGGAGCGCCTGGCCATGTACTTGCAGGGCGTGGACAACGTCTACAACCTCACCTGGACCGACGGCCTGAGCTACGGCGACGTCTACAAGCAGAACGAGGTCGAGCAGTCGACCTACAACTTCGAGCACAGCGACGCCGAGTTCCTCTTCACCGCCTTCAATGCGCACGAAAAGCAGGCCAAGCACCTCATGACCGAGCAGCTCGCGCTGCCAGCCTACGAGCAGGTGCTCAAGGCCGCGCACAGCTTCAACCTGCTGGACGCGCGCGGCGCGATCAGCGTGACCGAGCGCGCGGCCTACATCGGCCGCATCCGCAACCTCGCGCGCAGCGTGGCGCAGAGCTACTACGACAGCCGCGAGCGCCTGGGCTTCCCGATGGCCCCGCGCGAATGGGTGGCGCAGATGCCCCCGAAGAAAGCCGCCTGAGCGATGACGACCCCCATGAACAACAAGAACTCCCTCCTGGTCGAACTGTTTGTCGAAGAGCTGCCGCCCAAGGCGCTGAAGAAGCTCGGCGAGGCGTTCGCCGGCGTGCTGCGCGACCAGCTCGTGGCCCAAGGCCTGGCCGAGGCCGGCTCGGTGCTCACGCCCTACGCTTCGCCGCGCCGCCTGGCCGCGCACCTCACGCACGTGGCCGAGCGCGCCGCCGACAAGGCCGTGTCGCAAAAGCTCATGCCCGTGGCCGTGGGGCTCGACGCCTCGGGCCAGCCCACGCCCGCGCTGCTCAAGCGCCTGGCCGCGCTCGGCGCCGACGCCTCGGCCGTACCCGGCCTCAAGCGCGCCATGGACGGCAAGGCCGAAGCCCTGTTCTACGAAAGCACCGCCAAGGGCGCCACGCTGGCCGAAGGCCTGCAGAAGGCGCTGGCCGAAGCCATCGCCAAGCTGCCGATTCCGAAGGTCATGAGCTACCAGCTCGAAAGCGGCTGCGAGCTGCCCGGCTGGAGCAGCGTGAGCTTCGTGCGCCCTGCGCACGGCCTCGTGGCGCTGCATGCCGACGCCGTGGTGCCCATCGAGGCGCTGGGCCTGAAGGCCGGCCGCGAGACGCACGGCCACCGCTTCGAAGCGGCGGTCGACCCCGTGGTGCTGCGCGATGCCAACAGCTACGCCCTGCAGCTGCAGGACGACGGCGCCGTCATCGCCAGTTTCGAAGCGCGCCGCGCCGAAATCGCACGCCAGCTCGCGGCCGCCGCTGTGACGGTGGGCGGCGGCTCCGTGCCGATCCACGACGACGCGCTGCTCGACGAAGTCACGGCGCTGGTCGAGCGCCCCAACGTGCTGGTCTGCAGCTTCGAGCGCGAGTTCCTCGAAGTGCCTCAGGAGTGCCTCATCCTCACGATGAAGGCCAACCAGAAGTACTTCCCGCTGCTCGACGCGCAAGCCAAGCTCACCAACAAGTTCCTCGTCGTCAGCAACATCAGCCCCGACGACGCGAGCGCCGTGACCGGCGGCAACGAGCGCGTCGTGCGCCCGCGCCTGGCCGACGCCAAGTTCTTCTTCGACCAGGACCGCAAGAAATCGCTGGCCTCGCGCGTCGAGTCGCTGGGCAAGGTGGTCTATCACAACAAGCTCGGCACGCAGGGCGAACGCGTGCAGCGCGTGATGCACATCGCGCGCGGCATTGCCGAAAAGCTCGGCGACGCCACGCTGGCTGCGCAGGCGACCCAGGCCGCCCAACTGGCCAAGGCCGACCTCGTGACCGACATGGTCGGCGAGTTCCCTGAGCTGCAGGGCACGATGGGCCGCTACTACGCGCTGCACGACGGCCTCGACGCCGCAGTGGCCGACGCCATCGAAGACCACTACAAGCCACGCTTCGCCGGCGACGAGCTGCCGCGCAACAGCGTGGGCCTCGTGGTCGCGCTGGCCGACAAGCTCGAGACGCTGGTCGGCATGTTCGGCATCGGCAACCTGCCCACCGGCGACCGCGACCCGTTCGCGCTGCGCCGCCACGCGCTGGGCGTGATCCGCATGCTGATCGAGAAAGACCTCGCGCTGGGGCTCGACGCCCTGCTGCAGGACGCCGCCGCGCAGTTCAGCGCCATCGACGGTTTCGACAGCAGCAAGGCCACGGTCGAGCTGCGCGACTTCATCCTCGACCGCCTCGCCGGCAGCCTGCGCGAGCAGGGCGCCAGCGCCCAGGAGGTCGACGCCGTGCTGGCCCCGCTGCCGCAGCGCCTGGGCGAAGTGCCCAAGCTGCTGGCGGCCGTGCGCGCCTTTGCCGCACTGCCCGCCGCCGCCGCGCTGGCCGCCGCCAACAAGCGCATCGGCAACATCCTGAAGAAGGCGCCCGAGGCCGACGCGCATGTCAGCGAACTGCTGCTGCAGGAGCCCGCCGAGAAGGCGCTGCACGCCGCCATGGCGCAGGTCGTGCCCGCCGCCAACGCCCAGTTCGACGCGGGCGACTACACCGGCTCGCTGCAGACGCTCGCCGCGCTGCGCGAACCGGTCGATGCGTTCTTCACGGACGTGATGGTGAATGCCGAGCAGGCCGACCTGCGGCTGAACCGCCTGGGCCTGCTGATGTCGCTGCACAGCGCGATGAACCGCGTGGCGCAGCTCGAGCGGCTGGCTGTCTGATCCCGTGCCCCATCCCTCCACCAGGAGCGGTTCCGCCATGAAGCTCGTCATCCTCGACCGCAACGGCACGATCAACGTGCACCGCGAAGATTTCGTCAAGAGCGACATCGAGTGGACGCCGCTGCCCGGTGCGCTCGAGGCCGTGGCGCGGCTCAACCATGCGGGCTGGCATGTGGTGGTGGCGTCGAACCAGTCGGGCCTGGGCCGCGGGCTGTTCGACATGGCCTCGCTCAATGCCATGCACGCCAAGATGCACAAGATGCTCGCGGCCGTGGGCGGCAAGGTGGATGCGGTGTTCTATTGCCCGCACAGCCCCGACGAAGGCTGCGACTGCCGCAAGCCCAAGGAAGGGCTGTTCCTTCAGATCGGCGACCGCTTCGGCATCGACCTGAAGGGCGTACCGACGGCGGGCGACAGCCTGCGCGACCTGCAGGCCGGCGCTGCTGCCGGCTGCGAACCGCACTTGCTGCTCACGGGCATGGGCGCGGCGTGCCGCGGGGTTCACCCGCTGCCTCCCGAATATCCGGCGGACACGAGGGTGCATGAAGACCTCGCCGCCTTTGTCGATTTCTTGCTCGCGCGCGAAGCGCGGGCTGCACTGCAGGTGGCTGTCTGATGGCGTTTATCCGTTCCGTTCTCCACGCCCTGTGGATGCTTGTCACCGTGGTGCCCTGGGGCATCATCATGTGCGTCAGCTCGCTCTGGAAGCGTGGCATTCCGCTGTACTGGATGGCCGAGCAATGGCTCAGCTGGGCCATCGGTGGCGCGCGCGTGCTGCTGGGCATCAAGACCCGCGTGACCGGCATGGAAAACCTGCCGACCGACCAACTCGCCGGCGCGGTGCTGCTGGTGAAGCACCAGTCCACGCTCGAGACTTTCCTCATGCCCACGCTGATGCCGCATCCGCTGGCCTTCGTCTTCAAGAAGGAACTGATCTACGTGCCGTTCTTCGGCTGGGCGATGGCGCGGTTGGACATGATCCACATCGACCGGAGCCAGCGCGCGCAGGCGTTCAACAAGGTGGTGAACCAGGGCCGCAAGCTGCTCGCGCAGGGCATCTGGATCATCATGTTCCCCGAAGGCACGCGCATTCCGCGTGGCCAGAAGGGCACCTACAAGAGCGGCGGCACGCGCCTGGCCTGCGAGACCGGCGTGCCCGTGATCCCGATTGCCGTCACCTCGGCCAAGGTCTGGCCGCGCAAGGCCTTCATCAAGCGCCCCGGCGTGGTCGACGTGTCGATCGGCCCGGCGATCTCGAGCGTGGGCCGCAAGCCCGACGAGCTGATGCGTGAAGTCGAAGCCTGGATCGAGGCCGAGATGCGCCGCCTCGACCCCGAGGCCTATAGCGACAGCCCGGCGCAGCCGCAGCAGACGTTGCCGCGCGAAGCGGGCTGACGCGCCACCCTCAGACCCGGGCCCGACATGCGGGGAATGCTGCAGTTCACGATGGACCTCTTCGAGGGGCTGGGGAGCACGCCGGCGCCTGCTGCTGCGCCGCCGCGGCGGCCGCGGAAGAAGGCGCCTGCGCCGGTGCCACCTGCTGCTCCCGCGCCGGTGGTGGCTGTCGCGCCTTCACCTGTCGGGCCCGTTGATCCGCGTCCTGCGGTGCCGTTGGCTGACACACTGACGCTGGCGAATTTCACACATCCGCAGGCCACGCGTGAAGTGGTTCTGGGGTCGGCGCGGGTGGCCTACGAATTCAAGCGGGGGCAGCGCAAAACCATCGGTTTTCTTGTGGGTGCCGAAGGTTTGTCGGTGCGTGCGCCGCGGTGGGTCACGTTGCGTGATGTCGATGCAGCGGTGCGTGAGAAGGCCGACTGGATTTTGCGCAAGCTGGCGGAGACGCAGCAGCGCAATGCGCGGGTCGAGGCGACGCGGATTGCCTGGGAAGATGGGGCGGAGTTTCCTTTTCTTGGCGAGCTGGTGGTGATCCGGCTCGATCCGAAGCACGGGTTTGCCAGTGTGGGCGGGACGCTCGATCCTGCTGTCGAAGGCGGTGGGCCGCGGACGCTGCGGTTGGCTGTGGCGCAGAACGCTGCGCCTTCGCAGATTCGGGATGCGGCGCAGGCCTGGTTGATGCGGCAGGCGCGCAAGCTGTTCATCGAGCGGTTGGATCACTTTGCGCCGCTGCTGGGGGTGTCATGGCAGAAGCTGTCGCTCTCCAATGCGGCTACGCGGTGGGGGAGTGCGAGTGCGGATGGGTCGATTCGACTGAACTGGCGGTTGATTCACTTTCGCCTGCCGGTGATCGACTATGTCGTTGCGCATGAGTTGGCGCATCTGCGGGTTATGGATCACTCGCATCGGTTCTGGGAGACCGTTGAAAGCGTTGTGCCTGATTACGGGGTGCTTAGGCAGCAGTTGAAGGATGAGGCTGTGCCTCGGTGGGGCTGACTTTGCGTGTTTGCTTCCCGGGGCCGGGATTTCCGCCCGGCGGCGGACTCACTTTCTTTTGCTTCGCCAAAAGAAAGTAAGCAAAGAAAAGGCGACCCCACTGTCTG
>NZ_JBXAMR010000018.1:0-11167 GCF_058800845.1 Variovorax sp. GW822-FHT04E09
CTGTTCCAGCGCCAGCTGGACGCCGGCGCCTGGGGCCTGACCTTTGCCACCGTCACGCAGCTGGCCGTGGGCGTGGCCGCCGGCGCGCGCCGCACGCTGATCGCCAACCAGGTCGTGAGCGACGAAGACCTGGCGGGCATCCAGCTGCTGCTGGCCGACCATGCGGACCTGCGTGTGGTGTTCCTGGTCGATTCGATCGCGCAGCTGGCGTTGATCGAAGACTGGTCGAAGCGCCATCCTGCGAGCGTGCCTTTCGAGGTCATGCTCGAGATTGGCGTGCAGGGCGCACGCACCGGCTGCCGCACGCACGACGAAGCCGTTGCGCTCGCCACGCGGGTGCGCGCCAGCGATGCGGCCAAGCTCGTGGGCATCGAGACCTATGAAGGGCAGGGCGCCACCGGCGAAAGCGGGCCCGACACAGCCTATGCCACCACGCTGATGGACCGTGTGGAAGCCGTGGCCCGCCACTGCGACACGCACCAGCTCTTCGAGACCGACGAGGTGCTGGTTTCGGCCGGTGGCTCGGCGATCTTCGACCTCGTGGCCGGTCGCCTGAAGCCCGCACTGGGCTCGCCGGTGCGCGGCCTGCTGCGCTCGGGCTGCTACGTCACGCACGACCATGGTTTCTACAAGCGCATGGTGAGCGTGGTCGACGAACGCCTGGGCTGCGAATGCGGCGAGGGCCTGAGGCCGGCGATGGAAGTCTGGGCCAATGTGCAGTCGCGGCCCGAGCCGGGCCTGGCGATCCTGTCGGTCGGCAAGCGCGACATCTCCTTCGACCTGTCGATGCCCGTGCCGATCGCGCGCGCGGCGCGCGGCGCGTTGCAGCCGCAGGGCGTGCCCGCGGGATGGAAGATCACCGCGCTGAACGACCAGCACGCCTATCTGCGCTGGGATGAGAGCGAAGAGGCCGATGCACCCAAGGTCGGCGACCGCGTGGGCCTGGGCATTTCGCACCCCTGCACCACCTTCGACAAGTGGCACTGGATGCCCGTGGTCGAGAACGACTACCGCGTGAGCGACGCCGTCGCCATGCACTTCTGAACAACGCACCGATGACGCCCTCATTGCTCCAGAGGATCGCCGAGGCGCGCAGCGACGCGCCGGCCACGCGGCGCGCGATCCTCGACCTGATCCTCGAAGACCCCGACCGCGCGCTCGAAGAGAGCTTCGAGCAGCTCGCCGAGCGCTCGCGCAGCTCGGTGCCCACCATCATGCGCACCTGCCGCGACCTCGGCTTTGCCGGGCTGCGCGAGTTCAAGCTCGCGCTCGCGCAGGAGCTGGCGCTCGGCGGCTCGCCGCTGCACCGCCGCGTCAACATCGAAGACGCCGCCGACGAAGTGGTCGGCAAGATCGCACGCAGCGCCGCGGCCTCGGTCTCGGGCGTGCGCGGCCAGCTCGACATGCAGGTGCTCGACGGCGCGGTGCGCGCCATCGCGGCCGCGCCGCACGTCGACCTGTACGGTGCGGGCGCCACCTCGTGGTTCATGGCGAACGACCTGCAGGCGCGCCTGTTCCGCCTCGGCCTCTCGGCCAACGCCTGGGCCGACTACCACTTGCAGCAGGTGGCCGGCGCGGCGCAGCGCCCGGGCGGCGTGGTCATCGCCATCTCGCACGTGGGCGGCATGCCCTCGCTGCTCGACGCGGTCGACATCGCACGCGGGCAGGGCGCCCAGGTGGTCGCGATCACGCGGCCGGGCACGGCGCTCGCGGCCAAGGCCGACTTCCTGATCGGCCTGTCGGTGCCCGACGACGCCGTTATGCACGTGGGCATCGACGCCTACCTCACGCACCTCACGGTCATCGAGATCCTTACCGTGCTGGTGGCGCAGCGCCGCGGCGAGCCCGCCGTGCAGCGCCTGCAGCGCGCGCGCGAGGCCTTCCAGCGCCACGGCATCGACGCCACCACGCACCCGCTGCAAAGCTGGGACGGTGGCGGCATCAACACAAAAAAGGGAGACGGCGAACCATGAGCGACACCCCAGCCGTGCTGCTCGAAGCCGGCCTCGTGGTCGACGGCTCGGGCGGCCCTTCGTGGCCCGGCGACGTGCTGCTGCAGGGCGACCGCATCCTGGCGCTGGGCGAAGGCCTTCGCACGCGCCTGCCTGCAGGGTTGAACATCGCCGACGTCGACGTGGTCGACTGCCGCGGCAAGGTGATCGCGCCCGGCTTCATCGACGCCCACACGCACGACGACGCCATCGTGCTGCGCGACCCGCTGTGCCTGCCCAAGGTGTCGCAGGGCATCACCACCGTGGTCACGGGCAACTGCGGCATTTCGCTGGCGCCGTACCGCACGCCGCAGTCGAAGCCGCCGCTCACGCTGCTGGGTGCGGACTCGTTCAAGCACGCGACCATGGCCGAGTACCGCGCGGCGGTCGATGCGGTGCAGCCGGCACTCAACGTGGCCGCGCTGGTCGGCCACACCACGCTGCGCTTCGCTGCCATGCAGGCGCTCGACCGGCCCGCCGATGGCGACGAGCTGGCGCGCATGGAAACGCTGCTCGACGACTGCATGGCCTCGGGCGCGCACGGCATGTCGTCGGGCCTGTTCTACGAAGAGGCCTTTGCCGCACCGGCCGAAGAAGTCACCGCGCTCGCGCGCGTCGTGGCACGCCATGGCGGCGTGTACGCCACGCACCTGCGCAGCGAGATGCAGCAGATCATCGAGGCGCTGCACGAGGCCGGCGACACGGCCTTCAGCGCGGGCGTGCCGCTGGTCATCTCGCACCACAAGTGCGCCGGTCCCGCGAACTGGGGCCGCACGAAGGAGACGCTGCCGCTGATCGAGGCGCTGTCGCAGCGCCAGGAGATCGCGATGGACGTCTACCCCTATGTGGCCGGCTCCACCGTGCTGCGCGAAGACCTGGTCGACGGCGTGATCGACGTGCTGCTGACCTGGTCCGACCCGCACCCCGAGATGACCGGCCGCCTGATCTCCGACATCGCGCGCGAGTGGGGCACCACCGAGCAGGAGGCCTGCCTGGGGCTGAAGCCTGGCGGCGCCTGCTATTTCCAGATGCAGGAAGAAGACGTGGAGCGCGTCATCGCGCACCCGCTCACCATGATCGGCAGCGACGGCCTGCCGCACGACCGCCATCCGCATCCGCGCCTGTGGGGCGCGTTCCCGCGCGTGTTCGCGCGCTACTGGCGCCAGCGCAAGCTCTTCACGCTGGAGCAGGCGGTGCACAAGATGACGGGCATGACGGCGCGCAACCTGCGCATCGCCGATCGCGGCCTGCTGCGCGTCGGCACCATGGCCGACGTGGTGGTGTTCGACCCCGAGACCATCACCGACACCGCCACCTACGACAAGCCGCACGGCGTGAGCGTCGGTGTCGAGCGCGTGTTCGTGAACGGGGTGCTGGCCTATCGCGGTGGCGAGGGCGAGGCGAAGGTGTTGGCGCGCGCAGGACGGATGTTGACGCGCGGGGGGTGAGCGTTCAGGGCGCGGGCCCAGGCCACCGGGTACTTCCCTCCGCGAATGTCCCCCGGCCTGCGGCCTCCTCCTTGATTTCGCTGCGGGAAGCACCCAGTGTCCTGGGCCCGCCGGGCGCAGCGCGCGAACCCTACGAGGCTTCTTCCTCCGGCTGCGCCTGGAACATGCGCGTGAAGTCGCAGCAGGCCTGCGCCAGCATCACGATCGACGAGGTGAGCGCGCTGCGGTGCTCGCCCTTGTGCATGGCCACGTAGCGCACCACGGGCAGCGCGGGCGTCACGTCGAGCACCTCGAGCATGCCGGCGTCGACCAGCGGCGCGAGGCATTCGCGCGGCAGGTAGCTCACGCCCAGGCCCGACACGGTGAGGCCCGTGAGCGCCACGAGGTTGCTCACCACGATCGCGTTGGCGGGCTGCACGCCCTGGTCCTTCATCCAGGCGTCGTAGGCACGGCCCGTGCCCGAGTTGTTGCCCTGCACCAGCATGCGGTGGCGCGCCAGGTCGTGCAGGCGCACGGTGCCGCCGGCCTGCACCACGCCGGGCTTGCACATCCACGCGCTCTTCACGCGGCCGATGACCTTGCTCTGCATGCGCGAGTCGGCGAAGGTGTGGGGCACGATGACCACGTCGAGCTCGTCGGCCAGGAGCTTGTCGCGCAGCTGAAGGCTGTCGTCCACGTCGGGCTCGAGGATCACCTTGGGGTAGTGCTGCTGGATCAGGCCGACCAGGCGCGGCAGCCACGTCATGGCGGTGAGCTCGGTCACGCCCAGGCGGATGCGCCGCTCCACCACGCCGGGCTTGCCGAACTGCTCGACGGCGGCGTCGCGCTGGTCGAGCAGCTTCCTGGCGAGCACGAACATCTCCTCGCCTTTTTCGGTGAGGCGCGCCGTGCGCTGGCTGCGGTCGAACAGCTCGGTGTCGAACAGCTGCTCCAGCTCGTGCACGCGCTTGGAGATGGCCGACTGCGAGGTGTGCAGCTGGTTGGCCGCCTGCGCGAAGCCGCCCAGCCGGGCGATCCAGTACAGGGCTTCGAGTTGCTTGAAGGTCATCACGGCGGGCGGCTCCTGAAAAAAGAACGCTTTTCTTCATGCGATTCGATCACAAAAAATCGCTTTTAGAAATTCATCGGGACGCAGAAGATGCGCGCCAGGCCACCGTCATTGCAACCCAAGGAACACACCATGGACTTCAAATTGCCTCTCGCACCTTTCGCATTGGCACTCGCCCTCGTCTTCGTCTGCGGCGCCGCCAGCGCGCAGGACGCCGGCACGCTGCGCAAGATCAAGGACAGCGGCACGATCCAGATCGGCGCGCGCGACAGCCAGATCCCGTTCTCGTACAAGCTCAGCGCCGACAGCGCGCCCATCGGCTTCACCAACGACATCTGCCTGAAGATCGTCGATGCCGTGAAGGCCAAGCTGGGCCTGCCGAAGATCGAGGTGCGCTACACCATGCTCAACTCGACCAACCGCATCCCGCTGCTGCAGAACGGCACCGTGGACCTCGACTGCGCGACCACCACCAACACCACGCAGCGCCAGGCGCAGGTCGACTTCGCGCCCAGCCACTTCGTCACCAACATCACCGCCGCCGTGAAGAAGAGCTCGGGCATCAACGCGCTGCCCGACCTCAACGGCAAGAACGTGGCCACCGTCTCGGGCAGCACCTCGATCCAGCTGCTGCGCGGCGCGCGCAAGAGCGGCACCATCGAGGTGAACGAGATCGCGGGCAAGGACACCTCCGACGGCTTCCTGCTGCTGTCCACGGGCCGCGCCGATGCCTACGTGCTCGACGACGTGCAGCTGGCCGGCATGATCGCCAGTTCCACCAACCCGGGCGACTACAAGATCCTGAAGGAGTCGCTGCGCCAGGAGCCCTACGGCATCATGCTGCGCAAGGACGACCCCGAGTTCAAGGCGCTGGTCGACGAGACCGTCAACGGCCTCATGAAGTCGGGCGCCATCGAGCAGCTGTACACCAAGTGGTTCCTCTCGCCGATCCCGCCGCGCAACGCGAACCTGAACTTCCCGATGACGGACGCGGTGCGCGAGATCTACAAGAACCCCAACAACAAGGGCGTCTGACACCATGGCAGCCACACGTGCGGACCTGCCCCAAGGCGAACTCCTTTCCGATGCGCTGATGCGCCAGGTGCGCGAGCGCTTCCTGGGCATCGAACGCGACCACCACGGCCGCGAGCGCCTGTACTTCGACAACGCCGGCGGCTCGTTCCGGCTGAAGGCCGCGGTCGAGCGCTTCGCGCTGGTCGACGCCATTCCCGACAACGCCGAGCGCATCCACGCCACCGCCGTCGAGCTGCAGGCCATGCAAGCGCGCGGCGCCGACGACCTGCGCACCATCCTCAACGCCACGGGCGGCAGCGTGTACCCCTCGCTCACCGCCTCGGGCGCGATGTTCGACATGGTGCGCGCGGTGGCCGAGAACGTGCCGGGCACGAACATGGTCACGACCGCGCTGGAGCACCCGTCGGCCTTCGACGCCATGCGCCTGTATGCGGAGCGCCTGGGGCGCGAGCTGCGCGTGGCGAAGAGCAACCCCGTCACCGGCGGCGTCGACGTGGACGCCATCGTGGAGCTGATCGACGAAAACACCTGTGTGCTCAACGTGATCCACGCGTCGAACATCTCGGGCGCCAAGCTCGACATGGCGGCCATCGTGCGGCGCGCGCGCGAGATCAAGCCCGACCTGTACATCCTCGTCGATGCCGTGCAGCACGCGCCGCACGGCGTCATCGACCTGCAGCAGACGCCGGTGGACGGCATCAACCTGGCGCCCTACAAGTTCTTCGGCTGCCGCGGCTCGGGCTTCTCGTGGATGTCGGAGCGCGCGGCTGCATTGCCGCACCACAAGCTGGCCGGCAAGAAGCCCGGCCACTGGGAGCTGGGCAGCTCGGCGCCGTGGCAGTTCGCGGTGCTCACCGAAATCGTCGACTACGTGGGCTGGCTCGGCGGCCACTTCACCGATGCGATCGACCGCCGGGCGCGCTTCGTGGCGGGCATCGAGCGCATCGAGCTGCACGAGCGCGCGCTGCTGGCGACGCTGCTCGACGGCACCGCGCAGACGCCGGGCCTGCGCGCGCTCGACGGCGTGCAGGTGTTCCTCGACCATGAAGACCTCACGCAGCGCGACCTGATCCTGGGCATCGGCTTCGACGGCCTTGATTGCACGCAGGCCGTGGTCGAGTACGGCCAGCGCGGCGTCACGGTGTACGAGCGCGTGGCCAGCAGCATCTACTCGAAGCGGATGCTCGAATCCTTCGGGCTCGAAGGCACCGTGCGCGTGTCGCCGCTGCACTGCCACACGGTGGGCGAGATGGAAGCCTTCCTGCGCGTGACGCACGAGATCGCGGGCGCCTTCACACCCGCTTCGCCTGCAGTCAACGCGGCGTAGGGCGCGCAAGCGTCGCGCAGGCCGGCGTGTCGTTCGCCTGCCGCAGGTAGGCGAGCAGGTCGGCGCGCTCCCGCGGGTCGGGCACGCCGTCGTAGGTCATGCTGCTGCCTGGCACCATCGTGAGCGGGGCGCTGAGGAAGCGGTCGAGCGTCTTGTCGTTCCACACGATGCGCGACTTCTTCATCGCCTCCGAGTACGCGAAGCCCGGCACGCTGCCGGCGAGCCGGCCGAACAGGCCGCAGTGGCGCGGCCCGACCCGGTCGGCGGCCAGCGCGTGGCAGGCCTGGCAGCGCGCATAGACCTGCTCGCCGCGCACCGCGTCGGGCGTTGCGGCAGCCGCACAGGCCCACGCGGCCAGCAGGCCCGCTGCGAGCCCGCGCGCCGCACGGCTCACGACACGAACGCCGAAGGCACCGGCGCCTCGCCGAGCGCCTGGCGCAGCACGGCCCAGTGCATCGCCTCGTCGCCGAGGATGCTGGCTGCGGCCTTCGACAGCTCTCGGTTGCCGAACAGCGGCACCGCGCCCAGGTAGGCGCTCACGGCGCCCTGTTCAAGCTTCGCCGCGAAGCGCAGCACATCGGCCTGCGACTTGAGCTGTTCCACGGGGAAGTCGTAGCGCGCCTTGGCCGCGACGGCCTTGCCGCCGAGCTTGGCGATGGTCTTGGCCAGCAGGTCCGCATGTTCCTTGTGGTGGCCCTGGAAGGTCACGGCGAGGTCGAGCACGGGCTTCTCGAGCAGCTTGCTTTCCGCGCCGAGCTGGTAGGCCGCGATGGCCTCGAGCTCGGCGCCGAGCGCGGTGTTGAGGATCTGCACGTCGTTGCCGGTCGCACCGCCGCTCTTCGCGGCGAGCGCGTCGCGCCCCGCCAGCAGCGCCACGGCGGCGCCCGACAGCATCAGGCCGGAGTGGCCGAGAAAGGCACGCCGCGCGGCGGCCGGGGTGGGCATCAGGAAAAAGGACATGGTGAGGTCTCCTCGGGGGTGGTGGTTGTGGGAAAGCATCAGGGCAGCGCCGCCAGCACGCGCGCCACGATGCGGTCGCAGCGCGCGCCGTCGAACGCGAAGGCGTCGCCCGTCGCCAGGTCGATGTCGCGCGACAGGCTTTCGCGCAGCAGGCTGCGGGCGCGGAAGAAGCGCAGCCGCACCGTGGCCTCGGGCAGCTGCAGCGCCTCGGCGGTTTCGCCGACGCTGAGTTCCTGCACCGCGCGCAGCACGAACACGGTGCGGTAGGCGTCGGGCAGCCGGTCGATGCGGCGCTCCATGAGTCGGCGAAGGTCTTCCCGCATGGCGAGGCGCTCCGGTTGGCGGTCGGGGTCGTCGGCGAGTTGGGTGTCGGGGGCGTCGTCGTCGTCCCCCGCAGTCGCGCCGCCGTCGAGCGGAATCACCTGCGCGCCGCGGCGGCGCAGGCGGCCCAGCGCCTCGTTGATGACGATGCGCACCAGCCAGGTCGAGAGCTTCGCTTCGTCGCGGAAGCCGCCGATGGCACGCCAGGCGCGCAGGTAGGCGTCCTGCAGCGCGTCTTCGGTGTCGGCGTCGCTGTGCAGGATGCTGCGCGCGGTGCGAAACAGCAGCTGGTTGTGGCGCCGCATGATGCGCGCGAAGGCCTGCGTGTCGCCCTGCGCGGCGCGTGCGGCCAGTTCGGCGTCGGACGCGTTCGCGTCGGCATCGGCATCGGCAGCGAGGGGCAGGGCGGTGGGCGGCATGCGGTGAGTTCCTTCTGCCCATTGGATGGCGCACCCCCGCGCCGTGTTGCAACTTTCTTTTTTTTCCCTTCAGACCATCGTCTGCCATTCGATCGTGCACAGCCGCTCGTCGACCACGCCGCGCACGCCCGCGATGCCCTCGGCCGCCACGCGTGCCGCGTCGCGCTCGGCCTCGTTGCCGACCATGCCGTGGTACATCACGATGCCGTTGTCCACCGACACATGCGACCACGCGCGGCTCCACCAGGTCTGCCGCTCCAGTTCGGCCACGAGACGCGCCAGGATCTGCGCGTCGTCGCACGCATCGGCGCTCGAGGTGTCGGCCTCGGCCTGCCGCAGCAGCGCCTTGACCAGGTCGCCGCTCGTCACGATGCCCACCAGCCGGCGCCCGCGCACCACCGGCAGGCGCTGGATGCGGTAGGCGGTCAGCAGCTGCGCGACGCGGGCCAGCGAGAGGTCTTCGGCGATCGACACCGGCTCGCGCGTCATGAGGTCGGCCGCGCGCAGGGCGTGCGCGCGCACGTACTCGCGCGGCGGTGCGGTGCGCTGCACCCAGCGTTGCCACCACGGGTGCGGCGGCGCGCCGCCGGGCTCGGCTTCGTAGCGGTGCAGCAGGTCGGATTTGCTGACGATGCCGACCACCTCGCCCTGGTCGAGCACCGGCACGCCGCTGATGTGGCGCGCCAGCAGCAGCGCGCTGATGTCGCGCACCGGCGTGTCCGGCGCGACGGTGAAGACCGGCGAGGTCATGACGTCCTGTGCATTCATGATGAAGCTCCTTCCTGCGGCCCGCGCGGGGCCTGTGATGCCTGGGGTGCCTGCTGCGCATCGACGCGCGCGATGTTCTGCTGGTGCGACACCAGCATGGCCGTCAGCTCGCCGTGGATGTGCGCGTCGACGATGCGCGGCAGCAGCGCCTGCAGCTTGCGCACCACCCAGCCCTGGCCGCGGTTGAGCAGTGCCAGGCGCGCGCCCAGTTCCGGCACGGCCATCGCGCGTTCGTAGAACGCACCGGTGCGCGTGCTGGGCGTGGCGGCCAGCGACTGGATCGCGTCGATCAGCACGCCGCACCAGCGCACCTCGTCGCGGTGGATGTCGGTCACCAGGCGCTGCAGCGCGGGGTCGTCGGTCTCGGCGGCGCTGCGCAGCGTGATGCGTGCGCCGGCGCGCTCGGCTTCGAGCAGTTCGTTCAGCGCGGCCAGCAGGTCGTCGCGGTCGCCGGCCTCGCGGTAGGCCGCGTCCAGCTCGTCGGCGTAGCAGACCGGCGAGGACACCTCCACCCGCTCGGGAAAACGCAGCCCCTGCGCGCGCAGCGCGGCGGGCGTGTCGGCGAAGGGCGCAGCGGCATCGTCGGGCGGGGCGGCGTGGGGCATGGGCGGCAGGGGACGCATGGGGCAGGGCTCCTGAAGTCGTGCGCTCATGGTGAACCGATGCTTCTCCCCAAGCCAATGAATGTTTATTGCAAATGAGTGCAAAAAAACTAATATGAATCCGATGGACATCGGCCTCGCCCGCACCTTTCTCGAAGTCGCGGCCACCGGCAGCTTCGTGGCCGCGGCCGAGCGGCTGCACCTGACGCAGACCGCCGTCAGCGCGCGCATCCGCCTGCTCGAAGACCAGCTCGGACGGCGCCTGTTCGTGCGCAACAAGGCCGGCGCGCGGCTCACCGCCTCGGGCGAGCGCTTCGTGGCCCACGCGACCACGCTGGTGCAGGTGTGGGAGCGCGCACGCCAGCATGTGGCGCTGCCGCCGGGGATCGAAGAAGGCGTGAGCGTGGGCAGCGAGCCCAGCCTGTGGCATCCGCTGCTGGCCGACTGGCTGATCTGGATGCACCGCGTCTGCCCCGAGATCGCGCTGCGCGCCGAGGTCGACAGCGCGCAGCGCCTGCTCGACGCCGTGCAGGGCGGCGCGCTCGACCTGGCCGTGCTCTACAACCCGCCGCAGCGCCCCGGCCTCGTGGCCGAATTGCTGGCCGAGGAGCGGCTGGTGATGGTCACCACCGACCCCGAAGGCCGGCTCGACCGCACGCGTTACGTGTCGGTCGACTGGGGCCCGGCCTTCGCGGCCAATCACGAGGCGGCGTTTCCGGAGCTGGCCCACGCGCCGGTGTCGATCTCGCTCGGGCCGCTGGCGCTCACCTACCTGCTTGCCGTGGGCGGCGCGGGCTACTTCCGCATCGGCGTCGCGCGGCCCTTCCTGGCCGACGGCCGGCTGCGGCTGGTGGAGGGCGCGCCCGAGTTCTCGCACTCGGCCCACGCCGTGTATGCGCCGCAGCGCGAGAACGAGACGCTGGCGCGCGTGCGCGGCGGGCTGCGGTTGGTGGCGGCAGAGGAAGAAGGGCGCCGGGACAGCGGCGTGCATTTGCCGGACTGAGGCGCCGTCCTGCATCGCCGGGTGCTACTTTCAGGTACTTACGCTCGGGCCACCGGGACTCCGACAATCGGACGCATGCCACCCCGCGCAACGCGGGGAAGAAAAATAAGTTCGGGGAGTTCCATGTCCAACCACGGCAGCGTGCCTGTGCGCACGCGTTCGTCGTCACCTTCCGCTGACCGCAGCGCCCTGTGGGCCGAGCTGAGCCAGACGGCGCGGCTGTATCGCCTCGAAGCGCCGAGTGC
>NZ_JBXAMR010000019.1:0-2500 GCF_058800845.1 Variovorax sp. GW822-FHT04E09
GGGCATGGCGGCGTTTTCGCCGATGTCGAGCGCGCCTTGCATACGGCGCGCAAGCGACTGTCTGGCTTGCAGCGCGACCCGGTGAAGCACGCGCGTCACGCGATGAAGGTGCTGATGAAGTTCAAGCTGCTGGAGCTGCACGCGGTGCCACACGCTGAGTGGGATGCGTGGCTTGCTGGAACGCCCTATTTCGAGCTGATCCGGGCTCGATTCTTTGCCGATGAGTCGTTGGAGGCTCTGACGGGAGACTTGTTGGCAGAGCTGATTTCGGTCGGTGCGGCGCAATCCGATGCTTTGGGAGTTCGCAACGCCTGATTGACGGTTGTTTGCTCCAATAAAAAAGCGCTGATTCTTTCGAGTCAGCGCTTTTTATGCGTTTGGTCTTTGCATTGCGCAAAGCAAAAAACCCCAGCCATTTCTGACTGGGGTTTTCTGGGCTGTAAGAGCCTGACGATGACCTACTTTCACACGGGAACCCGCACTATCATCGGCGCTGAGTCGTTTCACTGTCCTGTTCGGGATGGGAAGGAGTGGTACCAACTCGCTATGGTCATCAGGCATAAAGGGTTGTCTGACTGATCACACGATCAATCAAACGAATTCATAGAGTTTGGAATCAGCTTTTGGCGAATTATTTTGAATGCGTCAACTTGGCATAACACCTTGATCAGATTGATCAAAGTTATAGGGTCAAGCCGCACGAGCAATTAGTATCAGTTAGCTTAACGCATTACTGCGCTTCCACACCTGACCTATCAACGTCCTGGTCTTGAACGACTCTTTAGGGGGCTCAAGGCCCCGGCAGATCTCATCTTGAAACGAGTTTCCCGCTTAGATGCTTTCAGCGGTTATCTCTTCCACACTTAGCTACTCGGCAATGCCACTGGCGTGACAACCGATACACCAGAGGTGTGTCCACTCCGGTCCTCTCGTACTAGGAGCAGGCTTCCTCAAATCTGCAGCGCCCACGGAAGATAGGGACCAAACTGTCTCACGACGTTTTAAACCCAGCTCACGTACCTCTTTAAATGGCGAACAGCCATACCCTTGGGACCGGCTACAGCCCCAGGATGAGATGAGCCGACATCGAGGTGCCAAACACCGCCGTCGATATGAACTCTTGGGCGGTATCAGCCTGTTATCCCCAGAGTACCTTTTATCCGTTGAGCGATGGCCCTTCCATACAGAACCACCGGATCACTATGTCCTGCTTTCGCATCTGCTCGACTTGTCAGTCTCGCAGTTAAGCACGCTTATGCCATTGCACTATCGTCACGATGTCCGACCGTAACTAGCGTACCTTCGAACTCCTCCGTTACGCTTTGGGAGGAGACCGCCCCAGTCAAACTGCCTACCATGCACTGTCCCCGATCCAGATAATGGACCTAGGTTAGAACCTCAAACACACCAGGGTGGTATTTCAACGTTGGCTCCACAAGATCTAGCGACCCTGCTTCAAAGCCTCCCACCTATCCTACACAGATCTGTTCAAAGTCCAATACAAAGCTACAGTAAAGGTTCATGGGGTCTTTCCGTCTTTCCGCGGGGAGATTGCATCATCACAAACATTTCAACTTCGCTGAGTCTCAGGAGGAGACAGTGTGGCCATCGTTACGCCATTCGTGCAGGTCGGAACTTACCCGACAAGGAATTTCGCTACCTTAGGACCGTTATAGTTACGGCCGCCGTTTACTGGGACTTCAATCAAGAGCTTGCACCCCATCATTTAATCTTCCAGCACCGGGCAGGCGTCACACCCTATACGTCCACTTTCGTGTTTGCAGAGTGCTGTGTTTTTAATAAACAGTCGCAGCCACCGATTTTTTGCAACCCATTCATGCTTCGTTGTTCACTACACACTAATAGGGCACACCTTCTTCCGAAGTTACGGTGTCAATTTGCCGAGTTCCTTCTCCTGAGTTCTCTCAAGCGCCTTAGAATACTCATCTCGCGCACCAGTGTCGGTTTGCGGTACGGTCGTTGTTAGCTGAAGCTTAGTGGCTTTTCCTGGAACCTCGTTCAGTCACTTCACGGACAAGTCCGCTCGATCGTTGGCCTCGGTATATGTGCACCGGATTTGCCTAATGCACGCCTACATCCAACTAAACCAGAATAATCCAATAACTGGATGACCTATTAAGATCCGTCCCCACATCGCACTAACAATCGGTACAGGAATATTGACCTGTTTCCCATCAGCTACGCATCTCTGCCTCGCCTTAGGGGCCGACTCACTCTACGCCGATGAACGTTGCGTAGAAAACCTTGCGCTTACGGCGAGGGGGCTTTTCACCCCCTTTAACGCTACTCATGTCAGCATTCGCACTTCTGATACCTCCAGCACGCTTTACAACGCACCTTCACAGGCTTACAGAACGCTCTCCTACCACTTGCAATAAATTGCAAATCCGCAGCTTCGGTAACTGGCTTAGCCCCGTTACATCTTCCGCGCAGGACGACTCGATCAGTGAGCTATTACGCTTTCTTTAAATGATGGCTG
>NZ_JBXAMR010000020.1:0-2548 GCF_058800845.1 Variovorax sp. GW822-FHT04E09
GCGCTCACGGCCTTGGGCGCGGTGATCGCCGGCACCGTGCTGGGTTTGATGGCAGGCTTCTTCCGCCGCCTCGACGCACCGCTGATGCGCGTGGTCGACGCCATGATGTCCTTCCCCGACATCCTCTTGGCCATCGCGCTGGTGGCCATCCTCGGGCCTTCTTTGATGAACACCGTGCTCGCGCTGGTGCTGGTGTACACGCCGCGTGTCGCACGCGTGGTGCGGGCCTCGACGCTGGTGGTGCGCGAACTGCTGTTCGTCGAGGCCGTGCGCGCTTTGGGCGTGCGCACCTCGCGCATCCTGTGGCGTCACATCCTGCCGAACCTGATGTCGCCGATCCTCGTGCAGGTGTCGTTCATCTTCGCCTACGCGATCCTGGCCGAGGCCGGCCTGTCGTTCCTGGGTGTCGGCGTGCCGCCCGAGATCCCCACCTGGGGCACCATGGTCGCCGGCAGCCAGCAGTACGCGCACCAGGCCTTCTGGGTCGTGCTGTTCCCGGGCCTGGCGATCATCTTCACGGCGCTGTCGCTGCAGTTGCTGGGTGATGGCGTGCGCGACCTGCTCGATCCGAAGCTCAAGAAGACCTCGTGATGACGAACACCACCCCACGCCTCACGGTCACCAACCTGAGCACGAGCTTCCCCACCGAAGACGGATTGATCCGTTCAGTGGCCGACGTGAGCTTTGCCATTCAACCCGGCAAGACCACCGCGCTGGTCGGCGAATCGGGCTCGGGCAAGTCGGTCACCAGCCTCACGCTGATGCGCCTCTTGCCCAAGACCGCCAACGCACGGGTCAGCGGATCGGCTTCCTTCGTTACCCGTGAAGGCAAGACGCTCGACCTGCTGCAGATCGGCGAACGCGAGATGCGCTCGCTGCGCGGCAACCAGCTGTCGATGATCTTCCAGGAGCCGATGACCAGCCTGAACCCGGTGTTCACCATCGGCGAGCAGATTGCCGAGAGCGTACGCCTGCACAAGGGGCTGGACCGCAAGGCGGCCTTGGCCCATGCGCTGCGCATGCTGGAGCTGGTGGAGATTCCGGCCGCCGCCCAACGCATCCACGAGTACCCGCACCAGCTCTCGGGCGGCATGCGCCAGCGGGTGATGATTGCGCTGGCCATGGCCTGCGACCCGACGCTCCTGATTGCCGACGAGCCCACCACGGCGCTGGACGTGACCATCCAGGCGCAGATCCTGGAGCTGATGCGCCGGCTGCAGGCCGAGACGGGCATGAGCATCCTGTTCATCACGCACAACCTGGGCGTGGTGGCGCACCATGCCGACGACGTGGTCGTCATGTACTCGGGCCGTGTGGTCGAGCGCGCGCCGGTGCGCCCGCTCTTCGCGCAGCCCGAGCACCCGTACACGCAGGGCCTGCTGGCCTGCCTGCCGGGCAAGGCGCGCCAGCCCGGCCAGCCCAAGCCCAAGCGGCTGTTCGCGATCCGCGGGCAGGTGTCGAGTCCATTGGCGCCGCCGCCGGGCTGCGCCTTCGAGCCGCGCTGCGACCAGGCGCTGGCGAGCTGCAAGGACGCGATGCCGCCGCTGATCGACATCCGGCAAGACCGCCAGGCGCGCTGCGTGCGCGTGCAGCCCGATGCCCAACTCGCGAGGGTCGCATGACCGCTGTTTCTTCTTTCTCTCCCCTCATCGAAGTCCGCGGCCTTAAAAAATACTTCGGCAGCAGCGAGCGCCCCGTGCGCGCAGTCGACGACGTGTCTTTCGCGATCCATCCCGGCGAGACGCTGGGCCTGGTCGGCGAATCGGGCTCGGGCAAGAGCACCATCGGGCGCACCGTGCTGCGCCTGGTCGAGCGCACCGAGGGCCAGGTGCTGTACCGCGGCGACGACATCGGCGGCCTCTCCGGCGAGCGCATGCGCAAGCTGCGCAGCAAGCTGCAGATCATCTTCCAGGACCCGTACGCCAGCCTGAACCCGAAGATGCGCATCAGCGCCATCCTGGGCGAGGCGCTGTCCACGCACGGCCTGCACAAGGGCGCAGCCGCGCGCGACAAGCGCATCGCCGAGCTGCTGGAGACCGTGGGCCTGCGCCCCGAGCACGCCAGCCGCTTTCCGCACGAGTTCTCGGGCGGCCAGCGCCAGCGCATCGGCGTGGCCCGCGCGCTGGCCGTGGAGCCCGAGTTCATCGTGGCCGACGAGCCGCTCTCGGCGCTCGATGTGTCGATCCAGTCGCAGGTCATCAATCTGCTGGCGGACCTGCGCGAGCGGCTGGGGCTGACCATGCTCTTCATCTCGCACGACCTCGATGTGGTCGAGTATTTGTGCGACCGCGTGGTGGTGCTGTACCTGGGCAAGGTGATGGAAGTGGCCACCACCGAGGAGCTGTTCGCGAACCCCTCGCACCCCTACACCCAGGCGCTGCTGGCCGCGAGCCCGAAGCCCGATCCCGAGATGGCCACCGAGCGCATCGCCTTGAAGGGCGACATTCCCAGCCCGATCTCGCCGCCCTCGGGCTGCGTGTTCCGCACGCGCTGCCCGCATGCCATCGAGGCCTGTGCGCAGACGGTGCCGCCGCTCGAGGAGATTTCC
>NZ_JBXAMR010000021.1:0-1274 GCF_058800845.1 Variovorax sp. GW822-FHT04E09
TTAGTCGCTGAACCGTCTCTCCCATGTCCTTGGCATGGTTCGCCGCGTTGCCCCTTGCTTCGGTGGTGATGAGCATGCCGTCCTGCGCTCTCAATACGCCATGGGCGTCAGTGCGCAGCTCGAAGCCCTCGCCCCTGGGGTCTTTTCTGCCCGCGTTGTCCTCGATGCGCGTGATCGCCCCCAGACTCAGGCTGGAACTCTGGTGATCGCTCTTGAGCTGCGCCTGGATTTTTTCGGCGGTGTCATCCAGGATCAGATGGTTCGACCGGCCCGCCGCACTGTTGCCTCCGCCCTCGGTCAGCTCCCGGCTCCTGAACCCGCTCAATGCGCTCTGACCAGGGAGTTGCCACGGCGGCAGGTTCACCTGGTTGTGGACTCTTCCCATGCAGATGGGCAGGTCCGCGTCTCCCGCGATGAAGCTCACGATGACTTCCTGCCCGATGCGCGGGATCTGGATGCCCCCGAGCTGGTTGCCCGCCCAGGGCGAGCTCACCCGCACCCAGCAGCTGCTGTGCTGGTTCTTCTGCCCCAGCCGATCCCAGGGGAACTGCACCTTGATGCGCCCCAGCTCGTCCGTCCACAGGTTCTGGCCCTCGGGGCCCACCACCAGCGCCACCTGCGGGCCGACCATGGCGGGCTTGGGCTGGGTCGGCTCGGGCCGCAGGGGCTCTGTGACCGGGTGGGCCGTGAAGTCCACCTGTACGCGCCATTGCTGCTTGCGGTCGACAGTGGCTTCTCGGTTCTGGCTGTCTTCAGCCACGTCCTCGATGAGCAAGCGGGTGTCCAGGATCAGGTACTCGGCGTTGGCCGACTCCCTCGGGTGTTTCTTCAGCTGGAAGGTGCATCCGGGCACCATGCCCCGCAGGTTGCCGCTGGCCTGGACCCGGGCGCCGTGGGTGCGCAGTGCCTGCATGCGCAGCAGAGACAGCAGGCGGCCTTGGCCGTGAGGATCGGCGCTTGCATCTGCACCCGCATTGGGCTGGGCGTAGTGACTGCCTCCCGCTCCCGAGGCATGCCACTGGTAGACCTCGCCCTCGGCCTGCCCTGTGGGGCGTGGGTCAGCTCGAGAAACACTCAGATCCGCCCTGGGTCGCGTGTAGTCGTAGTCCCGGGTGGCGTACTTCCCGCTGGTGAGCTGGTGCTGGGGAACGAAGCTGTGGATGTACTCGGCATCGATCTTCCAGCCCGGGGCGTGGTATTCCACATGCTCGTACAGCGGATCGCCAGCCGCATAGGCGCCCATGGCGTCCGAGAGCACCAGGCGGTGCTTACCG
>NZ_JBXAMR010000022.1:0-1117 GCF_058800845.1 Variovorax sp. GW822-FHT04E09
CTTAGATGTCGAGGATCTTGGCCACGACGCCCGAACCCACGGTACGGCCGCCTTCACGGATGGCGAAGCGCAGGCCTTCTTCCATCGCGATCGGGTTGATCAGCTTCACGGTGATGCTGACGTTGTCGCCGGGCATGACCATTTCCTTGTCCGCGGGCAGCTCGATCGCGCCGGTCACGTCCGTCGTGCGGAAGTAGAACTGCGGACGGTAGTTGTTGAAGAACGGCGTGTGACGGCCGCCTTCGTCCTTGGACAGGACATACACCTCGGCGGTGAAGTGCACGTGCGGCTTGATCGAGCCGGGCTTGCACAGCACTTGGCCGCGTTCGACTTCTTCGCGCTTCGTGCCGCGCAGCAGCACGCCGACGTTGTCGCCAGCTTGACCCTGGTCCAGCAGCTTGCGGAACATTTCCACGCCGGTGCAGGTGGTCTTGACGGTGGGGCGGATACCGACGATTTCGATTTCTTCGCCGACCTTGATCACGCCGCGCTCGACGGCGCCGGTCACCACGGTGCCGCGACCCGAGATCGAGAACACGTCTTCCACGGGCATCAGGAACGTGCCGTCCACAGCGCGCTCGGGCGTGGGGATGTACGTGTCCAGGGCTTCTGCCAGCTTCATGATGGCGCCTTCGCCCAGGTCACCCTTGTCGCCTTCCAGGGCGAGCTTGGCCGAGCCGTGGATGATGGGGGTGTCGTCGCCGGGGAATTCGTACTTGTCGAGGAGTTCGCGAACTTCCATTTCGACCAGCTCGAGCAGTTCCTTGTCGTCGACCATGTCGCACTTGTTCAGGAACACGATGATGTAGCCCACGCCCACCTGGCGAGCCAGCAGGATGTGTTCACGGGTCTGGGGCATCGGGCCGTCAGCGGCCGAGCACACCAGGATGGCGCCGTCCATCTGGGCGGCGCCGGTGATCATGTTCTTCACGTAGTCGGCGTGGCCGGGGCAGTCCACGTGTGCGTAGTGGCGGTTCGCCGTTTCGTACTCGACGTGCGCGGTGTTGATCGTGATGCCGCGGGCCTTTTCTTCAGGCGCTGCGTCGATCTGGTCGTAAGCCTTGGCTTCGCCGCCGAACTTGGCCGACAGCACGGTGGCGATCGCCGCCGTCAGCGT
>NZ_JBXAMR010000023.1:0-776 GCF_058800845.1 Variovorax sp. GW822-FHT04E09
TCGGCCTCGGCCGTCACAGGGGCGCAGGGCTGGTCGAACACGAGGTGTTCCGTCAGCGCGCCCAGCTGCGCCGCAATCGACGCCGCCGTGTCCTTGGGCAGGTTGTTGATGCCCACGTGTTCGACGGTGTCCAGCAGCAGTGCGGGCCTGGCCTGCAAACCCAGTGCAGGCGCGTCGTCGATCTCGAGGCGCGTGCCCGCGCGCAAGGTGCGCACGGTGCTGTGGCCCAGCATCAGGTCGGCGCGGCATTCGGCCGCTTCCATCATCAATGCCGCGTAGCGCTCGACGGTGCGGTTCGTGTCCCAGCCGCGGCTGCGGTCGTTCAGGCCGAGCACGTCGTCGTACTCCAGCCGCGGGGCGTTCTTGCCTCCGACCGGAAAGCGCGCCGGGGCGCTGCCCGTGAGCTGGCGCTTGCCGTCGACGTTCCAGGCGCTCAGGTGCACCTGTGCGACCGACTGGCGCATGCGGCGCACCAGCGCTTGCACGGCGTCGCTGCGCTCCTGCGAGCTCTTGCGGTGAAAGCGAACGGGCGAGCCTGCATCGGCGGTCTGGGTGTCGTTGGACGAGAAGATCACGAGCTTGTGGCCCGTCGGGGCCTGGGCGTCTTCTTCGATGCGCCAGGCCAGGCCTTCTTCGGCCAGCAGGCGCGAGAAGAAGTCGTAGTCGCTCTCGCGGTACTGGGTGCAGTAGGTGCGAACGGGGGCGTCGGCCAGGAAGCTGTTCACTTCGGAAGAGAAGGCCCAGTTGCCGGCTTCGGCGTACGGGGCGAGCACGCG
>NZ_JBXAMR010000024.1:0-728 GCF_058800845.1 Variovorax sp. GW822-FHT04E09
CGCGACCGCACCATCGAGGTCACCTACCCGTACACCGGCGAGGTGATCGCCACCGTGCCCAAGGCCACGCTGGACGACGTGCGCAATGCCCTGCGCATCGCCCGCGACTACAAGCCCACGCTCACGCGCTACGAGCGCTACAAGATCCTCATGCGCGCCGGCGAGATCATCGCCTCGCGCCTCGATGAAATGTCGCGCACCATCACGCTCGAATCAGGCCTTTCGCGCAAGGACTCGCTGTACGAAGTGGGCCGCGCCTCCGACGTGCTGCTGTTCGCCGCCAACCAGGCGCTGGTGGACGACGGCCAGGTGTTCTCCTGCGACCTCACGCACCACGGCAAGAGCCGCAAGGTCTACACGATGCGCGAGCCGCTCTTGGGCGCCATCACCGCCATCACGCCGTTCAACCACCCGCTGAACCAGGTGATCCACAAGGTGGCACCGGCCATTGCGACCAACAACCGCATCGTGCTGAAACCCAGCGAGAAGACGCCGCTCACGGCCTTCCTGCTGGCCGACATCCTGTACGAGGCAGGGCTGCCGCCGCAGATGCTGTCGGTGCTCACGGGCGACCCCAAGGAGATCGCCGACGAGTTGCTGACCAATGCCGACGTCGACCTCGTCACCTTCACGGGCGGCGTGCCCATCGGGAAGTACATCGCGGGCAAGGCCACCTACAAGCGCCAGATCCTGGAGCTGGGTGGCAATGACCCGATCATCGTGATGGA
>NZ_JBXAMR010000025.1:0-535 GCF_058800845.1 Variovorax sp. GW822-FHT04E09
CCAAACTCGCTTCGCTCAAACAAGGGCGAGCCCTGATCCGCGAAACGCTGCGCTCCTCGGCGCATACAGAAGGGGTTTGGATACCTACGGGCCATCGCTTCGCTCGGCCAGTGGGCCGCAGCAGGCGCTTTGCGCCTGCTGCGGCTGGGATTGGTTGGTGCGCTGGCGCTGGCGCTGGCGCTGGCGTTGGTGTTGCCGTTGCCGTTGCCGTTGCCGTTGGCGTTGCCCTTGCTGTTGGCAAGGAGCCGCGCGCAGGCGAAGCCGCGCGCACGGGCATTGAATTCGGCTGTTGGTATTGCATGGCCGAGCGAAGCGACGGCCCGAAGCTCCCCTCCCCTCTGGCTGCGCCGAGGAGCGGAGCGTTTCGCGGATCAGGGCTCGCAGCTGTTTGAGCGAAGCGAGTTCTGCGAGACCCCGCGAAACGTGAGCACCGCAGGTTGCCCCGTAGCGAAGCGAAGGGGTCGCAGACAGTGGGGTCGCCTTTTCTTTGCTTACTTTCTTTTGGCGAAGCAAAAGAAAGTGAGTCCGCCGCCGG
>NZ_JBXAMR010000026.1:0-502 GCF_058800845.1 Variovorax sp. GW822-FHT04E09
GGGGCGTCGGCCAGGAAGCTGTTCACTTCGGAAGAGAAGGCCCAGTTGCCGGCTTCGGCGTACGGGGCGAGCACGCGCTCGATGATGTCGGCAACGCTGCGTTGCTGGAAGACTTGGCTGCGCCCCTGCTGGGTGGCCAGCCAGAGCCAGGGCACGAGCGTCAGGCGGTAGCGGGCCAAGCCGCCATCGGAGCCGAGCGACTCGACGGCGCGAATCAACCCGGTGCGTCGGCCCACGGCGCCGTCGGCCAGCACGGTGACCAGCGTCAGGGGCTGGTCGATCAGCGATGAAAGCGCCAGGTCCGCGCGCAGGCTCAGGCACACGATGCGCAGCTCGAACAGCTGCGACACCGCCTCGCGCTGCACCCAGCCCTCCACGCGCAAGGCGTCGATGCTCTCTCGCGCGACGGACGACGACGATGAAGCAGCACTCGGCGCTTCGAGGCGATACAGCCGCGCCGTCTGGCTCAGCTCGGCCCACAGGGCGCTGCGGTCAGCGGAAG